>CAWKDY010000020.1:0-963246 GCA_963848465.1 uncultured Chloroflexia bacterium | reverse complement strand
TAATGTAATTGATGTTTAAGAGACGTTTGCAGAATGCCCGCGTGACCGCTACCGGTTGATCGGGTGGCAAAAATTGCGATCCAACCAACGCCGTCGCAGCCGCACCCGGCTGCCCGGACCGACCACGGCACCGCCGATCGACACGGTGGATCGCCCCGATCGTCGGTCGGTCGCAGCGAGCGGATCGCGCCGTGCACCCGCTCGAAGATCTCGGGGGCCATGCCGTCGACCCGGTCGATCAGCTCGCGGGCCCGAGGATCGGTGCGCCGAGCTTCGTCCTTCTCGTCGTCACCGAGCGCCAGCGTGCGGAGCACGAGGATCTCGTCGATCTCGGTGGCGTCGAACAGCGGCCCTGCGCTCTCGGGTGCGATCTGGGGACGGTCGTAGAGGATGATCGGCGAGCAGAGGACGACGTCGTCACGCTCGCCGACGAGCACCGGGAAGCACCCGACCTGCTCGCACGCCGCCACCGTGGGCTGGGCCCACTCGGGTGGGTCGATCGACGAGACGAACCGACCGGTGTCGAGGGCGAGCAGCACGTGCGTGCCCACGAGGCTCCGGCGCATGACCGCGTCGCGTGGCATCGAGGGCGGTGGCGGCGCACCCCGGTTCGCGACGCGCACGCGCACGCGGACCGCGCCGTAGGGGCCGGGAAGCCGCTCGGCCGCGAGTTGCAGTTCGGCGGCCAGCGGGTCGCGCTCGTAGGCGACGCCGTCGACCTCGTGCTCGCCCGCCGGCTCGTCGAGCGGCACGACGGCGCCTTCCGCGCACAGCGCCCCGACCGTCCCCGAGCACGTCCGCTCGACCACGCGACCCTCGTCCCATGGTGACGCGTCGCGCCGGGTCTCCAGGTGGAGGAAGCGCACGCACACGTCGAGCCGCGTGTGTCGTCGACGCCATCGGCGACGACCTCGGCCTGCTGCGCGTCGCCGTCGCCGGTGTCGGCGCCGGGCGGCGCGACGATGCCGAACTGCCACCGCAGCTGGTTCTTGGTGGCGGATGCCCGGTACGGGTACAACAGGTAGCCCTCGAAGAGCACCGCGTCGGCCACCGCCCGGGCGGCTTCGAAGCTCACCGCGATGGCCATCCGGCCTCCTTGAGGAGTCGTTCGACGACGAGGTCGGTGTCGACGATCGCCTCGGCGGCCGCGTACGCGCGCAGCGCGTCGATCGTGTCGCGCCGCAGGCGGAGCCAACCCTGGTTGGGGAAGTGGCGGTCCATCATGTCGCGCCACACGCGCACCGGGAGGCGGTACGCGGCTTCGTGGTGCCACGGCACCGGTTCGGGGCGGAAGCCGCTCGTGCCGTCGACGAACACCATGCCGGAGAAGAGGAACGCGATCGGTACCTCGCCGTCGTCGAGCGACGCGAAGTACTTGCCGCATGCCACGTCCATGTCGTAGGTGCACGGCACCGCGATCGTCGTCTCGATGTCGCCGCGGAAGGCAGGTACCAGATGGCTCACCAGCGACCACTGCATCGGGTGGACGGTGCCCGACCACTGCGACGGGTCGCCGAAGAGGTCGAGCAGGCGATCCGACTCCCGCGCCGAGTAGCGGCGCCGCTGCGGTTCGATCCGGAGCTGGCAGCGGAGCGCGATCGCCTGGAGGTCAGCGCCGCTGCGCTCCTCGATGCGGAGCCGGGCCAGGAGGGTAGGGCCGACCGCGTGGTCCTCCGGCACCATGTCGAGGCAGGAGAAGGCGAGCTCAAGCATCGGCGCAGACCTCCGGGGCCGGCATGGTCGCCTCGGACCGGACGCGCGCGAAGAAGTCGTCGAGCAGCGTCGTGGGCGTCCTGACCGCCGTCGAAGCCGCGCCAGTGGGTGCGGAGCAGGCCGACGAGCTCGTAGCAACGGTCGACCGGCACGAGGTAGCTCTCGTGGGCGTCGACCGTGCGGCGCACGAGCATCGCCTCGGTGTCGGGCACCAGATCGTCGGCGACCGCGCTGGTGGCGGCGAGCGCCTGCCACTCCGCCGTGCCGAGCAGGCTCTCGGTCGCACCGGCGGGGCTGGGGTAGAACGCGACGATCCCGTCGGCGACCGAGTCGTGGAAGAAGAACGCGGTCGAGACGGGGATGCCGAGCGCGTCCCACTCGCCGTCGGCGGACGCGAAGGAAGGGTCGGCGATCACCCGGCTGGGAAGCGCCCGGAAGCGACCGTGCGTGTCGGTGTTCGCGCCCAGCACGATGCGACACCCGTCGCAGAGGCAGATCAACCGGTGGAGCTCGACGTCGACACCGTGGCCGTGGCCCTCGCGGACCGGCGTCCCGCAGAGCTCGCAGCGCTCGCCCACGACCGGCGGGTCGACGGCGCGTGGCGACGCGCACCTTGGGCATCGGCAGGCGCACCTCGGTGGGTTCGTCGGCGACCACCGGGGGTGCGGCGACGACGTCGACCCGTTCGAGCTCGGGCACCGCGGCCAGGAGCGCGGCGATCACCTGCTCCGCACGGGTGGGACCGCCGCATCCGGACGGCCGGCGGGCATCGGCGACGCGGACGCGGGCGACCCCGCCGTCGACGCTCACCAGCGTGCCGGGGATCGGTGCGCCACCGCCGAGCTCGGCGAGCGCATCGCGCAACGCCCGCTCGGCGCGTGCACGGACCGACGCCGGGTGGAGATCGTGCAGTGCGAGCACCTCGCCGACCCGAGGGTCGGCGGCGACCGCCTCGACGACGTCGTCGCCGCCGACCTCGCGCAGCCGGCCGACCAGTGCGGTGAGCGCGGGAGCGTGCAGCTCGATGCCCGCGGCGAGCAGCGATTCGCCGGACTCGCGCCGCGGCCGGTGACAGCACCGCGAGCTGTTCGAGACAGGTGTCGACACGCGCCTCCAAGCCGGAGGAGCCGGAACGGCGGTTGCTTCCCTCCATCAGTGGCCGCCACCGAACGCGGCCGGTGTGTGCACCCGTTCGAGCTCCTTTCCGTTGCCGGCTGGGGCCCTGGGCTAAGGTCGGCTTGCTGAGGTATTGCAGCAGATTGCCGAGCGCGCCCGCCGCCTCGCGGGTCGAGGTCGTGCTTTGCAGCAGTTCGACGTAATCCAACTTGAGCGTCTTGAGCGCGTCCACGATCTCGTAGCCGCGTTTGTTGCGCGGCACCAGCACCGCGCAAGTCTGATCCTGATGGTCGGGCAGCCACTTCGCCAGCGACTGCACCACCGCCTGAATTTCTTCAGCGGGGGCGAGCGCCCGCGCGAACAGCGTGATCTGCGCGAGGTGGGCGGGCGGGTTCGGCTGCGGATCGCCGGGTGGTGTGCGCTCGATGTAGGGCGGCTGGAGCGGTTCGCGCCGCCGGATCGCCGAGTCCGGGTGGCGCTCATGAGTCCACTTGATCAGTGTGTTGGCGAGGTCGATGATCGGCTCGGCGGAGCGCCCGGAGTTGGGCAGTTCGCGTTTTTGCACGCCGCGTTCGTTAAGGAAGTTCCAGAGGTGTTCCGGGCGGGCGGTCGTGAAGGTCTCGTAGATCGCCTGATTGGGGTCGCCGACGCGCACCCAGTTGCCGTTTTCGCCGACCAGCAGGCGTAGGATTTGTTCCTGAAGCTGGCTGCTGTCCTGCGCCTCGTCTTCGAGGACGTAGCGCCAGCGGTCGTGCAGACGCTGGAGGAAGCTGGCGTCGAGTTGGAGCGTCCGCAGCGCCAAGCGGATCAAGTCCTGAAAATCGACCGCGCCGCGATAATTCAGCCCGCGCTGGTAGCTGACGTAGATCGCGTAACACATCTCTGCCAGCGGCAGCGGCGTGCCGAAGCGGTCGAGGTTGCGGCGGATGTCTTCGGGGGTAAGCTGCTCGTCTTTCGCCTGCTTGATGAAGTTCGAGGCGATGCGCTGGACGTGATCAGTCCACTGATCGCGCTTGATCCACTCGCGCCGGTCATCGGGGAGATCGGGCGAGAGATAGCGGTCGAGGCTGTCGGGGTTGGCACGCGCCCACGTCAACGCGGCGTCGGCGAGGATGCCCGCCGCTTCGCGCTCATCGACGATCTGGAAGCCTTCTTCGAGCGCGACGAGACTCGGTCGCTCGCGCACGATGTCGTTGCAGAGTCCGTGCAGCGTGCGCACGCGGTAGCCGACGTTGGGCAGCAAACCGTATTGATCCTGCAAGAAGCGCCGGACTTGACGGCTGAAATTGTCCACCGCCGAGTTGACCAGCGTGACGATCAGCACTTCCTGATTGTCGTCGAGACCGCCCTCGGCGATCAGCTTAGCGGCAAGCGCCGAGAGCGTGCGCGTCTTGCCGCTGCCCGGTACGGCAGCGACGCCCATCTTGCCGCCGGTGTAGTCGAGGACTTCCTGCTGCTTCGGGCGCGGGTTAAACATCGAGTACCACCCCCTCCCCAACCCTCCCCCGAATTCGGGGGAGGGCGCAAGCAGGCTCGAAAAGGTGAGCGGATCGCGGGTTGTCGGTATTTACCTCACCCCCCGACCCCCTCTCCATGCAATGGAGAGGGGGAGAAAAGAAGCAGATTTTGTGGTGACGGAGGGGCGCACAGCCGTGTGCCCTGACAAAGGCGGAGGGCGCACACATCGGTGCGCCCCTACGATATGGCGCGTTAATCACTTTCGGATTACTTCCGCGCGCCCCGACAAAGGCGGAGGGTGCACCCGTAGGTGCGCTCCTACGATAAGGTGCCTTAATCATTTTCGGATGCCTTTCCTGCCGCTGCCTGACGCCGCAGCATCCGATTGAAGACCTGGAGCAGTTCCCCCTGACTTTCGTAGCCGTTTTCACCCAGTTCGCTCAAGCCGAGATAAATGCCTTTGCGGCAGCGACGGATCAAGCCGATCAACAGGCGGTAGAGTGCTTCGCGGCGCACAGTGGATTTTTGCTCGTCAGTCCACTTCATGCCGGGAGTCCACTGGCGGCTGAGCACGTAAGGATGCGTCAGCGGCTGGTAGAGCCGTTCGAACCAGCCGCGACTGCCAATATCGATCCAGAACTGGTAATCGACCGGTTCGTTGTTCATCAGGAAGGTGTAGGCGGGCGCGATCAGGATGCTGTCGGCGTCGGGGCGCTGCCATTGACGCACGTACTGGTCGGCGATGACGCCACCGGCGACCATCTCGCAGTATTCCTGCCCGATGGGCTGGCTGACGATCCCTTTGTCGGCGACGACGTGGCGGAAGTTGCGCGCCGAGTTCGATCAAGTTCCAGGCGGTGTCGGCAGCTTGGAAGTCGTCGTAGAAGCCGAAACCGCGCTGCGACAGCACCTCGCCGAAGATTAGGCTGAAAAAGTAGTCGAGTTCCGGCTGAGGCGGTGCTTCGACTTCCGGCTCATCCTTCTTCTTGCGGCGGCGTTTCCGCTTCGATTCTTCGGGGGGGGGCGGCGTCTCGCTGGCGGCGATGTAGTCCTCGATCCAGCCGCGCAGCGCGTCGTAGCGCTCGCCGAGCACGTAAGTAACGCGCTCCTGAGTTTCAAGCGGCAGCGCGTCAAAGGGCTTAAGCCGTGATTTACTCTCGGTATCGGGATAGGCTTCCTGCGCGAGCAACTGTGCGCGCACGAGGTCAATCGTCCGGTCGCGCTCGATGGTGCCGATGGCTTGCATGAGCGCGTAGGCGACGTCGTAGCTGGTCGGCGCGATGCCCCATGCCGGATGCGCCAACTGCGCCAGCGTGAGCAGGCAGTGGGCGGCGGGTTCTTCGCGCAGCGCGCGCGACGGACGGTGCGACCGTGCCGGAATGCCGTCGAGCCGTTGCAGCAGCGAGAAGCGGAGCGCGTCCGACAGGAAGGGCGCGAGCACAACGATCTCGCCCGGTGGGACAGCTTGTTCATTAACCAGTCGCTTGATCTCGCCCGCCACCCAATCGAGCATTTCCGGGTAGTAGCGCTCGACCTGATATTTGAGCGCGGCGGTCGAATCGCCGTCAACATGCTCGGCGTACTGACCGAGCGCGCGCCCTAGCTCGTTGCCGAGCGCATAGATGTCGGCTGAGGTGACGAACGACTGGCTGAACTCGATCTGTTGGTCGCAAGCGGTGTGCAGCGTGTAAGCGTTGTCCGGATCAGCGCCCAAGAAGAGGCGATAGCTCGCTTCGCTGTCATAGACGATTAGTGCCGATTCGCAGTGGGGCAGCCATTCGCGCAAGACGTCGTGGGTGATCGGGTTGTCTTCCTCGACGTTGTCGACGATGAGGTGGTGGTAGCGATTCAGCAGCAAGTCGCGGCAGATCGGCTCGTGCCAGAGGTGGTTGATAAACACGTCCATTTGCAGCGAAAAATCGAGCAGATTGTGTTCAAGCAGGTAAGCGCGGTAGCGATTGGCGCAGTCTTGCACCTGCTCGAAGATGAACTGCTGCGAGGTGTCGCCCAGCCAAGCATCACGCAACCGCGCGCCGATCTCGGTGAAGGGAAAACCGACGATCACGGCTTTGTTGAGGTTGTCGATAATCTCGCTGTAGAGGCGGTTGCGGTCAATCGTGACCGTCTCGAAGTAGCCCTGCTCGTCGATCAGCTTGCCGATCACGTGAGCCATGATGTACTGCGACGTTTCGAGGCTCAGGAAGGTGGGCAGGACATCAGGCGCGGCGAAGCCCGCCGGTTTGGCGACCTGTGCCCAGAATAACTCGACCATCTGCACGGCGATG
The DNA here is from genome assembly GCA_963848465.1 of uncultured Chloroflexia bacterium. Lineage (GTDB taxonomy): Bacteria > Chloroflexota > Anaerolineae > Aggregatilineales > Phototrophicaceae > Flexifilum. The sequence continues at coordinate 956,674 of CAWKDY010000020.1, read as the reverse complement.
CCGGTGAGCGTCGTGACCGTCACCTGACCGCCGGGCGGGAGATCGACATTCCGCAGGGCGTAGTGATAGGGCAGCGCCAGCGTCCGCTGGGGCACGAGCACGAGGATTTCGTCGGCATCGATGCCCGACTGGAGCAAATAAATCATCCGCTCGACGGCGACGGTTGTCTTACCCGTCCCGGCTGCGCCTTCCAGAAACACCCTGCCGGAGCGGGTGATCAGGTCGCGCTGTTGTTCCGTGAGTTCGCGTATTTTTTCGACCATATATTCTAAATATTGTAGCGAAAAAGCCGTGAAAAAGCTATCAGCAGTCCGCTTGGCAGCTATCAGCAGGAGTAAGGTTGATTAGTGAGAAGCTGCACGCAGAAATCAGCTTGTCGCCCGACAAGAAAAGCTGATGACTTCGAATTTTGAACACATTCCTATCGACCTCCGTAACTAGAGATAGATAGGAGGCACACTTGACCGAGCACGAGCTTCTCAAACTGGCGCAAGAGGGTGACTACGACGCTTTCGAGCAGTTGCATGCTTTGCTCGCGCCGGGGCTGGGACGGTTTGTGCGGCGCTTAATCGGCGACGGGCAGGAAGCCGAGGACGTGGTTCAGGATACGCTGCTAGCGCTCTACCTCAACCTGAGCCGGATTGAGCCGGTCGAAAAGCTGCGCCCCTATGTTTTTCGGATTGCGCGCAACCGCTGTTACGATGTGCTGCGACGTTATGGACGTTATGAAGAAGTCTCGATGGACGCGGACGACCCGGCGAGCGTGCGGGTTTCTTTCGAGATTGCCGACGAGCGTTCGACACCGCCGGAGGAAGTCGCTCACTGGCTGCTGTTGCAAATCGAAGTGCGCGAGGCAATGGATAACCTGCCCGAACTCCAACGCCAAGCGCTGATGCTCTACGCCGACGAAGGACTGAGTTATGCGGAAATCGCCGAGGTGATGGGCGTAGGCATCGGCACGATCAAATCACGGATATTCCACGCCAAGAAGAACCTGCGCGCCCGGATGAAACCGGAAACGCTGGCGGCGATCATGAGTGATCTTGGCGAGGATGAAGATGACGAAGATGACGAAAGCCCGGTTGAAGCGCGGGTAGTTCTCCCCGCATAGAAGACGGGAGACTCTCCCGGTATTTAGGAGTACATCATGGACGATATGAGCTATCAGAAGGTACAGCAGTATCAACAGGCGCTCAAGGCGCTGCAACGGTCGGTCGAACGGTCGCTGCAAGAGGGAACGTATGAGGGCACGGGGCGGATGGGAGTCAAGAGCTATCAAGGCATCCAGCGCAAGATCGCCGAACTGCTGCCGGAAGACTTCTACGTCACGGACACGCTGGTGCTCGAAACGATCGAGGAAGCACAGGAACGGCACATGCTGAGCCAAGTGCAGCTAGCTGCCAGCCAGATGATCATCTACCTCGACGGGCTGATGCGTGATTATCGCTCGGCGGCAGGGGTCTCCGGAGTAGCCGCAGGTGATTTCGGCGACCTGAAGAACTTGGGACGGACGTTCGGGCGCGAGCTGCAAGAGCAGATCATCAACATGACCCGCGCGACGATCCAGCGAGCGGTGTCGAATATCGACATCGACGTGCAGGGCGGCGACAGCTACGCCGAGGTCAACATGGAAGGCGCGACGCTCGAAGGTGGCAACTTCAGCGGGCGCAACCTGAAGAACGCGATCTTTAAGAACGCGAATCTGCGCCAGTGCAACTTCTCCGGTTCCAACTTGAAAGGGGCGAACCTCGAAGGCGTGGACGCGAGCGGTGCGAACTTCTCCGGCTCCAACCTGAAGGACGCCAGCCTGAGAGAAGCGAACTTGCAGGATACCAATCTGACGGGCGCGAACCTGAAGAACGCCGATCTCGAAAAAGTGAACCTGAAGGGTGCGAAGATCAGCGGGGCGAACTTCAACGGCGCCAACCTCAAGGAAGCGATTCTGCCGCATGGACAGGAGTTTCACGGCGACGGCGACTTGCAAATGTACGGCGCGTCGGCGCATCCGTCCTCGACCGGGAAGGCGCGCGTCCGCATCGAGATCAGCGATGAGGACGAGGAGAAGCGCAAGAACGACGAAGACTACGACGACAAGCCGAAGAACGATGATCTGGTCTAGTGGTAAGGTTTACCTCACCCCAGCCCCCTCTCCGTCGCGAGAGGGGGAGTCGTCCAAGCTCATTGGATGCGAAGGATGGCGGCGTGAGGTCAAGTGAAAACAGGTCTAGTCGAGTATTGCAGAGGTGACCAATCGGTCGCCTCTTTTTGTTGATCTGTACCAATGGGCATATTAGGGCGCGGCAATTTCGATTATGCTTGTCGGGCGATTTAGCTCAAGGAACGCCAACTCGAATGCAGAATTACCTCAACTTGCTGCGCCGAAACCCCGATTTTGCGAACCTGTGGTACGCGCAGGTGGTCAGCTTATTTGGCGACTGGTTCAGCACGATCACGCTGCTGGCGCTGGTCGCGGCGTACAGCCCGGAGAACAAGGGGCTGGCGATCAGTGGTCTGCTGCTGGCGCGCAGCCTACCACCGATGCTGATCAGCCCGGCGGCGGGGGTGCTGATCGACCGCTTCGACCGCAAGCGTCTGCTGGTTTGGAGCAACTGGCTACGGGCGATTGTCGTGCTGCTGTTGGTGTTGACGACCGGCGGATCGCAGTGGTTGTGGGCGATCTACGCGCTGACGGTGCTTCAGTTCAGCCTCTCGGCGGTGTTCGAGCCGGGACAATCGGCGGTCGTGCCGAGCCTCGTTCAAGGCAATGACCTCGTGATCGCCAACACGCTGCTTAACGTCACGTGGTCGGCGATCCTCGCCTTCGGCGCAGCCGTCGGCGGCGTCGTTTCGTCGGTTTTTGGCGCGACGACCGCACTGCTGATCGACTCGCTGACGTTCGTGCTCGCCGGGTGGCTGATTAGTCGGATCGCTCGACACAAGTTTCGGACGCTGCCGCGCGCGGATGCTCCCGCGCCGACCGCCGACGATACCAGTTTCCGCGAAGGGCTGCGCTTCTTGCGGCGCAACCGGGCGACGGCGGCGACGCTGCTGGTCAAATTCGGGAGCAGCTTGGGCAATATCGACACGCTGATGACGATTTACGCGACCCAATTGTTCGTCCTCGGCGGCGACGGGCAGCTTTCGCTGGGCATCATGTACAGCGCGTTCGGGGTCGGCGCGATTGCCGGACCGATCGTGCTCAACCGCTTCAACGACGGTTCGGTCGGAGCGATGCGCCGCTTGATAATCGTCGGCTTCATCTGGTGCGCGCTGGGCTGGTTCGTGCTGGGCAGCGCCGCCTCGCTGGTGATTGTCTGCGCGGCGCTGCTGCTGCGGGCGATGGGCGGCTCGGCGAACTGGACGTACAGTACGATTGTGATCCAGAAACTGGTGCCGGATTCGTATCTGGGACGCATCTTCTCGATGGATATGGCGATGTTTTACGTCGCTTCGGTGATCAGCACCGTCGTGCACGGCTGGCTGATCGATACGCTGGGCGTCGCCAACATCGGATTGATCGGCTACGGGACGATGGCGGTCAGCTTGATGCCGCTGGTGCTGTGGGTGCTGCTGACCCGGCGGCTCGGTCGTCCGCGTCCGGTCGCGCTGCCCTGATCCTTTGGTCAGGGCGGCGTTTATCACTTTTGTACAGACCCCTTTGCTGGCGCGCCAGCGACTTAAATGCCATAGTAGATAATCACCAAAAACGTGACGAAGAGGCGGTCAGCGATTGGCTGTGGTGCTGTTAGCGCGGCTTCATGTGAGCGGCTAGCGCCGGATGGGGGCGGCGGATGTGAAAAAATGTGAGTAATTATTGTTGAATTCTTATGGCGACTACAAACTTGATTTAAGATATATCTGTTAAAACTGCCCATAATTAGGGGATTGATTAGAAACAGCATACCGGGAGCGCGTTCCGATCTATAATGTCGGCAGGCTGCTTAATTGTATTCTTAATACGCGCCGAGAATGTGTTTTAACGTCCAACCATGCCAGTGAGGAGTGTAAGATGGATGACTACAGCGACTACAGTATGGAACCGGATGAAAATGCAGGACAAATCTACCGCCATTGGAGTCCTACCTCGGAGAAGTACACTGGCGGGGATGCACTGGTGACGGTGCTGGATCAGGGCTGGCAGGTCAGTAGCGTGATTTTCCGGCAGGAATTCTGGCTGGCGGGCGTACGGCGGGTGTCGATCTTCCATATCGACCTGCGGCGCGGTGACGAATCCGTCAAAATGCTGGTGATGCAGAATCCTTACGTGACGCGGCTGGTACACGAACTTGGTCAGCAGGTCGTACTGATCAACCAGCGCAAACAAACGGATTATGATCGCATGTCGTAATGACGACGGCGACAAACCGGTCGATTGAATTTACGAGACCACTTTCGCGGTAATTCGGTGGGTATTGAGCGCCGCTCAGCGAGCTGCTTGACAGTCAAAGTCAAGCTGGCTATGATGAGCGGCGTTTTCCGTCTGCACACCTCTGAAGCGTTCGCCAAAGGTTAAAGCCCGTGCTTGATCTCATTAAAGTCATCATTCTCGGCATCGTCGAAGGCGTGACCGAGTTTCTTCCGATCTCGTCAACCGGACATTTGATCGTCGCGCTGGCGGTGCTCCAGCCGGGCTTCAGCGAGGCGATGTCCAAAACTTTCGAAATTTTCATCCAGATCGGCGCGATTGTCGCGGTGATCGCGTTTTACCGGGCGGACATCTGGCGGCAGGTGACGACCGTCACCCGTGACCGCCGCATCCAGCACTTCTGGATCGCGATTGTGGTCGGGTTCGTGCCGATAGGTGCGGTCGGTTTTCTGGCACGCGACTTCATCGATCAAGTGCTGCAAGATAACCCGGTACTCGTCGCGGTCACGCTGATCCTCGGCGGTATCGTGTTCATTGTCTTTGAGCACTTTTGGAGCCGGGAAAAAGCGCAGAGTGTCAGCAATGAGGCGCTCTACGACGTGACGTTCGGTCAAGCGCTGTTCATCGGCGTGGTGCAGATCGTCGCGATTGTTCCCGGCGTGTCGCGCGCCGCCGCGTCGATTTTGGGTGGGATGGTCGCCGGGTTGGACCGGGCGACGGCGACCAAGTTCTCGTTTTACCTCGCCATCCCGACGCTGGGAATTGCGACCGTATTCAAGCTGTTGATCAGCATGAGTGGTCTCCAAGGCAGTGATTACGTTTACCTGCTGATCGGGGCGATTGTCTCCGGGATTATCGCTTGGTTTGCGATTGGCTGGCTGCTGCGCTATATCGCCCAGCACACCTTCACCTCGTTTGGCTACTACCGCATCGCCGCCGGAATCGTGATTTTGCTGCTGGTGGCAGCCTCGATCATTTAGCGGCTGGTCAGGCACCTCGACGGCACGGCGGGCGAACCTCGGTTTTCGCCCGCTGGATGGTAGTTGTGCGGTTGATTTAACTCTCCCTCGTATGCGAACTGCAAATTGAGTTCTACGCTGGCGGCTGCCTATAGGCGCTGACGCAGTACTTAACACGGGCAGTTTCTTTACCATGCGGCGCACAGAACACGGCTATGATAAAGTATCAGCAATATGTCCAAGCATAAACGGGCAGTGGTAAGTTGATTCAGAATAGCCGCCAATGATCAGTTCTTCCGGGAAATCCCCTCGCATCCTCGCGGTGGTGAGCGATGCGGCTTTACGATCTCAACTGAAAGCCGGGCTAGAAGCCGAAAAGATGACGATGCATGAAGCTGCCGATGGCGATAGCTGTCAGCAGGCATTTACGCGCGTTCACCCGGACTTACTGCTGATCGACGGTGAGCTGGCGGGCGCGGTTGACATCTGCCGCGACGTCAAGACGGATCCCGAACGAGCGCACATTCCCGTGATTATGATTTTGCCAGCGGAAACCGACGCTGCTCTCGCCAGCTTTGCACAAGCGCAGGCGGACGAATACGTCACCCTGCCGCTGCGGATGCCGGTGCTGCTGCGGCGCGTCGGCGCGCTGCTGCGCGAACAGGAGCTAGAGGCGGATATCGAGTTCCGCAGCGGGATCATGGCGCAAATGGGCGACGCGGTGGTCGCCGTCGATTCAGAGTCGAAGGTGATCTACTGGAATGCTGAGGCTGAGCGCAGCTATGGGCTGCGCTATGACGAGATCATCGGGCAGCCCATCGACAAAGCCTACCGGATCATTTGGGGAGCGGCGGCAGAACGCGACGACGTGATGGCGTCGATTGCCGCGCGTGGCTGGTGGCGCGGTGAGGGAATTCACTTACTGCATACCGGCGAACGGCGCGAAGTCGAAGTCGCGGTCCGACAGTTGACCAACAAGAGCAACATGGGCGCGGGCTTCGTCAGCGTGATCCACGACGTAACCGAACACAAGCGCATTGAGGGTGCGCTGCGCGAGCAGCGGGAACTCGCCGACGCGCTGCGCGATACGGCGGCGGCGCTGACCCGTTCACTCGATCCGGAAACCGTGATGCGGCTGATCCTCGAAAATCTGGGGCGGGTTGTCCCCAACCGGACGGCGAATATCATGCTGATCGATGGGGATCGGGTGCGAGTCGGGTTCTCGCGGGGCTACACGCCGGAGGAACAGGTCACCATCGACGGGATCGAGTTTTCGCCCTATGAAATCCCGACTTTTCAGGAAATGCTCACCAGCGGGCGTCCGCATTTGATCACCGATACCAGTACCGAATCTGGCTGGATCATGCTGGCTGAACTGCGCTGGATTCGGTCGTATCTGGGAATGCCGATCCGTGCCTATGATCACGTGGTTGGCTTTCTCAACATCGACTCGGATGTGCCGAATGCGTTCACCCCGCTGCACGCGGAGCGGCTGCAAGCGTTCGCCGATCAAGCGGCGATTGCGGTCGAGAATGCGCAGCTTTACGAGGCTATCTACCGAGATGCGGTCGAGATGCGCAGCCTGCACCGGGCGACGACCTTCCTATATGCGACTAATCTGTTCACTTCCGAGAACCTGATCGACGTTTGCGAACAAGTTGTGCGGGTCGTCGTCGACGAGTTCGGTAAGCTGGACTGTGGCATTCTGCTGGTGGGCGATGACGACCGGGTCATGGAGCGGGTCGCCCGCGCTGGCGGGTTTCAAGTGAGCGCGGAGGGCGTCCTCTATGTGGATGGACCGGGTTTAGTACCGGAGGCGATCCGTTCCGGGCGGACGATCTATGCGGCGGACGTCGGACAAGATGATCGCTACGTCCGCAGCAACCAGACCACCAAATCGGAGTTGGTTATTCCGCTGCGAACGGCGAAGGGTATGTTGGGCGTGCTCGACCTGCAAAGCGCCCAAGTGGATGCTTTCGAGGATCATGACATTCGCCTGATGGAGCTGTTCGCGGAACGGGCATCGGCGGCGATTGAGAACGTCAAACTCTATAACGAGATCCGTCAATACGCCGAGGAGTTGGAACGCCGGGTTCAAGAGCGCACGTCCGAGCTAAACCGGGTGAAAGACCGGGTCGAGGCGATTCTCAATCACAGCAGCGATGCGATCTTGTTGATACGAAGCAACGGCGTAATCCAGCAGACCAACCGCACTTTCAACGCTATGTTCGCATCGCAGCCTGACGAAGCCTTCGGTAAGCCGCTGACATTTTTAGCCGACGAGAGCTATCAATCGGCGCTGACCGAAGCGTTGGATCGGCTGGTCGAGACTCAGGAATCAGAGCGGTTGGAGATCGTGGCGCAGCGCGGAAACGGGTTTATCTTCGACGCCGACGTGATGCTTTCGCCGATCAGCCGGGAATCGGGGCGGGTTGACAGCGTGGTGTGCAGCTTGCGCGACATTACGCCGCGCAAGCGGCTGGAACTGGAACTGCGTGAGGCGCTGCAAAAAGAGCGCGACCTGAGCGATTTGAAGTCGCGCTTCATCGCGCGGGCATCGCACGAGTTTCGGACGCCGCTGGCGGTCATTCATACGTCCAGCGACCTGCTCAAGAGTTACGGTGACCGCATGTCGGTGGAGCAGCGCACGGAAAAGCTCGACCGGCTGCAAACCGAAGTTCAGCGGATCACGGTGATGCTTGACGATTTGCTGTCGATCAGTAAGGGTGAAGAAGTCAAGGAATTTAACCCGGTAATGACTGATCTTCAGGATTTTACGCGCACGACGGTTCAGGAGATCGGCGAAGGGATCGGCACGACGCACAAGTTCAACTTCAGCGCGCGCGGCGAGAAGGGTGACGTGCTCATCGACCAGAAGCTGTTCCGCCAGATCGTCACGAACCTGCTGACGAACGCGGTCAAGTATTCGCCTGTCGGCGGTACAATCCGGGTGAATCTCACTCGTGACCCGGACGAGACCATCCTTGAAGTCGCGGACGATGGGATCGGCATTCCGGAGGAAGATCGTGACCAGTTGTTTGAGGCGTTTCACCGGGCGAAAAACGTCGAACACATCGCGGGGACGGGGCTAGGATTGGCGATTGTCAAGCAGGCGGTTAATCTACACAATGGGGAAATAAGTGTCGTCAGTGAAGTGGGCAAAGGCACGCGCTTCACGGTGATTTTACCTGCTCTAGTAGTGAAAGAACAAATGTCGTGAAAAAGATTCTCGTCATCGAAGATTCGCATTCACTTCGCAAAGACATTCTTGAAATGCTGGGATTCGAAGGGTTCGAAACGATTGGCGCTGAGAATGGTCTGCTGGGGGTGGAGCACGCCCGCGAATATCTGCCAGATTTGATCATCTGCGACATCATGATGCCGGGGATGGATGGCTATGGCGTGCTAGAATCGCTCCAAAAAGACCCGGTTACGGCGCTGATCCCCTTCATTTTCCTCACGGCACGCACCGACCGCATGGACGTGCGTCAGGGGATGGAACTGGGAGCGGACGACTTCTTGACCAAGCCGTTCCATGCGGCGGAACTGCTGGCAACCGTGCGGACGCGGATTGAAAAGCGCAAGACGTTCAGCCAGATCTCCGACCAGCGACTGGAGGACTTGCGCGAGAACATCATGATGGCGCTGCCGCACGAACTACGGACGCCATTGAACGTCATTCTCGGTTTTTCTGACCTGCTGATGACCGACAGCGAGGAGATGAGCGGCGAGCATGTCGGCGAAATGGCGCGGCACATCAATTCGTCGGCGCTGCGGCTCTACCGCTTGATCGAGAATTTCCTGATCTACAGCCACACCGAGATCATGCTGTCTGACCCGCGACAAGTTGAATTCATCAAGCGCAGTTTCGTGGTAGCGCCGCGCTCGACGATTGAGCACTGTGTCGTGCAGAAGGCGGAGCAGTGTGGGCGTGACCGGGACGTCGAAATGGACATCGAGGAGACGGCGAGCATCGCCATCGGCGAAGATTATCTGCGCAAGATTATCGACGAGTTGATGGATAACGCCTGCAAGTTCTCACCTGATGGGACGCCGATCCAAGTAACCGGTACGCAAAAGGGCGACTACTATGAGTTGGCGATCACGGATCATGGGCGGGGTATGGCTCCTGACGAGATCGGCAACGTGGGAGGCTACATGCAGTTTCAGCGGCGAGTCTTCGAGCAGCAAGGCGCTGGCTTAGGGTTAGTGATCTGCAAGCGGCTGGCAGAACTGCACGACGGCGAATTTCGTATCGAAAGCGTGCCGGACGAGAAAACGACCGTCACCGTCAAGATTCCGCTCATCGTGAAGTGAACCGCCGGTCAAGCGCTGCTGCGGGACGTTTTTGTGTGATATATAAACTTTAGTATAATTGACGGCATAGTACAGTGCGTCGCTTCGTGCCCAACCTTGAGGAGGCTTCTGAATGCATTACCACGTAACGCGCAGGGTTTGGCTTGCAGGCTGGATGGTCGTCATCCTGCTGGCGGCAGGCTGTTTTCAGCCCGCTGGCGCGGAACTCGAAGCGACTAGCCTGATTGAGGCGCAGCCGACGTTCACGCTGATGCCGACCGACACTGAGACACCGCTTCCTCCGCCGACTGAAGTGCCGACCGAAGTCATCCTAGACGTGCCCACCTTTGAGCTGTTTGAGGTTGGAACATCGGTCGCCGACGCGGGGAATGCTCAGCTTGACCCGATCTGGCAGACGGCGACGGCGATCTACTTGCTCGACGCCGGGCAGCCCATTCCAATCGAGCCGGCGCAGGAAGTTCAGCCGATTGATCCGTTCGTGCAGACGGCGACGCAAATGGTCTACGAGGCGACGGCGACGGCTGCCGCGCCGATGACGATGACGGCAGCGGCAATCTTCGGACCAGCGACGCCGACCTTCCCGCCGTTTGTCGCCACGCCGACCCCGGGTGTCATCCCGCCGAGTTCGGGGCAGGACTGCATCTACGAAGTACAGCCGACCGACGTGAACCTCTACCGGATCAGCTTGCTGTTTGGTGTCGCCTACATGGACATCGCGCGGGCGTCGAACCTTGTCAACGCGAATCTCATTTACGCGGGCGATAAGCTGGTGATCCCCGGCTGCGGCACGACCGGTTACTACCCGCCGCCGACCTCGATCCCGTCAGACCCGAATAATCCCGGTAATCCGCAATCTCCGGGTAGTGGGCAGATCTACGTCGTCCAGCAGAACGATACGCTGTTTGCGCTATCGCTTCGCTGGGGGACGACGGTCAACGTGATCGCCAACCTAAATGGCATCCCGAACATCAACCTGATCTACATCGGGCAGGAGTTGTACATCCCGTAAGCGGGATGAGTTTTGGAATTTCCGGGCGGGCGGCGAAAGAGCCGCCCGCTTTATTTTGGTCACGTCAAGGAGCAAGGGTCTTGGAAGAAATCACGCTGCGGAGCAAATCGATCTACGAGGGGCGAGTGGTTAAGTTCTCGCTGCTGGATGTGCGGCTGCCGGATGGCAAGGAAACTCAGCGCGAACTGATCACGCACCCGGGCGCGGTGGCGATTGTCGCTCTGGATGCGGCGCAGAACGTGCTGCTGGTGCGGCAGTTCCGCTCGGCGGCGGGCAAGGTGCTGGTCGAAATCCCGGCGGGGACGCTCAACCCCGGCGAGCAGCCGCTCGCCTGCGCTGACCGTGAGCTGCAAGAGGAAACCGGAATGCGCGCCGCGCGCTTCGAGCCGCTCAGCGGCATGTATACCGCGCCGGGTTACACAACCGAGTTCATCCATCTGTACTACGCCACCGGCTTAAGCGAATCGGTGCTGCCGCACGACGACGACGAGTTCATCGAGGTTGAGCGGGTGACGTTCGCGCAAGCGCTGGCGATGATCGAGAGCGGCGAGATCGCGGACGGCAAGAGCATCGCCGGGCTGCTGCAAGTCGCGCGGCGGTTGGGAGTTTAGGCGAAGGCAAGGTCGCCAAAAGAAAAGATTCAACGCAAAGACGCGAAGGCGCAAAGAAGGGAAGAGAAGGGCAACTTCACCCCCGACGCCTCTCCGCAAGAGAGGCGTGAATAACACAGGCGGTGGCTTAGCTACAGCCCGACGATTGCCGTGACGTTCTCCAATGCTGGGGGATGATCATCGCCCTTGTGAGGGGCGGTTACGGCGTGCTATAATGCTGACCTCTTATGACAAAACACGGGTGCGCTTTCGAGCGCGCTTTTTTGGAGGCAAACGTGAACGAATTGATGAAGTCACTAGAAGCACCGGATCGTGGGCATCCGCAAATCGGACCGGGCGATTCGGTTAAGGTTCACGTCCGGGTGGTGGAAGGCGACCGCGAGCGCGTGCAGGTGTTTCAGGGCGTCGTCATCCGTCTGCGTAAGGGCGGCAATGATGCCAACTTCACCGTGCGGCGCATCGCTTCGCATGGCATCGGCGTAGAGCGGACGTTCCTGCTGAAAAGCCCGCGCGTGGAACAGATCGAAATCACCCGGCGCGCGAAAGTTCGCCGCGCTCAACTGTACTACCTGCGTGATCGTCGCGGTAAGTCCGCCCGGTTGAAGGAAAAACGCTAAGCTGTGCAACCCCTAATCGGCATTACCACTGCCGAAACGGTCGAAAATGGCAAGCCATACCATCGTTCGTATGCCCGTAATGCGTGGGCAATCGCGGACGCGGGGGGCTTGCCGGTTTACGTTCCGACCGGACTCGACGAAGCGCAACTGCGCGATCTTTACGAGCGCCTAGATGCCGTGCTGCTGCCCGGTGGTCCTGACGTCGACCCGGCGATCTATGGAGCGGAACGTCACCCGGCGACGCGCGAGGTTGACGATGCCCGCGACTGGCTGGAATTGACGCTGGCGCGCTGGACGGCTGCCGATGACCGCCCGCTGTTCGGCATCTGCCGGGGGCATCAGGTGATGAACGTCGCCTTCGGCGGCACGCTGATTCAGGACATCCCCTCAGAAGTGAAAACCGAGCAGAACCACTACTCGGCGGGCGATCTGCCGCGCTCGACACTGATGCACGACGTCACACTTAACGCCGATAGCCAGCTCGCGGCGATTCTGGGCACGACCCACGTCACCGTCAACAGTATGCATCACCAGTCGGTTGAGCGGGCAGCGCCCGGCATCCTGTTCACGGGCTATTCGCCCGATGGCGTGGTCGAAGCGCTGGAAGCGCCGGATAAGCGCTACGTCCTGAGCGTTCAGTGGCACCCCGAAGACCTGTACAACGGCGATGAGGCGATGAAGCGGTTGTTCGCGTCGTTCGTCGAAGCCGCGCGAGAAAGCGCTGCTCGCGCCGCCCACGCCGGTCATCGTTCCGCCGCCGATTAAGGCGACCCCCTCCCCGACCCTCCCCCGAATTCAGGGGAGGGCGCAAACATGCCGTAAGCTGCCGAGATTCTGCTTTAGCCGACCGTCCAAAATAAAGCAAACGGTGCAAGGGGCGATGTGATGGCTGTGATGATTCCCCCTAAGTACATTGGCGTACTCAACTCCGGCGTCGGCGGGCTGTCGGTGCTGCGCGAAATTCACCATCTGCTGCCGGAAACCCCTACCCTATACTATGCCGATCAAGCGCATATCCCCTATGGACCGCGATCCGCTGACGAGATTCGCGGATTTGTCGCGGCGATCACTCGGTTCCTGATTGATCGGGGGGCGGGCGTGATCGTGATCGCCTGCCACGCCGCCAGCGCCGCCAGTCTGCAACCCTTACGCCAGCAGTATCCGAACGTCCCGTTCGTGGGCATGGAACCGGCGGTCAAACCGGCTGCCGAAGCGACCCAGAGCGGCGTCGTCGGCGTGCTGACGACGCAGGCGACCGCCGACGGCGCGCTCTACCGGCGCGTCTTGGCGCGGCACGCTGCTCACGTCAAAGTACTGACGCAGGTCGCGCCGGAACTGGTGACGATGGTCGAGCAGGGGCGGCAGGATGATCCGGCAGAGCGAGGCGGTGCTGCACCGCTTGGTCGATCCGTTGGTGGCGGCGGGCGCGGATCAACTGGTGCTGGCGTGCACCCATTTCCCGTTTCTGACCGAAGCGCTGCAGCGTGTGACCGATCTGCCGTTGGTCGATCCGAGTGCGGCGGTCGCGCGGCAGGTGGATCGGGTACTGCCGCCGAGTGTGCGCGCGGCGCGGGGGGAGCAGCGCTACTTCACCAGTGGGACGCGGCAGCATTTCAGGCGATGCTGATCGTTTAACTGGAGAACGCGCCGAGTGATGACCCCACGTGGACCCCGGAGGAATTCAGCGAGCGATTGAGACATCGGAGACGCGATAAGGTGAAAGTCTCGCAAGCTGCCAAGTTTGTGAGCAACGGGGAGTTTTCAATACTAGGCTCCGACACGGATTGAGAGCAGGGGTTAGCCGGAGAACGCGCCGAGGTTTTCGGGCGTTTTAGGCTGGGCTAGTCGCGTCTTTGGAGACCGGTTCGGGCACGTCGGCAAGGAAGGGCTTGACGCGGCGGGCTTCGGTCGGCGGCGTGACTGGCAGCCGGATGAACACGGTCGTGCCGGGGCAATCGACCATGTCGTGACCGACGCTCTCCGCCCAAATATCGCCGCCATGTCCTTCGACAATGCCTTGGGCGATGGTCAAGCCTAAGCCGGGACCCGCGCCCATGAATTTATACGCGCCGGTCGAGTGTAGGTTGGGGTCGTAGCCGCGATAGAACTTGTGGAAGATCAGTTCGAGGTTATCCGGGTCGACACCGACGCCGTTGTCGGCGAACTCGATCAGCACAGCGTCAAACTCGCCGGGCGCGGCTGAGGGGATCAGCGAGCCTGTGATCTCGATCTGCCCGCCGTCGGGCGTGTACTTGACCGCGTTGACGACCACGTTGCGGAACGCCTGTACCAGCCGCTGCATGTCCGCCTGAATGACGGGCAGCCCGCGCAAGCCGCGCGCCGAGAGCGTGATCCGGCGTTCGCGGATGGCTTCGGTCAGCGGCTCGATTGCCATGCGCATGACGCTCTCGATGGTCGAGTCGGCGAAGTGCAGGTTCATGGCGCTGATGTCGATCTGGCTGACGTCGAGCATGGCGGCGATCAGTTCCTCCATGCGCTCGCCCGCCTTGCGCAGGCTGGCGACCATCCCCGCCATCTGATCTTGGTCGAGCAAGCCTTCTTCGTTCAACTCGTCGATGATCTCGGTGTAGCCGCGAATCTGGGCGAGGGGCGTGCGCAGTTCGTGGCTGGCGATGGTGATGAAGTCGGTCTTGACCAGATCGAGCCGCTCGACTTGATCCTTCGCGGCGGTGAGCGAGTCGTTGACTGATTCAGTGTCTTGGTTGAGCTTGCGAAGGTCGGCGATCAGCCGTCCGTTGCGCCGGATGACGATGCCGACCACTATCAGCAGCGCAACGACCGCAATCGCAAGAATCGCAAGCAAAAGCCCGCCCGCGCGTGCGCTCATAGACTGCCTCCCAGCAGCTTACTTGAGGATGTAATAGGTGCCCTTTTTCGAGCCGACTTTCAACAGAATACCGCGCTCGACCATATCCGCCAAGTCAAGGCGCAGCGTCTCGGCAGAGACACCCTGACAGAGCGAACGATACTCGCGGTTGGTGATCGAACCGTGATCGCGGATGTACTGAAGGGCGCGCGCCTGCCGGTGATTGGTATTGCGCACCCAGTCGGGCACGACCTGTTTCTCGCGCGAGTTGAACAGGTTCACGGCAAAGCTGTAGGGGCGGGCGTCGAAGTTGGGCGGCAGATGCCCGGCTTGCTCCATGACTTCCATCATGCGGTCGATGCCGAGACCCAACTCCTCGATGTAGCCCCACTGGAACAGGCTGTTGACGATGCGCGGGTTGCGGCTGAAGTGCTCGTCGACGATGTTTTCGACGGTGATGAAACCGGGCAAACCGCCGGGTGAAATCACTTCGAGACGGTCGGAGTACATGCGAATTTCGATGCGGCGTCCCTTGATGCGGTAGTCACGGTGGCAGATGGCGTTGACAATCGCCTCGCGGACGGCGAACTGCGGGTACTCGTAAGTTTCCTCGCGCTCCAGCCCTTTGACGACCGCGCTGACCGCCATCTCGCTCCAAATCAAGTTCCATGCCGACTCGATCAAGCGGGGGAGCGGTCCGGTCATTTCCTCGCGGCGGGAATACCCGGCGAGTCCGTTTTCGCCGCGCGGGGTTTTGCCGACGAACTTGGCGAACACGACGCCGCTCTGCGGCAGCCAATGCTGCGGATACTCGCAGAACAGCATCACGCCGCCGACGGTCGGGCGGTCGGCGGTGTCGATCGCGCCGATCTCGCGGAGCAGGTCGTCGATTTTGCCGTTATACGGTCGCTTGGTGCGTTCGGCGCGCTTGGCGAGATACTCGTCGATCATCTTGCGGCTGAAGTCGTCTTTAGTCGCGCCGGGGACGGGTTCAGATTCATAGTCGCCGGTACTTTTAGCGCTCGCCAGCTTGAGGATTTCCTGCCCACCGAGCGGGCGGTTGATGGTCTCGGCGCGAATCAGCACGCGACCATCGCTGAGCGCATGGAGTTCGATGCTGCGGGGCACGCGCAAGGCGTAAACCGTGCTGCCGCTTTCCATCTCGACCGGCTCCCAGTTGCCGGTGACAATCGAGGGGCTGCACAGCGCGTCGGCTTCTTTGAGCGCTTTCGCCAGCGCCTCGTTCTCGACTTTCGCTGCCGCTTCGCCGCTCTCTTTCAAGCCGACCACCAGCGTTCCGCCTTCGGAGTTGGCGAAAGCGACCAGCGCCTCGGCGATTTGACTGGCTTCGGGTTTCTCCAGAAAATTCAGTCGGGGACCGGGACCATTCTTCAAAAAATCAGGATTTAGCATACAGATGTGCTCTCGGACATGCGCTCGTCTGCGCTTCGGCTTCGCTAGGGCAGCGCTTTGGGAGACTAGAGTGAAATGTTTTCTCATTTTAACACGAAACCCGGACGATCACAGCGCACAAAACAATTGTTCTGAGTTTGATCACGTCTCCAAACCGTTCTATACTGAAACCATGCTGACAAACTGATCGCTGCATCAGACGGTGCTGACGACGGAAATTACTGGCTTGAAACCGGCACCCGTTCGTGACGGCGTGGCTGGCTTGGTCGCCCACAAATACGGCTTTGCGGAGAGCACACTTAGATCATGCTGTCGTTCTTGTTGATAACGCTGGTTGGGGCGGTTCTGATCGTCCGGGTGATCCTGATCGGCACCGGATTTTACAAGGAACCGCTCTTGCGCACCTTCGAGCGCTACGCCCAACTCGACGACAGCTACAATCTGCTGCCCCCGCTGCTGTTCGGGACGGGTGTGTTCGCGCTGGGCGCGGGCTTTCTGTTCGCCGGGGCGGTCAGTACGCAGTCGCGCCGGTTCTATTCGCCGCCATGTTCTTCGCCTCGCCTATTACGCGCAAGATAAGCGCGCATGGATGGCGCAGTACCCCGACATTTTCCTGAGTTTGCCCCACTGGTACGTCGAACTGCGCGAGCGCACCACCCGCGAGGAGCGGCGGCGCATTGCTTACATGTGGCTGTGTTTACCGCGTTCGACGCGGCTGCATTATAACGGCAGCGACCGGAATTTCCAGATCTGGGCGGATCAAGTAATTCTCGCCACGATCTCGCAGACGGTCGAAGATCAAGAGGCAGCGCTGCTTCAGTTGCGGGAATACGTCTAGCGTTCTCTCTGATCGTCCGGCGGTGTGTGCGTGCCTCGCGTCGGCGCGGGCGGATCACCAGCAGATATAGCCCCATCAGCGCGGCGAGCAGTGCCGGTGGGATGCAGAGCGACAGCAGGATGCGGGCGATCAAACTCAAGTCGGTGCTGCTGAGCACGACCCACAAGATGCCGAATACGATGATTGCCGCGACCCCCAACACCGCGCCGATGATGCTCGCCCGCGACAGCGCGCGACGTATCGGATTAGGTGAGTTTTCCATCAATTCCCCCCTCGTAGACGGCGCGAATGTGCCCTGATTCTAACCGAAAACTCGCGGAAAGATACGCACAGCTTGGGCGAAGCCGGGATGATTGGTTCGGCGTGTGCATTGGCAGGATGCGGCGTGGCATACAATGAGGGTATCAACCGCGCGGCCGCTGCGCTTGCCAAAGGATAATCGAACATGACGATGATGTTTCCGCCACTTCCCGGCGCCGCTGCCCGACGACGTGCTGGCGCAGCGCGATCAGCTTCCGCTCAAGCCGACGCCGGTCGTGCTGTCGGGCAAGCGCGTCCGCCTCGAAGTGCTCGACGGGGCGCGCGACGCCGAAGTCCTCTTCGCCCTGACCAACGGCAGCGCCATCGACCTCGGCGGGCGGCAGGTCGATGCCTACGACGCCGACGAACAGGTCTGGCGCTACATGGGAGCGGGTCCGTTTGCGACACTGGACGACTTTCGCGCTTATCTCGACCGGCTGAACGCGGCGAACGCGCTGCCGTTCACGGTGTTCGATCAGGCGACGGGAGCGCAAGTGGGCATCGCCTGCATGATCAACAACGTGCCGAAAGACCTCAAGGTCGAATTGGGGAGCATCTCGTACAGCCCGATTGCCCAGCGGACAGGGGCGAACACCGAGGCGACCTATCTGCTGCTGGCGCACGCCTTCGCGCTCGGCTACCGGCGGGTGGAATGGAAGTGTAACGCGCTCAACCAGCGATCCCGGAGGGCGGCGCTGCGGCTCGGCTTCCAGTTCGAGGGTATTCAGGAAGCGCACATGATCATCAAAGGGCGCAACCGCGACACCGCGTGGTTTCGCATCCTCGATCACGAGTGGGACGGCGTGAAAGCCAACTTGAAGGGCTGATGGAAAGGGCGTAGGCAGAGATTTGATGGAAGCAGTCGCCGAGGGTTGAAACCCTCGGCTAGAGAAAACGGCACCCACTGAAGGGGTGCCCAAAAACGGACGGATCAGTGTTTCTGCGAGGCGGCACAAATTTGGGTCTGGCGAGGGGAACTATGCTAGGAGAGAAAGAACGGGCACAACGGATCGAGATCATCCGGGCGTATCCGGAGCGACTGCGGGCGCTGGTCGCGGATTTGACCGAGGAACAGTTGACGACGCCCTACTTGGACGGCGAGTGGACGGTCGCGCAGAACGTGCATCACCTGCCGGATTCGCACATGAACAGCGTGATCCGGCTTAAGCTGATCTTGACGGAAGATCGCCCGCCGCTGAAAGGCTACGATCAGGATGCGTGGGCGCTGCTGGCGGACGTAGCGGCGACGCCGATTGAGGCATCGCTGACGCTGCTGACCGGATTGCACGAGCGTTGGGCGAACTCTATTTGAGTCTTTAACGGAGGAACAGCGCCAGCGAGTCGGCATCCACTCGGAGATCGGTGAAGTCACGCCGGACGATCTGCTGGTGACGTACTCCGATCACTGCGATGCGCACGTCGACCAGATCGAGCGGACGTTGGCGGCAGCGGATCGAGCGTAGGGAAAAGAAAAAGATTTAACGCAAAGACGCAAAGACGCGAAGGCGCAAAGAAGAACAAGGGAAGAAAAAGGGCGCACGCCGTGCGCCCCTACAGAGATCGAGGGTGTTCGGGATCAGACGCCGACGACTGTCTGGACGAGCAGGTAGATGTTGAGGACGGCGATGATGACGGCGACCGACCACGCGAGGATTTTCATCCATGCGCGAGTTGGTGAAGACGCCCATCTTGGCTTTCTCGCTGGTGAACTGCACCAACGGGATGACGGCGAAGCTCAACTGGAGCGAGAGGATCACCTGACTGAAGACGAGTAAATTGCCGATGCCCCGCTCACCGTAAATGGCGGCGACGATCACCGCCGGGATGATGGCGATAAAGCGGGTGATCAGGCGGCGCAGCCACGGGCGGATGTGGATGTTGACGAAGCCTTCCATCACGATCTGCCCGGCGAGCGTGCCGGTCAAGGTCGCCTTTTGCCCGGAGGCCAACAGCGCGATGGCGAACATCGGGCTGGCGAGGGCGACGCCGAGCACGGGCGTCAGCAGTTTGTAGGCATCGCTGATGTCGGCGACGTTCGTGATTGCGTGCCGTGAAAAGTCGCCGCCGCGACGATCAGGATGGCGGCGTTGATGAAGAAGGCGAAGAGCAGCGACGCGGTCGAGTCGATGGTCGCGAATTTGATCGCCTGGCGTTTGCCGGCTTCAGTCTGCTCGATGGCGCGGGTTTGGACGATGCTGGAGTGCAGATATAGATTGTGCGGCATGACGGTCGCGCCGAGGATGCCGATGGCGATGTAGAGCGCCTGACGGATTGAAGACGATTTCGGGCGAAGGTACTAACCCGCCGAGCATGGCGCCGATAGCGGGCTGAGTGATCAGCAGTTCGTAGGCGAAACAGCCAAAGATGATGAAGATCAAGCCCGCCGACCAGCATTTCGATATAGCGGAAGCCTCGATGCTGCAGGAACAGGACGATCACGACGTCGCCGCCGGTGATGATGACGCCGAAGACGACCGGAATGCCAAAGAGCAAATTGAGCGCGATCGCCGAGCCGATGACTTCGGCTAAATCGGTGGCGGCGATGGCGATCTCAGCAAGTATCCACAAGAAGATGGTCACCGGACGCGAATAGTGGTCGCGGCAGGCTTGCGCGAGGTCGCGCCCGGTGACGATGCCGAACTTGAGCGAGAGATATTGGAGCAAGATCGCCATGAAATTTGAGATCAGGATGACCGAGAGCAAGAGATAACCGAACTGCGCGCCACCGGCGAGGTCGGTCGCCCAGTTGCCGGGATCCATATAGCCGACTGAGACCATCATGCCGGGGCCGACGAATGCCAGCAGGGTTCGCCAAAAGCCAGCATTGATTGGGATTTTGATGGAGCCGTGAACTTCGGAGAGCGACGCAGAACCGCGCGACTTGCGCCAGCCCGCTTCGCCCTGAGGGACGACTGTTTCTGGATCGACTGCCTGTTGTTTAGTCGCCAATTTAGCCTCTATCTTGAACTTACAATTGATCACACCCGTAATAAAGATAATTGGCAATTGATCGTAAGTGATAATTCGTTGGTCGCGGTATAGCTATTTTCTGCCCTCTGAATCGAAATGGGGACAGTCTGAGCACCATCCCCATCCGCGTTTGCATCATGAGCCGCCCAGTACCTCTAAGCCCAACCCAGCAGGCGGGCGACTGTCGCCGTAAAGAAGGTCACGCCGAAGGCGAGCGCCAGCGGAAGCAGGGTGGCAACCGCCGTCCACTTGACGTTCTGCGTCTCTTTGTAGATGGTCAGGATGGTCGTGCTGCACGGGTTATGCAGCAGGCTGAAGAGCATCAGGTTGACCGCTGTCAGCAGTGTCCAGCCGCCGACGCTGGTCAGCACTTGATAAACCTGCGCGTTGTCCAGTTCCAGCATGACGCCCGCCTGCGCCCCGGCGACGGTCGTACCGAGCGTCAGCGTCAGCATCAGGATGGTCGGGATGACGATCTCGTTGGCGGGGATGGCGACGATGTAGGCCACCAGGATCACGCCGTTCAAGCCGAACAGCAGCCCGAGCGGGTTGAGCAGATTGACCAGATGCCCGGCGATGCTGGCATCGCCGATGAAGATATTGCTGGCAGCCAGATGACCGCGCCGGCCGGAGCGGCCATCACCACGGCGCGCCACAGCACGATCAGCGTGCGGTCGATCATCGACGTGTAGATCGTCTGCCAGATGCTGCGGCGGGCGGTAGGGCGGCAGTTCCAGGCTGTAGACCGATGCCTCGCCCTTCAGCCACGTCTGCGACAGGAAGGCGCGAGACCAGCAGCGTGACGATAATCCCCAAGCATGGCGATGGCGACCACGCTGGTCGCGGCGATGAAGCTCGCCAGCGCGGGCGGAGCAGTCGCGCCGATGAAGATCGTGCCCATCAGGATCAGCGTGGGCCAGCGCCCGTTGCAAATGCTGAAGTTGTTGGTGATGATGGCGATCAGCCGCTCGCGCGGGCTGTCGATGATGCGCGTGGCGACGACGCCCGCCGCGTTGCAGCCGTAGCCCATCATCATCGTCAGCGCTGCTTGCCATGCGCGCCCGCGCCTTGTGAATAGGCGGTCGAGGTTGAAGGCGACGCGCGGCAGATAGCCGAAATCTTCCAGCAGCGTGAACAGCGGGAAGAAGATCGCCATCGGCGGCAGCATGACGGCGATGACCCACGCCGTCGCCATGTAGACGCCGTCGATCAGGAAGCCGGAGAGCCACGCAGGGGCGCTGATCGCGGTGGCGACGCTGTGCAGCCAGCCGTAGACCGTGCCGAGCAGGAGATCGCCGAGCATTTGCGACGGGATATTCGCGCCGGTGATCGTGAGCCAGAAGACGCCCATCAGCATCAGCACCATGACCGGGAAGCCCCAGCTCGGCTGGTCACGAGGCGGTCGAGCGTGCGGTCGAAGTCGAAGCGCCCCTGCTTGCCGTCGCGGCTGACGCGCGGTCGGCGATCTGTGCGGCGTCGGTGTAGATTGACTCCATCAGCGGTCGTGGAACTCGCCGCCGACATCCTGCGCGGATCGAGTCCGCCAGTTTGAGCAGGTTATCCGTGTTGGTCGTCATGTTAGCTCACCGCCTCCAGGGCAATGATGCCGTCTTGTTCGGCGCATCGCTTGAACTGCGTCAGGTCGCCGAGCGTGCCTTCACGGATCGCCTTGACGATGCTGGCGTCGCCGTCGAGCAGGCGCAGCGCCACCCAGCGCGCGTTGGGCAGGCCGGGGAAACTCGCCTCGATCCGGGCGACCAATTGGCTGACCGCCTGCTCCACCTGTGAGTCGCGCTGCTGGATGCGGTGCGGCTGGGTCGACGTACTTGCCCGTCGGCAACCTCGCTGACCGCCTGGAGCAGTTCGGGGACGCCCACGCCTTTGCGCGGCGACCATCGGCACGACCGGCACGCCGAGGTCACGCACCAGGCTGACGCTCGTCGATCTGCAAGCCGTGCCGTTCCGCCTCGTCGATCAGGTTGAGGGCGATGACGACGCTGGTCGGTGATCTCCAGCACTTGCAGCGCCAGGTTCAGATTGCGCTCCAGCCGGGTCGCGTCGACGACGACGACCGTCACCGTCGGCTGACCGAACAGGATGAAGTCGCGGGCGATTTCTTCGTCGGTGCTGGTCGAGAGCAGCGAATAGGTCCCCGGCAGGTCGACCAGCTTGTAGCGCTTGTCGCCGTAGAGGTAGCCGCCTTCGGCGCGGGCGACGGTTTTGCCGGGCCAGTTGCCGGTGTGTTGGCGCAGGCCGGTCAGGGCATTGAAGACGGTGCTCTTGCCCGTGTTCGGGTTGCCCGCCAGCGCGACGATGTAGTCGAAGTTATCCATGTTGATGCCGAGCTTGACCAACTGCGCGTTGTTGAACAGCGGGCAGGTCGCGCATTCGGCGGTCGGTGCGAGTGGGGCGGGTGTGGCTGCTAGTTGTGCGGTCATTCAACGCGCTCCTTGGTCGTATCAGCGAGCGAAACTTCGATCAGGCGAGCTTGTTCGCGGCGTAGGGCGATGATCGCGCCGCGAATGTTGTAGGCGGTCGGGTCGCCGAGCGGATTTTCCATGGCGACCTCGATTTTCGCGCCCGGCAGGATGCCCAAGTCCATCATCCGGCGCCGCTCGACGCCGCTGCTGTGCAGATTAGTCACGGTAGCGATATTTCCAAGCGAGACGTCTGCAAGGGTGAGGTTGGTCGGTGCTGCCATCGAAACACTCTCTAAATAGGCTTCCGAACATAACTAAGTTGAATTTTAGCCTAGTCTAAAAATATGTCAAGGGGCAATCTGAAACCAATTTTCGGGAAATAAGGGTCGCTGGAGCGTGTCGCCACTGTGCTGAGTGCTACAATGGACGTAGTATTCAGGCGTTTTGCTCACTTACTGGCTCCCTAGCTGCCGCCTTTAAGTGAGTTCGGCTTCAATGACCGGTTGAGGTCAAGCTGGCAGTGCCTAAATGCTCCACAGCAAGGACAAAGTTGATGCCCGATAAAATTGATTTGGAAAAGAAAAAGCGACCCCGCATTGTGTACATTGTGCTGGCACTGGCGGTGTTTGGAATTCTCTTCACCATAGCCGGGTTCACGTTCGCCGCAACTCAAGAGCAGCATGACAGTTTCTGTGCATCGTGCCACACCCAGCCTGAATCGACCTTTTTCGAGCGGTCGATTGCCGCCGCGCCGACTGATTTAGCTTCGTTCCACACGACCCAGACGGTTCTCTGTATTGACTGTCATTCTGGTGCTGGCATCACGGGACGGCTCACCGCCGAATTGATGGGGGCGCGCAATGCGGTGCTCTGGTACAGCGGCACTGCTCAGCAGCCCGCGCCGATGACCGTTCCGATCAGCGATGCGAGCTGCCTGAAGTGCCATCAAGACGTCGTGAGCCAACAATTTGTAGCGAAAGAACAGATCGCGGTTCCCCAAGTAGGACGTGAGCGTGAAGAAGGTCCCCGTAATCACTGGCATCGCTTCCTTGCCGAGTGGCAGGCGGCTGATACCTCTGCCGCGACGTGCACAAGCTGTCATGGTGGGCATCCAACCGACGGAACGGCTGCGTCCGGTTTCATGGTGAATGCGACGGTCGAGCAGGAGTGTACTGCTTGCCATCGGGTGATGCGTCGAGGCGATTGAGGGAAACTTCAAAAGGCTTAGAGTAGCCGGATATGGGAAGATTTTCATAGGGGCACAGCACGCTGTGCCCCTACTTTGGTCTAGCACATGAATGCGGAATCAGCCGACTGCGCCGGATTTTTGGAGCTTCGCCCACTCGTCCTTGAGGGTGACGGTGCGGTTGAAGACCAGCGTTTCGGCGGTGGAGTCGGGATCGACGACGAAGTAGCCGATCCGCTCGAATTGGTAGCGCGTGCCGGAGGCAGCGCCCGCGACGCTCGGCTCGACGTAGACCGGCGTGATCACTTCGAGCGAGTTCGGGTTCAAGTAGTCCATGAAGTCTTTGTCGTCGTCCATCTCGCCGGGTTCGGCGGCGGTCAGCAGGTGATCGTAGAGGCGTACCTCGGCGGTCAGCGCGTGAGCGGCACTGACCCAGTGAAGCGTCGCTTTGACCTTGCGACCGTCGGGAGCGTCACCGCCGCGCGTCGCCGGGTCGTAGGTGCAGCGCAGCTCGACGATCTTGCCGTCGGCGTCCTTGATCACCTCATTGCAGGTGATGAAGTAAGCGGAACGCAGACGCACTTCTTTACCCGGTGAGAGGCGGTAGAACTTCTTGGGCGGGTCTTCCATGAAGTCTTCTTGCTCGATGTAGAGTTCGCGCGCGAAGGGCGACTTGCCGCATCCCGGCGTCCGGGTCTTCGGGGTTGATCATGGCGTCGAACTGCTCGACCTGACCTGCGGGATAGTTGGTGATGACGACCTTGAGCGGGTGCAGCACCGCCATCACGCGCGGCGAGGTCTTGTTCAAGTCCTGACGAGCGCAGTACTCGAGCATCTGGTAATGGACGATGCTGTTGGACTTGGAGACGCCGATCATGTCGCAGAGATCGCGGATCGATTTGGACGTGTAGCCGCGCCGCCGCAGCCCGGAGAGGGTCGGCATGCGGGGGTCGTCCCAACCGCTGACGACGCGCTCCCTGACCAGCCGGATCAGCTTGCGCTTGCTGAGGATCATATAGGTCATGGCGAGGCGGGCGAACTCGATCTGCTGCGGGTGGAAGATGCCCAACTGGTCGATACACCAGTCATAGAGCGGGCGATGATCCTCGAATTCGAGCGTGCAGATTGAGTGGGTAATGCCCTCAATCGAGTCGCTTTGACCGTGCGCCCAGTCGTACATCGGGTAGATGCACCATTTGTCGCCGGTGCGCGGGTGAGTCGCGTGAAGGATGCGGTAGAGCACCGGGTCGCGGAAGTTGACGTTGCCCGAACTCATGTCGATTTTTGCGCGCAGCACCATCGCGCCGTCCTCGAACTCGCCCGCTCGCATTCGCGCGAACAGGTCGAGGTTTTCCTCGACGGGGCGGTCGCGGTAGGGGCTTTCCTTGCCCGGTTCGGTGAGCGTGCCGCGATACTCGCGGATCTCCTCCGCCGTGAGTTGATCGACGTAAGCCTTGCCCTGCTTGATCAGCTCGACCGCCCAGTCGTAGAGTTGGTCGAAGTAATCCGAGGCGAAGCAGAGGTTCTCCCACTCAAAGCCCAGCCAGTGGATGTCATACATGATCGAGTCGATGTATTCCTGTTCCTCTTTGGTGGGGTTGGTGTCGTCGAAGCGGAGGTTGGTTTTGCCGTCGTAATCGTCGGCGAGACCGAAGTTCAGGCAGATCGACTTGGCGTGACCGATGTGCAGATACCCGTTGGGTTCAGGCGGAAAGCGCGTCTGCACGCGCCCGCCGAAGCGTCCGCTGGCGTTGTGCGCCTCGACGATCTCGCGGACGAAGTCGAGCCTGCCGGTTTCATTTTCGTCTGGTACTGCTGCGGGATTTGCTTCCTGTGTCATGTGCTGATTTCCGTTGTTGTGTGAACTAGGCGACCGGAGAGACGTTCATTGTACCATTCTCGCGGCGAGAGGGTAGAGGATACCCCACCCCCGTCCCCTCCCCGAATTCAGGGAGGGGAGAAGATCTGCCGTTGGCAGCCGATGCTCTGCCTTTGCCTCGAAGGCTAAGATCCACGGGCAGGTGATTTGCGGCTGGATGGGGCGGAGAAACGGGCGGCGGCGATCAAGAAGTGATGATCGTCACTGTGAAGCGCTGAATTACTTTGCTAAGCTAAATAAATTGCGCTGGTGTACTCATTGGCGGCAATTTAGATGGACGGGCACGCTTCGACGCCCGGTTGAGCCGTTGAGAACGCTGCTACCCTGAAATTCGACCCGCTCAACTCTTCTGCCGAAGCGCCCGAACCGACAAGAAAGGGCGATCTAGCATGGCACTATCAAAACGAGATCTCTACCGGTTTCCGTGGTCTGGGAATGACAATCCAATCGGCTGGCTGGAAGTAACCGACAAGTGCAACACCTATTGTCGCGGTTGCTACCGCATCAACGGGATGGAAGGGCACAAGTCACTCCAACAGATCAAGGATGAAGTCGCACTGCTCAAGCAATGGCGCAACTGCGATAACATCTCGATTGCCGGGGGTGAACCGCCTGATTCACCCGAATATCGTCGAAATTATCTCCTACATCCACAGCTTGGGAATGAAGCCGCTGATCCTCACGAACGGGATCAAGCTGTATCAAAACCGCCCATTCATGGAAGAACTAAAAAACGCGGGTGTGGTTGGCTTCACCTTCCACATCGACAGCGAGCAGGCACGCCCGCATTGGAAGGGCAAGTCGGAGGAAGAACTGTTCGAGCTGCGCCAGCACTTCGCCGACATGGCGCACGACGTCGGCGGGCTGTTCGTCAGCTTCGGCATGACGGTCTATCCGGGCAACCTCGACTTTGTGCCGAAAATGGTCACATGGGCGAACAAGAATATCGACCGGGTGCATGGGCTGGTGTTGATCGGCTTCCGCAATGCGGCGATGGAAGGCGATTACGATTATTACGTCGATGGCAAGCAGGTCAAGCCGCTGACGAGCTACTTCGGCGAATCGACCGAGAAGTCGTATCTGACCTCGACCGACGTTTACAACAAAATCAAAGAAGATTTCCCGCATTACGAGACATCGGCTTACATGGGCGGCAGCCAGGCGATTGACAAGATCACGTGGTTGGTCTCGGCGCAGTTGGGCACGTCAACCCAGATGTACGGGTCAGTGGGCGCGAAAGTCATGGAGCTGTTCCAGACGTTCCACCACATGCGCTACGGCACTTACGTGATCTACTCGCCGAGCAACAAAATCCCGAAGATCGCCTTCCTGCTGGGGATGTTCGACAAGGGCGTGCGGGCGACGTCGGGCAAGTTCTGGCGCGAAGTGCTGCGGAATCCGGCGGAGTTGTTCCGCCCGATGTACGTCCAGAGCATCGGCATCATTCAGGGACCCGACCTGCTCGAAGACGGGCGCGTCGATATGTGCGAAAGCTGCCCGGATATGACGGTGTGGGATGGCAAGCTGGTGCATTCGTGCCGGATGGACGAGTGGCGTCTGTACGGCAACTACATGGTGGCGCAGCCGCACCACGAAGGCACCGGAACCGGCGAAATCTACGAAGCAGACGTCCGCATCGAGGAAATCTCGATGCCGGAGCCGGAGATCGTCGGGAAGTAAGGAAAAAGCGTCAATGCAACACCCGCTGGCGGTTTAAACCGCCAGCTATGAAAACGCGACCCACTGAAGGGGTCGCAAAAGCAGGGCGAGTGGCGTTACGGTCATAGCTCAGGATCAGATAGCCGGGGGTAAATCCCCCGGCTGTTTTTATTTCATGAGCGTGTCGGCGAGGCGGGCGATCAGCGAGACGAGGCGGATCGGGAGGCGCTGGCGCAGCGCGCGCTCGGCGAGGGCTTCGCGCACGGCTAGCGGAATCATTCGCAGCAATGGGCTGATGCCGTAATCGGCGAGGCTGGGCGCACCGGGGCGATCAAAGACTTTGGTGCCGAGGTAGGGATCGAACTTCCACGGATAGCCGGACGGTCGGCTGGGCGGCTGGAAGGGGTGGTCGTAGGCGTTCGCGCAGAGCAGATCGCCGCTGGCGCTGGCAACGCTCAGCCGAACGCGCGCGCAGTCGGCGGGCGCGATCCGCCAGTCGGCGGCGATCACACGCTGGGATTGGTTGGCGGCAATGTCGAAGGTCGTCTCGCCCTCAAGCAATAGGGAGCCGTCGGCGGCTTCAATCTGCCAGCAGATCCGCGCGGCGGGGTAGGCTTGGGGCGTGTCGTTGATCACCCACAGTGCTATCGGGCGGCGCCCGTCGTGCTCCAGCATCGCCAGAAGAGGTTGCGAGGCTCGTTTGAGCGCCTCATAGCCGCCTTTGGGGACGCGGCGGGAATCGAGCACGCCGCAGCCGACCTGCGGGACGAGATCGACCAGCCAGAAGTGGACGTACCCGGCGCTGCCCTCGGCACGCAGGCGGCGGAAGTGCTCGACTTGATACTGGATCAGCGCGGCTTGATACGCCCACAGGCTGTCGATTTGTGGCTCTAGGTGCTGAAGGCGATCCCAGACGTCGGGGTAGACCGCGCAGGGTGTTCAGCGCGGCGGGCGCTTCGAAGCCGAACTCGGAACACAGGCGCGGGTGATGGGGGTAGAAGTCGGTGTAATGGCGCGACCAGATCCCGCCGTAGTAAGCGTGGAGATCGCCGGAGCGCTGCCAGTCGTCCTCGATTTGCCCGGAGCAGATGAAGACCGGGCGCGTCGCGTCCTGCTGCACAGGCGTCGGCGTAGAGCGCGGGGTCGGGACGGTGTTCGAGATTGCTCCGGCGGGCGAACACCATCGTCGGCTCGTTGTGACACGCCCACGTCATGATCGACGGATGGTTGCCCAGCAGGTCGATCATGTCGCGCTGCAAGGCGCGGGCGCGCTGCTCGAATTCCGGCGAGGGGTCTTGCACCCAGTTTAGTTCAAAGTCCTGCCAGACCAGCATTCCGGCGCGGTCGCAGAGGTCGTAGAGTTCCGGCGGCGCGACGTGGACGTGAACGCGCAGCAGGTTGAGATTGGCGTCACGCGCCAGCGCGAGATCGCCCGCCAGCAACTCGCGGCTGCATTCGGATAGGTACAGCGCGGGCATGTAGGACGTGCCGCGCAGAAAGACCGGACGCTCGTTGAGAAAGTAGGTGAAGCGATCCGGCGAGCGCTCCAAACGGATAGTGCGGACGCCGAACACCACATGCGCCGTGCTGATGGCTTGCTCGTCGCCGTCGAGCAGGCGGGCGTCAAGGCGGTAGAGATCGGGCGATCCTGATCCCACGACCACCAAAGCGGGGATCGGGGATGGTGAGCGCGTGATCGATCATGTGGACGCCGGGCGCTAACGTGATCGGCTGGCGGAGGCTGACGCCCGCGCCGTCGTGATTTTCGGCGTCGATGCGCAAATCCAGCATCCCGTGCCAGTCGTCGGGCGTGGCGTTGGTCAGCCGCAGGCGCAGATCGACGCGCCCGTCAAGTTCGGTGCGGATGCGGACGTGATCGATGCTGATGCCTTGATCGAGCAGCAGCCAGACCGGACGCCAAATCCCCAGCGGGTTGACCGTCGGCGGGATCACGCCTTCGCCGTGCTCGTACAAGCCTTTGACCAAGCCGCGAATGACGTGATCGGTCGGGTAGGTGCCGGACGGATTAGGCGCGTCCCACGGGGCGGTGACGCGGACGGTCAGCGTCGCGCGGTCGTGCTTTTGCCGTGCAGCAGATGGGTCACGTCGAGGTCGAAGGGGGCGAAGTGTCCTTCGTGATCCCCGGCGAACTGATCATCGATCCAGACCTGAGCGAAGTAATCGACGGCTTCGAAGCGCAGCCGCGCGCGCGTGTATTCGCCGGGAGGCAGCGCCAGCTCGCGCCGGTAGAGCCACGCCTGTTGATTGATAGCGCGGAGATGATCGCCCCAATACGGCTGGCGCGGATAGAGTGCCGGTTGCAGATGGGCGCACTCCGGCACGGCGATCCAGTCGCCGGAGGGTGTTGGCGGGCGCGTTGAATTGCGCCGGGGCTGGTCGAGCGGGACGGGCTGCACCTGCCAGTCGCCGGACAAGCGCAGCACAGTGCAGCCGAGATCAGGCTCAAATAGGTGAGGTCTGCTCATGCGAAAACGGGCGCGGCGGTCATGCGCCGCGCCGGGTCTGCGGGTGAGTCACTTGGTTTCTTTCTGGATGCGCTCAAGGCGGTGCATATGCTGGCGAATGCTCGCTTCAATCTCGACCAACCGGTCGCTGAGGCTGCATGGCTCGCTGTCCTGCTTGACCGGGAAGTTGACCGTCCAGTCCGGGATCTGCTGCACGAGTTCGGCAAATTCGCGCTGCTCGCAGGAGAGATTGTACGCCATCATGATCATCGAAGTGCCGAGCGCGTGCTGGCGCGCGTTGTGGTTTAGTCCTTCATAGGTACCACTCAGCAGATCCGGTGTGCTGCCGGAGATCAAAGCTCGGGCAATCGAGACGTACTGCTTGTGCCAAAAGACCAAACCCGCCAGTATCCCGTGCGCCGTCTGATGCCCATCGGATAAATTCTCATCGACGCTGGCGAAATAGGCGGTCGATTGGATCACGGTTTGGTTAAGCCGGTCGAGAACGGTCTGGTTTAGCGTGCTGTCGTGACGGCTCCGGTTTGGCGTTCATCGCGTCAAGTGTCCTTCTCTAGATGAACCCATCAATTGTAATTGCTCATTACGCTGATCATAGCCTAGTCCGCACTCGAAATTGCTGTCCAGCGGAAAAGTGCCCGGTTCTAGGTGATAAAGATCACATCTGGGACGCTGGCAGCGACATCTATCACCGAGTCTGACTGCTATCTGGCACATGGAAGCGGCTGGGAGAGGGGCTATGCTGATGACATAGGATAGTCTGCCGGGATGTACGATGCACGAATTGTCAATTGCGCTCGACCTCGTGGAGGTCGCCGAGAGCGCCGCGCGCGCAGCGGGCGCTCAGGCGGTGGAAACCGTCAATCTGCGGGTCGGGGTGCTGTCGGGCGTGGTCAAAGAGGCGCTCCTGTTCGTTTACGACAGCGCCACCGAGGGAACGATGCTGGAGAATTCACGTCTGGTGATCGAGGACGTGCCGCTGGTCGTGTTCTGCCCGGACTGTCAGCGTGAAAGCGAACTACCGTCAATTCAACTGCTGCAATGCCCCCACTGCGGGACGTATACGGCGGACGTTCGACAGGGACGAGAATTGGAAATCGTTTCACTGGAGGTGAGGCAAGATGAAGCCAAGACTGATTGAAATCCGACAAGGCGTGCTGAGCAAAAACGATCATCTTGCGGCGTCGCTGCGGGATCGCTTTATGGCGGACGGCGTGTTCGTGATCAACTTCGTGTCCAGCCCCGGCGCGGGAAAAACCATGCTGCTGGAGAAAACGATCCGGCAGTTGCTGGAACGGGGCTATAAAGTCGCTACGCTGGTGGGCGATTTGGCCACCGACAACGACGCGCAGCGGTTGGCGACCGCCGGTGCGCCGGTCAAGCAGATTGTGACGGCGGGGAACTGCCACCTCGAAGCCGACATGATCCAGAACTTCATCGCCGATTGGGATTTGAGCACCTTCGACTTCCTGTTCATCGAGAACGTGGGCAATCTGGTCTGTCCCGCCAGCTACGACTTGGGCGAGGCGCTGCGCATCGTGCTGTTTTCGACGACCGAGGGTGAGGACAAGCCGCTCAAATACCCGCCGATGTTCAACTCGTCGGATGTCGCCGTGATCACGAAAATCGATCTCGCCGAGGCGGTGGAATTCGACCGGGCGGCGGCACTCGACAGCCTCACGCGGGTGCATCCGGGCATGCAAGTCTTCGAAGTCTCGGCGAAGAAGGACATCGGCATGACTGCATGGCTCGATGACTTGGTCGAGCGCTGCAAGGCGTTCGCCGCAACCCGGGTGACCTCGTAGCCAGCCTCAGCTTGAGTTCCCGCTCGATTGCGAGCGGGGTTGGCTACCCGTGAGCCAGTGAGTATTCGAACGGCGGGCTAGAGGTTGTCGAGCAGCCGCCGAACGAGGGGATGCCCAAACTGTCCGATGTTCTTCGCGACCAGCCACGCATCCTGCTGGCTCGGTTTCAGCAGTTGGCTGGTGATGTTCAGTTTGGCGTAAGTGGGAGTCGAGAATGAGCCGATGGTGTAGAGTTGGGTCACGTCGGCGTCGACCTTACTGTAGGCGATGGGCGGAAGCATACTGATGATGCGGTAAGTCTGGCGTTGAAATTCCTGCGCATCCTAAATCGGCAGAATTTGCGCGCGCAGCCGTGCGAGTTCCGCGCCCAGATAGCTCGACCAGATGCCGATGGCGGTCAGATCGCTCTTCTCGCGCAGCAGCGTCCGCATCAAGTTCGAGCGGAACTTGGCTTCGAAGTGATAGAGGCGGGCGATTGCATCCAAGATGTGCTGGTTGAGGGCGAGGATCGACTCCAATGCCGCTTCCGGGATCGCGCAGCGACCCACGTAATAGCCTTCAAAGCCGGTGCCTTTCACGAAGTATGGATTGCATTCTTGGCGGACAGTTTCCCACGCAAGGTAGTTCTTTTCCATCTGATCGTGATTGACTAGCCGATCCAGTTGATAGTTGTTCAGGTAGAGCCAACCGTAGATCGCGTGACCGAAAGGGACTTCACTCTGAATTTTCTTAATCTCGCTCATTCCGTGCCTTCTGATCGACCGACCGTAAGTGCCGGGGCTATGAGAGTGGCTCGGTAGTCGATCTCCCCTTTATGGTGTAGCGCCTCTGATGAGCGAAGTCAAGCGGCGCTTGACCCGTTCTGATATGAGAAATGTCATATTCGGTGGTGGCGAGCACAGATGGCAATCAGACCGCTGATCGGGGAAATCAAAAGCCCGCTGCCTAACTTGGCAGCGGGCTTGGTTAGTCACGAGGACTTAGCTTACTTGACGAGTGTTACTGCGCTCGCCTGCTTGCCTTTTTTGCCTTCAGTGATTTCGAACTCGACCTTGGCGCCTTCGTCGAGCGAGCGGAAGCCGCTGCTCTGAATTTCCGAATAGTGCACGAAGAGGTCGGGACCTTCTTCCGGCGTAATAAATCCGTAGCCTTTTTCGCCGTTAAACCACTTGACTGTACCTTGGACGCGTGCTGCCATTGTTATTCACTCCTGAATAGTTGGGTTTGCCATAGCCTTCCGTACACACATCCCCATTAGTTCAGGAAGTCTTGATTGTACTTTGAGGAGAACACAGTTGGAGTGATGATGCAAACAACTCTGTGATCTCTGGTGAGGTCTTATGGGCGCATAACCACAGCGCCGATGTGGTTAAGACACAATTGTCTTTATTCCCACATTGCAAGAAAACTATACCACCATTTTTTTATAATAGCGAGAGCCAATTTTCGGGAGAGTGGAAACTTCAAAATCATGCGCGTAGTGGACTGGACTGGTTGGTATTGCACCGCATAAATCGGTAGAATGTTAAATGAGCATACGACCGCTGATTTCGAGCGCGTTCCTTGATTGCGTGGCTCGTCAACCCGATCAAGCAAGTTCGTCTCGATGTGCGGTCTCAGTGCGCGCAGGCGGAATGTGAACAGGAGTTAAAATAAATACGTCAATCCATTAATCTAGCAGCACTAAAATTATTGGGTGGTTTTAGGGTGAATAGCCCTTTAGACAAAAGGAAACATGTGATGCGTAAGAATTGTTTACTGCTCGTTTTGCTGAGTGTGATGGCGATCACACTCCTCGGCGTTGTCAACTTTGCGGTTGCCCAAGACGCTCCGGTTGAGCTTGCCTTCTGGCACGCGATGGGTGGCAATAACGGTGAGGTTGTCACCGCGTTGGTGGCGGACTTCAACGCCTCGCACCCCAATATTGTCGTCACCGAGCAGCGCAAAGGCACCAGCTACAACGAAGCGCTCGACGCCGTAATTCAGGCATCGGGGCAGGGCGAAGGTCCGAACCTCTCGCAGATTTTCGACCTCGGCACGCCGCTGGCAATCGACTCCGGCTTCTTTACGCCGCTGGAATTGATCCTCACGGCGGATCAGTTGGCACAGGTCAAAGACGACGTCATGGCGCCGCTGATCAACTACTTCACCGTCAACAACCTGCTGTGGTCGCTGCCGTGGAACAACTCGACCCCGCTGCTGTACTACAACAAAGACATGTTCACCGCCGCCGGTCTCGACCCCGAAACCCCGCCCGCGACTTGGCAGGAACTGGAAACCGACTGCGCAGCGATCATGGCGGCGAATGCCGCGCCGTACTGCCTCAGTATGCAGATTTACGGCTGGTACTTCGAGCAGTGGATGGCGCTTCAGGGTCAAGAACTGGCGAATAACGGCAACGGTCGTCAAGACCGCGCGACCGAGACCAACCTGACCAGCGATGCCGCCAAGGCGATCATGCAGTTCTGGAAAGATATCAACGATGCCGGTTACTGGACTTATACCGGCAAGCTGGAAGACAATCAGGGCGCCAACCAGATTTTCAACGCCCAACAAGCTGCCATTATCCTTGAGAGCACCGGCGCGCTGCGCGGCTTCACTACCGCCTCGCAAGACGCTGGCTTCGAGCTGGGTACCGGCTTCTTCCCGACCAACGGCGACGTTCCGCGTCAAGGCGTGATCATCGGCGGCGCGAGCCTGTGGGTCAGCTCGTCGAACACCGATGCGGAAAACGCGGCAGTCGCCGAATTTCTCATGTGGCTGGAAGCGCCGGAGCAGATGGCGCGCTGGCACAAGGGCACGGGCTACATGCCGGACACCAAGGGCGCGCAGGCGCTGCTAGAAGCTGAGGGTTATTTCACGGAATTCCCGAACCAGCGGACGGCAGTCGATCAACTGGCGGCGGCTGAAGTCAATTCGGCGACGGCAGGCGCGATCATGGGTCCCTTCCCGCAAATTCGTACCATCGTCGATCAGGCGATCCAGAGCGTGGTCAACGGTGGCGACATCGACGCGGCGCTGGCGGATGCGAAAGCACAAGCGGACGCAGCCATCGAAGATTACAACAGCCGTCTGTCGTAGACCTCGCCTGATTTGCCGACTGGCAGATTAGCGCTATCGTGAGAATTCGATGAGGGCGGGTGTGCTTGCTTCGCAAGCCTAGACCCGCCCGTTTTACATCAGCGATGATTAGTTGCTGTACGCCTGTGCGTTCATGCCGTGGTGACGCGGTGGCGTGCGGTGACACAGCTTTATAAGAGGAACGCCCACAATGCCAGCGGTTTTTCGCAATCGGCGGATGCCTTTTCTCCTACTATTGCCAACTTTAATAATTCTCGTCGTTTTCCTGTATTACCCGATCATCAGTACCTTCAACCTGAGCTTTTACCGGTCAGCGCCCAACGGCATTGACCTGACTTTTCTCGGCTTTGCCAACTATTCGCGCCTGCTCGATCCGCAGCTCACGCGGTTGGAGAGCGGGACGCTGCTGGTCAAAAACAGCTATGTCCTCGTGGTGCTGCGCTCGCTGCTGTTTTCGCTGTCAATTGTGATCGGCGGGCTGGCGATTTCGCTGGGCACAGCGATGCTGGCGAACCAGAAGATTCGCGGGATTCGCATTTATCGCACGCTGCTGATTTGGCCCTACGCGATCTCTCCGGCGATCATCGGCGTGATCTTCCTGTTCATGTTCAACCCGGTTGTCGGCGTGATCAATTACGCTTGGGGCGAGATTTTTCACACCAAACCCAATTGGCTTGGCGACCCAATCCTTGCGCCTCTACTCGTGATCGTCGCGTCGATTTGGAAAAATCTGGGCTATAACGTGATTTTCTACCTTGCGGGCTTGCAAAATGTTGACAATGACCTGCTGGAAGCGGCGGCGATTGACGGCGCGAATGCTTGGGTGCGCTTCCGGCGGATTATCTTCCCGCTGCTTTCGCCTTTCACCTTCTTCTTGTTAATTACCAACCTGACTTATTCCTTCTTTGATATTTTTGGAACGATTGACGTGCTGGCTGGACCGGGTCCGTCGAACTCGACGACCGTCCTGATTTACAACCTGTACCTCGACCTGCGAATCAATCACAACATCGGCATGGCGGCGACGCAGTCGGTCATGCTGTTCGTCTTGGTGGCTGGTCTGACGATCTTCCAGTTCCGCACGACCGAACGGAGCGTGACTTACAATGCGTAACGCTGCGAAAGTGAAATCCTACCAGAACCGCCCGAAGTACCTGACGCATTTCATCTTGATCGTGATGTGCATGATCGTCGGCTTTCCGATGCTGTTCTCGATCATCAAATCGACACAGAATTTAGGGCAGATCATGGCATATCCGCCTAATCTGCAATTCGGCGACCAGTTTGTCCAGAATTACACAACGGCGCTGACGACCAGCCATCTGGTGCAGTTGATGGGCAATACGATTTTGGTGGCGATCTGCGTGACGCTGGGCAAAACGATCACCTCGCTGCTGGCGGGAACGGCGTTCGTCTATTTCCGCTTCCCGCTGCGCGGGTTCCTGTTCATCTTCGTGGTGCTGACGCTGATGATGCCGACCGACATCCTGATTGTCGCGCTGTACCGGCTGATGGGGCAGTTGAAGTGGACGAACAGTTTTCAAGCGCTGGTCATGCCGTTCCTCGCCAGCGCCACTGGCACGCTGCTGTTCCGTCAGCATTTCATGAATATCCCGTCGGAACTGGCGGACGCCGCGCAGATCGACGGGGCGAGTGCGTTCCGCTACCTGCGCAGTGTGCTGATCCCGATGTCGTGGAACGTGATCGGGGCGCTGGGGATGATCCAGTTTATCGGCGTGTGGAATCAATATCTGTGGCCCCTGCTGATTATCAACGACAATCAGCGTCAACTGGTTCAGGTGGCGCTGAAGGCGATCACCTCTGACGCGCTCGATCAAGGGAATTGGGGGGTCGCGCTGGCAGCAGCGGTGATCGCCTCGATACCGCCGTTGATCGTCTTCCTCTTTTTGCAGGAGAGTTTCCTGCACGGGTTCGCCCTCACGCGCGATAAGTAACGGTAAACACAACCTTTACCCCTTAGTCCCTCTCTTCATTGCATGGAGAGAGGACTTTTTGTATCTACCACCATCGTCACAGCGCTGAAACGAAAAACTGCGCCGAATGAGATACAGATATCAGGCATTTTGTGGCGATTTCAGCGCAAAGATTATTGCAATTTTAAGGAATTTAACATATTCTTAAAGTAACCTTAAAGTTAGAGCGGGTTCTGATCGTCATTGTGCTGATATTTGTCGTGTTGTTGATTTTTGGATATGGCTACTTGGATGGGGTACTGGTTTCAGCAAGCATCGTCTCGACAACCATTTCGTCGCGGGCGCTCAATAGCCAGAAAGCGTTCTGGTTAGCGGCGGTGAGCGTCTTTATTGGACCGTTTCTGCTGGGAACCGCCGTCGCCAATACGATTGGCGCGCAGTTGATCGCCCCGGAAGCGACTACGCTGCCGGTGATCGGCGCGGGGCTGATCGGTGCGATGCTGTGGAGCTTGTTCGCTGTGTGGCTCAGACTGCCGGTGAGCATCTCGCACGCATTGATCGGCGGGTTGATCGGCGCGACTTGGGCGGGTTTCGGGCAGAGCGCGATCCTGTCGCAAGGGCTGATCAAGACGCTGCTGGCGTTGTTTATCTCGCCGGTGCTGGGCTTGGTGGTGAGCTACCTGCTGGTCAAGCTGACTTATTGGGCATGCCAAAGCGCTACGCCGCGTTTGAACGTTTGGCTGAAGCGCGCGCAGGTCGTACTGACCGTCCTAAAGGCGATCAGCTTCAGCGCCAACGACAGCCAGAAAGTCATGGGGGTGCTGGTGCTGGCGCTGGTAGCATCCGGCTCGATGAAAGCGTTCGAGGTGCCGCTGTGGGTCGTCGGCTTCAGCGCGGTTGCGCTCGGCTTGGGTACTTTGGCGGGCAGTTGGCGGCTGATCCACACGATGGGCGGCAAGTTTTACAAAATCCGTCCGATTCACGGCTTTGGCGCCGACCTCGCGTCAGACTTGATCCTGTTCGGCGCGGCGATCCTCGGTGGACCGGTCAGCGGGTCGCAGATCGTCACCAGCGCGATTGTCGGAGCGGGCAGTGCCGACCGGATTCAGAAAGTTCGTTGGGGCGTGCTGCGCGATATTTTCACCGCATGGCTGCTGACAATCCCACTGTCGGGACTGGTCAGCGCGCTCAGTTACTTGGTGATTAAGGGAGCGACGGTATGAATATGGTAGCGACACTTCGAGGCGGCATGCGGTACTGGTTTCAACGCAAACCGAACCAATTTATCGAGCGACTGCGCGGGCAGGCGTTCGTGGTCGCTTTGGGAACGGAAGCGCTGGTCGATTACATGGAGCACCCGAACAAGAAAAACGCGATTCGAGTCCGCGAACTGGAGAAACAGGCGGACGAGGAACGGCGGATGCTGATCGACGAACTCAACCGCAGCTTCGTCACGCCGATTGACCGCGAAGACCTGTTTGCGCTTTCGCGCGCCATCGACGACGTGCTCGACTACGCCTATTCAACGACCAACGAGATGGACATCCTCAACGTGGCACCGACGCCTCAGCTTTGCGAGATGGCGCGACTGCTGCGCGACAGCGCCGAAGAAATCCGCAACGCGATGGAACGGCTAGAGCAGCATCCCAATGTCGCCGGGAATCACGCCATGCGGATCAAGGCGATTGAGAACCGGATGGAAACCCAGTATGCCGAAGCGCTCGCCAGCCTATTCAACGAACCGAATAATCTCAAAGAAGTCGTGAACATGCTCAAGCTGCGCGAAATCTACCGGCATATGGTGCACGCTGTCGGCAGCGCCGAGCAAGCCGCCAATATCATCGGCGACATCGTGATCAAGTTTTACTAGATTCGAACATGCCCGCGCTAACTGACGCGGGCATTGCCAAACCTCTGCGCGCGCGCTACCTTCATGGCAACGGCGTCCGCCGATCCGAACCGTCCGCTGGGGCGGGTTCCGGCGGCGAAAATCACCCCAGCGCGACGACGCGCTGCTACGCAACCAATAGGAAAAAATCATGAATCCAAGCGAAGTAATCGCCGCCATGTATGCGGGCGAAGTGCTGGTTTTCGGGCATCGCGGGGCGCGGGCTTACGCACCGCAGAACACGATCCCGGCGTTTGAATTAGCGGTGCAGCAGGGCGCGCAGGGGGTCGAGCTGGACGTGCATCGCTCGCGCGACGGGCAGCTTGTGATCATGCACAATTTCGACGTGGACGAAACGACGGACGGCAGCGGGCGAATCACCGAAAAGACGCTGGCGGAGATTAAGGCGCTGGACGCGGGGAGCAAGTTCGCGCCGGAGTTCGCCGGTACGCCGGTGCCGACGCTGGACGAGGTGTTCGAGGTGGTGGGCAAACGCTTGTTCATCAACGTCGAGATCAAGTCCGAGTCGCTGGAGACGGACGGCGTCGAGCAACTGGTCGCCGACTGCATCCGGCGTCACGCGATGGAGACGCGCGTGATCATTTCCTCGTTCAATCCGCTGGCGCTGAGCCGCTTCCGCGCCGCGCTGCCGGACGTGCCGATTGGCTTTTTGTACGCGAAAGAGTCGCCGGCGGTGGCGTTCGAAGCCATTAAGGCGATTCCGCACGAGGCGAAGCATCCCCATTTCAGCTTGATCGACGCGGCGTTAATGACTGAGGCACGAGCCAACGGTCGGATCGTCAACGCTTGGACGGTAAACGATCCGGCGGAAGCGCGGGCGCTGGTCGTGCTGGGCGTGTCCGGGATCATCACCGACGCGCCGGACGTCATCCTTGGCGCGCTCAAAAGCTGAGTTAGGCGACGGGGCGGTGCATTCATGGCGAAGAACCTGCCCCATTAGCCTCGCGCATCGGGTGTAGGCTGGTTGCTGCCCGCTTATCCCAGTGTTTCGATATGATTCGGCGAGAAGAGCGGATCTTGCCCACTGCCGCGATCTTTCCGCCGCTGTAGGCTGTCATCAGTATAGCGACTTTGTGCCTCTTCGGGGGTGGTATTGTGCTGCGTCGTTTCGATCACTTGCAGCGGATCAACCGCGTCCAGAAATTCGAGCAGTGTCTGTCGAGCTTGCGTGCGGGCATCGGCGAATGCCTCGACAGTGTGATATTCGCTGGCGAGCGTATTGATCAGCTCTTGAGCGTGGAGGCGCCCAGCTTCTGCGGCATCAAATGCCGCGACTGGCAACTTATCGTTCATGGAATTGCCTTCTAGCCTTGTCGAGATTGCATCGCGGATAAATGGCTGCCAGCCACAGAGGTGACTCCTTGCCCAAGCACGGGGCTTTCAGGCAGCACGGACGTGACATTCAGCGCTCGTGATCCACAACCAGATACAGGGCGATTCCGGCTTCTGTGATGTGCAGTTCGTTGTTCGACGGTTTTCCCACCCACTCAGCCAGCGGCGGTTCGTGCCTCGTGAGCGCGGCAGCCGTCGTCTTGAAACCGACCGAGCGCAGCGGGCTGGATACTTTGTCCTTCTGGCGATAGAGGACGAGCAGCGCTTGCCACTCCAAGTGCGGTAGATAAAGGTTCTCTGACATGATTAGCTTCTCTCAAAATTCGGATGAAGGTTTACTCACGGGCACGATGAAACTCGATGACGGCGCCTTCAGATGACTATGGGGCAGTCTGTTTTAGCTGACCCAATAGGGTCTCGCGCACAGCGGCGAGGCGGCTGAGGTTTTTCTCGGCGAGGGTTCTGGAGTAGCTCCCCTCGGCGGTGGCTAACACTTTGCGCCAGCCTTTTTCGCCCGCTTTGGTGTCTTGCAGCAACTTTCGAATGTGATCAACCTGATTCATGATCTTTCCTTCTGAACGGTAAAGACGTCGAACGAAACGTTGACCAGCAGATGAACTGAGCTCGTCCCTCGTTGATCGGTTGAACCGGTGCGGAGCTTCCGGGCACCGATGGAGAAAACTATGGAAATTGGTTAGTTCGCCTGTGTCTCGACAGGATGATGAGACGGTTTGGAAGAGTCACGACTTCAGGTGCGTAGGAGATTGCGCGCGCACGCGAGCGAAGTAACGGACAGACTTTTTGCCCAAAAGACGGTCGTTACATGAGGAATAACATCCATTATAGCGCGGTTGACCGGAAATAGCGAGTGACAGGGTGCTGGCATCAAAATTACGCTGCGGGTCAAAAAGGGTTACCAGTGTTTTGTAGGGGCAGGCATATGTGTCTGCCTCGATAAACAGGCGCACACGCAGTTGCCCCCTTCAAAGACATGAAGAGTCGCAGAAAGGCGCACCGAAAATTCGAGGCGATTGCTTTGGGATACTGGTTGACTTTATCGTCGTAGTGATTTACTATAACTATAGTAGTGATAATTCGAATTACTAGTCAGGATATCCCGTGGATCTATTGGCTGACTTGACCCAGATTGGTTTCACCGAATACGAAGCGAAAGTCTATCTGGCGCTGCTCAAGGACAACCCGGCGAACGGCTATCAACTGAGCAAGACTTCGGGGGTGCCGCGCTCGATGATCTACGAGGCTCTGAGCCGCTTGCACGCACGTGGAGTTGTCTTTGAGAGCATCGAGGAACGCGCCTCGATCTATCGCCCACTGCCGCCCGACCTGCTGCTGGAGCAGCATCAAGCCGAACACATCCAACTTATGGCTAACCTGCGCACGGGCTTGCAGAAGCTTTACACGTCGCCGACCGAGGATCGGGTCTGGTCGCTGGCTGGACGCCGACCGATGCTGGTCTACGCCGCCCAGATGATTCGCAGCGCCGAGTTTGAAATCTTTCTCGTGCTTAACGACGAGGATCTGGACGCGCTCCGCGACGAGATTACCGCTCGCTGCCAACGTGGTGTATCGATCCACACGCTCTTGATCGGCGCTGGCGACTTGACCTGCGGTGAGGTGGCGCATCATCCGCCGCTGGAAAGCGAACTGCATGGACTGACCGGAATGCTCTTGATCGTGGCGGACGGGGCGGAAGTGTTGATCGCCGGGCAAGATCATGAACTCGCTACCATCACCCGCAACAGTCATCTGGTGCAAATTGCCCGCCAATTCGTATGGATGGAATTCTTCACGCAGCGGATTTACGCGCGTTTAGGTACCGATATGCTGGAACGGCTCGACGCTCAAGATCGGCAAATCTTTGAAAGCCTTAATCCGTCGAAGGGGGTTTCATGATGACCCACGTAAGCGGAGCAGCCAAGCGCGTTGGCGAACTTTTGATCGCACCCGCTTCGTCCGACAGCGGCAAATCACTCGCCAGATCCCAATTCTGCGCCGAGCCGAAAGGAAATCAGGTGGAATTACAGCGTTTTCGGGCAGCGGATAGGTGGAAAAACCCGGAAATCCCTGAGCATCTCGGCGGAGTCGATGCGACGCGCCGCTTGATCCGGCGGTGCTTCACCAAGCCGGGTGAGTTAGTGCTCAACCTCGGCTGTGGCAGCGGGGATACCGCCTGTCTGCTCGCCGGGCAGTTTGGACTGCGAGTTGTCGCGGCGGATGTGGGCGGCGCGGCGCTGGATCGCGCGCGGGAACGAATTGACGCGGCAGGTCTGACGGGACAGATCACCACCGTCCAGATGGATATTCACGCTTTGAAGTTCCCGGCAGAGACCTTCGACGCGGTGATCGCCGGGGCGGCGCTGGTCGCTTGGGACGAACCTCGCCTTCTGGCTGAAGTGTATCGAGTGCTGAAGCGCGGGCGGTTTTTCGGCGCGAACAACCTGACATTTCTCAAATGTCCGCCTTCTGGCTGGAGCACCCCTGTGTCGCGGACGGATTCCGGTGAAGCGTTGCAACCGCTGCTGGGTGAACAATGGTTTGGTCTGCTGGAACATGCCGGATTCAGGGATGTGTCCGCTACGATTGCGCCGCTCAGCCAGTCCCAACAATTCGCCGAACACGTTCGTGGCGGGAA
The DNA here is from genome assembly GCA_963848465.1 of uncultured Chloroflexia bacterium. Classification (GTDB taxonomy): domain Bacteria; phylum Chloroflexota; class Anaerolineae; order Aggregatilineales; family Phototrophicaceae; genus Flexifilum. The sequence continues at coordinate 914,106 of CAWKDY010000020.1, read as the reverse complement.
GTGGCGTCGCTTTGGCGACACTGTCGGCAGCGGACGCCCCGGCTCTGGCGGGCGAGATGTATTCTCCGACCGGGGACCATCACCGGCAGGACAACCTTGCCCGCCAGACTTAGGTTATGGTCTATACGTCGGGCGAAAGCTGTAGAGGCTCGCCGCCGCGCCTTCGAGCAGCGAGCTATTCTGCCTTTGCTTGACGCCACGAAGCCGCGCGAACTCTCGTCGTGACGGCATTCAAGCCTAGTTTCGCTGTCTACTGATGGGTGGTATATTGCGAGACAGGAATCGATTGTTACACTATGTTCGCTGGCGCGTTGTCCGGCTAAATGTATGATGATTTTTGACAAGGGTAATTGAGGTTATGACTGAACCTACCGCGACTCCACCAACTACATCGCAAGCTGCTTATCTGGATGCTTCCCGCCCACTCGCCGAACGGGTTGAGGATCTGCTGGCGCGCTTGACGCTCGACGAGAAAATCGGGCAGATGCGCAACCCCGCCGAAGCGATTCCGCGTTTGAATATCCCGGCATACGATTTTGGAGCGAGGCGCTGCACGGCGTCGCGCGGAATGGGCGCGCCACCGTCTTTCCCCAAGCTATCGGCATGGCGGCAACCTGGGATCCGGCACTGATCCAGCAAGTCGCCTCGGCGGTTGGCGATGAAGCCCGCGCCAAATATCACGAGGCGCTGCGGCGCAAAGGTTCCACCGGGATTTACCAAGGGCTGACCATGTGGTCGCCGAACGTCAACATTTTCCGCGACCCGCGCTGGGGCAGGGGGCAAGAAACGTGGGGCGAAGACCCCGTTTCTGACCGGCGAAATGGGCGCTGCCTACGTGCATGGTCTGCAAGGCGATGACCCGAAGTATCTCAAGACGGCAGCGTGCGCCAAACACTTCGCGGTGCACAGCGGACCGGAAAAACTGCGTCACGTCTTTGACGCGCAGGTCTCGCCGCGTGACTTGAACGCGACGTACCTTCCGGCTTTCAAGAAACTGGTCACGGAAGCCGGGGTCGAAGCCGTCATGGGGGCGTACAACCGCACCAACGGCGAACCGTGCTGCGCCAGCCAGTTGCTGCTGGTCAAGACGCTGCGCGGCGACTGGGCGTTTCAAGGGCACGTCGTCTCGGACTGCGGCGCGCTGACCGATTTCCATCAGGGTCACAAAGTGACCAAAGATGTGGTCGAAAGTGCTGCCCTAGCGCTTAACGCGGGCTGTGACCTGAGCTGCGTCTGCACCTATGATCACCTCGGGTGAAGCGATTGATCGCGGGTTGATCACCGAAGCCGATATTGACCGCTCGCTGGGGCGCACCCTCGCCACGCGCTTCAAGCTCGGCATTTTCGACCCGCCCGCCGATGTTCCTTATGCGGCGATTCCGATCAGTGTGGTGAACAGCGCAGAGCATCGCCAGTTGGCTTACGAAGCCGCCGTGAAGTCGATTGTGCTGCTGAAGAACAAGGACAATATTCTGCCGATCCGGGACGATGCCCGGAAAATCATGCTGGTCGGACCGAATGCTGCCAGCGTCGATGTTTTACTTGGCAACTACTATGGGCTGAGCGACACGCTGACGACCATTATGCAAGGCATCGTCGCCCGCGTGCCCGAAGGCGTCGGGCTGCAATACAACCCCGGGTGCCCGCTCACCCAGCCGTCAGATCTGAAGGATTGGTCGCTGTTCGTCGCGCCGACTGCCGACGTGACGATTGCCTGCATGGGTCTCTCGCCGCTGATGGAAGGTGAAGAAGGCGATGCCAGCATGTCGGACGAGCAGGGGGATCGCGCGCAGATCGCGCTACCAGCCATACAGGTCGAATACCTCACCAAGCTGGCGCACAACGGCGCGAAAGTGGTGCTGGTGCTGACCGGAGGCAGCCCGATTGCCCTCGGCGAGCTAGAAGACCTGATGGAAGCGATTGTCTACGTCTGGTATCCCGGTCAGGAGGGCGGCAAAGCCGTCGCCGACGTGCTGTTCGGCGACGTGGTTCCCTCGGGTAAACTGCCGCTGACTTTCCCGAAATCGCTGGAGCAGCTCCCGCCGTTTGAAGATTACGACATGACCGGTCGAACCTACCGCTATGCGACCGAAGAACCGCTGTTCCCGTTCGGTTTTGGACTGAGCTACACGAGCTTCACCTACAGCGACCTCGAGCTGGACAAGACCACGATCCCGGCGGGTGAGTCGCTGGCGCTTGATGTACGCTGACGAACAGTGGAGCGGTGGAAGCGGACGAAGTGGCACAGATCTACCTCAGTGACTTGGAAGCCTCGACCGTCGTGCCGCTGCACAGCCTGATCGGTTTCCAGCGCGTGCAGCTCAAAGCCGGGCGCGAGCACTGTCATCGCGTTCACGGTTACTCCGGAAATGATGAAACTGGTGAATGATGCCGGAGATCGCGTCTTAGAACCCGGCGAATTCCGCGTGACGGTCGGCGGCTGCTCGCCCAGCGAGCGCGGCGAGCGGCTGGGTGCGGCTGCGCCGGTCAGCGCGACCTTCACCGTTACTGGGTAAGCAGGGTAAACAGGTCACTGTTGTGCCAGACGACCGGTGGCGTTGTATCCAAGCGAGTTTGGATGCGAAGTTGCGTCTCGTTCGGCAGTGACCTGTCAGCCAGCTTAAGTGTCAATCAACGCCAATCAACCACTGGCTTTCCGGCTTTTGCTCGCTTGCTTTGGCTGGGTTCTTGGTCTCGTGACGGTCTGACATGCGCTCATGGCAGCCAGTTCGATTACTTCCTTGCAGAATTCAGTTTGCGTGAGTCAAGACAATGGCTATAATTTTCTTAGGCGAACCAATTAAGGAAGCCTAGGGCGGATGTATCATCCGACCTGTAACCGGTAAATTCAGCGTTTCGGCTAGCGCCGTTTCACTGGAGTCAAACGGGATTAACGTTACAAGATATCCGGTTACCAAATAATATCAACCCGACGGTTTGCTCCGTCGCTTTTTTGATGGTCTTTTGAAAACGTTTACAATTTGATGATTAACGATAATTACTCCCCGAAAAAGAGACGTGGTGTCACCATCCGCGATGTGGCGCGCACAGCAGGCGTGTCCTGCGCCACGGTGTCGCGCGTCCTGAGCGGGTACGAATTTGTCAAGGAAACCACGCGCAACCGTGTGATGGAAACGGTCGAACAGCTCGGGCTACGTCGCCAATTTGCAGGCGCGCAGTTTGGCAGGGGGACGTTCCCAGATTATCGGGCTGCTCGTGCCGAATCTAGATAATGGCTATGTCGGTACCATCACGCAGGGCATTGAGCAGGCGCTGGCGGGTACCAACTATGACTTGATGCTGTATACCAGCCACCATCATCCCGGCAAAGAATCGATCTACGTTAAAGCGATCGCTAACGGGCTGACGGATGGTCTGCTGCTGATCGCCCCGCTGGTGCCAACGACTTATCTAGACGCGCTGCGTGAGCAAAATTTCCCCTACGTTCTCATCGATCAAGCGGATGCTTCAGACAACAGTAGTGTCGTTGAATCCACCAATTGGCAAGGCGCCTATGAAGCTACCCGTTACCTGTGCCAGTTGGGGCACACACGGATAGCGTTCATCAAAGGCGAGCGCGCCGTCCGAAGCGCCGCCGACCGGCTTCGAGGTTACACCGCCGCACTCGCCGACTGCAACCTGCCCATAAGGGAAGAATTGATGGTCGAGGGCGATTACCAACAGCAAACTGGCTACGAGACCACCAAAAGGCTGCTCCAGAGCGCAGATCCTCTACCAACCGCTATTATTGCAGCCAACGATTTGTCCGCTTTTGGCGCGATGGACGCTATACGCGAATTTGGTCTCCGCATACCCGACGATATCTCCATCATTGGCTTTGATGATGTTCCGCAGGCGTCTTTTGTCTATCCCAAGCTGACGACGGTTCGGCAGCCGCTCGAACAAATGGGGCGAATTGCCGTCAAGCTGCTCTTGGAACAGATCGAGGATCAGAGCCGTCCACCCCAACGAGTTGCGCTGGCGACGCAACTTATCATTCGTGATTCGTGCGGGTCGAACCAGACCCAAAGGGATGAACACCGGAGAGATGTGGAAGCAGATGGGAGGCAGCCTATTGGGGATCGATCAGCACCCGTTTCACCTAGCTCGATTTAACTAATCTGCTTCGCAATCGTTTAGAAATTTTGGAGGGATAGATGTCACAGGAAATTAATCGCCGTAGTTTCTTGAAGCTGCTGACTGCTGGCACAGGCAGTTTCCTACTTGGACCTATGGGGCTAGTACGTCTCCCCGAAGAGCTGGTCGCATCCAACGAAGCGTTTCTCGCTCAAATGGGTACCTTCCCTCGTGAGCAGACGCTGATCGCCAGAATCCTCACTGGACGTGTCGGTACCCCCGACAACTTCAACCAATGGGTTGGCTGGAAATGGCAAGACCGTGGTTTGCAGAACCTCGCTGACGAGCCGCTTTGGTCGGTAGACTTTGCCACCGGTAAAATCATCAACGGCGTTGCCTCCGGTGACCCGACCTACAGCGAAGATTTCATGAGCCTTACCGTCCCGTTACGTGAAGGCGTCACTTGGTCGGACGGCGAGCCTTTTACTTCGGCTGACGTCGTCTATACCGTTGAAACCCTGATGAAATATGATGGGTTCAATGCGAACAGCTTCTTTGTGGACAATGTTGACGCTGTGACCGCGCTTGATGATTACACGGTCAAATTCGATCTCAAGCAGGCGAATTCGCGCTTCCACACCACCTTCCTCGACCGCTGGGGCTGCACCCGGTTCTTCCCCAAACACATCTTTGAGCAGCAAGATGACCCGGTTCTGTTCCCCTTCAATCCGTATGTCGGCTGCGGTCCTTACAAACTGCACAGTTTTGATCCGCAGGGAAGCTGGACGGCTTGGGAAAAACGTGAAGACTGGGACAAAAGCCCGACCGGCATCATGTACGGCGAGCCTCAGCCCCAATACATCATCTTCCAGTACTTTGCCGACGAGGGCGCTCAAATTCTGTCACAATTGACGCATCAATTGGATGTGGCAGAACTCTCCGCCGATGGTCTTAAGGCGCTGCTGGCACAGGCAGATACTTCCCGCGCCTACCAGCCAACCTTCCCCTTCGTGGTCAACAACGACCCCGCCATCACCGGCATCACGTTCAACGCCGCCAGAGCACCGTATGATAACGTCGACGTCCGCTGGGCACTCACCTTAGCGATTGATATTGTCGAATACACCAGCATCGCCGTCGACTCCTCGGGCACCTTGAGCCCGGTGCATGTCCCGCATCTTGGACCATATCCGGCGGACTACATCGCGCCGATGCAAGACTGGCTGAAGTCATTCACCATCGACGTGGGCGACGGCGAGACCTTTGCGCCGTATGATCCCACCGCACCCCAGCGCGTCGCCGACCTCGCCCACAGCCGGGGGTATGTCTTCTCTGACGATCAGGCGTTCCTCGACAAGACGTTCGGGCTGGGCTGGTATAAGTTTGCCCCCGACATCGCCGAGAAACTGCTGCTGAAGAATGGCTTCTCGCGGGATGGGAACAACATGTGGCTGCTGCCTGATGGCACCCCGTGGAAGATTAGTTTCCTGAGTGGTACGGTTCTTTCCAACCATGATGCGCGCAATGCTGCGGCAGCCGTGCAGCAGTGGAAGAAATTCGGCATCGAGTCCGAGGTGTTCGCCTCGGAGGCAAGTGCTGACCTGCAAGCTGTCGGCGACTTTGACGTGAACGGCGCTTGGCCCGCTCAAGAACCATGGGGTGCAGGTCCTGACCTGTACCGCGTGCTCGACCGCTGGAACTCCGCCTATATTCTGCCGCTAGGCGAGCGCACGCAGGGTCATTCCTCGCGCTGGTCAACCCCGGAGATGGACGATATCATCAAGCGGCTGCGCGAGACGGATCCCTTCAATAGCGAAGCGGTTATCGCCATCGGCATCGAGGGTCTGAAGGAAGCGATCAAGAATATGCCCGGTCTCCCGACCTACGGCTACATCGGCTTTGTCGGCTGGGACGAAACCTATTGGACCAACTGGCCCGGCAGCGAGAACGCTTACAACGAGCCTTATACCCACTGGCCCAACTTCAAGTACACGACACCGTTCCTGAAACCCGCTGGCAGCGCATAAGCTATTTCAGAGTTTGCTTTCACCACATAAATGTCTCTCCGGGCGGGTTTTCCCGCCCGGAGAGACATGTCATTGCTTCATTAGCGCTTACTTCATGTAAGGGAATAGACACATGAGGGCAGAACCGTGACATTTGTAAAACGATATCTTATTCCTCGCCTGATTTCATACTTTTTAGTAATTTGGCTCGGCATTACCGTTGTTTTCCTCATCCCCAGACTTACCCCGAATGACCCGGTGATGCAAATGGTTGATCAGATCCGGGCGCGCGGTTCGACCTTGGAACCGGGGGCGATGAATGGACTCATCGAAGACCTGACCCAGATGTACGGTTTAGGCGGATCGTGGACTGACCAGTACGTCGAATTCTGGGGCAGGCTGATTCATGGGGATTTCGGTGTTTCCTTTTTCCAATTTCCTGCCCGCGTGAACCAGCTCATTGGCACTGCTTTGCCGTGGACAATGGGGCTTTTGCTGACGTCCACAGCAATATCGTGGATATTCGGCAATATAACGGGCGGGCTAGCGGGTTATTTCTCGCGTAAGCGTTGGTCGCGAGTTCTAGATGCCTTTGCGATGGTCATTCGCCCGCTGCCCTATTATGTCTTTGCTTTTATACTGCTCCTAATTTTTGCCTATGTCGTGCGCTGGTTCCCGATTACGGGAGGGGCGTCATTAGGCGCTGTGCCCACCTTCACTTGGGAATACATCAAAGATGTCCTCTGGCATTCGATCCTGCCGGGAGCCTCGCTAGCGATTTTGGGTGGGGCAGTTAATTTCCAAATCATGAAGCTGCTAGTCCAGAACGTCAATGCGGAAAGTTTCGTCCAGTATGCCAAGCTGGGCGGTGTGACCGAAGACCGCATCGTGAGCAAGTACATCATTCGCAACGCCTTTCTACCGCAAATCACCGGTCTGGCGCTCTCGCTTGGGCAAATTTTCAGTGGGGCACTGATTACCGAGATCGTTTTTGGTTATCCCGGCTTGGGAACGCTGCTGTATCGAGCGATCATCAACGGGGATTACAACTTGATCATGGGGATTACCATTCTTTCTATCGTTGGTATCACCACAGCGATTCTCGTCCTCGACTTGACCTATCCCTTGTTTGACCCACGAGTGAGATACACATAAGGAAGCCGGTGCTGCTATGAAAGCTATCAGAGACTTATTCAAAGATTATCGCTTCACCTTCAGCTTCATCGTGCTCATGATCATCGTGGTAATGGCGCTTCTGTCGTTCTTCTCACCGTATGATCCTACACTCTGGCACGTTGTCCCCAGAGATATGAAGCCGTCGGCGGATTACTTGCTTGGTACCGACTCCAATGGGCAGGATGTTTTCTGGCAGGCGACTTTCGCCGTGCGCAATTCGCTGATTATTTCGCTCATCTCCGGCTTGGTCTCACGAGCGATTGCCATCCTCGTGGGTATGGTCGCCGGATACAAGGGCGGTCGAATCGATCGAATTCTGATGTTTGTCGGTGATAGTCTGTTAGTCATTCCGCTCTTCTTGATCTTCGTAATGTTAGCCATGATGGTGAAAGCACACATGAATTTGGCGGTACTGGGCTTGATGCTCGCGCTCTTTGGCTGGGCATGGGATGCGCGCTTGATCCGTTCGATGGTTTTGAGCCTGCGTGAGCGCGAGTTCACTATGACCGCGATCCTGTCGGGCACGGGGACGATCAAACTCGTCTTGAAGGAATATATGCCCTTCACGATGCCGTTGATCTTCTCGACGTTGATCAACAATATGTCATGGGCGATTGGTCTGGAGATTACGCTCGCCATTCTTGGCTTGGTCAATCTCAATATCCCCACTTTGGGGACGATGCTAAACTGGGCGCTCTTCTACCAGTCGATTTTGTTGGGGCGCTGGTGGTGGATCCTGACGCCGGTGATCTTGTCACTCTTCGTATTCATTGCGCTCTATTGGTTCTCGGTTAGCATCAGCGAATACCTTGATCCCCGCACGCGCATTCAGCGGGTGGGCGCGTAGGAGACGCAAACATGGCAGAAAAGAAATCAGTCATCCTACGGACCGAACACCTTAAATCCTTCTATCTCTTAGAAGTTCAAGGTACTCAGAAGGTTGTCCAAGCCGTTAATGACGTGAACTTGGAAATCTATGAAGACGAAATCTACGGCATCGCCGGCGAAAGCGGCTGCGGTAAAACGACGCTACTGAAGACGCTTTTCAACGAAATCGTGCCACCATTACGCCTGATTGACGGCAAGATTTATTATCGGATCAACTCGGAGGACGTGGACGTCACCGGGCTGAGCGCGGAAGAAAAGCGTAAACTGCGCATGGAGTACATCTCCTACATCCCGCAAGGCTCGATGAGTGTGTTCAATCCGGTACTCAAGATAAATGGAACTTTTGAGGACTTCATTGGCAGCCACGTCAAGGTGCAAAACCGCGCCGAGATCTTTGAATTGGCGCGCCAGCGAATCTTCGAACTGGGCTTGCCCAAGAATGTTCTCGACGTCTATCCCCACCAGTTATCGGGGGGTATGCGCCAGCGCGTGACCATCGCCCTCGCCGCGTCGTTGAACCCGCGCATCATGATTGGCGATGAGCCAACGACGGCGCTGGATGTGGTTGTGCAGCGCGGCGTGATCCAGATGTTGAAGGATATTCAGAAGAAACTGAAGAATACGATCATCATGGTCACGCACGATATGGGCGTTCATGCCAATATCGCTGACCGGATTGGCATCATGTATGCCGGGAAGATCGTCGAAGAGGGGACTACCGAGCAAATCTTCGCTGCGCCGGTACATCCCTATACCCAGTTTTTGATCAACTCGCTGCCCAAGTTCGGCGATAAGACGATGCGCGACAGTGTTCCCGGCAGCCCACCCTCGCTTGCCGACCTGCCTAAAGGCTGCCCCTTCCACCCGCGTTGCCCGCACGTCAAAGATATTTGTCGCCAGCAAATGCCGGACTTTACTCAGTTGGATAAAGACCATAAAGCCGCTTGCTGGTTGGTTGGAGAAGAACAACATGGATAAGCTGCTTGAGGTAAACGAACTGACCAAACGGTACGCTCAGGGCAACGTGATCGCTCGGATCACCCTTACAGCCGTGGACCATGTGAGCTTCTACATCAAGCCAGCCGAAATCTTCACGCTGGCAGGCGAAAGCGGCTGTGGGAAGACGACCACCGCGAAGATCATCCTCGGGTTTGAAGAAGCGACTTCCGGGGAGATTCTCCATAGCGGGAAATTGCAGACTCCTAAGGAGAAGGCTTGGATCACCGATGGCATTCAGGCGATCTTTCAGGATCCGTTCAGCACGTTCAATCCAATGCGAACCGTCGATTCCTATTTTCACGAAACGGTGCGGAACTTCCATCTGGCTAAATCAAAACAGGAAGCGGTTGATCGGATCGATCAGAAACTGCGTCTCGTCGGGCTGACCTATAGTGAATTTGCCGGGAAATACCCAAGCGAGTTTTCGGGCGGGCAGCTCCAGCGCATTTCGATTGCGCGGGCGCTGGTGACTGATCCGAAACTTATTATCGCTGATGAGCCGGTTTCAATGGTCGATGCCTCTCTGCGCATGTCGATTGTCAACTTGTTCAAACAGCTCAGGGATGAGTTGGGGATGAGCATCCTTTACATCACCCATGACTTGGCGACCGCGTATTACGTCAGCGACCGGATCGCCATTATGTTCCGGGGCAATATCGTTGAAATGGGGACAGTGGAAAAGGTGTTGATGAATCCGAGGCATCCATACTCGAAGCTGCTCCGAGATTCGATCCCCCAAGCGGATCCCAACAAACGTTGGACGACAACCGTCACGCTGTCTGAACTAGAACAAGAAGAGTACTTGCGGCAGGGCTGCAAATTTGCGGGCAGGTGCCCCGATGTGATGGACATTTGTAAAGGCGTGGCACCAACGGATATTTACATTGACGACGTGCTCGTAAGCTGCCACAAGTATACGGAGGATAGCGAATCTCGAGTCGCTTCGGATGCACGATGAGCATAGGTAGGAGCTTGCGCTCTTGCCTGTATTCAAACGGAGCTGGCTGTTTTTGAGCCACTCCGCAGAAGTAAGGCGATCTTAGGACTACTCAGAAACGACGAAATCACCGTAGGCTGTGGCATGGCGGGTTAACCGCTCCCCCCGTATTGGAGGGTGTGTGTTGGCGGCGGGCGGGTTGGCGAATCCTTGCGAGCAGAATAACGAAACATTCAAGCAAAAACCACCGCCTAAGCAGTGGTTTTTGCTTGTCAATGGCTCGTGAGCGGATTGATCAGCTGCCGAGGATACGGCCAGCCTCGTCGGCATCAGCCCTGCGACTGGCGGCTCATCGTGCAGGAGATTGTCTCGTCAGCACATAGAGGTTGACTAGCTGCTCTTCCCGTGAGCGATTTCCTTGCTCGTATCCCAAACCAAGTGCAGGGTCACATACTGCGAAACATCCGGGTAGAGTTGGTGCCAGATCACCTGCTGCGGTTTGTACAGAACCGGGAGCGTTTGGCAGAGCGGCGTGTAGGGTATGCTCTCGTCCACACCGAAAATTTGATGAGTGCAGCCGCACAGCGGGCAGCACTTCACCCAGCGGGCTTTTCCCATCATTTCTACGGCAGCTTGGGGCAGACCGTCGATTATGGTCAGCTTGAACTGTTTTTGCTGGTCAACTGCAATGGTAGGCATTTGTTTCCTGTCATTGTCTTTACACGGAACCGTAAGTTTGCTGCTTAGTTGCTGCCGATTCTAGCGGTAGAAATCACCGCTGGCTTTCCCCGGAAGCAGCGAATGCTTGCACCCACGCCTAGGCATTCGTCCTATTCAAGCACAAAAGCTACAGGGGTGTAGATGGCGTTGAGATGTCGGCGCGGTTGTCGCCATAGGCACGGATGAAAGCGCCGCCTTGCCCATCGACCGCTGTTACCGCTGCCGAATCGACATTCTTTTCCGGCATGGGCTTGCCGCGCAAGGCAGCAATCCAGCGATGGTTGGTCGTCCGGGAAATGTAGTAAAGCGCGCCCAGTGTGACGACGATGGCGGCAATGATGGTTGTCCGGGCATCGGATTCTGTAAGCGGCTGAACACTCACATCCAGCTTGGAAGCCGTGGTCGAGACGAAACTCACGTTCGTGCCGCGCGTGACCGTGAAGTCGCTGACACCGGTCGGGACAGCAAATGCGAATAACTGAGTGCGAGCAGCTCCTTCACCCTGCGTGGTCGAGGAACCCGACACACCGTCGATGGAGCTTGTGACCGTGAACGAGCGCGATCCGTCGCTGACCAACTGAACGTCAACCGGCAGGTCTTGGCTGTTCGTTACACTGACCGCCCCTTGCCCGATTTCCGTGTTGAGATTGGTTCCACTGTATGAACTTGCTCGCGCAGAAGAGACCGCCCATGCGAGTACCGCAACGATCACTACCGAGGCGAGGAAGATTTTCAAGTAGACTTTCATGACGTTTTTAATCCATTCATTAATAGACCTGCGGGGAACGTAAAGTTGAATAGCGATTTTAGGCTCAACTCAATCTCGATACCGAAATCGGGTCGAGGTTTTGATGATGTTCGCAGAACCTGCTTACGAGCAGGTAAGGATGTTGCTTCAGAACAATCAGCATCGAGGTGTTGTGGGAGACCGAAATGGTCGACCGCACCCCAGTCAACGGAATTCGCGGAAATAATTGATGCTATCTGAGTAGATGGAGTCTTGATTTTAGTTTGATGAGCAGGAGACGCCTAAACCGCGCCTAGACTGAAGCGGAGATTTACCGGGCATCACCAAACCTGATGTGGAGATGTGAGGAGAATCGATGCTGATTAAATTCACCCTCATTCTCTAATCATAGCACTCTTACACGGATTGTAAAGTAATTCGTTATTTTTCTAATGGTGCTGCTTCGCTCAAGTAGCGCTGTGAACGGCTAAACTGCTCACAGCATTACGCTAACGAGGAAAGGCGAACACTATAAATTAGGCATCCAGCGGAGCAGGGTCGTGATCGCAATTGCGCCTTCCAGACGCGCCAATGGTGCGCCAAGACAGTGATGGATGCCTTGACTGAAGGCAATGTGCTTGTTGGGATAACGCAGAATGTTGAATGTATCCGGCTGATCAAATACAGCGGGATCCCGGTTGGCGGCGTGGAGTACCGCGTGAACCGTGTCGCCTTTGCGGATGCGTTTGCCGCCCAGATCGACGTCCTCACGCGCCCAACTGGGCAGCGTCATATAGGAAGGTCCATTGTAGCGCAGCATTTCCTCGATGGCGGACTGCACCACCGGCGGATCGTCGAGATGATCGCGCAGTAGCTGCATTTGATCGGGGTTTTCAAGCAGAGACAAGACGCCGTTGCTGATGAAATTGGCGACTGTTTCATAGCCAGCGGCGAACAAGAGGAAGACCATCGCCAGCAGTTCCTGTCGCGTGAGCCGATCCCCGTCGTCTTCAGCGAAGATGAGATCGGTCAACAAGTCGTCGGTCGTCGTTGATCGTTCATGCCGTAAATCGATCTGCCGGTGCAGGTACATGGAGAATTCGATGATCGCCGTGTGGACGATAGCTTGATGCGGCGAGCGCAGCATCGTGTTCGTCCACGTGTGAAACTGGGGGTAGTCTTCCAGTGGGAAGCCTAACAACGCCATAATCGACAGCAGCGGAAACACTTCAGCATAGCGTTCCGCTAGGTCAAATTCGCCGCCGTCAGCGACATTGTGATCGACCGCTTCCAGCAAGCCGTCGGCAAGCGCCTGAAGCCGGGGACGCATACTGGACATCCGGCTGAGGCTAAATGCTTTGTGAACGAGTGCCTTCAGCCGGGTGTGATCCGGATCATCCAGATTGAGCATGTGCTGGTTGATGATCTGGTGGGTCGCCGTCGCCGCCGGACTACTCAATGGGTCAGCCGACAGCGGCGACGGGGATTGCTTGCTAAAGCGCTGGTCTTTCATGAAGCTCACGCAGTGATCATAGCGCGTGAGAAACCAGACGGTCTCCCCGCTGCGCGCGTCGAGCGCTCGATGCACCGGGTCAGTGATTCGCATTCGCGCATAAAGCGCGTGATTGCCCCGCGCCGCTGGCGAGAAAATATCAAATGGATTTGCCACGCTGGCGCTCATCGCAGGCGCGACACTAACTCAACTGCTCTGCTGCCATGTACTGGGCAATACCGGCTTCAGTGATGTGTAGTTGGTTGTTTGTCGGTTTTCCGATCCACGCTGCCAGCGGTGGCTCATGCCTTGTGAGGGCGGAAGCGGTCGTTTTGAAGCCAACCGCGCGTAGCGGGCTGGACACCTGATCTTTTTGACGATAGAGAACGAGCAGCGCTTGCCATTCTAGGTGGGGTAGATAGAGTAGTTCAGACATAGTTAGCTTCTCTCGAAAGACCGGACAAAGATATAGAAATGAGGATAACAGGCATCAAAGGGTAGCGCTCTCGTTCTGGTGGGCAGTGAAAAGCGAAGGCGTTGCCTGAAACGATCAGAAAGCCGGTGAACTCACCGCGTCTTTGGCTGACTGGCGGAGCAGGTAAGATGATGCTTGGAAGCGGTGTGAATAACTGCGGAATCACGCTCGTTTACACGCATCTCGATTGGATGATGAGATGGCTTGGACGAGCCACAGCTCAGTTGCTTAGGAGAACGAGCGCACAAGTGCGTGAAGTAACGGACAGACTCTTTGCCAGGAAGGCGGTCGTTACACGAGGTTTAACAATCAGTATAGCGCGTCTGACCCGAAATAGCGAACGTCGCTGGCTTTGGTGGGCATGACATCGGTTGGGCGACCAAAAAGCGCCGGAGTGCGGCGGGTCTGGTCAGGACGCGAGACCGCTCTGGAGCATGTCTCCATTGAGATATTCGATCAACGTCAGCCCGGCGCGTTTGCTGCAAGTCAAGCGACCGCTGTAAGGGGCGGTAAAACTCCCGGACGTTGGCGCAACGTCCCGATAATCGCGCCCGACTGCCACCGTCACATAACCCAAGTGCGGTTGGCGTTTGTTGGTTGGATCAAACGCATAGGCGCTTAGTCCAGCGTGTGTGCGGAGAAAGACTTCGACCCATGCATGGGATCCGCCCTCGCCGAGCAGGTGACCGGAGACATAGCGCGCGGGCAAATTCACCATTCGGCACAGAGCGAGCATGACATGGGTATAGTCCTGACACAACCCCTGCCCAAGTTCCAGCGCTTCAGAGGCGGTCGTACTCACGGTAGTTACGCCGCCCGCATACTGCATCGTCCGGTGCACCCAGTCGTTGATCTGCTGGGCGAGATCGCGCTCGGTGGTCGCTTGCGCGCGTAACTCGCGGGCGACGGCGCGAATCCGCGCGTCGGGCATGGTCAGCGCGGTCGGTTCCAAGTAATGCTGCGCTTCGGCAGTCGAAATCGTGGGGCGGTGGTGCTCGTGGCGCACGTTCTCGACGGTCATTTTCGCTTCAAACGAAACGACTTGATCCGCCTGCGGCAGTTCCAATTCCAGAACGCGGTTGCCGAAGTCATCGACGGACTGGCGCAGCGAGCCGGGCAGGGGATTGACGGTCAGTTGATGGGTGAGCAGTTGTTGGGTGCCGTAGCGGTCGGCAGGGACAATCACGAGCCGCTGCTTCAAGTTCGAGATTGGACCGGGATAGACATACTCAAAACGCTGGTAGAAGTGGCAGCGTGTGCGGCGGACATTTTGCCAATCGACCGCGCGAAAATCGATAAACCCGGTTGGTTGAGCTGCTGAAAGAGGAGAATCATCCATGAGGTTCGCTGCTTTCTATGAACTGTGGGTCGAGCCGCTGCTGTTCGCCGACCTGATCCGCCCAAACCTGAAACAGGGTCAACTGAGCATTGCCGTAAACCGTCGCTAGTGCCACATCGACGGCGTCGCGCCCGCGCGCGATCAGCACGCGCCCGGTGCGCGGGCGATTGTGCCGCGCATCGAAGGTGCGCCATTCGCCGTCCAGATAAACTTCAAACCAAGCGTGAAAATCCATCGGTGATGGATCCACCGGCACGTTGATGTCGGGTAAATAGCCGCAGACGTAGCGGGCGGGATAATTGAGCGCCCGGCAAAAGGAGACGCCCAGATGCGCGAAATCTCGGCACACGCCGCAGCGCTGCTGGTAGGCATCCCAGCCGGTCGTGCTCGACGTGCTGCCAGCACCGTAGGCGATGTTGGTGTAGAGCCAATCGCAGACCGCTTGGATCTGCGACCACCCGCCTTCCATGTGCCCAAACAGCCGCCAAGCGTCAGCGATGAACAGGTCGGACGGGCAGTGACGGCTGGGCAGCGTATAGATCAGCATGTCGTCGGGGAGGTCTTCAACCGGCGTTCGCTTGAGGTCAGGCAGAACTGGATCAGGCGTGGGGGGAACGTCGGCAACCGCGTCGTAGACGATTTCCACCGTGCCGACCGGCGCTACCAACCGCCAGATATTATTCCCGAAGCCGTCAATATATTCGTGTAGGGGGGTCTGAGGAAGAATGACGTACTGTTCTTCAACTAACTGATGGTGATAGTGTTGTGGGGGGCGGACAACGAGCATCATCGGGGTTGGCACGGCGTTCTCGTACACGATTTTGCAACCCACGTGAACACGCATAGGCACGACGACCTTAGTGGATCAGTTTCAGGACATTCTAGTTTGTTTATCGCGCTTGAGCAACCAACAAGATGGACAATGAATGGGTCAATACCTTTGGCAGTTCCAACAGGTCAAAGTTGGGGGAATCAAAAACCCGCTGCCTTAAGGCAGCGGGCTGGTCATCACAAGCAGGTAAAGGTTAGCTGTTGACGAGCGTCACTGCGCTCGCCTGCTTGCCTTTTTTGCCTTCAGTGATCTCGAACTCGACCTTCGCGCCTTCGTCGAGCGAGCGGAAACCGCTGCTCTGAATTTCCGAATAGTGGACGAACAGATCGGGACCTTCCACCGGGGTAATAAAGCCGTAGCCTTTTTCGCCGTTGAACCACTTAACTGTACCTTGGACACGTGTAGCCATTGTTATTCACTCCTGAATCATTGGGTTTGCCATAGCCTGCTGTACGTTCATCCCCAGTATTTCAGGAAGTTCACACAGTGTGTGCGGAGTTTACAGTGGCGTGTCGTGATCAACGGTTCTGTATTCTCTAGTGAGGTCTTATGGGCGCCTAACCACTGCGCCGATGTGGTGAAGACACCATTGTCTATGTTTCCACATTGCGAGACAAGCATATCATTCAATTGATCAATTAGCGAGACGCAGTTCTGAGAGCGACGCGCGCGCGTCGCCGCCACTTCGGTCAGGCACGATTTTCAGTTCGAGCCGGGTCACGCCAGCGAGATCAACCTGATAATCCTCAAGCTCCTCGGCTGAGTTGATCGGGTTGAAGTTCCACTGCTGACGCACGATCTCGTGAAAGGTCTGTCCGTCGTCGGGCGACCAGCGCAAGACGAACTCCTGCGCGCGCTCGACCTCACGCTCGGTGAACAGCAGCCGAATGTACTTAATGGGCTGGGGGTTGTCGAAGACGAGCCGGATAGTCTGTTCTCCCGGCAGGGCAGCCCGCCACCCGTTTTCCCCGCGATCTAGTAAAGCGTCTTCAATCGGGTGCGAGGATTCCTCGGAGGTGACCTCGACGGCAGCGACTTGATCGAGAGGCAGCCAATCCGCGCCGATCCTCGGAGCATTGGTCGAAGGCGTGCCGATAATCCGCTTACGCATCAGGTTGACCTTTCTATAGTTCGCCCAAGTAAAGGAGTGTAGCTTTACATTCAATCAGAGTCGATGTAGAATAAATATTAAGAATAGAATTCCTTCAACGACCATCGTTGATTCAAACTCTACTCCACAACTTCAGGTTTGATGATACCCGTTGAACTTCTGCGATAGTCTACGCAGGACTCAGGCATCCCCTGCTCATCAAGCGAAAATTCCGAGACACGTTCACGAATACAAGTTGTAAATCCACATCACGCTAGCGCTCATGAGATTGATAGGGGCGACGAAAAGGTGGATCTCGCGTTCGGCGCCCTAACGACGGTGACGAACGCTCATCCCGACCGCACTCAAACTGCGTGTGGTCAATGCATTGAACATAAGGAAAAACAGACTATGGAACCGATGGGATTACTCGCGTGGATCATCGTGGGCGGGATTGCCGGATGGCTCGCAGGGATCGTGATGAAGAGCGGCGGTGGCGTATTGATCGACGTTGTGGTCGGTATTGTCGGCGCTTTTATCGGTGGCGTTCTCTTTAACGTGCTAGGACTAACCGGAACGACGGGCTTCAGCATCTGGAGCGTCGTCGTCGCGTTCGTCGGAGCGGTCGTGCTGTTGGCGGCGATCCGCTTGATCAACCTTCGCGGACGGGGACACATTTTCAACTGAAATGTAAATGGGCGTTGACGATTCGGTTGGCATATGGATAAGCAGAGCATGGACTCTGAAGCAAATTTCAATGAACGGATAGGAGATTACGATGCCACAGACGCCGGAACAAATCGCGGGCAAGATGAAGCAGAATAAGGGCGAGATCGACAAGCAGTGGGGGAGCGTAAGTGAGCGTGAACTGCTGAAGATCAAGCAGAAGCGTGCCCTGCTGGTGGAAAAAATGAGGAAGAAATCCGCTCATGATCCCGAAGACACACCAACGGCGGAGTGAAGGCTAGATTCTAGAAGCAAAAAACAGCGGCAGGGATAGCTTTGTCCCACCTCAACGAAAGAGGCACTATGACGAACGAAATTGAGCTTGAGAACAACTCAGCGATTGACCGTGAAGTTCATTCTGCTTTGAAGCATTTTTCCGAGATTAAGCGGCTGCGACTGTTCAAAAGCGTCGAAGCGCTGCGACATGAATTTCGGTTGGGCTACCTATTAGGTGATGAATCGCTTGAAGCTGTCACTGCCGCTGAAGCTTTCTTGAAAGTCTGGAGCGATGAACTCAACTTGACCTTCGCCGAGAGGCGGGCAAGAACAGCGACTGCTGGTTACGCTACCGGGATAACACCGGCGACGCTGCCAATCACGGTGGCACGCAGCGCTCGTTGAGTGCAATTGCTATCGAGAATTAGCCGCCCACTTGAGGCGGCTGTTCCGGGTACAGCGGCGACAAGGCTTTGAGTATCAGCAATAAACATTGTAATTATGAATTGTGCGCCTAATGCAAGACTCAGGAGGCAAGAAGCATGACAATCAATATTCGCCCGCTAGGAGATCGCATCATCGTTGAGCCGGTTGAGAAGGAAGAAACGATTGCCGGTGGGATGCTGGTACTGCCGGAAACGGCGAAGGAAAAGCCGCAGCAGGGCAAGGTGCTGGCAGTCGGTGCCGGACGTCGTGATGACGATGGCAAGCGCGTCGAGATGGACGTCGAAGTCGGCATGATGGTGCTGTTCGCCAAGTATGGCGGCAGCGAGATCAAGCTCAACGGCAAGAAACTGCTGATCATGAAAGAAAGCGACGTCCTCGGAATCGTCGAATAGTTTTAGTACTAATGCTCTAGAGAATCATAGGAGACACAAAGATGCCCGCAAAACAATTGATGTACCGTGATGAAGCTCGCCGTGGTCTGCAGCGCGGCGTAGATAAGCTCGCCGATGCGGTGGCGACGACACTGGGACCGAAGGGGCGCAACGTTGCGCTGGACAAGAAGTTCGGCGCGCCGACCATCACTCACGACGGCGTGACCGTCGCTAAAGAAATTGAACTCGAAGACCCGTTTGAGAACATGGGCGCTCAGCTTCTCAAGGAAGCCGCGACCAAGACCAACGACATCGCCGGTGACGGCACGACCACCGCGACTGTGCTGGCGCAGGCGATTGTCAATGAAGGGCTGCGCAACGTCGCCGCTGGCGCGAACCCGATGCTGCTCAAGCGCGGCATCATGGCGGCTGCCGACGCGATTGCCAAGCATATCAAGGAACAGGCGATTCCGATTAGCACCAAAGCGGAAATTGCCAGCGTCGCCAGCGTCTCGGCGCAGGACGATGAAATCGGCAATTTGATCGCCGAAGTGATGGACAAGGTCGGCAAGGACGGCGTGGTCACGGTCGAGGAGAGCAAGGGTCTGGAATTCGAGACCGAGTACGTCGAGGGGATGCAGTTCGACCGGGGCTACATCAGCGCCTATTTCATCACCAGCGCTGAAGCGATGGAAGTCTCGATTGAAGAGCCGTACATTTTGATTTACTCCAAGAAAATCAGCATGGCGCAGGATATCGTGCCGCTGCTGGAAAAGCTGGTGCAAATCGGCAAACGCGACATCGTCATGATTGCTGAGGACGTGGACAGCGAAGCGCTGGCGACCCTCGTGCTAAACAAGCTGCGCGGGATGCTCAACGTGCTGGCGATCAAAGCCCCCGGCTTCGGGGATCGTCGCAAGGCGATGCTGCAAGACATTGCTATCCTGACCGGCGCAACGGTCATCAGCGAAGAGACCGGTCGCAAGCTGGAAACCGTCACGCTGCAAGACCTCGGTCGTGCGGCGAAGGTCACTTCGACCAAGGACGATACCGTGATCGTCGATGGCGCGGGTGATGAGAAGGCGATCAAGGGGCGCATCGAAGAAATCCGCAAGGAAATCGAACTCAGCACCAGCGACTACGACAGCGAGAAGCTTCAGGAACGGCTCGCCAAACTCAGCGGCGGCGTGGCGATCATTCGCGTCGGCGCGGCGACCGAGACCGAACTGAAGGAAAAGAAGCATCGCGTCGAGGACGCGCTCAGCGCGACCCGTGCGGCGGTTGAAGAGGGCATTGTCCCCGGCGGCGGTGTGGCGCTGCTCAATGCAATCTGTGCGCTGGATGGTGTGGTCATGGAGTATGAGGACGAGCAGACGGGCGTGCAGATTATGCGCCGCGCGCTGGAAGTGCCGATGAAGAAGCTGGCTGCCAATGCCGGGGTGAATGGCGCAGTTGTCATTCAGCAAGTACGCCGGTTGCAGGAAGAGCAGAACAACACCAAGATCGGTTACAACGTGCTGACCAACGACTACGGCGACATGATCGCGGCGGGGATTCCTGACCCGGCAAAGGTCACCCGCGGCGCGGTCGAGAACGCGGCGTCGATTGCCTCGATGATCCTGACGACGGAAGTCTTGATCACCGACATGCCGGAGAAGCAAGGTGCTCCGGCAGCGATGCCGATGCCACAGTACTAATCTCAATCGGTTCTGACGTTACAAGCGAAGGGGCAGGGGTAGGCTTGCGAGGCAAGCACCCTGTCCCTATTTTTATGCCTACGCCTCACGCACCGTTTTTGTGGAGGCTCAATTGGATGATCGGGTTTGTCCAGCAGCGTATCGACATCATCGGCGGCAACGTCGAGTCCATCGCTCATGCCATGCATGTGCCCTCGCGCGAGGAGATTGGGTATTTCCACCGCAGCGTCCCGCGTTTTCTCCCCGGTCAAACGCCATTTTAGAGTGAGCTTGCGTAACTCCAGTATTAGGTCAACCATGATGTACTCCGAATATCTCACTCGTGTGCGGTGAGAAGGAAAGTTCAAACGAGATAAGTTCAAAACGACAAAGTCTACTCGAAAGAAATAATATCTGTAATTTTATAAATCGTAATTTAGCGTAAACCCTGAAGTGATACCAGTGCTTACGCGCTGGTCCGCTCAGGCAAACTATTCGGCTTGCTAGCGATTAACAAGCGGCAAGCTGCTTAAGGCGGTTAATTTTGCCCACGTTGGAGGGAAATCTTCAGAATCAGCCCAGTATTGCAAGCAGCAGGCTATCGCGTACTTGGTCAACTCAAGCGCTTCCGGATAGTCGGCGAGCAGATCTCCATAAAAACTGATGTTCGGCAACCAATGGTTTTGCTGAACTTCCATTTTCATGATCGTGATGATCAACGCGGCACGCAGCGCGGCATGTGACCCAAAGTCAGTCTGAATTTGTTCGATCGTGTCAGCGGCTGGTTCGCTTACTTGCCGAATTAAGCGGACATAGACGATAACGACGTCTTCATATAGATCTGAAGCGGCTGCCATAAGCTATATTTTTTCCACTATATGAAGCGATGCGGGCTAGGACGACGACTTGTGGAAAGTGACTCGGCTAGAAATTAGCGATCCAATGGGTAGCGTGCACTGGAAGGGGACGGTGTGCTTGAGCAGCAAATCGAGAAAAGAAGCGCGCGCACAACGAACGCACTTCACAATAAAGAGAGGCGTAAAAACCCTGAGTACAGCGATGAAACATCAGGTCTATCATCATTATACTCCTCTAAACCCAGTCGTGTCAGCCGCCAAGAACACTTATTCGGCAAACTGATCAACTCGCGGCTGGTAAGATTCCGGTGCTCAGGCTCCTAGACGGGTGGAATTAGGGGAGCGTCCTCATCGGTGCTTGCTGGAACGTTGTCTGCTTGCGTCAATGGCGCTTCTAACGGGATGCCCCATGCCAGCAAGCAGTGTGCGATGGCACGATCCATTAAGAGAAGTGCTGCCGGGAATCCCTTGATCAGATTCGTCAGGACGTCGAAATCGTCTATCGGGTGATTTTTCTGGACTTCCATTTTCAGAAGCGTGAGCACAAGCGTTGCGCGCAACGCGGCGCGAGTACCATAGGCGGCAAGAATCTGCTCGACAGTACCCGCTGCCTCTGGGCTATCCCGTCGGATCACGTGGATGTAAGTTGCTACGACGTCGTCGTACGAACCGGAGCCAGTTGCCATCGGCTTGTTCTCTTCCCTATTGACGTGGCAATCCTTTACGCGCTTCAGCGCTCGCAGGATTGTTCAGTTTCAGTTGAGCGAGTTCGAGATCGTGGATACTCCACGCTTGCAAGCAGCACCCCAGCGCGTACTCCAGTAGAGGTAGGGCTTCCGCGTAATCTTTAAACAAATAATCATAAACACTGACGTCCGGTATCCAGTGGCTGTGCTTAAGTTCCATTCTAAATATGGTGAGGATCAGCGCGGCGCGTAAAGCCGCCGGAGCACCAAAGGCAGCGCTTATTTGTAGGACAGCGGCGGCAGCTTGTGGGCTGTCTTGGCTGATCAAATCGACGTAGACTAAAACGACGTCCTCTCGTTCTAGCGGGGTCAAATAGATCCTCAAGTTTGGAGGGGGATAATGGGCTGCCGAAAGCGTGTGTCCCGACATTACACAAGTCGCATTCAGGCAGGTTACGAAGTAAGCGGCAGGGTCGTCTTCCGCGCCCACCTGCAAATAGACGTGCATAATCTCTCCGCATTGACAGCAGGGAATTTGAGGGGCTGTCGTGCTTTCAGTCATCACAACCTCGATGATCTCTGGAGACTTCAAGCCGATCTCATATATTTCTTCCCACAGCGTTGGCGCTTGATGGGCTTTCACGATGCTGGTTTCAGCGAGCTATAAAGCTTGAGAGCATACCGTGCAGTAGAGATGGCGGGAAAGTGTGCTTGAGTAGGGTGGTTGCCAAAGAAGTGCGCGCACAACAAACGCATTTCGCAATTTGGTAATTCGGAGGAAGCAAAATCCTGAGTATCCCACGAAGAAAGTCAGGCTTAATCTCACTATACCATTATACCTGAATTACGAAGTATTTGTACAAAGGAATTAAGGAGGCTGTGCCACGATGATCAGCCTCAAGTGCTCGCTAGGGCGTCGCCGGGTCACCTTTCACCTAATTCGACGTGTATTTCATGCTGCTTGTCATCCATGAGGAGGGAAACATAACCTTCAGCGAGGATACTGCCGTCGAGCTTGATCTCGATGACGCCTCGATTCACCTGGTGCGGATTGTGGACGTGGATACTGTAGACTGTATCACCGTATCGATAGGTGATTTCATAGCTCAGCCACTCGCAGGGGATACAAGGGTTGATCTGCAAGCGGTTGCCCGTGCGCGTCAAGCCGAGCAGCCCCTCGATACCGAGCCGATACAGCCAGCTTGCCGAGCCGGTATACCACGACCAACCGCCCCGTCCACTGTGCGGCGCGACGCTGTAAACGTCAGCAGCGACGACGTAGGGTTCGACCTTATACTTGCCAGCTTTTTCGGGCGTGTCGCTGTGCGTGATCGGATTCAGCAGCCGGAACAGTGCGCCTGCTTGACTCCCTTGTCCCAATTGAGCAGAAGCCCAAGCAGCCCAGATCGCGGCGTGGGTATACTGCCCGCCGTTCTCGCGGATGCCGGGCGGATAACCTTTGACGTAACCCGGATCGCGGAGGGTATGGTCAAACGGCGGGGTGAACAACAGCAGTAGTTGATCATCAGGGCGAACGAGTCGCTTGCTGACAGCGGATAGGGCTTGCGCCGAGCGGATGGGATCGCCCGCCCCGGACAGCACCGCCCACGACTGGGCAATCGAGTCGATCTGGCACTCCGCGTTTTGGGCTGATCCGAGCGGTGTTCCGTCATCGTAAAAGGCGCGCCGATACCAGGCACCATCCCAACCGCTGGCTTCCAACGCCGCCTGTAGACGATCTGCTTGCTGTTCGTAAGCACTTGCCTGTCCGAACTCGTCTCGCTGCCGACAAAGCGGCGCAAAGCGCTTGAGCACGCTGTAGAGAAACCAGCCTAACCAGACACTTTCGCCGCGCCCCTGACTGCCGACGCGGTTCATGCCGTCGTTCCAATCGCCGGTACCCATTAAGGGCAAACCATGAGCGCCAGCGGTCGAGCCGCGCTCGATGGCGCGCAGACAGTGTTCGTACAGAGAGTAGGTTTCAGTGCTGGTTTCGTACTGCCCGTAGCGTTCGTCTTCGCCCGGCTTCAGCGGATCGCCGCGCAAGAACGGGGCGCTTTCAGCCAAGATCGCGGTGTCGCCGGTCGCCTCGACGTACTGGGCGACCACGAATGGCAGCCAGAGCAGATCATCGGAGATGCGCGTCCGCACGCCGCGCCCGCTCGGCGGATGCCACCAGTGGAGCACGTCGCCCGCTTCAAACTGGTGCTGAGCGGCGCGCAGAATGTGATCATGGGCAAGTTCCGGCGTCGCCCAGACCAGCGCCATCACGTCCTGCAACTGGTCGCGGAAACCGAATGCTCCGCTCGATTGGTAGAAGCCTGACCGCCCCCAGATGCGGCAGGACAGGGCTTGATAGAGCAGCCAGCGGTTCAACATCAAGTTCATCGCCGGGTCGGGTGTTTGGACACTGATCGTCCCCAAAATGCGATCCCAGAACAGGTTGACGGCTTGCTCTGCCGCTGCGACTTGCTCAGGATTCTGGTATGCCTGAATGATCTGCAAGGCTTGTTCTCGATTGCCGCCTTCGCCGAGCAAGAAGAAGACTTCTTCACTGCCGCCGACCGGCAGATCGACGTGCAATTGAAGCGCGGCACAAGGATCAAGCCCGGCTTCAACCGTACTCGACAAGCCAATCCGGTTGAGCGCCGCCGGGTGGCTGAGATCGCCCATCCGCCCCAGAAATTCTGCCCGATTCGTCGTCAAGCCGTGCGGGGCTTTGCTCGCCGCCAGAAAAGCGACGCGCTCGCCGAATTCGATGTTGTAGCGGTTGCTCGCCAGCAGCGCGCCGCTGTCGGGGTCGTACTCCGGAATGATGTAGGCTTGCGTGGCGCTCCGGTTGACGCCGAGCACCCATTCCGCGTAGTAGGTGACGGTCACGCGGCGTGGGCGGTTCCACAGGTTTTCTAGCCGCAGCTTGATGATTTTGACCGGCGCGTCTGACGCGGCGAACAGCCGGGTAGTCTGCTTGAGTCCCTGACTGTGATGCTCGAACTGCGAATAGCCCGCGCCGTGCCGCACCAGATACGGCTCGGCGTCGCGGCTGGGCGAAGGCAGCGGTGACCAAACTTGTGCCGTCTCCTCGTCGCGCAGGTAGAGCGCTTCGCCGGGTGAATCGCCAACCGGATCATTGCGCCACGGAGTCAGCCGGTTCTCGCTGCTGTTTTCCGCCCACGTGTAGCCCGCGCCGGACTCGGACACCAGAAAGCCGAACTGCTCGTTGGCGATCACGTTGATCCACGGGGCAGGTGTCGATTGACCGGCTTCCAGAGTAGATGACGTATTCCTCGCCGTCGGCGCTGAAGCCGCCCCAGCCGTTGTCAAACTGGAGATCGGTCGGACGGGTTAGAGGCGGCGTTGCTTCTAGCTCACCCAAGTTCGACAGCGATGGCGTGAAAACGGGCAGTGAGACCGGCTGCGCCGACATATTCGGCAGTTGATCGGCGACTGAACCGCGCTGACCGTCCAGAATGACGCGCGCGACCGTTTCGATCAGCGTTTGATCCGTCTGCCGCATTTGATCGGCATTGACCACAAAGATACCGCCGCGCCGGTTCAGCCAACTGCTGCTGTTGGCGCGCGCGATCAAGCGGTGAAGCTGCCCCTGAAGTTCTTGCGAATAGCTGCTGTCGCGGAGATTGAGGATCACCAAATCGACGTGCATCTGTTGGTCGCGCCAATAAGTGTGCGCGCGCAGGAGTTCCAGTACCAGTGGCAGTTCCGTCACGTCGCCGACGCGCACCAGCAGGATCGGCAGATCGCCGGAAATTCCGTAAGCCCACAAGCCGGGCTGCCCCTCCATATTCGCGCGCAAAACGTCCGCTGAAGCTCGCAAGGTGGCGTGAGGATAAACCAGCAGCGAGAGTAGCTGCTGTATTCGCGCTAACTCTGGCGTATCCAACTCAAGCTGCTTGAGGGTCAGTTCGCTCTGACGGCGGGCAAGCTCGACCGCGCGCTCCAGCACTCCCCAGTCTTTGT
The DNA here is from genome assembly GCA_963848465.1 of uncultured Chloroflexia bacterium. Lineage (GTDB taxonomy): Bacteria > Chloroflexota > Anaerolineae > Aggregatilineales > Phototrophicaceae > Flexifilum. The sequence continues at coordinate 888,391 of CAWKDY010000020.1, read as the reverse complement.
AACGGTCGGCGAGCGCCAGCGCTGCCGGGCGGGATCGCGTTGCCAGCGTCAAATAGGCAAGGCTGATTCTGCCGTAGGGTGCTAGCTCGACGTCCTGCGCCAGCGCCATGATCGGATCGAGCGTCACTCCGACGGTCTTGGAAAGATCAGTGCCATCGGCAAAGACGGCAGGCGACCGGAGCGTGCGCCCCCTGCCTAGAAAGGGCAGCCGATCCCCTTCATAGTCCCCGGTGATCGGCGTGCCGGGGCGCGTGATCAGCAGATGCCCCAGATAGACCGGCTGTTCGTCGGGGCTGCGCGGGCGGCGATGAAAGAGCAGCAGATTGCTTTCGGGCAGATACTCGCTCTCGATGAACAGCTTGTTGAACGCCGGGTGGCGGTCAGACTGAGAAGCAAGCAGCACTTCGCCATAACTGGTCACGCGCAAATGGCGAACTTGATCGCCGTGATTGATCAGGTTGATCTGCCGGATTTCCACGTCGTCATCGGCGGCGATGGTCACCTGTAGGTTGACCGTGATGTCATGGTCGCGGCGCTGAAATTCGGCTTGATGGGCGTAAAAGGCGACGTGCTGGTAATCACGCGGGACGGTCGTCGGTTGGTAACCCGCCGACCAGAGATCGCCGCTGTCCCGATCTTGCAGATAAATCCAGTTGCCCCAATTGTCGAGCGTGCTGTCGGCTTCCCAACGGGTCAGCGATAGACCTTGCCATTGGCTGTAGCCGCTGCCCGAATTGGTGATCAGGGTGCTGAAGCGCCCATTGGAGAGGGTATGCACCTGCGGTACGGAGGTGTCGTCAGGGACGCGCCACGGCGCAAGGTTCATCTGTGCGGGTGGCATGACGCGCGCGACCGCTTCAATCGGATGCGGGTCGGCGATGGGAATCTGGGTCGGGATTTTTTCTTGCAGCAGCAGCGAGAAACTTTGCACACGCGGATCGGTATGAAAGCGCTGGATCATCACATCATGCAGCAGGGTGTTGGTCAGCGACGTGAGGATCATACCCTGATGATGCGCCATGTACGAGCGGATAATCGCGTGGTCTTGGCGCAGCGGCATCCGCGACGGCGTGTAGTCCACCGCTTCGTAGTATCCGTAGAGTCCGCGCATTCCGAGGGCGTCAAGCTGATCCATGTTGCGGCGGACTGCCTGCGGACGCTGCCGCAGCGCCAACAGCGAGGCATACGGGGTGATGACCAAGTCTTCGGCGAGACCACGCTTAAATCCTAATTCCGGCACGCCGAAAGCATGGTACTGATAGGTCAGGCTGCTGTCGAAAGCGTAGAACGAGGACTCGGAGATGCCCCAAGGCACATGCTTCGCTTGCGCATAAGCGATCTGGTCGTCGACGGCGGAACGGCAGCTTTGGGTGAGGAAAGTCTGCTCGTAACTCTGCATGAACAGCGTCGGCATCAGGTATTCAAACATCGTCCCGCTCCACGACAGCAGGGTGAGCGCATTATTTACCCGCGCGGCGGGGCGTCCCAAATGCAGCCAGTGGCTCGGCGGGACTTCGCGTTTGGCAATCGCCAAGAAACTGGCAAGGCGCGCTTCAGACGCCAGTAAATCGTAAAAGTTATCGTCAAGTTTGTCGCCGGTGACGTTGTAGCCAATATGAAACACCTTGCGCTGCGGGTCGAATAGAAACCCGAAGTCCATCGCCTGAAAGCGGGATTCGGCACGGGTCGCCAAATCTCGATAGCCTGCCAGCAAGCTGTTGGACTGCGCTTGGGTCAGCTTGAGCTGTGCCTCTAGCTCAGCGCACCAGACGCGCGCTGCTCGAAGCTGATCGGGCGTGCCGACTCCCTCCTGCAAATGGCTCTTGAGGTCACTTAAGTGTGTATTCACCAGCTTGTACATCGCGGTCACGTCGATCAAACGCGGCGAACGAGTCGCTGCTGCCAACAAGTCTTGCCATGTGCTTGCCATCAGCGGATCAACGTTAGGCTGAACGAACAGCGCCGGCGGCTGGCTAACCGGTAACAGCCAAGGCAGCAGCAGGTCGACATCCCGCTGCATACTCGTCAAATGGTGGTGAAACCGTTCGGACGTGATCCTTAAATCGCTGAGCGTTTCGGCATTGGACGCGGTGGTCTCGGACTCAAAGACGGCGACGATCAGCCGGGAGAGTTCACCCCACGCCCCCTGATTCAAGGCTGCGATCAGTAACGCCCACTGCTGCGGGTGCTGCGGCACGACCTGAATTTGCTGGCGCAGCCCAATGACGAACGCCCGCAGCGCTGCGACCGGCGCGTCAAGGCGTGTGCTGTACAGTTCATCGAGGCTAGCTTCTAGCAGTCCAAGCGTGTCAAGCAAGCCCTGCCAGCGCTCCGGACGAATCACGGACGAGTCGGGCAAGTCGAGACAAGCCTGTTCAACCACCAGTAAGCAGCCAGCCAAGTTGCCGCTGTCCACGGTCGAAACGTAGCGCGGTGCCAACGCGGCTAGGCTCTCGGTATCGTACCAGTTGAGCAGATGACCCCGATAATGCTCGAGTTGGTCAAGCGTATCGAAGGTGGCTTGCAGCCGGGTGATGAGGTCGATCTGCCCGGTATAGCCCAAGTCATAAGCCGCCAAGGTCGAGGTGAGCAGCAAGCCGATGTTGGTCGGGGAGGTGCGATGGGCAGTCAGGCTCGGCGATTCTTGGAAATGATCGGGTGGCAGCCAATGGTCTTCAGGACCGACCGTTTGCTCAAAAAAGAGCCATGTCTGGCGGGCAAGGTGGCGCAACGCACCCGCCTGATCGACCGACAACGCGGGTTCGGTGCGATTGGTCGGCTGGCTGATCCAGTAGGCGACTTGAGGCGATACGAGCCATAAGACGAGGATCGGCACAGCGAAAGGCAGGGCGGCGGTATTCGTCATGACGATCAGTACGGCGAGCACGCCTGCGAAGACCGGAACCGGAAGCATCTCGCGCCAAGTCGATTCTGAACCCCGCTCCGCGCCGAAGAACTGAGCGGTCTGGGCAGCCGTCGTCCATTGCAACAGTCGCGTCCGCGTGACGAACAGGCGCACGAGGGTGATGCTGATCGCGCTCAGGGTGAGCAGTGCTTCATAGGGGAGAAAGACCAGCGCCAGCAGCCAGCGCAGTGCGTCAATTCGGCGTGAGCGCAGCACGTCGCGTACCGATTCGGTAGGCGAATGGCGGCGCATCCCGCTGTAGAGCGACAGGATAGCCGGAAAACCGAGCGCTGCCAACACGGTCAGCGTCCAAAACGGCGGCGAACCGATCAGCCCCAGCCACGCCATGATCAAGAGCACGAACAAGGCAGGCGTGACCAAACTGCGCCGCAAGTTGTCGAAGATTTTCCAGCGATCTAACGCTGAGAAGGTATTCGGCAGGGTTTCACCCGCCTGCCCGGTAGGAATGCGTGGCAGCAGCCAACGAACAAGCTGCCAATCGCCCCGAATCCAGCGGTGCAACCGGCGGGCATGTGCCAGATAGCCCGCCGGGTATTCCTCCAGCAGCATGATGTCGCTCACGAGCGCGACGCGCGCGTGAATGCCCTCGAACAGGTCGTGGCTTAGGAGCGTATTTTCGGGGATGCGATTGGCAAGGCACGCTTCAAGCACGTCGACGTCGTAGATGCCCTTGCCAACGTAGCTGCCTTCGCCAAACAAATCCTGATACACGTCAGAGACAGCATGGGTGTACAAATCCAAGCCGATGTCGCCAGCGAAAATCCGGGTGAAGCGGGTGCGGTTGGCGCTGGCGGGTTTGATCTCGATGCGGGGTTGCAGAATCGAATAGCCGGAAACGACCTTGCCGCTGTCAGGATCGTACTCGGCGCGGTTGAGCGGATGCGCCAGCGTACCGACCAGCCGCCGCGCGCCGCCTTCCGGCAGAATGGTATCCGCATCCAGGGTGATCACGTATTTGATATTAGGCAGGATACTCAGATCACCGAACTGGACGGTGTAGGAGGTCATTTGATCGCCCCGGAGCAGGTGGTTGAACTCCACCAGTTTGCCGCGCTTGCGCTCCCAGCCGATCCAACTGTTCTGAGCGGGATTCCACTGGCGCTCGCGGTGAAACAGGTAAAACGGCGGCGCGCCCAATCGATGTTTGGCGTTGAGCGCGGAAATCCCTGCTTGCGCGCGGCTGATCAAGTCCTCGTCTTCGGGCATCTGCTGTTGAGGCGCATCGGCGAAATCGGTCAGCAGCCCGAAAAACAAGGCAGAGTCGGCATTGCGCAAGTAATGCAGTTCTAACTGTTGCAGCAGCGAATCAATCTCGGCGGCGTCGGTCAGCAGCGTCGGGATGACGATCATGGTCTGGTACTCGGTCGAGATACCTTGCTCGAAATCCAGCCGGGGTAGGAGCCGTGGCGGGATATGAGTCGTGACCGCCCAGTTGATTACCGTACTCGCAATCGCCGTGGCAGGTAAAAGTGTGAGCAAGCCGACGCCAAGAATTTGGATCAGGCTGTCGCCCGTGGCTGTGACGTATCTGACGAAGAACAACATGAGCAGAAAGGTGAGTAAGCCCATGCTGGTGAAATAGATGGGAGTCGGGTGGGCAAGCAGCAATTGACGGAAGACCCGCCGCCCGGACGGGCGATACTGAAACCAGTCCTCTAGCTCGTGATAGCCATCGCCAAGCAGATAATAGCCGACGTGCGCCTGCTGTGCGGAAGCATCGGCTGCTTGGCTGAAGCTGATCGCCTGCCGCGCGACATCTCCTTCGGGTTGATTTCGTGAAACGAGCGAGTCGTTCAATCACCTCGCGGTAGCTGTTGCGCGTCTGGAAATCCATCGCCGCATAGACGCTCGCTGGATCGAGCCGTAGGATGTGATCCACAAGGCTGACGCGCTCGAAGAAGACTTTCCAGTCCTGAACGGCGAGCAGTCGCAAACTGGTAATGCAGAAGCGTACCGCACCATCACCGACGACCGCCGGAACGGTGGACGCCAGCGGCGTATCGACATGGATTAGCGCGGCAAGAGCATTCGCTAGACTGCTCAGAATCCCCAAGCGGAGCATGGTCGGAACCGCCCACAATTCGCCCATTGTCAGCGGAACGTCGGCTTGGAATGCTTGCAGAAAGTCGATAATCTGCTCAACGTCAAGCTGATCGTGAGAATAGGCGATGATTTCGTGGGCTAGGGCATAGTCACGCGGGGTATTTTCCCATTCCGGGTTGCTCAGTTTCGGCAGTTGTTGATAGTAGCCGAGCGGCATGTCTTCTTGAACTTGGCGGATCGCCTGCTGGACGACGAAAAAGTTGTCCAGCAGCCACTCTGCTGCGTAAGTGAGCGGCATTTCTCCTTGATCACCAGCGCTGAACTGCTGGTAAGCAGTGTTGATGACCTGCTCGTGTTCGAGCAGTTGAGTCAGCAGCAGCGGTTTGGTCGTGGCGGTCTCAACTAGCCGATACGCCCCTGACAAACGCTGAGCTAGCCCGCTCACGGACTCTGCTTGCACGCGTTCGTCGACCGAGTTCGTCAGCGTAGTGTCGCCTACCGTTGGGCTAATTGCCATCGGTTTGACGGATAGGTTGCCTGATTTCCGCTCCTACGCGCGTGACCTCGGCTGATTCTTGGCGTAAATCTTGGACGATCAGCAACGGTGTCGTGCCATTCGTGATAAACCGGTTGGTGATACTCCCGTAGGGCCATCTTGCTTCGCCGGAATAGCCATGAGCGCTCAGAACCAGCAGGTCAATCTGCTCTTGCTCGCTCACGCTTTGGAGCGCAGCGGCAACGTTGTCGCTGACCAACAGGCGCATTTGCGTATTGGCAGGCAGATGCGCTTGCGTCTGCTCGAGATATTTGCTGCCTTCTTCTTGGTTGCGGTCAATGACTCGATTCATCAACGCTCTGTCTTCTTCGCTCAGCGGCATATAGCGCGCCATTTCGGGTTTGCTGACCACATGGACGAGCAAAAGCTCCGACTGATACGCCTCGGCAAGTGCCGCTGCCATTGTCAGTACCGATCCCGCTCGTTGTGATCCGTCGAGCGGTACGAGCATCCGCTGATAGCGCGGTTCATCAGGGCGAGCAGTGATTGGCTGGTTGGTTCGAACAATCAGGGCTGAAGCGCGTACCCGCTCAAGGATTTGCTGGACAATGCTGCTCACGCCACCCGTGTTGTCCCCGGTTTCGCCATAGCCGCTCAAGATCAGCAAATCGGTTTGCGTGCTATGTGCCAGTTCGACGATTTTTTCGGCAGCTCTGCCTTCGAGGAGTACGGTTTGGACGATTAAGTGATCCGCTTCTAGACGAGCTTGCAGGGTAGCTAGATACAAACTCGCGGATGATTTCTTGAGATACCAATCCAGCGGATCGGCTTTTGGCAGTCGAAGCGTTGTCGAAGGTTGTTCCAAGACGTGTGCCAAGGTGATTTGAGCATTAAACGTCTTGGCAAGGGCAATGGCATGAGGCAGCACGCACTCGGCGAGCGGCGAACCATCTAGGGGAACAAGGATGTTACTTAACATGGGTTCCTCCCAAGGAATCCTTCTTGGCTGGTGCTTCTTGGTACCATCAGTGATTCAGAAATTGCGTCTGTGCGTGGCTGAGTGTAAGGAGTCAAAGGTTCAGAGTCGCCGAGATTGCGCGAAAGCTGAACCTTTAACTCAGGCGGGATGGTCACCGCGCTGGTAGGCGCCCAACGGGATCGAATTGGGCGATGACGCTGCTCAACGCCTATTGCGGCTGATGTGTGTGCGGGTCAGCGAGGTCGCCGTCGACAAACTCAATGTCTTCGGGCTTGCCCTCGAACTTGATCAGGCGAACGACATAACGTTTGAATGCGTCTTCGACGCTTTCGCCCATCGAGTAGGCATTCGAGAGCTTTCCCTTAACTTTGAGCGTGAGCCGAAATAGGTGCAGGATCGGCGCTAGGATCGGGTGATAGATAGCCATGAGGGCATCCTTTTAATTGATCGGTAAATGACGAAGTTTGCGCGTTCAGGGAAATGGGGTGACAGCCGCAGGCGGGGGTCAGGAGCATTGCCCACAAAACCGTCTCTCAAGCGACAGAACGCCGTCAGTCTGAGCTTTCCGAGGTGACGAGTCTGTCTTTGCGAACCGGAATTGCAACGATTTCTATTGCTGCCAGCTTAGCGTTCTGAAGGCACATCGGTAATTCACGCTAAGCTGGCAGTCGATCTCACTTGGGCGTTTTGCATTTCGCCGAAATGCCATAAGCGTAATAGGCGATTTGAGCGAACATGGGTCTTCCCATGATCATGCCTCGCATTGCGCGTTTTGGAGCAGTTTTGAGCGCATAGTTAGGCGAAAACTGCGCGAGAACATCCGCTATAAACGATTGATTTTACTTAGTGACTGGATCAGGCTGATTGCGGACTCGGATTTCCGAGCGTGGGAACGAACTTGAGCTAGGAATTCAACAGTGCACAGGTCATGCACCTAACAATTAGTATAACACAGATTTGATGGACTTCCCACTCCCGGTAGCCGGTGCTGCTTGCATCAGTAAGGCTCCTAACTCTTCAGGTGGATGCACATCTCGCTACATCGAAAAGAATCGTTTCTAGCCACAATGGACGTTGGGTTGGGCAAGCGCAGAACTCGGTAGGCGGCTCAAGGGGAGGTTAGGATTCGAACTCGATTGCGGCAACAAAAAAGCGCCTCGTGGGCGCTTTTTCTCTCAAACTGAGGGACCTGGATTCGAACCAGGATTGATGGATCCAGAGTCCACAGTTCTACCGTTGAACTATCCCTCACCATGAGGCGGCATTGTATCACGCTGAGGTGAGCGGATCAAGCCTGATTCTGATTGTTTTGCCGCCTGATCAGATGCTTTCCAGCGTCCGCTGGATGCGCTGATCGATGCGCGCGCTGCCGTAGACGCACAAGATTGCGTAGAGGTCGGGCGTGTTGGTTTGCGCGGTCAGCGCGACGCGGACGACCATCATCACGTCACCGAAATGTCCCTTGAAGGCGTCGGGCGTCTTCTTGAAGGTCTTCATATTCGCGGCAAAGCCTAAACGCGCGGATAGGTCGCGCATGTCTTGCAGCCAATTGTCCTTGGGCACGGACGGATCGAAGGCGCGGACGTGATCAAGGATGGCGATGACGCTCTCGTGATCGACCTCCGGCAGCGGATAACCGGACTCGGCGACCATCTGCTCGTAAATCGAGTCGAAGTAGAAGCCGCAGGCGCGGCGGATGTCCGACCAGTTCACGATATCCTTGCGCGGCGCTGGATCGTCGCGCTCGACCTTGAACACGGCGATGCTGTAGGCGGGGTTTGCCTTGAGGATGCTTGCTAGCTCGGCATCGTACTGATTCGCCCACGCGACGCCGTATTGGTAGACCTGCTCGGCGCTGTAGGTGGCGACGATGTTCTTGCTGATGTCATTCAGCTTGACCAGATCGAACAGCGGCATGGCGACGCCCATGTCGGCAAGCTCGAACGGAAACTCGGTGTGAGGCGCGTCGGGGTTCGCCTGCCGCCAATCGTAAAAGCTCGAATTGGCGAGATTGAGGAGATACTCGATCACCGCTTGCGCCGGATAGCCTGCTTCGGAGTAGTACATCATGTTGGCTTCGGGGTCTTTGCGCTTGCTCAGCTTGCGCTTGGAACTCCCGTCCATCTTGGCAATCGGCGCGATGTGCGCGAAGTCCAGCATGGGAACGTCGAGGTATTCGAAGGTCTGGAGGTGCAGCGGTGCCGAGGGGAGCCATTCTTCGCCGCGTATGACCGTCGTGACGCGCATCACTGTGTCGTCGACGACGTGGGCGAAGTGATAGGTCGGCAAGCTGTTCGACTTGAGCAGCACCGTATCCTGATCGTTTTCCGGCAGGTCAAGATCGCCTTTGACGACGTCGTGAAAATGCACGCGGGCTTCGGTCGGGTAGGGCGCGCGGATGCGGATCACCGGGCGCTCGCCCGTATCGAGCCGCGCTTTCACCGCGTCGAGGCTGGCATCGCGCCACTGCGCCCATTCGCCGTAATAGCCAGGCTTGACGTGCGCCGCTTCCTGCCGCTGGCGAATCGCGGTCAAGTTCTTCCTCGGAGCAGAAACAAGGATAAGCCCGCCCATGTTCGACCAGATACTTGGCGAAGATTTCGTAGAGTTCGATTCGCGCACTCTGGGTGTAGGGACCATAGTCGCCAACCTCAACCTGCGGATCGACGGAGACGACGCCTTCGTCGGGTGTAAGTTCGAAGTTGATCAAGTTCTGGACGATCTCCTCGACGCTGCGATCCTGCTCGCGCTTCTTATCCGTGTCCTCGATGCGCAGGAAGTAGACGCCGCCGCTGCGGTGCGCGACGCGGTTCTCGACCAGCGCCGTTAGCAAGCTGCCGATGTGGACGAACCCGGTCGGGCTGGGCGCAAACCGGGTCACGCGGGCGCCCTCTGGTAGATCGCGTGGGGGATACTGGCGAAAAACGTCATCCGGGGTTTTGGTGATGTGCGGAAATAGAAGCTGCGCCAGTTCCGAATGAAGGGTCATGCTGGAAAAACCTCTCGTGTGCGATAGTCGCTTAGGCGTAAGTGCCGGTTAAGGGCGAGGCGCGCCTCGCCCTTACGGAATACTGTCTCATATTGGGGACGCACGCCGTGCGCCCCTACGAAGTCTATAGAATGTTGGTGCGGGTTACAAGCGCCGACGGCGCATGATCACGCTCTGCGTCAAGCCGATGCCCGCCAGTGTCGAGAGCAGCGACGTCCCGCCCGAACTGATGAAGGGCAGCGTCAGCCCGGTGACGGGCATGAGGCTCAAGTTCATGCCGATTGAGACGGCGGTTTGGAAGAAAATGAACGTCGCTACGCCGTAGCAGATCAGGCTGCCAAGCGGATCGACCGCCATGCGCGCGCCGCGCAAAATCCGCAAAATCACTACGCCGATCAGTACCATTACGGTGACGCCGCCGACGAACCCGAATTCTTCGGCGATCACGCTGAAGATGAAGTCGGTATGACGAACACGCAGAAAACGCCCGGTGTTCTGCGGTCCTTGCGCATAGCCTTTGCCAACCAGCCCGCCGGAACCGATGCTGATGCGCGCCTGCAAGATGTTGTAGTAGGCGTCGGTGTCGCTTTCCGGGAAGATGAACGACGTGATGCGCTGTTTCTGATAGTCTTCCATGTGCGACCATGCGACCGGAACGGTCAGCGGGGCGGAAATCCCGATGATCAGCAAGAAGATGGCGATGTGCCTGAGTTGTAGTCCGGCAGCCCAGACCATCACCAGCCACATGACGCCAAAGACAATCGCCATACCGAGGTCAGGCTGAATGAAGATCAAGGCGGTCGGAATGCCGATGTGAATCAGCGACTTGAGCAGAGTCGTGATCCGCCCCATTTTTTCGTAATTGGTGGCGAGCAGGTAGCCCAGTGTGACGATGATCAGCACCTTGGCGATTTCGGACGGCTGAATGCGGATGCCGATGTTGATCCAGCTCTGCGCGCCAGCGTCCCCTTCGACGCCGAAGACGCGGACGAGCAGCAGCAGCACAATCATCAGCCCGTAGAGCCACTGATGCAGCCCACCGAGCAGCCGATAGTCAACTGCCGCCAAGCCGAGCATGACGAGCATACCGAGGATGGCAAAGCGAATTTGGTCAGGGACGCGATTGATGAGGTCGGGGTCGATGGCGTCGAGGGTCGCGCTTCGAATCATCAAGATGCCGAAGACGGTCAGCAGCGCAGTTGCGATGAGCAGGACAAAATCGAACTGCCGCCAAATGCTGCCGGAATGACTCATACAGGAATGCCCTACAAGCGTGCGTTGGCGTCATTATAGCGAACGCGCGCCCTGAATTGAAGTCTATTCCGCGTCGGCGGCGCGGCGGGAGTTCGGGCTGGTCGTCCTGCTCGATGCCCTCGTGCGTTTTGTGGAAGGGGATTTCAGCGACAAGCAGGCTGTTGCGGTCGCGCTTCTGGAGTTCAATGTCCACATTGTCGCCGTCAACCGAGACGTATTTCGAGATCACGGCGAGAATCTCCTCTTTCATCGCCTGCATCCGCTCCGGCGAGAGGTTGATGCGGTCGTGAACAAGGATGAATTGCAGCCGTTCTTTCGCCGTGCTGCCGCTTTTCTTCGGCTGCGCCCGTCCGAGCATCCGGTCAAAAATACTTGGCATCATCAGAACCTCTCATCACCCGTTTCTACCGCCGAAAATTCGCGCGATGCGCTTGAACAAGCCGCCTGATTCCCCAAGTTTCATGAAGGGAACGTCTTCACCCATCAACCGTCGGGCGATATTGCGATAGGCTGCCCCCGCCCGCGAGTTTTCGTTGAGCGTAACGGGAATCCCGCTGTTTGACGATGGGACAACAGTCTCGTCTTCCGGCACGATTCCCAGCAAGCGAATCGCTAGCAAGTCGGTCACGTCGTCGGCAGAGAGCATTTCGCCCCGGCGCACCATCTCCGGGTTGACGCGGTTGAGGATCAACTGTCCGGGACCCTTATTCTCGTTTTCGAGCAGGCCGATCACCCGGTCGGCGTCGCGGACGGCGGAGACTTCCGGATTGGTGACGATGAGCACCTCATCGGCGGGGGCGACGGCGTTGCGAAAACCGCGCTCGATGCCGGCTGGTGAGTCGATCAGGATGAAGTCGAAATCACCGCGCACGCTGTCGGTAAGCTGGATCATATCTGCCGGGCTGACAGCGGTTTTGTCGCGGGTCTGGGCGGCGGGGATCAGGTAGAGTTCGGGAAAGGTTTTGTGGCGGATCATCGCCTGCCGCAGTTTGCAGCGCCCCTCGATCACGTCCACGATGTCGTAGACGATGCGGTTCTCCAGCCCCATGACGATGTCGAGATTGCGCAAGCCGATGTCGGCGTCGATCATCAGCAAGCGCTGGTTCAGCCCGGCTAAGGCAACCCCCAGATTGGCAGTCGTCGTCGTCTTGCCAACCCCGCCTTTGCCGGACGTAATCGTGATGACTTTTCCCCCACCTGCAAGTCCTCTCTTGGCTTCGCCGCAATGCGGCGCTAACGCCATGCCTCGACCGTGATGTGCTCGTCTTTGATGAGCGCGATCTCCGGCTTGGGTTTGTGGCGTTTGTCTTTCGGCGAAATGCTAATATACCCGGCGATGCGCAACTGAGTCGGCGTCATGTCAAGCGCGCAGACGAAAGCGCTCTCATCGCCATATGCGCCCGCGTGGACTTTCCCACGCAGCCGCCCCCAGATAATCACGTCACCGGCGGCGATAATCTCGGCACCGGGGTTCACGTCACCAAAAACGACGACGTGCCCATCACTGCGAATGGTGCGCCCCGACCGCAACGTTCGCCGGATCATCACGCCGGAAGTGCCGTCTTCTTCGGAATTCGCCGTGAAGCTGCGCGCGGCGGGTGCCGACGCTGGCATGTTCGCGCGCAAGTCGAGCGCGCTAGCAGAGTCAATCGTTGTGCTGCTCTCGCTGAGGACGGCGTGCAGCACCACGCTGCGTCGTTCAAGCAGCGCCTTGACCGAGCCAAGCTCATCTTTGCGGACGGGGCGCGACCCTACGTCAAGGGTAATGCGCGCGCCCACGAAGAAGGCGCTCTGCTGGTCGATGCGGGCGGCGAGGTCTGCCAAGACGCTCTGCCATTCTTCGGACTCGTTTAGCGAGATAAGCAGCCCGTCTTTGACGCCTTTGATTGCAACTGTTTGCATGAATGCTGCGACCTAACCTGCAAAGGATTTTAACTCTTAATATAGTATATTGGATCGCCAAGATGCGCTACACCGCGCCGACAATCCTCAACACCATGAAAAGCGGCAGAAGGGTGAAAGCGGCAGCGGCAAGCCATTGAAGTCGGGCGGGGTGGCGAGTTTTTTTCAGCCACTGCCCGAAAGTATAGACGGCATAGGTCATCCACAGTAGCTGGATCATCAGCAGGGGCAGCAGCAGAACCGGGCTGTCAGCGCCGTAGTAGACCAGCCCAAACGCGGCAAACGTCGCGTAGGCGATCATGGTCACGACGCCAATCGGTGGATACCAGCGCGCCAGCCGTGCCAGACCCAAGACGCCGAGGATTAAGCCAAACGCCGTAAATTGGCGAATGATCAAATCCATCAGCCCGATCCAACGGGCAGGTTCGCGCCAGACGGTGCCGATTAAGTAGGGGACATGGTACGTTAGTGCTAGTGCTTGATCGACCGGATAATTCCACCAAAAAGCCGAGCCGTAGAGGTCAATTAAGTCGTAGACGCCGAAGGCGGTGATCGCCAGCAGTGCCAACCAGTACCAGATTGGCAGCGACTTGCGCGAAAGAAATAAGCCCAGCGCCACCGCTGGAACCAGCAGCACGAAGAGCGGATCGTTGATCACCCCGATCACCATGACGATCAGCAGCCCATAAGTGTGCTGCGCGCCGAGCTTGCCGGTCGCGGGCGTATCGGGGCGCGGGTTGCTGATCAGCAGTCCATCGACCAGCAGGTAGAGCAGCCACGCGGTCAGCAGAGTCATCAGGCGCAGGCTGCGCGCCGTGCCAATGCTGGTCAGGAACAGCGCGGAGAACACGATCAACGCCACCGCGATGCCGAACCAGCGCTGCTTGCTGAAGCGCAAGGCGACGCCTGCCACCACCAGCGCTGCGACCAGACCGGCAGCGACTTGGGGCACGCTCAAGCTCTCCGCGCCGCCGGTCTGGATCCAAAACGAGGGACTAAATGCCAACGCCAGCGCGCCAATAATCGTCAGCGCCGCGCCCATCGTGCGGAGCGCCAGCGCCATGCCGACGATCACTAATGCTAGCCCGGACGCGCGAATCAGGGGCGTGTGCCCTAAGATAATGAAGGCGAGCCAAGCGACCAACCCCACGATCATGGCGGGCAGCCAGAAGTACGCCTGTTGGCGGCGCTCGGGTGTTAAGCCGATCACGGCGAACCCGTTCCGGTGATCTGCGGGACCGAGGTGATGGCGATCTCCGCCGGGGCAGCGCTAGAGTTCGTCCCGTTGCGCTCATCTTGAATGCGGAGATAGGCTTGCATTGTCTCCATGACCAGCGGCAGCGCGACGGCGGAACCCTCGCCGCCGTGATAGACAAAGCCGAGGATCAGGATGTCGGGGTCTTGGTAAGGACCATAGGCGACGAACCAAGCATGAGAGGGCCAGTTACCTGGCTTGCACAAGCCGAGCGGTCGGGCGATCTCGTCGCAGTATTCGGCGGTTCCGGTTTTCCCGGCAACCGTGAAATAGGGCAGGTCGGCGGCTTTCGCCGTGCCGTTGGTGACGGCGAAGCGCATCCCCTGCCGGATGATGTCGAGATTAGCGTCGTCCACAAACGCCGGACGGTAATTGGGGTCGAAGCGCACCGGGCTGCAAAAACTATCGTTGAAACTGTAGCCATCGGGCACTGGAACGGTGTAGTTTCGCCACGTCGTCAGCAGCGGGTCGGGGTTGATGTTGACGGTGCTGGTGTAAGTCGCCGGGTTGCAGCGCAGCGGATTGTAGAAATCGCTGTCCTGCTCGCAGACGCAGGCGAGGCTGTTCTCGCCCTTCATGATCATGTCCTCGACCAACAGCAGCTTGAGCGGCTCGGTCTCTGGAATGTGGTCGATGTCGATGGTGCGCTGGACGATTGGCTCGAACGACTTCACGACATTGCCGTCGGCGTCAAGGTAGTCGTGGATCAGCGTAGGCTGGTGCAGTTCCCCGCCGTTGACGATGGCGGAGATAGCGCTGCCAAGCTGGAGCAGCGTCACGTTGACGTAGCCTTGACCGAATGCGGCGTTGTAGGTGTCGCCGGTTGACCAGTTCTCGCCGTAGAGCCGCCGCTTCCAGTCCTGATCGGGCATGCGTCCCGCGTTCTCGAAGGGCAGTTCGACGCCGAGCTTCGAGCCGATGCCGAAGGCGGTCGCATAGCGGAACAGGTCGTCGATCCCCAGACCGCCCGGTCTCAGAACTTGTGGAGAAACTTCCGGGTTGCCGCCGCCGACTTGATAGAAGTAAACGTCGCAGCTTTGGGCAATCGCGCCGATGATGTTGAGGTTGCCGTGTCCCTGTGGCAGCCAGCAGACGAACCGCTGCGCGGCGGCGGTGTCGTTGGGTGCGTACTTGTTGGGTAGCAGCAGTTGACCGGGATCGTTGAGCAGCGACTCCGGGTCGATAACGTGTTCTTGCAGCACCCCCGTTGACGTGATTAGTTTCCACGTCGAGCCGGGCGGGTAGAGCGATTGGGTGACGTGGTTGACCAGCGGCGTCAGCGGGTCGGCGGCGACTTTGAGATAGTAGGGTACGTCGATGTTGCGGGCGAAGCGCGAATTGTCGTAGCTAGGGTAGCTGACCATCGCCAGAATTTCGCCGGTGCGCGGGTTCATGGCGAGGAGCGCGCCGGTCTCGCTGACGATCTGCCCGGCGCCCGCGTTGAGCGTGGCGATCTCGTGCTTGAGCGCGTCTTCGGCGGCTTGCTGGAGTTCGGTGTCGATGGTCAAGCGGACGCTCAAGCCGGGGATCGGCTGAACCGAGACGACTGGATCGCCGATGGTGCGCCCGGCGACGTCAACTTCCCAGACGTTGCGCCCGCGCTGCCCCGCCAGCGTATCTTCGAGCGAGGCTTCCAGCCCGGCGTAGCCGATGCGGTCATAGGCGGGGTCGTAGCCCTGCTTGATCAATTCAAGTTCCTGTTCCGCCGGGATGCGCCCCATGTAGCCGATGATGTCGGCGGTTAGCTCGCCGGTGGGGTATTCACGCACCGACGCGGTATTGATGTCCACACCGGGCAGCGAGTAGCTCTCCTCAAGGATCTGCATGGCGACGTGTTCGCTGACGTCCTGCGCGATCACGACCGCGCGGTACGGCGCGATACCGGCACCTTCGGCGACCAGTTCCTCGATGCTGCGGACGTTCTGCCCCGACGCCAGCGCAATCGCCCGCGTTGGCGGGACGCCGGTCAGCGCCGAGAGGCGGTTGTAAATCCGCAAGACCTCATCTTCACTGCCGGGCAGCGAGGCGGGGACGACGCGGACGTTGTACGCGGGGACGTTGATCGCCAGCTTGACGCCGTAACGGTCCGTGATCGTGCCGCGCGGAGCGGCTTCGGGCAGCTCGCTCAAGCGATTTTCGTTCGCGGCAGCTTGAAGCTGATCGTTCTGGACAATTTGGAGTTGGTACATCCGAACCCCAAAGAGGACGAAGACGGCGAAGATGATGCCCTGAAAGAACGACAGCCGCCAGCCTTGAAATGGGTTCAGCCGCTGCATTCGGTTTTGCTCCTCATACCAATAAGCGATTAGCGAGTAGCCGTTAGCCTTGAGCTAAGGACGTCGCCATTTTGAAGCCTTGGTGAGCGCCTACACAGATGCGCCCCTACCGACAAATCTGACCTCACCCCGCTAAGTAAACACCTGCTGGTCGCGGCGCTGGACGCGGCGCACAATCCAGTAGACAGGACCGATAAAGACCAGATTATAGGCGATTGTCGGCAGGATGACGTAGGTCAGATTCGGAATCGGCGCGATGATGAAGCCGCTGAACCCGGCGATAACCATCAGCATGACCTTTTGCAGCACCGTCCCGACGATCACCAGCGCGATGATCAACATGAAGCCGATGTGGTAGACCTGCTGCTTCAACTGTTCGACGCCAAACACCAGCAAGAGCAGCCCGACGACCGACGCGCCCAGCGGCGTGGCGGACATTAAGTCTTGGATGATGCCGCCGACGAATGCCCACGTCACGTCCTGCTCCAAGCGTCCGCGAATTGACCACGAGAGCACCAGCAGCAGCACGAGGTCGGGTTCGCCGCCGAAGATGCGAATCTGCGGGATGACGGACGATTGCAAGACGACCGCCAGCACGATCAGCGGGAGACTCCAATAGCTGCCCATTGTTTACGGCGACGGGGTGGCGCTGTCGAAGACCGACAGGTCAATTGGCTGGAAGTTGGTCACGACGAGCACGAATTCAAGCGTATCGAAATTGACGAGGCTGTGAACCTGCGCGACCCGGTTGAGCGCATCGGACGAGAGACTGACGCTGGTCACCTGCCCGATCACGAGGTCGGGCGGGAAGTTGCCGCCCAAGCCGGATGTGATGACGAGGTCACCCTCGCGTACCTGCGAATTGAGCGGAATCATGTCCATTTGCAGCGTTCCGGCGAAAGTCCCGTGTACCGATCCTTCGACGCGGTTGGTTTGCAGGCGAGCGCTGATCGAACTCGACGGCTCGGTGACGAGCATGACGCGGGCGGCGTTAGCACTGACGCGGATGATGCGACCGACCAGCCCCTCGCGGGTGACGACCGGCATCCCGATGGCGATGCCGTCGCGGGTGCCGACATCAACCGTGATGGTGCGCAGCGAACTGTTCTGGTCGATAGCGATGACGTTGGCGGTGATGGTCTCCTGATTGGTGACGGTGGTCGTGTACTGGAGCAGGTTGGCGAGCCGCTGATAGTCGCTGTTGATCTCGCGCAGCTCGACCAGTTCGGATTGGTAGAGCGCGAGCGCGGTTTCCAGATCGGCGATGCGGTTTTGGAGCGTCTGCACGTCCGAAAAGCGCGTCAAGTTGTCGTTGACAGTCAGCGCGACCCGGTGAAAGACGCCGGAAACGGCGTTCAAGGGCGTGGCGAGCAAATCCTCAACCGGGGCAAGGATGCCCGTACTGCTGACGACGATCAACCCGACTGCCAGCAGCAGGCAGAAAAGCAAGAACAGCGTCCGGTTGGAACGCCAGCCTCCGCGCCTGAAGCCTGAACCTTGATTCATATGTCAGAGTACCTCCGGCGCGGATTATAACAGATTGGCTTTTTGAATATAATGGGGGAAGTGGGTGGCAGTCCTGCACACTGCTTGAGTGCTGGTGCACTGCTTGGCGTCGAGCGGCGCCTCAGTGGTGCGTGCTGCCGCGTTCCAGCCCGACCAACAGGCGGCGCAGGTTGTTATAGTCTTCGAGGACGCGTCCGGCACCGCGCGCGACGCAGGTCATGGCGTCTTCGGCGACCCAACTACGAATGTTGACTTCTTCGGTCACCCGGTCGGCGAGATTACGGAGCTGACCGGCGCCTCCGGCGAGGCAGATCCCGCTTTCCATCAGGTCGCCGACCAGTTCGGGCGGGGTGTCGTCGAGCGCGTCCTTGATGGTGTCGATGATAATGTCCACCGAACCGGCGACCGCCTCGCGGATTTCGATGGAACTGACCTCGATGGAAGTCGGCAAGCCGGTGACGAGGTTACGCCCTTTGACGCTGGTCATACGTTCCTGCGCCAGTGGATAGGCGGAGCCGATCTCGATCTTGATCCGCTCGGCGGTCGGCTCACCGATTAGCAGGTTATGCTTGGCGCGCATGTATTGAACGATGTCCTCGTCCATCTCGTCGCCCGCGACGCGGATCGAACGGCTGATGACGATGCCGCCCAACGAGAAGATGGCGACCTCGGTCGTCCCGCCGCCGATGTCCACGATCATGCTGCCGCGCGTCTCCTGTACCGGCAAGCCCGCGCCAATCGCGGCGGCGACAGGTTCTTCGATCAGGTAAACTTCACGGGCACCCGCGCTGACGGCGGCATCGTAGACCGCGCGTTTCTCGACTTCGGTGACGCCGCTGGGAATCCCGACCACGACGCGTGGGCGTGGGATTGGCACCCAGCTTTGCTCGTGCGCTTTGTGGATCAGATGGTTCAGCATGGCTTCGGTGACTTCAAATTCACTGATCACGCCGTCACGCAGGGGGCGGACGATCAGGATATCTTTCGGATTTTTGCTCCACATTTCCTTCGCCCGCGCCCCGACTTCAATCGGGCGGCGGGTCTTTCTCTCGATGGCGACGAACGACGGTTCGTTGATTACGATACCCTTGCCGCGTACACTCACAAGCGTATTCGCCGTGCCGAGATCTATGCCGATGTCCAGCGAGAACAAGCCAAAAAAGTAGTCGAGCGGACTGAGCACTGCGTTCTCCTAACGGCATGAAACAGCGCGCGGCATTATAACATGTGGACGAATGAATACAAAGCACCCATGAATTTACAATTAAGCGTAAACTCAACCCTACAAACGCACCATTTGATCCAACCCGGCGGGCTGATCGTCGTCGGTGTTTCCGGTGGAACCGATTCGCTGGCGCTGCTCCATTTACTCGCCAGTTTGCGCGAGTCGCTCGGGGTTCGCTGGCACGTTGCGACGCTCGATCACGGGCTGCGCGGTGAGGCAGGTGCCGACGATGCGCGCTTCGTCGTCGCGATGGCGCAGCGCTGGAACATCCCGGTGACGGCGGGTTATGCTGACGTAACGGCGCTCGCGCGGACGCGGAGCCTGAGCATCGAAGCCGCCGCTCGCGTCGCTCGCTACGACTTCCTCGCCGCCGTCGCTCGCGAGACCGGCGCGGATCGGGTGGCGGTCGCCCACAACGCCGACGATCAAGTTGAGACGGTGCTGCTGCATCTGCTGCGTGGGGCAGGGATCAGCGGGCTGGCAGGGATGGCGTATCGCGCGCCGCTGCCGGGACACCCCGATCTGCTGCTGATTCGCCCGCTGCTCGACGTCCGGCGTGCTGACCTCGATGCTTACTGTCGCGCGCATGATCTCCAGCCGCGCCACGATGCCAGCAACGACGATCAACACTACACCCGTAATCGTCTGCGCCACGACCTGATCCCGCACCTGCGAGACCTGTCGGCGCAAATCGACCGGCGGCTGCTTCAACTTGCCGAGGTCGCGGCGGTTGAAAACGATTTCGTCAATGCTGCGCTGCAAACGGCGGTTGAGGGGCAGGTCAAACGCACAGCGGGTCGGGTTTCGTTGCCGCGCACCAGTTTCGCTCACTTGCATCCGGCGCTTCAGCTTCGCTTCATTATAGCTGGTCTGGCGGAACTCGCCGCCACCGATGTGACAACGATCCACCTCCGCGCTGCCGCTGACCTTGCGCTGTCGGGGCAGGTGGGGGCGGTCGCTCAGTTTCCGCACGGGCTGCGGCTGCGCGTCGATTACGCCGACATTCACATTGAACGCGAGGTGGCGACAAGCGACGGCGATCTGCCGCTGCTGCCCGCTGATGCGGTCATTCCGCTTGCCATACCGGGCATAACTGCATTTGATTCGTGGCAGATTGAGGCGACGCTGACGCTGCCGCAAGCGGGGGTACGGGGGCACGACGCGCTTGCGGTGCTTCATCTGTCTCCCCCTCGCCACGTAGTGGAGGGGGGGACGGGGGGTGAGGTCGCGCCGCTTATTCTGCGCGGGCGGCGGGCAGGGGATCGCTTCGCACCGCCGGGACTAGTGGGGCACACCCAGAAATTGAGCAAGTGGATGATCGACCACAAGATCCCGCGCGATCTACGTGACCGCGTGCCGCTGGTGTTGGTGGGCGATCAGATTGCCGCTATTTATTGGGGCGGCTGGTTCGTGAGCGCGTCTTTCTCGGCAAAAACGGCTGCTAATGAGCATCTATACCTGACTGTGCGATAAAATGGGATAATTAACGTAAGCCCGTTGCTATGCAAAGTTGCAATTTTTGGCAAAACTTGTATGCTTAAGAAAGCATAAATTATCTACAAAAGTAAAGATTAGGCTCATAAACCGATGATCGACAACAATGAGAGTGCCTCCATCCTCGTCGTGGATGACGAAGCGGCAATCCGCTATTCGGTGAGCAAGACTTTACAGCGCGTGGGCTACAGTGTGCGCGAAGCCGCCAATGGCGAGGACGCCCTTGACGTGATTCGTGGCGGAGCCTTCGACGTGGTGCTGACTGACATTCGGATGCCGCCCGGTTTGGACGGTGTCGAACTGATCCGGCGGATTAAAGACACCGATCCCGATACGATTGTCATCCTGATGACGGCGTATCCCAGCCTGCCGACGGCGGTCGAAGCGCTGCGGTTGGGCGCGCACGACTACCTGATCAAGCCGAGTTCGAGTCAGGATATTCGTTCGAGTGTGGCGCGGGGCATCGAGCGGGCGCGCAACCTCAAACGCCGCCGCGCGCTGCTCGACGCGATTCGCAGCAACGTGAGCGAACTCAGCCGCACCAACCAAGAGCCGACGCCGCCGCAGCGCGATGCATCCAGCGGCGATAAGCTGCCGATACCCGACATGGTGGGTGAATCGACGGTCAACGGCGTGATGACGCTCGGTCCGCTGACGATTTATCCCGGTCGCTACCAGATCTCGGTCGAAGACCAGCCGATTGACCTGACGCCGACTGAATTCGACCTGCTGCTCTATCTGGCGGCGCACCGAGGGCGGGTGGTATCATGCCACGAACTCGTGCGCGAGGTGCGCGGCTACACCGTCGATGAGGCGGAAGCTCGCGAAGTGATTCGCCCGCACGTCAGCAACCTGCGCCGCAAGCTCAAGCAAGCTGGGCAGGACGCCGATTTGATCGTGAACGTGCGCGGGATCGGCTACCGGCTGAGCGAGCAGGTTGACTAGAATTTGAGTGGCTGGTTGAATGTCCGGGTCAGAGGAACTGGTTATTCGCTGCCGTTTCTGACCTCACCCCCGACCCCTCCCCGAATTCAGGGAGGGGCGCAAACCCTGCATAGGTTACTGATGCCGTTTCCAATCCTCGCCGTCGAACGACAAGCATAAACAATTCAAGGCAAACTCAAGAAAGGCTCATAGTTCATGGCGAATAAGCCGTTTAGGAGCTTCAAGTTCATGGCGCTCGCGTGCGCCTTGCTGATCGGGTTGTCGGCGCGCTCGAATGCGCCTGTGCGAGCGCAAGACGAGCTTGACGCGCGGATCGCCGCGATGCCGCTGGAACAACGGGTGGCGCAGATGTTCATGGTCACTCTGCACGGATCCGTGCTGACCGAAGAAGGCGCGCAAGACCTGACGACGTGGCAGCCCGGCGGCGTCGTCCTGTTCGGCGAAAACGTCGGCGATCCCGCCTCGGTCACCCGTCTGACCAATGCTTATCAAAGCACGATCACCGCTGCCGGGGGCGTGCCGCTGCTGATCTCCATCGATCAAGAAGGCGGCGTCGTCACGCGGCTGACCGACGGCTTCACGATGTTCCCCGCGCCCATCCTGATCGGCGCGGCGGGCGACGACATGGCGTATCAAGTGGGTCAGGCGGTGGCGCAGGAGTTGAGCGCCGTCGGCATCAACATGGACCTCGCGCCGGTCGCCGATCTGGAGACCTACAAGGACAACCCGATCATCTACCGGCGGGCATGGGGTGGCGATCCGAATATCGCGGGCAGCGCGGTCGCCTCGTTCATTCGCGGGCTGGAGTCGCTGGACGTGTTGGCGACCGCCAAGCACTTCCCCGGTCACGGTAAATCGCGTCAGGATTCGCACGGGGAATTGCCGACGATTGACCTGCCGCTGGATCGGCTGCAAGCGGTCGAATTCGTGCCGTTCGAACGGGCGATTGACGCTGATGTCGCCGCCGTAATGATCGCCCACATCTGGTATCCGGCGCTCGAACCGCAGGTCGGGCTGCCCGCCTCGCTCTCACACAACGTGATCACCGGCGTGCTGCGCGAACAGATGGGTTATGACGGCTTGATCATGACCGACGCGCTCGACATGAACGCGGTTGATCTCAACTTCAACTATTACGACGCGGTGGTGATGGCGATCAACGCCGAAGTCGATCTGCTGGCGACCGGTCCGAGCATTGGTCAGCATGGCTTCGAGGCGGCGATGCAGCGGGTGGTGGACGAGGTGCGCGCCGGGAACATCTCCGAGGAGCGCATCAACCAGTCGGTGCGGCGGATTCTGGAAACGAAGCAGCAGTACGGCATTCTCGACTGGAAGCCGCTCGACCCGACGACCGCGCCGGAACAGGTCAATCTGGATGCGCACGCCCAGCTTTTCGACGAACTCTATCAGAAGGGCGTCACCGTCGCCTATGACCGGAACAACCTGATCCCGATCCCGCCGGAGCGCCGGGTAGCGATGATCTTCTTGGCGACGCGCTACCAGATTCAGAATGAATGCGCGCAGTACAGCAGCAACATCACGTGGACGGGAGTGGGGGACAACCCGACGCCGGAGGAGATCGGCTGGGCGGTCGCTAACGCGAACTCGGCGGATACGGTGGTGGTTTGGACGCAAAACGCGGATACGAACCCGGAACAGCAGCAGTTGGTCAACGCGCTGCCGCCGGAAAAGACGATTGCGGTCTCGATCTGGTCGATCTATGACTGGCAGAGTTATCAGAATGTCGCCGGGTATGTGCTGACCTACACACCTGCGCGTCCGGCGATTCCGGCAGCCTGCGCGGTGCTGTTTGGCGCGCAGCCCGCGACGGGGGTGCTCCCGGTCACGCTGGGGGCGAACCTGCCCGCCGGGAGTCACGACACGAATTGACAACAACAGGGGCAGAACTTAGTTCTGCCCCTACACGTTGATGTTCAATTCGCTAGACCTTCCGCTTGCCCTCGACGATCATGTCAATCGCTTGCTGGATGCGGCGCTGGCGCGTCTCTGCTTTGCGCGCGCCTTCGATCCACTCGATATAGGCTTTCCGGTGCGAAGGCGCGAACTTATCGAACTTCGCCTTCGCCTGCTGGTTGTCGTCCAACGCCCAGATCAAGTCCTCCGGGATATCCATATTGCGCGCCTCGTTGTCCGTCTCCATGATTCCGCGAACGCCATCACCGACCGCCTTGCTAATTGCGCTGCGAATGCCTTGTGCCATGCCCATGTAGTGGTTGCCTCCATATGGCATTAAAATTGCATGAATTGGTCTGCCGCTGAACTTGGTTTGGGCGAGCGTCGCGCTGGCACAATCACAGCCCGGTACACTCTGCTAAAGCTCGCTTAAGTCGTAAATCATCAGAACACTTATTCTACTATAACCCATCTCCCGGCAAATGCAACTACAGATCGCATTAAGTCATCATGAAGGTGGTATAGCACGTAAAGGTTCATGACTGATGAGCTAAGTGTAAACTTTGTGTTGCTGCTTGTCCCTCCCTAAAATTGGGGGAGGTTGGAAAACGGTTTCGGGTATGCTGGCGTTTCATTTGCTTCAGCCCGGCGCGAACTGCGCTCGCTTCGCTCATCTCACGCTTGTTCAAAGTCACATTTCAAGTTAACTTATAAGCTGTTTTGAGCAACCATTTAGGACAGCTTCATGGGAACGTTGAATCCCGATCTTCTTTCTAAGGATTTGGACGCGGCGATGAACGATGCCGTCGCGCTCAAGGATCAATACAAGAAATCCGTGATCATGCCGGAGCTGCTGCTGCTGGCGCTGCTGCGGAGCAAGGACACGGCGGCAGCGCGGCTGCTGGAGGTTTTCAAGAACAGCCGGGGGGTTGACCTCGACCGGCTGACGCGACAGACCCAGCTTGCCATCGAGACCCGGCGCGATCAGGACGGCAACCTCGACTTTATCGCGGCGGGCAACCGCCAAGTGCCGCTGTCGCGCCAGACGATCATCCTCGTAGACGACGGACTGAGCCTCGCCAACGCCCAGAACGAAGTCCGCGTCGATACCGATCACGTGTTGGCGATCCTCGCCGAAAGCTCGATGAGCACCAGCGGTTTGCTGCGCCAGCACGGGATCACGCCCAAGGCGATTGCCGATATGGTGGCGGACACTTCGCAGGTGATCCGCAAGGACGGCACAACACAGGATTTTGTCGCCGGGGCGAAGTCGGGCAAGCTGAAAGCGGTCTACTTCCGCGAGGATTTGCTGCGCGACTTGATCAACATCCTGACGCAAGCGGTCAACCGCCACGTGATCCTGATCGGACCGGATGGAGTCGGCAAGCGGACGCTGGCGTACAGCCTCGCGCTGCTGATGTCCGAGGGCAAAGGTCCCAAGCAGCTCAAGAGTTTGGTGCAGGTGGACGAAGGCGCGCTGCTCGACAACGATCAGAAGGCGATCCGCGCCGGGCTGAGCCAAGCGCGGGGCGGCGTCCTGTTCATCCCGCATCTGCACCGCTTCTTCGGCGGTCCCGTGCGCGCCGAGTTCTCGAAATCGACGCCGCTGATCCAGAAGGCGTTCCTCGACGACGACCCGGTGATCATCGCCACGACGACCGAGCTGGAATATAACCAGCGGCTTGCCAGTGTGAGCGCGGTCGCGGAAAACTGCCAACTGCTGCGCGTGCCGGAGCCGTCGGTTGACGAGACGATTGAAATTCTCAAAGTGATTCGCCCGCACCTCGAAAGTGACTACGCGCTGACGGTCTCGGAAGACGCGGTCGCATTAGCGGCGCGGCTGGCAAAACGCTACATGACCGGCACGCCGCTCCCGCGCAGCGCCGAGCAACTGCTGCATCGGGCGGCGGCGATGGTCTCGATGAGCCAGCAGAGTCAACTGGCGTTCAAGAACCCGGTCAACGACTTGTCCAGCCTCGACGCCGAGGACGTGACGCTGGCAGCCAGCCAGATGACCGGCATTCCGGTCAACAAGCTGGGGCAGGACGAGCGGCTGCGCTATGCCAGCATGGTCGAGCATCTCAAGGAGCGGCTAATCGGGCAGGATCAGGCGGTGCTGGCGGTCAGCCGGGCGATCAAGACAGCGCGAGTCGGCTTGAAGGACGCCAAGCGACCAATTGGTGCCTTCCTGTTTCTGGGACCGACCGGTGTCGGCAAGACCGAACTCGCCAAAGCGCTGGCGGAGTTCATGTTCGGCAGCGAGGACGCGATGTTGCCGTTGGACATGAGCGAATTCAAGGACGAGAGCAGCCTCAACCGGCTGATCGGCTCGCCGAGCGGCTACGTCGATAGCGAGGCGGGCGGTCAACTGACCGAGCGCGTCCGCCAGCAGCCTTACATCATCGTGCTGTTCGACGAGGTCGAGAAGGCACATCCGCGTATCCTCGACATTCTGCTTCAGGTGATCGAGGAAGGGCGGCTAACCGACGGACGCGGTAACACCACTCATTTCAGCGAAACGGTGATCATCCTGACCAGCAACCTCGGCTCGCAGGAACTCGCCGTCCCGGTGATCACCGACGAAATTCGCGACGAGGCGATGGACGAAGTGCGAACCTACTTCCGTCCGGAATTCCTCAACCGGCTGGACGAGGTGATCATGTTCAACGCCCTGTCGGACGAAGACCTCGGCAGCATCCTCAAACTGATGCTCAAGAGCGAGGTCAAGATGGGCGCGGAACGTGGCTTGAAGCTCGACTTCACCGACGCGGCGCAGGCGTGGATGCTGGCGCAGAACGACGAACCGGAATACGGCGCGCGCCCGCTCAAGCGCATCATCCGGCGCTCGGTGCGCGAGCCGCTGGCGGACTTCCTACTGCGCTCGAACCCGCCTGCCGGGACGCAGGTCACGATTGACGCGAACGGCGACGGCTTGACCTTCGCCGCCAACGTCGACGGCAAAGAAGTCAAGGTCGGCGCGGGGTGATCGACGACAACGTAGGGGCGACTTGCCAAGTCGCCCCTACTGCTGTTGCTAACGCTGGCAGGCTTTCTAACGAATTGCTTTGTTCTTGACTTAGCACTCAGCACCCGGTACTCGGTACTATCTCTAGAAGGAGCAGCGTAATGACTCAAGTCGATGCCAGTATCTTTCGCAAGTATGACATTCGCGGCACGGTCGCGGGTGATAACATCCAACTGACGCCCGATTTAGCACGGTTGGTCGGCAAGGCGCTGGGCACTTATCTGCCGCGCGAGTTCAACACGGATCACATGTTCGTCGGGCAGGACAACCGCCTTTCGTCCACCAGCCTGAAAATGGCGCTGATCGAGGGCGTCGCTTCGACCGGACTCGCCGTCACCGAGATCGGTGAAGTGCTGACGCCGACGGTCTATTTCGCTTCCGCCAGCTACGGACCGAAGGGCGCGGGCGTGATGATCACGGGCAGCCATTTGGACACCCGTTACAACGGCATCAAGATGGCTTTCGGCGCGCTGGCGCTGGCGGATACGCAGATTCAAGAGCTGCTTCAGATTATTCAGCAGGATGCGTTTGCCGTCGGCGAGGGGCTGGTCGATCAAGACTTCGACATGCTGCACAAGCACATGGAAACGATCAAGGGCATGGTGAGCCTAGCGCGCCCACTGCGGATTGCAATGGACTCCGGCAATGGCTTAAGTGGAGAGTGCATCCCGCCAGTCTTGACCGATCTGGGCATTGAGGTTCACTGCCTGTACTGCGAATCGGATGGGACGTACCCGAATCACCTGCCTAATCCCGAAGACCCGGAGATGACCAAAGACCTCGAAGCCAAGGTGATTGAGATCGGCGCGGACTTAGGCTTGGCGTTCGACGGCGACTCGGACCGCTGCGGGTTTATCGACAATCTTGGGCATCACATCGCCGCCGACCGGCTGCTGGCGCTGCTGGCGCGCGACGTACTTTCGCGCAACCCCGGTGCGCCGATCGTCTTCGACGTCAAGGCATCGCAGGCACTGCCGGACGAGATTCGCAAGTACGGCGGCGTCCCGGTGATGTGGAAGTCCGGTCACAGCCTGATGAAAGCGAAGATGCACGAACTCGGGTCGCCGTTGGGCGGCGAGGTTAGCGGGCATCTGTTCTGGGGCGAAAATTACTACGGCTTCGACGATGCGCCGCTGGTCGCGCTCAAGACACTGGAACTGATTTCGCGGAGCGACAAGACGGTCGCGGAGCTGTTCGACGAAATTCCGCAGTTGGTAGCGACGCCGGAAGTGATCATGTCGGCGCCGGACAACCTCAAGTTCGCCATCATCGACGAGATGAGCGACGCGCTCAAGCGAGATTACGAAGTGATCACGGTGGACGGCGCACGCGCCGTGTTCGAGCACGGCTGGGGCTTAGTGCGCGCCAGCAATACGCAACCAGCGATCACGATGCGGTTCGAGGCGTACAACAAGCCGCAGGTGGTCGAATACATGATGCGCTTCAAGTCGCTGCTCGACCAGCACCCGGAAGTCGATTTGAGCGAGCTGGCAGAGCAGATCGCCGCTTTTAGCGAATAGACTCATAGTGCTGAAAGTTAATCGCTGAACGCTGAAAGCTAACAATGCCCGACTATCAAGCGATTTATCAGCAGCAAGCGGCGCAGTACGACCTGATGGTCGGGCGCGAGGATTACGAGAGCAAGCTGCTGCCCGCCATTAACGCGATCTATCCGCTGGCGGGACTGGACGTGATCGAGTTAGGCGCGGGAACTGGGCGGCTGACGACGCAGATCGCGCCGCTGGCGCGCTCGCTGTTGGCGTGCGACGCCTCCGAGCACATGCTGGAACTGCTGCTGCCCAAGATCGCCGGGTATGCGACGGCGGCGGCGCTCGCCGCTGACAATCGCGCGCTGCCGCTGCCGGACTCGGTCGCCGATGCGGCTATCGCCGGGTGGAGTATCGCCCATTCGGTCGGGTGGTATCCCGATAGCTGGCGCGACGAGGTGGACAAGGCGCTCAGTGAACTGCTACGAGTGGTGCGTCCCGGCGGCGTCGGCATTGTGCTGGAGACGCTAGGCACGGGGGTTGAAACGCCCGCGCCGCCTACCGAGGGGCTGGCGGCGCTCTACCAGTATTTCGAGGACGACTACGGCTTCGTGCGGACGACGCTGCGTACCGATTATCGCTTCGAATTGCCCGCCGAGGGGCAAGTACTGCTGCGTTTTTTCTTCGGCGATGAACTGGCTGACCGGATCGTCGCCGAGCAGTTAACAATTCTGCCGGAATGCACCGGAATCTGGTGGCGGGTGCGAGAATGAGGCGATGAGTTGTTGGTTTTTAGTTCTTAGTTTTTGGTCGCTAGGCGGCGATTGATGTCAACGCCAATGTCGTCAGTTCGCCGGGTTTACTAAAAACTAATGACTAAAAACTAATCACTTTGAGAATAGGCGGTGTGATCATGGCGACGAGCAGTTGTACCGGAGCGATCCGACAGGTATTGGCTTACGTCCGGGTGGAGCCGCGCAATACCGGCGCAGTCCTCGGCGTCGCGCCGTCCGGGATGAGCGGTTATCGCGTGCTTGCTGCGCAGGGCGCTGATGGCAGCAACTGGCTCCAACTCGCCTGCGCGAACGGCGTCACCGGCTGGGTGCGCGACGACCTGATTGATATCGTCGGCGACTGCTCGGCGGAAGGCTACGGCGTGCTGACCGAGCCGGAGCAGGCGTCAACCTTGATCCGCAGTTTTCCGCCCAAAGAGCCGGAGCCGACGCCGCCTCCGAAAGACCCCGTGCCGACGCCAACGCCGGATCCGACCCCTGTCCCGCCGCCCACGCCTGACCCGACGCTGCCGTCGCTTGACGATCCGGTACGGATTCTGGAAGCATCCTTCAACATCACGTCGGGCTTTGAGGGCGGCGGCTACGATACCTATCAGAATTACGACACCGGAATTGTCTCCTACGGGCGCTTTGGCTTCACGCTGGCATCGGGGAGCCTATTTTCGGTGCTCGACCTCTATCTGAAGACGGCGTCGACGCCGGTCGCCAATCAACTGCGAACGATCTACATCCAGCGCGTTCAAGCGCGCGACGATTTGCTGCGGGGCGATGTGATCTTCCGCGATTACCTCAAGTTTGCGGCGGACGACCCGATCATGCAGGCGGCGCAGAATCAAATCGCCACCGACCTGTACTGGAATCTGGTTCAAGACCTGAGCATCAAGCCGCGCGGGATCGTCAGTGCGCTCGGACAGGCGTTCATCTTCGACACCGCCATCAATCACGGCGCGCGCCACGACATGATCGGCTTAGCCGAGACGTTTTTCGGCGTGCCGTCAAAGTCGAAGTTGGGGCAGAACGGCATCAGCGAAGAGCAGTTGATCGCGAAAGTGGCGGAAATTCGCCGCGACCGTCTCTACCGGATCGCCGACGCTCAGAATCTCCCCGGCTTGAAGCCGCGCGGCGATTTCTGGGTCAAGATCACGGCGGCGGGCGATCGGGATTTGGCGGGCGACCTTAACGGGTTTGTCACAATCAAGCCGGGGCGCACCATTCAGGTACGGAATCCATAAAACCCCTCACCCCCCCTCGCCCACGCAAGCGGGGCGAGGGGAAAATGCTCATAGGAGAAAACCTGTGCCGGAACGTAAGCTGACGCTGCGCGAAATCAACCGGGCGACTTTGGCGCGCCAACTGCTGCTGGAACGGTCGGCGCTGCCGGTCGTGGCGGCGGTCGAGCGCTTGGTCGGCATGCAGGCACAGCTATCACGCGCGCCCTTCGTCGGTTTATGGACGCGGCTGGAGAATGCGCCGCGCGCCGAAATCGCCGGGCAGATCGCCGGTCGCGCGCTGGTCAAGGCGACGATGATGCGGGCGACGCTGCACCTCGTCAGCGCTGCCGATTACGCATGGCTGCGCGCCGCGCTCGAACCGGCGCTGGCAGCAGCGCGCGACAGTATCGTCAAGCGGCGGGGCGGCGACTTCAAGATCGGCGATGCGTTGGCGGCGGCGCGACCGTTCCTCGCCGAACAGCCGCGCACCTTCGCCGAGATCACCGCGCTGTTTGAGGAACTGATGCCGGACGTAGATGTCGGCTCGCTGCGCTATACGGTGCGCACGACCCTGCCGCTGGTGCAGGTTCCGGACGAGAGCGCGTGGAGCTATCCCGGTAATCCGAAATTCGCGCTGGCGGAGTCGTGGCTTGGTCGATCCGTCGAGGCAGCGCCCGATTTCCGCGAACTGGTGCGGCGTTATCTGGCGGCGTTCGGACCGGCGACGGTCAACGACCTGCAAACGTGGTCGAGCTTGGGCAAGCTCAAGGGCGACGTCGAAAAGCTCAAGCCGGAGTTACAGATTTACCGCGACGAGCAGGGGCACGAACTGCTCGACCTACCCGACGTGGAACTCCCGCCGGAGGATGCGCCCGCGCCAGCGCGCTTCCTACCGGAGTTTGATAATTTGCTGCTGTCACACAAGGATCGGCGGCGCGTGGTCGCGGACGATTACCGCAAACAGGTCTATCTGCCGGGGCTGCGGGTGGCGGCGACGATCCTCGTCGATGGGTTCGTGCAGGGGGCGTGGACGGTCGAAAAGAAAAGGGGAATTGCCGCGCTGACGGTCACGCCGTTCGCGCCGCTGACGGCGGCGGATCGCAAGGCGATCAGTGACGAAGGCGAACGGCTGATCCGCTTTGTCGAGCCGGATGCCAAGGGGTACGAAGTTAGGGTCAGTGATAATTCGTAGGGGCGGATTTCAAATCCGCCCCACCACACGCTGATTTAGTTGCGCTTGCCAACGATCCACGAGAAGGCGTCGAGCAGCCAATGCAGCGGATCGCGGCTGCGGGGCGGTGGTTCGGCATCGGATTTGGCGGCAGTTGCTTCGGCTTCTTCGGCGCGGCGGCGGTCGCGTAGTTGGCGTGGCGTCAGGACCGTAGGCTCGGCGCTGTCGTCCGATGTGGCTTCGAATGCGTCCGCGTGCTCGATCCGTAGACGACGGGGCGCCGTGCGGATTGAGACCGCAGCTTCCACCGCTTGCTCGATCTCCTCATCGGGTGTTTCGTTCGCTTTGGAGCGCAGCCGCATCTCGTCGATCCGGTGGCTGCGCAGCGCCATCGACGGATCGGCAAGCGCTTCTGCCCCTTCCTCTGGTTCGTAACCCTCGATGATCCCGGTTTGGCGATTGGTTGCGCGGCTGTGATAGCCGGGGCGCTCGGTCGTGAAGAAGCTCACCACGTCGATCTGGGCGTGCTGCTCCAACTGCGTCAGCACGTCGGCATTGGTGCCGAAGGCGAAGAATGGCGCTGGCGCAAACCGTCGATCCGCCAGCAAGTTGATGAGTAAATCGCGCCCGCGTTCGGTAAAGGGCAGAAACAGACGATCCGCATCGCGGCGGGTCAGAAACTCGGCGACGAAATCCTCGGTCGGGCGGTGGGGATGGCTTCCGCGCCACTCCAAATCAGCCGATGGTTGGCTGCGCCGCCGCTTCGATGTCGGCGATAGTCGCGCTCACGTTCAGCAGGTCGGCTTGGTCGGCGACGAAGGCGGGCAGCGCCGAAGCGAAGGCGCTGGCGTCGTCTTGCGGCACGGCGATGCCCTCGATCACGGCGATAGCGCGTCCGGCGTGCTGGCGTCCGCTGTTGGTGTGGCGCAAGAGCAGCAGATACTCGCCCAGCGGGAAGCCGTAGAGACTGGGAAAGTCGGGCGTCAGGCGCGAAATGTCGCTGACGTAGTTGAAAATGCCGCCAATGGTGCCGACTTCCTTGTTGGTCAGCCGCGCGGGGCGGACGAAGGCGGTGAAATCCTGCCGCCGGTTGCGCGTGAACAGGAATTGTTCGTAATGCACGATGCGCTCCTTGACTAGACGAGCAGCGGGCGCATCTTCTTGTTGGCGGTTCGCGTCACCATCCGGATCTTGGGTTCCATTTCCTTGAGCCGCGCGGCGGTCTCTTGGCGTTCCTCTTGCAACTGGCGGATGGTGCGCCCGCGCAGGATGCGCGAGAGGACGTTGCTGTCGAGCCGCGAGAGCCGCTGCTCAAGGTCACCGATTTCTTCTTCGAGCGTCAACGCGTTGCGATCCAGCTCGTTGCCGATGGCATAAAGGAACGGATACTGGATGCCTTCCGGTTCGGGCGAGCCGATCAACCGGAAGCTGGCGAGGTCATAGCCTTCGCCTTCGGCAGCGAGTTCGGTGTTGCCGTCGCCGACAATCGAGACCGCTAGCATCGCCGAGGGGTAGAGCCACGGGCGCAGGCTGCTGACTTTGGCGCGTTCCTCGCGGACGAAATCAAGAATGCCGTGAAAAACCTGCCGGGCTTTGGTGTAAAGCTTCTCATAGTCATTGGCTTTGAATTCGTCAGGCAGAGCGTCGGCTTTCGTTAAGACGATGGCGACGGTGATGCCGTTGTTCAGCCCCTCGTCACCCTCCTGCGCCGGTTTGAATTTGTAGCTGTTGAGGAGGTGGAAGATCAGCGGGGCGGAGGTCAGCATTCGCGCCTCGATCAGCGGGCGGGTGGCGATGGTGTAGGCGTCGGCGACGATGATGACGGCGTTGCTCTCTTGAATATCGGCGTGAAGCTGCGCCGCCGCGTCGGATTCGTCGGTCGGCTGGTTGATCGCACCGCCTTGATAATCGACCCACAAGAAGTCGGTGATGAACTGATCCTGAAAATAGAGCTTGAAGCGATCCTCGCGGCGACCCATGGTCGGGGCGGGCCACTGCTTGACCATGACAAAGTCGCTCCATGGTTTCATGTATTTGGTGGTGGTATCGACGTCCTCATCTTCGATGCGGAAGCCGTCGATCCCTTCAACCATCAGGTAGAGCAGCCCGAGCGTGTAGGTGGTTTTTCCCTGACCCGTGCCGCCGAACAACGTTACCTTAAGGGACATTGTGATTTCCTTGTCTGCATAGTCAAAAGCTCCCTTAGTGTAGCCTCTGTCCGCTCGCTGTCAACGCGCGTTAGGCGAATATTCATGTGACGCGGCGATCACTCGACGTTGCCGCGCACGTGCAGCGGCGTCACCCGCAGCGGCAGCGAGAAGGTCTCGACGTAGGAGTTGGGCGTCATGCCGATCTCGGCGATGCCGTCGCGGTATTTCTGCAAAAACGGCGCATTCTGGTTGGCGGGGGGCGTAGATTTGTCGATGCGTACTTCGCCCATGACGACGACGTAGGTCTCGGCGTCCTCGTTCGACCAACTGAGCGCGACCTTCGCGTTGGCTTCGAGGTTGGTAACTTTCTGCGAATTGGGGCTGGTGTAGATCAGATAAGTATCGCCCTCGCGTATGAACCAGACCGGCGTCGGCTGAGGCATCCCGTCGGCGCGGACGGTGGTGAACCAGACGTACTCGGCAGCTTCGAGCAAGGCACTGAACTCGGCGGGAATTTCGGTGGACATAGGGGCTATCCTTGGTGAGTGGATCAGGCGCAGGACTAAGTTTTTGGCTTTTAGCTAAAGGCTAACGGCTAATCGCTGGCAGCTTTCAATCGTATTTGGTATTCAACGTTGGGGCGTACTTGTTGACGGTTTCTTCGCCCAGCTTGCTGACCAACTGCTCGCGCAGCTTGGGTGTTTCTTCCGCCCACTTGCCCTGAAGCTGTTCTTTGCTGGCGTTCGCGCCGAGGCTGGCGCTCATGCCTTGCATCACGCCGGGCGCGCGGGTGATCACGCGCTGCACCTGCGCCTCGCCGCAGACCGGGCAGGCGGGCGCGGGATCGTTGAAGCCGTGCCGCGCCTCAAAGTCGTGTCCGTTCGCGCAGCGATAATCATACAGAGGCATGAGCTTTTGCTTTCTACTTTCGATGACTCAATTATAAACCGCCAAGACGCCAAGTACGCCAAGGAACAAACCTTGAATCTTGCTTGGCGAGCTTGGCGTCTTGGCGGTTCATCGCTCTATTCCAATCTGATGCGCGGGTTGAGCAGGGCGTAGACCATGTCGGCGGCGAGGTTCGCCAGCGCGAAGAAGAAGATGATCACCATGACGACCGCCTGCATCAGCGGGATGTCCTTGCGCTCGACGGCGGTGGTCATCAGCCGGCCCAAGCCGGGATAGCTGAAGACGTTCTCGATCACGATCAGGCCGCCGATCAGCCAGCCGAACGAGAGCGCGATCACGGTGATGGTCGGCAGCAGGGCGTTGCGCAGGACGTGCTTGAAGATCACCTGACGCTGCGGCAGCCCCTTCAGGATGGCGGTGCGGACGTAAGGCTTCTTCATCTCGTCGATCACGCCGGCGCGGGTCATGCGGACGATGTAAGCCATCAGCACGAAAGTCGCGGTGATGGCGGGCAGGATCAAGTAGCGCAGCCACTCGCCGAGATCCGCGCCGGGGGCAACGTTGGAACTCGCCGGAAACCAGCCCAAGCCGAGCGCGAACACGTTGATCAGCACCAAGCCGGTGACGAACTCCGGCAAGCCGACGACCGAGAGCGTCAGCACCGAAATCAGGCTGTCGATCCACTTGTTTTCGTTCAGCCCGGCGAGCACGCCGAGCAGGATCGAGATCGGGATGCTGATCAGCAGCGTCAGCCCGGCGAGGCGCAGCGAATTGCCGAGCCGATCCAGCACCAGCGGGCGAATCGGCGCGTTGCCGCCGGTGAACGACGTGCCCCAGTCGCCGGAGACGAAGCCGCTCAGCCAGTTGACGTACTGCGTCGGGACGGATCTGTTCAAGCCGAGTTCTTCGCGCAGGTTGGCGAGCGCTTCCGGGCGGGCGTCGCGTCCGAGGATCAGGCGGGCGACGTCGCCGGGGAGCAGCTGCGTCAGCCCGAAGATCACGACCGAGGTCAGCAGCAGGGTGATCGCCAGCAGGATGAAGCGGCGGAGCAGGTAGCGCAGCATCTAGGCGACTCCTTCTCGGCGGGCTGGGCGCTTTGCAATTCGATCAATTCTCGACGGGGATGTGGCAGCGGATGAAATGCCCGTCACCGGCATCACGCCAGGGCGGGTTTTCCTGCTCGCAGATCGCGCCGAGCTTGCGCGGGCAGCGGGTGTGGAAGCGGCAGCCGTTGGGGATGTCGCGGGCGCTGGGGATATCGCCGTCAAGCCGGATTTGCGTGGCGTGTCGCGGTCGGGTCAGGGATCGGAATTGCCGAGAGCAGCGCCTCGGTGTAGGGGTGCGAGGGCGGGTGATAGACCTGCTCGGACGTACCTTCCTCGACGATTTCGCCGAGATACATGACGGCGATCCAGTCGGCGAGGTAGCTGACCACGTCGAGGTTGTGCGAGATCAGCAGGTAGGACGCGCCTTCGCGGGCGCGCAAATCCTTGAGCAGGTTCAGAATGACCGACTGCACCGAGACGTCGAGCGACGAGGTCGGCTCGTCGGCGACGATCAGCGCCGGGTTGGTGGCGAAGGCGCGGGCGATGGCGACGCGCTGCTTCTCGCCGCCGCTCAGCTCCGCCGGATAGCGGCTCGCATATTGGGCAGTCAGGCGCACGGCAGCAAGCAGTTCGATCACGCGCGCGTCAATCTCAGCTTCGGTAGTGCCGCCTGTTAAGGCGCTGAATCGTCCGGGCGATCTGCTGACCGATGGGCATATACGGGTTGAGCGCGTCGTTGGGGTTCTGGAAGACCATCTGCAAATCGCGCAGGGTGTCGCGCGAGCGCTGGCGGAGACTCGAGGTTAAGCGGCAGGTCGAGCAGTTCCATGCTGCCGCTGTCCGCCGTCTCCAAGCCGACGATCAGGCGGGCGAGCGTGGTTTTGCCGCTGCCGCTCTCGCCGACCAAGCCGAGCGTCGAGCGCGTGCGGACGCGCAGCGAGACGTCATCGACCGCGCGGACGACTTCCGGCTGGCGCATGGTCAGCCGATCGATCAGCGATGGCTGCGCCGAAATACTTGTGCAGAGCTGCGCGCTTCGAGCACGTAACCCTCACGCGGCGGGGCACTGCTGGCGTGCTTCTTGGGGCGTCGTGTCGATCACCAGCGAGCCGTCGGCGATTTCGCGCCAGCGGTGACACTTGACCAGCCGCCCGTCGTCGATCGCTTCCAGCGGCGGCTTTTCGTCGTGACAGATCGCCAGCGCGACCGGGCAGCGCGGCGCGAACACGCAGGCGTGCGGACGCTCCGCCAGCGACGGGCGCGACGCCTTCAATCGTCGGCAGGCGCGTTTCGACGCCTTCGGTCGGGCGCGGCAGGCTCGCCAGCAGGCTGATGGTGTAGGGATGGATCGGCTGCTTATAGAGGTCGACGACCGGCGCGCTTGCCATGACTCTCGCCGCCGTAGAGCACGGTCACGCGGTCGCACAACTGCGCGACCAAGCCGAGGTCGTGCGAGACGTAGAGCGCCGCCGCCTGGTTGATCGTGGATCAGTTCGCGGAACAGATCGACGATCACCGCCTGCGTCGTCACGTCGAGCGCGGTCGTCGGCTCGTCGAGGATCAGCAGGCGCGGCTGGGTGCTCAGCGCCATCGCAATCGTGACGCGCTGCTGCATCCCGCCGCTGAGTTGATGCGGGTAGCGCTTGGCGACGGCGTTCGGGATCGGCGATTTTGACGCGGCGCAGCATCTCGACGGCGCGCGCCCACGACTCGGCGCGCGACAAGCCCTCGTGCAGCCGCGTGATCTCGGCGATCTGGTCGCCGACGTTGTAGGACGGGATTGAGCGACGCCAGCGCATCCTGCGGCACGAGGCTGATCTGCCGTCCCCAGATGCGGCGCATCTCGGCGGTCGGATTTGGTCAGCAGGTCGTCGCCGTCGAGCAGGACGCGCCCGGCGCTGATGCGCTCGTTGGGCGCGAGGTAGTTCATCAGCGCCAGCGCCAGCGTCGATTTGCCGCTGCCGCTTTCGCCGACCAAGCCCGTGAATCTCCAGCGGATCGATCGTCAGCGACACGTCCTTGATCACGTTGAGCCAGCGCTTGTCAAGGCGATAGTCGATGTTGAGGTTCTCGGCGCGAATGACGGGACTGCAGCGCTCATTCGATCTGCCCTTCGTAGCCGGAAGATGCGGCGCAGCCCGTCGGACAGCAGGTTGACGCCGATGATCAGCATCGCAATCGCGGCGGCGGGTGCCCACAGCGCCCAGGGCGTCTGCGAGAACGAGTCGCGCGCTTCGTTGACCATCCGCCCCCAGTCCGGCGAGGGCGGCTGCACGCCCAAGCCGAGAAAGCCGAGCGATGCCGTCAGGAAGATGGCATAGGAGAAGCGCAGCGCGCCCTCGACCGCCAGCGCGGGCAGCACGCCCGGCAAAATCTCGCGGAACAGGATGTAGAGCGTCGATTCGCCGCGCAGTTTGGCCGCCTCGATGAAGCCGTAGTCGCGGATGTTGAGCGTCGCGCTGCGGACGACGCGCGCGACAATCGGCGTGTAGAGCACGACGATCACGATCACGATGCCGACCTGCGACGGTCCAATCGTGCCGAGCATGACCAGCGCCAGCACCAGCGCCGGAATCGCCAGCAGGCTGTCCAGACGCGCGCGAGACCATTTCGTCGAGCCAGCCGCCGTAATAGCCGATCGAACAAGCCGATGCAGGTGCCGAAGATCACGGCGAGCGCCGATGTGAGCAGCGGCAGGCGTGATGATGTCGCGCGCGCCCCAGAGCACGCGGCTGAACACGTCGCGCCCCAGCCGATCCGCGCCGAAAAGATAACTCCGCCGAGGGCGCGTGCACGGGCAGCGCCGCTGATCACCGTGTCGTAGCGATAGGGCGCGATGATCGGTCCGAAAATCGCCAGCAGCACGAAGACCGACGACGATCACCAAGCCCAGCAGCGAGAGCGGGCTGCCGCGCAACTGCCGCAGGATGACGCTGACCGAGCAGCGCGCGCAAGGCGCCGGATCGGCGCAGGCGGCGATTGGGTGGGGCGCGTTCAGGTTGCGATGTCAGTCATAACGGTAGATCTTCGCAGTGTTGTAGGGGCAGGGCTCAGTCCGTGCTGCCCTACGTGACGACGATCTAGCTGCTGAAAGAGACGGTGCGGTAGTCGGTCAAGCCGGGGAAGGGCGCCATGTCCAGCCCCTGCACCTTGGCGCTGGTCGCCGCCGAACATCGGCGCGAAGTACGGGATGATGATCGGGCCGCGATCCGCGGAAAATCTCGCTGATCTGCGCGTAGATCTCCTTGCGCGCGGCTTCGTCGACGGTCTGGCTCGCCTGCGCGATCAGCGCTTCGAGTTCGGGATCGACCAGCGGGTTTCGTTGTAGAGGTGGCAATCCCCGCCTCGGCGTAGGCTTCCTGAGCAGATACTGCTGCGGCGACGGACGCGCGCCCCAGCCGGTGATGCCCAGCTGCGACGTCGAAGTAGTTATCCGGGTTGCTCGTGTCGTAGTAGTAGCCTTCTTCGCGGATTTGAATGTCGACGTTGATGCAGCCCGTCTCGCCCCACTGCTGCTGGAGCAGCGCCGCCAGGTCGGGGTATTCGAAGGCGTTGGGCGCGTACAGTGTCGCCTGCCAGCGGATTCTGCCCGGCGGCGGTCAGCATCGCAGGCCATTGCCGGGATCATACGGCTGGTTCTCAATCGAGCCATCGTAGAACTGCCGAGAAGACCGGCGCGATCGGGTCGTTGTTGCCGACGATGCCGCGCCCTTGCAGCAGGACTTGGTTGAGCGCGTCGCGGTCGGTGGCGTACTTGAGCGCCTGCCGCACGCGCGACGTCTTCGCCGACGATCCGGCGTCGGTGCGCAGGCGGATGACGGCGTGCTGGCTGGTCGATTCCTGAAGCAAGTTGACGCCGGTCGTCGCCGTCAATCCGGTCGATCTGCGTGCTGGGCACTTTGAAGATGAAATCGAACTGCCCGCTGAGCAGCGCGTCGACCTGCGCGACCGGGTCGCTGATGTAGACGAAATCCAGCCCGCCAGCTTCGGCTCGCCCGCTTTCCAGTAATTCGGTCGTTGCGCACGAGGACGGCGCGCGATCCGGGATCGAAGCTTTGAGACTTGAAGGGACCCGTGCCGTTGAAATTGACGTAGGGATTGTCGCCCTTCGACGATCACGTTAGGCGTGATCCTGCCCGTCCGGGATGATCAAGCGCCTGGCGTGCGCCGACGCCGTAGAGGAAGTCGGCATTGACTTCCGGCAGCGTGAAGACGACCGTGCTGGCATCCGGCGCGCTGACTTCGAAATCGCTCCGAGCAGGCTGAGCGCCGGGCGATCCGACCGTCTTCAGGCGATTGAACGTCCAGACCACGTCCGCCGAGGTGAAGGGCGTGCCATCGTGGAAGGTGACGCCATCGGCGAGGGTGAAGGTGTAGGTCAGGCCATCGTCGCTGACCGTCCAAGCGGTCGCCAGATTGGGCCCGATCGTCGCATCCGGCAGGACTTCGACCAGATAGTCGTAAATGGCGCGGTTGAGGGCGGTTTCGGGGTCATTGGTGTGCAGCGCGGGGTCGAGCACGACCGGCGCGTTCATGCCGACGCGCAGGACAGTGGCATCTTGCGCGCTGGCGAAGCCGACCGCTAACAGTAACAGGGCGATTGTTACGAAAAATGCAATGCTGCGAAAGGTTCTCTGCGAGTGACGAGACGTCATGCTTACCTCCAAATTCAAGCCAACAAAGTAAATGAGGCGCTGCTCGGCGCAAATACAATCCACGCTCGCAGAGCGTGAATTTATTGGCGCGGTTCGAGTGGGTCGTTGGTCTGCTGTACTAGACGCGGGTTAAGCAGCCAAGTTTACCCCTGCCAAAGCGATCTCGCGGAATTGGTGCCGGGATCAGCGGCTGAATCAGTCTGCCGCGACACCATTTCTGACATCCAGTATAACAGTTTTGCCGAATGTTTGTGAAAATTCCGACAGCGATCCTCATGCGCCGCGCCGCACAGATGTTCACATGGGCTAGATGCACGGACAGTCGGCAAGTGTGAAGAATCGATGGTTGAGAATTTGCGCCTCGGTCACGTAAGGTAAAGCCGATTTCTTAAGCCGTCATTACGTGATGCTCCGACGCGCAACTAGAAACCGGGTTGAGCCTGATCGAGAATTCCGCTCACTGGTTGACAGGTTGTGTACTGGCGGAGCAGGGCGGTCAAGTCGGTGCTGGCGGCTTCGACGGCGGCGCGACCGCCTTGATGCTGCGCCTCGACGGTGATCAGGATGTCGGTCGTGTCGGCACGGGCGGCGCTCTGATCGCTCTGCCGCCAGCACCAGCGGCGCGCGAAGACTAGCCCGGTCTCGTCGGCGAAAATCACCTCGCCGGGGTCGGGGTGGGCGATCTCGGTCTGCCCCAAGTTGGTGAAGCGTTCGCCTCCGTCGGCAAAGCGCACCGTGATCGCGCCGGTGGCGGCGCGCAGATCGACGATGGCGACCGGCAGCGCGTAACGGATGCTGATCATGTTGCCCATGTCCACCAGCAGGTTGATGCTGGGAATGTCGCCCTGCTTGGTCAAGCGGCGCAGCAGTGCCTCGCAGGCGCTGCGAATCTGGGTCGGGTCGGTGCCGAAGGCGCGAAAAGCCGCCGCGCCACGCTGCCAGCGACTCGATCTGGCTGAGTGGTGTGCTGCCGATGCGGGCGATTGCCGCCTGCTGCTCGGCTTGGTAAGCGGCGAGCAGGTCGGGTGGCGTTGCGCCATTAACGACCCCGCGCGCGACGATCACGCCGCCGGTGACGTCCGGGTAGCGGGCGAGGATCTCCGGCGCATATTGAAAGGTCGTCATCGCCGCCGCATCCCGTTCTCGGAGATGATGCCGATCAGGATCAAGACGACGATCCCGCCGCAGCAGATCAGGGCGAGGTTTCTGCCCAACTCGGAGGTGAAGAAGGCGAACAAACCGATCACGATCATCGCGGCGAGGATGACCCAGAAAACCGTCCGTGACGTCCGCGATAGACCGCTGTAACGATCCCGTGTGTATCTCATCATTCGCTCCATTTCCCGCTGATGACGTTCATGCGCGGGAGCTTACTGCTTGGGGAAGTTCTCGTCAACTGGCTGCTGGATTCGGTACGCTAGAGTACTTCAACCTGGAAGTCTAGCCCGAAAATTTGGGGGCTAGCCTAAAGGTAACTTTTCTGGACAAAGCCGAGTTTTAGGCTATACTTATGAAGTTATCACCTGCAAAACGAGCGATCACACCTAATAATGTCTTCGATCGGGCGGCGGCAGTCGTCATCCTTTGCCAAAGATAGTAGGCTCCAAACCGCACAGGGTGAGCATGGCTGTCCCCGCGGTATCGCCCATCCCCACAGCCACTCCCCGCCGAGCATGTCAACTCCTTAAATATGTTGTCAGGAAGTTATTATCAGTTTGGCTTGCTCTAAGCGTTGTTTGTGTGGACGTTTGCAGAAGGAGTTGCTATGTCAATTGATATTCGCCGGATGCTCATTGGGCAGCCTATAGCGACCAGTGAGGCGATTTATCAACGCTTGGGGAAAGCGAAGGCGCTCGCCGTCTTTTCGTCGGACGCGCTGTCCTCGACCGCCTATGCGACCGAGGCGATCCTGCTGGTCTTGATCGCCGCTGGGACGGGCGCGCTCGGCGTCTCGATGTGGATTTCCATCGGGATTTCGGCGCTGTTGATCATCGTCGCATTCTCGTACTATCAGACTATTCACGCTTACCCCAACGGCGGCGGCGCGTACATCGTCGCCAAAGATAATCTGGGGATCAAAGCGGGTCTGACAGCGGCGTCGTCGCTGCTAATCGACTACATCCTCACGGTTGCGGTGAGCGTATCGGCGGGTGTCGCGGCGTTAACATCGGCGATTCCGCTCCTTGAACCCTATCGCGTCGAAATCGCACTCCTGATCGTCGTCTTCATCACCATTATGAATCTGCGTGGCGTTAAAGAGAGCGGCACCTTCTTCGCCATTCCGACTTACGCCTTCGTGATCGGTATTTTCGTGCTGATCGGCGTAGGGTTGCTCAAGGTAGTGACCGGAACGGTTCCGGAGGTAACGCCGCAAGCGGTCGAATCGCTGGGGGAAACAACCGGCGCGTTGAGCGGCTTGACGTTGTTCTTAGTCTTGCGTGCCTTCGCCGGTGGCTGTACGGCGCTCACCGGCGTCGAGGCGATTTCGAACGGTATCCCAGCCTTCAAGCCGCCGGAAAGCGTCAACGCCGGCAAGACGTTGATCATCATGGTGACGATCCTGTGCTCGATGTTCTTGGGCATCACCTTGCTGGCGAATACCTTCCCGATTAACGTGAGTGGAAATCTCGATACATCAACCGTGCTGTCGCAGTTGGCGCGCGAAATCTTCGGAGACGGCACGTTCCTGTTCTACTATCTTCAGTTTGCGACACTGTTCATTCTGTCGCTGGCGGCGAACACCGCGTTCGCGGATTTCCCGCGTCTCGCATCGTTGATTGCCGCTGACCGCTTCCTCCCGCGCCAATTGACCAATCTGGGCGACCGGCTGGTGTTCAGCAACGGCATCATCTTGCTGTCCGTGGTCGCCGGTATCTTGATCGTCCTTTTCGACGCACGCGAGCACAATCTGCTGCCATTGTATGCGGTCGGCGTCTTCTTGAGCTTCACGCTCTCGCAGAGTGGCATGGTGATCCATTGGCTGAAGGAACGGCATAAGCCGAACTTTAAGCCGACGTTCAACTGGCGCTTCCGTATGTTCATGAACGGTTTCGGCGCGGCTTGCACCTTCGTCGTGCTCTGGATTCTGCTGATCACCAAGTTCGTGGAAGGCGCATGGATTGTAGCAGTCGCCATTCCGCTGGTGATTTTGATGTTCATGAAGATTTACCAGCATTACGGGCACGTCGCCGCCTCGCTGACGCTGGACGGCATCAAGCCGTACAAGCTGAGTGCGAATAGTATCTCCAGCCGCAACCAGTATCCGGTGGTTGTGTTGGCGAACAGCTTGAACCGCGCGTCGCTGCAAGCGATTGAGTTTGCCATTCGCCTGTCGGATAACGTGCGGGTGTGCAGCATCGAAGTGGAAGAATTGTCGACCGAAGTGCTCAAGAACCGCTGGAAGCAGTGGCAGATCGCCGTTCCGTTGGACATTGTCGAATCGGCTTATCGTGAAATCGGTCGTCCGTTGATCCGTTATCTGCATCAGATCGACGAGTTCGAACAAGGATTTTGTGCCGACGGTGGTCGTCTTGCCGGAATTTGTGGTCTCGACGTGGTGGGAAAAGCTGCTGCACAACCAGTCGAGCGTCGCCATTCGCGCGGCGCTGTATCAGGACCAGATCACGCGCGGGCGGGGACGTCCGGTGATCAACGTGCCCTATCGGATCGGCGAAGAACTCTACGAGCCGACGCTGATTGAGGTGGCGGACAAGGACAATCCGGTCGTCTACAATGAGGAAACCGAGCACATTAGTAACTGATGCTCACTCCAAAAGGGTGGGTTCTTGTAGGGGCAGAGCGTGTTGTGCCCCTACACCAAAATCCGGATGGTTGTCTACGAGCGCTTGAGCGTCAAAGCGAGTCTACATAAAACACGGCGGGGAGCATTCATAGCTTCCCGCCGTTTGATTCAGGCAGACGCCGAATTATATTGTGTAGGTAGGCAGGGTGACGTAGAAAGTGGTGCCTTCGCCGAGGCTGCTTTCCAAGCCGATTTGCCCGTTGTGGACGTCGATCAGCTTCTTGACGATGGCGAGTCCCAAGCCGGTTCCCTCGATGCCTTCGGTTTCGGCGCGGCGGACGCGGTAGAAGCGGTCGAAAATGTGCGCCTGATCTTCCGGGCTAATGCCCAAGCCGTTATCCTTGACGATGAAGCGCAAATTACAGTCCGTGTCCTCGACCGAGATGCGGACGTGACCGGACGGCGGCGTGTATTTGACGGCGTTGCCGATGATATTGCTGAAGATTTGCATGAGCCGCTTGCGATCTCCGGCAAGCGGGGGCAGGTTGGCGGCGACATCGGTCTCGATTTGCATCGCTTTGATTTGGGCGAGCGGCAGGACCCGTTTGAGGCACTCGTCGATCAACTGCGCGACCGGCACCGGTTGCATGTCTAGCTCCATCCCCGATTCGATCTTGGCGAGGTCAAGCACGTCATCGATCAGGTGGCGCATGTGGTCGATGGACAACCCGATCATCGAAGCGAGGTCATCGCCACGCGCATCAAGCTGGTGGCTCATCTGGAGGAGTTCGAGCGAACCGCTCATTACGCTGAGCGGCTGTTTGAGGTCATGCGACACGGTGGCGACCAATTCGCGCTTGAGTTCGTCGGTCTGCTTCAGCGGTGTGATGTCGTGCAGGATGATGATCCAGCCGATGTCGGTATGCGGCGAGAACTCCGCGTAAAAGGTACGGTCTGCGCCGATTTGGATCTCTTCCGCCGTGATTTGCTCGGACATCCGAACTCGCCGGAA
The DNA here is from genome assembly GCA_963848465.1 of uncultured Chloroflexia bacterium. GTDB lineage: Bacteria > Chloroflexota > Anaerolineae > Aggregatilineales > Phototrophicaceae > Flexifilum. Next base: position 843,985 of record CAWKDY010000020.1, on the reverse strand, counting down.
CAGGGGAAGCAGCGGCGTCTCTGCCAGCGCGTCGTTGAACAGCAGCCCGACGTATTGCCGGTCAGGGGAGAGCTTGAGGACGGCAAGCGCCGACTGATTCATCAAGACGATCCGGTTATCACTGCCGATGACGATGACCACGTCGGCGATGGCGCTGAGGATGCGAGATAGTTTCTCGCGTTCGAGTACCGACTCGGCGTAAAGGCGGGCATTGTCGATAGCGACACCAGCGCGGGCAGCCAGCTTTGAGACAAAGTCAGCATGGTCGTCGGTGAAGGCGTTGAAGTGGGGGCTTTCCAACGTGATCACCGCGATCACGCGGTCTTCGCGGGTCACGGGTACTGACATGTGCGAGCGAACGGCGCTGGAGACGACGCTGTAATCGTTGTCAAGACTGACGTCCGGGATCATTTCGGCGTAGCCCGAGCGTGCCACGCGCTGAGCGATACCGCCGTCAGTGGCAATCAACTCAAAGAGCTGGTCGGTGGCGGTGGAATAGCCCACTGCCGAGACGCAGCGCAGTTCATCACTTGGCTGATCGTAGATCGACAAGATGGCAAACTGCGCTAGCGTGAAGCGCTGCGCCCAATCGAGCGTCAGGTCAAAAGCGTGCCCCAGCCGGATCGTATCGCTCAATTCGCGGTCGATCTGGCGCATCATTTCGAGTTCGTGCATCTTGGCGTCACGCTCGGAGACGATCTGGCTGTGCAAGCGGGCGTTGGCGAGGGCGATGGCGGCGCTCTCCTGCACCGCGCCGAGTAATTCGCTTGCAGGGGTCGTATGAAACGCTTGGCTGTTGACGTCATCGACAATGATCACGCCGATCAGGGTGTCGCCTTCGTGGAGCGGAACGCTGTAAAAGCGATCCGTTTGCAGCATTGGCACGAGGCTGTCGAACATCGTTCCCGAGACAAGGTCAGATAAATGAGCGGCGAAGGGGCGTTTGTTCAACCACGCCATAATTGCCGGGTTGGTCGAATTGTAAATTGAGAAGGTGATTTCGGGCTGGGGCAGCCCGGCGGCAGCGGCGACCGAAAGCGTCGCATTTTCGCTATCGGCGAGCAAGACTATAGCGCGCTCGCAGCCGGTCAATTCGCGGGCGGCGGCGGCGAGTTCGCGTACTAGCTCGCTGAGGTTTAGGATTGACCCAAAGCGGAGCGTCAGCGCGTGAGCCGCCGTTAAATTTTTGAGCTGCGCTGCTGGTTCCATAAACAACTGCTGATCCGCCTAACGGTTACGTTGTTAGTCTCTTAGCTATTATAGCTGAAGCTGACAAATCGCGCGGGTTCTGAATTGTCGTTTTCCGTAAAATTCTGTAAGATTACCTCTAAACGGAGGGATGATGGACGATTTCAGAGCGATTTCGGCACGCTTCAAGAAGGCGAATGAAGCGGAAGAAGCGGGGGATCAGCCCGCAGTTTTCGATCCCGCCGAGTTTTTTAGAATTCGCGCCAAGATGATCGGCGTGTTGCTGCGCGACGCCCGCGAGAAGGCGGGTCGCAGCTATGACGACTGCGCCCACTTTCTGAGCGTGTCTGCGGAGGAAGTCGAGCGCTGGGAATACGGCGACGAAGCGCCCTCGCTGCCGCAGCTTGAACTTGCTGCCTTTTACCTCAACGTCCCGGTCAGTCACTTCTGGGGCGTCGATACGCTGCAAGCGACCAGCGACGATTATTCCAGTACCCAAGCGGATTATCTCACCCTGCGCGACCGGATGATCGGTACGCTGCTGCGGATCGCTCGCGAGGAAGCCGACCTGAGCATCGAAGCCTTGAGCGAAGCCACCCACATCCCGGTCGAACAGATCGCGCAGTACGAGCAGGGTGAAGCGGCGCTGCCGATCCACGAACTGACGGTGCTGTCGAACACGCTGCGGAAAAATATCAACTATTTCATGGAGAGCGGCAGCCATCTGGGCGATTGGCTCGCCATGCGCGAGGAGTGGAAGCACTTTACCAAACTGCCGCCGGAAATGCGCAAATTCGTCTCCAATCCGCTCAACGTGGGCTTTTTGGAAATCGCCATTTTGTTTAGCCAAATGCCTGCTGACAAGCTCCGGAGCGTCGGCGAAAGCGTCTTGAATATCTCGATGTAGGAGGGTGCTGTGAGTACGGGTCAAGAATTACAGGCGCAAGGCGTGAAGCTGTTTCAACAGAAAGAATTCGAAGAGGCGGCGCGCGTCTTCGTTCAAGCAATCGAGCGGTACGATGCGGAAGGCGAGCAAGAATTCGCCGCCGAGATGCAGGTGAATCTAGGGCTGGTTCATCGCTCGCTGGGCGAGCATCAGCAAGCGCTGGACGCGATGCAGCAGGCGCTGCGCGTGTTTCAGGCGAGCGACGATCAAATGCGGATCGCCAAAGTCATGGGCAACATGGGCGGGGTTTATGCCGCGCTGGGCGACAAAGAGCAGGCGTACAACTGCTATCGCAATGCCGCTGACCTGTTCGACGAACTGGGCGAGAAGAAGCTGCACGGCGAAACGCTGGTCGCTATGGGCGACTTGCAGGTGCGCGACGGCAAGCTGACCGCCGGTGCTGCGACTTACGAAGTCGGCTTGAGCGAGCTGGACAACCTGACTGCGGGGCAAAAAGTGCTCAAGAGCTTGATCGGGATTCGCAATAAGCTTACGGGCGGACAGTAGCCCCCGCAGTTGATGCCCCCCACACTGATCAACCGGCAGCGTATTCCGCTGCTGGTACTCCTCTTTACGCTGCTCTGCAGCGTTTATTTGCTTACCTACAGTGGGCAGATCGAAAGCGGCGACACCCAGCGTTATTTTGACGCGGTGAGCAGCTTCGCCGATTACGGCGACTTCAAGCTCGACCTCTCGACCGGGCGCTTTCCGCCCTTCACCTTCGACGTGACCGATCCGCTGCCGCTCCAAGAAGCGAACGTCGAGCCGCTGCAAATCATCCTCGCCGCGCCGCTCTACTGGTTCGCCCAAGTCGATGCCGGGAATCGGGCTGCTGCACACGGTCTATCTATTCAACGTGCTGGTCGGGGCTGCTGCTGGCTGCGTCCTGCTGCTCTATGCGCTCGCGCTCGGTTACAGCGAGCGAACCGGCACGCTGGCAGCGCTGGCGTTCGGCGTCAGCACGGTGATTCTGCCCTATACCAAGACTTTTTTCCGCGAGCCGCTGGCGCTCTTGCTGCTGCTGATCTGCGGGCTGCTGCTGGAACGGCTGCGGGGACGGGGCTATCGCTCGCCGCTGCTGTTCGCTGCGGTCGTCGCGGCGGTGATCGGTCTGCTGCTGGCGAAAGCCTCGACGCTGCTGGCATTTCCGGCGCTGATCGCGATCGGTCTGCCGGAGGTCAAAGCCGGACGTTGGCGGCGCGTGCTGATCGGGTTAGGGGGCGTCACCGTGCTGATCGTGGGGCTGTTCCTTGTGCTCAGCTACACGGGCGGCATTGGTGGGCGCTACAACATCCTGCGCCTGTTCACAGGCGATGAGGCGAGTTATCTGGGGACGGCGCTGCAAGCCTATCTGCTGAGCGTCGGCGGAAGTCTCTGGGGTACGTCGCCGGTGGCGCTGCTGGCGCTGCCGGGATTGTGGCTGCTGGCGCGCCAGCGCAAATGGCGCTATCCGGTCGCGATTCTGCTGCTGGTCGGCGCGTTTGCGGTCGGCTATGCGGCGCTCAACGGCGGGCATTGGTTCGGCGGCTTGTCGTGGCCCCCCCGCTTTTTGATCCCGGTCGTGCCGTTCCTGATTCTCGGCGCGCTGCCGATCTTCGAACGGATGGAACGCCAGCGCGGTTGGGCGATCCTCGGCGCGGCGCTGGTGATCTACGGCATCTGGATTCAGATTAGCGGGGCGACGCTGGCGTGGACGGCGTACCCCGATGCGCTGCCGCCGGAGGCGAACGGGCTGCTGGAGTGGGGCGGCGGGTTGAACGACCTGCGTTACCTGCGCTGGGTGATCATCCCGTCGCTGTGGGGGACGATCCCGCTGGACATCGGCTGGATCGTGATCAACCTGCCGGGGCTGCTGATCGCCTTCGGAGCGCTGGCGGTCGCGGCGGGCGTGGCGCTGCTGCGGAAGTGGCGCTGGGCGGCGCTGATTCTGCCGCTGCTGCTGGTGATCGTCACCGGCTACGGGCTGCACGCGCTCTACACCGACGATCCCCGCGCGCTGGCGAAAGACGACTCACTCTACGCCATGCTGCCGATCCTCGAAGCGCAGACTAACCCGGACGACATCATCCTGCTGAGCAGCCCGCGTTACGAGCCGTTTTTCGCCAACTCCGGCAAGCTGACCGGCGCGGGGCGGGTGATCACGCTGCCGCTGCAATATGGTGAGCAGCCGAGCGACGTGCAGGAACCGCTGATCCGCTCGGAGAACCCGGCGGTTCTGCTGACCAAAGAGACCAGCCAGTTGATCACCAACCTCGCGCTGGCGCATTCGCGGCTTGTGGCTGCTGGTCGATGGCGGACCGGATTTGTCGTGGAGCGTGCGCCCGGTCGAACGCTACCTCTCGTCGCACTACTATCCGCTGCAAGTGTTCGAGACCAGCCCGATCACGCGCTTAATCGAGTACAGTACGATCAGCGCGCCGGACATGTTCGCCTACCGGGAGCCGGAACGCCTGACCAACCTCACCTTCGGCGATAGTGTCCGCTTAGTGGGCTTCGATCTGCCCTCCGGCGAGAGCTATCACGCGGGCGAAGTGCTGCCGATCTCGCTCTACTGGGCGACGGACGTGGCGCTCGACTCCAACTACACGGTTGGTTTGTACCTGCGTGACGCACTCAGCGCGCCTGTCGCCCAGCTCGACGCTCAGCCGGGCGCGGGCTTCTTCCCGACCAGTGGCTGGCAGATCGGCGTGCCGGTCTGGGACAATCACGCTTTTGTCCTGCCGGGCGATCTCCCGGCAGGAGCCTATCAACTGTGGATCAAGCTCTACGATTTCGCGGCGGACGGCGCGGTGCGTGATCTGCCGGTGACGGCGGGCGAACGTGTTGGTCCGACCATCGGCTCGCTGCCGGTGACGATTCTGGTGCAGTAAGCAAACGGGCAGTCACAGCGACGGAATCAAGCAGAAGACATTGGACAATAAATCTAGGTGAGGGCAACAACGTGACCGAATACATGATTATGACGATGACACCCTGCGCGCGATTCTGACTGACGCGCAGGTGATCGCGGTGGTCGGCTATTCGGATGATCCGAGCCGCCCGAGTTACGACGTTGGACGGTATCTCAAGGACGTGGGTTACACGGTCATTCCGATCAACCCGAAGGTCGCCGAGATCGACGGCGTGAAAGCCTATGCCTCGCTCGCCGACGTGCCGGAGAAGATCGACATCGTGGACGTCTTCCGGCGCTCGGAATTCCTTTCCGAAGTGGTGGACGACGCCATCGCCGTCGGCGCGCCGGTCGTGTGGGCGCAGTTGGAAGTCAGCGACCCGGCAGCGGCGCAGAAGGGCGAGGCTGCCGGACTGCGTGTGATCATGGATCGCTGCATCAAGGTTACACACAAGCACCTGATGGTGTAGGGCGCCAGGTTTGTGGGTTAGTCGTCGCGCACGAGGGCGTGCTTAGCCGCGTCGCTCATGAGCGGGTCGCGCAGCAGATCGTACTTGAACTCGACGGCGTGAAATAACGCCTGCGCGGTCAGGATCAGCAGCAGCAGGATCAGCACGACGCGCAAGCGCGGCTGCCATGCCGCGCCGATCCAGTCCCATGCCCGCGCCAGTAGATCGCCGGAGAGGGCGCAGAGCGGCGGTAGAAACAGCAAGAGGAAACGCGGATCGTAGGAGACGAACAGCCACCACGCCGCGAAGAACGGCAGCGTCCAGAGCAGGATCAAGCGCGCGCCGATGCTGCCGCGCCATGCCGCGACGATCCCGGTGAGGATCCTGCCACGATCAGCCAGCCGGAGAGGCTGAAGCTTTCCGGATGGCTGAGGTAAACGAGCGCGCTGTCGAGCGTCCGCTGTGCCTGATCCGTCCACGCCGTCGCCGGGATCAGGAAGCCCGCGCCCGCCAGATTCCGGATATACCACGCGCCCGCGACGGCGGCACACGCCGCGAGGCTGGCGACCAGCGCGCGCCACAGTCGCGCGGCGCTGAACGACGCCCCAGATCAGCCAAATCGCCAGCAGCGGCACGCCGATCAAGGCGGCATTCTTGGTCCATGCCGCCAAGCCGACCAGCGCCCCGGCGATCACCGCGTCGCGGGTAGTTTGCGACTGCCAGAACCGCAGCGCGAAAATCGCCGCGAGCGTGTAGAAGAACGCCATCGGCAGATCGACGTAGCCGGACGATGCCCACCCGCCGAAGAAGGGGGTCAGGGCGAGAATCAGCGTGGCGAGCCAACCCGCGCGGCGGTCGCGCAGCATTCTGCCGAGCACGTAGGCGGCGGGTAGGCAGGCGAGGCTGAGCAGGGTCGCGCCCGCTTTGGCGAGGTACTCGTTCTGCCACCCGGCGGCGAGATAAGCGTAGGTGTAGGTCAGCGGGACGAGGATCGGGTAGGTGTGGTAGAGGCTGTCCGCGCCGGTCAGCGGGACGAGCGCGCCGGTCATGACCATCGCTTGCGCGGCGGGTTGGTAGATGCCGAGCGCGTCAGCGCGCGAGAAGGGCCAATACGCGCCATTGAACAGGATCGCGCCCGCCAGCAGCACGAGGATCAGCAGGACGAAGCGTTCCGTCCACGTTCCCGGCAAGCGGATGTAGGGGCGGGTCTCAGACCCGCCCTTGATGATCTGCCACCAACCGGGCAGCATCAGCGCGAAGTAGGGCAGCGCGACGCCAGCCAGCGTGAACGGGATACCGACCAGTCCCTCCGCCAGCATGATCAGCGTGAGCGCGCCGACGCTGATCGCCAAGCCGAGCGTGACGGTCAGCCAGCCTTGCTCACGGAGCGAACGCGCCGACCAGCCATAGCCAGCGGTGAACGTCAAGCCGACCAGCAGCCACGCGATCATGTGACGGCGTGCGGCAGCGGCGCGCCAGTGATCCGGCGATCAGGTTGTCGATGGCAATCGCCGCCATTTTGCCGCGCGTGCCGATGGTTGCGCTCCCGACGTGGGGCACGACGGTGACGTTGGGCAGCTTGAGCAGCGGATCGCTGGCGGGCAGCGGTTCAGGATCGGTCACGTCGAGCGCCGCGCCCGCGATCACGCCCGCGACCAGCGCTTCGTAGAGCGCGGCTTGGTCGACGACCGCGCCGCGCGTCGTGTTGATCAAAATGGCGCTCGGCTGCATCAGCGCCAGCATCTCCCGGTTGATCAAGTGGCGGGTCTGCGGCGTTAGCGGGCAGTGCAGCGAGACGAAATCCGAGCGGCGCAGCAGGTCGTCGAGCGCAACCCGCTGCGCTCCGGCTTGGGCGGCGGCTTCGTCGGTCAAGTGCGGACTGGCGGCGAGGATCGTCATATCGAAGGCGGCGGCGCGCTTGGGCGACCGCTCGCCCGATGCGCCCCAAGCCGACAATGCCGAGCGTTGCGCCGCTCACGTCGTGACCGAGCAGCGCCGTCGGATGCCACGTGATCCATTTGCCGTCCTCGACGTAGCGGACGCCCTCGACAATCCGGCGGGCGGCTGCCAGCAGCAGGGCGAAGGCGAGGTCAGCGGTCGTCTCGGTGAGGACGCCGGGTGTGTTGCCGACGACGATCCCGCGTGCGTGGGCGGCTTGCACGTCGACGTTGTCGTAGCCGACTGCCATCTGGCTGATCACCTTGAGCTGCGCTCCGGCGGCGTCCATCAAGGCGGCGTCGATGCGGTCGGTCAGCATACAGAGCAAGCCATCGACGCCATGCACGCGCTCCAGCAGAGTCGGGTAGGGCGGTGGCAGTTCATCCTGCCACAGATCGACGGCGCAAACAGCCTGAAGGCGATCAAGCTGGGGGATGGCACGGGTGACGAAGACGTTGGGTTTCATTGCTGACCCTTTCGGGCTGATCTCTCTGAAAGCGGCGTAACTATACCACAGGTTCGGGCTGGTATGCCCGGCGCTTTGGTCTAGAATCAGTCCCTATGAAGCGATGGTTTGGGCGTGATGACGAGGCAACGCGGGCGACCCGGCAGGTGTGGCTGCTGACGGTGCCGCTTCTGCTGCTGCTAGTGGCGACACTGTTGCTGATGAGCGTGATTTGGATCACGCAGATGCACCCGGACGAGACGCTGGTCTACGAATTTACGCGCGCCGATCTCGGTTACACCGTACATTTTCTCGGTTCGTCGGATGTGCACCCGCCGCTGTGGTTCAGTCTGTTCTGGCTGTGGCGGCACCTTGTCGGCGATAGCGAGTTTGCTGGACGGATGCTCTCGCTGCTGTTCAGCCTGATCACACTGGCGCTGACCTACCGGATCGGGTGCGACTGGTTCGGGAAACCCCGTTACGGCTGGTTCGCAGTGGCGATCCTCGCAGTGAACGCCTATTTCATCGACTATGCGCTGGAAATCCGCCCCTATGCGCTGACGATGTTGCTGGCGGCGCTCTCGATGTGGGTGTTCGCGCGCTGGCTGCGGCGTTCAACGTGGCACTTGGCTATCAGCTACGCTGTGATCACAGCGGTGATGTTCTACGTTCACTACTTCCTCGCCTTCCTTGTGCTGGTGCAGGCGATGATCTTTTTGCTGCGGCGTCCGTCGCGTCGCCAACTGGTGCAGGGCGTGGCAGCGGCGGCGCTGGCGTTCGTGCTGTGGCTGCCGTGGCTGCCGTCGTTCCTGAATCAGGTGAGCGTGCTGCGCGGATTGGCTCAGGAAGCGGGTGAGGTTTACGGTTTGGGTGTCGGCACGCCCGCGACCACTAAGCCGACCGATCTCGGTAGCTTGCAAACGCTCATCGACACGGCGACCAATGGACTACCACTGCTCTACGGGCTGCTGCTGCTGGCGGGCGCTGCGACGCTGTGGCGCTCGCAGCGCTACCGGCTTGCGTTGGCGTGGGCGCTGGGCGTCCCGGCGGTGGCGCTGGCGCTGAACACGATAGCGGCGGTCTATACGCCGCGCTATGTGGTCTATCTCGTGGTTGGCTTGGCGCTAGCGCTGGCGGCTGCTTTCGCAGGTGTGCGCCGAGGACTGATCCGCAATGCCGCGCTGATCGCGTTCGTGATCGTCAACTTGATCGCGCTGCCGGGGTCGCTGCCGGAGCGCGTCCCCTACCGTGATATCTTTGGTGCGCTGCCCGCTCATCCCGGCGACGTGGTTTACTTCGCCGACACTGTCGAGCAGTTCCTCTCGTGGCAAGCCGACGCCTACCTTTCGCCGACCTTCACGCGAGTCGAGAATCACAATCTTGATGCGGCGGCGAAGGCGCGGCGGGTTTGGTTCCTGACCGCCAATTGGTTCGACGACGACGTGCGCGCCCAGTTCGAGGCGCTGGAACCGACCCACCCGGTGCAGCAGGTGATCGGGCAGTGTCCGCCCAAAGGCTGGTGCTATTACGCCCAGTTGCTGGAAGCGCCGCCGCTCGCCACGCCGGAGCGCTTCGGCGCGGACATGGATTTCTGGGGCGCGGACATCGACGCGGTGACGCTTGATCAGATCACGACGCGGCTGTGGTGGCGCGTCACGCAAGCGCCGCCGCTGGACTACTCGATCAGCCTGCGCTTGGTTGATGCGGCGGGCGGCATCGTCACGCAGCAGGACGGACCGATCATTCATTATGGGGTCGATACGGTGCAAACCTCGCAGCTTGAGCCGGGCAAAATCTACGTCGACTTCCGCACGGTCGAGTTTTCGCCAAACATCGCCCCCGGCAAATACCGGCTGGAATTAGTCGTCTATCAAGCGTGGGACGGGCAGCGTCTAGCGCTGCCGGATGGCTCGGAGTTGCTGCTGCTCTACAGGCTGGGCGTTGATTAGTCTTGCTGCTTACTGCCCCTTCTAGACCATTTCGGCATTGCGTGGTCTGTACACCTTGCACTACGATAAGTAAGTTTCCTAAGCAAAGTAGGGTTTTGGATGGCATCTGAGTTCATTGCGCGTCGGTCATTTAATACCGACCACAGCAGTCCGGTTCGATTTGTATGGTCGCACATTCGCCGCCATCCCGTGTTCGGGATCACGATGATTATCGGCGCTTTCGCCAACGCTGCGCTGGCGGCGGCGGTGCCGTACTACATCGGCGTCGCCTTCAACGCGATCAGCGAGGGGCAGGGACTCGACGCCGTGCTGCCGATGTCGATTGCGATCATCGGCTCGCAACTGCTGCGCGCCGGGCTTCAGTTGATGCGCAATTTCTCCGCCGAAATCTTCGCGCAGCGCATCGAGCGCGACGTCCGCGACGAACTCTACGCCAGCCTGCTGGGGAAAAGCATGTCGTTTCACGACTTGCAGCCCGTCGGCGAGATCATGGCGCGCGTGACCAACGACGTGCGCGAAATGAACTTCATGATGAACCCCGGCATGAACCTGATCGTCGGGTCGGGCATGTTCTTGATCGCGCCGTTGATCGCTGCGCCGCGCATGTATCCCGACCTGATCTTTGTGCCGCTGCTGTTCCTGATTTGCTACGTGATTGTGCAGATCCGCTACTTGCGCCGCCTGAACCCGGTGACGCAGGACGTGCGCGCCAGCTTCGGACGGATGAATGCCAGCGTCGCCGAGACGATTGACGGTTTGCAGGTCGTCAAAGGCGCGGCGCAGGAAGCCCGCGAGCAAGCGCGTTTCGATCAGCAAGTGGACGAAGTGCGCGACTACGTGGTGCGGCAAGGCGATCTCGAAGCGCAGTATCTGCCCATCCTGCTGTTCGGTTTGGCAGTGTTCGGCGGCTTTCTGCACGTCGCTTACCTCTACACCAGCGGCTTGATCCCGATTGGGACGGTCGTCGCCTACGCCGGGCAGATTCAGTTGTTCGGTTTCCCGGTGTTCTCGTCGATGTTCTCATATTCGCAGCTTTCGCTCGGTATGGCGAGCGCCGCTCGCATCCTGAGCATCATCACCACCCAGACCGACCTCGACCAGAACGCGGAAGGGTTCGCCGCGCCGCTGAAGGGCAAGATCACCTTCGATCACGTCGATTTCGGCTACACCGAGACTGGCACTCAAGTGCTGCATGACATCACCTTCGACGTCGAGCCGGGGCAGACGGTCGCCATTGTCGGGCAGACCGGATCGGGTAAATCGACGCTGACCAAGCTGATCAATCGCACCTACGACGTGGACGCCGGGCGCGTGCTGGTTGATGACGTGGACGTGCGCGACTGGAACATGGCGGCGCTGCGCTCGCACATCAGCATCATCGAGCAAGACATCTTCCTGTTTAGCCGGACGGTCGCCGACAACATTCGCTTCGGCAAGCCGGAAGCCACGCAGGAAGAAGTCGAAGCCGCCGCTCAAAAAGCGCAAGCGCACGAGTTCATCCTGAGCTTCCCCGAAGGCTACCAAACGGTGATCGGGCAGCGCGGCGTGACGCTCAGCGGTGGGCAGCGGCAGCGGTTGGCGCTGGCGCGCGCCTTCGTGACCAATCCGCCGATCCTCGTGCTGGACGACAGCACCAGCGCCATCGACAGCGCGACCGAAGACCGCATCCAGAAGGCGATCTGGTCGGCGGCGAAGGGACGGACGACGCTGCTGATCACGCACCGCCTCTCGCAGATTCGCTGGGCGGATCACATCGTCGTGGTGCGGCAAGGACGGGTGGTGGCGCAGGGCAAGCACGAGGACCTGCTGCAATCGTCGGACGCCTACCGCCGCATTTTCGCGCGCTACGATGAACCGGCGACCGAAGCCGACGCCGACGCCGCGCCCGCTCAATTGAACGCCAAGTAGAACATTACCTCACCCCGCGACCGCCGCTCTGTGCAATCGAGCGGCGAGGGTCGAAGCTGGTTGGTGGTGAGCTGCGACGAACGGTTTTATCGACAACGTACACCAAGTAACATGAGGTTTTGAGACTATGGGTTTACTCGGCGGGTTAGCTGCGGAGACCTTCGACCGCCAATACGACGACCGCTATCTCGTTGTTCGCTTAGCGGCGTATTTCAAGCCGTTCAAGCGCCGCTTCCTGATGATCGTCGGCTTGGTAGTCGTCTTCGCGGCGATCGGCGCGCTCATCCCGGTGACGATCTCGGCGGGTGTCGAGGCGCTACGTGACGGCAATTCCGGCAACACCGTCACTTACGTTGTGGTCGGGCTGCTGATTATCGCCCTGCTCGATTTCTTCATTCACATGCTGCGCCGTCTCCTGACGACGCGCGTGATCGCCGACGTGATCGCCCAACTCCGCAAGGACGCTTTCGCCGCCGCAATCGAGCGTGATCTCGCCTTTTACGACGAGAACAAATCCGGCAAGATCGTCAGTCGCATCACCAACGATACGCAGGAACTCAGCCAGATCCTGACGATCTCGACCGATTTGATCGCCCAGATGACCGAATTCTTCATGGTGTTTCTGGTGCTGCTGACGCGAGAATGGCGCTTGACACTGGTGCTGCTCGGCATGATGCCGATTGTCTTCGGGCTGACGGTGGTCTTTCGCAAGTTCGCCCGCACGGCGACGCGGCAAGGGTCGCGCTCGCTGGCGGCGGTCAACGACAACATTCAGGAGAGCGTGACCGGCATTAGCGTCGCCAAGAACTTCCGTCAAGAGGCGATGATCTACGATGAGTTCGACGAAGTGAACCGCCAGTCGTACACGATCAACCTGCGGCGCGGTTTCGTGCTGGCGATGGTCTTTCCAGCGCTCAACGCGCTGGCGGGCATCGTGATCGGCACGCTGTTGTACATTGGCGCGAGTTTCGTCATTGCTGGGGCGCTTAACGTCGGCTCGTGGTATCTGTTCATTCAGGGCGTGGATCGCTTCTGGTTCCCGGTGATCAACCTGTCTTCGTACTGGAGCCAGATTCAGCAGGGATTCAGCGCCATCGAGCGGATTTTCGGGCTGATCGACGCCGAGAACGTGCTCCAGCAGACCGATGACAAAATCCCCAACGAGCCAATGCGCGGCGCGATCGAGTTCGACGACGTGGTCTTCGAGTACAAGAACGGCGAGCGCGTGCTCGATCACTTCAACTTGGACATCAAGCCGGGCGAGAGTATCGCCTTCGTCGGACATACGGGCGCGGGTAAGAGCACCATCGCCAAGGCGCTCACCCGCTTCTACGAGTTCCAGAACGGCACGATCCGCGTCGATGGGCAGGACATCCGCAGCCTCAATTTGCAGGCGTATCGCGGGCGGTTGGGGATCGTGCCGCAGCAGCCCTTCCTGTTCAGCGGCACGGTGAAGGACAATATCCGCTACGCCCGCCCGGAAGCCAGCGACGCCGAGATCGACGAGATCGCTCACAGCGTGGGCAACGGCGAGTGGTTGGAGACGCTGCCGGATGGCTTGCAGAGCGACGTCGGCGAACGCGGCGCGCGCTTGAGCATGGGGCAGCGGCAGTTGGTCAGCTTGCTGCGCGTGCTGGTGCAGAAACCGGCGATCTTCATCCTCGACGAGGCGACCGCCAGCATCGACCCGTTCACGGAGATGCAGATTCAGGAGGCGCTCGACTTGATCCTGTCGCAGTCAACCTCGATCCTGATCGCCCACCGCTTGAGCACCGTCCGCAGCGCTGACCGGATCATCGTGCTGGCGCAGGGCAAAATCATCGAGCAGGGCAGCCACGATCAACTGATGGCGCAGAGCGGTCACTACGCGGAATTGTACAACACCTACTTCCGCCACCAGTCGTTGAGCTACATCGAGAACGCGCGGAATATGTTCGCCGAAGCGGGTGATTGAGCGAGTTCCCACACCTCAGCGGCAAATCCGGCAATGATGCGAAAGGGCGTTCAACTGAACGCCCTTTTTTATTGTCCCGCGTGGGCGATCCAGATGACTAGGGGCGAAACTGATCGAATTGGCAGTTGTGACAATTCTTATATCCTGCGATAGTAGTAGCGCGTTTGACTTCGATAACCTAGTGCTGACCCGTTGACAATCGCCGGAGGGGGAATGAATTGATTGCTGTTCATCTTGATCGCGCTGCTGTTGGCGGCTTGCGGTTCGTCACCGGAAACTTCGTTCGCCGATCTGCCGACGGGGGATGCGGCACGAGGCGCGCAGGTGTTCACCGAAGGGATCAACGGCGCACCCGCCTGCGCGACCTGCCACACGGTCGATGGCTCCGACCTGACCGGACCGAGCTTGCAGAATTTCGCGGCAAGCGCGCCGGTGGCGGAAGCCGGAGCGGCGTCGCTGGCAGAATACGCTTACACCAGCATCACGCAGCCGAGCGCCTACGTCGTCAGCGGCTTCGGCAATACGATGTATACTCAATATGAGCGCCAGTTATCGCCGCAGCAAATTGCAGACTTGATCGCCTACCTACAATCGCTTTGAGGGGGAATACTCATGGACGTTGTACTCGTGCTTCTTCGCCTCATCCACATCGTCGCCGCGTTTGTCTGGTTCGGCGTCGGCTTCACGCAGACCTTCATCATTTCGCCCGCCGTCGCCGCATCAGGCGTCGTCGGGATGCGCTTCGCGCTGACGATGAACGAGAGCCGCCTCGCCCAGATGATCTTTCCCGCTGCTGCCGGAATCACGATGCTGGCGGGGATTCTGCTCTACATCGTCGGTAACGCGACCAGCCACTTCTCGCAGACTGGCAACATGGTGCTTGGGATCGGCGCGGTGTTCGGCATCATCGCCGGGATTCACGGCGGGATGTTCACCGGGCGCGCGAGCGCGGCGCTCGGCGAGGCGATCAGCAAAGTATCTAACGGACGACGGGATCAGCCCGGAAGGTGCGCCGATAATCCGCGAAAAGGCGGCACTTCTGGCGACACACGCGCGTCTCGGTTTTTGGCTGATGGTGGTCGCGCTGGTGGCAATGGGCAGCGCGCGTTACCTTTAGCCGCTTGACCAGCGGGGCGCACGATCGTGCGCCCCAAGCACCTATCCGTGATGACGACCTACGGCGCTCACGAGCGCCGTTTTTGATTCCCACCTACGAGTTAAGAATGCCCTAAGACCCGGTGCGGCTGATAGGGCGCTTCAAGCTGAGCCATTTCCGCGCCGCTAGGTCGATGTCGAGCGCGGCAATCGCTTCGTCGAGGTGCTGCATCTTGCTCGCGCCGATGATCGGCGAGGTGATGGCGGGCTTGTGCAGCATCCACGCCAGCGCGATCTGCGCCGGGCTGACGCCGTGATCGCTCGCCAGCGCCTCGACCTGATCGAGCGTCTCGAAGTCGTTGTCGGCGTAGTACATGCTGTGGGCGAAGCCGTCGCTCTTGCGAGCGGGTCGTCTCGCCGCCCTTGTCGCGGGTGCGGTTGCCCGCCAAGAAGCCGCGCGCCAGCGGACTCCACGGGATGACGGCGATGCCTTGATCCTCGCAGAGCGGGATCATCTCGCGCTCTTCCTCGCGGTAGATCGAGGTTGTAGTGATTCTGCATCGAGACGAAGCGCGTCCAGCCGTTGAGGTCGGCGGTGTAGAGCATTTGCGCGAACTCCCACGCATACATGCTGCTCGCGCCGATGTAGCGCGCCTTGCCCGCCTTGACCACGTCGTGCAGCGCTTCGAGCGTTTCCTCGATCGGTGTGTCGCGATCGAAGCGGTGAATCTGGTAGAGATCGACGTAATCGGTGCCCAAGCGCCGCAGCGAGTCGTCGATGGCGTGCAGGATGTGCTTGCGCGATAAGCCGCGCTGGTTGGGCGTATCGCCCATTTGACCGTGAACTTTGGTGGCGATCACCACTTCGTCGCGCTGGGCGAAGTCCTTGAGCGCCCGCCCGGTGATCTCCTCGCTGACGCCCAGCGAATAGACGTCGGCGGTGTCGAAGAAGTTGATGCCCGCTTCCAGCGCGCGCTGGAAGAAGGGGCGGGCGGCTTCCTCGCCCAGAAACCAGTCGCGCTGGTTGGGATCGCCGTAGGTCATGCAGCCGAGGCAAATCCGCGAGACTTTTAGCCCGGTCATGCCGAGATTTACGTAGTCCATTGATCAACTCCTCATTTAACTTTTCTTACGCCCATACTGCACGAACCTGCCGAAAGCCCGCTTGAATTGTGCCGAGACTGCCTGCATCGATCTCGAATGTGGTGGTCAGCTTTGTGGTGTCCAGAGTTGAGTCTACGCCGGTATTGGATTCGCAGTAGTTGTATATCAGCGGCGATATGCCCCAGTTTATCCAGCGCAAAGAGCCTAAAGCGAACCTTTGCATATTCCGATGGATCGGACATTGGCTGGAGCTTTGCCTCGCCCTGACGGGTTCGGTCGAGTTTCTCCAATTGTTCGAGAAAATCATCTAGCGCACTGAGCCTGAAATAGCATAAGGTGCTTCCAGAAAAACCATTTGCAGACACCGCTACATAAAACTCTAACGACGGATAATATTGTTTTTCAATGGTGTAAAGCTTGAACGTGATCACGTCAGGAGCGACCCCAATTGACACCGTTTTCTCGTCCAATGCTTCATTCACTCCGATCAGTTTTCGATTTCGACCGCCAGCGCGACCGCTTCCGCGCCGCCGAGACAGAGCGCCGCGATCCCGCGCTTCAGCCCGCGATCCTTGAGCGCGTAGATCAGCGTGATCAGCACGCGCGCGCCGCGACGCGCCCAACGGATGACCGAGCGCAATCGCGCCGCCGTTGACGTTCAGCTTCTCCATCGGCAGGTCGATAGCCGTCGCGCTTCGAGACCCTTCACGTCCGCCATGACCTGCGCGGCGAAGGCTTCGTTGACCTCGAACAAATCCACGTCGCCATCGACCAGCCCGCGCGCGCCAGCGCCACCGGGATCGCCTTGACGGGCGCGTAGAAAATCCACGACGGCTCGACCGCCGCCTGACCGTAGCCGACGATCCGCGCCAGCGGCGTATGCCCGTGCTGCTTCGGCGTAGTCGCGGCTGGCGACGACCAGCGCCGCCGCGCCGTCGTTCATGCCGGGGGCGTTGCCCGCCGTGACGCTGCCGTCCTGCTCGAAGGCTGCCGGGAGCTTCGCCAGCGCTTCCAGCGACGTATCCGGGCGAATGCCTTCGTCGTGCTTGACGACGATCTCGCCTTTGCGCGAGGCGATCGTCACCGGGGCGATCTCGGCGTCGAATTTGCCGCTCTCGGTGGCGGCGGCGGCGTTCATGTGGCTGCGATAGGCGAGTTCGTCCATCTCCTCGCGGGTGACGCTCGAGCTCGCGGGCGATGAATTCGGCGGCGTTGCCCATGCCCCAATCGCAGAGCGAGCACCACAAGCCCGTCGCTTTGCAGCGAGTCGCGCAGTTGAACGTGCCCGTACTTGTGCCCCATGCGGTGGGTGTCGTCGAGGAAGGGCGCGCGGCTCATGCTCTCGACGCCGCCCGCCACGTAACAGGTCGCCATCTTCGGCGCGGATCATGGCGGACGCCAGCATGACGGCTTTCAAGCCGCTGCCGCAGACCTTGTTGACGCTCACGCCGCCGACGCTCTCCGGCAAGCCCGCGCCGAAGCTGACCTGACGCGGCAGCGCCTGACCGACGCCCGCGCTGACGACGTTGCCGAGCACCAGCTCGCTGATGTCGGTGGCGTTGATGCCGCTGCGCTCGACGGCGGCGCGCACGGCGACCTGTCCGAGTTCGGCGGCGCTCAGCGACGAGAGCGCGCCTAAGAAATTTGCCGGTCGGCGTGCGTGCCGCACCGAGAATCACTGCTTCACGATGGTTCGTCATGTTCTTCCTGTCCGTAGAGTTCAGTCCAAGCCTGTTTGATTTCGCGATAACTGTTTTCGAGCGAGTCCGGGATCACGCGGGTGTCGCCGACCACGGTCATAAAATTCGAGTCGCCGTTCCAGCGCGGGACGATGTGGAAGTGGTAATGCTCGGCGATGCCCGCGCCCGCCGCCGCGCCGACGTTCGCGCCGAGGTTGAAGGCAGCCGGATTGTAGACCTTACGCAGCGCTGCCATCGCCCGGTTGACCGTCAGCATTAGGTCGGTCAGCGCTTCGAGCGACATCTGCTCCGGCGACTGGACGTGATCGTAGGGCAGGACCATCAGGTGACCGTTGTTGTAGGGGTAGAGGTTGAGCGTCACGAAGACGTGCTCCGATCGCGCGATGATCAGCGTGTCGTTGTCGAAATCGGCGGCGAGCTGGCAGAAGACGCAGCCATCGACCGGATGCTTTTCGCCGCGAATGTACGCCATGCGCCAAGGGGTGTAAAGGTGATCCATAGAGACGGTACTCGCTCGATATTCCAGACGGTCGGATTATAGCACGCTGACGTTAAATCACCGTGCCAATCGATAGGTTATGAGAGTGGAAGGACTGAAAAAGATTGATTAACCGCCAAGACGCCGTGCAACCTTCGGTTGCCATCGCCAAGTAAAGCTTCTCTTTTCTTTGCGTCTTTCTGCCTTTGCGCCTTTGCGTTAACTCTTTATTTTTTCTTGGCGCACTTGGCGGTTCGGATTTACCCCTTCAGCGCGCCGGAGATCATCCCGGCGATGAACGAGCGCTGGAAGAAGGCGTAGACGATCAGCACCGGCAGGAACACCATGATCGACGCGGCAGCCATCACCGGCACGTCCGCCGAGTAGCGCCCGCGCAGCAGCGCCAAGCCGACCGGCAGCGTCCGCAGATCGCCCGACGCCATCACCAGCACGAGGAAAAACTCGTTCCACGTCCACATGAACAGCAGCACCACCAGCGAGAGCAGCGCCGGGCGCGCGAGCGGAAACAGGATGCGCCAGAGCACGCCCCACGTCGTGCAGCCGTCCACCACCGCCGCATCGACCAGTTCGGACGGCATGTTCTTGAAGTTGGCGCGCATCCAGAAGGTGCCGAAAGCGAAACTGAGCGCGACTTGCGGCAGAATCAGCGCCCAGTAGCTGTTGCGCAAGCCGAGGTCGCCCATGATCTGCCACAGCGGGATGATCACCGCCTCGAACGGCACCATCAAGCCGAGCAGGATGATCAGCAGCAGCAAGTTATCGCCGGGGAAGCGGAACATGCCGAAGCCGAATCCGGACATAGTCGAAAGGATCGTCGCGATGATCACGACGGGGACGACGATGATCAAACTGCTGCCAAAATAGCTGCCAAACCGCGCGCCGTTCCACGCTTCGACGAAGTTGTCGAAATTCCACTGCTGCGGCAGGGCGAACGGGCTGCTGGCGAGTTCGGCGGTGGTCTTGAAGGCGGTGAAGATGATGCCGATGAAGGGTAGCAGCGCTGCGATCAGGAAGACGGTCAGGATCAGGTAGGTGAGCGCGGTACGCGCCGGGCTGTTACGCATTGGCTTCGCCTTCGGTTCGCGCTTGCAGCCAATTGACCGTCGCCGAGACGACCACGATCACTAGCGCGAGAGTGACGGCAATCGCCGCACCGTAGCCCGCCCGGTTGCGCTGAAAAGTCTGCTGGTAGACCAGATAGCTGGTGACGTAGGTTGTCTTGCCCGGTCCGCCATTGGTCAGCACGAAGACGAGGTCGAAGACGCGCAGGGCGGCGATGAACGTCAGGATAAAGGCGACCAAAATCTGCTGACGCAAGCCGGGGAGCGTCACATAGCGGAACTGCTGCCAAGCGTTCGCGCCGAAGACGACCGCCGCCTCGTAAAGTTCCGTGTTGATCCCCTGCATCCCGGCGAGGAACAGCACCATACACAGCCCGTATTCGACCCACGAGCCGACGATGCCGACGGCGTAGCGGGCGTAGGTGAAATCGCCCAGCCAAGGACGCACCCACGACTCCAAGCCGACGGCGACGAAGACCTGATTGATCGGTCCGTCGAGCGTGAACAGCCAGCGCCAGATGATGCCGACGACGACCGCGCTCATCACCTGCGGAATGAACAAGCCGGTGCGAAACAGCGCCATTCCGCGCAGCTTGGTGCGCGTCATCAGCGAAGTCAGGAACAAGCCGACCAAGATGGGAATGATGGTGTAGAAGATGACGAAGAAGGCGTTGTTGCTGATGGCGCGGAGCACGTCCGGGTCACGGATCAGTTCGGCGTAGTTGGCGAAACCGATGTAAGTCGGCTCGCTGAAGCCCGTCCAGTCGTAGAAGCTGTAGCGGACGGTGCTGAAGATCGGCAGCAGGACGAATGCCACGTAAATCACGAAGCCGGGCAGGATGAACAGGTACGCCTGTTTGCCGTTGCGCAGCGCGCCGCTGTTGCTCGGCGGGTTGAGCGCGCGGCTCAGCCGTTGGGCGAAAGTGGGTGCTGGTGGGCTTTGAAGTTCGGTGTTATTCATTCGTGGCTGAGTCTCGCAGATTGTAGGGGCAGGACTTAGTCCTGCCCCTACGTGAAATTCGCTTGATGACCTGATTTACGACGAAGCGCCTGCTTCGTAATCCGCTTGGACTTCGCTGACGAATTCTTCGGGCGTGACGACCTTCGCCGCCAGTTCTTGAACCCGCGCGCCGAGGTCCGGCAGCGTCCAGTCGAAGTACTGCCCGACCTTATCGGCGGCGCTGATGGTGTTCCATGCGTGGACGAGGTCGGCGGTGAGCGTGCCCTCGGTCAGCTTGGAGTCGTCAACGGCGATCGCGGGCAGGAAACCGGCGTCAAACAGCACATTGGCGGCGTCGGCGCTGGTGATGGTGTCGATGTATTGGGCGGCGAGGTCGGCGTTGGCGCTGGTCGCGCGGATGCCGTAGCCCAAGCCAATCCCGCCAATCGTCGGGGCGACTTCCTCGCCCATCGGTGATGGCAGCAGGAAGAAGCCGACGTTATCTTCGCCCAGCACGCCGCTAATCGAACCGGAGTTCCAGCTTCCGGCGAGCCACATCGCGCTCTTGGCGCTGGTGAATTCGCCCAACGCGCCGGTGTCGTTGTCCATCCCGGCGTAACCGGGCGAGAAGTAACCGGCGTCGATCCAATCGACAAACGTCTGCGCGCCGTTGAGGTTGCCCTCGGTCTGGAACGTGCCACCCGGTTGGCGGTAGATCATGGCGTTGATGGCGTCGAGATCGCTGTAGACGTGCGCCAGCGCACCGTAGGTGTGAATGCCGGGCCAGCCTTCAAGGTTGCCGAAGGTGATCGGCACGTAGCCCGCGTCCTTGATGGTCTGGAGGTCGGCGACGAGGTCTTCCCACGTCGCGGGCACTTCAAGACCGAGGTCGCTGAAGATTTGCTTGTTGTAGAATGTGGCGACGACTTCGGCGGTCACGGACATGCCGTAAAGCTTGCCGCTGCCAACCTGCGAGCCGTCGTCGGTGACCATGTTCCGCCCGTGCAAGCCCATCCCGTAACGGCTCCACCAGTCATATTGATCGGCGTAGTCGTTCAGCGGCAGCAGCAGCCCGGCTTTGACGAGCGCCGCCATGTTGGTCAAGCCCTGATTGATCATGGCTACGTCGGGACCGCTGGCCTGCGAGAGTTCGCGCGGCAGCAGCAAGCCGAGGTCGTCGGTGCTGTAAGCTTCGCGCTGGATCGTCACGCCGGGGTGGTCGGCTTCAAACTGGGCGTCGAGCTGCTCGATCATCGCCTGCTCGGAGTCGCGCGTCCAGTTATCCCAGACGATCAGCGTCGTGCTGTCCTGAGCGGCGACTGGAACCAGCCCGATCAGCAGCAGCGCTGACAGGGAGAGTAAATCAGTGAACGTCGATTAAGTCGCATCTAAACACCTCATCATCTTCAAAATCGTAATCTGCTTGTAAAGGTACAACCTGAATATAGCATATCTTGTCCTAAAACCCCCGTTCCATAGCAATCCACCTACGGGAGCCGCGTTGGTCATGTTGCACGATCTCGATGCTTGGGTGTCCGGGGCAATGTGATAGAATTCCCGACGAACGACCTAGAGGATGCGTTGGATGTCGGAACTCACGAGTGATCGGCTGCAAGCTGCGTTAGCCCCACGAGCTATCCATTTCTATCGGCAAACCGGGAGCACCAACGATCACGCGATGGCGTGGTTGGATGATGGCGCGCCGGTAGGCGGCAGCATCGTCATCGCCGACGAGCAGTCGCACGGGCGCGGGCGGTTGGGTCGGGTCGTGGTATGCTCCGGCGGGGACGGCGCTGATGTTCTCGTACATTCTGCGTCCACCGGCGACAATGCTGACCTATGTGGGCATGATGGGCGCGCTGGTCGTCTGCGAGCTGGCGGAGAGTCTCGGCGTCGAAGCGGGCATCAAGTGGCCCAACGACGTGCAGATCGACGGGCGCAAGCTCTGCGGTGTGCTGCCGGAAGCTTGCTGGCGCGGCGCGGAACTGCGCGGCGCGGTGCTCGGCATTGGCATCAACGTGCGCGTCGACTTCAGTCAGACGGAATTTGCCGACACGGCGATCAGCCTTGAAACGGCGGCTGGGACGCTGGATCGGCTGTTACTGCTGCAAAATTTGCTGGATCGGCTCGATTATTGGTCGCTGCGGCTGAACTCGCAAGCGCTCTACGAAGGCTGGCGCAGTCGCTTGGTGATGTTGGGGCGGCGCGTGTCGATCCGCCGGATCGACGGGCAGGTCGAGGGCGTCGCCGAGGCGGTGGATCGCAATGGCGCGCTGTTGATCCGCAGCGACAGCGGAGCGCTGCACCGGATGATCGCCGGGGATATTGCGCTCGGATAATTCGTTTGCTCCTCACCCGCGATGCCGTTCGCACGCAGGCGGACAGGCGGAACGCAACAACCCTTCCACGAGAGCATAGCTGAGGTAAAAGGCTTATGGGGATTCGGCTGGACTGGGAAATTGAAGCCGAACAGGATCATCAGCAGCAGAGCGCGGGCGAAGACCCGGAGGCGCGGCGCAAGCGGCGGCGCGCGCGGCTGCGCTTTTTGATCGTCTTGTTGATCCTGCTGGCGTTGATCGGCGGGGCGGTGGGGGCGGTCGCGCTGCGGCTGCGCCAAGCGGATTGGGAGACTGAGCAACTGCTGCGCGATTCGGTCGCTGCCGAAGTCGCGCAACTGCGGATCGGCAACCAGAATGCGTTTCTCAGTCTACAACGCAGCGCGACCGATGACTGGCAGCAGCAGCAGCAAGCGACCTTTGCCCGCTATCAGGCGCTCAAACAGGCGGGACGGATCAACTTGACCGGGCAAATCCTTGATGCGACGGTCGATGGGATGCGCGGGCGGGTTGAGGTCGAGGAGATCATTGACGGTGTCCCCTACGGGCGCGTCTGGTTCTACTGGCATTACGACGACGGCTGGTATCACGTGCCGCCGGATTACACCTTCTGGGGCGAGGCGCAGACGCTCACGGCGGATAACGTGACGGTGCATTATCACGCCCTTGACGCGCGATGCGGCGCACGCCGTCGCGTTGAATGTCGCGCAGTGGCTGCAAACCGCTTGCGGCGCACTGACCTGCACGCCGCTACCAGCGCTGACCATCGAAATCATCCCCGATCCGCTGCTTCAAGTCGGCTGGTCGCCAGCGGGCGACGGGACGCTGCAACTGCCGTCGCCCTACGTCGGCAGCGCGCGGCTGGATCAGTTGTTCGACGGCGATACGCAATTCGATGCGGCGACGCTGCTGGCGAATCGACTGCTCGACGGCTTCAGCCCGCTGTATCCCGCCGACGCCAGTTTCCTCAAGCTGGCGATTAGCGATTGGCTGGTCAAGCGTTTTGCACAGGTCGAGACTAACGCTTATCTGATCAGCAGCTTGGCGGAAAATTACGGCGATGCGGCGGTCGGGCGGCTGCTGCAAGCGCTCCAGCCCGCCTCCGACATCAGCGCGATCAGCGCCATCACCGGCGCGTCGCTGGACACCGCCAGCCTCGACTGGCGCGATTTCCTGACGTGGCGGCTGGCGCTCGAACACGATTTGGACGCCGCGCGCGACGAAACCAACTTCCTCGCGTTGTACGACGTGGGCGATGAAGCCATCCGCACCCAAGCCTATGCCCGCTTCAGCGCGGGCGAAAGCAGTGATCCGCTGACCGTCGTGTCGGTGGTCGGCGAGCGCGACGCGAACGGGACGCCGCAGCTTCGCGCCACCGTGCAGATCGGCAATCCCGCGACCAGCCAAGCGGACGTGATCTTCCGGCTGGTCGATGGCGGCTGGAAGCGCGCGAGCTAGTGTCCGCGTAGCGGTTGGTGGTATTGGAACCCCTCTTAAATTGGGGGCTGGAATTGCCCTATCTTAGTGCTAGGCTAATTCTAAATAAATTACTAATTTTAACCATGGGGACGACATGATGGTCGAGAAAACCTGTTTTGTGATTTCTGCTATAGGTGAAGAAAATTCTCCAACTCGGATTCATGCAGACAAAGCCTTATGCCTTATTATTGAGCCGGCTGTCAAAGCTTTTGGCTACAAGGCGATACGTTCGGACAAAATCGCTAAACCGGGGAATATCACGCCGGACATAATCCAACATCTGCTTAATGATGAACTTGTAGTTGCTGACCTGACAGGACAAAACCCGAACGTATTTTACGAACTCGCAATCCGTCATGCGACGCGGAAACCAGTCATCTCCATAATTCAGAAAGGAGAAAAGATACCTTTCGACGTTGGAGATTTCCGCAACATTTTTTACGAAATCGAGAGTGATGACGATGTGAAAAACTGCGTCGAAACGGTGAAGAAACAAATTAGCACGGCGGAAGTGGATTTCCTCGGGGTGGTAAATCCGGTTTCGGCAGCACTGGATATTGAAGAGTTCACCCGTAGAAAACAACCACTTGAGCGACGTTATGACCGGCTGGTCATTGCTTTACGTGAACTCACGGGTCAAATCGACGAACTGAAAGCGAGGACGCCATATAGAGATTTGATCGATAAATACCGGGAGGAAATCGACATGCTGCAGGCGTTCCGAGAAGCTGGGATCGTTAGCACGTATCGACGCCGCGAAATGGCGCTCAAAAAGTTCATCAAAGCCATTGAGGAAGAAACGAACGAAATTGTCGTGATTGGCTCTTCACTGCTGGGTTTGCTGCAAAAGTACCAGTATAAAAAGGCTCGTGAGGCGCTAAAGGCAAAATGCGGACAGAAAAAGAGAAGACGGAGGCAGCATTCAGGTTAAGTTTCTTCTGACGCACCCCGCTGTCGCCGATTTGCGCGCTGATCAAGAAGCTCGGAAGTTTAAGGATATCGGCAAAGAGATCGTCCAGAGCTTACGCATCCTGAAAGAGTGGAATCTCGACCCAGACAACGTTCGGCTGTACCTAGGAACCCCGACCATATTTGCGATCAAGACAACCTCCCAAATGCTCCTAAATCCATATGCCTATGGGGATGTGGCGTTCAACTCGCCGTGCTTGATTGTCAAGAATGATCCAGACGATTATTTCTACTTCTACGATGAATATGATAAAGCACACTTTAGCGCCTGGGATAGTGACGCTGTAATCCGATTTACGAATTTTGATGACATTGTTCAAGAACTTGAAAGGAACCTAGACATTTATCAGATGAACATTCAGACAATACGTGATAGCGCACACAAGAAGGTTCAAATTCCCTGAAAGTTTCGTCGGGCTCAATGGAAGCGCGAAAGAATTACTTCGAGTTGTAGCCGCGTCTAGTATTTTTACGCTAGAATGGAGAAAAGTCTTTAGGAGTGGGAACGATGAACCTCGACGAGCTGCGCAGCAGTACGCAACAGGGCACCGAAATTGACGCCGACGAAGACATCTTCATGTTCGACGACGTCCGGGAAGAACACCATTTTCTCGGTATGACTGCCGTCGAGCGCATGTTCCTCTCGATCTTTCTGTTCATGAATATTTGCGTGCTCGGGCTGGCGCTGCTGCTGGCGACCGGACGCTTGGTGCTCTAGCCCAACGAGCGCGGCATCGTCTGTCGACTGGCTGCCGCGCCCATGTGCTGTATTCTCGTCGTCTAAGTTAGCCCGCTGGACGGAGCAAGAGCCGATCCTTCGTCGCTGCTTCGACCGCGCGGCGGCTCCAGAGCATCGGGTGAGCGTCGATCTGAATCGCACGACTCGATCATGTCGTCATAGTGCGGGTCGCCCGGATGCCCGCTTTCTCCGGTTGTCGTGATAAACAGACTGCTGTCGAAGTTCGCTACGTCGATGACCATGCGCATTGACGGCAGCGACTGAACCTCGAAATTCCCCGACGCGGGTGACCAGCCGGTCGCGTTGACGCTGTCGGTGCCGCCGCTGACCGGGTAAGGTCCCCGATTAACCAGATTTTCCAGCAAGCTGATGCCGCTGGCGCCCAACGGGTTGCTGACGAAAGTCGCCGTATGCAGCTTGCCCCAGCTCCACTCCGCCGGATTGTTGCCCAGCGCGGCGACGGTCGCTCTGAGCGCTTCACGCAGCGAGAGCGACAAGATATCGTCGCGGGTCTCGACCACGTCGGGCGTGCGGGCGTCATCCCACCAGATGTTTTCCGGATCCGCCATCAACCGCAGCGCCGACCAGAGTTCGTGATTGTCGGCGTGGATATCCTCCGGCAGTTGATCGTCAAACAGGTTGGCGAGCAAGCGCGCGTTGAACTCGGCAAACAGGGCGGCTTGAGCGCTGTCCGCGCCCATGTTGGCGTCCCAATCGATCAGGAAATCGCGCGCTTCGCTGACCGAACCGCGTTCAAGCTGCAAGTCGGCGAGGTAGGGCAGCATCCCGGCGGCGTTGAGGTTCTTGTTGTCGCCCTGAATCTGCTGGAAGCTGGTTACGCTGTTCGGCGCGTGCTCCTTGAGTAGTTCGGTGATCCGCTGGGCGCGCTCCCCGTAGGCAGAGTCGTAGCTGAGTTGATAATTCGCATCGCTGCCGAGCTTGGCGGCAAGCTGATCGTAGTATTCGGGCGGGACGACCGCTTGATTGGCGGTCACGATGTAGTCGCGCGCCGGGTTGAGGATGCGGGGCAGGTCGTCGAAGGGGATGAAGCCCTGCCAGACGTCAGCGTCGCTGGTGGCGCTGGTGGGCAGCAGCCCGGTGTAACCCGCCGGGCGAATCGGGATGCGTCCCGGCGTCTGGTAGCCGATGTTGCCGTTCACGTCGGCGTAGACGAAGTTCTGCGACGGCACGTCCCACAAGCTGAGTGCGGCGCGGAACTGTTCCCAGTTGGCGGCGTTGTCGAGCAAGCGCACCGCTCCGAACAGCGTGCCGGGATCGCTGCCAGTCCAGCGCAGCGCCATCGGGTCGTCGTTGTTGAAGCCGAGCGGCTCGCCGGTGGCGTCGTCGATCTTGTTGTCGTTGATGATCGCGCCGAGATGAGTCTCCCGCACCTGAATCGTCACCGGCTCTTTGCCGTCGCCGAAGCGGATCGTCTCGTCGTGGACGGTCATGTCGCGCCATGCGCCATTCCAGCGATATTGAAGCGGATTATCTGGATTGACGGTGATGGCGTAGAGGTCTTGCACGTCGGCGCCGACGTTGGTCACGCCCCACGCAATGTGATCGTTATGACCGACGATCACGCCGGGCGAGGGAGAGAGGGCAAAACCGACGACGTTCAGCGGGCAGCTCTCCGTGACCGGGAGGCAGTGCAAGCCGATCTCGTACCAGATCGACGGCATCTGAATGCCGAGGTGCGGATCGTTCGCCAGTAGCGGCGTGCCGTTTTCGGTCAGCTTGCCGGTGGCGACCCAGTCATTGCTGCCGATACCGGGATCGAAGGCGGTGTCCGCTTGGACGTTCCCCGCCATCAGCCGATCAGTGGGCTTGGCGGAGGCACGGGTCGCCGCGTCCGCCGAGCCGTCAACTGCGCTCAGAGGGGTTGGCGCAAGGCTGTCGGGCGTGATCGGCAGGTCTTCCGGGTAGAGGATGGTCGGGCGGTCGCCGAAGGGGAAGGGCGGCGTGTAATCCGCTGCCATCTCCGCGCCGACGCTGTTATAGAGCTGCTGGCGCACGAGTTCGTAACTGTAACTGTCGGTGAGGTTCCAAGCCATCACTTTGCCCCATACCAACGTATCGACTGGCGTCCAGGGGGTAATCTGGATGCTGACGCCGGTGAGACCGAGCAGACGGTACTCGACCGCCAGCGCTTCCGGCGCGCGGTTGAGGATGTAGGCGTTCACGCCGTCGGCGAAGGCTTGCAGCATCGCCTTGTCGTCGGGGCTGAGCTGGGCGGCTTCGGCTTCGGCTGTCCGTCGCCAGCCAACTGTGCGGATGAAGACGTCGGTGCCGAAGAGGTCGGCGTTCTTGCCGGTCAGCTCCTCAAGCGATCCGCTGCCGGTGTGACGGTAAAACTCCATCTGCCACCAGCGATCCTGCGCTTGGACGTAGCCTTGGGCGAAGTACAAGTCGTGCGACGAGCTGCCGTACAGGTGCGGGATGCCCAGATCGTCGCGCAAGACTTCGACCTCGGCATTCAACCCGGTGACGTCGAGCGTGCCGCTGGTCTGCGGCATGGGGCTGTTGAGCGTGTCGCTGGCGATCACGAAGCCGCCAGCCAGCGCCACGACGAGGATCAGCAGGACAAACAACAGGACAGCACGCAGCAGCTTCATGCCGGGTTAGCTCCTAGATAGGTTTGGAAGAAGTCGGCGAGACGTCGTTCGTATTCTTCTGGCTGGAGGAACATCGCGCCGACGTGATTCGCGCCGGGGACGATCCACGGCTCGACCGTGCCGCCCTGCGCGCGAACGGCATCGGCGAGGTCGTAGGCGTACTGGACGCTGAGGCGGGTATCGGCATCGCCGTGCGTGATGTAGATCGGGCGACCGTTCAGCTTAGCGATGGCACCCAGCGGACTGAGCGACCCCAGATCGTCGCCGGAGATCAGCTTGCCGATCCAGACGGCGCTGTCGGCGAGCATGGTCGGGTAGCCGTTGCGCGCGAGTTCGGCTTGGGCGGCGACGTGGAGGTCGGCATAGCTGCTGTCTTCCCACGTCGCGGCGACGCGCGGCTCTTCGCCCATCGCGATCAAGGCAGTCGCCGCGCCCAGCGAGGTGCCGAACAAGCCGATTTGTTCGGGCGCGATGTTCTGATCGCTGATCAACCAATCCCACGCGCCGAGCACGTCACGATATTCCTCAGTTCCGGCGGCATAACGCCCGTCCTCGATCTGCGAGTCGCCTTGATCGCGCAAGTCGATCAGCAGGGTATTGAAGCCGTTGCGATGCAGCATCCCCGCCGCCAACAAGACCGCCGGGCTGCGACGGCAGCCGCCCAAGCCATGCACGAGGATCACAGTGGGTATGGCGGACGGGTCGGTCACACCCGCGCCCGGAATCCACCACGCGGCAATGTTCAGGTGATCGTCGCGGCTGGGAAAACTGACTTCCTGATAATCAGGCATCAAGTAGGGAGCTGGATCGACGTCGTCGAGCGTGAAGGCGGCGGGCGTGTTGGCGTATTCGACCGGATCGTTATCGCAGTGGGGCGCGACTTCGGTCAGCCGGTTGTAGACCATCGCCCCGACGACCACATAGCCGACCATAACGAGCGCCACCACCGATACGGCGATGATAATTAACCATTTTTTCATCGGAAGTCACTTCCTCAAAAGGATATTTATCAAACAAAGGTTAGATTAGCGTACGTGATTTGTACACCGATTAGGCGTTTCGTTCAAGGGGTGGTGGTCGCCAGCGCGTCGAACTGTGCCTGAATCTCGCTAATGTAGCGCGCAGCGTCTTCGGCATGATCGCCTGCTGGCGTGAGTTCGAGGTAATGCCGAAAGTCTGCCAGCGCATTACGGCGGGCGTTGATGCCTTCGGGGACGCTGGCATAGAGGATGCCGCGATAGTAGTAGGCGTCGGCGTAATCGGGATCGAGTTCGAGCGCGTGGTTGTAGTCAGCGAGGGCGCGATCCCACTGGTAGAGTAGCAGAATCCGCTGCCCGCGCTCGACGTAGAGTGCTGGATCGTTGGGCTTCATCGCTATCGCTGCGTCCATGTCGGCAATCGCTTCGTCGTAGCGCAAGGCGAGAGCGTAGAGTTGGGAACGATGCGTTAACACATAGAGGGGATCGGGCGTGTCCTCAAGCAGTCGCCCCATAAGTTCCAGTGCATCATCTTCGCGCCCTACCTGTAGATATAGCCAAGCGAGATTGATCTCTGCCGTTGTGTAAAGCGGTATGGTGCTCGACATCATGGTTTCATAGACGACGATGCCGTCAGCGTAGCGCCGTTCTAGGATCATACATCCGCCTCGATAGAAATCGACGAATGCTTGAGCATGTTCAACTTGGTTGCCCCACACCGCAGAAAGACTTCGCGCAGCTTCTAAATACGGGAGTGCCTGCTGACATCGATCAACGGCATATAAGCTCAATCCTGTCGCAAGATTGAGAATGAACTCCCGCACTTCGTGACCGTCACCTGAAATGATGAATCCTCCAGATAAGTTGAGACTCGAGCTAAGACGCCCCGACAGAACCGAGGAGACGCGCTTGAGCATCTCCCCGCTTGGAGTGAGGTATAGGCTGAGCCGCCCATCGGCAAAACCAGAACCAATCATTGCGAGATCAGCTTGGTGACCGTCTAGCAACCGTTCCCAACTTGTCTGAAGCAAGCGGACTCCGGCGGCGTTCAGGTTTTGCTCTAGCCCTGTGAAAATGTAATTGAAAAAAGCTGCACCGACGCTGGTTGGTGTTGTTGACACCCCAGGAACTCCAAATTCCTGCTCAAAGATGAATTCAACGTAACGATCATCTTGCCCTAAAGCGGGTAAAACATTGCCGAACCATAAAACTATGATGGCGATGAGCAGAGGACGAAACCGTTGTATCGCACGCATTCTCAAATGATCCCAACCCGAAGCTGAACCTTAAGATCAGTGTAGCATAAGCTAAATCGGCGAACTCAACGCTCATGCTACGCCAGCACTTCGTATTCTTGAAAGGTAGCTCATATGTACTAAAATAACTTTATTAACGGGTGGTGTACGAGGGCAGAAAATCGCTGGATTTCGAGACCACTTTCAAGTATAATAGAGCGATCAAGAGAGGTGTGTTTTTTTGAGAAACTCTAGACCCTGCTGGTCGAAACTGATCGAAAGAATCCGCTTTTTGCCCGCGAATGTGCGCTCACCTCAACTCGGCTAGAGCACGAAAGGAGTTAGCGCTGTGCTGCACGGCGGAGCACCAGCGCAGTGAATCCTATGGTTGATTACATTGGTTCGGTTCGTCCTGTCAGCATCAATGAGGAGATGCGCGGCAGTTACCTCGATTACGCGATGAGCGTGATCGTCGCGCGCGCGCTGCCCGATGCTCGTGACGGCTTGAAGCCGGTGCATCGGCGCATCCTGTTTGCGATGTACGACATGGGCATCCGGGCGAACTCTTCGTATAAAAAGAGCGCTCGTATCGTCGGCGAGGTGTTGGGCAAGTATCACCCGCACGGCGATAGCTCGGTCTACGATGCGATGGCGCGGATGGCGCAGGACTTCTCGCTGCGCTACATGCTAGTCGATGGACAGGGCAACTTCGGCAGCGTCGATGGCGACAGTCCGGCGGCGATGCGATACACCGAAGCGCGACTGTCGCGGCTGGCGGAGGAAATGCTCGTCGATATCGACATGAATACGGTCGATTTCGGCGATAACTACGACGGCACCCAGCAGGAACCGCTGGTGCTGCCCGCCCGGCTGCCGAATATGCTGCTCAACGGCGCGAGCGGGATCGCCGTCGGCATGGCGACCAACATTCCGCCGCACAATTTGCGCGAACTGGCGGCGGCAATCTCTTACTTGATCGACAACTACGAACGCTACGACGAGATCAGCGTTGACGATTTGATGCAGTTCGTCACCGGACCGGACTTCCCGACCGGGGCGTTGGTGGTCGCGGGCGATGAGATGAAAGAAGCCTATGCGACCGGGCGCGGGCGGGTGGTCATTCGCGCCAAAGCTGAAGTCGAGGAAGGGAAGAACGACCGCTTCCGTATCGTCTTCCACGAGATTCCCTATCAGGTCAACAAGGTCGCCGTAATCGAGCGGATCGTGCAGTTAGTGCGCGATGACCGCCTCACCCAGATCCACGACCTGCGCGACGAATCCGACCGGCAGGGGATGCGGTTAGTGGTCGAACTCAAGCTAGGCGCGCAGCCGCTCAAAGTGCTGAACCAGCTTTACAAATACACCCAACTTCAGAGCACCTACAGCATCCAAATGCTGGCGTTAGTCAACGGCGAGCCGCGCACGCTCAGCTTGAAGCGCATGCTGCAAATCTACATCGAGCATCGCTACGAGGTGATCGTTCGGCGTTCCGAGTTCGAACTCGACAAACGGCGCGGGCGGGCGCATATCCTTGAAGGGCTGCTCAAGGCGCTGTCGAGCCTCGACGCGATCATCCGCACGATTCGCGCGGCGGACGATACCGAGTTGGCGCGCGCCAGCCTGATGACCCACTTCGACCTGAGCGAACCACAGGCGAACGCAATCCTCGACATGCAGCTCCGGCGGCTTGCCGCGTTGGAACAGCAGAAGCTCCAAAATGAATTCGACGAAGTGATGGCGCGGATCGGCTACCTTGAGGACTTGCTGGCATCACCGGCGAAGATTCTCGCGCTAATCCGCGAGGACATCACCGACGTTGCCGAGAAATTCGGCGACGACCGGCGCACTGACGTGATCTATGGCGTCAGCACCGAGTTCGACGAAGCGGATCTGGTGCGCGACGAAGAAGTCGCCATCCTGCTCTCACGGCAGGGCTACATCAAGCGCGTGCCCTCGACCGCCTATCGCGCGCAGCGGCGCGGTGGCAAGGGTGTGATGGGGATGATGACCAAAGAGGAAGACGGCTTGGTCGATATCGTCATCGCCAACAGCCTTGACACCATCCTGTTCTTCACCGACTGGGGCAAGGTTTACAGCGAGCGTGCTTTCGCCATCCCCGAAGCGACACGGGCGGGCAAAGGCACGATGGTTCACAGCATTCTGGCGCTGGGCGCGGACGAGCACATCACGGCGATTGTGCCGGTCTCGTCGTTCGAGAGCGACGGCTGTTTCGTGCTGGCGACCCGCTTCGGGCGGATCAAGCGCGTCGATCTTGAAGATTTCGCGGCGGTGCGTCCCAGCGGGTTGATCGCAATGTCGCTGGACGACGGTGACACGCTCAACTGGGCGAAGCACACCAACAGCGACCAACACGTGATCCTCGTCACCGAAAACGGACAGAGCATTCGCTTTCACGAAAAGCATATCCGGGTGATGGGACGGCAGGCGGGCGGTGTGAATTCGATCCGCTTGGTTGGCGAGGACGTGGTGGTCGGCATGGACGTGGTCGAGCCGGATGATACGCACGTCTTGGTGATCACGCGCGGCGGCTACGGCAAGCGCACGCCAATCGAAGACTACCGCGTGCAGGGGCGTTATGGATCTGGTATCCTGACGCTGGCGCGCAACGAAAAGACCGGTCCGGTCGTGTCGATGCACTGCATCAATGCTGGCGACGACATCTTGATCATCACCAGCGGCAACGTCATCCTGCGCACGTCGCTGGAGCAGATTCGGGAGATCGGGCGCAACACGCAGGGTGTGAAGGTGATCGATCTTGCCAATGACGACGAGATCGTCGCGGTTGCGGTGATGGATGGCAGCAGCGAGATCGTCAGCGGCGACGAAGCGGATCCGATGCTCAACGACGCGCCGGAGAATGATGCCGCCGCCGAGGACACCGCCGCCGCTGAAGCCTGATCCGGTTACAGCGCAGGGGCAGGCTCACGCCCTGTCCCTACCAATGCGATTTTCGCTTTCGCTGTTTTCCATTTAGCAACAAAAAAGCCCCGCAGCGTGCGGGGCTTTTGTTATGCATAGTCGTAACTTGAAGCTGATTATTCTTCGTCTTCTTCAAGGCGGGCGCGGGCGATAACTTCCGGCTCGATGGCGCCTTCACCCTCTTCACCTTCCACCA
The DNA here is from genome assembly GCA_963848465.1 of uncultured Chloroflexia bacterium. Classification (GTDB taxonomy): domain Bacteria; phylum Chloroflexota; class Anaerolineae; order Aggregatilineales; family Phototrophicaceae; genus Flexifilum. Next base: position 810,433 of record CAWKDY010000020.1, on the reverse strand, counting down.
CTTCCTCGACCAGAGCACGCAGCGGGCTGATGCGGGCGATCATTTCGTCGCCGTCGTTGAGGATCGTCAGTGCCGAGGGCAAATCGAGGTCGCGGACGTAAATCGCATCGCCAACTTCTTGCAGCCCGGAAATGTCAACTTCAATCGAGTTGACCAAATCGGCGGACAGCGCTTCAATCGTCAGTGTTGACAACGTATGGATCAGCACCGCCTGACGCAGCTCGATAATTGAAGCTGTGCCTTTGAGATGGACGGCGACTTCGGTCGTGATGCGCGTCGAGGCATCGACGGCGAGGAAATCGACGTGCAGGATGGTGCCGCGAAGCACGTCGCGCTGCACTTCACGGGTGATGACGGACTGAGTTTTGCCGTCGAAATTGACGTTGATCAGATGGGTGCCGCCCGCGCTACGGAGCGCGAGTTCGAGCGGACGGTAAGGGATTTGCACGTTCACCGGTTCGAACCGTGCGCCGTAGATGACTGCCGGTACCAACCCCTGTACGCGAAGCTGGCTCACTTTTTTGCCGACCACGCTGCGCGATTCGGCTTCAATGTTATAGGTTGTTGCCACGAGACAAACTCCTTAGCTCAGGGGGTGACCTGAGGAAACAGGCTACTGCCAACACGGTCAGAAAGTAAGAGCATTCTAGCGATAGCCGCCGCTCACGTCAATGCTGAATGCTGGCTGATCGAGCGCCAAGACAGAGAAAGAGTTGAAGCTGATCAGGTGGCACGGCGGTAGAGCAGGGCATTCCCGCGCTTCCCGGCGATCTCGACGACGCCCAGCTCGCGCAGGCAGTATGCCATTTTCTGAGCGGTGCTGCGCGGCTGATGGATCAGCGCCGCCAGTTCCTTCGTATCGAAGCTGGCAGGTAGGTCAGCGGGCAGGAGGGCGGCGAAGTCGGCGACGGTTGGCAATGGCAGCGCGCCGACTACCGCGATCAGGCGGCGGTCGTGGATGCTCCAGTGCTGACGCCGCCAACTGCCCAGACCGTCGTCAAGCCAGATCTGCTCCTCGTGGATCAGCAGCGCTTCCAGCCGGAAGTTGGGATGCTGCACCATCCCCGGCAGGCGTACCAGTTCGGCGAACAAGTCGTACACCGTGCCGCGCTTGGGCGATTTACGGCTGCGAATTTCGCCGTCGGCGTTGATGCGGGTGATGGTGCGCCTCTGGGCAATCGGGTAGACGACCTGTACCGTGTGCCGGTCGAGCAGGGCGGCGAGCTTGCGCTTCATGCTGCCGAGATGGCGCGTCTGAATCTCGATACAGCGTGGCGGATCGGCGTCTTCCGGGCGCAGGATGTCGATCACGTAGCCATCGAGTTCGCATTCCAGCAGATCGCCGGGTTTGGCGTAATAGGCTTTCAGCGCCGCGTGCAGCGACTTTTCAGCGAGTGTTCCGATGACTCGTGGCATGTAACCTCGATATAGTCTTGCCTAGGGGCGAGCCATGCCTCGCCCCTACAAGAAGCTTGCGCGCGGCGAACTTTCTTTGACTCAGCACTCAGTCCTCGAACCTCAGTCCTGCCTTTCTGGATGCCACTGCCGCGCGCCCCATTTCTTGCGATTCTCGTCCAATTTGGGCGCGGCGCGCCAGCGAATCGGCGGATTGGTGCGCTGGTTGCCCGCTTCCGGCGTGATCGTCGTCATGATGCTGCTGGCGAGTGTCAGCGCCTCGTCCCATTCGTCGTGGGCGATCTCAAGGATTAGCGCGTCGTGCATGTCGAGCGCCGCCCGCGACTTGAAACCCCGCGCGCGAAATTCCTCGGAGACGCGGACAATCGCGCGCTTGAGCACCTCGCTGACGCCGCCCTGACAAAGATAGTTCCAAGCGACGAAGGCGGTCGGCACGGCGACCTTACGTCCCGTCCACAGCTTGAGGATACCGCCGCTGCGGGTTTGGCGTTTGGCGGTTTCGCGCGCCCGCGTCACGTTGGCGAAGGCGGCGTCTTTGGCGCGCATCAGGCGGAGCGCTTCGTCGGTGCTGACGCCGATGCTCTGCCCTAAGCGCTCCGCGCCCATGCCGTAAGCCGTGCCGTAGGTGATCTTCTTGGCGAGGTTGCGCAAGTGCTTGCGTTCGGCGGCGTCGGCGATCTGCCAGTCGGAGCCGAAATACTGCGCCGCCATCGTGCTGTGGAAGTCCTCGGCGGCACAGGCGGCGGCGAGGTTGCTGTCGCTGGCGATGTACGCCGCCATGACGTTCTCGGCGTTGCCGAAGTCGATCTCGACCAGCGTGAAGCCCTCGTCGCCGATGGCGACGCCCGCCATCGCGGGCATTTTCCAATTCTGCATGTGGGGATAGCTGGACGCTCGCCTGCCGCTCTCGGTCGCGGTGGTGACGAGGCTGTGCAGCCGACCGTCGAGCGCGGCGTGATCGATCAACCCCTTAAGCGCGGACAGCAGCCAGTCGATTTCCATGTATTTCGACAAGTCGCCCAGCCGGTCGGCGTAAGGACTGCCGTCCTCCATGTAGGACTCGATCACGCTGGAACGGGTGCTCAGGTCGGCGAGTTCGACCGGCGAATGGGGGTTGGCGGCGATCCGCTTGCGCCCCGCCCACGTGAAATAGCGCGTCTCGCCGGGATCGGGAAAGGGGATGCCTTTTTGCTCGTAAAGATACTGCGCCCGCGCCTGCGAACTTCCCGGCGTGAGCAACCCATCGGCGCGCAGTCGCGCCGCCAGCGTCTCGCGCTGGTCGCCCAGTTCGCCGAGGCGCTGCTCGACGAAGGGCGTGTTCAGGCGCATGCCCTTCGGCTGCCATGCGGCAGTACTCGTGGACGGCGCGGATTTCCCAGTCGATCAATTCCGGCTCGACCGGTATCGCCCGCTGGCGCTGATAGATTTGCAGTGCCAGCCGCGCGTCGTCCTGCGCGTAGGCGAGTTGAGTTTCCAGCGGGAGCATATGCAGCTTCCCGCGCTGGCTTTTGAGCGCCTGCTGCTGATCGGGGATCGGCAGGCGGAGCGCGGCTGCTACCGCGATCAGGCTGTAGCTGGCGTCCACCGCCGGGTGGATCAGCCGCGCCATCGACTGCGTATCCCAGATGCGACGCGGCACGCGACCGCCGGTCAGCTTGCTGATCTGGCGGAAGTCGAAGACGGCGTTGTGGGCGATCAGCAGGGCGTCGCTGCCGATCAGCGTGTTGACGAACGCCAGCCCGCGATCATCGAACGGCGCGGCGAGCGCCGTCGTCTCCATCGACCCCGGTTCCCCCCACGCTAGCGCGATCACGGTGACGGCAGCGGGATAGCTCAAGCCGAAATCCGCTTTGGGACCGAGTCCCGTCCAGCGCGTCTCGGTCTCGATGTCAATGGCGACGATCTCCGCCCGCAGGCAGCGCGCCAGCGCGTCGGTATCCGGCTCGTGATGTTCCTGAAATAAGGGTAGCTGCATGACCATTCACAAAATCATGTCGATATAGTCCATTATAGCCGTTCGCTCATCTGTTCGAAAGTGGGCATGGTTGGATGCTCCGAATTGACGAACGCCGCGCCGCCGATTAGGATCGTCGCGTTTGACTTCGGATGAGAACGACGCGGATGCAATTGGCAAAGCGGTATTGGCTGGGGTGGTTCGTGCTGCTGGCGCTGCTGGTCATGGGACTGGGCGTGCGTAAACTCGCCGCCGATGGGCTGTGGTTCGACGAGTGGTGGTCGCTCTACGTCTCCGGCGCGGATGGGTTTAACGTCTCGCGCTCGGTCGGCGACATCCTGCTGCGGGTGGCGGATCAGGACATTCGGCAGGGGTTGCTCTATCCGCTGGTGCTGGCGGGCTGGGGCAGCGTCGTCGGCTGGTCGCTGTTCGCCACCCGCGCGCTCTCGCTGTTCGCTGGGCTGATCAGCTTGGCGGGCGTCTACCGGGTCGGCGCGTCGCTGGGCAAGCATCCGCTGGTTGGGCTGAGCGCCGCCGCGCTGCTGGGGACGAGCCTCTGGTTCATCTACTACCTGCACGAGTTGCGGGTCTACCTGCTGCTGGTCATGCTGACGACGCTGCTGCTGCTGATCTACACGCGGATCATGACGCAGCGGACGCCGCCCGGTCGCTGGCATTACGCGGCGCTGGCGCTGATCACCGGGCTGCTGCTCAACACCCACTATTTCGCCTTTCTGGTCGTCGGCGTGATCGGCTTGACACATCTGGCGCGGCTGATCGTCAAGCGCCCGGATCGGCGCTGGTGGGGCGTGATCGGCGCGTGGCTGATCTCCGCCGTGCTGCTGATCCCGCTGGCGATCAATCTGCCCCGTGCGGCGGAGACGGCGCTCAACGAACCGCGCGTCCAGCCCGATTTGAGATCTGTTGCTGACGATGGCGCGCGATACGTTCACTGCCTTCAGCAACACCAACGTCGGCTTGCTGGCGCTGCTGCTGGCGTTCGCGCTGTTGGCACGGCGGGCACGCTGGTTATGGGCGGTGGCGCTGGTGCTGCTGCCGCTCAATCTGGCGGCGTATTACGTCTTCAGCCTGAACGAACTACGCTATAACATGGCGATCTTGCCGCTGCTGGCGCTGATCGCCGGGTTCGGCGTCGCCGAGCTAGCGCGGCGGCGCGTGCCTGCGATCTTGATCGTGGGCATCTGGGCGCTGAGCATCGTTCCGCTCGACGGCAATTTCCAGCTTGAACGGATGATCCAGCATTGGCCCAACCAGCCGATTCAGCAGATGGCGGCGGTTTTAGCGCCGCGCGTGCAGCCCGACGATGTGATCGTCAACTTGCTGGGCGACGAGAACCGCCCGACGCTGGCGCTGACGCCGTTGATGTACTACATGGATGACTTCGGCGCGCGCATCGAGATCGTCGAGAACAGCACAATTCCGGGGACGGGGCGTTTCGCCGAGCGCGTGCGCGCGGCAGTCGGGGACGCGGACAGGCTGTGGCTGATTAACGATCCGCGTTGGGCGTCGGATGAGTGGACACTGTTCGAATATCTGCTCAATGAGCAGGAACTCGATCACTGCGCTACGATTACGGACACGCAGGACATGCGCATCTGGGCGTTCGGACGGGTCGGCGACGGCGCGGACGCACGTCAGTTCGGCGACGGCATCCGCATGGGGCTGATCGGCGCACCGCAGATCCACGACGGACTGCTGCAAGTCTGGCTCGCGTTCGATGTAGCGGCGCAAGTCCCGGCGCAAACTTATTCGTTCGCGCTGCATCTGCTCGACGGCGACGGTCAAGTGCAGGCGCAGGTCGATCTAGGCTTGCCGGGAGCGGGGCAGTCGTGCCGCTATCTTGAGCTTCCGGTCGATCAGCTTCCGGACGGGGAGTATGCGCTGCACGCGGCGGTTTACAACTGGCAAACCGGCGAGCGGTTGGCGAGCGTTGGCGCGGGCGGCGCGACCAACGATTATCCGCTGCTCGGCATAGTGACTCATTAGGATCGAAAGGTTTGATAATGCCGAACAAAATTCTGGCGATTTGTCTCGACTGCGGCGACACCCTGATCGACGAGGCGACCGAAGTCAAGACTGAGGCGGGCGTCTCGCTGCGCGCTGAGCTGATCCCCGGCGCGGACCAACTGGTGCGCGCCCTCAAAGCACGCGGCTACCGGCTGGCGCTGGTCGCGGATGGACCGGTTGCGACGTTCCCCAACAACCTCACGCCTTACGGCTTATACGATCTGTTCGACGCCTACGCGATCTCGGAGACGGTCGGCTGCGAAAAGCCGGACGCGCGCATGTTCGAGGCGGCGTGCACGCAGTTGGGCATCGCCCCGGCGGACTACGGCAGCGTGGTCATGATGGGCAATTACCTCGCTCGTGACGTCAAAGGCGCGAACGACGTCGGCATGATCAGCGTTTGGCTCGATTGGTCGCCGCGCCGCCCGAAAGCCCCCGCCGATGCCAGCGAGCAGCCGCACTACACCGTCAAAACGCCGCTGGCGCTGCTCGACGTGCTCGACGCGCTTGAAGGGTAGGATCGCGCGATGAGTTTAGCCAGTTACAGCATCCTCAATCCGCAGTTGGTGGCGAACAGCGACGATTTTGAAGCTGTTGTCTGCGATTACTGCGGCAGCGATCAGCGCGTGGTCTTGGGAACGCTGCCGCCGCTCGATCAACTCCTGTTTCCGATGCACCGGCTCGGCGCGTCGGTGCTGGACAGCGGCGGGCACGCCATCCAGTTTGTGCTCTGTGCCAATTGTGGTCTGGTCTACATGAATCCACGCCCGACCGAAGCGGCGATTGCCCGTTTTTATGACCAAGTCTACGCCGCTCCCGGTGTGGCAGAATCGTTTGAGAGCGATCAAGTCACGCGGGCGAACCATCTGCTGGATACGACTTCCGCTTACCTCGACGGGGTAAAAGTGCCGTCGCTGCTGGACATCGGCTGCGGGCGCGGTCAACTGTTGGCTGCCGCTCAAGCGCGCGGCTGGGGCGTGTACGGCAGCGAGTTGAGCGCTGTCGCCGTGCGGGCGGCAAACGCGAATTTGGGTCGAGAAGTGGTTTACAACGGCGATTTTCGAGCGATGCAGATCGGCGAAGCGCTGGACGTGATCAGCTTGTTGGAAGTGGTCGAACACCTGCGCGCGCCGGTAGATTATCTGCGCGATGCGGTGGCGCTGCTCAAGCCGGGGGGCGTTCTGCTGATCGAGGTGCCCAACGTCGCCAGTTGGGAGTATTACGCGGCGCGAGCGCTGCACCAACTGTATCGCGGATTCATCATCGAGCATCTGTATTACTTCACGCCGGATTTCATGCGCAGCTTGATGGCTGATTTGGGGCTGGAGGTCGTGCAGATGAGCAGCCGACATGCGGTGGCGTACCTGCCGAACCCGTTCACCGACGCGCTGGCGCTGCTGCGTCCGGCTGCTGCCGCTGAAGCTGCGATGGGGGCGACGGAGGTCAGCCTGCCGCCGCTGCCGCCGGTTTCGCTGGCGCGCAAAGTCGTGCGGCAGATCAACAACTACCTGATGGATACCATCTCTTATGCGAGTCAGGGACCCGTCAAGAACGCTCACCCGGCGGGGAACACGCTCTATCTGTGGGCAAAGAAACCCAAATAAAAAATCAGCCGTGTTCATGACACGGCTGATTTCGAGAGAGCGGGTAACGGGACTCGAACCCGTGACATTCTGCTTGGGAAGCAGACACTCTACCAACTGAGTTATACCCGCACAACTACCGCAATTGTATGCGGGCGGCGCGCGACTGTCAAGGATTGAGCTTAGGCTTGCCTGAGCGCCGCCCTTCAGACTACCCATGAAAATCATCCATGCTATAATCCGCTCTTAGCGGAGGTCGTAACGGTTGAAATCCTTTAGATACTGGCGTGCCGGATTGCTAGGGGTGGTCGCAAGCCTGTTGGCAATCTATTTTATTGCCTCGCAGATGAAGGATGTCAACCAGATGTGGCTGGCGCTGCAAAGCGCTCAGTACAGTTACGTGCTGCTCAGCTTGCTGGTGATCGTGATCGGCTTGTTCGCTCGTGGGGCACGCTGGCGCGCCTTGCTCGGCGGCGCGCTGCCGTTCTACCGCGCCTTCAGCATCACCAACGTGTCATATTTGGTCAACGGCGTGCTGCCGCTGCGCGTCGGTGAGTTGGTGCGGGCGTATTTGGCGACGCTGGCGCGACCGTCAGTTCCAGCATTCAAGTCGATCAGCACGATCATTGTCGAGCGACTGCTCGACATGGTGGCTGTTCTGCTGATCCTCGCGCTGGCGCTGACCGGTGGATCGCTGCCGGAGGAACTGCGGACGACGGCGCTGTTCTTCGCGCCGCTGGTCGTGATTGGATTTGGCGGGTTGATCGTGCTGGCGAAGCAGCGAGCACGGTCGCTGCGGCTCGCGGCGTGGCTGATCGCGCGGCTGCCGCTGATTCAGCGCTGGAACGTGCTGCAATGGCTGGAACACTTTCTCGACGGTCTGACTCCGCTCACGCAGCCTAAAGCCCTGTTCGTGATCGGCGGGTGGACGGTGGCGAGCTGGATTTGCTCGCTCCTATCATGCTACCTACTGATGCTGGCGATCTTCAACCGGGCGGATTGGGCGACGGCTTGCTTGATCACGGCGGCGGCGTCGCTGGCGGTGGCGGTGCCCGCTGTGCCGGGTAATCTGGGCACCTATGAGTTATCGATTTTGCTGGCACTGGGCGCGATGGGCTACGGTGAACCTGCCCCCACCGCGACTGCGTTTGCGATCACCGTTCACGCGGTCAACCTGCTGGTCAACAGCAGCTTGGGCGTGTACGGATTTATCCAAGAGGGCGTTTCGCTCGGACAAGTGTCACAGGGCGTGCGCGATATGAGAATGCCACAGGTTAATGGAACGCATGTCGAGTAACGGTCAATCACCCGACAAGCTGAAAATTCTGATCTGCCTGCTGTACTATTTCCCACATCGCACCGGGCTGACGATCCACGTTCAGCGGGTGGCGGAGGAACTGGTGCGGCGCGGTCACGAGGTCACGGTGCTGACGGCGCGCTACAGCAGCGATCTGCCGCGCGACGATTTGACCATGCACAAGGGCGTGCGGATCGTGCGGCTGTGGGCACCGATTCGCATGAGCCGGGGCATGATCATGCCCGCTTACCCGCAGGCGCTCTACAAGTTGATGCGGGAGCATGACGTCGTCAGCGTCCATACACCCACGCCGGAAACCGCCTTGATCGCGGCGATGTCACGGCTGACCGGGAAAAACGTCATCATCACCCATCACGGCGATTTGATCCTGCCCGATGGCTTGGCGAACCGGGTGATTCAAGGGACGATGTACGCCATGTACACGCTTTTAGCGCGGCAGGCGAGCCACATCCTCGCCTACAGCCAAGATTACGCCGATCATTCCTACTATTTGCAGCCCTTTATGGATAAAGTCTCGGCGGTCTACCCGCCGATTCAGATGCCGCCGCCGAACCCGCAGAAGGTGGAAGAACTGCGGGCTAAATGGTCGCCTGAAGGCGCGCCGATTATCGGCTACGCGGGGCGATTCGTGGAAGAAAAACGCCCTGATTTGGCGATCCGGGCGCTGGAAGTCGTCAACGCAGACGTATCCGGGTGCGCGGCTGGTGTTCGCAGGGCAGTACATCATCCCCTACGAAGATACGTGGGAGCGGCAGCAATCGCTGGTCAAGCAGTACGAGGATCAGCTCGTGTTTCTGGGCTTGATGCCCGACCCGCAGGACGTGGCGGATTTCTACGCCGCCTGCGACGTGCTGGTGCTGCCGAGCGATACCGAGTGTTTCGCGCTGGTGCAGGTCGAGGCGATGCTCTGCGGAACGCCGGTCGTCATGACCGACATCCCCGGCGGGCGCGTCCCGGTACGCGAGACTGGAATGGGCAAGCTGGCGACCAAAGGCGACTGGCGCTCGATTGGTGCGGCGCTGGTGGACGTGCTTGACCATCCTGCCGACTATCGCAAGCCGCGCGAATTCATCGAAAGTGTATTTTCTTTCCAAGAGACGGTAAACCGTTATGAGCAGCAGTTTCGCACCTATGCCACCAAGCACAGTTGATCCGCAATTGATCGCGCACATGACCCGCAACGAAGCGGACATGGCGTTCAAGAAGCGCGTGCAAACGATCTTTGAATGGGTCGCGCCGACCGACGACATGACGATCCTCGATATGCCCTGCGGGCGCGGTTTCTACCTGAACATGTTCCGCTATGTGAGCAAATGTAAGCTGATCGGGGCGGAACTGGACTGGGACGTGATCGGCAAAGCGCAGCGGAACGTCGCGGATTTGCCGGATATTGCGCTCAACAACTGCAACATCTACGCGCTGCCCTATGCCGACAACAGCTTCGACGCCGTGATCCTGTCGGAGATCCTCGAACACATCGACGACGACGTTGCCGGGTTGAAGGAAATCTACCGCGTGCTCAAGCCGGGCGGCGTAGTGGCGATCACCGTGCCCAACGCCGACTATCCGTTCTGGTGGGACCCGATCAACCGGACGCTGGAGTTCTGGTTCAAGCGCCACATCGGCAAAGGGACGTTCGCGGGCATCTGGGCGAATCACGTCCGGCTCTACCGGCGCGATCAACTGCGCGAGGCGGTGCTGGAGGCGGGCTTCATCCTTGAGGAAGAACGCGCCTTTACGCACGACTCGTTCCCTTCATTCATAATCTGGTCTATGGGATCGGCAAGCCGCTGCTCGAATCGGGCTTGCTGCCCGACGAGATGGCGAACGCCGCCGACCGCACGACCTTCGACCAGAACGACGGCAGCTTGCTAAACCCGATCAATCTCGGTATTACGGTGTTGAATTGGTTCGACCGCAAGAACCCGATCAGCGAACCTGCCGGGCGCTCGACGGTCAATTTGTGCGCGAAGGGACGCAAACCGCAGCCATGACTTGGGATGATCAGCCGCAGGAACCGCCACAGAATGAGGACGAACAGACCCCCTTGGATGCCGATTCGACGGAAATGCCGGATGATCACGTCCCCGTAGCGCAAGATGATCATGTCCCCTGGCAACGCAAGATGATCACGTCCCCGTAACATTGGCTGCGCCGTCCCCCCAACCGGAGCGCAGTTTCGAGGATTTGACGCTGGCGGAAGCGGTTGGAGCGTTCTGGCACGCGCCGCTGGCGACGCTGCGAGCGATTTCGGTGGTAGCGCGGACGCCCAAGTACACGCCCTTAAACGCGGCAGAGCAGCCGTCGATCGTTCGCGGCTCCGGCGTACGTGCCGCCGCTGTCGAAGACCGTCTCACCAGCGACTCCCAGCGAGCCGCCGGTCGAAGCTGCGCCAATTCCCCTTAACGTCGAACTGGCGCAGGAATACCCGGCGAGCGCGGCGCTGGTCTGGTTCCAGTTGATCCTGCGCGTGATCGGGCTGGGCTTGGCGGTCGTCGGCGGGCTGGTGATGCTGGCATCGCCGATTCGCTCCGAGCAGAGCGGGCTGGATGTCGGCGCGCCGTATCTGCTGGCGGGCTTTCGTGGCTCTGGCTGGTGGCGGAATTGGTGCCGCTGCTGACGCGCTCGCGTCTGGCAGCCGCGCCGCCGATCGTGCGAGCGCGCGAGGCGCTGCTGGACACGTCGCCGTCGCGGGTGATCGCAGCTGTGCTGGGGCCGATCGCCGTCGTGCTGACGTGGATCTGGAACGATCAGAACACTGTTCACGCCGGAGGGCGTGATCGTGTGGGTGGCTGAGCTTCATCCTGTGGGTGTGGGCGCTGGCTCCGCCGGGCTGGACGCCGCTCACCGGGCGTGCAGAGCGCGTGGCGCTGGCTGCGCATCCGGCGGCTGCGCTTCAGTTGGACGCTGGTCGCGCTGGTCGCCATCATGATCGTCGGCGCGTACTTCCGTTTCACCGACTTCAGCGGCACGCCGCCGGAGATGACCAGCGACCACGTCGAGAAGCTGCTGGACGTGCAACCGGCGTTCTGCACGGCGAGACCAACGTCTTTTTCGCCAATAATCACGGGCGCGACGCGATCCAGTTCTACCTGCTCGCGGCTGATGTCGTATCTGCCGGGGCTGCACCTCGACTTCTATCCTGCTCAAGCTGCTGACGGTGATCGAGGGCTTGATCACGCTGCCGGTGCTGTGGTGGATGGGGCGCGAAATCATCGGCAAGGACGAGCCGCGGCTCGGCAACGCGGTCGGGCTGGTGCTGGCGGCGCTGGTCGCCGTGAGCTACTGGCACGAGATGCTGAGCCGCTTGGGGCTGCGGATCGTCTTGACGCCGCTGTTCACGGCGCTGGTGATCATCTTCCTCGCGCGCGGGCTGCGCTATAACCGGCGCAGTGATTTTCTGTGGGCGGGGCTGGCGCTCGGTGCGGGCGTCTATGCTTACCAGTCGATTCGGATGCTGCCGGTGGCGGTCGTGGTCGGCGTCGGCATCGCGCTGATCTTCAGCCTGCGCTCGCTGGCGCAGCGGCGGCAGATGATGATGAACCTCGTCGCGCTGGTGATCGTCTCGTTCGTGATCTTTGTGCCGCTGTTCCATTACTCGGTCGAATATCCCGAAGATTTCTGGCGGCGAGCGTCCGGGCGGTTGTTCGGCGACGAACTGACGCAGACGACCGACGACAACGGCAATCTGGTGATGCGGGTGCCATCACTGTCAGAACGGATCGGCGCCTTTGACCAGAATATCCCGGTGCTGCTCGACAACTTCCGCAATGCGCTGCTGATGTACAACTGGAAAGGCGACGTGGCGTGGATCAACAACGCGCCGAACGAACCTGCCTTCGACCGTTTCACGGGCGGCGCTGCTGATCGTCGGGCGTGGCGGCGTGGCTGGCACGGATGTTGCGGCGACGCGATGCCTTCGACTGGACGCTGCTGCCGCTGATTTTGATCATGATGCTGCCCTCGGCGCTCTCGATTGCCTACCCGATTGAGAACCCCAGCGCGACGCGCATGAGCGGGACGCTGCCGGGAGTCTATCTGCTGGCGGCGTTTCCGCTGGCGTTGATCGCGCTGGCGCTGCCGCGCGTGATCGGCAGAATCGGCGCGGCGCTGGCGTTCGTCGGGCGTGGTCGGGGTGACGGGGCTGAGCTTCTCCGCCAATTGGCAGACCTATTTCGTCGATTATCGCGTCGTCGTATATCGCCAATTCGCTGCCGCTACAGCGCGGGCGCGAGTGGTCATGCGCGATTTCGCCGTCGATCAAGGGAACGGCTACGGCAACGTCTTCATCCTCGCCTATCCCTATTGGTGGGATCACCGCGCGCTGGCAATCGACGCCGGGAAGATCGACTGGGGTAATACGATCCAATCGCTCGACGACGTGCCGGGCTATCTGCAACAGGCGGCGGCGCGACCGAACGCGGATCTGCGGCTGGACGTGAACAAGGATCTGCTGTTCTTCTACTCGCCGGAGGATGCGCTGACGCAGGAATGGCTGCAAGCGAATTTCCCGAATGGCGAGTGGCAGAATATGCCGACCTACCAACCGAGCCACAGCTTCAACATCTACCGCGTACCCGCGCCCGGCGAGGCGGGATTCGCCGAGTTCCTCGCCGCGAACGGCTTGCAGCCGTTTAGCGGGTGACGGCACAAAACCCCTCACCCCCGACCCCTCTCCACGTAAACGGGGAGAGGGAGAAAAGCAAGAAAAAGCGGCGGGCGGAGAGGGGTTTTGAGGAATTGTCAGCGCCGGTCTGTAGAATAACGTGCGGAGTAACCTCACCCCCCGTCCCCTCTCCGTGAGGTGAGGGGGCGCAAAGCAAGCAAGCCGGGTGAAGCGAAACCGCTTTGGAACCGAAGAACCAAGTACAAAAAACTGCCGATAACATTGCTTTCGTAAACAAGGAAATTTATGCAAGACGTTCGACGCCTGCCCGAATTCGCTGAATTGGCTGCCGTGCCGAAACACCGCGCTGTCGCGCGGGGCGATGCGCTGGTCGCTGTGCTGCTGCTGTTGGTGATGCTGGTCGGCGGGTACTTCCGCTTTGCCGGGCTGAACTGGGACGACTTCACGCACCTGCACCCGGACGAGCGCTTTCTGACCGACGTGGCACAGGGCTTGGGTCGGCAGTTGAACCCCAGCGGCGATAATCAAGCCGAACACATCGAAACCTGCCTCCAGCGCTATCCCGACACTAACGGGATGGGCACCTATTTCGACTCCTACTGCTCGCCGCTGAATCCGCTCAACGCGAATTCGACGCACGGGCTGTACGTCTACGGGACGCTGCCGCTGTTCATGGCGAAGGCGGCGGGCGACCTGATGGTGCAGGGGTCGGAGTTCGTCGCCCACAATGTCCTTGGGCAACGATCCCGGATTACAGCGGCAACCAATGGGCGACTTACGACGGCATTCATCTGGTTTGGCGCTTCCTCTCGGCGCTGTCCGAGATGAGTATCGTCCTGATCTGCTTCCTGATCGGCGTCAAGCTGCACGATAAATGGGTCGGGCTGCTGGCGGCGTTTCTGTACGGGATGGCGGTCTTTTCGATCCAGATGGCGCACTTTGGGACGGCGGACTGCGATCAGCAACCTGTTCGCGGCGCTGACGATCCTATTGGCGGTGCTGGTACAGCGCGATGGCAAGCTGATTAACTACGCGCTGTTCGGCGTGTTCTTCGGCTGCGCGGTCGCCAGCCGGATCAACCTCGCGCCGCTGGCGGGCTTGGTCGCGCTGGCGGCGCTGATTGCAAGTGCTGCCGGTCTTCGATCACCGCATCGCGCCGGACGAGCGCAACCGGGCTTTAGTGCTGCACGGCGGCGGTTTGGTGCTGGCGGCGTTCTTATCGCTGCTATGCTTCCGCATCTTCAACCCTTATGCTTTTCAGGGACCGGGATTCTTCGGGCTGTCGCTCGATACGCGCTGGCTGGGCAACATGCAGACGGCGCAGGTGCTGATCAGCGGCACGGGCGACTCGCCGCCGAATTTCCAGTGGTTGGCGCGGACGCCGTATCTGTATCCGCTGCAAAACATGGTGATCTGGGGCATGGGCGCCCCCTTCGGGATCGTCGCGTGGATCAGTTGGGCGTGGGCGGGCTGGCGGCTGCTGCGGAGCAAGCCGCGCGCGCTCCAGAACGCGCTGCTGGTGGTATGGGTGCTGGTCTATTTCGGCTGGCTAGGGCGCAACTGGGTCACGACGATGCGCTACTTCCTGCCGATTTACCCGGTGCTGGCGGTGCTGGCGGCGTGGGGGCTGCTGTCGCTGTGGCGCTATACGCGCGGGCACGTCTGGCGGCGGCGGATCGCCTTCGCGCTGGTGGCGTTCGTGACGCTGTTCACGCTGCTGTGGGCGGGGATGTTCACCAACGTTTATCGCCACCTGCTGACGCGGGTGCAGGCGACTTACTGGGTCTGGGAACACGTCCCTAGTGACTTCGCGATGGTGGTCAACGCGCCGGACGATCCCGCGCCGATCATCAACATCGACGTGCCGAATAACGGTTTAGGCACCAGGCATGTTTACGATGTCGAGCATCCGGCGTCGGCGCACAGCTTTGTCGCGCCGGTGACCGGGGAGGTCAGCGCGGTCTACGCGAGTTACCTTGACGACCCGAACAATGATCCCGGCGAAGAACTGCTGTACCTGACGATCTCGACTGACGGAGTCGATCACCCGCTGGCGGAGGCGCTGTTCGGCAGAGATTTGACGCACGACGACGATCTGCCGTCGAACGGCTATACGATCCCGTTCGACGCGCCAGTGACGTTACAAGCAGGACAGACCTACACGCTCAATATTTTGCTGTTGAACGAGGGTCCGGTGATTGGCGGGAACTTCACGATCCCGGTGGCGACGGCTCCACCGAGCGATACGCCGCTGATCAACATCCCGATTACGAACAACAACTACGGCGGGTCGCAGGACGACCTGGTCTCGCGGGTGACGCGCTTCGACGAGTTCAACCCGGGCGCGGTGGTCAGCTTCACCGCGCCCGCCAGCGGCACGATCACAAGCATCCATGCGCCGCATCTGGGCGATCCGAATCACGACAGCGCGCCGGAAGTGCTGCGCTTTACGGTGCGGCACAGCGGCGACGTCAACGCGATCGCGACGGCGATCCTCAACACCGACCTGCCGATTGACGCGCAGAACATCGTCGGCAGGAGCTACGACATCCCGTTCACGTCGCCGTTGGTGGTGCAGAAGGGGATGAAGTACGACTTGCAGGTCGAACTGCTGTCGGGCGGCGTGGTGATCAGCGGCGGTTCGATCTTCACGTGGGAAGGCGCGTGGGATGATCCGGTGCCGACCGGCGTCTGCGCGCTGCCTCAAGGCGTGACGCTGGAAGACGACCCGCCGTCGGGACTGCACATGGATCGGCGGGATTGTGATACGTGGCTCGATCCGTGGTGGGGGCTGGTCAGCGGCTACACACAAGACATCGTCTACGAGGATGAGGAAAGCAAGCGCGAACACCTGCTGCTGACGCTCGACAACAGCGATTACATCGCCATCAGCAGCAACCGCTTCTACGATCCGCTGGCGCGCAACCCGCTGCGCTGGCCCATGACCAATTTCTACTACAAGGAACTGTTCGCGGGTGAGATGGGCTACGATCTCGCGGCGACCTTCCAGGAGTCGTTCGAGCTCGGTCCACTGAAAGTCAGCGATCAATATCTGCCGAATTACACTGCGCCGCAGTGGTTGAACGAGTTCGAGTCGGAAGAAGCTTTCTCGGTCTACGATCATCCGGTCGTGTTCATCTTCCACAAGCGCAGCAACTACGACGCGCAGCACGTTCACGATCTGCTTTACAGCATCCCGCTGACGCGGGTGACGAGCAATCCGCTCAATTACAACTGCCCGAACCTCTATTCGGGAGCGATTCAGTATCCGCCGCCGTGCGATACGACGATCTACGGCGTGGCGGCGCGGAGTTCGGATCAAGCGGCGAGCGCGCCGACCGGACTCCAGTTCACCGACGAGATGCGCGCCGAACAGGTCGATAACGGCACGTGGTCGGAGCGCTTCGACGTCAACAGCATCGTCAACACCAATCAGGTGGTCGGGGTGATCGTCTGGTACCTGACGATCATGGTGTTCGGCTTCGCGGCGTTCCCGCTGCTGTTCGTGCTGCTGCCGTCGTTCGGGGATCGCGGCTACGGGCTGGCGAAATTCGCCGGGATGTTCCTGACGGCGTGGGGAACGTGGTATTTGTCGAGCGTTCACGTGCCGGTCTGGTCGCAAGCCGGGGTCGCCGGGGGGCTGGTGCTGCTGGCAGCCTTCGGGCTGGCGCTGACGTGGCGGCGACGGGGCGAATTGGCGGCGTTCCTGCGCGAACACTGGAAGCGCTTGGCGTTGATCGAGCTGATCACGCTGATCGCGTTCTTGGCGTTCATCGGCGTGCGGCTGACCAACCCCGATCTATGGCATCCGAGCTATGGCGGCGAGAAGCCGATGGACTTCGCCTACTTCAACGGCGTGCTGCGGAGCACGATCTTCCCGCCGATTGATCCTTGGTTTTCGGGCGGTTACATCAATTACTACTACTTCGGCTACGTGATCGTCGGGACGCCGGTGCTGCTGCTCAAAATGGTGCCGTCGTTCGCCTACAACTTGATTTTGCCGACGCTGTTCGCGCTGACGGGAACGGCGGCGTTCTCGGTCGCCTTCACGCTGGTCAACGCGCTGCGCGACCGCCTGACCCGGCACGGCGATCCGCCGGACGAGTCGGGGGGGCGGGGCAAACGCGGTCGGCGGCTGGGCAACCCCTACGTCGCCGGGATTGCCGCGTTAATGCTGGTGGTCGTGCTGGGCAACCTCGACACGGTGCACGTTTTCCTGACCGGCGTGGCGCGGATGGGTGGTTACGCCCAGACCAACGGGATGCAGGATTACCTGACCGAGCAGTACACGCAGGAGCACGACGCGCCGCCGGATGACGCGACGACGCTGATGATCATGCAGGAAGCGCAGAACCCGACGCTGGTGCAGCAGATCGAATATCAGGTCAGCGACACGACCAAGATGATCAGCAGCGTCTTGAACGGCTTCGCCAAGATGTTGGGCGGGCAGGAACTCTCGATCAGCGCGGAACGCTGGTTCTGGGGACCGACGCGGGTGATCACCGAGATTCCCAACGTCGGCGGCTTCGCCATCAACGAGATGCCGATCTTTACCTTCGTTTACGGCGACATGCACGCACACATGATCGCTATGCCGATGCAGTTGGCGATCATGGGTTTGCTGCTCAACGAGATTTTGCTGGCGGGCATCGATAAACGCCGCCGCTGGATCACGGTGCTGGCGGTGGTGGTGATCGGCATTTACGTGGGGATGCTGCGGGCGACCAACACGTGGGACTGGATCACCTACATGGTGTTGGGCGGAGTCGGGCTGGTGTTCGCGTGGTGGTTGTGGCAGACCGTGCGCTATCCGGCGCGATCCTTCTTCGGACGGTTCACGCGCTGGTCGCTGCTCGATCTAACGTGGTACGTGGGCGTCTTTGTGGTCGTCAGTTTCGTCGCGGTCGCGCCGTTCACGGCGTGGTACGCTTCGAGCTACAACAGCCTGCGCCTGTGGACGGATCCAAAAACGCCGCTGTGGGCATACTTCGACATTCACGGGCTGTTCCTGTTCCTCGTGGTCACGTTGCTGCTGTGGGATACCGCCCGCTGGTTCCGCTCGGTCACCGTGCGGGCGCTGCGCGGGCTGTGGATTTGGCTGGTGATCGGCGCGCTCGTGGTGGCGGCGCTGCTGATCGGCGCGCTGGTGGCGGCGCTGGTCAGCTATCAAGTGGCGCTGGTGGTCGTGCCCCTGCTGCTGTGGACGGCGGTGCTGCTGCTGCGACCGGGGCAATCACGGATGATGCAGTTCGTCCTGCTGCTGACTGGGCTGGCGTTGGGCTTGACGCTGGGTGTCGAAATCTTCGTCCTCTCCGGCGATATCGGACGGCAGAACACGGTCTTCAAGTTCTACATTCAGGCGTGGCTGCTGTTCAGCGTGGTCGGCGGGGCGGCGTTCGCGTGGCTGATCAGCGCGGTCGATCACTGGCGCGGCGTGGTGCGGGGCGCGTGGATGTTCGTGCTGGTGGTGCTGATCGGCGTGGCGTCGCTGTTCCCGATCATGGCGATTTGGGGGAAGGCGATCTTCCGCTTCGACACCAATGCGCCGCTGACGCTCGATGGCATGGACTACATGACCTACTCGACGCAGCACGAAGGCAGCAACGACGTTTACGCCGTCGATCCTTCGCTGCTGAGTTTCCCGCTCTCGGAAGACTACGCCATGATCCGCTGGCTGCAGGACAAGGTGCGCGGGACGCCGACGATCATGGAAGGGCTGAGCGAGGATACGCAGTATCGCTGGAACGCGCGGATCTCGATCTATACCGGGCTGCCCGCCGTGCTCGGCTGGAACTTCCACCAGAAGCAGCAGCGTAGTGTTGATCCGCTGCCGCAAATCGTGGACGCGCGCCAAGCGAATGTCAATGCCTTCTACCAGACGACCAGCATCGGGTCGGCGTGGGATATCCTGCGCTACTACGACGTGCGCTACGTGATCGTCGGCGGGCTGGAGCACGCCTACTATCGCGCCGAAGGGCTGGCGAAGTTCGAGCAAATGGTCGATGCCGGGCTGCTGGAAGTCGTGTTCCACGAGGGCAACTCGACGATCTACCGGGTAAATCAAGACGCGCAGATGAGCATACAAGGGTAAGCGATGCTGTTCGATTGGCTTTCCCGCGAAGGCGGAATTGTTCTGAGTTGGTGGCTGCTGGCGACGCTGGCGGGCGCGGCGGCGCTGCCGCTGTGTCTGCGCTTGCTGAGCGGGCTGCCGGATCGCGGTTACACGCTGGCGCGAGCGGCAGGTCTGCTGCTGGTCGGCTTCGTGTTCTGGCTGCTGGCGAGCCTCGGCTTCCTGGACAACACGACCGGGAGCATGGCGCTGGCGTGGCTGATCGTGCTGCTGCTGGGGCTGGCGCTGTATTTCGCGGGCGGGCGCGAGCACATCGACCTGCGGGCGTGGTGGCGCGAGAACACACGCGTCGTGATCGTCGGCGAAATCCTGTTCTTCGTGCTGCTGTTCGGCTGGTCAATCGTGCGCGCCTACCAGAACAACCTGCTGGGCACCGAAAAAGCGATGGAACTCGCCTTTCTGAGTTCGACCATGCGCAGCGCGACTTTCCCGCCCGCCGATCCTTGGCTGTCCGGCTACGCGATTAGTTACTACTACTTCGGCTACGTGATCATGGCGATGCTGTCGCTGCTGAGCGGCGTGTCGAGCGCGGTCGGCTTCGGGATGACGACGGCGCTGCTGGTCGCGCTGACGGGACTGGGCGCGTTCGGCGTCGGTTACAATCTGGTGCGCTCGCGGGCGTTCAACGCGATGGCAGCCAAGAAGCTCGGTCAGGGACGCGGCGTCGCCATCGCTGCCGGGCTGCTGGGAATGGTGCTGATCGTTTTCACGAGCAACTTTGAGCTACCGCTGGTCGAACTGCCGTATCGCACCGGGACGGCGTCGACCGGATACTTGCAGCTCTGGAACATGAACGACCTGCAAACGCCGCTGGCGGAAGGGCAGGGCAGCGGCGACCTCGCCGACTGGGCTAGCCGGGGCTGGTGGTGGTGGCACAGCGCCCGCGTGATCAGCGACCGGAATCTCAACGGCGTCCACAGCGAGGTGATCGACGAGTTCCCGCAGTTCAGCTTCCTGCTGGCGGACAATCATCCCCACGTGCTGGCGCTGCCTTTCGTGATGTTGGCGTTGGGTCTGGCGTTGAATACGCTGCTGGTGCGGCGGCGACCGAACGGCTACGAGGTCGCGTTTTACGCTGCCTGTATCGGCGGGCTGATCTTCCTCAATACGTGGGACGGACCGATTTATCTGGTCATTCTGCTGGGCGCGGAGGCGCTGCGCCGCTTGATCGCCAATGGCACGGGGCGGCTGCGGCGCGGCGACTGGACAGCCCTGATATTATTGGGTGCCGAAGTGCTGCTGTTGGCGGTCGTGTTTTATCTGCCTTTCTTGGCGGCGTTCCGGTCGCAGGCGGCAGGGATCGCTGCCGAATCTGCTCAACCCGACGATGCCGGGGCAATTCTTCCTGATGTTTGCGCCGCTACCTGCTGCTGATCGCGCCGTTCCTGGTGGTCGAGGCGTGGCGTGCCGGACGGCGGATGAATTGGCGGGTCGGCGTGCAGCTTGGGCTGCTGCTGCTGGTCGGCTTGATCGGGTTGATGCTGCTGCTCGGTTTGGCGGGCTTGATCGTGCCGTCGGTCAAGGCGACGGTCGATCAATTCCTGCTCGACAACGGCGGCGGGGGGACGGTGGTGGTGGCGGCGCTGGCAAAACGGATCGCCTACCTGCCGACGGCGCTGCTGCTGGTCGCGGGCTTGATTGTCATCATCGGACGGTTGTTTCCGCGTCGGGCGGATGCTGAGGCTGGGCAAAGCGCCGCCAGCTACACGCCGCAGACGGGTTTCGCGCTGCTGTTGATCGCGGCGGGGCTGGTGCTGACGCTGATGCCGGAATTCGTTTACCTGCGTGATAACTTCGGCACGCGCATGAATACGGTCTTCAAGTTCTACTATCAGGCGTGGATCGTGTTCGGGATCGGCGGGGCATACGGCATCATCAGCGTCTTTGCCGGGGAGCAGCTCCCGCGCGCGGGTTGGCGGCTGGCTTACGGCGGGCTGGCGGGCGTGGTCTTGGCGGCGGGGCTGCTGTTCCCGGTGTTGGGGATCGCGACCCGGATGTTTTACGAAACCGGACGTTATGCTTACGACGTGCCCGCGACCCTCGACGGCGGATCGACCCTGACCGGCGCCGACGACTATCAGGCGGCGTTGTGCTTAGGCGATCTGGTGCAAGGCGACGACGCGGTGATCGCTTCGGCGGTGGGCGGGTCGTATGCGTGGTCGTATGGGACTGCCAGCACGCTGACCGGAATTCCGACCGTGCTCAATTGGACCGGACATGAGGGACAGTGGCGCGGCTCGACCTACTCGGCGACGGTTGGGTCACGCGAGCCGGATATTCGCAGCCTGTACACCGACCCGACGTGGAACACCACCCGCTCGATCATCGAGCGCTATGGGATCAACTACATTGTCTTTGGCAGCAGCGAGCGCCACGATTTCGGCAGCGGCAGCGAGACGAAGTTTCTCGACAACCTCGACGTCGCCTGTGAGTCGGGGGACACCCGCATCTTTCGCGTGCCGGAACAACTCAACACGGTGCAGCTCGACGCTGCCGGGCAGTAGGAAGGGACTGGCTTATGCAGATCGAAACGCCGATGCCGATGTTCGCCGGAGTTGATACGCGCCGCCGCGTCTTGATCAGCGCGGAAATGATCGCCTATAGCGTGATCCTCGTGCTGGCGCTGGTGCTGCGGGTTGCCGAACTCGACAGCGTGCCGCTGCTGCCGTCGGAGACGCATAACGCGCTGGCGGCGTGGCGATCCGTATCCGCCAATGCAGCGGGCGTCAGCTTGATCCCGACCAGCGCACTGCTGTTCGACGTTCAGGGCATCAGCTTCGGGTTGATCGGCGCGAGCGAATTCTCGGCGCGGGTGGCAACCGCATTCGCGGGCGTGATGCTGGTTCTGCTGCCCGCCCTGTTTCGGTCATGGCTGGGCAAAACCGGCGCTTTCTTGACCAGCCTGCTGCTGGCGCTTTCGCCGGTGCTGCTGATCGCGTCGCGCACGAGCAGCGCGGACGTGTGGGCGCTGCTGCTGGCGGGCTTGAGCGTGTGGGGCTATGGACAGGCGGCGCGGACGCGGCAGAGACGGCTACGCGATCTTCGCGGTGGCGGCGTTCGCGGCGCTGGCGTTCTTGACCGGGGCGGGCGGGGTCGCGCTGGCGCTGATTCTCGCCGCTGCGGGCGTGCTCGCGTGGGCAGTCGAACGCCGCAGCGATTTGCTTGAGGGTGGAGCGAGCGGGAGTTTGCTCGCGCCGCTGCACGGATCGCTGGGATTAGCGGTGGGAACGGCGGTACTGGTCGTGGTCGGGTTGGCGACCGGGTTTCTGCTCTACCCGGCAGGGCTGAGTAGCGTCGGGGCGAGCTTGGGCGACGCGGTGCGCGCCGTGATCGCGCCGCAGGGGACTGGCGGGTATGCGGCGCTGATCGCGTTGTTTTACGAGCCGTTCCTGTGGGTGTTGGCTGTCGCCGGGTTGGTCGCGCGGCGCGACCGGATCGCGGCGGTGGATCGCTTTCTGGTGGCGTGGGTGATCCTCGCGGTGATTGTCTCGCTGTTCTTCGCCGACGGCAGCCCGGATCACGCCCTGTGGATCAGTGTCCCGCTGGCGGTTTTAGCGGCGCGGGCGCTGGAACGGGCGCTGGCGCCGGATCAATCGACGATCTTCGCGGCTGCGCCGTCGTGGGCGCGCTGGCTGGTCGCCACCTGTGCGGCGGGTGTGTTTTCGGTTTTCACCATCGCCTTTGAGTCGGCGGGGCGGTCGCTGGTGCAGGCGGCGGATGGGACGTTGGCGACGGCGAATTTCGAGCCGGATAGCGCGATTTTGCTGTTGATCGCGCTGCTGTTTCTGGTGATCGGCTACTTCCTGTTCGCCAGCCTATGGGGCAGCCGGACGGCGTGGCAAGGCTTGGGTATCGGCTTGGCGATCTTTGGCGGGCTGACCTCGCTGGGCGCGGGCTGGAATGCGGCGGTCACGAACGCCGGAGCGCCGGTCGTCTACTGGCATACGACGGCGACGCACGGCGATACGGCGCTGCTGCGCCAAACCCTGTTTGAGGTGGCGGATCGGCAAACCGGCGGGCTGCCGACGCTGCCGGTCACGGTGATGGCAGCGCCGGATGGGATCGTGGCGTGGCTGCTGCGCGACTTCTCGAAGGTTGATTTCATCAGCAACGTCGAGGATGCTCGCGGCGCTGAAGTCGTATTGCTGCCGGGATCGCTGCCGCAGCCAGACTTAGGATCGAGCTACGTCGGGCAGGATTTCGTGGTCGCGCGGACGTGGGCTAGCGACAGTATGCGCCTAATCGATCTGCCCGGTTGGTGGGCGCAGTTGCAGGCGCGCAGCCCGTGGACGAGCGAAGACGTCATGAATCTGTGGCTGCGACAGGACATCTACAACGGGACGACACCGGATCAGGCGACGGGATGATCGCCTGCCCCTCACCCCCAGCCCCTCTCCCACATAAGCGGGAGAGTGGAGAAAACTAGGATTGAGGGAGCAGTGAACGAGTTGGGTTGAGGAATTGGCGCGGAGAGCGTGTATATTGGAAATTAGTGAAGGGAAGGCTATGACTCAGAGCGATCACGACGAGATCATTGCGTGCTGCTTGCAGGGGGATCAAACCGGCTACGCGGCGCTCTATGATCAATTCTCGGTGGGCATTTACCGGCTGTGCTACAGCCTGCTGCTCAACCGCGAGGACGCCGAGGACGTGATGCAGGAGTCGTTCGTCTACGCCTTCAAGAATTTGCAACGCTTCGACCCGAAGCGGGCATCATTCAAGACGTGGCTGTACACGATTGCAATCTGCCGCTGCCGCAACCTCTACCGGCGGGCGCGCCCGGTGCTGATCGACCTGACGCAGCTATTGCAGATTGCGCTGCCTGCGCCGAAATCGGAGATGCCGGAGCCAGCCTTCGCGCAGCAAAGCGCGCAAGCGGCGGTCGAACAAGCGCTGACGAAGCTCACGCCGCGCCTGCGCGAAGCGGTTGTGCTGCGCTACGGTCACGGGCTGACCTACCGCGAGATCGCCGAGGTGATGGGCTGCCCGCAAAAGACCGCCGAAAGCCGGGTGCGGCTGGCGCAGGAGACGCTGCGCGGCGTGTTACAGGGGCAAGGTCTGTTGGAAGAGTTAGCGAGTATCTGACGTATGAGCTTCACATGTAGACACTGTCGGGCATTGCTGCCCGGTTACATCCAGCGCGAACTGACCCCCAAGCAGCGGGCGTGGGTTTCGCGTCATCTGAACGAATGCGACGCGTGTTACGTCGCCTGCATGGAGCAGCGGCAGTTGACGCGAGACCTCAGCTCCAGCATTCCGCGCATCGGAATGCGCGGCGAAAGCCCGCCGTTTGATGCCATGCGCGCGGCGGTGCTGGCGCGCGTCGCACAGCCGAGCCAACCCGCCCGATCCATGCAGCAGATGGGGGTCGATTACGCGCGCTACAGCATCGCGGTACTGCTGCTGGTGGTCGTCCTGCTGCTGCCGCTCTCGACGCGCGGTCAGACTTACAACGTGCCGACACCACCAACGCCCGATCAATCGGTGCCGCAGGGAACGGCGGTCGCCGCTCTGCCCGCCGACTCCGTCACCCTCACGGCGACGCTTCAGCCCAATTACGCGCCCTACTTTGGCGCGACCGATACTCCCTAAAGGACGCTTATGGTTACTCGCAGCTTTGACCAATCCCCGGAGCAGCCGGACGCGCTCAACCGCTGGCTGGCGCGCGCCTACACGGTAAATTGGGAACTCGTCGCCTACATTGCGATTTTCGTGTTCGCGCTGATCACTCGCTTCGCCGACTTGGGCGTGCGGGTCATGAGCCACGACGAAAGCTTGCACACCTATTACTCGTGGCGGCTGGCGACGGTCGGCGATTTCCAGCATTCGCCGCTGATGCATGGTCCGATCCTGTTCCACTTCACGGCGCTGTTTTACTCGCTGTTTGGCGATTCGGATTTCACCTCGCGGCTCTACCCGGCGATCCTCGGCGTCGTCCTGACGATGACGCCGATTCTGTTCCGGCGCTGGCTAGGTCGGTGGGGGGCGCTGCTGGCGTCGATCATGCTGCTGGCGTCGCCGCTGCTGATGTACTACGAGCGCTATATCCGCCACGACACGCCGTCGATTTTGTCGGCGGTGCTGATGGCTTACGGCATCTTCATGTATCTGGATGGTCCGCCCCATTTGCGACGGCGGGCGCGCTGGCTCTATTTAATCGCCGGAATGATGCTCTGGAATCTCGGCTCGAAGGAGACGGCGTTCATTTACATCGCCATTTTCGGAACCTTCATCGGCTTGTACTGGCTGGTGCGGGTGTACCAAGCGTGGCGCAGAAAGCCGAGCAGCCGCCTCTTTCCGTTCCTGATTGTGACCGTGTTGATCGGCGCGCTGGCGGCGCTGGCGATGTACATGGTCTTCAGTATCGCGCTGTCGAACGCGGCGACGCTCGACCTTCGGCTAACCTATCTAAGCGAGCAGATTCAAGGCTTACTCAGCGGGCAGCAATTAGGCTTCGAGTTCACGGTCTTCTTGAGCTGGACGCTGCTGGTGATCACCGCCATCATCGCGCTGGTCTTCGGCACGGCGATCTGGGCATCGTGGCGTGGCGAAGGGCGTCTGCGCGCGCGCGAAATCGTCGTGATGCTGCTGATCGCGCTGGTGGTTTGCCTCGCGCTGATCGCGCTGGAGGAGATCACGCAACTTCCCAAGCCGACCAGCGAGGATGAAGTCGTCGTCGCGGCGGTGATCAATGACTTGCCGATCATCGCGGCGTGGGCGTTCTCGGTGGTGGCGATTATCGTGTTGATCGTCTCGCGGCTGCGGGGCTGGTGGCGGCGCTTGTACCGCTTCCCCGAACTCGACTTGATCATCGTGATCGGGACGTTGATCCTGCCGTGGGCGACCGCCTTCGTGATCAAGGCGACCGGTGCCAGCCCGACCGACTACAGCAGCGAAGGGATCGCGCGGGCGGTCGCGGCGGTGATCCCGTTTATCGCGCTGTCGGTGGTGGCGGGGTTGGTCTGGAACTGGAAACGCTGGATTGTCTGCGCGCTGGTGTTCTACATTCCCTTTGCCTTCTTCTTCACGACCATGTTCACCAACCCGAACGGCTTGGCGACCGGGATGATCGGCAGCCTCGGCTACTGGCTGGAGCAGCAAGGCGTCCAGCGGGGCAGCCAGCCGCGCTACTACTATGCACTGGTGATCATGCCGGTCTACGAATATCTGCCGGTGATCGGGTCGTTCTTGGCGATGCTCGCCGGGCTGGTGCTGTTCTGGCGCAAGCAGCTTGCGCCGCGCAAGGCGACCGAGGTTGAACTGGCTGAGCTGGATCTGTTCGAGGTCGAAGCCGACGGATCGTTGGAGCCGGTGGCGGTGGTCGAGGAAGTGCGAGTAATTACTTCAGCCGATCCGGGTTGGCTGAAGCGGCTGCCGTTCCTGCTGTTCGTGGCGTGGTGGGGCGTGTTCAATTTCGTCGCCTACACGCTGGCGGGCGAGAAAATGCCGTGGCTGGGGACGCATTTGACCGTCCCCTTCATTTTTCTGACGGCGTGGTATTTCGGGCGCGTGCTCAGCCACGTCGATTGGGCGATCTTCCGGCGGCGCGGCTGGCTGTACCTGCTGCTGCTGCCGCTGTTCGGCGTTGCGCTGGTTCAGGCGGTCGCGCCGCTGCTGGTGGGCACGTCGCCGTTCGCGGGGCTGGAACGTCAGGAGCTTGCCGACTTCGGCAAGTGGCTGGCGGTGGTTGCCGTCGTCATCTTCGTCGGCTACCTGATCGTGCGGCTCGCGCTGAAGACGGGCTGGCTCAATTTGCGCCGGATGATCGGCGTGACGGCGTTCATGGTGCTGGCGCTGCTGACCTTCCGCACGGCGTGGATGGCGTCGTTCATCAACTACGACTATGCCAACGAGTATCTGGTTTACGCTCACGCCGCGCCGGGGATCAAACTGATGATGCAGCAGATCGAGGACGTGAGCCACCGGACGACCGACGGTATGAATATCAAGTTCGCGTGGGGCGGTAATGCGTGGCCCGTGACGTGGTACTTCCGCCACATGACCAGCGCAACCTTCTTCGCCGGTAATCCGTCGCCGGGGGCGATCAACAACGCGGCGATGGTCTACGCCAGCGACGACATTCAAGCGCGGGTCGAGCCGCTGCTGGAAGACAATTACTATCGTTTCGAATATATCCGCATGTGGTGGCCCGATCAGGAATATTTCTATCTGAGCGCCCAGCGGGTGCTGAACGCGCTCGACTTCTCGCCCGATAACAAGACAGCGGCGCAGATTCGAGAAGGCATGTTCGACATCTGGTGGAACCGCAATTACACGGTCTACGGGCAGGCGACCAACCGGGATTACAGCCTCGATCACTGGCCCGTCGCCGAGCGGTTCTACCTGTACGTTCGCAAGGATATCGCCGCGCAAGTCTGGAATTTGGGCGTGGGTGAGGGGACGGTCATGAACCCGCTCGAAAATCAGGTGGCGAACGTCTGCACGGCGAACTGGAAGCAGAACTACGCCGGAACGGTCTTCAATGCGGGCACGGCAGCACCGATAAATCACCCGCTGGACATTAGCGTGGACGATGCCAACAATCGGGTTTACGTCGCCGAGGAATTCAACAACCGGGTGACGGTGTTCGACAAAGACGGCAACCTGATCACGACGATACAAGGGGGCAATGGCGATTTCGTCGCGCCGATGAACCGCCCCAACGGCGTCGCGGTCGCGCCGGACGGAAACCTGTACGTCGCCGACACGTGGAATTACCTGATCCGCGAGTTCGCGCCGGACGGCAGCCCGATCACGAGCTGGGGGCAGGCAAATGCGGCGGGTGCCGAGGCGCAAACCGAGCCAGTCGACGGCTTCTGGGGTCCGCGTGACGTGGCGGTCGATAACCAAGGGCACGTTTACGTCGCCGACACGGGCAATAAGCGGGTGCGAGTCTACGATGCGAACGGACAATTCCTCTACGACATCGGGTCGGCGGGGAGTGCGCTGGGTCAGTTGGACGAGCCGAGCGGCTTGGCAATCGACACTGACAACAACCGCCTGTACGTCGCCGACACGTGGAACCGGCGCATCTCGGTGTTCGACCTGACTGGGACGCCGCTGTTCACCTTCGGCGTGCGCGGCTGGTACGAAGACCTCGGCAACCGCCCGTATCTGGCAATCGATCAGGCGCGCAACTTGCTCTACGTGACCGATCCGGATGCCGGACGCGTGCTGGTCTACGACTTGGCAGGTAACTGCGTCGGGTCGTTCGGGCAGCCCGCTGATACGGTCACGGATGCCAGCCAGTTCAAGACCGTCGGTGGAATCGCCACCGACGCGGACGGCAACGTCTACGTGGTGGACGCGGGCGCGGCGCGGGTGCTCAAGTTCGCGCCCTTCGCCGATGCCGTGATGCCGGATACACAGGAAGATTTGTCCGGCGAGGTGATTCCGCAGGATCAGTTCGGCGAAGTCACGCCGGAAGCGACCGTCGAAGCCGCCGGGTAATAACCTCACCCCCTATCCCCCTCTCCACGTCGTGGAGAGGGGGAACAGCGCATCAATGCTCAGTTTGGCATTTCCGTGATGGTGTTCAATTGAACGCCCCGACTACCTCATCCTCCGGTTCGCGAATAGCGGTCAAATCAAAATACGCTTCAATTGGAACAGCGCGTCGCGCCGCGCACGAATTTAGGTTCGATGCTAAGATGGGCGAGGTATCCCGAACGAACAGTGAAGTGGAAGCGGACATGAACGCAGAAGACGTCATCAAGTATGGTCACTTGACTGTGTTAGCGACGATTAAAGGATTGGACGCCGAGATCTGCGAAGTTGGCGGTGTGTGCGGCGTCTGGTCGGTCAAGCAGATCATGGCGCACCTCACTTCGCACGAACTGGTGCTCAACGACGTGCTCAACTCGCTGTTGGGCGGCACGGAGACGCCGCAGCTTGACGCTTATCAGCGGCAGGGGATGGCGTTCAACGATGCGGCGGTCGATCAGCGAGCGGGGCGCTCGTATGCGGCGGTTGTGAGCGAATACAGCGCCGCCGCCGCGACATCACAGGCGCTGATCGCGCGGGTGCCGGTCGCACAGCGGCGGCAGGTCGGTCTGCTGGCGTGGTATGGCGCGGAATATGACCTCGAAGACCTGATCGCCTACTCGAATTACGCGCACAAACGCGAACACTGCGCACAGATCAATGTCTACCGTGATACGCTGAAATGAGGCGCGCATGATGAGGAAACGCCCATCATGCGGCTACGCTTGTCAGCCCTTATAGACTGTGGTAAAATGACGGTGTATGAAAGTGGGTTATGCCCACTTTTTATGTTTCAGTTCGATGTGACGACCGGCTTTATAGACGGTCGTTGTTTAAATCCGCCGCGGTAATCCCCACAGTCTTTACGGGAGTTAAGACCAAGCAGTATGAAAAGTGAGTTTGAAGTTGCCTTCAACGAAATTATGGAGTCGCGCGCGCTGCCTCAGGAGACGGTTCTTGAAGCTCTGAGCACCGCGCTGGTTTCCGCCTATCGGCGAGATGCCGGGGTTGGTTCGTCGCAGCGCGTCGAAGCTAACCTTGACCCGGTTTCCGGGCGTCCGCGCATCTTCGTCGAAAAAGAAGTGGTCGATGAGGTTCAGGATAATCGAACCGAGGTCGAGCTGGAGAAAGCCCGCTACTTCAACCCTGAAGCGAACTATGGCGACATGGTGATGGTTCAGGCAGAAGGCACGACGAAGAAATTCGGGCGGATTGCCGCGCAGACTGCAAAGCAAGTGATCTTGCAGAAGATCCGCGAGGCAGAACGCAATTCGCTGTATGAGGAGTTCATCGAGCGCGAGGGCGACCTCGTGCACGGGACGGTGCAGAGCGTCAACTCGAATATGGTGACGCTCGGTTTAGGACGCGCCGAGGCAATTCTGCCACGCGCCCAACAAATCCCCGGCGAGAAGTATAAGCCGCATGAAAAACTGCGCGCTTACGTGCTCGAAGTGAAGAAGACTAACCGGGGTCCGCAGATCGTCGCCAGCCGCAGCCATCGCAATATGCTGCGCCGCTTGCTCGAATACGAAGTCCCGGAAATCTACAACGGGCAGGTCGAGATCAAGAATATCGCGCGCGAAGCGGGTTACCGCTCGAAAGTCGCGGTTGCGGCGTTGCAAGAGGGCATCGACCCGGTGGGTGCGTGCGTCGGGATGCGCGGAATTCGCATCCAGAATATCGTCAAGGAACTCCACGAGGAGAAAATTGACGTTATTGAATGGAATCCTAATCAGGAAATATTCATCGCCAAAGCGCTGAGTCCGGCGCGGGTGAGCGGTGTCTATCTCGAAGATGATCCCGACGCGGGACGCACCGCCGTCGTGATCGTGCCGGACGATCAGTTGTCACTGGCAATCGGTCGTGAAGGGCAGAATGCCCGGCTTGCCGCCAAGTTGACGGGCTGGCGCATTGACATCAAGAGCGTGACGGAAGCGGTGCAAGAAGGACTCGCCAATATCGACTCGCCAGCGCTGCGGGTGCTCAAGACACAGCAGCCAGCGCTGGTTGAAGATGTTCAGCGGATCGTCGAAAAACGGGCTGCGAACCGGGCGGTCATGCCAGAAGAGTACAACGTGCTGGCGAAGTTCGCCGATATGATGCAGAAGCGCGTCATGTCAGCGCGGGACGCGGCGCGACAGGCACGGCTCGCGGAGATCGAAGCGGTGAAATCGACGCTGCCTCCGGGGGCATTCCAGCTACCGGTGACGGCACTCGAACTGCCGGAAAGTTACGCCGAGGCGCTGCAAGGTTTCGACAATGTGGGCGAAATCATGCTGCGGTTCTTGATCGACGAGAGTCGAGTGCGGCGTGCGCTCAATGAACTTCCGGCTGACGCCTTTGCGCAGTTGCAAGAAGCGCTCGACAGGCTGGTGATCCCCGAATTCGAAGCACCGCCGGTCGAAGCAGAACCGGACGCCGAAGTTGCGCTTGAAGCGGGCGCGGCAGTCATTGAAGCACCGGGTGCGCTGCCTGAGACCGAAGCCGAAATCAAGGAACGCGAGGCGGAAATCGCGCGGCGGGACAAACGCCCGCGCGAGGAAATCTTCGTCGAAGAAGAAGACGCCGACCTGCTCGACAAGGACGCTAAGGGCGGCAAGGGCAAGAAGAACAAGGGACGCCAGCTCGTCTTTGACGAGAAGACCGGCGGGATGGTCGTCAAGCGCCAGCGGAAGGGTAATCGCGGGCGCGGCGATACTTGGAACAACTGGGACGAGTAGTCGATGAGCACCAAACCCAAGCATGTCCCCGTGCGGACCTGCGTCGTGTGTCGTGATCAAGCAGGCAAGCGCACGCTCACCCGGGTGGTGCGCACGGTGGACGGGTTGGTGGTGGATCCGGGTGGTAAGCTGTCCGGGCGCGGCGCTTATCTCTGCGACCGTGAAAGTTGTTGGGAAACGGCAGTGAAGACCGACATATTGGCGAAAGCGCTGCGGACGCCACTGACGGATGACGACCGTGAAAGATTGCGAAGCGCCAGAGTACAACCATGATTAACCGATCATGGTGTACGGCTGTAAGCGTAACTAAATTGTCGGCGATGGATGAGTAAAGCGTTCCGCTTTTCCTGATCCATCGCTCTTTGGATGGAGGCATGAATGGCACAGGAAAAGCAAGTGGTACTCGTTCCCGACTATCTCACCGTGCGTGAGGTGGCGGAACTGATCGACGCCAGCCCAATCGAGGTGATGAAACGCCTGATTGCGAACGGGATCATGGCGTCGATCAATCAGCAAATCGATTATGACACTGCCGCAATCGTGATCGAAGACATGGGCTTCGAGGCACAGTCGGCGAGCGCCGTCACAGCGAAGGCGGATCGTGAGAAGCGCGCCGAAACCGCCCAGACATGGCGCAAGGTTTACGCGCAAGAAGAACCCAAAGACCTCGTCATTCGCCCCCCGATTGTCACCATCTTGGGACACGTCGATCACGGCAAAACGACACTGCTCGATCAGATTCGCAAGGCGCACGTCGCCGATGGCGAAGCGGGCGGCATTACGCAGCACATCGGCGCCTACCGCGTCATGCACAACGGACGGCAAATCACGTTCCTTGATACGCCCGGTCACGAGGCGTTCACGGCAATGCGGGAGCGCGGCGCACAGGGCGCGGACATCGCTATTCTGGTGGTCGCGGCGGACGACGGCGTGATGCCGACGACCCGCGAAGCGCTCGCTCATGCGCGTGCTGCCAACGTGCCGATCATCGTCGCCATCACCAAAGTCGACAAGCGCAATGCCAACGTCGAGCGGGTGAAGCAGGAGATCAGCGAACTGGGGTTGACGCCGCAGGACTGGGACGGCGATACCTTCGTCGTGCCGCTGTCGGCGCAGCAGAACGAAGGGATCGACGACCTGCTGGAAGCGATCACGCTGGTCGCGGATGACAGCGACATCGTGGCGAATCCGGACGCCAGCCCGACCGGGGTGGTGCTGGAAGCCCAAGTTGATCGCAGTCGCGGCGTGATTGCGACGCTGCTGGTGCTGAACGGCACGCTCAAGACGGGCGACGAAGTGATCGCCGGGCTGACTCATGGTCGGCTGAAGGCGATGTACGACGAAACCGGCAAGACGGTCAAGACCGCCGGACCCTCGACACCAGTCGCGGTGATGGGGTTGGACAACGTGCCGCAGGCGGGCGATACGTTCGAGAGCGTCAAGAACGAGAAGGTCGCGCGCGTGATGTCGGCTGAGCGTAAGGAAGCGGCGGATGCTGCCCGGACGCCGACCGGACGCGCGGCAATTTCGCTGGAAGACATTTTCGCCCAGTACCGCGAAGGCGAAGCGAAAGAACTCAACCTGATCATCAAGGTGGACGTGCAGGGGTCGCTCCAGCCGATTGTCGAACTCGCTGCACCTGCTTGAGGAACAGAATTCTGAGGGCATCAAGGTGCGCGTGCTGGCGAACGACGTGGGCAACATCAGCGAAAGCGATGTGATGCTGGCGAGCGCCTCGAACGCGATTATCATCGGCTTCAACGTTGACGTGGACATTCCGGCAAAGCGTCACGCCGAAGCCCGCAGCGTCGAAATCCGGCAGTATTCGGTGATTTACAAGCTGCTCGAAGACGTGGAACTGGCGCTCAACGGTATGCTTGACCCGGTCTACGCTGAACGCACCGTCGGCGTCGCCGAAGTGCGGCAGGTCTTCCGCATTCCGCGCATCGGCACGATTGCCGGGTGCATGGTGCGCGAGGGTGAAATTCGCCGTAATTCGCGCTGCCGCGTCAAACGTGGTTCGCAAGTGCTGATCGAGAACGTGACGATTGCCTCGCTGCGGCGCGTGAGTGACGACGTGCGCGAAGTCCGCGCCGGGTTCGAGTGCGGCATCGGCTTGAGCAACTTCAACGACTTCCAAGACGGCGATCACATCGAGTGTTACGTGTCCGAGCGAGTCAGCTAGACCGCCGTGACAAGCTGGGCAGCGCCACCGTCTGTTCGACGGTGGCGTTGTGTTTGAAGGTACAGGAGAATACTGCATCATGAGTAAAATCAAACAGGAGCGTACTTCCGGGCAGATACGTAAGATTTTGAGCCAATTGATCTTGCGGGAAGTGGCTGACCCGCGTTTGCACGGTATAACAGTGACGGATGTCGAGCTTGACCCGGAGCTGCTGTTCGCTACGATCTACGTCAATGCGCTGGGTGAAGAAGAACGACAGCCTGAGGTGATGCTCGCGCTCGAGCGGGCAAAGGGTTATCTCCGGCGCGAAGTCGCCAAGCGTGTGCGGCTGCGCAAAGCCCCCGAACTCATTTTTCGCTGGGATGAAAGCCTCGAACGCGGCGAGCGAATCAGCGCGCTGCTGGCGAGCCTCGAGATTCCCCCTGAAGAAACAGGACTCGAAATCGATGACGATGGCAAAACTGAACTGGACTGAAGCAACCAAAGCGGTCGATCAGGCAAAATCGATACTGTTGGTGACACACATGAACCCGGACGGCGACGCAATCGGATCGCTGCTAGGTTTGGCGAACGCTTTGCGCGAGCGCGGATGCGCAGTGACGACGCTGGCGGTCGACAAGGGTGTGCCGGGATACCTGCGGTACGTGCCCGGTTCGGAAGACGTGCAGCCGTCGCTGACGAGCGGTGAATGGGAATTGATGATCTCGCTCGACTCGAGCGACGAGGAGCGGTCGGGCGAGGCGGGCGTCTACGGGCGGGCGCACAGCCAAACCGTGATCAACGTTGACCATCACCCGACAAATACGCTGTTTGGCGACCTGTACCTGTTGATCCCGGATGCAGTCTCGACAACGCAGATCGTCCAGCAGTGGCTTGAGCAGATGGGGCAGCCGCTGACGCGCGCTAGCGCCGTACCGCTGCTGACCGGGCTGATCACCGACACGCAGGGATTTCGCACCAGCAACGTCCGACCGGATACACTCGGCTACGCGCAGAAGCTGATGCAAGCCGGTGCATCACTAACCGAAGTGACGGCGCGGACGCTCGCCAGCACCCCTTATCAGAACATTCAGTTGTGGAAGTACGTGCTGCCGAGCGTCGAACTCGACGACGGCGTGATCTCGGCGGTGGTGACTCAGGAAGACGCCCGCCAAGCGCACATCACCGACATCACCGACGGCGGCTTAGTCGAATTTCTGGTCACCGCGAATGAGGCAATGGTCTCGGTCGTGTTCAAGGAACTGGCGGACAACCGGGTCGAACTGGGTTTTCGCAGCAAGCCGGGTTACGATGTGGCAGCGGTCGCGTTGAGTTTAGGCGGCGGCGGGCACCGGCAAGCATCGGGCGCGACGATCACGGGGACGGTCGCGGAAGCGAAGGCGCGAGTGATGCCGCTGCTGCACCAAGCCTGCGAACAGGGAACCCTGACTATCGCCTAACGTTGGGTTGAAGGCAAATGTGCAGAGCGTATAGGAATGCAATATAATTCATACGATTTGTTGTGCCGTTAGCGTTGAGGTTGTGCAGCGTCGATGCAAGTGCCGTGGGTTGTCGAATTTAAACTGCCGAAAGTGTCTGAGCCGATCCGCGCTCAGTTTGAAAGCAAGCTGGTTATCGGGCGGTCGGACAAATCTTCCGCCAAGCCGGACGTCGATCTGAAGCCCTTCAACGCCGAGGAT
Source organism: uncultured Chloroflexia bacterium (assembly GCA_963848465.1). Taxonomy (GTDB): domain Bacteria; phylum Chloroflexota; class Anaerolineae; order Aggregatilineales; family Phototrophicaceae; genus Flexifilum. The sequence continues at coordinate 775,310 of CAWKDY010000020.1, read as the reverse complement.
CATGGAATATCGCGCCAGCACGCGGCGCTGATCGCCGAAGGCACCCAGCTTAAGATTATGGATTTGGGCAGCGGCAACGGTACTTACGTGAATGGCGTGCGCTTAACGCCCAATGAGCCGGTGCCACTGGCTCAGCGGGATCACGTCCAACTGGCGCATCTGCCGATCACGCTGCGGGTGGTGGTCGCGCCATCCTATGCGGCGGGCTTTCATAAATCGCTCGACAGCGAAACCCTCAAAGCACCTTCGCGCGGCGGCGGAAAAACCGTCTTGATCGTCAAGAAGGATGCGGACGTCGCTCAAGTGATCGCCGAGACGCTGCGACAGGCGGAGTTCGAGCCGGTGATCGCGCGGAGCGTGGTCTCGGCGATTCGCCTGTTCAACCAGAAAAAACCATCGATCATTCTGCTGGACTTGACGCTGCCGGATATGCCGGGGCTGGAGCTGTGTCGCTACGTGCGGCGGGATACCCATCACAGTGGTGCTCCGCTACATCGCGCTGGAGACCCGCGACAGCGACGTATCGACCAGCGACGCGCTCGATGCCGGAGCGGATATTGTGCTCTCCGAGCCGCTGAGCATGAAAGAACTCACGCACGTGGTGTTCATGCTGGTCGGGGAGGGCGAAGGCGTAGCGGCGCTTCGCACCAAGCGTTTGCTCGGTACCGCGCCGCTGCAAACGATCCAGCCACAGTCGCGGCGTAATTCGGTGGTGATGTTCATCGCCGGGCATAAAGAACCATTGGTCCTGACCGCGAAAAAGTCGATCACCTTTGGGCGGTCGGTCAGCCAAAATTTGCAATCACACGTCGATTTGAGCCGTTATAACGCGGTCGATAACGGCGTCTCTCGAATGCACGCGCGCTTGTCGCTGGCGAACGAAACGTTCTTCCTCGAAGACCTCGACAGCGTCAATGGGACGTTTCTCAACGGCAACCCGCTCAAGCCAGAGACGCCGGTGCCGCTGCGCAGCGCCGACGAGGTGCGGTTTGGGCGGATGCGCTTCTACATCTACTTCCTTGAACCTGCCGAAAAACTGGAGTAAATCCTGCTGTTTGGATTTCTGAACGTCGATAAACCGCGTGACATGACCAGTCATGACGTGGTGGCGGGTGTGCGCCGCGCGTCCGGGATCAAGAAGATCGGGCACGCCGGGACGCTTGATCCGATGGCGACGGGCGTGCTGATCTTGTGCGTCGGTGGAGCAACCCGGCTCAGCGAGTACGTCATGCACGGAACCAAGCGCTACACTGCGCGCGTGCGACTTGGCGTCATCACCGACACCTACGACGCCCAAGGCGAGATCGCCGAAGAACACGACGCCAGCGCGATCACCCGCACGGACGTGGAAGCGGCGCTCGACGGCTTTCGCGGCGAGATCGCCCAAGTGCCGCCGATGTACAGCGCGATCAAGCAGGGCGGGCGTAAACTGTACGACCTCGCGCGGGCGGGGCAGACGGTCGAGCGCGAGGCGCGGCAGGTGCGCATCGACGCGCTGACGCTGACGGATTGGTCCGCACCAGAGTTCACGCTCGACGTGGTGTGCAGCGCCGGAACTTACATCCGGAGCCTCGGCTATGACATCGGCGCGGCGTTGGGCGTGGGCGCGCACCTCACGGCGCTGCGGCGCACCGCCAGCGGCGTTTTCACGCTTGAAAATGCCGTGCCGCTTGCTACACTCCTCGAGAACCCACGCGATCATGTGATAGCGCCGCAAGCAGCGCTGGCGGATTACCCGGCGCTGGTGCTTGATGCTGCCGCCGAAGCGGAAATCCGGTATGGGCGGTTTCTGCCGCTGGGCGAAGCGACGGAGCAGCCGATCATGGCATACGACGCCAGCGGGCGCTTGATCGCGGTACTGGAGGCGAATAACGGGTGGCTGAAGCCGAGCAAAGTCTTTGCCTAGACGTCTTGACGTAATGGAACGGAAACTTCATGCAGCATCTCTATGGTCTTGAGCACGTTCAGCTCCAAAAACCCGCAGTGGTCACGATTGGTGTGTTCGATGGCGTGCATCGCGGGCACCAGCACTTGATCCGCCGCTTGGTCGAAGAAGCGCGCGCCAGCGACCGTTTGGCGGTCGTGCTGACTTTCTTTCCGCATCCTGACGTGGTGCTGCGCGGGCTGAAGGGGCGCTATTACCTGACCACGCCGGAGCAGCGCGCCGAATATCTGGGCGAATTGGGCGTCGATACCGTGATCACGCTGCCGTTCAATGACGACTTCCGCCAGATTCGCGCGGCGGCGTTCGTCGATTCGATGCTTGAGCATTTGAAGCTGAGTTCGCTGTGGGTTGGCGCGGATTTCGCGTTGGGCTACAAGCGCGAAGGCAACGTCGATTTTCTGCGGGCGCAGGGCGAGGCGAAAGAGTTCTCGGTACAGGTGATCGACCTGATCGCGGTGGAGCAGGACGGCGCGATCAGCAGCACGGCGATCCGTACGGCGCTGCTGGCGGGCGAAGTTGGGCAGGCGCGCGACTGGCTCGGTCGCTCGTATGCGCTGACCGGCGAAGTGGTGCATGGCGATCATCGTGGGCGGGAACTTGGTTTCCCGACGGCGAATCTCAAGCTGTGGGACGAGCAGGTCATCCCGGCGAACGGCATTTATGCGGGCTGGGCGCAACTGGGCGACGAGCGCTTCATGGCGGCGACTAACGTCGGCGTGCGCCCGCAGTTCGACGGCGAGGACGTGCGGGTTGAAGCCTTCTTGCTCAATTTCGACCGCATGATCTATGGTCAGCAGTTGACCTTCAGCTTTGAGAAGCGGCTGCGCCCGGAAATGCGCTTCGAGAGTGTCGAGAAGCTGATCGTGCAGATGACCGCCGACGTCGAGGAAACGCGGACGTATCTCTCGCAGCAGCGCTAGCTGCGCTTGCTCTGCTCCTGTGCTGCCAGAATCAAGCGGTGAACCTCGGCGGCGTCGGGGAGGTCGGCGAACGAGAACGCCGTCACGATCGGGATCACTGTGCCCTTCGGATCAGCGTAGCCGATGCGTGGGACGAAAGCGACCTGTCCATGATCGTTTCCCAGCAGCTTGAGCCGGGTCTGCGCGTCTTCCAGTAGAATCGATAAAGTTGAGTGGTACTCGAAGCTGTAGACGAACGCGCGGCGGTCGGTCAGCACGTAAAGCTCCGGCATCGGTGCGGGGTCGGCGGGCTTATTCTTGGCTGCCCGTTTCCTTACGCGCCGGACGGTCACGATCACCGCGACGGTCATCAAGGGCAGAACCGAGATCATCAGGATGAGCTGAATGAAGCTGCTCAAGTCGAACGTGCCGCCCCCGACCCACGTCAGCACGAGGTAGAAGCCAACCGCGAATAGGAGCACGACCCCAACCGCCAATTGGAGTTCGCGCCGCTCGGCGCGCTGCTGACGATCAGCCAGATCGGGGTTACCCGACCACAAGACCTGCTCGCCGGGGAGCAGCGTCGCCTGTACTGCCGAAGGAAGCGGCAAGTCAGCGTTGGTGGTGCTGCCGTGATAACCCTTTTGCGCCTTGGTGATCCGCTGCGATACGTCCGCGGCATCGACAAGCCGACTGAACACGAAGACGCTTTCGATTTTTCGGGTGACGGGCGATGGAAAGAAGGCGATGTCGCCGTAGCGCGGGTTCTGACGGTGGAGTTCGAATTGGATCTCGCCCAGAAACAGCGCCCACGTCGCGCGCACGCCGAAGTCGTGGCGGATCACGCGGCGGTCGGTCAGGACGTAGCTAAAGATCGGGTGCGCGGGCGGTTGTGGTTGAGCGCGCACGCCGTCGCAGCCGGATCAAGGTGATCCCGGCGAGGATCACTAACGGGATCGCCGCGACGATGACGACGGTCTCGATCAAGGCGAGAATGTCGAAGTTTTCTGGGCTGCCACTGCCGAGAAAATACACGATCCCCGCCAGCGCGAGGATTACGGCGCCAGCGAAGATTACACTGCTCTGAAACTGGTCATTGCGGAGATAGCTCGTGTCCAAGCCATCGGTCCACAGCACCTGCTCGTCGGGCAGGAGGAGGGCTTGCACTGCGGGGTCGAGCGGCGTGTCCACGATGGCGTCCCTGTCGGTGGCGTTAATCCTCATCGCGCATTCGATAGCCGAGGCGCTGCATCAGCTTTTCGTCGCTGCGCCAGTTTTTGAGCACCTTGACCCGCAAATCGAGGAAGACGTTCGTGCCGATAATCTTGGCGAGTTCGGTGCGGGCGTCGGTGCTGATGCGCTTGATCATCGCGCCGCCTTTGCCGATGACGATGCCTTTTTGCGAGTCGCGCTCGACGTAGATCACGGCGCTGATGTAGGTCATGTCGTCCGAGCGCTCTTTATAGCTCTCGATTTCGACGGCGACCGAGTAGGGGATTTCCTGTTCGGTCACCAGCATGATTTTCTCGCGGACGACTTCGGCGGCGATGAATCGCATGCTGACGTCGCTCAGGTCGTCGGCGGAGTAGTAGCGCGGTCCGCGCGGAAGCTGCTCGACCAGCGCATCGACCAGTGGATCGACGCCATCGCCGGTGAAGGCGCTGGTGATGAAACTCCGCTGGTGCGGGATCAGGGCTTCATGGGCGTCGATGTTCTCGTCATGGTTCTGCGGTGTGAGCAAGTCGGCTTTGTTGAGCGCGAGGTAGACCGGCGTCGCGCCGCGCAGCCGTTCGACCGTCTGGGCGAGCAGCTCGTCGCCGCGCTCCGGTTGGACGGAAACGTCGAGCAGCAAGAGGATCACGTCGGCGTCGCGGAAAGCGGTTTCGGCGATCTTGACCATGTACTCGCCGAGTTTGTGCTGCGGCGCGTGCAAGCCGGGCGTGTCGACGAACAGGATTTGCGCGCGCTCGTCGGTGAAGATGCCCAACTGACGACGGCGCGTCGTCTGCGGCTTGGGACTGACGATGGCGATCTTCTGGTGCAGGACGCGGTTGATCAGCGTCGATTTGCCGACGTTGGGGCGACCGACGACCGCAACCACACCGGAGCGGTAATCCTCCGGCAGATTTTCCTCAACGTCCAATTCGAGATCGCTCATGAGTATCCTTTGCTATGGGTTGGGTTTGGTGCTTATTCGTGCGGGATGATCGCCGCGGCTTCGTGATCTTCGTGCGCTCCGGCATGGGCTGCCGCATCATGATGCCCGGTATAATGCGCCTCGTTGATGTCGTCAAAGTGCTGGAAGGGTTTCACCAGTGCCAGCCAGCCACCGATGCCGAGCACCAGCAGCGCCAGCCCTCCGGCGAAGGTCAAACCGATAGCGCTGGCGTCCGCCGCATCGCCCTGCACGACGCCAATCCCCAGCGCTAGCATCATCAAGATCAAGCCCGCGCCAGCGGTGAGCGCCAGCAGCAGAATTTGGGTCTGGCTCAGTTGCGGCGCATCGGCAGCGTCGTTCGACTCATGGATCGTCACGGTATTTGCTCCTGATAGGCAATATCGGCTACAAATTAGCTCAATTTTGCCGTCCTAACGGCGGCACGTCAACCCTAACCACCAGAATAAGAGGTTTTATGAAGCGGATACTGTTGATTCGGCATGGACAAACCGACTGGAACAGCGAAGGTCGCTGGCAAGGGCACATCGACATTCCGCTGAATACGAACGGACTAGAGCAAGCTCAAGCGCTGGCGCTGCACCTGAAGGATCACCCGATCACGGCGATCTACAGCAGTGACCTGCTGCGCGCACGGCAGACGGCTGCACCGATCGCCCAAGCGCTCGGACTGACGGTTCAGGCTGATGCGCGGCTGCGCGAACTGAATCTCGGCAGTTTTCAGGGTTTGACGAATGCCGAAATTAGCAGCCAGTATCCACAGCAAGCGGCGCAAATGCGCGAGGATTATCTCGGCTTTCCATTTCCAGAAGGGGAGTCGCGGCGGACGATGCAGCAGCGCGCGCTGGCGACGTTCCGCGAAATCGTCGCCAAAGAGCCGGGACCGGAGATCGCCATCGTGACGCACGGCGGCACAATCCGGGTGCTGTTGATGGCGCTGTTCGAGCGCCGGGATGACATCCGGCGGATCTCCTTATACAATACTTCCATCTGCACAATCGAAATGGAGGGTGAAAGAGTTTATCTCTCGGAAGCTGCTGCAACGCCGCATCTCATCGACTAAATCTGCCCGGATATGACATTCATCACAGCAATTCTCCCTCGCTCGTCAGGTGCTATCCCTGTCAGATCGGATTACACTTAAGTTGTCTTGATGCGGAATCGTCCGCACAACAATGAAGGGATTTCTGCCACCATGGTCGAGCAAACACTCGAGCACGCACCGTTCAGTAATTTTGGTCTAGAGAATCACGGGTTCACCCAGCTCAATCGAGTCTATTGGAACCTCTCAACCCCCAGCCTCTACGAAGAGGCAATCCGGAACCGCGAAGGCGCAGTCGTCCATAATGGACCGATTGCCGTGCGTACCGGCTCCTACACCGGACGGTCGCCGAAAGACAAGTTCATCGTCCGCGACGCCGATTCTGAAGATAAAGTATGGTGGGGTCCGATCAACAAGCCGTTCGACGAGAAGGCTTTCGACAACCTGCACCGCCGGATGATGGCGTATTTCCAACAGAAGGACGTTTACGTGCAGGACTGCTACGCGGGCGCAGACCCGAACTACCGTCTGCCGATCCGCGTCGTCACCGAATTTGCGTGGCACAGCCTGTTCGCCCGGACGATGTTCGTCATGCCGCAGGAACGCGAACTAGAAAGCCACATCCCCGCCTTTACCATCATCGACGCGCCGTTCTTCCACGCGACGCCGGAAGTCGATAATACGCTCTCGCAGACCTTCATCCTCGTGTCGTTCACGCGGCGTATGGTGTTGATCGGTGGTACGGAATATGCCGGTGAAATTAAGAAGTCGGTCTTCAGCATCCTCAATTACCTGCTACCGCAGCAGGGCGTGCTCTCGATGCACTGCTCGGCGAACTACGGCAAGAATCGAGATGATGCGGCGCTGTTCTTCGGGTTATCGGGAACGGGCAAGACTACGCTCAGCGCCGACCCCGGTCGCACGCTGATCGGCGACGACGAGCATGGTTGGAGCGACGAAGGAATCTTCAACTTTGAAGGCGGCTGCTACGCCAAGGTCATTCACCTGAGCAAGACGGGTGAGCCGGAAATCTGGGAAAAGACGCGCCGCTTTGGTACGGTGCTGGAAAACGTCGTGATCGACCCGCGCAACCGGCGACTCGACCTCGACGACGATACCTACACCGAAAACACGCGCGCGGCTTACGCCATCCGCACAATCTCGAACGCCGATTACAGCGGCATGTGCGGGCATCCCAAGAACGTGATCTTCCTCACGGCGGACGCTTACGGCATTCTGCCTCCGGTCGCCAAACTGACGCCGGAACAGGCAATGTACCACTTCATCAGCGGCTACACGGCGAAAGTCGCCGGGACGGAGCGCGGAGTCACCGAACCGAGCGCGACCTTCAGCGCCTGCTTCGGCGCGCCGTTCCTGCCGCTGCATCCGACGGTCTACGCTGACCTGCTGCGCGACAAGCTGAAGGAACAGGGCGCGCAAGTCTGGCTGATCAACACCGGCTGGACGGGTGGTCCCTATGGCATCGGCAAGCGGATGTCGCTTGAGCACACCCGCGCGATTGTCACGGCAGTGCTCAACGGCGATTTGAACGACGTCGACACCGTCGCTGACCCGAACTTCGGCATCGAAGTGCCGGTACACGTCCCGAACGTGCCGGATCAAGTGCTGAACCCGCGCGCGACTTGGGCGGATAAGGAAGCCTATGATAAGCAGGCTGCCGTGCTGGTCGCCCAGTTCCGCAAGAATTTCGAGAAGTTCGCCGACCAAGCCAGCCCCGAAGTGATCGCGGCGGGTCCGGTCGCCAAGTAAGTAGAGATTGGTTTTGTAGGGGCGGGTGTGCTTGCTTCGCAAGCCTAGACCCGCCCCTATTGATGTCCATTAACCGCTCCCTCACTTGATTCCACATGCGCTGGTGTTATCCTAGAGCAACTCAGATTTTGACGACAATGGAGTAACTAATTATGGCTCGAAGTAAAGTAACGGTGGTCGGTGCTGGCAACGTTGGCGCAACCTGCGCGCATTGGATCGCCAGTCACGAACTCGCAGACGTGGTGCTGCTCGACATTCTCGACGGCGTGGCGAAGGGCAAGGCGCTCGACCTGACCGAAGCCGCTCCGGTCATGAAGTTCGACCTGAGCATCACCGGCGGCAGCGATTACGCGCTCACCGCTAATTCGGACGTGGTCATCATCACGGCAGGCGTGCCGCGCAAGAAAGACCCGGTGACCGGGCAGTTCCCCAGCCGTGACGAACTGGTCAAGACCAATCAGGGAATCGTCGGCGACGTGGCTCGCAAGATCGCCAAGTATTCGCCCAACGCAATCCTGATCATCGTCTCGAACCCGTTGGACGCGATGTGCCACGTCGCGCTGAACGAAAGCGGCTTCCCGGCAAATCGCGTGATCGGGCAGGCGGGCGCGCTCGATACGGCGCGCTACAAGGCATTCCTTGCGCTGAACCTGGGCGTTAGCGTGCGCGACATTCACGGCATTGTGCTCGGCGGGCATGGCGACCAGATGGTGCCGCTGCCGCGCCACACCTCGGTGGCGGGCATCCCCGTGCGTGAGCTGATCGAAGAAGACAAGCTGCAAGCGATCATCGACCCGCACGCGCAAGGGCGGCGGCGAGATCGTCGGCTTGATCGGCGTGAGCGCGTGGTACGCGTCCGGCGGCGGGCGCGGTCGAGATGGTCGAAGCGATTGTCCGCGATCAGAAGCGCGTGATCCCGTCGGCGGTGCTGCTCAACGGCGAATACGGCTACACCGGCCTGTACGTCGGCGTGCCCGTGTGCTGGGCAAGAACGGCGTCGAGAAGGATCATCGAGATGCAGTTGAACGACGAAGAAAAGGCGATGCTGGACGAGAGCGCGGAAGTCGGTGCAGTCGGTCGTGGGCGTGCTGGGGTACTAAGAACAACCCCTCATCCCCGAACGCTGGCGCGTTCTGCCCCTCTCCCACGCAAGCGGGTAGAGGGGCTTTTTTGTTGCTATGACTTGCGGATGTGGACGATCTCCCCTTCGGCGGCGCGGAGCAGACGCTCCCACAGCGCCGCGCCGATCCCGCTCACGCTGGTAGCCGCGCGCCAGAATCACATCACACCTTCTGCCGATCCAGTGCGCGCATCGCGGCGAACAGCCGCGCGGCGACTTCGTCCAGCGTTTCCGCGCCAAGCGCGAACACGTATGACCGGCAGATCGCCGAAATAAGGCTGACTCCGCATCCGGCGCGAGGATGCCGACGCGCAGCCCGGTTTGCGCGAAGATGCGGGCGTCGGTCTGCATCTGCGCGAAGATCGCTTCGATCGGCGAGCCGTCGCCGTAAAACAGCAGCCTGGCGCGGGGCGAGTAGTGCTTGAGCATCATGCCGGGGGCTGGCTTGGCGCTGCCGTCGTCGTCTGCATCGAGCTGCTCGTCGGTGACGAAGCCGAGCGCCTCGAACGCCTCCGGCTTGAGCGCGCCGTAGCGCAAGATGCGCGGCGGATCGCTGGTCACGTCGACGATGGTCGATTCGATGCCGAACGGGGTCGCGCCGCCGTCGAGGACGACGTCGACGTGCCCGCGCAGGTCTTCGAGGACGTGCTCGGCGGTGGTGGCGCTTGGTCGGCTGAAGCGGTTGGCGCTCGGCGCGGCGATCGGCACGCCCGCCGCCGCGATCAGCGCGTGGGCGACCGGGTGGCTGGGCACGCGCACGCCGACCGTCTCCAGCCCCGCGGAGACGTTCGCCGGGATGTTCGGGCGGCGCTTGAGGATCAGCGTCAGCGGACCGGGCATCAGCGCGGTCAGTTCGCGGGCGATCTCCGGCAGGTCCAGCGCGACCGACGCAGATTTGATCGACCGAGGCGAGATGGACGATCAGCGGATCGACGGCCGGGCGCTCCTTGGCGCTGAAGATGCGCGCGACCGCTTCGGCGTCGGTGGCGTTCGCGCCCAAGCCGTAGACCGTCTCGGTGGGGAAGGCGACCAGTCCGCCCGCGCGAATGACTTGCAGCGGCGGCATCGATCATGGCGGCTTCAGGTTGTTGCGGGATTGACGGGCAGGACGCGAGTTTCGGCGCGGTAGCGCATGGAGTCGGCTTTCGGCTTAGGATGCAGCATCAAAAGTTGTATCTTAATAGTGTGGACGCAAAAAAACAGGGCGAATCACTGATTCGCCCTGTTGGATGGCTCAGGTGGTTAGCTAACTGCGCCGACGAACTGCGGTAGCCGCGCAGAAATTCGACGAGCGCACGGGCTTGCGCCCCTCCAGTTGCAGCCGATCCGGCACGAACAGCCCGTCGCCCGTGCCGATCGCCGCGCCGTCGCCAGCGCGCGACGACCTGCCCCGGCTCGGCGTTGCCCGGTGACCACGTGACCGGCGAGGATCTTAAGCTGCTGGCCGTCCCAGAAGGCGAACGTGCCGGGCCACGGCGTGAAGGCGCGCACCGTCCGCTCGATCTGCGCGGCGGTCTGCGTCCAGTCGATGTGCCCTTCCTCTTTCTGGATGCGCGGCGCGAGCGTCACCAGCGCATCGTCCTGCGGCTGCGGCTGGATCGTCGCCGTCGAGATAGCCGGGCAGCGTCTCGATCAGCAGGTCGCCGCCCAGTTCGGCGAGCTTGTCGTGGAGCGACTGCCCGGTCTCGTCGGGCGCGAGCGGGATCGCGCGCTGGCGGAGGATCGGTCCGGTATCCAGTCCGGCGTCCATCTTCATGATGGTGATGCCGGTTTCGGCATCTCCGGCGCGGATCACGGCTTGAATCGGAGCAGCGCCGCGCCAGCGCGGGAGCAGCGAGGCATGAACGTTGACCGAGCCGTGCGGCGGGATGTCGAGCACCGCTTGCGGCAAAATTTGCCCGAAGGCGGCGACGACGTAGACATCGGGCGTCCACTGCTTGAGTTCTTCGACCGCTTCGGGGCGGCGAAGCTTCTCCGGCTGAAAGACCGGAATGCCCGCCGCCGAGCGCCACCTGCTTGACCGGCGACATCTGCACCTGTCGGCTGCGCCCGGCGGGGCGGTCGGGCTGCGTGACGACGCCGATCACCGTGTAGTGGGCGATCAGGCGCTGGAGCGCGGGAACGGAGAAATCCGGCGTGCCCATGAAAACGACTTTGTAGTGCTGTGTGCTGAGTGCTGAGTACTGAGTTAAGAACGATCCTTGCAACTTGTCAGAATGCGATCAGCGGTTGGCAATTGGCGTTTAGCTAGAAGCCAAGAACCAACCACGAATGTCCACGAGTTCATGGCTAATTAGCGTCATTTTACCGCGTCTGGCGGAGTTGGGGCTAGGCTGTTAAACTGAGTTAAAACGTTTGTGCGTTCATGATGGAATGATGCCACCTTTAAAACACTGGCTTGCCGCATCCCCTGCGCCGTCCGATCATCTGCGCCGCTATCGCGGCATGAGTCCGATGCTGGCGCAAATCCTCTACAATCGGGGGCTTGACCGATCCCGACGAAGCCTACGATTTCCTCCACGCCGACGATCCCGCCAGCGGGCAGCCTGCTCACGCTGACGGGCAAGAAGCCTTCGATTGATCACGCGCTGGCGCGGATCCGCGTCGGCGATCAAGCGCAAGGAGTTGATCGTCGTCTACGGCGACTTCGACGCCGACGGCGTGACCTCGACCGTGCTGCTGGTGCAGGCGCTGCAGGCGCTGGGCGCGAACGTGCATCCCTACATCCCGCACCGCGTCGACGAAGGCTACGGCTTGAACAGCGAGGCGCTGCTCAAGTTGGCGCGGCGCGGCGTCAAGCTGGTGATCACGGTGGACTGCGGGATTCGCGCGGTGCAGGAAGTCGAGGACGGCAAAGCCTACGGGCTGGACATCATCATCACCGACCATCACTCGCTCGGCCCGGAAATCCCCGACGCCTTCGCCGTGATCAACCCGAAGATGGACGACTGCGCTTACAGCGAGACATGCTGGCGGGCGTCGGCGTCGCCTACCGGCTGGCGGAGGCGCTGTTCACGATTGAGGCGCGCAGCGGCAAGACTGGCACGACTCCGGCGTTCAACGTCGAAGACCTGCTCGATCTGGTCGCCATCGGCACGGTCGCCGACCTCGTGCCGCTCAACCGCCGCGAAAACCGCGCGCTGGTACGGCGCGGGCTGGACGTGATCAACCGGGCGCAGCGCCCCGGCTTGCGCGCGCTGATCAACGTCGCCGGGCTGAAGATCGGCGGGGTGGTGGCGCGAAACATCGGCTTCGGGATTGGTCCGCGCATCAACGCCGCCGGGCGGCTGGAAAGCGCCATGATCGCCTATGATCTGCTCTCGACGCTCGACGAGGCGAAAGCCGACGACCTGGCGGTGCAGCTTCAGGGCCTGAACACGCAGCGGCAGGAACTCACGCGGGCGGCGCAGGAAATGGTGCGCGAGCGGATCAGCGACAGCGACGGCATCCCGCTGATCTTCGCCTCGGATCGCAACTTCAAGCCGGGGATCGTCGGCTTGGTGGCGGGGCGGCTGATCGAGGAATTTTTCCGCCCGGCGATGGTCATGGAAGAGGGCGAACTCGAAAGCCGCGCCTCGTGCCGCAGCATCCCGCAGTTCGACATCACGCACGCGCTGGACCAATGCGCGGCGCTGCTGGTGCGGCACGGCGGTCACGCGCAGGCGGCGGGCTTCACCGTCCTGAACGAGAATGTCCCGGCGCTGCGCGAAAAGCTGATCGGCCTCGCGCGGGCGCAGTTGGACGGGCAAGACCTCGCGCCGACGCTGGAAATCGACATGGAACTCGACGCGGCGTACGTCAACCTCGACCTGGCGGCGGAACTGCAACGGCTGGAACCGACCGGGCACGGCAACTCCGCGCCGATCTTCGTGACGCGCAACCTGCGCGTGCAGGATTACCGCACCGTCGGGCGCGACGAGAACCACCTCAAGCTGCGTTTATCCCGGCGCGGCGGCGCGCCGCTCGACGCGATTGGCTTCGGCATGGGCGAATGGGCGGGGCAGATGCCGCGCACCGTCGATCTCGCCTACCAGCTGGAGATCAACGAGTGGAACGGCAATCGCAGCGCGCAGATGAACGTGCTGGACATGCGGGAGGCGGGCGGCGATAATGCGTGACCTCACCCCCCAACCCCCTCTCCATTGCATGGAGAGGGGGAGAAAGAAGGATCACGGGTTGGTAGGGGCGGGTTTCAAACCCGCCCCTACACGGTGATTCGACGTTCATTCAGATTTACCTTTCTGGTTGGTTTGATGTTGTTTTTGCTTCCGGGGCTTGGCGTGTACGCGCAGGACGCGACCGAAACGCCGAGCTGCGCCCGGCGGACGAGAACGTCTTCGGCGTGGTCGAGGGCTTCTGGCTGCCGGATGACGTCTGCGAGCTGGGCGCGGGCTGGGAGCGGATCATCTTCGACTGGGCGCAGCACCAGCCGAACGGTCCCGACGACTGGAACACGCTCAACGTCGATGATCGCTGGCTGGCGGCGGCGCGCGCCTGCAACCGCGAAGTGGTCGCGGTCGTCAAGCATACGCCCGCCTGGGCGACCGACGGCATCCCCGGCGCGGGCGTGCCGCGCGGCTTGTACCTGCCGGTCGACGATCCCGGCAACCTCTGGGCGAACTTCATGCGCAGAGCCGCCGGCTACTACGCCGAGCGCGGCGTGCGCCGCTTCATCATCTGGAACGAGCCGGACATCAGCCGCGACACCTACGGCTACGAATTCGAGGGGACGGTGGAAGATTACGCGCGGCTGCTCAAAGTGGCGTATCTGGCGGCGAAAGAGGGCAACCCCGACGCGATCATCCACCTCGCCGGGACGACCTACTGGCACGACGTCAACGTCGCACCGGCGGCTGTACGTGGATCGGCTGCTGGAATTGATCGCCGCGACCCCGACGCGGCCGCGAACGGCGTATTATTTCGACGTGCTGACGCTGCACATCTACTTCCGCGCCGATACGGTCTACACTATCACGCAGGAGATGCGCGCGCTGCTCGACAAGTACGGGCTGATCGACAAGCACATCTGGATCGACGAGACCAACGCCTCGCCCAACCTCGACCCGGAGTGGCTCGTCGAGCGCCCGACGTGGCAGATCACGCTCGATCAGCAGGGCGCGTTTCTGGCGCAGGCGGCGGCGCTGGGCTTGGCGGCGGGCGCGGATCACATCGGCGTCTACAAGTTCTACGACTGGTCGCTGCCGCCGGGCGCGGAGTCGTTCGGGCTGCTGCGCGCCGATGGGTCGCGCCGCCCGGCGTTCGACACCTGGGCGATGGTCATCCGGCAGATGAACGGCGTCGACGTCGGCGGCGCTGGCGCAGTCGCCGACGGCGGACGTGGTGCGGCTGCGGCGCGACGACGGTCAGGACGTCTTCGCGGTCTGGGCGCGCACGGCGCAGCCTGCCCAATTCGACATCGCGGCGACGGCAAATCAGGCGCAGTTTATCGACCAATATGGTAAGATCATGACGATGCGACCGCTCAACGGCAAGTATACGCTGGCGCTGCCCGGCGCGGTCTGCAACGCGGTCGATGGCTGCCCGGTCGGCGGGCTGGTGACGCTGCTGGTTCAGCCAGCGGGCGCGGCGACGGTCGAGGAAATAACGGCGGCGGGGATCACCCCGCTCGTGTTCGAATGAGGAGAACGGTTGATGGCGAAGCGAAAGCAGTACCGGGGCGGCGGCACCGCCGCAGTTTTCGTATGGCGGTCAGGCGGTGATCGAAGGCGTGATGATGCGCGGCGCGCACAAAGTGGCGGTCGCCGTGCGCAACCCGAAGGCGAAATCGTCATCCACGAGCAGCCGCTTAACGCCGCGCTGTATCGCGGGCGGATCAGCCGGACGCCGTTCGTGCGCGGGCTGGTCGGCTTGTGGGATGCGCTCGGCTTAGGCACGCGCGCGCTGATGTGGGCGGCGGACGTGGCGCTGGGCGAAGAAGAAAACGTCAGCTTCAACGGACCGATTGGCTACGGGACGCTGGCTATCTCGCTGCTGTTCGGCGTCGGCTTGTTCTTCCTGCTGCCGACGGCGGCCGCCAGCGGTCTGGAGCGACTGTTGAATCTGGAACAGCAGTCGTTCCTCGTCAACCTGCTCGAAGGCGCGGTGCGGCTGCTGCTGGTCGTCGGCTACATCTGGCTGATCGGGCTGATGCCGGACGTGAAGCGGCTGTTCGGCTATCACGGCGCGGAGCACAAGACGATCAACGCCTACGAAGCGGGCGCGGAACTGGTGCCGGAAGTCGTCGCCAAGTACCCGATTGAGCACCCGCGCTGCGGGACGGCGTTCCTGCTGACGGTCGCGGTGGTCAGCGTGCTGGTCTTTTCGGTGCTGGGACGCCCGGCTTCATCTGGCTGGTGATCTCGCGGATCGTGCTGGTTCCGGTGATCGCCGGGATCGCCTACGAGTACATCCGCTTCACCGCCAAGCACATGGACAACCCGATCATCCGCGCGATCATCATCCCGAACCTCGCGCTGCAGCATCTGACGACGCGCCCGCCCGACCTGACCATGATCGAAGTAGCGATCGCGGCGTTCAAGCGCGTGCTGGTCTCGGAAAATCTGCTGGCAGACGAACCGCCCGTGCCGATGCCGGAAACGATGTCCGAGCAGGAACTCGCGCCGGGAGATTAAGGGCAACCTCGCCCCCAGCCCCTCTCCATTGCATGGAGAGGGGCGTCCTGCTCGTCGGGATTATGCTGAAAATCCTCGGTTATTCACCTTCAAAACTCGAAAAGGGTGTACCTATAGGTGCGCCCCTACAGTATCCCCTCTAGCAGCACTCTTAATTCGGTTCACGGCGCGGTCTCCGGCTCGACCTTGTACAGACGCAGGACGCCTAAGCCGGGATATTCCGGCGTGAGCACTTGGATTTCCGGCAGTTGATCCGGGAACCCGTCGCCCATGAACTGGGCGTACTCCTTATCAACTGCATTGTCCGAGTTGATGAAATAGTCGATACCAATCCCCTGCATATAGCGCAGCATCCGGTGCTCCTGAATGGCAGCGAAGGCTTGCGGATTAACCACGCCATCCATGTTGGTCGTTTCCAGCCCGCTGTAATAGCCGATGATGCCGGAGTTCATGCTGGCGAGCCGCGTGCCCGCTGGTAAGTTTTCTTTTGCCCAAATCGCTGCCACGTATTGATGCCCCGACTGCCACGAGACTATCGCTGAGCGCGCCGAGGGCGATGCGGATCGGGGTATCTTGGTCGGCGCAAGTCGTCAGCGCGTTCGCTTTTTGTAGAGCTGCATCGCCGACCCATAGAAGTCGAACGGGTACGAGGTGATTAGTTCGTATTCCACTTTAAACTCGGCATCGAGCGCCAGCCCCTCGCGCACGAACCCCTCCATCGTCACCAGATAATCCGGCTGCGTGTCGGCGATCAACTGCGGCGGGATCGCGTAGTTTTGATCCGGCGCGATCAGGGCGGGATCGACCGGGTAGTAGCGCGTCAGTTCCGGCGTGATCAAACCTACCGTGTCGATGATCGTCGCCCGGCTGAAGTAGCCGATTGCGCCGATGTCGGCTGACGCCACGCGCGTCTCCGGCGTCGCGCCGAGGTCGTCGCGCAGGTGCTCGCCCATCTGCTGGTAGAGCAGTTCGATCTCGTGCCACGCCATCGCCGGGGCAGGGCGATCCGGCGCGTGATCTGGGTGGAGCGTCCAGCCGTTGATCGACGTGGCGATCCACATGACGCCGATCAGCCCGACGATCACCGGCGTGATCCGCAGCGCGGGCGCGTCGGCGGCAGCCTTGCGCATCGGGAAGCGGATCAGCGCCCACGCGCCGATCACGAGGCTGAGCATCAGCGTCGGGATCGGCGGCGCGAAGTACCAGCGGAAGATGAGCGGGTTCAGCACACTGAAGAACGCCATGTACAGCCAAGGATAGATCAGCAGCGGCAGCAGTCGCGGCAGCTTGCGCGCCGCGTAGACCAGCGCGATCAGGCTCAGCAGTCGGGTAGACGATGCTGGCGATCATCGCGCCGAGCGCGCCGAAGGCGTCAAACTCGAAGAACGGCGTCGCGTAGGTTTGCAGCAGCCGCACGAACGCCGACCCCGGCGCGATCAGGTAGGCGTAGCGCTTCGCCGTCACCGAGTTGGGGATCGGCGTGCCGAAGTAGCCCAGACTGAAGATCACCCAAGGCAGCAGCACCAGCCCGAACGCGATCCACGTCCGATACGGGATGCGCGTTCGCGTAGGGGCGCACGGCTGTGCGCCCCTACTGAACAGTCGACTCAACCAACTGCCAAGCGAACAGCGGCGCGATCCACAGCACCGCGTCGATCCGCGTCAGTAAGCCGAGCGCCGCACAGATGCCGATCCCGATCTGGTACTTGGGCGGATGTTCAACGTAAAACCACGTCGCCGCCATTATCCACAAAATGTTGACGCTGGTCTCCATCCCGCCGACGGCGAAGGTCACGCTCAGCGGCGAAATCGCCCACAGCAGCCCCGGCAGCGCGGCGATCCACTCGCTGGCAATCGTCCGCCGCGCGATCAAGTAGAGCAGGACGCAGGTCAGCGCGTCGGCGAGCGCGCTCAGGGCAATCGCGTAGTGCTGGAAATCCTCGCCGCCCGTTAGCTTGCTGATCGCCGCCAGCGTCAGCGCGAACAGTGGCGTCGTCGTGCCCAGCGTGTGGACGCCGGGGTTGTAGACGAAGCCCAGCCCCTCGGCGAGGTTGCGGCTGTAGCGGAAGGTGATGAAGGCGTCGTCAATCGTCCGCGCGCCGGGCAGCGCCCGCGCAACGATGGCGACGACGACGAGGATCAGGATGACGAACAGCCAGCTAGTATCACGTCGAAGTTTCACGAACCGCCTTTGCAGCTTGCATCCGCGCACACCCTCTATTCTATGCGGCGATCGGCGCGGTGAAGGATTGATGTCTGGGTGGTAGGGAGAGTGAAAAAGGACAAAAGAGTCAATGCAAAGACGCGAAGGCGCAAAGAAAGGCACGGCACGCCGTGCCCTTACGGGACGAATCGTGTAGCCGGGCGCTACTGATCCTCGTCTCGCCATGCGCTTGAGTTCGTAGAGCTTGGTCAGCGCCTCGATCGGGCTGAGGTGATCGACTTCCAGCGCCTTGAGCGCGGTCAGCGCCGGGTTGGGCGCTTCGTCGAACATGGTCAACTGCTCCGGGTTTTGCTTCTTGCGCTTCTTGGCGGCGGGTTCGAAGTCGCTGCTCTGCTCCTCAAGCTGATGCAGCAGCTCGCGGGCGCGCTCGACCACCGGGCGGGGCAGCCCGCCAACTGCGCGACGTGAACCCCGTAGCTGCTGATCCGCGCCGCCGGGCAGCGACCTTGTGCAGAAAGACGATTTCCTCGCCTTCCTCGGCTGACGGCGACGTTGTAATTGCGCGCGCGCGGCAGCACGTTCGGCAGTTCGGTCAGTTCGTGATAATGGGTGGCGAACAGCGTGCGGCAGTTGAGGCGCGGGTTGTTGTGGATGTACTCGACCACCGCGCGGGCAATCGCCAAGCCGTCGTAGGTCGAGGTGCCGCGCCCCACCTCGTCCAGGATCAGCAGGCTGCGGCGGGTGCTGCCGCTGAGCAGCCGCGCCGTCTCGACCATCTCGACCATGAACGTGCTTTGACCCGGCATGAATCTCGTCCTGCGCGCCGATGCGCGCGAAGATGCGATCCACCAAGCCGATGGTCGCTTCGTCGGCCGGGACGAACGAGCCGATCTGCGCCAGCAGCGTGATGATCGCCACCTGCCGGATGTAGGTCGATTTGCCGGACATGTTCGGTCCGGTGATGATGTGGATGCGCGACATGCTGTCGAATTGGGTGTCGTTGGGGACGTAGCGCACGCCGCCGTCGAGCATTCGCTCGACCACCGGATGCCGCCCATCCTTGAGGATCAGCAGGTCGTCCTGGGTCAGCGTCGGGCGGATGTAACCCTCGCGCGCGGCAACGTCCGCCAGCGACAGAAAAGCGTCGAGGTGCGCCAGCGCCCGCGCCGTGCTGAGCAGCCGGTCGGCGCTCGCGCAGAATTCGCGGCAGATCGCTTCGAACAGGCGGCGCTCGACGTCGAGAATCTGCTCTTCGGCGTTGAGGACGAGCGTCTCGTATTCCTTCAATTCCGGCGTGATGTAGCGCTCGCCGTTGACGAGCGTCTGCTTGCGGATGTAGTCGTCGGGCACGTTGTCCGCCTGCGCCCGCGAGACCTCGATGTAGTAGCCGAAAACCTTGTTGAAGCCGACTTTCAGCGTGGCGATGCCGGTGCGCCGGCGCTCCTGCGGCTCAAGATTGGCGATCCACTCGCGGGCGTCTCGGGTCGCGTGCAGGATGTTGTCGAGTTCGTCGGAGTAGCCGGGGCGGATCACGCCGGTCACGTTGAGCGTCGCGGGCGGGTCGTCGTTGATGGCGCGGGCGATCTGGTCGCTGATCTCGGCGCAGGGGTCGAGCCGTTCGGTCAGCGCGAGCAGCGCCGGGATCGTCTGGATCAGCGCGCTGATCAGCGGCACGGCGTCGAGGCTCTGCTTAAGCGCCAGCAAATCGCGCGGACCGGCTTTGCCGATCAGCAGGCGGTTGGTCAGCCGTTCAAGGTCGCTGACGCCGCGCAGATAGTCGCGCAGTTCGGCGCGCAGGGTCTCGTCTTTGGTCAGCGCTTCGACCGCGTCGAGCCGGGCGTTCAGGCGCTTGAGGTCGAGCAGCGGTTGGCTGATCCATGCGCGCAGCAGGCGCGCGCCCATCGCCGTGACGGTGCGGTCGAGCACGCCGAGCAAGCTGCCCTCGCTTTTACGGCTGCGGATGGTCTCGGTCAGTTCGAGATTGCGCCGCGTGAACTGATCCAGCACCATGAAATTGGCGGTCGAGTAGGCGCGGATCGACGTGATCTGCGCCAGTTGGCTGCGCTGGGTCTCGCCCAAGTAGTAGAGCGCCGCGCCCGCCGCGCAGATGCCCGCATCCAGCTCGCCGATGCCGAAGCCATCCAGCGTTTTGCACGTTGAACTGCTGCAGCAAGAGATTTTCGGCGTTGGCGCGCTCGAAGCGCCAGTCGGCGACCGGCGTCAGGTGGATGCCAGCGGGCAGGGTGACGCCGCGCTCGACCCACGCGGCGGGCATGATCACCTCGCGCGGGGCGAGGCGGGCGAGTTCCTCGGTCACGAGCACGCCGGCGTTCTCGCCTTCCAACTGGGTGACGGCGAACTCGCCGGTCGTGATGTCGGCGTAGGCGAGTCCGGCGGTCGTCCACTGCCGCGACTCAAGGTCGCCCAGCGGGTAGATCGCCATCAGGTAGTTGGGCTTGTCCTCGGCGAGCAGTTCCGGCTCGATCACCGTGCCGGGCGTGATCACGCGGGTGACTTCGCGCTCGACCAAGCCGCGCCCGTTCGGCTCGGTGATCTGCTCGCAGACGGCGACGTGATAGCCTTTTTCGATCAAGCCGGGCGATGTAGCCCTCGACGGCGTGATAGGGGACGCCCGCCATCGGGATGCGCTCGCCTTTGCTGACCGAGCGCCCGGTCAGCACGAGGTCGAGTTCGCGGGCGGCGATTTCGGCGTCGTCGTCGAACATCTCGTAGAAATCGCCCAGGCGAAACATCAGAATGCAGTCGGTGTAGTGTTGTTTAATATCCAAGTACTGCTGGCGTAGCGGTGTGACCTGCGACATCGTTTGGTATACTCATCGTAATTAGGATTTTAGCATGAACATCTATTCTAACAAACAGCAGGGCGGTCTACCAATCGCCAAGCAAGAAAGTGGAGAGGTATGTCCAAGTACATTGTCGGGATTGATCTCGGCGGCACGCGGATGCGCGCGGCGCTGCTCGATCACGCCCTGAATATCGTCCAGCGGCAGGAAGTCCCGACCCACGCGGAACAGGGATTTGACGCGACGATGGAGCGCATGAAGGCGCTGGTGCATCAAATTCTGCCCGATGACCCCGACGCGGCAGATCGCGGGGATCGGCATTTCGGCGCCGGGACCGGTCAACCCGAACAGCGGGCTTGCTGGTCGCGCCGCCGAATCTGACCGGCTGGCATAACGTGCCGCTGGTCGAGATTCTGCAGAAGGAGTTCGGCTTGCCGACGTATTCTGGGCAACGATGCCAACGTTGCGGCGCTGGCGGAGACGGCGCGCGGCGCGGCGCGCGGCTATCGCAACGTGATCTTCATCACCATCAGCACCGGCATCGGCAGCGGCATGATCTGCGATGGGCGGCTGCTGCTGGGCAAGGATGGCTTGGCGGCGGAAGCCGGACACATGGTCCTGGTCGTCGGCGACAAGGTCACGACGCTGGAAAAAGAGGCGGCGGGTCCGGCGCTGGCGCGGCAGGCGCGCGAGCGCATCCAAGCAGGCGAGAAGTCGATGCATCACCGAGCTGTGCGGCGGCGATCTCGCCGACTGCACCGGCAGCACGGTCGGCAAGGCGGCGCAGCAGGGCGACGCGCTGGCGCTCTCGATTGTCAAGCGGGCGGGCTGGATCGTCGGCTTGGGGATGGTGACGCTGCTGCACCTGTTCAACCCGGAAATTCTCGTCTTCGGCGGCGGTGTGAGCGCGCTCGGCGACTTGCTGTTCACGCCGATGCACGAAGCGATTGAGAAGTACGCCATCGATCCGGCCTACTGGGAGCACCTGCAGATCAAGCCTGCGCGAACTGGGCGAGAACGTCAGCTTGGTCGGCGCGGCGGCGCTGGTGACCACCAGAGGCGGCGTCGAGGATGTCGCCGGAGTGACGGACAAGCTGGCGAAGCGTAAACAATAGGCAAGGGCGCGGCAGCTACCGCGCCCTCGATCACTCCCATAATCTTATAAACTTCAAATTGAAGCGTGTTGCGGGTCATGTTACAATGACCGCATGTTAATGCTGCTCGACTTCCGCGTGCGCCAGCGCGATTTTTTGCTCGAAATCTCGCGCGCAATCACCGCCCAACTCGACTTGGGCGAGGTCTTGAAGCGCGTCCTGAATGCGTCGGTGGCGATGCTCGGCGGGCAGGTCGGCTTGGTCACGCTGCGCGACGCCGACGGCGGCTACCGCGTGCGCGCGACGATGGGCGTCGAGAGCGCGCGCGTCCCCGAAATCAACGCAGCAGTTGCAGCAAATTTTCGACAGCGCGGGCGAGACGCTCGACTACGACACGCTTTACGGCTAAGCTGCGCGAGATCGCCGCGACGCTGGATAAACGGCTCAAGCAGCCGTTCGCGCTGCCGCTGATCTTCGCGGGCGAGCCGCTGGGTCTGCTGATCGTGTTTCGCTCCTACGTGGCGACGGCGACCCCCGACGACATGCAGGTCTTGCAGAGTTTCGCCGATCAAGCGGCGATTGCGGTGCACAACGCGCAGTTGTACGAGCGCATCGAACACGAGCGGCGGCGTTTGGCGGCGATTTTGCAGCACAGCGCCGACGGCGTGATGATCCTCGACGCGCAGGCGCAGATCATCAGCATCAATCACGCGCTGGAACGGATGACGGCGTGGCGCGCCGGCGATGCCGTCGGGCGCGATCAGGACGAGGTGATCGTCTGGAAGAGGCTCGAAAACGGCGATCTGAAGAAAGGCGTTTGAGCGAAGGCTGGCCCTTTCGCAATGCCGACGGCGCGCCCGAACTCGCTCTACGTCGAGGGCGATCTGCTGCGGCGCGATGGCCTGACGCTC
This sequence comes from uncultured Chloroflexia bacterium, assembly GCA_963848465.1. Lineage (GTDB taxonomy): Bacteria > Chloroflexota > Anaerolineae > Aggregatilineales > Phototrophicaceae > Flexifilum. Next base: position 752,753 of record CAWKDY010000020.1, on the reverse strand, counting down.
AGCATCGGCATCGTCTACTCGCCGCTGCTGACGCCGGACGGGCATCTCTCCAACATCATCGCCAACGTGCGCGACATCACCAACTTCCGGCAGGCGCAGGAGATGCAGAACGTCTTCATCTCGACGATCTCGCACGAACTGAAAACGCCGGTCGCCCTGATCAAAGGGCACGCGGCGACGCTGCGGCGCGACGATGTCGAGTGGGATAAGCACGTCGTGCGCGAATACGCCGCCGTGATCGAAGACGAGTCGGATCGGCTTGACGGTGCTGATCGAAAACCTGCTGACGACCAGCAAAATTCAGGCGCAGCGCACGCTCGAACTCAATCTGGACGACGTGCGGCTGGATCAACTGGCGGCGCGGGCGGTCGAACGCTTCAGCACGCAGACCAAAAAGCACCAGTTCAAGCTCAATTTCCCGCCGGATTTCCCGGTGATTCAGGGCGACGAGCAGCGCTTGCGACAGGTGCTCGACAACCTGCTGAGCAACGCGATCAAGTATTCGCCCGACGGCGGCTTGATCGAGGTCGGCGGGATCGTCGATGACCGCAGCGTCACCGTCTACGTGCGCGATCAGGGCGTCGGGCTGAGCGAGAGCGATCAGGAGCGCGTGTTCGACCGCTTCTATCGCGTCGATGGCACGCTCAGCCGCCGGACGCAGGGGACGGGCTTAGGCTTGTTCCTCGCCAAAGTCGATCATCGAGGCGCACGGCGGGATCGATGCGCGTCGAAAGCCAACCCGGACAAGGCTCCACCTTTTACTTTACGCTTCCGCAGCAATAGTGCTGCGCTCAACGATCTTACGGAGACAATCCTTTGCCGAGACAGATGAATGTCAAGTGCCCGAACTGCGGGCGTCCAATTAACGCCATCGTCGAAACGGTGGTCGATGCCGGGCAAGACCCGGAGGCGAAAGCCCAGCTGCTTGACCGGGCAGCTTGAACACGGTGCGCTGCCCGAACTGCGGCAGCCGGTGACGGTTGCCGCGCCGCTGCTCTATCACGACGCGAGCAAGGAACTGCTGATCGCGTTTGTGCCGATGGAACTGAACCTGACCAAAGACCAGCAGGAAAAGGCGATCGGCGACCTGATGCGCGACCTCAAGCTGCCGCAGCAGGCGATGAAAGCCTACGTCTTTCAGCCGCGCCGCGCGCTGACGATGCAGGGCTTGATCGAGCAGGTGCTTCAGGCCGACGGCGTGACGCCGGAGATGATGGAGGAGCAGCGCGCCCGCGTCCGCCTGATCGAGACGTTCATGCAGACGCCGCACGATCAACTGCCCGGCGCTGGTCCAGCAGCACGACGCAGAGATCGACGCGCAGTTCTTCCAGACGATCACGATGATGGCGCAGCAAATGCTGACCGAAGGTCGCCCGGACTTCGCCGAGCACGCTGATTCAGATTCAGCAGATCGTCGCCGTCGCTGTCGACCTTCGGGCAGCAGTTGATCGAGAACAGCCGGGTGCAGGAGGAGATCGTCGCCGAAGTGGCGGCGGAACTCCAACAGTATCGGCGAAGATGCCACGCGCGACGATTTCTTGCAGTTGGCGCTGCAGCTACGCCGACGACGAGCAGCGCTTGCAAGCGCTTGGTCGGGCTGGCGCGTCCGGCGTTCGACTACACCTTCTTTCAGGAGTTGAGCGTCAAGATCGGGCAGGCGCCGGCCGATGACCGCGCGGCGCTGGAAGCGCTGCGCGACAAGCTGCTCGAACTGACGGCGATTGTCGACCAGCAGATGCAGGCGGCGCTGCGCGACGCGGCGGGGCTGCTTCAGGAGTTGATCGACCGCGCCGGATATGGATCAGGCGATTGCAAGACAACCTCGAGCTGCTGGACGACACGTTCATGTCGGTGCTGGCGGCGAACATTCAGGAATCCGAGCGGCGCGGCGACTTGAGCGAACTCGGCCAAGCTCAAGCAGGTCTACGAGCGGGTGGTGTCGCTGCTGCGCGAGAACATGCAGCCGGAACTGCGCTTCATCAACGACCTGCTGTCGACCGAGACCGACGAAGCAGGCGCTGCGACCTGCTGGCGCGCGAAATTGGCACTTATGGGCGCGGCGCTGCTGGAGATGATGTACGCCGGTCGAGCAGGTGCTGGCGTCACGCGGGGACAGCCCAACGCTGCAAAAGCTGATCTTCCTGCGCGATCAAGCGGAACAGGCGCTGCTAGCGGACTGACACCTAGCTGACTCGGATTGTAGCTTGCATCGGTCTGAGGCGTAAATCCCTACGATTCGCCTACGGGGATAGTAATTTGTTCGAACTTCATGTAATCTTCTGCCGCGAATGCCCAGATCATTTAACCGGGGCAGTCAGCATGTATGAACCTTTGATTGAACGAGGATTCTACCTATGCAAGGAAGCACCCAATTCACCCGTCGCGCCGCAGCGCTGCCGCTGCTGGCGGTTCTTCTGCTGGTGGCGGCATTTACGCACATCCAGCCGATTGAGGCGCAGACTGTACCGACCCCGACCCCGAACGATCCGCTCTGGATCGCCTTCTCGAATGTCGCGCGACGCTCTGGAAGATAAGTTCCACGTCGACCTGACCATCGTCCAGCGCTACGATTGGGACGAAACCGATTCACCGACGGCATCGATAGCTGTCTCGATCCGTCCGACACCCCAGCGCGCCAGCTCTACTACGGCTGGCGCTTCCTGATCACCTCGCTGGATGGACGTCAGTTCGAAGGGCGTTCCAGCTTCAATGCACCAGATCATCACCGCTTGCGACCACGTGACGGCATCGGCGAGCGCGCCGGCTGCGGCGGTAGCGAATGGCAATCTGCCCGCACCGGTGGCCGGCAGCGGCGCAGGTGGCGGCTTTCGAGTTGGGCGGTCAAGTGCTGCAACTGAACGGCAACACGGTCGGCCTGATGAACCGCGCCGGGATGACGTGGGCGAAGTCTCAAGTGCGCTACGCGCTCGGTCAAGACCCCAGCGTCGCCGCCGGATTCATCAACGCGGCGCACGCAGCAGGCTTCAAGAAAGCGCTGCTGAGCATCGTCGGCGACAAAACGCAGATGGGCGACTACAACAGCTACATCAGCAGCTACAGCCAGCTTTGTCGGCGGCGTGGCGGCGCTGGGCGCGGACGCGATTGAGGTCTGGAACGAGTCGAACATCGACCGCGAATGGCCCGCCGGCTCGATCAACGGCGCGACCTACACCCAGCTGCTGGCGGCAGCCTTCAACGCCATCAAGAGCCGCAACGGCGGCACCATCGTGATCAGCGGCGCGCCTGCGCCGACCGGCTACTTCGGCTCGGCGGGCTGCGGTTCGGGCGGCTGCAACGACGACGTCTACATGCAGCAGATGGCGCAGGCAGGCGCGGCGAATTACCTCGACTGCGTGGGCTTGCACTACAACGAAGGCATCATCCCGCCGTCGCAGACCAGCAATGATCCGCGCGGCGGCTACCCGACCTACTTCTTCGGCTCGATGCTTCAGCGCGGCTACTCGCAGTTCAGCGGCAAGCCGGTCTGCTTCACCGAACTGGGCTACCTGACCGGGCAGGGTTACAGCCAGGCGATCCCGGCGAACTTCGGCTGGGCGGCGAACACGACCGTCGCGCAGCAGGCGGCATGGCTGGCGGATGCGGCGTCACGCGCGGCGCAGAGCGGTCAGGTTCGGCTGATGATCGTCTGGAACGTCGATTACCCGTACTTCACGGCGGACGACCCGGTGGGCGGCTACGCCATCTTCCGTCCTGATGGCTCGTGCCCGGCGTGCGACACGCTCGGCACGGTGATGAAGTAAGCAACATTGTCAAGCTCTCAAAAGGGGCGGCTCATCGAGCCGTCCTTTTTATTTCCGGGCAGCAATCTTCCCAGATGAGACGTAGTTCTAGGGGTGCTAGGATGTGTCTCGATGAAGGGGAATATGCTGCAAAGTCTTGGCGTTGCGCTTGGATGGGATGACGGGTTCAGCATGTTACGCTAAGTCATTAGAGGGCTAAATTAGCTCGTGCAATGTAGTATGGAAGGCTCGGCATACGTAATATGTCTTTCGTACAAAGTTGGGAAGTTTTCCCATGTCGCTGGATGCAAATCTTTGGTAAAGCCAAAAGGGACTAAAAGTAGCAAAGTACGCTCATTTGAGAAACTTACTACATGTTCATCATATTTAATCTGCTTCCAACCGGAATTTAAGGAAAAATTCTTTTCGTACTCAGCGACTACTTCGTTGAAGCTTCGCTGAGTACCAAATATGCTTTCTTTGTATCCGCCCATACATCCAATATACAGCTCAGGAGGAAAGATTTGTAAATCTTGCGTAACCCTGTCTTCTAGGAATACATCTTCCGTCGCACTCTGAATTTCGTCTAAAGCATGTTGATACCTCGCTTCAATAATCTGTTGAGAATCCAAACTACTCAATGCCGTTGCTTGTGCTTCCTGATGCCGCACGTTATCCGCATTCAAGAGGGAAGCCAGAATGAGCACAGCTCCGGTGGCGAAAGCTGCTAATGAGACGAAGAAAACCTTCACCCATTTGGATTTACGAAAACCGATCATCGAAAAATTACCGCCTGCGTGGATGTCATAACAGTCTCTGCTAGGGGAGCATTGCCTCCAATTGATACGCCCCCAAATAACAGCTATAGCTTAGCTCGTAAGATTATTGCGGTCATGTGGAGAGGAAGATGCATAAGTATCGATGAGCAACCGTGCAACCATTGATGGTTGAATGATAGATAGCTCCTTCGCTTAGCGGATCAACCCCATTTCCAGAGCCACAAATTGGTATAGGTGCAGGTGGTTGAGTTCAGTTCAAAGTTGACGGCGGCGATCCCGACCTCGCCGTCAACCGGCGCGTTCTCGACCGAGCCGACTAGCTGGCGGTCGATGTAGTAGTAAACTTCGCTCTCGGTGGCGATCAGCAGGAGATGATGCTGTCCCGCGCCTAAGCTGGCGTCAATGCCTTCCAAACCGGGCATGAAGTCATTGGCGCTGCCGAACGGATACGCCGTAACCGCCCTGCTGATCGAGATAGGCGAGGGTGTAGTCCTGCTCGCCGGTGTAGCGAAAGACGATGCCGCAGCCCGCCGGACCCGGCGCGGCAGGGGCGACGTCGACGGTCGCGCCGATGGCAAAATTGGTATAGCGCGTGCCGCGACCGAGCATGACCCGGTTGACGCCGGGATGGGCGTACTGCACCGAACTCTGGTCGAGCGTGAGCGACATTTCGCCCGCCGCCGAGACGACGTGATTGCGCTTGAGCGCCTGCACCATCGCGCGACCGTCGCCGGACATCACCTGCTGCGGGATCACGTCGGCGCCGTCGATTTGCGCCGGCGTGGTCACGATCAGGTTGTCGAAAGTCGCGCTGGTGGTGCCGGTCGAGGATGCGGTCGTGCCGACCATCAAGCCGATCTGCCCGGCTGCGGCGAGGGTGTCGTCGCTGACGCTGCCGATGTAGCCCGAATTGTAGAAGAAGTCGAAGCCAACGCCTTTGGCAAGCACGCCGATGGAGAAGGTCGTCTGACCGGGGACGACGTTCGGGTGCGAGCGTCCAGTCGCGGATGACTTGCTCGTCGCTGCCGTTGACCAGCGTGAAGCGCCAATAGCCCTGATGATTGATCGAGAGCAGGTAATAGCGATCCCCTTGACGGCGCAGCGCCATGCCGACGACCCAACCGGACGGATTGTTTACGCTGACGACGTCGGCTTGGGCGTAGAAATCGGCGACGGGCGCGGCGCTCTCGTCGAAGGCGACGCCGTTGGCGCGGATGCCGTCGATGCTCAGCGAAAGCTGCTCGTCGTTCTGGTCGCTGCGGAGGACGTAGGCGTTAGCGCCTGCCAACGGGTGTTGCTGAAGTCGTCGCTGTAGCCGAGCACGCTGTAGCCGGGCATCATCGTCAGCACGTAGTCGCCAGACGGTGCCGTTGACGCCGGAGACGGTCAGCGTATAGGTGTCGGTGCGCGGGATGGTGACCGCTTCGAGCAGCGGATCGAGGTTGTCGGGATAGTTGGTATCGTCGTTGGCGATGAGCGTGCGTCCGCTGCTGTCGCTGAGCGTCAGCGCGGCGTCGAAATCAGGCGAGGCGGCAGCGGCGGCGAAGGACAGCACCGCACCGCTTTGCGCGGAAAACGTCCACGTTTGGACGCCGTTAGGCGGTACGCTGCCGCTGGTGGGCGTGGCGAGCGGGAGCGTTTGCTGTGCCAGCGCGGGCGCGGGATGACGAACGCCAGCAGGATCAAAAGCGTGAGCGTGATTTTCAGTTTTAGAGTTGCCATTCGGGGAATTGTGCTCGGATTCGACTGATATAGGTGATGAAATCGGCTGGAACCATCTCAGCGCCAGCCAGCCAGCGGTAGTTTTCGGCATCGCGCAGGCGGCGCTGCTCTCCGGCGAGGCGGAGATCGTCGCGGGCGTCCGCCAGTTGATCCTTCTTGCGCTTCGCCGCCAACTTGGTGAACTGTCCGGCAAGTTCGTAAGCTCTCCAACTGCGCCGGCGACATGAACGTATAGACGGTCAGGTACTGGTTCTCGTACTCCAGCGCGCACGCCAGCATCGACCAACCTTTGGGGACGCGGGCGCGCTTGCTGATCTTGAACGACCAGAGGAGCATGCTCGCCGGGTCTTCGGACATGATCTCGGCTTGGAGGTTGCCTTTCTTGAGCAGCTTAACGCCGTCGGCGTGATCTGGACGACGCGACCGCTGGGCCAGCGGCGCTTGAGCACCTTCTCAAGCACGGCGGTCGCGCCGTAGGCGATGGCGAAGCTGACGATCACCGCGAGCAGATTCATGCCGGTGTTGCGTGACCAACACGTTGAACAGCATGAAGCTGACGATCCAGATGCCGATGAAGCTCAAGATGATCACCAGCCGGATGCCACCATGTTCTTTATCGACCGGAAAGGTCAGCGAATTGTCGAGCGCTTGCGAATTCACAGGATTAATCCGATTCTGGGCGGACGCGGCGGGCAAATACGATCACGCGCGGCTCGTCGACTTCCGCCGGATTGAGCGGTTCGAGGCGCGCGTTGGTCAGCGCCATTATGCCGAAACCCGCGCGTTGAAGCAAGGCGATAACGACCTGAATCGGAAATCCGCGCAGCGTGCGCTGCGTATGCTGTCGCTGCCAGCCAGAATCGCCGCGCCGGAAGATGGCTGTAGCTGTCGGCGGCGGCTTGGCGCTCGTAGTCGAACTGGTGGGCGACGAAGACGGTGAAATCGTCGGTCTCGGTGATACCGGCGCTGGCTTGGTTCGCCGCTGCCAGCCCGGAAATCGTGTGCAGGTCGAAGACGAACAGCTTGTCCGGCGCGAGCACGCCGCGCCAGCGCCGCGAAAACGGCTTCGAGGTCGCGCAGGCTGTTCAACTCATTGAGCACGTCGAGCGCCAGCACGAGGTCAATGTCATGCAGGTCGGCAAGGGCGCGCAATGTCGCCCTCGAAAAACTGGTAGGAGATACCGCTGCCGCTGTCGGTGATCAACTGCTCGGCGATCTTGAGCATCGACGGCGAAAGGTCAATTCCGGTGACGTTATAGCCATGATTGGCGAGCCAGCGCACGCTCGCGCCCGTGCCACAGCCGAGATCGACGATGCGCCGCCCGATCCAGTCGTGCGACTGGGCGTAGTCGATCAGATGGGGCGTCAGCGCTTCGGCGAACGCCGCCATGCCCAATGGCTCGTACAGCGGGGCAAGAACCGCGTAGTCATCGCTCACAGACGAAATATCCTTTCTATTGGCGCAGGAACAACGGCGCATCACTGTACACGAGGTCGAGCGACGGGCTGTAAATGACGACGCTGTGATACTGCTGAAAGTCAGTATCGGTGGGCAGGTCGTAATTCTGGTTGCCGACGTTGGTCTTGAGCGGATCGACTTCGAAGCGGCTCAAGATCGCCGACGGTCATGTCCGCGAACGTCTTCGGGTCTTGCGCGGCGGACAGATACACGTTGAGGTCTGGTCCGTTGGGCATGTTGAAATCCTCGAAACGCATCACGAGGGTGTTATCCGACCCTTGATAGATGTTCACGGTTCCCTGCGCGCGGCGCACCGGGTCGATCTGCTGGAAGGTGCCGCTGCCGACGGTGATCGGCGAATTCATCTCCGGCATTGCCTGATCGTCATCGGGCAGCGGGCTGCGTGGCGAAAGCGCCGCAGTGACCATCTTGACCGCTTTGTCGCGGTTCTGTTCGGCGTAGGTGCGGTAGGCGCGCTGCTGCTCGGGCGGCAGGCTGAGAAAGTCAGCCTGGAAATCCGACGCTAGCCCCGGAAAAGCTTCTGCCAGAGGTACGGCTTGAGTCTGGACGTAGGGCTGCCACAGTGGAAAAGTGAAGGTTGCCACGACCAGCACAGCACCCAAGAACATGAGGAATATTCGGAGACGCATCGCTTTCTCAACCTATTGTGCCGTAGGGTAGCACAAAATGTACCAACCAGCTATGGGGTAGTGCCGGCTCACGGATGGCGGGTCGGCATGTAGTAACCCTGTCCCGGCGCAGTGACGATGTAGGAAGGATAGCGCGGGTTGTCTTCAAGTTTCTGGCGCAGCCGGGAGATATTCACGCGCAGGACGGAGTAATCGCCCTCGTACTGCTCGCCCCAGACGGTACGCAACAGCTCATCGTGCGCGATCACCGTGCCCGGCATTGCGCATCAAGGTGACGAGAATGCCATACTCGACCGGCGTGAGGTGGAGCTTTCGGCTGTGGAGCGACGCCTGCCGCCGCGACATGTCGAGTTCGAGATGGCGCACCAGCAGCTTGGTCTCCGCCGGAGGTGTCCACTCGACCACGCGGCGCAGCAGGGCGTGAATCCGGGCGACGAGTTCTTCCGACGAGAACGGCTTGACGACGTAATCGTCCGCGCCATTTTCCAGCGCGATGACTTTGCTGCGGTCTTGCGTCATGCCGCTGACGACGATCATCGGCAGCAGAGAGTTCGCGCGCACCTGCTTGAGCAGGTCGAGACCGTTCATGTCGGGGAGGTTCATGTCCAGCAAGACGAGGTCCGGCTGACCTTGAGCGATTTCCGTCATGGCTATTTCGCCGGTATCGGCGACGACCGCGCTGTAGCCGGAGGTTTCGAGGAGGGCTGTCACGAAGTCAGCAGTATCGCTGTCGTCTTCGACGATTAGGATGAGGCGACTTTGCTCGTTCCGTGTCAACATAAGTTATTTCCCGAAAAACAGGATTACGGATTTTAAACACGATCCAAACTACCTGTTATTAAAACATGAAGTCTGGTGTTTCCGCAAACCTTAATTATACAGCAAGTGGAGGTTCTTAGCATCTTGCGAGCGAAAGTGAACAAAAAACGCCCGCATCAGATGATCCGCAGGCGTTTGTTGTGGGCATGCCAGGACTCGGACCCGGAACCCCTTGAATGTAAGTCAAGTGCTCTGCCAATTGAGCTACATGCCCATAACACTCTAAATTCTATAACAGCCACTCCGGTTTATCAACGCCCGACATCCCATCGGCGCGCAGTTGGCGCGCGCATTCACGTGCCTGAGGCTTCGCCATACTGACACAGCGTCACAATCTTGGCGGAGTGACGCCGACCTGTCCTTGATACTTGCCTTTGCGCTCGGCGTAGGAGACTTCGCATTCCTCGTCGGCTTCGAGGAACAAGACCTGCGCGATGCCTTCGTTCGCGTAAATCTTGGCGGGCAGCGGCGTCGTGTTGCTGATCTCGATGGTGACGTTGCCTTCCCACATCGGCTCAAACGGCGTGACGTTGACGACGATCCCGGCGCGGGCGTAAGTCGATTTACCGAGGCAGATGCAGAGCACGCCGCGCGGCACGCGGAAATACTCAATCGAGCGGGCGAGCGCGAACGAGTTGGGCGGGATGACGGCGACGTCGGTCATGATGTCGACGAAGGACTCGCTGGCGAAGTTTTTGGGATCGACGACGGCGGAATAGACGTTGGTGAAAATCTTGAACTCGTTGGCTACGCGCAGGTCGTAGCCGTAGGACGACAAGCCGTAAGAGATCACGCCGTCGCGCTTGAGCGTGTCCGAGAACGGCTCGATCATCCGCTGTTCGAGCGCCATCTTGCGAATCCAGTGATCCGGTTTAAGTCCCATGTGTTCCTCTCTAAATTGTTCTCGATTGCTGCCGTTTACAAGGCGGACAGCGACTCATCTTCACAAGCGCCCATTTTAGCGTGAGTTCGGAATAATCGCCTTTCGATCCGACGATAGATCGCTGCTGAGTATGACGTGGAATTGTGGAAATAAGTGATATTGCTGATGACTTGCTGGAAAATGTAACATACCATCTTAACCATCTGGCAAGTCGAACGTTCCGGCAAGCGATACGGGTCAGCCGTCAAAGCGATCACGGATCTACTCGTGCGCTCGGAACGTCGACACGAGCAACCAATTCAAGAAAGGTGTTGGCGAGATGGCTGAAATGAAACCGACTATTGTTCTGTGTCACGGTGCTTTTGCCGATGGTTCAAGCTGGAATGGCGTAATCGCGATTCTGCTGGAACAGGGCTACACCGCGATTTCGATTGCGAACCCGCTGCGGAGCGTACAGAACGACGGCGATTACTTGACCAGTGTGCTGAAGACGATTGACGGTCCCGTTGTGCTGGTCGGGCATTCCTACGGCGGGATGGTGATCTCGAATGCCGCGTCGGATAAGGTGAAGGCGTACGTGTTCGTCGCCGCGTTCGCGCCCGATACGGGAGACAGCGCTGCAAGTCTGTCCGAGATGTTCGCCGGTAGTACGTTAGGCGAGACGCTCGTAGCTGTGCCGCTGTCGGACGGCAACGTCGATCTCTATGTGGATCGCACTCGCTTCTGGGGGCAGTTCGCCGCAGACGTTCCGCGCGAACAGGCAAAGCTCATGGGTGCGGAGCAGCGCCCCGTCACGCAGGCGGCGCTAGAGGGCGGTTCGAGTGCCGCGCCGTGGAAGACAATTCCGTCATGGTTCGTCTTCGGTGACAGCGACAAGAATATTCCGGCGGCAGTACATCGTTACATGGCGGAACGTGCCGACGCGGTCGAGACGGTCGAAGTCGCTGGCGCGTCGCACGTCGTCATGATTTCGAACCCTGCTGCAGTCGCTGAAATGATCGTCGCGGCGGCAGAAGCGGTGCCTTCGCCCATCTGATCGGAATCAAAACGGGATCGACAGGCGTCGATCCCGTTCACGTTGCTATGATGGTCGGGGCAGGCGATGCGCGATTTACATCACTTCCGGCGCGGACATGCCCATCAGGTCGAGCACGCGCTTGAAGGCGACCTGCGCGGCGCGGAAGAAGCGCAGCCGGGCTTTGGCGACGTCGGGCGGCACTTCGGTGTGCAGGACGCGCACGTTGTCGAAAATCGGGTGGAAGGCGTTCGCCAATTCGAGCGCGTAGAAGGCGATCCGGTGCGGCTCGAAGTTGCGCACCGACGCTTCGATCACCTCGCTCAGTTCGAGCACTTTGCGCAAGAAGCTGAGTTCCGACTCGCCGAGCAGCGTGAGGTCAGCGTCGTCGTCGCTGACGCCGCGCACTGCCGCCTCGCGGAAAATTCCGGCGCAGCGGACGTAAGCGTACTGGATGTAGTAGACCGGGTTCTCGTTGCTCTGCTTGACGGCGAGGTCGAGGTCGAAGTTCATCTGCGAGTCGGCGCTGCGCGCCAGCAGCATATAGCGCACGGCGTCGGCGCTCGTCTCGTCGATCAGCTCATCGAGCGTGTCGTAGACGCCGCGCCGCGTGCTCATGCGGACTTCCTTGCCGTCGCGCACCGTGCGCACCAATTGGTTGATGATGACGTGAACTTTCGACGGGTCGTAGCCGAGCGCGCTCAAGCCGTACTGGACGACCTTGTACTGCGCCGCGTGATCCGCCCCCAGCACGTTGATCGCCAAGTCGAAGCCGCGATCCAGCTTGTTGACGTGGTAGGCGATGTCGGGCAGGGTATAGGTCGGCTCGCCGCTCGACTTGACCACGACGCGATCCTTGCTGTCGCCGAACTGCGTGCTGCGGAACCACGTTGCCACGCCCTTGCCGACCCGCTTCTTCGCGTTCTTCAGGGGTGGCATCTTCAGGGACGGCGGCTTTGTAGGTGTAGCCGCGCGCTTCCAGCGCTTCCAGCGCCTTCCAGACCGCGCCGCTTTCGTAGAGGCTGTTCTCGTTGAAGAAGGTGTCGTGATGAATCCGCACGCGGGCGAGGCGTCGCCTTGATCCAGCTCGAACATCTTGGCTTCGGCGATAATCTTTGAACGGCTGCCAATCGGCATCGACCAGCGAGTCGCCGTGTTCTTGAACGAGTTCCTGCGCGAAGTCGATCAGGTAGTCGCCCTGATAGAACGTGCCGTCGTCGGGATTTCGATCGGGCGACCGAGCGCTTCGAGATAGCGCAGGCTGCAGGCTGTTGCCGAGATTGCGCATCTGGTTGCCCGCGTTGTTGAAATAATACTCGCGCTGGACGCTGTAGCCCGCCGCTTCGAGCAGGCGCGCCATCGTGTCGCCGATCACGCCGCCGCGACTGCGCCCGATGGTGATCGGTCCGGTCGGGTTGGCGCTGACGAACTCGACCTGCGCCTTCTTGCCCGCGCCGATATCTAGCGCGCCGAGCTGCTCACCTTCGGCGATGATCGCGTCGGTCTGCTGCTTGAGCCAGCCCTCATCCAGCCGGAAGTTGATGAAGCCGGGATGCACGACCTCGACCGCGCCGATGAAATCCGGTTTGACGAAGTGGTTGTTGATCTGCGTGGCGATGTAAAACGGGTTGAGTTGGGCGAGCTGCGCCAACTGCATGGCGATGGCGGCAGAGTAGTCGCCTTGATCGGCGCGCTTGGGCGGGCGAACTTCGATGTCAGGCAGGTCAAAGGCGGGCAGATCGCCGTTGGCTTGGGCGGCGGTGATCGCCTGCGCGACTGCCTGCGCGAGTTCATAGGGGAGCAGCTTCAAGATGGGATTTCCTTCACCAGTTCAGGAACAAAACGACGGTCGTACTGCTGCCGCATTCTATTCGCGTTTGTGAAGGTTCGCAAGCGTCAGGTATGGCGGGGCGGTGAACGAGGGGAATGGTCGGGGCGCAGTACACCGCGCCCCGACCCGATCTGTGAAGGATGGGCTAGTCGACCTTCGCCAGCGTCAGCGACTGCAGTTCACCCGTGATCGCCCCCAGCAGCGAATCGAGCGTCGCGCTCACGTTGCCGGAAGCATCTTGATTGAAGGTAACGCCTGTGCCCGCCATCACTCCGGCGCTGACGAAGCGCTTCGGATCATCCGTCGGCAACAGAGGAATGTCGATATAGATGGTCTTGATGACGAGCTGACCCACGTCGTCAAGCTGAATTTCGACGCCGCGCTGGTAGCTGCCGAGATAGTCGGCAACTGCCTGCGGATCGACGGGTGTATCGCTGTAGTGGATCTGCGCCAGCACCTGATGAACCGCTGTCTTCAAAGCCTGCTCGGCAGCGGCGTAGTAAGCATCCGCCGTGTGATCCAGCCCGAAAGCGGTCTCGAAGACGTACTCACGCACGCTCGCGTCGAAATTGTTGGCGAGCGCGGCGTTGCTCAGCACCAGCACGCCTAGATTGGCGTCGGGCAGGAAGCCGAAGTCCGTCGTGAAGCCCGCCGTATTGCCGCCATGCATGATCAGCCGCTGACCGTGATAGCTGGCGATCATCCAGCCCATGCCGTACTGGTTGCCGTCGGGCATGGCGATTTCGGGCTTCCACGTCTCCAGAAGATTCGCTTCGGAGACGACGCGCTCACCGTCAGGCGCGATCCCCCGGTTGATCTGCGTGATCATGTACTTCGCCATGTCCTGCGCATTCGACCAGACCGCACCTGCCGGGGCAATGCCGATGAGGGCGCGCTCCAGTTCGATGGGGACGGCGATGATCTCGTTTGTCGTCGGGTCTCCACTGTAGGGCAGGGCGTGGTTGGAGTTGGCGAGTACCGTGTCGAGGCTGAGCGTCGTGCTGGACATGCCAATCGGATCGAAGACACGCTGCTGCATCAAATCGGCGTAGGCGCTGGCGGCGTCGCTGAGTGATGATCCGGCGGCGACGGCATCGGCGTAACCGCCGAGCGCGACCATGAAGTTGCTGTAATGGAACGTTTGCCCCGGCTGCGCTGCCAGCGGGATGTCCGCGATCTCCTGCTCGACGCCGACGGGCGTGTAGGCTTGCAGCGAGACCGGAATGTCGAAGCGCGGGAGACCACTGGTCATGTTGAAGAGGTCGCGCCATTCGATTTGCGCTGTTGCCGCGCTGTCGCTCAGCGCGAAGTCGGGCAGGATGTCGGTCACGGGCGTATCCCACGCGACGATGCCGTCATCGACCAGCGTCGCCGTCATCAGGGTCGTCATCGACTTGGTGGTCGAGCCGATCATGAACAGGGTCTAGTCCGGTCACGGGCGTCTGCGTCATCTTGCCCGAGCGTGCCGAAACCGTCAGCGTAGACGACCGCGCCGTCCTGCACGATGGCGACCGCCGCGCCGACAATGCCGTAATTCGCCATTGAATCGCTGACGTAGGCGCTGATGTCCGCCAGCGCTGCGTCGTCGAGAACGGCGGGCTGCTGAGCGCTCAGATCAATTACCACGCCGACCGAGGCGTTCACCACGATGCTGTTGATGTCGGCTTGCTTCGCCAGCAGAGCCGATTGGCTGGGCAGCATGATCAAGATCACGTAGGTCTTGTCTTCGCTAACCTGCGCCAGCGCGATCTGCAGCTTGCCGCTCGCTTCGCCGTAGACGTTCTGCGTCCAGACGCCGTTCGGCGCGGGCAGGTCATTGCTGGAAATCTTGACCGAGGCGAAGTCGGGCGCGACGCGCTGAATCGCCGCTTCGATGCCCGTCTGCACGTCGTCGCCTTCCTCGACCAGCACGTAAACCGAGGTGTCGTCGCTAGTGAGCAAACCGTAATCGGCGTTGCTTTGGTCGCTCCACCCGGCAGGAATCTGGGTCGAAAACTGCCCGGTTGGCGCGGTGTAAGTTTCCTGCGCGAGTACCGGCGTCACGGTGACGGCGATCAAAGCGATGATCACGACGAGCCAAAGGCTGCGTAGTTTCAGCATTAAATCTCCCCCTTTAGGAATGTGTTCGATGTTCCCCTATACGCAGTTCAAGGGAGAAAAGTTACGCGGCTGGGCGCGATTTGGCTAGTTTGTACGAAGCGCAAGCTCGATCACGCCGTCCGCCATGACCGGAGCGCGAAAATTGCAGTGGGGGCACGCCCAGCCGTCACCGTGTTCCACCAGCAGCGCTTGAGCGCAGTCGGGGCAGCGCAGCACCTCCGCCAGCGGGCGCGCCAGCGTCGGCAGCGATTCGCCGGGTTTGCGCGCCCAGACGCGGTTGTAATCGACCTGCCAGTAATCGGCAGTGACTTTGAGCAGACCGAGCGCTTCCAAGCGCGCTTGCAGTTGATCGTCGCGCCACGTCTTACCGGGCATCAAGTGGGTGTTGATGCGGTTGGTGATCAGCAGCAGACCGTCGGGGCGCAGCACGCGGATCAGTTCGCGCAGGACGGCTTCGCGGTCGATCATGAACTCGATGGCTTCGAGGCAGGTCACGACGTCGAAGGTGTCGTCGGGGAAGGGCAGGTGCTCCGCCGGAGTCCAGATCAGGGTCACGCGCGGGTCGTCGATCTTGGCGGCGGCGTGCGCCAGCATCTTCCGGCTGAGATCCGCGCCGATCACGCGCCCCTGAAACTTGCGGTGACGGAGCAGCGCCTGCGGCAAGCGCCCCGTCCCGGTCGCCACGTCGAGCACCAGCGGCGTCTTGATCGGGGCGATCTGCTCCATCAGCGGTTGGGCGAGGTACTGGTGATCGTACTGCTTGCTGAACTGCTTGATGCCGTCGTAACGCCCGGCGTAGAGGTCATACAGCCAGACGACCACCCGCCGACCGAGGTAGACGCCCTCGGTCTCGATCAGCAGCCACCAGCCCAGCGCGACGACCGCCAAAACGATCAGCACAGCGATCAGCAGCGAGCGGAGATCGATCACGGCAGCAACCCCTGTTCGCGCAGCCACGGGACGCAGCGGGCGATGCCTGTCGTCGAGATCGACCTGTGGCTGCCAGCCGAGCAGGTCGCGGGCTTTGTCCATCTTGTAGGTGACTTCGCGCTGCGCGAAGCTGATCTGATCGGGCAGGTCGCCGAGCATACTGTAGCGCGGCGCGATCAGCAGGGCGATCCAGCCGAGGAAGTAGAGCGGCAGCGGCGGGAATGGGCAGCCAGTGCTCGTGCCCGGCAAGCTGCGAATAGCGCCCCAGAAATTCGCGCCATGCCGGAGCCGGATCGGGCGTGCAGTTGAAAACTTGCCGCGACGCCGCCGGATGATCGGCAACGGTGACGAGCAGGTCAACCACGTCGTCAACGTGGATCGGAAAGACCAAGCCATGCCCGTTGCCGACGAACGGCGTCGGGTTGAGCTTCGCCAGCCGGAACAGATTGCCCGTCCAGTTGACCGCGCCCGCGCCGTAGATCATGCCGGGGCGGATGACGGTGTAGTCGAGCTCGCTGGCGCGGACGAGCTGTTCGCCCGCCGCCTTCGTGAGGGCATAGGGATCAGCGCCGGGGGCGAGCGGGGCTTCTTCGGTCACGTCGCCGCGCACGTTGTAGCCGTAAACCGAGATGCTGCTGACGTGGACGAAGCGTTCGACGTTCGCCGCTTGCGCCGCATCGAGCAGGTGGCGCGTCCCGCCGACGTTGACCGCTTCCTGTTGGGCGTAGCTGCCGCTGGTCGCTGCCGCGACGTGAAAGACGACGTGACAGCCAGCGACGGCGCGGCGCAGCGAGTCGGCGTCGGTCAGGTCACCGTAGACGACTTCGATCCCGTGGTCGAGCAGGAAAGCGGCTTTCTGTGGTGAGCGTGCCAGCGCACGAACGTTCACGCCATCGTCGGCGAGCCGGAGCGCCAGCGCGCCGCCGAGAAAGCCGGTCGCGCCGGTGACAAGAACGGGTTGGTCAGTGAGAGCCATCGGATCGCCTCGAGCGCGTCACGGCTGCGTAGGCTTCGGCTCGACGTCGATCGGTCCTCGCGGAACTGCATCGCGTAGAGGCGGGCGTACAAGCCGCCTTGCGCCATCAATTCGTCGTGCGAGCCGAGTTCGATCAGGCTGCCTTTTTCCAGCACGGCGATGCGGTGGGCGATGCGCACCGTGCTCAGGCGGTGGGCGATGATCACGGTCGTGCGTCCCTGCATCAGCCGACCGAGCGCGTCCTGCACCTCGTGCTCGCTCTCGCTGTCGAGGCTGGACGTCGCTTCGTCGAGCAGCAGGATGCGCGGGTCTTTGAGCAGCGCGCGGGCGATGGCGACGCGCTGGCGCTGCCCGCCGCTCAAGCGAATGCCGCGCTCGCCGACGATGGTCTGGTACTGGTCGGGCAGTTCCATGATGAACTCGTGGGCGTTGGCGGCGCGGGCGGCGTCGATGATCTCGGCTTCGGTCGCTTCCAGCCGCCCGTAGCGGATATTCTCGTAGATCGTGCCGCCGAACAGCAGCGTCTCCTGCGGCACGACGGCGATCTGGTCGCGGATGCTCTTCTGCGTCACGCGGCGCAGATCGACGCCGTCGATGCTGACGCTGCCCGCCGTCGGGTCGTAGAAGCGCGGGATCAGGTTGAAGATGGTGCTTTTGCCCGCGCCGCTCGGACCGACCAGCGCGACGATCTCGCCGGGGGCGATGTCGAGGTCGATGTCGTGCAGGACTTCCTGCCGCGTCTCGTAGCTGAAGGAGACGTGATCGAAGCGGATGCGCCCTTCGACGCGATCAAACTTTCCGGCGTCGGGCGCGTCGATGATCGCCGGAGTTGTGTCGAGGATTTCAAAGACGCGCTTGGTCGCGCCCAGCGCTTCCTGAAACGAGGTGTAGAGGCTGATCAGCGAGCCGAGACTTCCGGCAATGCGTCATCGCGTAAATCAGGTAGGAGATCAACTCGCCGCCGGTCAGCCGACCCGCCAGCGCCTCGCGCCCGCCGAACCAGAGAATGCCGGCGATGCCGCCGAAGCCGATGAAGGTCACCAGCGGACCCAAGAGCGAGCGCACGCGCAGGATGCGAATGGCGACCTTGAGGGCGCGGGTGATCGAGTTCTCAAAGCGTTCCAGCTCGTAGGGTTCGCGGGTGAAGCTCTTGACCTCGCGGATCGACTGCATGACTTCGCTGGCGACGGTGATCGCTCCGGCGAGTTCGTCCTGCGCTTCGGTGCTCGAACGGCGCAGCACCCGCCCGAAGACCGTCCCCAAGACGGCGACCGTCGGGACGAGGACAATCGTGAACATGGTCAGCCGCCAGTTGATCACGAGCATGATGATCAGCGAGCCGACGGCGATCAAGAGCTGCTGAAGCAGGGTGTTGATGTTGCTGGTCAAGCCGCTGCGCATCTGAGTCACGTCGTTGGAGAGCCGCGAGATCAGTTCGCCGACGCGCCGGGTCGAGTAGAAGCCGAGCGAGAGGTCTTGCAGATGGGCGTAGAGTTCCAGCCGCAGGTCGAAGACGATCTTTTCGCCGACGAGGTTGACGTTGTAGGTCTCGACCAGCGACGTCAGCGAGCGGAGCAGGAAGACGCCGAGCAGCACCAGCGTGATCGTGTTGAGCAGTTGCGCGTCGCCCGCCACCAGCACCGAGTTCGACCACCTGCTGGATCACCGCCGGAAAGACCAAGCTGAGCGCGGAACTGAGGACCAGGGCGACGAAGGCGACGGCCAGCCGCCGCCAATAGGGGCGCAGATAGCCGATCAGCCGACCCCACTTGACCGGAACGTCGGGCGTTTCACCCGACGGATTCTCACGCGATCTGCCGCCGCGCCGTCTCATGAACATCATGATGCTGTCTTTTCGTCTGATTTGTGTGAAATTTCACACGTATTCTACGACTGCGCGACGCTGAGTACAACACCTTGTCGATCCACCGGGACGATCCACGTCCGCACCTCGATGCCAGCGGCGGCAAAAGCGGCAGTCATCGCGTCGGCGAGCGGCTGCGGCTGCGCGCGGGCGAAGGCGATCAGGGCGGGACCGCCGCCGCTGATGGCGACCGCGCTGGCGCCGTTGCGCTTGGCGACCGTGACGACGTGATCGAAGCCGGGGATGGCGCGCCGGATCAGCGGGGCGAGCAGGCGGTCGTCGAGGCTGCGGGCAAGCAGGTCGTGATCGCCGCTGCGCAGCGCTTCGATCAGCAGCGGTAGGCGGCTGAGGTTGTGGAGCGCGGCGCTGGTATCAACCCGGTTGGGCAAGGTGGGCGGCGCGTATTGATCCAACTGCGGGACGGCGACGACGGCTTGGAAAGCCGCCACCGGCAGGCTGCGATAGATCAGGCTGGTCGTCGTCAAGCAGGCTGGTCGTCAGCCCGCCGAGCAGGGCGGTGACGGCGTGGTCGGGGCGGGTGAGCTGGGCGGCTAACATCAGCACGACGTCGCGCGGGAGCACACCGCCGAACAGATTGTTCGCGCCGATGATCCCGGCGATCTGGAAGGCGGCTTCGACGCCTAGTCCGCTGGCGGGCGGCACGCGGCTGTCAACGCGCATCGTCAAGCCGGTCGGGGCGCGTTCGAGCCGCTGGAAGACGCGCGCCAGCCCCAAGACGACCGGATGGTGCAAGCCGGTGCTGTACTGTCCCGGCACCCTCGCCGGAAGTTTCGACGACGAACTGGTCGTCGTTGCGCTCGACGATCTCGACAGTGACGTGGAGCGCCAGCGCCAAGCCCAGCCCATGCAGCCCGACGCCGAAGTCGGTGACGGTCGCGGGGAGGGTGACTTTGACCTTACGCATCGGACGCGACCGCCGGAAGCTTGAAGGTGACGGTCGTGCCGCTGCCGAGTTCGCTCTCCGCCCAGATCGTGCCGCCGTGCCGGGTGACAATCCGCTGAGCGATGGTCAGCCCCAAGCCCGCCGCCGGGGATCTTCTGCACCGCCTCGCTGCGGGAGCGGTAGAGGCGGTCGAAGATCAGGTCGAGTTCGTCGGGCGAAATGCCGATCCCCTTGTCGGCGACCGAGCAGTAGACGTTTTGCCCGTCGCTCCAGGCGTGGACGATGACGCTCCTGCCCGTCCGCGCTGTAGACGGATGGCGTTGTCGAGCAGCTTGGAGATCACCAGTCGCAGCCGATCCGGGTCGCCGATGACCAGCGGGAGCGGGTCCTGAATCGAGACGGCGATGCTGATCCGTTTGTCTCGCGCGGCGGCGGTCAGCTCCGCGATCACGTCCTCGATCGCTGTTCGCAGCGATAGCGTGACCGCGCTGATCGGCAGCCCGGCTTCGATCCACGAGAGATCGATCAGTTCGGCGGCGAGATCGTGCAGCTTGATGGCGGTCTGGTTGAGGCGGTTGACGAAATAGCGCTGGTCGTCGTTGAGGTCGCCGGTTTCGCCGACCAACTCGGCATAGCCGATCAAGGCGGCAATCGGATTGCGCAGGTCGTGCGCCAGTGTCGTGACGAAGGCTTCGCGCAGTGCGACGAGTTCGTTCTGGCTGGTCAAGTCTTGCAGCAGGACGATCCGCTGCCCGCTGCTGACCGTCGCGGCAATGCCGTTGGCGCGGCGCTGATCAGGCAGGTCGATCAGGCAGTGAGCGGATCATCTGATCGGGTGAACAGGCGGAGCAGCGCCGGATTCGCGGCGAAACACGTCGCCGCGGCGCCTGCCCGACGAGGTCGCGGCGATGCGCGTGCTCAAGCAGCGCGGCGGCGGCGGGGTTGACGCTGCTGGAGCACGCCGTCTGCGTCGGCGATCAAGATGCCGTCGGTCGTGCTCGAAAACGATGAATTCAGACGAGTGGTTCGGACAGCGACGAGCCGTTCATGGCGGTTACGTGCTTTTCACTTCTTGCCAGAGGCGCATCCGGGGCTAAATTTACCGTCTCGCCGGACGGAAAACGAATCTCCGTCCCCTGCGCCGAGCGGCGCACGGTCACGCCGTACTGCGTGACGGTCACGGGGCTGCCCCATTGGAACGCGCCGCCCGTCCAGACGCGCGTCTTCGAGATGATGCGCACGCCGATCACGCGGAGCAGCAGGTGCAGCGGCGCTAAGCCGAAGCGTGCTGCCGCGCTCGCCCAAGCCGCGCGGCTCGTCGGCGTGGTAGAACTCGTAGAAGGCTTTGGTGCTCGCGCAGCACCGACGTCTGGGCGCCGAGCAGGCGCTTGGGTCAGGTCGGCGGCGGAGTCGTGAAAGCCGTACTCGATCAAGCCTTCGCCGATCAGCGTGTTCCAGAACACCCAGACGCCGACGCTGCCTTCGGCGCGGGCGGGGTCGTAATGCGGGTCGTTGCGCGGAAAGCATCTGGACGCCGTTGGCGCGCCAGAATTCGGCGGGGTTGGTCAGGTGCTGGACCAGCGCGGCGGCGCGCTCCGGCGCGATGCCGACCGACCAGAGCGGCAGCAGGCCGTTGAGGTCGAAGCCGTTGGTGGCGACGGTCTTGGCGCTGACGTGATAGACCCGCGCCAAGCCCTCGACGCGGAGCCGGTCGATCTGCGAAAAGACGGCGCGGCTGGTGTAAACGCCCCGGCTCTGCGTCCACAGGAAGTCTTCAGTTGTCTTCGGTGACCGGCTTGCCGTCGGCGTCCAAGCCGCTCAGGTGCAGCTTGAGCTTGGGCGGGCGCTCGATGCCGCCGGTGATCTCGACGATCAGGCGGTTGGGCGGCGTCAGCGGCAGCGCCAGCATGTGATCCTCGTCGGCGCGCCCGTTGTCGAGGACGGTGACGCTGGCGGTCGTCAAGTGCGTGTCGCGGTCGCGGTAGGTGTAACGCCCCTCCGCCGCGTTCCAGAGCGCTTCGAGCTGCTCGCTGAGCTGCTGCGCCTGCGCTTCGAGGCGCTGCGACGTCGTCGTCGCGGCGCAGATAGTAGGCGATCTCGCGCAGGCTGATCGCTTCGGAGAGCAGGTAGGCGAGCAAGTCGGGCGTCTCGAAGTAGCGAATGTCGGCGTTTTGCCCCCAAGGCAGCCCCAGCGCGAACGAGGGCAGGAAGGGGTAGCCGGTTTGCGCCTCGCTCGACCATTCCGGGAAGCCGTCGCCGTCGGCGTCGCAGGCGAGCCAGCGCTCGAAGAAGCGCAGCAAGCCGGGGAAAGTCTCGCTCAGGAAGGCGTCGTCTTCGCTGTACTGCCAGATGCCCCACGTCAGGCGGGCGAGGATCGGCAGGCAGAGCATCCCCGACTGCTGCCCGGCGAGACCGGGCTTCCAGTCGATCCAGCCGTCGCTGCGCTGGACGGCGAGATAGTTGCGCACGACGCCCTGCGCCATTTCGTGATCAATGGGCGCGATCGCCAGCGCCGAGAGATACGCCAGCAGCGGATTTTGACCGCTCCAACTGCGCGGATGATCGGTGCCGTCGCGGCGCGGGCTGTAGCCGTAACCGGGCTGGCGCGTCCCCACGAACGACGCGAAGGGCAGGCTGGCGGTCGGCTTGAGGAAGGACTGGATCAACTGCTGGTAGCTGAAGGCAATCGCGGCGTCGAGGTCGTCGCTGCCGGTTTCAATCAGCGGGGATGGCTGCGGCGGCGCGGTCGATGCGGCGCAGCGGCGCGTCCCACGGCTTTGCTCAAGCTTTGCTGCGCCAGCGCCAGCGACTCCTGCGGCGTCGGCAGCCCGGCGTGAACCCAGCGGATGACTGGCTTGACCGCGCGCCGGCGACCGTCAAGTTCGGCGTGGAGCGTGCTGCCGGTGCCCTTCGCCGCGCCTTCGAGGACGATCACCGGGCTGAGGTTGGCGAGCTTGCCGAAGCGACAATGCCTGTCCGCCCGTTGGCGATTGACAGCAGGGTGGGCTTGACTTCCTTGCCCCTGCGCCGCCAAGAAGCCGACCAGATCGACGCCGACGGCGACCGCCTTGCCGCTGTTCTTGAGCGTCAGGCGCGCGCCGACGGCGTGCGAGTCGATGACCCAGAACTCGGCGCGCAGCGCCAGCGTCGGCGTCATGCGCGCCAGCACCTCGACGTAACCGGGCGCGAACGACGTGGATCTCCGGGGGAGTGGTGTAGGCTTGATACTGGTAGATCGGGCGGTTGTCGATGCGCCACATCGGGACGAGGCTGGCAAGCCCGACGCGCCCGCCGTAATTGGTTTGCAGCGCGAGCGCCGGGCTGCCCGGTCGTGCCGAGCGCCAGTTCCCAGACTTGATCGTCGATGTAGTCGGTCTGGGCTCAGGCGCGCGTCGGCGGCAAGCTGCGACGCAAAGGGATCGTCTATGCCAAGCTGCCAGCGCGACTCATGCGCTGCTCCGAGTCTTTAGCTGTTGCCGAGCTGCCAAGTGCCGTCGGCTTCGTTGAAGCGGAACTTCTCACCCGCGAGACTGTAGAGGACGTGATAGCCGGGACCGGGCGTATAGTTGCCGTTGGCATCGACCGATGCCGCCAGCGTGATATTCGTAATTGCTGACGTAGCCGAATTCCGGCGTCACGCCCCAGCCGAGTTCTTGGCGCAAATTGCCGGACTCGCGCCAGAGCTTGCCGAAACCGCGCACCGGCTGGTAGCGCCCTTCCGGCGGGACGAGGCTCGGATCGGATTCCGGCTCGCCATCGACGAAGTCGTTCTGGTAGATTTCCCACGTGCCGCGCCCTTCGCCCGTGATCTTCATCACCCAGATTTGGTCGGTCGGTTGCAGCCAGAACATGCGCCCGTGCTCGAACAACTGCTCCGCGACTTGGATCGGTTGGACGAGCGGCGTCGGGAAATTCGGCGGCAAATCGGTGGGTACCGGTGTGAGCGTCAGGTTGGGCGTTGCGCTCGGCGCGGTGGTCGACGTGGACAGCGTCTCCAGCGAGGTCGCTGTCGAAGTCGCCGAGGGAAGCTGCGTCGCGGTACTCGTCGGCTGTCGATTCGGTCGCCACAGCTTCCGCGTGATAGCGTCGGGGGCGACTGCTTCGGTCGCAGCGGCCGCGGTCGTCTCCGGCGTGGGCGAGACGACGATGTAAATCACGGTCGGGGGTGGTCCCTGACATGCCGTGATCACAGTGACGAGCAGAAGAAAGCCCAATAAGCAAGCGAAATCGCATACGTGTCTCCAAATTTAGGACGACCGAAGTACGGGCGATCCTACGTGATAGCCGAGCACCGATTGTAGCAGACGCACATGCAGATGCAAGGCGTATGGAAAGCGCCTAAGCTTAAGCCAGCCTGCGCAGCTATCGCATGTTAAAATGGCTGTTAATGAGCACTAGTGCGAGATGAATGAGCCAATGATGCTGGGGCTAAACCCAAAGCGATCACGCTGAACAGTACCGAGGGCTACCTCGAAATCACCTGGATGGACGATCTGATCTGCCGCTATCCGCTGCCGCAGCTTCGCGAAGCCTGTCCCTGCGTCCAGTGTCGGGGCGGTCACGAGTTCATGGGGCAGCGAGCACGATCCCGACAACCTGCTGACGCTGACACTCACGCCCGCCCGTTCGTATCACATGGAGGCGCTGGAGCAGGTCGGCAACTATGCGCATTCAGCCGATCTGGGACGATGGGCACGATACCGGCATCTATACGTGGGATTATCTGAGGCGGCTATGTCCCGAAAAGTCGTGATGCCAGCGCGATCCCGACGATGCCGGTTTGTTTTCGCTGGCGACCTTTCAAACGCTGCGGCTGGAAGCGCTCGACCTGTTTGATCGCTGCCTGGCGGAGCGCAAGCCGGAATATCTGGAACGCTTTCTCGAACGGCAGATCGCGCAGGAGCCGCCGCCGCTGGAACTGCTCAGCCAGGTGGCGGAAGACGTTCATCAACGCCTGCTGACGCTGCGCCAGCGCCACTTCGAGGTCTGCGATCAACTGCGGCGGACGCTGGAGCACCAGTACGGGATCGTCCCGGCGCTGTTCGTGCCCGACCGACCCGCTGGAATACCACCTGGGGAAAGCTGGACGATTTTCTGCGCGCTATCGGCTGCAAGGACGTCCGCCTGAGCGACGAAAGCCGCCCATCGCTCTCCGCCGAGCTTCAAAGAAGCCCGCGACACGGCGGCGCAGCTTCGCGCCGACGTGCGCTTGGCGGATCACCTCTATATCTACCTGATGGATTGGCTGATGGCGCTGCACATCGTCACCGTGCGCGGCGCGTGGGCGGACGACTTGGAAATCCACGAGAATACGCTGACTCACTGATTGTCTTGGTCAACCTGCCTATACAAACTGCATAAACCTCGCTTGTGAAATCGCCAAAACTGGGTATGATGCTATTGAGGCTACAGTACATTACGTCTGTAGGCTACGTGTCGTCGTGAATTGAAATGCTGTGCGTTTCCTAATATCTACGAGGAGCATCTTGAATGAAGATTTTTAACGGGAAGTTTTTACTCGTCGCGGCGCTGCTGGCGCTCGATGTCGCGCCGATGGTCAGCGTCGGGGCGCAAGCCGACACCGTCAATCTGGTGCTGTGGCACGCCAAGCAGGATGCCGAAGGTGATGCGCTGCTGGCGCTGATCGACGCCTTCCAGGCAGCGAACCCGAACATCACGGTCGAGCAGGTCTACAACCCCAGCTGGCACGCTGCAACGACAGCTTTATCGCGGCGGCGGGCGCGGGCGAAGGTCCCGACATGATCATCTCGGCGAACGACACACCGGTCCCGTGGGCGACCGCCGGACTGATCAAGGACATCAGCGGCAGCGTCGACGCCGCCCTGCGCGCTCAGGCGAGCGACACCGGCTGGGGCTCTGTTCGAATTCAACGGCGGTCTGTACGGCGTTCCCTACAGCGCCAAGACGCTGGCATTCTTCTACAACAAGGCGCTCGTGCCGGATGCTCCCGCGACCTGGCAGGACGTGCTCGACATCGCCAAGCAGGTTCACGGCGACGACGACAGCGTCACCGGGCTGGCGTTCCAGAACGGCTTCTTCCACAGCGCGGGCTTCCTGTATCTCGCTCGGCGGTCAGTTGATGGACGCCGACGGCAACGCCGATTTCGCCGACTGGCACGCCCGGCGCGGACGCGATGGATGCTTACCTCCAGTTCCATCAGGATATGTACAATCTCAGCCACGACGCCGCCAGCGGTGTCGTGGTCGACGGCTCGTCGCCGAACCCCGGCTTCCAGCAGGGTACGGTGGCGATGGTCTACGACGGCATTTGGAATCTGGCGCAGTTCGAAAGCGACCTGGGCGACGACCTCGGCGTGTCGATCATGCCGAAGCTCGACAACGGCAACGTCCCGGCGCTGTTCGCTCAGGGCGAAGGCTTCTATCTGAACGCCAACGCCGACGACGCCAAGACTGCCGCCTTCATCGAGTGGGGCAAGTTCGTGACCAGCGAAGAAGGTCAGACGATTGCCGCGACGCAGGGCGGTTTGCTGCCCGTGAACCCGAACGTCATGGTTGACGACCCGAACCTTCAGGTCTTCGCCGATCAGTTCGCGCTCGGCACGCCGTTCCCGAACCGCGCCGAACTCGGTGCAGTTCTGGACGCCGATGGCGGACGCGATCACGGCGGTGAGCGCTGGCGGCGAGACGCCCGACGCAGGCGCGTCAGGCAGCCTACGACACTGATTCAGGCGGGCGATCGACAACATGCACAGTCGAAGCTATGGCGACGCCTGCGTCGTAACGCTTTGAGCCTTCCCTGAAGTTCGCACAGGGCGAGGACGCCGAACGTCCTTGCCCTGTTTTTTATCAGCGTAGGAGTATCATGGCGACGTTACGGACATCCAGTCTTACCCTCAGAAGACCGCCGTCGATGTGGGACAATGTGAGAGCAGGGTGTCCGCGCCAGCGGTATGCCCTGGGCTGTTCATCGCCCCGTCGATGATCGTGATGCTCTTCATCACGCTTTTGCCGCAAGCCTATCAAGTCTACGTCTCGCTGCTCGACTTTCAAGGCGCAGAACCTGGGCGGCGCACCGGCGGCATTCATCGGGCTGGACAACTTCCGCCGGGTTCTCACCGACCGACCTGAATATTCCCAACTACAACTTTTTCCCGCTGCTTGGCTTCAACATCGTCTGGACGCTGATCAACGTCGCCTTTCACGCCGACCATTGGGTTGGCGGTCGCGCTGGCGCTCAACGCCGAGCACGTCATCGGGCGGCGCATTTACCGCGTGCTCTTCGTGCTGCCGTGGGCGCTGCCCGGCTACATCACGGCGCTGATCTGGAACAACCTCTGGCAGCGCAACGACGGCGGCATCAACCTGCTGTTCGAATCGATCAACAAGCATTTCGGCACGAACCTGCCGACGCGCACCGACTGGCTGGGTCAGCTTGATCCGCCGGTTGACCTGCGCTCGATTGTCCCGTGCGGCGGTGATCATCGTCTGCGCGCTGGTGGTCGTACTGGCTGGTGCGGCGGACGCTGCGGCTCGGCTTGACGCAACCCGGACAACGGGCGGCTTGACGTGTCGCGCACCGTCTTCAGCCTCGGCGGGATCATCATTCTCGGCTTGACCGTCGATCGGCACGCTGCTCGACCTGCTGGTCTATCACTCGGTGGCGACCAACCCGGTCGTCGCAGATGTTCGACCGGGCGGGCGCGCCGTCGCTGGCGTTCTACGCCGTGCTGATCGCCAACGTCTGGCTGGGCTGGCCCTTCATGATGGTGGTGGCGACGGGCGCGCTGCAAAGCATCCCGCCTGACCTCTACGAAGCCGCCGACGTGGACGGCGCGACCAAGTGGACGCAGTTCCGCCAGATCACGCTGCCGCTGCTGCGTCCGGCGATGGTTCCGGCGATCATGCTCGGCACGATCTGGACGTTCAACCAGTTCAACGTGATCTTCTTCATCACGGCGGGCGGACCGCGCGGTCAAACCGACCTGCTGGTGACGCAGGCGTATAAGCTGATCCAGCAGGAGCAGCTTTACGGCGCGGCGGCGGCGTTCAGCATCATCGTCTTCTTCATCCTGCTGGTCATCACGCTGATCAACAACCGCGTCACCCGTGCGACCAAAGCCTACGACGAGGCTTGATGGGAGCTTCGATGAGCGCTCAACGAACTGCCACGTCTTACCTAAAGCGCGGCACAGCGAGCCTTCGGCGGTCGCGCGCTGGCTGACGCCGCGCACGCGCGGGATCATCATCCGCCAGATTTTTCTGCAGATTTTCCTGCTGCTGATGGCGGCGATTGTCCTGTTTCCGGTGCTGTGGATCGTCTCGATGGCGGTCGATCCGCGCGGCGTCACGCGCCCGACCGACCTCGTGCTGATCCCGCCGAACGCCAACGCTCGACGCCTTCAAGCGCCTGCTGACTCGAGCCGTTCACGAACGTGCTGCCGCTCTATTTCGGCGAACTGCTGATGAACAGCCTGTTCATCGCGCTGGGCGTCTCGCTGTTCACGGTCGTGCTGGGGTCGTCGGCGGCGTATGCCTTCTCGCGCTTCCGGTTCATCGGGCGGCAGGCGGGGATGCTCGGCTTCATCATCCTGCTGCTGCTGCCGACGACCGGCGTCGTCATTCCGCTCTACATCCTGTTCACTTCGGTGCAGGTCAATACCGTGCTGGTCGACGGCGATGCCGCGCGTTCTTCGCGTCGGGGCTGGTCGCGGCGCTGATCTAGGTGGTCTACAGCATGGTGCGCAGCTTCGGCAAGCACGATCCGGAGCGCCGGCTCAACCCGCCGCCGATCGTGCATGGCGGTGGCGGTCGGCGCTGGCTGCTGCTGGCGGTGATCGTGCTGATGTTCTTCGTCGCTGTTCCAGCGCAGCGCGCTTTACACCAACGTGATCGAGCAGCCGCTGACGGCGCTGCAACGACAACCTGGCGCAAGCGCAAGACGATTACGACGCAGCGCGTCGGCAGCGTCGCAGCAGCGCGAGACCACCGCCACTGCGCGCCGAAGAGCGCGCGGCAGCGGCGGCGGATGCTGTCACCACGCTGCAAGGATTGCAGACGCAGGTCGCCGGCCTGCAAACCAAAGACGAGATCCTCGCCGATCATGCAGCCGGAGATCGATACGCGGCAGGCGGCAGACGACGCGGCGGACGACGTGGCGCTGCAAACGCTGCAGACCGCGCTGCCCGATCGCTCGATACGGGCGGTGTCGACGGGCTTCAAGACGGCGCTGGCGTCCGGCGATCGACGACGCGCAGGCGAACGTCGACCAAGCTGCAAGCAGCGGGCGACAGAGCGCGCGCGCCAATGCCGACCAAGCCGCCGCCAACCTGACCGCCTCCGAGGCGACGCTCAACGCGGCGCGGGACGCCTACGATGCCAACGCCGGCGCGATCGCTGGCGATCCGCGACCGCGCGATGACGGCGGTGCTTGCCCTATATCCTGCTGGCGTGGGTCGGCGGGCTTGGTCGGCGGCGGCGCTGCTGTGGGGCATCGCCTACGCTGCTGCGCGGTCGGCATCGAACCGCGCGCGCTGGTCAATCTCTACGGCTGGGCGGTGATGCTGTCGGTGTTCGTCGGCTTGGGGCTGATCGGGCTGCAAGGCTACGTCAGCAGCGATACCGACTTGACGGCGACGCAGAGCTTGCGCACGACGCTGCTCGGGTCTGGCGCTGGCGTTCGCGTCGGGCGGTCTGCCGTTTCGCCATCTGGAACTTGAAGGGCTACTTCGACACCATCCCGAAAGAACTGGAAGAAGCGGCGCTGATCGACGGCGCGGGGTTGTTCGGGACGTTCATCCGCATCATGATCCCGCTGTCGCTGCCCGCCTTCGCCATTGTGATCCTGTTCAGCTTCATGAACGGCTGGACGGAGTTCATCCTGTCGTGGATTTTCCTGACCGGCAAGACCGACAGCTATACGCTGGCGATGGCGCTGGCGACGATGACGAGCGGCGCGAACACCGCGCCGCCCGACATGCAGAAGTTCGCGGCGCATGTCGATCCTGATCTCGATCCCGATCATGGTGCTGTTCTTCGGCTTCCAGCGCTGGATCGTCGGCGGCCTGGCGATTGGCGGCGTGAAGGGATAACGCGAGGGGAATGTAGGGGCGTTATAGTCCTTGCGGAGCAAGCAAAACGCCCATGACTATTGTGTTTGCTGGTTCGTGACCTCACCCCGCTGTGCTTCGCTTAGCTCCCCCTCTCCATGCAATGGAGAGGGGGTTGGGGGTGAGGTTTCGGGAGAAGCACCAACAACTAGCAATCAGGGTATAACCGTGTATTCAGACATGCTCCTACGAATGCCGGAATTTGCCGGGAACGTCTACTTCTCGATGCGTTCGACGCTGAGTACGCAGTAGCGCACCCAGCCGTCGGGCACGTCCAGCTCGACGGTATCGCCGATGCTGCGACCGAGCAGCGCTTTGCCGACCGGCGAATCGGTCGAGACGCTCTGCTCGTCGTACTCCGCTTCCTCACCATCGACCAAATCAAACACCTGCTCCTCGCGCGCACCGAGATCCCAGACGGTGACGCGCTCGCCCGGATCGATCTGTTTGGGATGCGGGTCGTCGGCGGTGACGTGCGGCGCGTTCAAGCACGTACTTCAGATGCCCGATCCGCTCGTCCACCGCTTCCTTGCGGGTGCGAACCTCGAAATCAGCGCCTTCCTCGTCGTTGGTGCGGTCAACGGCGGTGTAAATCTGCTGAAGCTCGTCGCGCCAGTGCGTCTGGTCGGCTTCGAGCGCCGCGAGTTCGGCTTGAAGCCGATCGTAACCCCGCTGCGTGAGCGTGAAGGTGTCGTCTGCCATGCGATTATCTCCAATTCGTCATTACGAATGACATTATTATACTGGGAGTTATCGTCATCCGGTAGTCGCCGGATCAAGCCCGAAGGTCGGCGAGAGCAAGTCGTCGATGGCGGGATTGCCGAGCAGATTGCATTCGGCGGGCACGTCCGGCGGGCGAACGGCATCGAGCGGCGCGTTCGGGTTGAAATAGTTGTAGACCTCGCGCGAACTTTCCTCGATCACCGCCTCGGATTCGGCGAATTCGAGCCACGTCGGGTTATGCAGCGCCATCACGAGGATGTAATCGCCGCCGGGCGAAAAGACCAGCGCGGCATCGCCGTGCGTGTCGTTGATCCAGCCGTGTTTGTGCGCGATGGGTACATTGGCAGGTACGCCCGCCTCGATGAAGTTGCCGATCTTGTTGTGCTCCATGACGTCGATCATCTTGCGGCATTCCATCGGTGAATACATGCCCGCGAACTGCGGATCGTCGAGCAGGGGACCGGTTTCGTCGGTCGCACACTGATAGATGTCTTGCAGCAGCGATCCCATCTGCGTGACCGTCAGTTGATTGTACGGATCGGGCGAGCGCTGGTCTGATCAGCGCCCGTGACGCGCGTCTGCGGCGCTTCGCGGCGTGATGTAGGGATCGTCGGAGTAGGGCGTGTAGATGAAAGTCTCATTCAGTCCTAACTGCTGCAAAAACGCGCTGACTCGATCCGCGCCGGTATAGGGATCGCCGTCGCCGATCAGGGCGAGCAGTTTATTGGTGGCGATGTTGTCGGAGCAGATCATCGCGCTGGCGATGATGGTGGCGGTATCGTCGTCGGGAACGTCGTTGATCATGCCGAACAGGGTGGTCAGGATGGCGATCTTGTTGATGCTCATGCCGCTGAAGGCGATGTCGCCGCCAAAACTGAGCGCCTCGCCGGTCTTGAGGTTCATCAGGAACAGCGCACCCAAGCGGCTGGTCTCCGGGTCGAACTCGGCGGCGAGCATGTTATTCCATAATTGGGCGCCGAGCGCGGCGAATTCGGGGCTGATGTCGCCAATCGCGGCGCGCTCGACGACCGAAGGCGTCGGCGTGAGCGGCGGCAGGTTGAAAGTCGTCTGGCTGATCGGCGTCACGCTGTTGAGGTCGCCGTGAATTTCGAGCAGGTCGGCGGCGATCCAGCCCAAGCCGTTCGGCGAATTCGGATAACTGATCTGCACCCACGGAAGCTGCGTGTGGCGGGCGGTGATCGGGAAGGTGTCGCCCGCCTCGCCGACCCCGATGCGGTCGTACTCGGTGCCGGGACCGTAGCGGATGTTGATTTCGCCCAGCACCGTCGCGGTAACACCGCTGAGCGGCGCGGGCGTTGGCGTCAGGGGGGCAGGGGCGGTTGCGTTGGGTAGTGCGGCGAGCGTCGCTGTCGGGACTGCTGCCGCCAGCGTAGCGGTTGGCAAGACTGACGCGCCGACGACGAGGCTGCTGATCGGCAGGCTGTAGAGGTCGCCCTGAAGATCGAGCAGATCGTCGAAGACCCAGCCAATCGGCTGCTGCGTGGTGGGATCGGCGAGCAGTACCCACGGATAGAACTCGCTGCGACCGAGCACCGGGTAGCGCGTGCCGCTGCTGATGCTGCCGAGCATGTCGGACTCAAGCTCGGCTCTGGCGCGCAGATTGGCTTGACCGAGGGCTTCGGCGGTGACTTGTGAACCTTGGGCGCTCACAGTGAGGAATGTACAGATCAAGGCAAATAGGGGGAGGACGAGGCGCAAAACTTTCACAGGTTTCCTCTGAGCCATTCCAGCGATTGCGTCTCGCATTATAGCACGTTCAAGCGGTCGCTCAGCCGGACGATCACCCGGCGCTTGCTCCACGTCAGCATGGAAGGATAAAAGAACGTTGGCGAGCAGCACTGCTGCTGCCCCAACAAAACTGTCCCTGCAAATCCCCACTTTCATCGACAAAACTCTATTGACAGCGGCGCTTTCTCTGCTAGAATTCACTTTACTCCACGCCGGAGTGGCGGAATTGGCAGACGCGCTACGTTCAGGGCGTAGTTCTCGCAAGGGAGTGTGGGTTCGACTCCCACCTTCGGCACAAAGGCTCAGGCAACCACCTGAGCCTTTTTTAATCCCTAATCTAACTCTGGATTTCTCGGGATTCCCATTCCATTTGCGGACTAAATCCACTCTCAACATCCAAAGTCCGACCACACGTCGTGACCCATGCGCGGATCGAACGGCGACCCCTTCAGTGGGTCGCTAAGTTTTCCCCTAGCTGGCGGTTTAAACCGCCAGCGGCGCAAGGCAGACCTAATTTCGGACAAGCCTCTGTGTGTGCGCCCGTTTTTGTGAACATATCGCGCTTTGCTAACACCGTTAAAAACTTAGCCCTGACAGAGGGGCAAGGGGTGTGAGGTTGTCTTCCCTCACCGAGCTCATCCTATAACCCGCGTTAAATAGATTTTTGCCTAGTTTCAATTCTTATATTATATTTTGTTTTACAGTACTTGGCGAAATGTGCCGATCTGGGCGCCAACTTTTCTTTCCGTCAACACAGATCAGCTTCTGGAGCAGTCAAAATGTTTCAGGCGTTTTTGCGGCATCGCCCTCGCGTGCCTACCAGACACGCACTTCTTTATGGGTTTGTCCTCATTCTGACCCTCTCGACCATGCTTGTTCCACGAAGCATTATCCGGGCAGCGGGCACTGTGACCGGTGTTGTCTTTCGTGACTACAACGAGAATGGCGTACAAGATGCTGGCGAACCCGGAGTCGGCGGCGTTACGGTCACGGCATATGGTGCCGCTGGTACGGCGTTGGCGACTACTTCATCGACCGCTCCCAACGGAACCTATAGCATTAGCTGGGGCGGAGCGGATACGCGCGTTCGTATTGAATTCAGTGATCTTCCCGGGACGGCGGAAGCTGGAGCCTTTGGTTCGGCGTCGGCGACGTCGGTTCAGTTCGCTGATGCTGGCGCAACCAACGTAAATTACGGAATCAACCGCCCCGTTGACTATAGTCAACCAATCGGCAGTGTCGATTTGGTCACGAGCGCTTACAATGCGGGCACGCAGAACACAGGTAATTTCACCGTCGTGTCATTTGGTTATAACCAGACTTCAGGCTCCCCGGTTACGCTGGCGACCGACACCGAAGTCGGACCGGTTTGGGGGCTTGCCTATCGTCGCCCGACCAGCACATCGTCCGGGGTAATCTACGCCTCAGCGTTTGCCAAACGACAAACCGCCTATGGTCCCGATGGTCCCGGTGCCATCTACGCGATTTCGAGCGGGACGGCGACCTTGTTGGCGACCATTCCCAATGCAGGCACGACCGCGCATGATACGGTTGATCTTTTGCGGGACAGCACCTTTTTCGACGCACCCGGCAAAGAAGGTTTGGGCGATCTCGATCTTTCCGAAGACCAGACCACGCTTTACGTCATCAATCTGAACGATCAGCATCTCTATTCGGTCGATGTCACTGCCCCGGCGCCGGTCACACCAACCGATCTGGGCATCATCGGGAATCCAACCTGCACCAACGGAGTTTACCGTCCCTTTGGTCTCGGCGTCCGTGATGGGCTGGTCTACGTTGGCGGTGTTTGCACCGCTGAATCCGATGCCCTCGGGACGATTGGGAATCTCACTGCCTACGTCTATTCATTCAATCCAGCCACCAGCGCGGTGAATCAGGTATTGAGCTTTCCGCTGAATTATTCGCGCACCTGTACCGACCGGGATGGTGGCGGCGCTTATCAAACGAGCGGTGCGACCGTGGTCTGCGATACGCTCGCTTCATCAGAAGGCGGGTTAGGGTCGCTGGCAGAATGGCAGCCTTGGCACAGCACATGGCCCAGCCCTGAAACCTCGGTGGCGAATGGCGGTTCAGGAACCGGCTACGCGGTTAATCTTGCCTCGAACTCGGATTGGTTTGCCTATCCTGAACCGATGCTCACCGGCATCGAATTCGACGGCGACGACATGATCGTGACTTTGCGCGATCGCATGGGCGACCAATGGGGATTTCAAGACCCCAGCCCGAACACTGCCGGATACCCCGGTTTTGGGACGAATACGCTGGTGAGCGTCATCACCGCTGGCGACATTCTCCGCGCCAGCCCCAGCGGCGCGGGATGGGTCCTAGAGAGCAACGCGCAGGGCAGCGATTTCGGTCCTAGCGCCGGACAGAACAATGGTCAGGGTCCCGGCAGCGGCGAGTTCTATTGGGGCGATAATCGCTACGTCAACACGAACAACTCGATCCATGATGAGGTGATCAGCGGTGGCGTCGTCCAGATCCCCGGGCAACCGAGCGTTGCCGCCAACGTGATGGACCCGATCGATTTCTTCCAGTCGGGCACACGGCGCTTAAGCGATACCGATGGTTCGGAAATCAGCAATTTCGAAGTCAGAGATACGAACCTGAATACGTTCTTCGGCAAGGCGAATGGTCTTGGTGACCTCGTTCCGCTGCTCGAAAACCCGCCCATCGAAGTCGGTAACTACGTCTGGCTGGATACCAATAACGACGGTATTCAAGGACCCGATGAGAACTCCGCTCGCTGGTATCCAAGTCGAACTGGTCGATCTGGGTGGCAACGTCATTGCCACCGCGACGACGGCTGCCGACGGGCACTACATCTTCAGTTCGGACACAACTCGTAGTTCCACCAGCAGTGAGATTTATTCGGTGCCGTTCGACTTTGGTACGGACTATGCCGTGCGCATCAATCTCAATTCCGGCGTAAATGCCGCGCTGGCGGGACTCTTGCTGTCGCCCGCGAACGCAGGCGGTGGCGCTAACAGCGTGCGTGACTCCAACGGTGTCCTCGTGCCGGTGGGCTTGGATCAATACTCGGTTGCAACATTCACGACCGGACTCGCTGGACAGAACAATCACACGCTTGACTTTGGCTTCTCAACGTCCAGCCCGACGCCCACGTCAACACCTACGTCCACGTCCACGCCAATTCAAACTGGGACGGTGACTCCGCCGCTGTCGACACCCCCGCCGTCAACGCCGACAATTCCGGGGCAGCCAGCCATCAGCAAGGTGGCAGATCCGCCCTTTGCTGCGCCGGGAGACACGGTCAGGTGGGCAATCGCGGTGTCGAATCCCAATTCGCAGGCGTTGGCGAACGTATCATTCACCGACCCGGTTCCTGCCCAATTGGAAATCATCGGCACGCAGATCGATCCTAATCGCGGGACGGTGGTGGTGAATGGGCAATTCGTGACCTATAGCGTTGGGGTGCTGAATCCGAACGAGACGATCACCATCACGATCCAGACCCGCGTCCGTCCAGATACGTCGGTGCCGTTCTACATCACCAATGTGGCGAGCCTAACCGGTGGCGGTGATGCCAGCGCAACGGTCCTCAGTCCGGTTACGCTGCCGCATACCGGCGAAGAACCGTGGTGGCGAACGCCAATGCTACTAATCGCCCTCGCGGTTATCGTGGGGTTGGGCGCTACGGCAGGCAGCTTGATCGTCCGAAAGCGGCTGATCAAACCAAACGGGTAATCGTCGAGCCGGGGCAAGCACAAAACTTCGACGAATTTGACGAGAGACAACGGGAGCGCTGCGGTGCTCCCGTTGTTTATGATGTTTAGTCTGCCCGCTGCCGAAATCGATTGAATTTCCGCTGTTCTGTTGGTAAAGTCCTAGTCGGTCGTGACGAGTTTCATATCGGACTCATTTTGAAGAAGCGAGCGGTTTGGCATCCTTTTCAGCGTAGCATCCTGTATCTGATCGCGCTCGCCGGGCTGGCAAGCCTGTTCGCCTGCCAGCCCGCCAGTGATCAGCGCGTGTCCCCCACCGTAACGGCGATCTCCATTCAGGTGACCTTGCCGCCCACCCCGGTCGATGCTGGCTGGCTTGCGCCGCTCAGCACACCCGACCTCGCGGAGCTGCCGCTCCTTGCGGCTCATCTAGCGGAAGTTGACCAAGCCCTCCTCCAGCCCATACCGATCCTGCCGCTGAGGGGTGAAATCAATGATGCTCAGCAGGAAGCGCAGGATCTGGCGATCCACGACCCGCGCTTCCAAAAAAACCTCGTGAATACCCAAATTCGGGCGGCGTTTCGGAACGAGATCTTCGGCAGCTATCCCATGCGTGCCAGTGACATCACGCTGCCGACGACCCTCTGCCGGACTCATCGCTGCTATCGCGTTGAGATGTACAACTATGCGCTCAATTCGACTCAAATTGCGAGCGTCGATTTGACCGACAACAAGGTGCTCGACGTGACCGAATCGGGCAATACGCAGCCTGATATTCCGGAAAATCTCAAGCAGATCGCGCTCGAAATCGCCACGCACTCCCCTGAAGTCAAGCAAGCCCTCGGCTACACGCCAACAGCGGATGCGGCGGTGATGGCGCAGACCAAAACTGCCCTGAACGGGACTCGCTGCGAGCGATCACAACATTTATGTGTCGCGCCAACCTTTGTCTCCGGTGATCGCGCTTTGTGGGCGATTGTGGATCTGACCGATGGACGTTTGATCGGTTTGCGGTGGACAAACGTCGGCGCTACCGGACCAGCCGTCACGCCGATTGAGGGTGAGTCAGCTACGCCCTTTGTCACCGAAAAGGGGCTGGAAAACGACGTGATGATGCACGACTACTGCGAGCACAACACGTCGCTTGATCGCGATGGCTGGCAGATGAATTACATGCTCACTAGTTCGGATGGTCTGCGTATTTCCGACGTGAGCTTCAACGGCGTGCCCATCATCGAGAGTGCCAAAGTGGTCGATTGGCACGTCAGCTATTCGCGTCAGGATGGATTCGGCTATAGTGACGCGGTTGGCTGTCCTGTGTTTAGCCAGGCAGCAGTGATCGCCGTCCGACCGCCGGTGATTGAAGATATCCTCTCCAATGGGCAGCTTGTTGGCTTTGCGCTGATACAGGATTTCTGGAGCGAACTGTGGCCCCAGCCCTGCAATTACTTCTACGAACAGCGCTACGAATTCTACTTGGATGGTCGTTTCCGTCCGGTCGCGACCAATGTCGGGCGGGGCTGCGGCAATGATGGCACTTACCGTCCAGTGACGCGGATTGCGCTCGCCGGGTCGAACACTTTTGCCCAGTGGAATGGCACAGACTGGCAAAACTGGACGAACGAAAGTTGGCAGTCGCAGGCGAACGTACCGGTCAGCCCGGATGGTTATCAGTTCCGCGTCACCGGCTCATCAGGTGCCAGTTTCAACATTGAACCGGGAACCGGACAGTTCGACGATGGTGGACGCGGCGATAACGCCTTTGTTTTCGTCACCTTGCATCACGCCGACATCGACGAAGGCGACTCGGATATGTCGACAATCGGACCGTGCTGTAACACGGATTATCAGCAGGGTCCGGAAAAATTCATCAATCCAGATCCGGAACCGGTGACAAACAGCCCGCTGGTAATTTGGTACGTTGCCCAGATCAAAAATGATGATCAGCCGGGACAGCAATACTGCTGGGCGGAATCGGTGCTCGTAAACGGGGTCTACACCCCGGAAGAATATCCCTGCGCTTCTGGACCGATGTTCGTGCCGGTTGCTGCTCAGGCGTCTTCCACCATTGCGGTCACTGAGCCAAGCACCGCACCATGAGTCGTCGCCGATCGCGGTCTTCCGGAAAGGGTAGACCAAACGCGTCCGTCCGCCGAACTGAACAGAATGCTCCTTCCCGAAGACCGCTCCGCTGGATCGGCGCGATCGGCGTCGCCATCGTCGTCGTCTTTATCGGGGAAGTCCTCGTCTTATCCAATCGTGGTCAAGACCAACCAGCCGCTCCGAACCCCGTCGCCTATCGAGCGGGCAGCGTCACATGGTGCAATTCAGTCGAACCGCCTTTCGCGCAAGAACTGGGTTTTAGCCGAAACGCAGTGCTTGATACCCGATCTCAAGATGTAAAAGGTGTCGTTCTACTTGATTTGGACTCAAGCGGTAATCCGGTCAAGTCTTTTCAAGATCCGACCTGGACGACCGCCGGCTTTTTAGGACCGCCCGTCCTTGATCGAGCCGGAAACATCTATGTTGCGCCCATTCCAGCGATTAATATGCTCGCTAACCCGCTGGCGCGGGCTAACTTTATCTATCGGATCGATGGCACAACGGGCAAGATGTCCGCACTGCTTGATCTCCCGACAGCGGCAGCACCAACGCTCGAAAACCCGTACGGGATTATGGCATTAGCCTATGATTGTGACACCAACAGCTTGTATGCCTCGTCGGTGTTCGGCTCGACGCGCCTGACCCAAGCTGGGCGGTTGTATCGCATCGACCTAGACACATCTACTATTGGGTCGATCCTCGACGGCATTGACGCCTTTGGGCTGGCAGTATTCAACAGTTCACAGGGCAAACGGCTGTATTGGGGTTCTGCGCGGACAGGGGCGATCGATTCGGTCAGCCTTGATGCCCAGGGCAACTTCGTTGGCTCAATTCGGAATGAACTTTTGCTGTCGGATCTGGGTTATCACGGTGACGAACGTGCCCGCGATATTCGCTTTACGCAAGATACGATGCAGGTGAAAACTGTCCAGTTTGATTTCAACCTGATCGCCTCGACCGAAACCCGACAAACCGCGCTGGAATATCACTATGACGCGGCGCAAGATACGTGGCAGTTGGTCACTTCGACTCCGATCAACTGACTATCCCTCGCTTTCTGTGCCGAATGATGTGCATCTATTTGTGGGAGGAAATAATGTCTGCGAAGACACTATTTTCCCATCAAAGTTACTCAGCAATTCGGTATTTCTAGTAAGCTCTTTTCGGCGATGACACTGTAATCGATCTCGACCCTCGTCTATCAAAGCGAGCAGTAACTTCAAGTACACCTCACTTCAAATGAGTGGAGAAATCTCGTTCCTAATGCAGCGACTGGGCGAACGGCGCTTAACGCTGTCGTTGGGTAATCCGCATTGCCGAATGCTTCGATCCACGAAACTTACTTCCCTCCCCGTGACAACCGAATCGAAAATCATGGTTGTAGGTGGATCACGAAAACCTTGACAATGCTCAAAAAAGAGGCTAGATTCATTGGTAGGACCATCTGACCATCTGATGACCTGTCCATAAGCTAAGGGTGCCGATGTCGAACGATTTCAAGACTATCCAAGTTTCGCGGAACCGCCTTCCCGAGCAGATCGCGGTGCAGCTCAAGGATTTGATGGTTCTAAAAGAACTGCGCCCCGGAGATCGCCTACCATCGGAACGATTGCTGGCAGAACAATTCGGAGTCAGCCGTTCAATCGTCCGTGAGGCGGCGAAACTGCTCGAACAACAAGGGCTGGTCTCGATTGAAGTTGGACGTGGCACGTTCATCACGGCGATGCAGCCCGAATTGATCACCGACTCGCTGCAAATGCTGCTCCTCCAACATGATGATGGCTTATCCTTCGATCACGTCTACGCTATTCGCCAGATGATTGAACTGGAAACCGCCCGCCTTGCCGCGCTTAACGCAACTGACGAAGACGTTAAAGAGTTGGATCGGTTTCTGCTGGAGATGGTCGAGAGCCGGGACGACATCGAGAAGTTCACGTTTGCCGACACGGAATTTCACAAGGCGTTAGCCCGCGCAACGCATAACCCACTTTTTCTAACCCTGCTGATGCCGATCACCCACCTCCTGCGTCAAATTCAACGCACCGCCTCGCGCACCAAAGGCGGTCCTTCAGATGCTATTCACTACCACGAACTGATCGTCGAAGCGCTGCGCAACCACGATCCTGACGCGAGCATCGCTGCCATGCGCGATCATCTTGCCAGTGTACTCAAATGGTTGAAAGCGGCTCAAGGGGACAAATCATGATCATTGATGGTGACTGCCATCTTTCGGCACGCCCGGATGGGTTCGAAATCTCTCCCGATCAACTGGTCGCGCTGCTTGATGAGAACGGTGTCGATAAAGTCGTCAGTTGGCCCATGGTGTCTTACCAGCATGAAGTCGCTGACGACAACGCTGCGATCAGCGCGGGCGCAAAACGGTATCCTGACCGCATCATCCCGTTTGGGGGAATTAACCCGCGCTTGGGCTTAGCCAACGCGCTGGACGAACTGACTCGTTGCGCGGACTTCGGCTTCAGGGGAATCAAGCTGAACGGCGCGCGCGATGTTTACTACATCGACGACCCGAAAATCAGCCTGCCCGTGATCGAGCAGATTGCGGCGCGGGGCATGGTACTCGCGCTTCATTGTGGCTCGAACGACTTCGAGCGCACCCACCCTTACCGTGTCGCCAAGATCGCCGCCACCTTCCCCGAACTTCCGATTCTCATGATCCACATGGGCGGGGCAGGGCTGCCGACGCTCCACGCCGCTGCCATTGAGTTCGCTGCGCAACATCCCAATATCATGATCGTCGATAGTGAAGCGCAGCCCAATGCCATCCTGGACGCCATCAGAACGCTCGGTGCCGAGCGCGTCTGCTATGGAAGTGATGCCCCCTTCCAGCCGATGCACGTCATCTTTGCCATGCACCAAGCGCTCTTGCGTGACCTCTCTACCCAACAACGAGAACTTGTTATGGGCGAGAACATAAGGCGTTTACTCGCTCTCTAGAGAAAGGAATAGCACCAGATAAGAACG
Organism: uncultured Chloroflexia bacterium; assembly: GCA_963848465.1. GTDB lineage: Bacteria > Chloroflexota > Anaerolineae > Aggregatilineales > Phototrophicaceae > Flexifilum. The sequence goes on along the minus strand of CAWKDY010000020.1, from coordinate 711,729 downwards.
CTGTTTCCGGTCTTTGCAGTCTTACAAAATAACCTTTGTGTTGAAAGGAACAATAATGTCACGTTTTTCACGCTTCTTGATCCTACTCGTAGTCTTATCGGCGTTGGTGCTGATGGTCTCAGCGGTCTCCGCTCAAGATCCCATCACGCTCAAGTTGTGGTCGGCGGCAAAAGCCGAAGGCGCTAACCAGCATATGATCGATGCGTTTGTTGCGCAGCACCCCGATATTCAAGTCGAATATGAAGAGTTTCCGTGGAGTGACGCGGACTGGGCACTGCGCTTGACGACGGCGACCGCTGCTGGCGATTTGCCCGATGTCATCCTCGCGCCCCAGGTAGGCATTTCTTGGTACATCCAGGGGTTCCTGCAACCGGTGAACGACCTCGTTGATCGTGATAGCCTCGACATGCACTATTGGTCGCAGGCGTGGCTCGACCTCGCGATCTTCAACAATGACATCATCGGTCTGCCCTTTGAAGGCAGCGCCATGCTGCTCTACTACAACGCCGACCTTCTGCAAGAAGCCGGGATTAGCACCGACGTCGGACCACAATCGTGGTCAGAACTAATGACGGATGCTGACCAACTCGTTAAGCATGACGACAGTGGCAGACTTGCGCAGCTCGGCTACGTGGCGGACTTCGGCGGGCAGACCCGTCTCACGCTATATATGTATGGCAACGGTGGGGGCTTTTTCGCTCCCGATTGCTCCGCGCCTATCCTCAATGAACCCCAGAATGTCGAAGCGCTCGACTGGTATGTCAATACTTACGATCGCGTCGGAGGAGCTGAGGAAGTCTTAGCTTTCCTTGATGGCGTGGGTGGCGATGCCAATGCCGCCTTCTACTCTGGTCGTGTCGCCATGATGGCTGCCCAAACTGACCTAAGCCAGAAGATTCAGACCAACGCGCCGGACTTGAACTGGGGCGTGTGGAAGCATCCGACCAATGATGGCGTACCGTATACGACCCTCGGTGGCATTAGCGAGATGATGATGCCCGTTGGCGTCGAAGGCGCACAGCGTGAAGCGGCTTGGGAGCTGATGAAGTTCTACGCGACCGACCGTGACGCCAACATCCAATACGTTCGTGATACCCAGACCATCTCGCTGGTTCCCGGCATTAGCTCTGAATTCGCGGACAATCCCGCGATATCGCTGGCACTTGATCTCGTGTCCGGCAACATGAGTCCGTGGAATCCGAATCCGATCAGCGACAACACGGTCTATGTCGAGCGCAGTTCCGCAACTGACCTCGCACTGCGGCACACCGTGACCCCTCAGGAAGCGCTTGACCAAGCACAATCAAACCTCGCGCTTGCCTACTCGCAAACGCTCTCCGATCTTGCTGCGCAGGGTGTCTCCGGCTTCACAATGTCTTGCCGCTAGCTGTTCGTAATCAGCCGACCCGGTATGAACCCGGGTCGGCTTTCTCGAGATGAAAGCGTTATGGCTGACCTAATTCTTAAACGAGAACCCGTTCGACATCAGTCGAGAATACTGGCGGCACTGAGGAATCCGGGCTGGCGACGGCGTACACTGATCGGCTACGCCTTTGCATCACCGTGGGTGATTGGGTTCTTCGTCATTTATCTGATTCCCCTGATTTTATCCGCCTATTACAGCTTCACGACGATGAGCCTGATCCGCGACCCGGTCTGGGTAGGGCTGCAAAATTACGACCGGCTGTTCAACGCCGACCCGCGCTTTGCCGCGTCGATCATAAATACGCTTTACTACACGGTCTTTTCCGTACCGATCAATCTCGTCGGCGCTCTCCTGATTGCCGTCATTCTCAACCGAACTTGGCGCGGAATATCCGTGTTTCGCACAATCGTCTATCTGCCCGCGATTCTCTCTGGCGTAGCGATGGCGCTGGTCTGGAAATGGATGTTTAACCCGCAAGTTGGTGCGATCAACTGGCTGCTGAGTGTCGTCGGCATTCAAGGACCGAACTGGCTGTTCAGCATGGATTGGTCAAAACCGGCTTTCATCGTCATGAATTTCTGGAGCGTTGGTCCCGCAATGATTATCTTCTTGGCAGCGCTCAAGCGCGTGCCGGATACGCTCTATGAAGCAGCGGATATCGACGGCGCGGGCAAAATCACCAAGTTCTTCCGGATTACGATGCCGATGATCTCGCCAGCAACGCTGTTCAACTCCGTAACCATGATCATCGCCTCATTCCAAATATTCACGCCAGCTTGGGTGCTAACCAGTTCGACCAACGCCATCGGCACACCGGGCGATTCGACTCTATTCTATGTGCTCTACTTGTTCTGGAAAGCTTTTGTACGCTTTGAAATGGGTACAGCTTCGGCGATGGCTTGGCTGCTCACACTCGTTGTCGTGTTGTTGACCTTAATCCAGTTGGCTTTGTCGTCACGCTGGGTCTATTACGAAACGAGCTGACGATGACAGGAACTTCTGTGACCCAATATTCAGTTCAAACCCCCACCAATGCTGCGCCGAAGCGCTTGAGCCTCGCCTCCAAGATCGTCTTGCGCTACGGTGGCATGATCGTGCTGGCACTCTTATTCTTGTTGCCATTTGTCATTGTCGTAAGCACCTCCCTGAAAGCCCCGGAAGAGGTCTATGCGTGGCCGCCGAGCATCATCCCCCAAAACCCCACCCTCGATAACTTCGCGGTAGCTTTTCAGAAGTACAACTTTGTGCAGATGTTTGGCAACTCGGCGTTAGTTGCGGGCGCGCGTGTCGCGGGGATTTTGGTCTTCAACAGTCTTGTTGCGTACGCTTTCGCACGGTTGCACTGGCCCGGTCGTGACTTCTGGTTCGCGCTGCTGATGATCACAATGATTTTACCGCCCGAAGTCACCCTGATTCCGTTGTTCAAGATCTTCCGCGACCTCCATATGCTGGGGACGTTTTGGCCCCTGATTTTGCCGCGCTGGATTGGCAGTCCGTTTCTGATTTTCCTGATGCGCCAGTTCTTCAAAGGCATTCCCGAAGAGCTTTCGGACGCGGCTCGCATCGACGGTGCCAACGAGCTCCAGATTTTCTACCGCATCATCATCCCTCTGTCGATCCCCGTGCTGGCGACCTGCGTGCTCTACGAATTTAGCTGGGCATGGAACGATTTCATGGGACCGCTCATTTATCTAAACAATTCAGCGATGTATACCCTGCCGGTCGGACTCAACAAGATGGCGGGCGAATCGGTCGTCAATTGGGGCGCGGTGATGGCAACCGGTCTCATGACGATGCTGCCGATTGCTGCCGTCTTCTTAACGCTTCAACGTTATTTCATCGAGAACAGTGCTGTATCTGGGATAAAAGGATAAACATGACCGCCGAAATCAAGGTGAACTTTGATCAACATCTCCAAGTGTGGGATGGCTTTGGCTGTAACTATGTCGAAATGTCGCACTCACGCGCTGGCGCTTACGAGGACTACGGCTCCTTCAGCGAAATGAGTGACGCCAATAAAGAAAAAATTCTTGACTTGACCTTCGGGGCAGACGGGCTGCAACCATCCGTTATCAAGATGTTTTTGTCTTCGCATCTCCTGCAAGATCCGCCGCAGCCCGGCGTGATCGATCTTGACAAATACCGCTTCAACGAATGCATGGCGCAGACGATTTACTTCGCCAAAGAAGGCATTCGTCGTTCGCGCGAGCAGGGCATCACGCTGCGCTTCATGATCACGATGTATGGTCCGCCCGCTTGGGGCAACCAGCAGAAGATTATTCGCGGTAAAGACCTCGATCCGGCAATGCGAGACTCACTGGCGACCTTTCTGGCAGGCTGTGCGCTGTACCTGCGCGAGCGTGAAGGCATCCCGGTCGAGGCGATCTCGCTGCATAACGAAGGCGAAGACCCGAATCGTTATCCCGGTCGCCCGGGCGACGACTTCAACATGTATTGGAAACCCGATCAGATCGCCGACATGATCGCGCGGCTGCGCCAGCAGCTTGACGCCGCTGGTTTGAGCGCCGTCGCCACCGCACCGGGCGAAACGACGCTGTGGTCGCGGTTTGAACCCTATGCGTGGGCGATTGCGAGTAATCCTGAAGCGCGCAGCGGCATTGGGCTGATCACTAGTCATGGCTTCGGCGGCGACTTTGGGACGCAGGGAATCCGCCATTTGCACGAGTTCCGCCCCGAACTCAAAGTCTGGACGACCTCATGTAGTTGGTATAAGTCCGGCGGAGTGGATTTTGCCCGCAACTACGTCGATCAAATCAACCAGATTGGCGTCAATGCACTGATCCCGTGGGCACTGATCCAGACGCCGCCCAAATGGCCCGGCGGCGACCCCAATCCGAACCCGCCATTTCTGATCACGGATGATCGGCAGGTCGAAGTCAACAAGAGCTACTACTACTACAAGCAGTTCACCCAAGCGGGGCAGCCGGGCATGACCGTCGCCGAGATCAGCGGCGATTACTACAACAGCCTCTACGCGCTCGCCTTCACCAGCGGCAGCAGCCAAGCGCCTAAAGCCTTCTTGATCGTGAACGCTGCTGACAAGCCGCACGACGTACGCCTGACCGTGGCGGGCAGCAGCGGGCAGTTCGAACTCTACCGGACAGATGCTGGTGCAAAATCCTACCAGCACATTGGTGGGATTGACTTTGCCGTGTCGGGCATTTATACCGCCCCTCCGGCGTCAGTCAGCACGTTCTTTGAAGGCGGAAAAGTCCATGATCATTGATGCTGATGTGCATTTATCACCAACTCACGAGGATGCGTATGCAGCGACTACCGAGCAATTGATTGCGGCGATGGATCGCGCTGGCGTAAGTAAATCGCTCGCTTGGCTGCGTCCACCCTATATGCGCGAAATTGGTCCTTCAAATCGTTATGTCTATGAAGCAACCCGCCAGCATCCGAATCGGATTATCGGTTTCGGATGGGTCGATCCGCATCTGGGCTTTGACCAGATGAAAGATGAGATCAAGCGCTGTGTCGAAGAATACGGCTTCTACGGCATCAAGCTGAATGGCGCGCAGAACAACTTCGTCATCGATAGCCCGCAGGTGCTTCCTTTTATCGAGGAAATCGTCAAAACGGGCAAGCTGCTCGCCTTTCACGTCGGCACAGATGCCTTTGAAGCAACGCATCCGTCACGGCTCGCCCGAATTGCCGAGATGTATCCCGACACGCAAATCCTGATGGTTCACGTCGGTGGCGTTGGCTTCGCCGACATCTCCGACTCGGCAATTGACGTGCTCGCGCAGTATCCCAACATAACCGGAATTGGCAGCGCTCTGCGCCCGATCAAAGTCCTGAAAGCGCTCAAGTGCCTCGGCGCCGAGCGGATCTGTTTCGGCAGTGATTACCCCTTCAATCTGACTCACGTTGAAGTCGCTGCTTATCGCGCCTTGATGGAAGCTGAGCTTTCGGCAGATGAGCAAGAACTTGTCTGGTCGGGCAATATCGCGCGACTGCTGCATCTGAGCGACTAAACGAGGCTAGATTACAACACCGCGAGAATTTGATCGCTTTAGGAACAAAGCAGGTGTTGCACTATTTCACAATCAGAAAACAGCACTCCTTGTGAGTGCTGTTTTCTGTCTTTTCTCAGTGCGCAGCCGCCCCTCGTATCCCCGCGCTATCAATCGGGATCAAAGTGGCTTTGGCAGAGGCGCCCAGGCGTACGCCCTCACCTAAACATCACGCCAGATAACTGGTGTCGCGCGGCGTGGTGAACGTCACTTTGGTCACCTTGCCGGAACGCGGACTGACCTCAACTCCTAGATCGACCAGATGTTGCCGACCGTGCAGCCTGACCGTTGCTTTGGTTTGCCCGTCGCCTTCCAGCGCTTCGCCGAGGCGCAGATCGCCGTAGACCGCGTGCAGCGCTTCGAACTGGACGCGCAGGGCGTCGGGCTTGGCGGTACGCGCCAACAGCGCGCGCGCCTTGTCGTCATCCCAAGCGCCGATCAGTTCGACCAACTGCTGAAGCGTCTGCTTCAGCGCTGGCTTGAGCGGCTTGACGGTGGTCAACTGCATCATCTGGATTTGGGGTGGCGTGTACGATGCCATCGTCACGAAAACGTCGATACGCCCCTTGCTGCACCGCATTGACCAGCGCCCGCGCAAGGCGTCCTCCGGTTCGATAGCCGTCACCGACAGGCACTTGCCGAAGCTCTTGCGCAGTGCCGAAAACTGCTCACGGCGTCCTTCGAGCGGCTGATCTTGGAATACGGGCTGGTACATGAAAAACGAGTTGGTGGCTTGGCTGGTGATCAGGTCATCATCCCACTGCTCATACAGGCTGGTGATCGTTTGCTGTGCCGCGAGCAAGGCGGGCGAGGGCGGCAGCGTGCGTTTGGGTGCGCCGCCCGAATGGATCAACAGGGTGAAGGCTTGGTTCATCGGGGGCGCTGGCGCCGTATAGGTCAGGTTGGCAAAGGCGACCAAGCCGAGATTGCGCTCCGGCAGCAGGCGATAGAACGTGCCGTAGCCGGGTAATCCGCCCCCGTGCGACACCGAGTAACCCAACTGCGAATCAACCCCACAGCCCAACCCAAAACCATAACCATCACTTTGAGTGAGCGTGAAGGCGTCAGGGAGCGCTCGCGGCGCTTGCGCCGGGCGCTGACGCCAGGGCTGCTGCATTTCACGGGCGGAACTCCGCCGGATCGGTCCGCTTTCCGCCTCGTCGCGCGGGGGGAAGGCGGCAAGCAGGAATGCCATGTAGCGCGAGAAATCGTTGATGGTCGTGAACAGACCGCCCATCGAGCCGAATTCGCCATCCTCAAGCGGCGGATCGGCGATCCATTGGTTATCTTGCCGCCGATACCCCATCGCCAGCCGCGCCGGATCGACCTGCTGCACGTCGTAGGTGCTGGAGGTCATGCCCAGCGGCTGAAGGATATTCTGCTGGATATACTGCTGGTAGGGCATTCCGGCGACGTTGGTCACCACGCGCCCCAGAATGCCGTAGCCCAGATTGGAGTATTCGTAGCGGGTATTGGGCGGGCTGGAGAAGGATAACCCCTGTCGCATTAGTTGGGAAAACTCCTCCGGCGACGTGTCGAGGTGTCGGTCCGCCCACGGATCATCTTGGGGCAGTCCGGCGCTCATCGTCAGCAGGTGCCGTACCGTGATCGGCGCGGAATCACGGGTGGGGTAGACGAGGTTGCCAAGTTCCGGCACGTAGGTGGCAACTGCTTCGTCGAGCTGTAGCTTGCCCGCATCACGCAGCTTGAGCAGCGCCATCGCCGTGAAACTCTTCGACATCGAGGCGATCCGAAAAACGCTGTCGGGCGTTACCGGCGTCTGTGTATCGATATTTTGGACGCCGATCCCTCCGGCGAAGATCAGGCTGCCATCGCAGACGATGCCGTAAGCGACGCCGGGCAGCTTATGCTGCTCGGCGAAGTCGCGGTAGAGTTGTTCGACTTTGGGAAGCACGCGCTCAAGTTTGGATCGATCCGGGTGGCTGAACTGGGCAATGGGAAACATGTCCGACTCCAAGGGAAGGTTAGGGATAAATCAGGGTGATGGTACCCGCGTTGGTCGGTTTCCGCACCTTCTAGGCAAGACCGGGAGTGGGGAATATTGAGGAGATCGTTTTTGAACGGATCGTCTTCGTGACCCACAAATCTGCTTTTCTCCCCTCTCCCCGTTTACGTGGGAGATACCGTCTTGAAAGTCAAGCGGCGGCAGCTTGGACTGCCGCCTTGTGTCCATAGTTCGGGTCAAACGGCAGATTCGAATAAATCACCCCATACGCCAGATGGAGCAATTTGCGCATCACGGCGACGATCACGGCTTTGGGGGCTAAGCCCCGCGCTGCCAGCCGCTGGGCAAAGGCTTTGAGCACCGGATTATGCCGTTTGGCAACGACCGCAGGTAGATAGAGCGCCGCCCGTAAACTGCTGCGTCCCATCCGGGCAATGCCAGCAGTGTAATGGATACTGCGCCCCGACTGGCGTTGCTGGGGGTTCAAGCCCACCAACGCCACCACTTGACGCACATCGGTGAAGCGACGCAGGTCGCCCAGTTCCGCCAGCAATTGGAAACTGGTCTGGTCGCCGATGCCGGGAATGCTGGTGAGCAGGTCGTGCTGGGCTTTCAAGTCCGGATGGTGGTCGATGTGGTCACGGATCTGGCGTTCCACCTCAGCGATCTGTTGGTCGAGCAGGTCAACCAGCGTGCGTAGATGATGAACCACAGTCGCACTGGGTGGCTGCGCTTCTAGGCGATTTTTCTCTGCTTGGCGCAGGTCTTTCAAGTCGTCCCGGTGGCGCACCAGCGCCCGCAGTTCGCGCTCCGCCGCGCTCGGCGGTGTCCACAGCGGCGGTTGCTGCGTCCGACAGAAGTCGGCGATGAGCAGGGCATCAAGGGCATCAGTCTTATGGCGTTGCAATTGGCTCTGCGCGTAAGCGTGGATGCGCGCTGGGTTGACCACGCTCACCCGGCAGCCCGCATTATAGAGCCACTCGCTTATCCCGTCGCCATAGGTCCCCGTGGCTTCCAAGGCCACCCACACCTCGCCCCACGCCCGCAGCCACTTCGTCAGCGCTCGCCAACCCGCTTGGCGATTCTCAAACCGGCGCTGCGGTCGCCCCCGCGTGAGCACACACACCTGTAGGCTGTCTTTCCCTACATCCACCCCGACATATTCCATCTTTCCGCTCCCTCGTGACCTCGCCGCGCTTCGGCTTCTCTTGTCGATACAAGCTCACTCGCTTCGGATACCGTTCAGCCTCGTCGCTCGGCAAGTATGGTGGTGGGCTTCATCTCCCACACAGGCTCTTCGCCTCAGAGGGTTCCAAGCTCTCACCACCCTTATTCTCGTCCGACTTAGTCTACCGCTTCTTTAAGATACAAGAGGGGTCGGGGGTGAGGGGCTTGGAGCGTGCCCGTGATCTTCCCCACTCCCGCAAGACCCTTTTTGCCATAGTCCGGCGAGTCCTTGCTATAATGGTGAAGCTGACGCAGCGAGGAAATGGATCGAACCAATGCAGGATAAGCCAAAGCGCGATCAAACGCGCAAACGCGGCGGGCAAATTTCCGGCGTGCAGGTCATGTTCGCCGCGATTTTGTCGATTGGCTTGATTCTCGCTATCAACTTCAGCGGGCGAATCAGCGCCGGGCAGCCGTTGCAAGAAGCCTATAATCTGGTGCGCAAAGAGATCGCGCAGCTTCAAGAAGATCAAGCGACCCTGACGGCGCAGCGCGACTACGTCATGAGCGATGCCTACGTTGAGAGTTGGGCGCACGACGATGGCAAGATGGTGCGTAACGGCGAAATCCTCGTGATCCCGGTGCCGTCCGGCGCAGAGGTGAATGCGACCCCCGCCGCCGCCGCCTCCGTCAACGCGGTGCAGACAACGCCCGATCAAGCGCCGACGTGGGTCTTGTGGTGGCAGCTTTTCTTCGACGGTCCCCCGCCGAAAGCGCCCTAAGTTTCTAGAACGTAAGGCGGCGGCGTTCCGGCGAAGCCTAGGATGGTCGCGGACACGCCCGTAATATCGACCGGCGTATCGGGCTGTGCCGACGCCAGCTTGACCACGCCGATGCCGAGACTTTCCCCGTCCGGCGTTTGGACGCTGCTCGTCAGCGTGCCGATCTCGCGCCCGTCGGCGCTGATGGCAGCCGGTGCTTCGACGGCGGCATCCAGCCGCAGCCTGACCATCACCTTGGCAAGCCGACCCCGGCTCTCCATGCGGGCGACGATCTCCTGCCCGGTGTAACAGCCCTTCGTGAAACTGATCTCATCCCACAGACCGACTTCCAGCGGCAGATAGTCGGTGCTCAGTTCGTGACCGGCAGCCGGACGTCCCGCGCGGATCCGCAGCGCGCTGTACGTCAGCGATCCTGCCGGAATCAGTCCGCTGGCAGCGCCGAGGTCGAGTAGCGCCGCCCACAGGTCAGCCGCCTGCGCTTCCGGGACTATCAGGCGATAGTGCGCGCCGCTGAGCGGCATATCGCGCAGGACGACTACCGTCGCTCCGGCGATCTGCACGTCGGTGCTGTGCAGCGCCAGCAGCCCCGGCGCGAACTGCTCGGCAAGCGCCGTGGCGTTCGCGCCATGCAGCACGAACTGGCGCGTCGAGCCGTTCAGGTCGCGGAGTTGGGCGTCGTCGTTGAAGAATATGTTGCGTTGCAGATAGCGGCGCAGCGCTTCGCCGCGTCCCGGCTCGGTGATGACGAGCGCTTGGTCGCCGCGATTGAAGACCAGCGCCCGGTCGAGGATGCGGGCGTTGGGATTGGTGAAGATCGTTGCATGACCCGCGTTTTCCGGCAGGGATACTAGATCGTTGGTCGAGATGCGATGCATCAAGTCGAGCCGATCACGCCCGCCGATCTCGAAGCGCCCTTCGTGCGAGCGATCCATGATCACGGCGGCGTCGAGCGCGGCGTGATACTCGCGCTGCGGATCGCCAAAGTGCAGCGGGATGCCGTCATTCGCCAGCACCGCGCCCTGCGCCCGATAGTCGGTCGGAATCATGCGCCGCTGTCCCGTTCGAGCACGGCGTTGGGCAGGGCATCCGCCAGCGAAACCCACTGGCTGCCAGCCGGAGCAGCGCGGCGCGCGTCCAGCTTATAGCCGTAGGTGTAGGTGATATCTTCGCGGCTGTTGCTGCTGTAATCAAGCAGCAGGGGCGCCAGATAACCGCCGTCCGGTTGGTCGCCAGCCATCAGCGCGCGGTCGCTGCCGTCGATGCCCAGTACGTCGCTCACGAGGCGTACCGCCGCTTCGTGGGGTTGTTCTTCCGGGTTGAACTGAACCGTCAGCGCCGCCGATTGCAGCGCCTCATGCCCAAACGTCGGGATGACACGGACGAAATAAGCGTAATCATAGCTGTGCGGCTGACCGGAGGGCACGCTGCCGCGGGCATGGTGCAGTTCCGCCATGATAATCTGGTAGAGGCGCTCAGCAGCGGACTCGAACACGTCGTTGAGGATCACGTATTCGCAGTAAGGGGCGTAGGCGAGTTCCATCGGCACGCGCAGCAGTCGCTTGCCGATCTCGCCGCTGCTCTCGCGCCGCTCTCGCATTCGCTCGATCAAGATGCCGATTGACGGCGGCTCGATGAAGATCGAAACCACGTTTTCCGGGTAGGCGGCGCAGGCGCGCGCCGCGCCCAGCACCTCAATGTCGGCGATAATCGCCTCGCCGGAGTCGAGGGCAGCTTCGACCGCCGCGCGCGGCATTCCGTACAACTGCTCATGGATGACTTGGTGTTCCAGCAGTTCGTCGCTATCGATCATGCGCTGAAATTCTTCCAGCGAGACGTAGTGATGCTCGCGCCCGCGCAGTTCACCAGCGCGGATGGCGCGCGTGGTCGCCGTCGGAAGCTGGCGGAGATCAGTTTGCGCGAGGATCGATTTCATCAGACGGTTTTTACCGACACCGGCAGGACCGACCAGAGTGAAAAACAAGCCCGGGCGTTTTTGAGAGGTCAAGCTCCGATTTCCTTAGGGTAGAACGGACAGGATACCCCTAGTTTAGCAGCATAAGCGGGCTTCGGCTATCCGCTGGTAGGGGAAAACAAGCGCGGGCTTTGTGTTGGTTCACAAAACCCGCGCTTGCGTGATGCTGCGTTGATTTTACCGCTAGTTTCGAACTTGAACGTTGGCGATGTAAACCCCATCATTGGTGGTTGGCGTGCTGCGCGTGTCAAGTCGGAAGCGGATCATGACGTTATTCGATTGCGGCAGCGTCACCGTCACGTCGAGCCAATCTTGATTTGCGGTCAACAGTCGCGTTCCTGTTTGCGAGGAACCCTGCGTCCACGTAAAGCCGCCGTCAGTCGAGTATTCCGACCGCAAACGGCTGTTCGACCCCATGTCGTAGAGTGTCTTGTAGCTGAGCACCGGGGTGTTGGGGCTGCCGACCAGATTGAAGTAGCCATTGAGCATCAGCGACGAGTTGCCCGGTGTGAGCGAGTTGATGGTGGTGAAGGTGCCACCGCTCAGCGTATTTGGGCTATCGGTGAAGGAATAACTCGTCGATGTAGCGAACAACTCGGCTACTGCGCCGCCACCATTCTCATAGAACTGGAAGGTCAGCGTGCGGGTGATGGGCACGCTGCCGCCAACGATGATAATGCCGGTGTCGAGGTAAGGACCGTGGTCATTCCAATGGTCGATGATGTAGCCCGCCGTCGACGCGCCAAACGGAAGGATTGTGCCGGTTATGCCGGTGATGTCGTTGATGCTCAGGCGAACGCCATCATCCGAAATTGACCGGAAGTAATAGGTTCCCGGCATGAGCGTCACCTGACGGATCCAACGGGCTGTGTAGCCATCGTAATAAGCCGTGTCAGTGGTTCCCATCGGCAGGATGGTGCTGCCAAAGTTGTAATTGATCTCGCTGACGTTGGAAGGACCAATCTTTGGACCAGTCAGTATCAACGGAGCGCTCGACGCATAGTTGCTCTGGCTGTCGAGCAAATTTTGGAAGCCGGTGGAGTTACAGTCGCAGTCGAAGTACGTTCCCGACCACTGAGTGGAACCGAAGATGTCGGCATTGGAACCCGTACCGACGTAGTAATCCTTACCCAAGCCCCACGTACCTTCGGTGATCCAGTTCGTGGTCGATTGTGCCGTGTCGTTGAACGGCAGCGTCAGTTGAGCCGGTCCGAAGGTGAAGGTGATGTCGTCAAGGATGATGCCTTCGGTATCGCCTGTCCACGTCCAACTCGTCGTGTCATAGACGAAGCGCACGCGGATACGACTGCCGACGAAGCTCGACAAATCGACCTGACCGCGCAGCCACGTGATGACCGAAGTATTGCGTGATCACGTTGTTCGCAGGCGGCTCGCCGACCATCAGCGGCTGCTTCGTCCACGCCGTCCAGCCGCCGATCTTGTCCGGTCCCTGATTGGAGCTGGAGGTATTTTCTTGAGCGATCTCGACCCGGAACGATGCATTGTTGGCGATCTGATAGCGCGTCCAGAAGTACAGGATCGGGCGGTTGGCGGCGTTGGCGTTGGTCAAGTCGATCACCGGCTTGAATTCAAGGATCGACGAGGTGTAGTCGCTGGCGCCGTTGCCCACGGAGTTGGTCACCGGATTGTTGTTAATTGCCATCGATCCGCTGTGGCTGCCATTGGTCACGCCGGTAATCGCACTCCAGTCAGCGGCAACATACCAGCGATTTGTCCAGACTCCCGCTGATTGGCGTGGCGAACTCGACGTTATCAACCAGCGTGCCGTTGGTGCTGCTGCCCGGTGTCCACAGATTGTGGACGGTGGTTGGCGCATCGTTGATCGAGATGTTATCCACAAAGACACCATCAGGAGCCGACGTTGACGCCGCGCCGTTGGTGATCATGCGGAAGCGGACGCGAATGTCGTCGTCAGTCATGACGCCATCGCCGTTGGCGCTGATCGTGCCCCACGCCTTTCCGGTGATCGTCTGCACAGCTTGAAGCAAGTTGATCTCGCCGCGCATCCAAGCTCTCTCCAGCTTGAAGGTGGAATCGCTGTTGCTGCTGTAATCCCAGACCGTTGACCAGGTTCCCATGCTGTCCACCCAAACGTCGACGACGAAGTCCACGTTGGTGTTGACGTTGCGCCGGTACCAGAAGGTCAGGATCGGGTTGACGGCGGGCGGGCGGGTGTCAGGTTCAACATTGTTGGATGGCGAATCGTTCAGCAGGTCGATGGCGTTCTTGAGTTGGAACGAATAATCACCAGTCGAAGCATAGTTCTGGTTAGGACTGTCAGAATAGGCGGTCGCGCTGCTGGCGGCACCGGCTACTTCAGTCGTTGCTCCCCACTTGTTGCCGAGGCTTGTCCACACCGCGGTCGTATAGTCCGAGTTTTCGGCATCGTCGAAGAAGGGATAGCCCATATACGAAGCACCTGCCGAGCGTTCCAGCCGAATGTCGTCGATATACCAACCCGCGCCGAACTGAGTCGCGCCTGATTGCACCACCAGGGCTAAGCGCAGGCGGAAGGGCTGTGTATCCCAGTTCGGGATCCGGGTCATATTGATGCTGACCGGCTGCATCGTCAGATTGGTGCGCAAAACTTGTTCATTGGGCTGCGGTGCGCCAGCCGGGGCGGTGAAGTCAACCAAAATGCCGCCGTCGGGAACGTCCGTCCACGTGTCAGGCGTCGCGTCATTGGCATCGCGCGTATATTGGACGCGGATGCTGGCTTGAGTACGGATGTCGTAGGCATACCAGAAACTCAAGATCGGGTAGCCGTCATCCCCTTCGGCGTCGGTTGGCGGCACGGCAGGAATGCGCGTGGTCGTCAAGTCAATCGGCTGCTTAAACTCAAGATAATGTACGCGCGGTCCGCCTTGCGAATGACCTTGATAGTTGCCGTCGGGGCTGTCGTCCCAACTCATGCCACTGACCGCGTTGGTTGACGTCAAGTTCCAGCGCCAGCCATCGATAGTGTCGGGCAGCGTCGGGTTATCTTCGAGCGTCTTATTCGAATCGGCATCGAAGATGAAATCGCGCATCTGGTCGCGGCTGTTGAGATTCCAGTCATTGCCAACCGTGAATGAGGAACTGGCAGGCGCGTCGAGAATCTGAATGTCGTCGACATACCAGCGGAACGGCGTGCCGCCACTGCTGCTGCCGATTACGTAGCGGAAGGTGACTTGATCGCTGATTTCCGGGAGCAGCCGAACGCAAGTCGATCTGGCTGCGCGTCCAGTTATAGTTGCTAGTCCCTGCACTTCGAGTAGCGATGGTCTGCCAGCTCAATTGGCTGCGGTCGAGCACGCCAGCTACCGTGACGTAGTTGCTCACTTGCAGCAGCGCCGTGACGTTGCCCACGCTGGTGAAGTCCCAGATATCCCAGTAGGAGTAGATCGGCTTGGCGTGACCGGTGAGATCGACGTAACCGCGCAGTTCAAGGTAGCAGGTTTGACCGGCTGTCCACGTGTCGCTGCCCGGATTTTCGTCGAACTGCCACAGGATCGATGATGGGTCGTTGGTTCCGGTACTGCGACCCCACGTGCAGCTATTGTCTTCGGGGGCGGAGGTGATCGGACCGGAGGTGCAGGTAGGCGTCATCGAGAAGAAGATATTTGCGCCACCGCCGTCCTCAGCATAATCAATGCGGATGGTGTGCGTCCCGGCAGCCAGTGTGCGCGACTTGGTAAACGTACCGTTGTACGATTGGTTCCATAAGAACGGAGTAGTCTCGCCGTCGAGATAGATGTTTCCTTGATCGTCAGATCGGATGCTGAAGGTGAAGGTTGTGCTCTGCGCCAAGAAGAATGTGCGTTGAAATTGACCGGCAAAGCGGTCATTACTAGTCAGTCCACTGTCGGCTGGGCGTCCGGATGTCCGTTTTCCCCACTCGAAACCAAAACTGTTCCCACCGGCAAACGACGTTGCATTTCGTGGATCGAGTGAAGTTGACCTTGCGATATGCGGTGTTCGTATCAGAGTTGCCGGTATAGGAATGGTCAGCATACCATTGCACGGTCCAAGTGTCGCCATGGTCGAGTCGCCACCACTGCGGATTGTCAATTTGATCGACAAAGGGCACGGAAAACGCGAGGTCTGACTGGGTGGGCGATGGTCCCGGCGACGGCGTATTCGACGGAGTTGCGGTTTGGGTGGGAGTTGGGGTGTTCGTCGCCGTTGGTGTCGGCGAGTTGCTGGCTGTGGGCGAGGGAGTTAGGGTGGACAGACCGCCGCCTACGGGTGGCACCACGCGATGTATGG
Source organism: uncultured Chloroflexia bacterium (assembly GCA_963848465.1). Lineage (GTDB taxonomy): Bacteria > Chloroflexota > Anaerolineae > Aggregatilineales > Phototrophicaceae > Flexifilum. The sequence continues at coordinate 696,107 of CAWKDY010000020.1, read as the reverse complement.
GCGTGGGAAAGGGTGTTTCCTGCTGCGGATGCCCGGCGACCCACGTCACGGTTTGCCAGAATAGCTGCGGATTGCCACCTTCGCCAAAGAGATCGTCCGATATCGAACCGCAGTTGCCACCTTGCGGGTTGGCGGTGTCGCCGCCGAGATTAGCAACCACATTGCAGAATACGTTCCCGATTGCCGGTCCCGTCGCTGCCAAGGTGATGCCAAACGCCATCACGACCAAGACCACGATCAGCACGTATTCAACAAGAGCTTGACCACTCTCTTTTTGCGTTCTGCTCGGCTTTTGCTCAACCATTCCCAAATCCTCGTCATGCCTGTCTCGCGCCAGACGCACACGATCAACAAGCCGATTGATCCAATTCCCCTGTACTTATGTTACCTAAATCCGGGCATTAAAGATCGAAAACTTTGTGCGAAAGTTGTTCTAATGCCTAAACAATTGCGCATAGTCATTTGTTTCACCGGGGTTGGCTGGGGCGTGGTATGCTCTGGAGGTTGCGCTGCTTAGGCGGAGGGAAAAATGACGGCACAAATTATTGATGGAACGGCGATTGCCGACGATCTGCGCGCTGAAATCACGGCGGATGCCGCACAGTTTGCCGAGCAATACGGCTATCCGCCGGGGCTGGGCGTCGTGCTGGTCGGCGACGATCCGGCATCGGCGCAGTACGTGCGGATGAAGCGGCGCGCCTGCGAGCGGGTCGGCATCCGCTCGGTGGCGCAAATTCTGCCCGCTGAAGCGACGCAGGCGGAAGTCGAAGCGGCGGTGCGCCAGTTGAACGACGATCCGGCGGTGCATGGAATTTTGGTGCAGCTTCCCATGCCGCCGCAGATCGACGAAGAAGCGGTGCTGCGGCTGGTCAGCCTCGAAAAAGACGTGGATGGCTTTCATCCGGTCAACATCGGGCTGCTGGCGATGAAGGGGCGCGATCCGCTGTTCACGCCCGCGACGCCGACCGGCTGCATGGTGCTGCTCGAAAAGACCGGCGTCAAACTGGCGGGCGCGAATGCCGTCGTGATCGGGCGGAGCAATCTGGTCGGGATGCCGGTCGCGCTGATGCTGATCAAAGCCAACGCGACGGTCACGATCTGCCACAGCCGCACGCAAAACATCGCCGGAGATCGTCCGACAGGCGGACGTGGTGATCGCGGCGATTGGCAAGCCGCACTACGTCAAGGCGGACTGGCTCAAGCCGGGCGCGGTCGTGATCGACGTGGGCACGAACAAGATCGACGATCCCGACGATAAGCGCGGCTATCGCTGGGTTGGCGACGTCGATTTCGACGCCGCGCTGGAGGTCGCCGGAGCGATCACCAAAGTGCCCGGCGGCGTCGGTCCGCTGACGATCACGATGCTGCTGCACAACACCATGAAAGCGGCGTGGCGGCTGGCGGAACACATGACTCTTTGAAAAGTACCGAGTACTGAGTAACGGCAAACGGCGCTTGATACGGGGCGTTTCTGTCCTAACTCAGTCCTCAGTCCTCATACCTCAGTCCTGTATTTTCTCAGCACTCAGCACTCAGTACTCGGTACTTCTTTTTGACTTGTGCGGGTTGTACGCCCGTGCTAAACTGAACACTTATTCTCTCACGAGGAAGCCGGCATGACGACGCTGCTGGTCAAATCCATTCATACGCTAGTGACGATGGACGCAGCGCGCCGCGAGATCAAGGACGGCGCGCTGTTCATCCGTGACGGCGTGATCGAGGCGGTCGGCACGGAAGCCGACATGCCCGCCGAACGCGCCGACCGCCAGATTCGAACTGCCCAATCACGTCGTCATCCCCGGCTTGGTCAACACCCATCATCACATGTTCCAGAGCCTGACGCGCGCCATCGCGCAGGAGCATGAACTGTTCGACTGGCTGCGGACGCTCTACCCGATCTGGAGCGGCATCAACGGCGAGGCGATCTACGTCTCGGCGAAGCTGGCGATGGCGGAACTGATGCTGTCCGGCTGCACCACGTCGAGCGATCACCTTATACCTTCCCCAACGACGCCAAGCTCGACGACGAAATCCGCGCGGCGCAGGAGATCGGGCATGCGCTTTCACGCGGCGCGCGGCGCGATGAGCGTGGGCGAGAGCAAAGGCGGCCTGCCGCCGGATTCGATGGTCGAGGGCGAAGAAAACATCCTGATCGACATGCGCCGCGTGATCGAGCAGTTTCACGACGCCAAGCGCCATGCCATGCTGCGGATCGTGATCGCGCCCTGCTCGCCGTTCACGGTCAGCCAGAACCTGATGCGCGAATCGGCGGCGCTGGCGCGCAGCTACGGCGTTCATCTGCACACCCATCTCGCCGAGACGCCCAACGATGTCGCCTACAGTCTGGAAAAATTCGGCTTGCTGCCCGGCGACTACGCCCGCGACGTGGGTTGGGTCGGCGACGACGTGTGGCACGCGCACTGCGTCTGCCTGAACGAGCGCGAGATCAGCCCTGTTCGGCAAGACCGGGACGGGCGTCTGCCACTGCCCCTCGTCCAATCTGCGGCTCGGTTCGGGCATCGCGCCGATTCGCAAGATGCGCGACGCCAGGTCCACGTCGGCTTAGGCGTCGATGGCTCGGCGTCGAACGACAGCGGGCATCTGCTCAACGAGGCGCGGCATGGCGATGCTGCTTCAGCGCGCGGGCGGCAATCCCGCCGGGCTTGAAGGCGCGTGAAGCGCTGGAAATGGCGACGCTCGGCGGCGCGGCGGTGCTGGGGCGCGACGACATCGGCGCGCTCGCTCCGGGCATGTCCGCCGACTTCGCCGCTTACCGCATCGATACGCCCGCCTTCGCTGGCGCGCAGCACGACCCGGTCGCGGCGCTGGTGCTCTGCGGATCGCAGAACGTCGATCTGTCGATGATCAACGGGCGGGTGGTCGTCCGCGACGGCGAGCTGCAAACGGTCGATCTGCCGGTGCTGGTCGAGCAGCACAACGCCATCTCGCGCCGGTTGCTGCGGAGGCGAAGTCGTGAGCTTGCGGCTGGGCGTGCTCGTGCGCCGTCATCGACGACCAACGGCGATCTGCTGCTCTCGCGGCGCGGCGACCTGAATACGTGGGCGCTCCCCGGCGGTCGGCTGGACCCGGGCGAGAGGTTGGAAGACGCCGCCGCCCGCGAAGTGAGGAGGAAACCGGCGTCACCGCACAGATCGAGCGCGGCGGTGGCGCTGTACTATCTCGACGGCTGGCAGCGCATGAACGTGCTGTTCGCGGGCTTTCCGCTCGGCGGCGAGCTGCGTCGATGCGGACGCGCGAAACCCGCGCCAATCGCTACTTCAATCGCGGCGGCGCTGCCGCCCAACGTCCCCGGCGTGCGCGACGCGCTGGCGACGACGTCGTCCGCTGCCGCAGGCAGATCGCGTGGACGCGCGGCGATCTCTGGCGGCTGCGGCTGCGCTTCGGCTGGCGCTGGCTGGTCAACCGGCTGAGCGGGCATCCTGAACCGAAATTCCCGGAATTCAACGTGCGCGCGGTCGCCGTGATTCTGGGCGACGACAGCCGGCGCGTGCTGACGCTGCCGGGACCCGGCGATCACGCGGGCGACAGCGCCAGCGGCTTTCGGATGCTGCCGCGCGTCGTCTGTGACGGCGAAAGCCGCCCCTTGGGATCAACTGGCGGAAGCCGACGCGGCAGTCGATCGGCAGCGACGCCGGATTTTCAGTGGGTCGGGCTGGTGGGAAGACCCGGAGCGGCGTCGGTTCGAGTTCGTCTTCGCGGCGACCATCCCGGAGACGCGAACTGCCCGGCTCGGCGCAGTGGACGATCGACCCGCAATGCCGCCTTCAGCGACCGCGACGCGGCTTACGTCGAGCGCGTCAAGCCCGACCTATCGCGCGCGACCCGGTCTGGACGCTGGTCGCGCAGCGACGAAGCCGGCGACATGATCACTGTTCATGACAAGGAGGCGAAGCTGCATGACGCATAGCGCAGCGCATTGCCGTCGCGCGCGGCGATGTTCCCGGCGCAGTTGATCCTGCGCAACGCGCAGTTGGTCAACGTGCTGTCGGGCGAAATCTACCCGACCGACATCGTGATCGACGACGGCGACGTGGTGGCGCTGGCATCGGGCTACGAGGCGCAGCAGGTCATCGACCTGGGCGGGCGCTACGTCTGCCCCGGCTTCATCGACGCGCACGTCCACATCGAGAGCAGCCTGTGTACGCCGCCGGAATTCTCGCGGGCGGTGCTGGCGCACGGCGTGACCACCGTCGTCACCGATCCGCACGAGATCGCCAACGTGCTCGGGCTTGGACGGCATCCGCTTCATGCTGGAACGGGCGAAGCACGGACCGATCAACATCTTCGTGATGGCGTCAAGCTGCGTCCCGGCGACCGACATGGAAACCAGCGGCGCGCGCCTCGAAGCCGAGGATTTAGCGCCGCTGCTCGACGACGACTGGGTGCTTGGGCTTGCCGAGATGATGAACTATCCCGGCGTGATCGACGGCGACGAGGGCGTGCTCGACAAGCTCGACCTGTTCGCGGCGCTGGTGCTCGACGGGCACGCCCCGCCGTCAGTCGGCAAGGCGCTCAACGCCTACGTCGCCGCCGGGATCGGCAGCGATCACGAATGCACGACCGTCGAGGAAGCGCGCGAGAAGCTGCGCCTCGGCTTGACGATCTTCATCCGCGAAGGCACGACCACCCACAATCTGCGCCCGCTGCTGCCGCTGATCACAGCCCGAGAATTACGGGCGGCTCTGCTTCTGCACCGACGACCGCGTGCCCGCCAGCCTGATCGACGAAGGCTCGATTGACCACATGGTGCGCGTCGCCATCGCCAACGGCATCGACCCGGTGACGGCGATCCGGCTCGGCACGATCAACACGGCGAACTACTTCCGGCTGCATCACCTCGGCGCGGTTGCGCCCGGTCGCCGCGCCGATCTGATCGTCTTTTCACGACCTGCAACGATCTGCGCGCCGAGCAGGTCTATCGCGGCGGCGTGCTGGTGGCGCAGAACGGGCAGGTCATCGCGCCCAAGCCGCCGCTGCGCCCGATCCCGCTGCGCCGCTCGATGAACGTCGCGCTGCCGGGCGAGATCGACCTGCGCATCCCGGCGAGCGGCAGCGCGCATCCGCGTGATCGGCGGGACGGACAAGCAAGTCGTCACGGGCAGATTTGATAGAAGACGCTAAAATCGTAGAGGGCGAAGCCGTCGCCGACCCCGAGCGCGACCTCCTCAAGATGGCGGTCATCGAGCGCCACCGCGCCACCGGCAACGTCGGCAAAGCCTTCATCAACGGCTTTGGACTGAAGCGCGGCGCGCTGGCGGGATCGGTCGCCCACGACCATCACAATCTGGTCGTGATCGGCGCGGACGACGCCAGTATGCGCCGCGCGGCGCGCGCCGTCATCGAGATGGGCGGCGGCTTGGCGGTCGGTCGATGGCGATCACGTGCTGGCGACGCTGCCGCTGCCGGTCGCCGGGCTGATGAGCGAAGCGCCGATCGACGAGGTGCGCCGCCGATTACGACGCGCTGATCGCCGCCGCGCAGCGGTTGGGCAGCACCATGCACGATCCGTTCATGGCGATGAGCTTCATGGCGCTGGAAGTGATCCCCGTACTCAAGCTGACCGACGTCGGCTTGGTCGACGTCGAGCGTTCGAGGTGGTCGACGTATTTCTTTAGTACTGAGTACGAGGCTGAGGACTGAGTAGATTGAGTGACGAGTTCTACACTGCGAAACGTTACTCAGCACTGATTGCTCAGTCACTCAGCACTCGTTTGTAGGGAGGATGAGAGCAATGGCAGACGATCTGATGACGGCGCTGCGGTCGCTGGCGAACCGCTGGGCGCTGAAAGCGCGCGATTTCGCCCGCGCAGTCGAAGGAAGCGGCGAGACTGAAGCCGCAGGCGTCCTATGAGCGCGGCTTCGCCGAGGGCTACTATCGCGCCGCGACCGAACTCGCGGCGCTGCTCAAGGACTCACCCGACGCCCGCGAGCGAGCGCGCCGCCTCCCGCCGCACGCGCCGACGATCGGCGGTCAGCGCCGAACGATGTCCGCCGTGCCGCAAGGCGCCATCGCCGCCAGCCGCACCAACGCAAGTGGCGACGCCCAAAGTGCCGCGCCGCCGACCGCCGAAACGCACTACGTGCCGATCTCGGTGGGCGAGGCGATCTCAATCCTGGTCTTCGCCGGATGCCAGCCCCGCGACGTCGACGCCGAACAAGGACAACAGCTTCCGCGCGATTTTCTCAAGCTGGGGCAGCATGATGCTGCACGAACAGATCGAGCGCGTCCAGAAAGCCGATCCTCGGATCGTCATTCTCAACAGCGGCAAGCTGGAAACGCACGACTACTATATCGATTTCGCTTTCAAGGACAATTGAACCACCATGACCGATCAGCAAACCATTGACACGATCAAGGCGCGCGTCGAAGCGCAGCGCGACGACATCATCCAATTTCTGAAAGACCTGTGCGCCATCCCCAGCTACGACAGCCAGATTCGCACAGTCGGCGAGCGCGCCGAAGCCGAAATGCGCAAGCTCGGCTTCGACGAAGTCTGGTTCGACCAGATGGGCAACGTCGTCGGCAAGATCGGCAGCGGCGCGACCAAGCTGCTCTACGACAGCCACATCGACACGGTGGGCATTGGCGACCCCGACGGCTGGCAGTGGGATCCGTTCACGGGCAAGGTCGAAGACGGCGTCTTTTTCGCGCGCGGCGCCTGCGACGAGAAGGGCAGCACGCCCGGCATGATCTACGGGCTGGCGCTGGCGCAGGAACTCGGCTTGCTGGACGGCGTGACCGGCTACTACTTCGGCAACATGGAGGAGTGGTGCGACGGCATCGCCCCGCACGCGCTGGTCGAAGCCGAAGGCATTGCGCCCGGATTTCGTCGTGATCGGCGAGCCGACCAAGATGCAGGTCTATCGCGGGCACAAGGGGCGGGTCGAGATGCAGGTCGTCGCCAAAGGCAAGAGCGCCCACGCCGCCAGCAACTTCCTGGGCGACAACGCCATCTACAAGCTGCTGCCGATCATCGACGCGATCAGCAAGGTCGAGCCGGAACTGGGCGACGATCCGTTCCTCGGTCACGGGCGGATTACCGTCACCGACATGCACGTCAAGACGCCGAGCATCAACGCCGTGCCCGACGAAGCGCTGATCTACATCGACCGCCGCATCACCTTTGGCGAAGACGCCGCAGATCACGAACTCGACGCGCATCCAGCAGATCATCGGCGACCGCACGGACATCGAGGCGTCGATCCTGTTCTACGACGATCCGAGCTATACCGGCTTTGTCTTCCCGGTGGACAAGATTTTCCCGGCGTGGGCGCTGCCCGAAGACAACGCCTACGTGCAGGCGGGCGTGCAGGCGGGTACGCAGTTATGGGGATCGCCGCTGCCGACCGGCAAGTGGGATTTCTCGACCAACGGCATTTACTGGATGGGCAAGGCGGGCATTCCCAGCATCGGCTTCGGTCCCGGCGACGAAATTCACGCCCATACGGTCATCGATCAAGTGCTCGCTGGACGACGTGGTCCGCGCGACCGAGTGGTACGCGCTGCTGCCGGGTTTGATTGTAAAATAAAGGCTCTTGTACCAAACGAGTGAAAGCAGGGCTTTTGTAGGGGCGCAGCGTGCTGCGCCCACACTTTCTGAACATGAGCCAAAATAAAAAATCAGATGAGTCGGAGGCGGGATGATGTTGCCGATCTATCGTGAGTTGGTTTTGCACCTCATCGAGCACGAGTTGCCGAATGCTGTGCTGACGTTCCGCGTCTCGGATGCCGATCAGCAGCGTGCCGATGATTTGACTGAACGCAACAAACAAGGGCATTTGACCGCTGATGAAGCGCGCGAACTCGCCGAAATGATCGAATTCGACGAGTTCATAACGCTTTTAAAGGCACAGGCACTTCATCGGCAGCGGACACCACAGCGCATATGACTCGCATTTCCGCCGCAGTCCGCGAGCAGGTGCGGCAGCGCGCCCGATCTCGCTGCGAATATTGTCACAAACCGGAACAAGCAGGCGGCTTTAGCTATCAGCTCGATCACGTCATTCCAGAGCGGCATCTCGGCACGTCGGATCAGGATAACCTCGCGTGGACGTGTTTTAAGTGCAATAACATGAAGTCGACCGATATTGCCTCGTATGACGAGCAGACCGGAGCGCTCACTCCGCTGTACAATCCGCGCCAGCAGCGGTGGGAAGAACACTTCGAGATTGTCAAAGGTGTACTGGTTGGACGAACGGCAGTCGGTCGAGTGACGGTGCGTGTTCTCGATATGAATAGTCCGCAGCAAGTCGAGACCCGACGGTTGCTGATCGAAGTCGGTCTTTGGGGGTAGCGAAGTATGATCTACTTGATGCGGCACGGCGAAAGCACGGTCAACGTCGAGCATCGCCTGACCTGTCGCAAATATGACGGCGACCTGACCGCCAACGGGCGCCAGCAAGCCGAACAAGCCGCTCGCTGGTTCGCGGACAAGGGCTTGACGCGCATCGTCACCAGCCCGTTTATTCGCGCCCAGCAGACCGCGCAGATCGTCGGCGCGGCGGTCGGCTTAACGCCGACGCTTGACGCCGGGTTATCAGAAATGGACTGCGGCGATCTCGACTGGCGCACCGATGAAGCGGGCTGGGCGCTCTGGACGAGCATGTATCAGCGCTGGCTGCAGTTTGAGCCGGAGGCGCGCTTTCCCGGCGGCGAGTCCTATGCCGAGGCGGTCGCCCGCTTCCAGCAGTCCCTCGCGCGGGTGTCGGTCGATGAAACGGTGCTGCTGGTCACGCATGGGGGCGTCACCGTCACGGTGATCCCGCCGCTGTGCGTCAATGCCGCCGCGCTGCAAATGGTCGAGCATCTGGTGAACACCGGCATAATCGTGCTGGAACATTACGACCCCGACAGGTATAGTTGTTCGGCATGGAATTTAGCTGAACATTTGAGCGATTAGGCGGTCGTCGATGATCTATGTGATGCGGCACGGGCAGAGCGTTATCAACGTTGAAAAGCGCTTAACATGCCGAATCTACGAGGGTGACCTCACGGACAAGGGACGCGCTCAATCCGAACGCGCCGCAGCTTGGTTCGCTGATAAAGGGTTGACGCAAATCCGCAGCAGTCCGTTTGATCGCACCCGGCAGACCGCCGAAATCGTCGGCACGGCGCTGGGTCTTGCGCCAGTAGTCGATGATGATCTGCGCGAAGCCGACTGCGGCGACGTGGAAAACATGCCTTTCGAGGAAGCGCTGAGTGTTTGGCGTCGCATTTATGTGCGCTGGTTGCTGTTCGATGCTGAAGCACGTTTCCCCGGCGGCGAGTCGTATGCTGAAGCTATCGAGCGTCTTGCCCGCGCACTTGGAAAATCCGCACCGGATGAAACGGTGTTGCTGATCACGCATGGTGACATCACCCACACGGTGATCCCGCCGCTGTGCATCAACATGGCAGCATTTCCACCCGTCACGCCACTCGACAACACCGGCATAATCGTGCTGGAACATTACGACGCCGACAGGTATAGTTGTTCGGCATGGAATTTGAGCTGAGCATTTGAGCGTTTAAGGAGACAACCGGATTATGCAAACCGACCTGCGCGGTCGTGATTTGATCACGACTCAGGAGTGGACACGGGATGAGATCGACACGCTGCTCGACGTGGCGTGGGATTTGAAGCGCAAGCGTGCGCTCGGCGAGCCGCACGCGCTGCTGCGCGACAAAGTGCTGGCGATGCTGTTCTTCTTCACCAGCACGCGCACCCGCACCTCGTTCGAGGCGGGCATGGCGCAGTTGGGCGGGCACGCCCAGTTCATCGACAGCCAGACGACCCAGATCAGCCACGGCGACACGGCGAAGGAAATCGGCGAGATCGTCGGGCGCTACACCGACGGCATCGCCATCCGCCAATGCGACTGGAATTTCGGCAACCAGTACGTCCGCGAGGTCGCGGCTGCCAGCCGCGTCCCGGTGCTCAACATGCAGGACGACGTCTATCACCCGTTCCAAATTCTCGCCGACCTGATGACGATTCAGGAGAGCTTCGGGCGTGACCTGCGCGGCAAGACGATCAACGTCAGTTGGGCGTATGCGTCGAGCTACCAGAAGCCGCTCAGCGTGCCGCAGAGCCTGATCCTGCTGATGACGCGCTACGGCATGAACGTCCGCCTGACCGCGCCGCCGGAATACAAGCTGATGCCCGAGATTGTCGATCAAGCGCGCGAGAACACCCGGCACAGCGGCGGCTCGTTCGAAATGCTCGATAGCTTTGATGACGGTTTCAAAGGCGCGGACATCGTTTACCCGAAGTCGTGGGGTAGTTGGCTGACGACCGAGGACAACGACGAGTCGGCGAAGATTGGCAAGAAGTACACCGACTGGATCACCGACGCGCGCCGGATGTCGCTGGCGAACGAGCACGCGGTTTACATGCACTGCCTGCCCGCTGACCGCAACATCGAAGTGACCGACGAAGTGATCGACGGACCGCAGAGCATCGTCTACGACGAAGCCGAGAACCGGCTGCACGTCCAGAAGGCGGCGATGGCGCTCACGATGCGCTAGGCAGCGCTCAGCTTTTAGCGATCAGCAATCAGCCGTTAGCTCTATCGCGTATAATAGAGCTAACGGCTGTTGTTTTCTAGTGGATGCGGTCATGCTCAATTCACAGATTACTATTCCCTACGACGAGATCGCCGCGTTTTGCGAGCGAAATCATATCCGCAAGCTGTCGCTGTTCGGATCGGTGCTGCGTGAGGATTTTCGCTCGGACAGCGACATCGACGTGCTGGTGGATTCGAACAGGGTCACACGCCGGGGTGGGAATTTGTGTCGATGGGTGAGGACATTAAGCGATATCTTAGGGCGTAAAGTCGATTTTCTAACCGAAGGTTTTTTGAGTAGGCACTTTCGCCAACGAGTGCTTGGATATGGCTCAGGTAGTCTATGAACGAGCGTGATTTGACGTTCGGCTGCGCGATATGCTTGATGCAGCGCTACAAAGTCCAAGCATACATCGATGGAAAGTCACGGCGCTGCCCTTGAAGCAGATAACGATTTAATCGGGTTCGCGCTCATTCATGCCGTGCAGCTCATTGGTGAAGCAGCGAGCAAGATTGCGCCAGAAACTCGAAATGAGCTTTCCGAAAATTCAGTGGCAAAATATGATTGGCATGAGAAATCTGATAGTCCACGATTATTTGCGCGTTGACTATGACATTGTTTGGAATACGGCAACGACCGACATTCCAGCTCTGATCACGGAACTCGAAAAATTGCTCCCGCCCGAAGATTCGGATGAAACTTAATATCCTGTTTTATTCTTGCTAACAGCTAATCGCTAAAAGGCTTATTTCATGGTTGGCAAACTGGCAGCCGTCGCCATTGGCGGCAATTCCCTCATTCAAGACCCGAAGCAGCCCGACGTCGGGCATCAGTGGGACGCGGTGCGCGTCACCTGCGAGCACGTCGCCAACATGATCGCCGAGGGCTGGAGCGTGATCGTCACGCACGGCAACGGACCGCAGGTCGGCTACATCTTGCGGCGCAGCGAATTGGCGGAGCGCGAGGTGCATCCCGTCCCGCTCGACCTGATTGTCGCCGATACGCAGGGCAGCATCGGCTACATGCTTCAGCAGTCGCTCGATAACGCGCTGCGGCGGCGCGGCATCAACCGCACGATTTTGACGGTGGTCACGCAGGTGCGGGTCGATCCCAACGATCCGGCATTTGAGCATCCAACCAAGCCGATTGGCGGCTTCATGACCGAAGCCGAGGCGCACCACTACGAAGCGGAAGGCTGGAAGGTGGTCGAGGACGCGGGGCGCGGCTGGCGGCGGGTGGTCGCCTCGCCTAAGCCGACGACCATTCAGGAGATCAACGCCATTCGCGCGCTGATCCTGAGCGACTACATCGTGATCGCGGTCGGCGGCGGCGGCATTCCGGTGATCCGCGATCATCAGGGCGATCTGCGCGGGACCAACGCCGTGATCGACAAAGACCGCGCCAGCAGCCTACTGGCCCAGATGCTCCGCGCTGACCTGTTCATCATCTCGACCGGCGTCGAAAAAGTGGCGCTCAACTTCAACAAGCCGGATCAGCGCTTTCTCGATCAGATGACGCTGGCGGAAGCCCAGCAGTACATCAGCGAGGGGCATTTCGCGCCGGGGAGTATGCTGCCCAAGATCGAGGCGGCGGTCGAGTTCGTGCAGATGGGCGGTCCGCAGGCGATCATCACCGATCCGGCGAACTTGGCGCGGGCGCTGCGCGGCGAAACCGGCACGCGGATTGTCCCGGGATGACAACTTACACGCACGCGCCCGAAAATTACGATTGTCCATTTTGCCGGCTTGCCAGCGGCGCGTCGATGCTGCCAGAGCATACCCAGCCGGAGGACGTGATCTATCATGACGAACACGTCACCGCCTTCATTGGCTTGTACTGGTGGCCCAACAACCCCGGTCACGTGATCATCGTGCCCAACCGCCACGTCGAGAACATCTACGACCTGACGCCCGACATCGCGGTCTACGTTCACGAACTGGCGCGGCAGGTGGCGATTGCCTTCAAGCAAGTTTACGGCGCGGACGGGACATCGACCCGCCAGCACAACGAACCCGCCGGGTATCAGGAAGTTTGGCATTATCATCTGCACGTCTTCCCACGCTACCCGAACGACTATCTCTATGACCTTACCTTTCAGCGGCGGCTGACGACAGCCGACGAACGCCGCCCCTATGCCGAAAAACTGAGAACGATATTTCGATGGCAAACATCTGGAAATTACGCTGTAGCGTCTGCGGGCGCGTCTACGATCCCGACGAAGTCCAGTACACCTGCCCGGTCGATGGGCAGGTCGGCACGCTCGACGTGCTCTACGATTACGACGCCTTGAAAGCGCAGATCGACCGGGACGCGCCGCGCACCGAGCCGTCGATGTGGCGCTACCGCGATCTGCTGCCGCTCGGCGCGGACGCGGTCGTGCCGCCGCTGCGCGTCGGCTATACGCCGCTCTACGACGCGCCGCGCCTCGCCGCCGATCTGGGCATGGCGGCGGCGTGGGTCAAGGACGACGGCTTGAACCCGACCGGATCGCTCAAAGACCGCGCCAGCGCGCTGGTCGTCGCCAGCGCCGCGAAGCCGGGATTCAAGATCGTCAGCACCGCCAGCACCGGCAACGCGGCGGCGGCGCTGGCGGGCATCGCCGCGTCGGTCGGCATGGCGACCATCATCTTCGTTCCGGCGACCGCGCCGGAAGCCAAGATCGCGCAGTTGCTGGTCTACGGCGCGACGGTGGTGCTGGTCGAAGCCTCCTACGACGTCGCCTTCGACCTGTGCTACGACTTGTGCTTGAGCGAAGGCTGGTACTGCCGCAACACCGGCATCAACCCCTTCACCGTCGAGGGCAAGAAGACCGTCGCCTACGAGATCGCCGAGCAGTTGGGCTGGGACGTGCCCGACGTGGTCATCGTCAGCGTCGGCGACGGCAACATCATCGCCGGCGTCCACAAAGGCTTTGTCGATCTGCATGAATTGGGCTGGATTGAACGGATTCCCCGCTTGATCGGTGTACAAGCAGAAGGCAGTTCGCCGCTGGTCGATGCGTGGCAGCGCGGGATCAGCGCGGTCGAGATGCAGCCGGTTGACGCCCACACCATCGCCGACAGCATTTCGGCGGGGCTGCCGCGCGACCGTTCGCGGGCGCTGCGAGCCGTCCGCGAAACGCACGGGGCGCTGCTCGCCGTGACCGACGCCGAGATCATCGCCAGTATTCCCCGTCTGGCGCGGCTGACGGGTGTATTCGCCGAACCAGCGGCGGCGGCGGTTTACGCCGGGGCGCATCGTGCTGTAAAATTGGGGTTGATTCATAATGAGGAGCGCGTTGCTCTGCTTTCGACAGGCAGCGGGCTGAAAGACGTCAAACGCGCGCAGGAGTCGGTCGCGGGCGGGCTGCGCGTCCCCCCGGACCTGCCCACTATCAGGCGCGCTTTGAACTTGACTTGAGGACGAATGAACAGTAGACCGCGTTACTCGATTGTCGCGCCGATCTTCAACGAAGAAGGCAATATTGCGCTGCTGTTCGAGCGCATCGAGAAAGTCATGGAGTCCACCGGCGAGTCGTGGGAACTGCTGCTGGTCGATGATGGCAGCATCGACCGCTCGCCGGAAATGATCGACGAACTGGCGCAGCGCGACCCGCACGTCAAGGCGATCCACTTCGCGCGCAACTTCGGGCATCAGATCGCGGTGACTGCCGGGATCGACTACGCCAGCGGCGAAGCCGTCGTCCTGATCGACGCCGACTTGCAAGACCCGCCCGAACTGATTCTCGAAATGATCGAGCGCTGGAAAGCCGGGTTTCAGGTGGTCTACGCCGTTCGCGCCGAGCGCAAAGGCGAAAGCCGCTTCAAGCTGCTGACGGCCAAGCTGTTCTACCGCGTGATCTACCGCATCACCGACGTGAATATCCCGGTCGATACCGGCGACTTCCGGCTGATGGATCGCAAGGTGGTCGAGGCGCTCAAGTCGATGCGCGAGCACAACCGCTTCATTCGCGGCATGACCAGTTGGGTCGGCTTCAAGCAGACGCCGGTCAGCTACGTGCGCGAGGCGCGCCACTCCGGCGAGACGAAATACCCGCTCAGGAAGATGGTGCGCTTCGCGCTCGACGCCATCACCGGCTTCTCGTATTTCCCGCTGCAAATCATGGTCTACGTCAGCTTTGGTGCTGGGGCTGCTGGCGCTGCTGGCGATTCCGGTGGTCGCCGTTCTGCGGCTCTCGATGGGGGTGCAGTTTCTCGGCGGGCAGGCGACGACCATCATTCTGCTGCTGCTGCTGAGTTCGTTCCAGCTCTTCTTCCTGTTTATTCTGGGGCAGTACGTCGCGCGCACCTATGACGAAGCGCGCAACCGACCGCTTTATATCGTGGCGTCGACCACGGGGTTTCGATCAGCCAGAGTCCGAGCCAACGCCGGAACGTCAACTGGAGTAAGTGAATGGGCGATAACGACAGCGACATACTGCAACAGGTGCAGTATTACCGTAAGGTCGTGCTTGATGTACGAGGCGCTGGACGAAGAAATCGACACGCTGATCATGGCGCACGGCGGCACGAGCGAGCAGATGCCGCCGGAAGATCTGGAGCGCTACCGCGAGCTGGCGCGCCAGCGCGACGAACTGCTCGAACGAAATGCGGACGATTGAACAACAACTCCTCGACCGACGACGAATTGGAGAACTAGCACGTGATTACCGGACCGACCTTTGAAGAAATGCTGCATCCTGACAAGATTGCGCCCGCACGTGCGCGCCAAAGCGCAGGCAGCGCGCCAGACCGACCCGCTCGACCCGATCAACCTGTTCAACATCACCTGGCGCGACGCCAACAACGAGATCTATCACGTCGTCCTGCCGAAAGCGCTGACCGGCGTCGATGCCGAGATCGTCGTGATCTACGGCAAGGAATTCCCGTCCGGCAGCCACAAAGTCGGCGCGGCGTATTCGGTGCTGCTGGAAAAAGAACTGTTCGGCGAAGTCGATCCGAAGGTGCATACGCTGGTCTGGCCCTCGACCGGCAATTACGGCATCGGCGGCGCGTGGGTCGGCGGGCGCATGGGCTGCAAGAGCCTCGTCGTGCTGCCCGAAGGCATGAGCCGCGAGCGCTTCGAGCGATCGAAAGCTACGGCGCGCACGTCATCAAGACGACCGGCTCGGAGAGCAACGTCAAGGAAATTTACGACGAGACCCACCGCCTGCAGCGCCAGCGACCCGAACATCCGCATCCTCAACCAGTTCGAGGTGATGGGCAACTACCGCTTCCACTACCACGTCACCGGCAACACGATTGTCGAACTGGCGGCGGAACTGACAGCAGCGCGGCATCGGCAACGGCAAAGTCGCCGCCTTCGTCTCGGCGATGGGCAGCGCCGGCACGATTGCGGCGGGCGACCGGCTCAAGCAGGTGTGGGCGGATCACAAGATCGTCGGCCTGGAGCCGACTCAATGCCCGACGCTCTACAACAACGGCTACGGCACGCACGACATTCAGGGCATCGGCGACAAGCACGTGACCTGGATTCACAACGTCCTCAACATGGACGCGCTGATGTGCATCGACGACATGGAATGCAAGAAGGGCTTGCAGGTGCTTGCCGAACCGGCCGCCCGCGAGGTGCTGGTCGATCGCTACGGCATCGACGCGGCGCTGGTCGATCAGTTGAGCGGCCTGTTCGGCATCAGCGGGATCTGCAACATCCTCGGCGCGATCAAGACGGCGAAGTACTACGGCTTCGGCGCGGGCGACGTGATCGTCACGGTGGCGACCGACGCGCTGGATCGCTATCACTCGGTGATGGCGCGACATGGCGGAGCATGTTCGGCACGCTCGACGAAGCGGCGGCGGTCGGGCGCGTCGAGAGCATCTTTCACGGGATGCGCACCGACTGGATCATGGAAGGCACGCGCGACGCCCGCGAGCGCTGGCACAACCTGAAATACTATACGTGGGTCGAGCAGCAGGGCAAGTCGGTCGAAGAACTGGACGCCCAGCGCGACCCAGCGTGGTGGGAAGCGCATCAGCAGCGCGTGCAGGAAATCGACGCGCGCCTCGTCGCGCTGCGCGAGAACGCTCAAGTAGCTGAGTACTGAGTACTGAGGAAGCGATGATCACGCACATGAGGAGCTCGTCGATTCACCAGGCGCTTTACTCAGCACTCAGTACTCAGTACTCAGTACTGTTGCCATGCTTCCTGAAGACAGCGTGCTCGTCGGCGTCATCAACCGCAAGCGCGATCTCGTCTACGCGCGCGATCAGCACTGGTATCGCATCCCGCAGGAGCGCATGCCGCGCGGCGTCACCGCCGACTACCTCGCCTTCTTCCTCAGCCGCAGCCTTCGGCGAGCGCAACGGCGCGATCCACTACTACGCCGAGAAGACGCGGGCTGGAACTGCACTACCGCCGCGACCTGCTGCCCGAACGAGCCGGATCACCCGCGCGCGGACGACAGTCTACTATCGCGTCGCGCTGGGCGACTTGCAGCCGCAAAGACCCGCCGGTCGTCAACGACACCAAACGCGCGATCAGCTTCATCTATACCACCTGGGATCGCTTCGTCCACGCCCAGACGATTGCCGATCTGTACAGCGAGAACGACTATCTTCGTGGATCGCATTTTTTACGCGCTGCACGACGCGCGGGCTGAACGTCTCGCGCACTTGGGACGCCGAGCAGCGCAGCGACGAATTCGCGCCGGGTCTGCGCATTCTGTGCGACAACGGCAGCAGCGTGATCGCCTCGACGCGGCAGGCAGCGGCGCGTATTTTCTGGATCAGTCGCAGGGCGAAGACAGCATCCTTCAGGCGATTCTCGCGCAGATCGCCAGCAACGGCGGCCCGGCGACGCTCAGCATCCCGCCGGGAGAGTGAACCTCATGCTGATCACCAACGCGACCCTGGTCACCTGGGATGAGCGCGGCATCCTGCCGACCACGCGCTCTACATCGAAGACGGCGCGATCCGCGCGATCGGGCGCACGCGCGACCTGCTCGAACGCTACCCGCAGGCCGAGCGCATCGACGCGCGCGGGCAGTTGGTCATGCCCGGCAACATCTGCGCGCACACCCATTTTTACAGCGCCTATTCGCGCGGCATGGCGATCCCCGGCGACCCGCCTGCCGACTTCCCGGCGATCCTCAAGCGGCTGTGGTGGCCGCTCGACAAAGCGCTCGACAAGGACTGCGGTGCGCGCCAGCGCGCTGGTCTCGCTGGTCGATGCCATCAAGCACGGGACGACCACGCTGATCGACCATCACGCCAGCCCGAATTTCATCGACGGCAGCCTCGACGTGATCGCCGACGCGGTCGATCAAGCCGGGCTGCGCGCGGTGCTCTGCTACGAAGTCACCGACCGCAACGGGCGCGAGAAAAGCCGAGGCCGGAATCGCCGAAAACCTGCGCTTCATCAAGGCGAGCGCGGATCGCCCGCGCGTGCGCGGACCTTCGGCTTGCACGCCAGCCTGACGCTCAGCGACGAGACGCTGCGCCGCTGCGCCGACGCTCACGACGGCGGCTTTCACATCCACGTCGCCGAGCATGAAGCCGACCAGGACTCGACAGCTTGCAGCGCTCCGGCGTGCGCGTCGTCCACCGCCTCGATCACTACGGCATTCTCGGCAGCAAGACGATCGCCGCCCACTGCATCCACGTCGACGAGAGCGAACTCGATCGCCTCGCGGAAACCGGGACGTGGATCACCCATCAGCCGCGCTCGAACATGAACAACGGCGTCGGCGCGATGGCGTTCGACACGATGATGGCGCGCGGCATGAATGTCTGCCTCGGCAACGACGGCTTCAGCAACAACATGTGGGCGGACTGGAAAGCGGCGTATCTGCTGCACAAGCTCGCCCACCGCGACCCGCGCCGCGCCAATGGGGCGGACGTCGCGCGCATGGCGGTCGAGAACAACGCCCGCCTGCTCGACGTGTTCTTCCCCGGCGCAGCAGGTCGGGCGGCTGGTCGAAGGCGCGCGCGCCGACCTGATCTTCGTCGATTATCACCCGTTCACGCCGCTGACGGCCGGCAATCTCCCCTGGCACGTGCTGTTCGGCTTCGAGGCGTCGATGGTTACAACCACGCTGGTTGATGGTAGAATACTGATGCGGGACCGCCAGTTGTCGACACTGGATGAAGAAGCAATTGCGGCAGGAAGCGCTGGCACTCGCGCCGGGGGTCTGGGAGCGCTACACTGCCCAGGCCGCCTTGGGCGACTTAGAACCGCCGTTGAATAGGAGATACAATGACGACGAACGAACGACTGCCGCTGCTGCTGACGATTGCGGTTCTGGGCGGAACGGGCAAAGAAGGCTCCGGGCTGGCGATGCGCTGGGCGCTCAACGGCTACCGCGTCATCATCGGCTCGCGCGATGCCAACCGCGCGATGGAACGCGCCGGCGAGATGAATACGCAGCTTGGCGTCGATTACCTGATCGGCAAGGACAACGCCGCCGCCGCCGCCGAAGCCGATCTGGTGGTGCTCGCCGTGCCCTACGGCGCGCACCACGCGACGCTGGAAAGGGTCAAGGATCAGCTTCAGGGCAAAATTCTGGTCGATATCGCCGTGCCGATCCAGCCGCCGGACATTCGGCACGGTCTACGTGCCGCCGGGAAAATCCGCGGCGCTGGAAGCGCAGGAGATTGTCTGGGCGAAGGTGTGCGCGTCGTCGCGGCGTTTCACAACGTCTCCGCCGCCAAGCTGAAAGACCCGAACGCGCCATCGACTGCGACGTGCTGGTCTGCGGCGACGACGCCGACGCCAAAGCCGACGTCATGCACCTGGTCGAAGCGGCGGGGATGCGCGGCGTCGATGCCGGTCCGCTGGCGAACTCGGTCGCGGCCGAAGCGCTGACGCCGGTGCTGCTGCACATCAACAAAACCTACGGCGTCAAAGGGGCGGGTATCCGCATCACCGGCATCTAACTTTGGAAACACTTTAACCTAACCATGACGGCGCTGCCCGGCATTCCGCTGGTTCAGCCGGGGGATGATCTCGCGCGGTTGATCCTGCCGCGCTCGATCGGGCGGCGCTGACGCTGCAAGACGGCGACGCGCTGGTCGTCACCTCGAAGATCGTCTCGAAAGCCGAAGGGCGCTTCGTCGATCTCGCCTCGGTCGTGCCGGGCGAGGAGGCGCTGCGGTTGGCGGAGCAAATCGGCAAAGACCCGCGCATCGTCGAACTGGTCCTGCGGGAAAGCAGCCGCGATTTCGCGCAGCGCGCCCAGCGTGCTGATCACGCAGCATCAGCTCGGCTTCGTCTCCGCCAGTGCCGGCATCGACCAGTCCAACGTCGATGGCGGCGAGGATCGTGTCCTGCTGCTCCCGCTCGACCCCGACGGGTCGGCGCCGGCGATCCGCGACGCCGCTGCAAGCGGCGACCGGCGCGCAGTCGGCATCGTCATCAGCGACTCGCACGGCCGACCGTTCCGCCTGGGCAACGTCGGCGTCGCCATCGGCGTCGCCGGGATGCCCGCGCTGGTGGATTTACGCGGACAGTACCGATCTGTTCGGGCGCGAGCTGAAAATGAGCATGCAGGCGTATGCCGATGAAGTGGCGTCGGCGGCGAATTTGCTTTCGGGCGAAGCGGCGGAAGGTCGCCCGGTCGTGCTGGTGCGCGGGCTGAATTTCCCGGCGCAGGACGGGCACGCCTCGGAACTGAACCGCCCGGTCGAAACGGATTTGTATCGTTAGCGAAGTGAGGATGAGGTGGATCGGGAAAGCCCGCTGCTGGAAATGATTCGCAACCGCCGCTCGATCCGGCGCTATCGACCTGATCCGGTCGCCCGCGACGTGATCGAAACGCTGCTGACAGCGGCGATCTGGGCACCGTCGGCGCACAACCGCCAGCCCTGGCGCTTCTGCGTGATCGAGAGTCCGGAGCCGCGAGACGCTGGCGCGGGCGATGGGCGCGCGCCTGCGCAGCGATCTGGCAGCGCGACGGCGTCGCTCCCGACCTGATCGAGAAAGACGCCGCGCGCTCCTACGCGCGGATCACGGGCGCGCCCGTGTTGATCGTTCTCTCGCTAGCCTGTCGGATATGGACAATTATGGCGATCCGCGCCGCGATCAGAACGAGTACGTCATGGCGGCGCAAAGCGCGGCGATGGCGGGGCAAAATCTGCTGCTGGCGGCGCACGACGCCGGGCTAGGCGCGTGCTGGATGTGCGCGCCGCTGTTCTGCCCGGATGTGGTGCGCGACGTCGCTCGACCTGCCGGACGACTGGCAGCCGCAGGCGCTTGATCACGCTGGGCTATCCGGCCGAAACCCGCGAAAAGACGCGCCATCCCTTGGAAATGAGTGTGCTGTGGCGCTAGACGATGCAAAACGTCGTCGTGCTGGTCGGCGGCGTCGGCGGCGCGAAACTGGCGCACGGGCTGGCGCAAATTCTGCCGCCGGAGCGCCTGACGGTGATCGTCAACACGGCGGACGATTTCTGGCATTACGGGCTGCGCATCTGCCCCGACCTCGACACGGTGATGTACACGCTGGCGGGCTGGTCGACAAGGTCGAACGGCTGGGGCGTCGCCGGCGATACGCGCAGCAGCTGAGCGCGCTGCGAGCGCTACGGCGAAGAAGACTGGTTCGGGCTGGGCGATCAGGACATCGCCACGCATCTGCTGCGGACGCAGGCGCTGCACGGCGGCGGAGCCGCTGACGGCGGTCACGCAGAAGTTGACAAAAGCGCTGGGCATTCGTCATACAATTCTGCCGATGACCGACGCGCAAGTTGCGACGAAACTCGATACGGTCGAGCAGGGCGAACTCGACTTTCAAGTCTACTTCGTGCGCGAGCGCTGGCAGCCGACCGTGCGCGGGATTCGCTTCGACGGGCATCGAACGTGCGGCGATCAGCGCCGAAGTCGCAGCGCGCCATCGACCACGCCGACGTGATCCTGTTCGGTCCGTCGAATCCCTGGCTGTCGATTGCGCCGATCCTCGCGGTGCCGGGGCTGCGCGAACGCCTTGCTGGCGCGCGACGTGCCGCGCGTCGCGCTCTCGCCGATTGTGCAGGGCGAGGCGATCAAGGGTCCAGCGGCGAAACTGATGGCAGAATTAGGCTACGAAGTCTCGGCGCGCGGCGTGGCGGACTATTACGGCGACGCGATCAACGGGTTTGTTTACGACGAGCGCGATCAGCCACATGACGATTGACGGGCTGCGCACCACCACGTTCGACACGATCATGCGCGACGACGCGGATCGGGCGGTGCTGGCGCGAAAGATACTGGAATGGATTACGGATTGGGGAGGCAGGATGAGTATTTGGGCGATCATTCCGGTCAAGCCGCTGACGCGGGGCGAAAAGCCGACTGGCGGAAGTGCTTTCCCCTGAGGAACGGCAGCAGCTTTCGGAAACGCTGTTTCGCCGGGTGCTGACGGCGGTCACAGCGACGCCGCAGATCGCCGGGACGCTGGTCATCAGCCGCGATACGCGCGCGCTGGCGATTGCGCGCGATATGGGCGCGCACACGGTTCAGGAGAGCGGCGCGCCGGAACTCAACAACGCGCTGATGCGCGCGACGCAGGTCGTCGGCGGCTGGCGCGGCGGCGCGGTGCTGATTCTGCCCGCCGATCTGCCGCTGATCACGCCGGAAGACGTGACCGGCATGATCGAGCTCGGGCAGGAGACGCTGACGGTCGTGATTGCGACCGACGAGCGCGAGGACGGCACC
Source organism: uncultured Chloroflexia bacterium (assembly GCA_963848465.1). Lineage (GTDB taxonomy): Bacteria > Chloroflexota > Anaerolineae > Aggregatilineales > Phototrophicaceae > Flexifilum. Next base: position 673,915 of record CAWKDY010000020.1, on the reverse strand, counting down.
AACGCCATGCTGATCCGCCCGCCGGGATTATTCCCCTACGCTTACGGCGAAGGCAGCTTTCAGCGGCACGTCGCGCTGGCACGCGAAGCGGGCGCGGCAGTCAAGCTGTACCGCTCGGAACGGCTGGCGCTGGACATCGACATGCCCGCCGATCTGGAACGGTATCACTACCTGACGGGGAGCGAGAACGGTATCATCTCACGCTGACCCCGGAGCGGTAGTTCAGTCTGTAGTGGTTAGTTTTTAGTTAAAACCGGAGTTGAGGCGTAAGCGCTGATGCGTTGCGCTTTTGCTAAAAACTTATAACTAAAAACCAATAACCTATTTCACTTAGCGAGGGATTTCATGGCAGACCGAGTAGCGCTTTATTTGCAGGACGCCCATTCGCTGCAAGACGCGATCAAGTACGTGCAGTACGCCGAACAGCGCGGCTTTGAGGCGGTCTGGCAGGCGGAAAGCCGCCTGGTGCGCGATGCGATTGTGCCGATGGCAGCCTTCGCCGCGACGACCAGCCGCATCAAGATCGGCAGCGGCGTGATCAACAACTGGACGCGCAACGCCGCCGTGATCGCGGCGACCTTCCTGACGCTGGACGACCTCGCGCCCAACCGCATCATCTGCGGCATTGGCGCGTGGTGGGATCCGCTGGCGCAGAAGGTCGGCATCACGCGCACGCAAGCCGCTGCTGGCGATGCGCGAGACGGTTGTCACCGTGCGGGCGCTGCTGGCACGCCAGCGCGTCACTTTTCACGGCGAATTCGTCAACTTGGACGACGTCGAACTCGACGTGGTTCACGGGCGCAAGGAAGCGCGCAACGTGCCGATCTACATCGGCGCGACCGGACCGCAGATGATGGCGCTGACCGGCGAAATCGCCGACGGCGCGGTGCTGAACTATCTGGTCGCGCCCAAGTACAACGAGGCGGCGCTGGAGCAGTTGGAGATCGGCGCGCGCAAGGCCGGGCGCAGCATCGACGACATCGACCGCCCGCAGTTGGTCGTCTGCTCGGTGGATAAGGACCGCAAGAAGGCGCTCGACGGGGCGCGCAAGCTGGTGACGCAGTATCTCGGTCAGCAGCCGCACATCATGAAAGCCAGCGGCGTCAGCCAGGAACTGCTCGACGAGATCGGGCAGGTGCTGACGTGGCCCGCCACCGAAGAACAGATCGAAGAGGCGATGCGGCTGGTCCCCGACGACGTGGTGCAGTTGATCACCGCGTCCGGCACGCCCGACGAAGTCAAGGCGAAGGTGCGCGAGTACGTCGCCAACGGCGCGACCTGCCCGATCCTCTATCCGCTGGGCGAGGACGTGCGCCTGATGATCGACACCTTTGCGAATGGCTACTCCAATTAGTCGAGGAGCGCCGATGGAATTTGCCGAATTTCAGCGGATCTTGAACATTGGTTTGGGTCGAGCCATCTTATATCTTCAGCAGCACAGCGCGTCCCCTTATCGGGACGCGATTTTGTATGCCGTGCCTGACATGTCACCGCGCTCGATCGGCAGTTGGAAGGCAGATCATGCTGATTACTTGTGGGAAGTGATCCAGCTTACGGGCGAGCCGGAATTCTTTAAACAGCGATGCTGGAAGCGCTTGCAGTGATCGTCCCCGACCGACAGAAATGACGTACCTCGTCTTGAACGTTGTTTGAACTTGCGCTCTGCTTTGCGAAGGCGGGCGACCAAGCGAGGCTATGAGGTTATTCACCAGCAAGTTCGTGAAGAACTTGAGCGTGCATGAGGTCAAGTCAGCGGCGTCTGACGAGGTGATCGCGCTGGATGGTTTGGATGGGCTGGTGCTGGTCATGGATCGAGGTGATCAACAGCGGGGATGGCTGCCGGATTACGTCTGTGGAATTGCGAGACTAGGTTGATCAAGCAGTGCGTCGATTTTGGCGAGCAGAGCATATGGAGTGCATTGCGAGAAGCCGCCAAAAATAAACGCGCGTATCAAAACCTATGCTCGATTCTGTGGCAAAAGCTGATCCTCGACAACCCGACCTATCCGCGTAAACGCTGGGACCGGATGGCAAGCTATGACGCGCTGCGAGAAGCGATTGCGCACAAAAGGTTCAGTTTGCACTTTAACTGGTTCAAATGGATGGACGGAATCTCCGGAACACCTGCTTAGAGCGCTTGCTGATGACCTACTCACCGAGCAAGACCCACAGCGACTGGCGCTCCTTGTCCGCCTGTTCACCCGCCGCACCTTCCCGCTCGATCCGGCGCGACTGATTCGATCTCGCTGAACATGGCGATGAGCGTATCGACCATGACCCGATGGCGGTCATCCCAAACCGGATGGCGCTCTTTTCCATCTCCGCGCTTGAGCGAGTGACGCATCCCGACGTGCGTTCGCTCGCGCTTGCGGATGATCGCAGATAGTAATCGGGTAGGGTGGGCAGTCGGCTTGCTCCAGAATAACTTTGAGGATGGCGATTGGGCGTTGATTACTGAAATGACGAAACGACCGCTGGATGCGGAAGATTATCATAACCTCGGTTTTAGCGTCCGGGATATTTATAAGCAGCATCCATCCGACGAAGCTGCGGAAGCGTTTATCAACTTGGTCGAATATCGGAGCGTGTTCTCTCTGCCGTGAACGCCACGTCGAAATTCTGCATGATATGAACAAGCTGCCGGACTGGATGCTCGAAGAATGCAAGTACGACGCGAATAAATCATCTTCGGGAGAAAGGCGCGGCGAGGGTTCATTGACATTGAAGCCTACCGCCGCGAGTTTTTTATCGCTGCTCTTGTGTTGCTACTGGCAATCGGCGTTTTCCTCGTCTATGGCACCATCAGCGCGAACGTCGGCGGCGGGCAGGTCGTCATGCCGCTGGACGACGCCTACATCCACTTCCAGTACGCCCACCAGATCGCAGTCGGGCAGCCCTACGTCTACAACCCCGGCTTGCCGCCGACCTCCGGCGCGACCAGCTTTCTGTATCCCTACATTTTGGCGCTGGGCGATCTGATCGGCTTTCGCGGGCTGAATTTCGGCTTGTGGGCGATGGGGATCGGCGCGCTGGCGCTGGCGATCTCGCGCGTGGCTGGTCTACCGGATCGTGCGGCTGACTGCTCCTGACTGGCTGGCGGCGATCTTCGCTGTCGTCTTTGCGCTCGACGGCTGGGTCGAGTGGCATTTCATGAGCGGCATGGAAACTGGCCTGGCGATCCTGTTCGTGCTGCTGACGCTCTACGCCGTGCTGGATCGGCGCTTCCGGCTGAGCGTGATCGCCATGACGCTGCTGGCGCTGATCCGCCCGGAAGGGGGCTGCTGGCTGCCATCGCGGCGGGGATCGTGCTGGTGCAAGCGCTGCGCGATGCGCCGATCAAGGCTCAGAGCGGCATCTTTGGGCGCTTGGGCATCCCGCGCCTGTGGCTGTGGCGGCGCGAATGGCTGCTGCTGCTGATCCCGTTGCTGGCGGTTGGCGTGCAGCCGCTGGTCAATCTGCTGGTGACCGGCTCGGCGGTGGCGTCGGGCAACGCGGCGAAATCGCTGTTCGGGATCGTCGGCGCGGATTTCGGCGCCATCGTCGGGCGCATCCTCGCCAACTTTGGGCGGATGTGGCGCGAATTTCTGACGCAGTATTTGTACGTCTTTGCTCTGGCGCTGGTCGGCTGGGGCGCTATGCTCGCGCGGAAGCGTTGCCGGCTGGCGGCGATGATGATCGTGCTGTGGCTGCTGGCAGGCACGGCGGCGATCTCGACGCTGGACACGGCGTTCTGGCATTTCAAGCGCTACCAGATGCCGCTGATCGCGCTGTTCTTCCCGCTGGCGGGCTGGGGCTGGGCGTTCGTCTACCGGCAGGGTCAGCGCTGGCTGCGACGCAGAGGTGAGCGGCTGACGCGGCTTCGACTAGCGCCAGCGCTGGTGCTGGTTGCGGTGATCGTCGGGGTGTCGATCAGCGCGGTGCTGACCAATACGCTGCAGTTCGTGGCGAATTACGCGCTCAACGTCGGTTACGTCGTCGCGCAGCCGCTGCAAATGGCGCGCTGGCTGGCAGCCAACACGCCGCGGATGCGCGGGTCGCCGTTCATGACGTGGGCATGATGCGCTACATCGGCGGGCGGACGACGATTGACATCGTCGGCTTGACGACCCCCGGCGCGGCGGCGTACTGGCGTAACGGTCCCGGCTCGGTGGGCGAGTTCATCGAGCGCGCAGCGCCCGGATTACATCGCCTCGTATGGCGACGGACACGGGTTAGGGCTGGGCTATTTGCAGCATACCGATCTCTACGCGCGAGACGCTGGCGAGCTATACCGTCGATCTCGACCCGGCGAACAACGTCGCGCTGGCGGCGCCGACGCAGGGGATTTATCGCCCGGACTGGACGGCGGCGGATCGAGCGGCGAATCTGGTTATGCTGCCGCGTATCACGCCGTATCTGGATGGGCTGACGCTGGTCGATCAGATCGACGTGGCGGACGTAGAGTCTGAAGCGGCGCATCAATATTTCTGGAACAACAATTACAAGGGTGGCAGCTTCCCGACCGAGTATTACGAGTTCAACTACTTGGGTTGTGGTGCGGATTGTCGGGTGATGGACGGCGGGCGGCGGATCAACGGCGAAGAGTCGTTCACGCTGGCGACGCAGCCCGCAGCAGGACTTGATCCTCGTCACGCGGCTGCACCCGGCGGACGCGGGCACGTTCGACGTTTACGCCAATGATCAGTTGATCGGCACGCGGGTGATCCCGGCGCTGCCGGGAAGCTGGCACGAAGTGCCGACGCTGATCCCGGCGGCGATGGTGACGGCGCAGACGCGGATTCGGATCGTGCCGCACGTCGCGGGCGATTACATGCCTTACCAGCATTGGGCGTATCAGGGCGATTATCAGCCCGCTCCACTGACTGACGATCCGCTGGCGACGTTCGAGGATGGGGCGATACAGTTGTCTCAGGCAGACCTCACGGTGAACGCCGACCCGCGCTCGCTGACAGTCGCTTTGACGTGGCAGACCGAGGGCGGCGCGCGGGGAGATTACAAAATCTTCGTTCACGTGCTCGACGCCGACGGTCAGATCATCGCCCAAGCGGACGTGCGACCGGGGAACGACAATCTGCCGCCGGGAAACTGGATAGCGGGGACGATTCGTGACACAATGGAGCTTGCGCTGCCAGAATCCACAGAGGGTAAGTACCGCGTCGAGCTTGGATTGTACGATCCGGTTACTCAGGATCGGCTGGTGCCGAGCAGCACGGGACCGGAAAACACGCTGGATAACAGCTTGATCATCGGTGAAATTGAGGTGAAATAGCGATGGAAGACACGCGCGTCGTTTACGCGGCGCTGCTTGAAGCGCAGGATCAGGGTACGGCAGTGGCGCTGGCGACGATCATCGGCGTCAGTGGGTCGGTGCCGCGTCACGAAGGGAGCAAGCTGCTGGTCTACGCCGACGGGTCATTCGTCGGGACGGTGGGCGGCGGCGCGCTGGAAGCGCAAGTGATCAAAGAGGCGTTGGCGGCGCTGCGTGACGGCGAAACGCGCAAGCTTTCGTATACGCTCAACGACATCACGGCGGGCGATCCGGGCATTTGCGGCGGGACAGTCGAGGTGTTCGTCGAGCCGATTGGGGTGGCGCAAACGCTGCTGGTGATCGGCGGCGGGCACGTCGGCAAAGCGCTGGCGAGTCTCGGCAAATGGATGGATTACCGCGTGATCCTCGCCGACGACCGCGCCGAGTTCTGCAACCCGGATTACCTGCCGGGGATGGATGGCTACGTCATCGGCAAGCCGGGCGAGATCGCGCAGCAGACGCGGATTGACCGCCAGACGGCGGTCGCGGCGGTGACGCGCGGCTTGCCGGTGGATATCGACCTGATCCCGGCGCTGCTGGCGACCGACGCGGGCTACATCGGCGTGATCGGCAGCCGCCGCCGCTGGGCGATCACGCGGCACGCGCTGAATGCGGAACAGGCGGATCGACGCGGCGCAGTTGCAGCGGGTGCACGCGCCGATTGGCCTGGAACTAGAGGCGGAGACGCCCAAAGAGATCGCGCTGAGCATCATGGCGGAGATCGTCATGCTGCGGCGCGGCGGCAGTGGCAAAGCGATGCAGTGGCTCGGCGAAGCCGGGGAAGCTGAGCTGACGGATTAACCTCCGCTTCGACCGTTCGTTGTCGAGCAAAACGCAGTTTGTAAGGCTGGCTCCGTACGGGGTGTTCAATTAACCGCCCCACAAAAACGGGAAGCTTACGGGTGAAAAGTACGGGTTTGGACAGCAGCAAATAAAGATCATGGATGTGGGATAAATTGTGAAAATTCTTTGTGTCAGTGATACCGTTGTCAGCCAAATGGAAAACGCGGCGCATCTCCGGCGGCGGTATCACGACGTGGACGTACTGGTAAGCTGTGGGGATATGCCCGCATCTATCTTGAATATATCACGTCGGTGCTGAGTATTCCGCTGCTTTACGTGCGCGGCAATCACGATACGGGCTACGACGAACGCCCGCCCGGCGGTATCGACCTGCACAACAAGCTATTCGAGTATCACGGCATTACGTTTTACGGCATGGAAGGGTCGCTGAAATACAACAACAGCCCGATCCAGTATTCGCAGATGGACATGGAGATGATGGTCATGCACAGCGCTCCGGCGATGCTGGCGCGACGCGGTGCTGAGCCAGCGAAAGCTCGACATCTTCGTGACCCACGCGCCCCCGCGCGGGATCCACGATCTCGATGACTTGCCGCATCAGGGTTTCAACGCCTTTCTGCACTTCATGGATTGGTACAAGCCGCGCTATATGCTGCACGGACACGTGCATACCTATGACCGGCGAGTTGTGGTCGAAACGCAGTATAGATCGACCTGCGTGATGAATATCAACCCGGTGACGCTGTTGGAGATCAAGCCGGAGTGAAATAAGTTGCGTTATGGTCTGGAAAAAGTTGGCTAGAATACGCATAAGGGCATGGCGCGGCAGCCCAAAGGTTGCACCATGTCTCTCCTGTAAAAGGGTAGGTGAAACTGCTATGTGGAATCATTACTACACCGTCTCGACCTTAGCGAAGCGCTGGAACTGTTGGCGGAACACCGCGAACGCGCCCGCGTGATCGCCGGGGGGACGGACATCCTGCTGGAACTGGAACGCGGGCAGCGCCCCGGCGTCGAGGTCTTGATCGACATTACGCGCGTGCCGGGACTGGATCAGATCGACCTGCGCGGCGATACCTTCCGACTGGCGCCGCTGGTGACGCACAATCAAGTGGTCGGCAGCGACCTGCTGGTGCAGCGCGCGCTGCCGCTGGCGCAAGCCTGTTGGGAAGTCGGCGCGCCGCAGATTCGCAATCGCGGGACGGTCGCAGGCAACCTGATCACCGCGTCCCCGGCGAACGACACCATCACCCCATTGTGGGCACTCGGCGCGAGCGTGACGCTCTCGTCGCTGGAAGGCGAGCGGACGATCCCGCTGAATGCGTTCTACACCGGCGTGCGCCGCACGGTTATGCGCGCGGACGAACTGCTTAACCGCGATTAATTTTCCGGCGCTGGGCGAAAACGAACGCGGCATCTTTCTGAAACTGGGGCTGCGTCGCGCTCAGGCGATTTCGGTGGTCGATGCGGCGGTGGTGCTGGCGTTCGACGGCGCGACGATCACCCAGGCGGCGATCACGCTGGGCAGTGTCGCGCCGACAATCTTCGAGGCGCGGGTGGCGCAGAATTCGCTGGTTGGGCGGACGCTGACGGCGGAGTCGATCGCGCGAAGCGGCTCGGCTGGCTGCCGCAGCGGTCACGCCGATTGATGACGTGCGCGGTCCGGCGGAGTACCGCGTCGAGATGGTGCGAGTATTGGTGAGCCGGGCGCTCAAGGCACTGGCGGCTCACAGACGAGCGCGCTAACTATCCGACCGATCCGGCGATGCTGTGGGGCGACCAGCACGCCGCCTATTCGGCGTCGGCGGGCGGCGTGCTCGATCATCAGGCGGGCGAGCCGATCACCACCACGATCAACGGTGTGAAGCGGACCATCAACAGTGGGCAGGACAAGACGCTGCTGCGCTTTTTACGCGAGGATGCCCGTTTGCCGGGACGAAAGAGGGCTGCGCTGAAGGCGAGTGCGGCGCTTGCACGGTGTTTCTCGACGGAGCGGCGGTGATGGCGTGCATGGTCGCCGCGCCGCGCGCGCACGGGGCGGAGATCGTCACGGTAGAGGGGCTGCGCGACGCCGATCACGCGGACGGAACCGGAACGCTTCACCCGATTCAGGCGGCGTTCGTCGAAGCAGGGTGCGGTGCAGTGTGGTTACTGCACGCCGGGCTTTTTGATGGCGGGCGCTAAGCTGCTGGAGGAACATCCGCAGCCGACTCAAGCGCAGATTGAGCAGAGCATCACCGGCAACTTATGCCGCTGCACGGGTTACTATAAGATCATTCAAGCGTTCGCTCAAGCCGCAAGTCAGCAGGAGAGAAGTTATGAGCCAGATTAAGGTCGTCGTTGAACAGAACAGCCACCGTCGATGGGCAGCCATCGGCTTTCTGCTGATCGTCTCGCTGACGATTATCGCGTGGTTCGTTTCGCCGGACGTGATCAAGTGGGTCAAGTCGACTTTTCGGCAGTTTGATACCAGTAGTATTACGCCGATCCAGCTTCAATTGGCGTTCACGGTGATTGTTTTCGTGCTGCTGGCGCTGGTTGCCGGGCTGATTGTCACGCTGTTCGCGCCGAAGCAGGCGCTGAACGTTCGGGATAAAGATCTCGTAAAAGAGCGCGAGACGGGCGAGAAATATCGTAGGGCGCAGAGGAAGCGCCAGCGCCGAATCAATCGAGAGCTGCGCGAAGCCAATGAGAAGAAACTGAAATAGCCTATGGATCGTACTGTACCGAAGACCGGAAGCGAAGAGATCGAACTGTACATGCGAACCTACTATTCGCTGCTGCGTTCGACTCACACGATTCAAATCGAGACCTTGGTCGAAAGCCACATGGCGATGGACTCGTCGCTGCACGTGCACGCGCGCAACCCGCAAGTGGATGTTTCGACACTGGTCTACACCAGCTTGCGCCTGCCGGCTTGCATCATCGACGTGGATTTCGTGTTGCTGGGACAGCTCGAAAAATCGTTCCTCGACGCGAGCTACCCGGTAACCGATTGGGAACGGGTCTATGCGCCGGGACGCCGCCGCCGGATGCACTTCGACGGCGAGCACCGGTTGGCGGTATTCGTCGCTAGCCGCTCGGACATCGACGACTTGATCCCCATCCTGACCGCGTATCAGATCGAATGGAACAAGCTGAACGCGCTGCTGCAAAGTGAGGTCGTCAAGCTGTTCTTGGCGCAGCATCACGACCGGCGCACGCCCTTAAGCGAGAGCGAGCGGACGATGCTGGCAATGGCACTGCAAATGGATGCTGTTGACCTGCACCGGCTGGAAGTCGCGTGGGGAACGCGCTTCATCCCGGCGCTGCTGGCAATGTCGCGCGGGCGCAAGGCGTTTGGCATCCGCCAGATTGCTGGGTCGCTGGCGGACTACCGCCGGGCGACCTCGCGCTGGTGGGATGATTTGGTCGCTCAGGTGCGCGATCAGGTCGATCTCGAAGGCAGACCGGTTTACTTCGTGTCGAGCAACACGCATTCGCTGACGAATTTACTGACCGGGTTTGCGCTGCGCGAAGAACAGAAGATTATCCAGTTCATCGAGTCGCGCGGTCACGAGTACCTGATGGAAGAATTCCGCGCGATTCAGGCGGACGGCGGAGCGACAACCAAGCCGAATTTCCTGTACTACGTCCTGAAGAAGTATCTGAGCGATCAAGGCGATGACCCCAATCAGCGGCTGCGCGAGGACGAGGCGTCAATCGGCATTCACCGGATTCCGAGCCGTCACGGCTTCGACATCGAGGCGCAGGTGATCGAGATCAACAAGCTGCGCCCGGAATGGCTCGACCCGCGCGTTTACGAGGCGCTGGATTACGGCTGGCTGAGCCAAAGCGACGGCTTGATCCTGAACATCGACTATCCGCTGGGGCTAGGCGCTTATGAAATCCTGATGCGCGTGACCGAGCGCGTGTCCCGGTTGCTCGGCGTTTACATCATGGGCAAGGCGGCGACTCTCAACGGGCGAATTGGCGACGTGATGATCTCGAACGTCGTCCATGACGAGCATTCGCAGAATACCTACCTGTTCAATAACTGTTTTTCGGCACAGGATGTTGCGCCGTACTTGACCTTCGGCATGGTGCTGGACAACCAGAAGTCGATCAGCGCCTACGGGACATTTCTGCAAAGTCCGCGTTACATGAGCGTCTTTTATCACGAAGGCTACACCGTAATCGAGATGGAAGGCGGTCCCTACCTGTCGTCGATCTACGAGGCGGTGCGCCCGAAGCGGCACCCGCAGAACGAGATCGTCAACCTATACGGCGCGCCGTTCGATGTGGGGATTCTGCATTACGCTTCGGATACGCCGTTCACGAAAGGCAAAAATCTGGGGACGAATTTCAGCTACGCCGGAGTAGATCCCACTTATGCGACGGCAATTGCTATTCTGCATCGCATTCTCGGCGGCGAATCGGCACGGGTGGGCGCGCTACCGAAACGGGCAGTGGAGGAGATTCTTCCACAGCCAAACGCCTAATCCAGTAGAGGAGGACGAAATGGCAAAACCCTACATTCTCACGCCACAGTTACGCATGGTAAACACAGTGATCGGCTTTCTGCTCAGGCTGGGCACCGGTCCTAAGCAGTCGACACTGCTTACCGTGCGCGGGCGCAAGTCGGGGAAGGCGTATACGACGCCTGTTTCGCCCATTTCGCAGGAGGGGCAAGAGTATATCGTCTCGCCGTATGGAGAGGTTGCTTGGGTTCGGAACGCGCGCGTTTCCGGCGAGGTTACGCTGACACGCGGCGGTAACGCGCGCACCGTGAAGATTGAGGAAGTCAAACCAGCGGAAGCTGCTGCTTTGATCCTTAAGACGTACTACCAGCGGGAGAAACAATACGTTGGGGATTACTTCGATGCCAATGCCGATTTATCAGTAGAAATGTTCGCGGCAGAGGCGGCGCAGCATCCGGTCTTCAAGGTGGTCAGTTCGAATTAGTTTTTAGCGGAATCGAGGGTGATAGCTTTGGCAAACGACAAGACGGTCGTCGTCGGGCAAACAGTACGGCGGATCGACGCGCTCGGCAAAGTGACGGGCGAAACACCGTATCCCGGCGACTTCGACATGGACGGTCAACTGTATATGAAGCTGCGCTTCAGCGACCGGGCGCACGCGCGGATCGCTACGGTGGATACGAGCGCCGCCGAAGCGCTGCCGGGAGTTGTCGCCATCCTGACGGCGAAGGATGTGCCGGTCAACGAGTATGGCTTGGTGACGAAGGATCAGCCGGTGTTGTGCGGACCGGGCAGCGACAAACCCGGCGCGGACATCGTGCGCTGCTACATGGACATGATCGCGGTGGTGGTGGCGGAGACGGAAGCGGATGCTGCTCAAGCGGCACAGGCGATTCGTGTCGAGTATGAGGATCTGCCGACGGTCTTTGATCCATATGCGGCGATGCAGGACGGCGCGCCTCAGCTTCACGCCGATATGCCGAACAACGTGCTGGTGCATTACCGCACGCGGCATGGCGACATGGCGGCGGGCTGGGCGCAAGCCGACGTCGTGCTGGAAGGCGAGTATTCGACCGGGTATCAGGAGCACGCCTTCTTGCAGCCGGAAGCCGGACTCGGCTACATTGATGAGCAGGGACGGGTGACGGTGGTCGTCGGTGGGCAGTGGGCGCACGAAGATCAAGGCTTGATCGCCCACGCGCTCAACCTGCCGGAAGACCAAATTCGCGTGATCTACCCGGCAATCGGCGGCGCATTCGGCGGGCGCGAGGATATGTCGATCCAGATTGTGCTGGGGCTGGCGGTCAACCGCGTGCGCCGCCCGATCAAGACGATCTGGAGCCGCGCTGAGTCGATCCAGTATCACCACAAGCGCCACCCGATCACGATCAAGACCAAGTGGGGCGCGACCCGCGCGGGCAAGATCGTCGCGGTCGAAGCGGAGATCGTCGGCGATGCGGGCGGCTACAACTACACCTCGACTAAAGTGCTGGCAAACGCTAACCTGATGATCACGGGTCCTTACGTAGTTGATCACTGCCATATCGACACCTACGCCGTATTCACCAACAACATCCCGACCGGCGCATTTCGCGGTTTCGGCGCGCCGCAAGCCTGCTTCGCCGCCGAGGGGATGATCAACCGGCTGGCGGACGAACTGGGCATCGACCCGGTGGAGCTGCGGTTGCTCAACTCGATCCAAGAGGGGAGCATCACGTCAGTGGGGACGCCGCTGCCAGCGGGCGTCAGTATGCCGCAGGTGATCGCGGCGGGTGCGCGGGAAAGCTACTGGATGCAGACTGGCGATTATTGGTCGCGGATGGTACTGGATCAGCCGGAGAACCCGGCGTTGCGGCGTGGAATTGGCTTCGCCTGCGGTTATAAGAACGTGGGCTACAGCTTCGGCTTTCCGGAAAACAGTTGGGCGACAGTCGAACTGTACGGTGGAACGAAGATCGAGCAGGTGGTGATCCGGCATGCGGCGGCGGAGGTGGGGCAGGGCAGCCACACCGTCATTATGCAGATGACGGCGGAAGCGGTGGGCGTGCCGCTGGAATGCGTCAAGCTGATCGCGTCGGACACCGCCGAGACGAATTCGTCAGGCAGTGTGTCGGCGTCGCGGATGACGTTCATGGCGGGCAATGCCGTGCGCGGGGCGGCGGCGCAGGCATTGACGGCGTGGAAGAACGAAGAACGTCCGGCGAAGGCGACCTATCAATATCGCCCGCCGAAGACCACGCCCTACGATCCGATGACCGGCAAATCCGAGCCGAATTTCGCTTACGGCTACGTAGCTCAGGCGGTCGAAGTCGAAGTGGACATCGAGACCGGGCAGATTTACGTGCGGCGGGTGGTCAGCGCCAACGACGTGGGCAAGGCGATCAATCCGCAGCAGGTGCAGGGGCAGATCGAAGGCGCGGTGGTACAGGCGCTCGGCTACGCGGTGATGGAGCACCTGATCTCGAAAGAGGGGCGGATCGTCAACCCGTATCTGTCGAGCTACCTGATCCCGACGGTGTTGGACGTGCCGATTGAAGTTAAGTCGGTGATCCTCGAATACGCCGATCCGATTGGTCCGTTCGGCGCGCGCGGAATGGCGGAAATGCCGCTGATACCGCTGGCTCCAGCGATTGCGGCGGCGGTTCACGACGCGACCGGCGTCTGGATCGACGACCTGCCCATGACGCCCGACCGTGTAGTAGCAAAGCTGCGCGAGCAGGGCATCGGAGTAATGTAGCGATGCACCATAACGTGCGTTTACCTGTAGGGGCGTCCTATATAACGTCCCTGCCCAGATTGCAGGTTTCGCGGATGGTGCGATGAAACTGCATCAGGCGTTTGGCGTCGTGCGCGGTGACGTGGTGGCGCTGATCGGCGCGGGCGGTAAGACAGCGACGCTGATCGCGTTGGCGCACGAACTAGCGGAACTCGGTTGGCGCGTGCTGGCGACCTCGACGAGACCAATTCCAGCGGATCAACTGGCGCTGATGCCGCGCGTGGTGCGCTTTGACGCCGGAGCGGATGCGATCAGCGCGGCGCTGGGTGAGGGCGGTTTCGTCTTCATCACAGGAAGCCTGCGTGGTAAAGGCGTGGGAGCGCCGCCGATGGAGTGGTTCGGCTGGACGCTGGACGCCGTCAATGCCGACGTACTGCTGATCGAGGCGGACGAGGCGGCAGGCTTGCCGCTCAAAGCGCCGTATCATCACGAACCGTGGATCCCGCCGGAGACTTCGCTAGTGATCCCGATTGCGTCGCTGGCGGCGCTCGGTCAGCCGCTGGATGCGGATCATGTTTACAACCCCGAAGCGATGATTGAGCGGTATGGCTTCTATGCGGGCACTCCCGTCCTCTCGCCGTGGATCGCGCAGGTCGTCCGCGACGAAGAACTCGGCTTGCGAGGCATTCCGGAGCGGGCGCGGGTGATAGTGCTGCTGAACGCAGTTCCGGCAGAAGGGTATTTGCGGCTGCGGGCACACCTGATGGCGCGGATGATCCTGAAATCGTCGCGCGTGAGCGGGGTCGCGCTCGGCTCCGTCCGCAGCGCTGACCCGATCAGCGAAGTGCAGCGACCGCTGGGGGCAATCGTGGTGGCGGCGGGCATGTCGCGGCGGATGGGGGAACCGAAAGTGCTGCTGCCATGGACGCACGGCAAGACGATCATCGAGCACATCATCGACCAACTGATCCTCGCGCGCATCGACCACATCACGGTCGTCACCGGCAACCGCGCCGATCAAGTGGCGGCGCTAGCGACGGCGCGCGGTGCCACCGTCGTCTTCAATCCGCGTTTCGAAGTAGGCGAGATGCTGTCGTCGCTTAAGGTGGGGCTGCTGCATCAATCGAGCGAGATCGCGGCGGCGCTGGTCGTCTTGGGTGATCAGCCGCGCATTCAGCCCAAGATCGTCGGGCAGGTGATGATGGCGTATGCGGAAGGGCGGGGCGATCTGGTGATACCGAGCTACCAAATGAGGCGCGGACATCCGATCCTGATCGACCGGCGCTACTGGAATGAACTGATCGCGCTGCCGGACGAAGGGAATCCGCGCGATGTGATCAACGCGCACAAGGTGACCTACGTCAACGTTGATAGCGACAGCATTCTACGCGACGTCGATACGCCGCATGATTACCAGCAAGAACGGCAGCGAGCAGGGCTGAAGTAGCGGCTTGCCAACAGCGAAGAAGGACCCACTACTGCTTCAACCAGCCGATCAAGCGGCTGACCACCGTCCGCTTGTGCACTTCGGTTTGAGCATATTCCGTCTGCATGAGCAGGGTCATCTGTTCAAGTTCGGCGGCGTGGATGCGCGCGCCGTTGACAAAGATCCACGACTTATCAATCGCCCGTAAATCCTTGGGCATTCGACGATAGAGTTTATGGTAAGCTTCGGCGTAACCGAGCATCGCATGTTCGGCAGGGTGTGACATCATGGGCGCTGCTCCTAAGTTGTAATCATAGCTTGATCTTAGCAAGAGAATGCCCGCCGGTAAACGGAGGCGCCCCCAAATTTTCGTGAATTCGGGCGGTAGTTCACGCGCCCGATCAAGCCGGGTATAATAGGGGAAAATCGGGCGAATGCATTGGAGTAGAGGCTATGGCGTACACCCGCGCCGATTACGAACGTGCCGTCGACGTGATCCGCAGCCGCACACAGCTAACGGTCAAGACCGGGCTAGTGCTGGGATCCGGGTTAGGCGTGCTGGCGGATCAAGTGGATAACCGCAGTGTCATCTCTTACGGCGAGATCCCCGGTTGGCCCCAGTCAACGGTGCATGGTCATGCCGGTCAGCTCGTGATCGGTACGCTGGAAGGCTGCCCGGTGATCACGCAGCAGGGGCGCGCCCATTTCTACGAAGGCTACACGCTGGAGCAGGTCACCTTTCCGATCCGCGTCATGCGGGCGCTGGGCGTCGAGACGCTGATTTTGACCAACGCCGCTGGTGGGATCAATCCGGCGTTTCAGGCGGGCGACGTGATGCTGATCAACGATCACATCAATTTCGTCGGGATGGTCGGCAACAATCCGCTGATGGGTCCCAACGACGATGCGCTGGGTGAACGCTTCGTCGGCATGGCGCACACTTACGACCACGATCTGCGGAAAGTCGCACGATCTGCTGCCGCCGACGCCGGGTTGACGCTGCACGAAGGCGTCTACTGCTGCTTATCCGGTCCGACTTTCGAGACGCCCGCCGAGATTCGAATGCTGCGGACGCTGGGCACCGACGCCGTCGGCATGTCGACGGTTCACGAAGTGCTGGTCGCGCGGCACGGCGGGATGCGTGTGCTGGCGTTTTCGGGGATCACCAACAAAGCCATTGACCGGATCGACAGCGACGCCGAAACCAGTCACAGTGAAGTTCTGGAAGTCGGCGCGATCCTCGTGCCGAAGCTGGCAGCGCTGCTGCGCGGAGTGCTGCGGACGCTGGCATGACAGGCATTATCACCGGACTTGTCTTTTTGATCGAGCAGGTGGCGACCGGCTTGTACATCGTGCTGGCGGTCGTGCTGGTACTGGTTGTGCGCGCATGGCTGCGGGCAACCAGTGCGTATCGCGGCACCTACTTCGAGTTGGAAAAAGACATGGCGCGCTACCGGCGCGGTAACGCTTTTACGGCGGTCGTGCTGGTGATCGAAGCGCTGTTGATCGTCGTCGGCGTGCAGCAAGTCGTGGCACCCGCCCTGCGTTTGTCGTTGGGTGATCTCGCACCACAGCAGATCGCGGTCGTCAATGATGGGCAGTTTCGCACGCCGATCCCGCCGACCTTCAGCGCGCAGGTGATCGACCCCAGTAACGTGCAGTTGGGCGAAATCGACCCGGCGCAGCAGATCCAACCAACGCCGACGTTGACGCCGACGCCGGTCGGCACGATTGTGGCGAACGCACCGCCCGCCAGTTGCAGCACGCCGGAACAAGCAATGCTGCAAATCCCGGCGAATGGCATGATCGTGTTTGAGCCGATTGCCGTCGTCGGCATCGCAACCAGCGACAATTTCGCCTTCTACCGCTTCGAATTGAAGGGGGCATCGACCTCCGGCAACTTCGCTACGATTGGCGTGGATGGCACGCAGCCACAGGCGCAGATCGGCGAGTTGGGTCAGTTCGTGCCGAGCTTCTATACGCCGGGCGAGTATCAATTCCGGGTCTCGGTGTTCGATACCACCAACTCGCTGCGCGCCTCGTGTACCGTGACGATCTACATCAGCGAGCCGATCCCGACGCCGACGCCGCTCAGCGCAGGGGTATCACCCTGAGACCGAGGCTGGCGTTGGTGGGGGCGGGCAAAGTCGGCAGCGTGCTGGCACGGCTGCTGGCGGCGCGCGGTTACGCGATCACGGCGATTTACAGCCGGACGTTCGCCCACGCGGAGGCGCTGGCGGTGGCGGTCGGGGCGGCGGCAGTCGGCTCGCTCGACGAAATCGACGCCGATCTGGTACTGCTGACAGTGCCCGACGACGCGATCACAGCAACGGCGGCTGGGCTGGCGGGTTTTACTGGAAAAGCGGCGATCCATACGTCGGGGGCGCACGATGCTGCATTATTGGTGACATTGGCGCAGCGGGGCGTTCAGGTCGGCAGCTTGCATCCGGCGTATCCGTTCGCGGATGTGGAGACGGCGATCAACGGGCTGCCGGGATCGACTTTCGCGGTCGAAGCGCAGGACGAGCCGCTGCGCGGCTGGCTGCTCGAGATCGTGGCAGCGCTCGATGGACGTGTGCTGGTGATCCCGCCGGGGGGCAAAGCGACTGTATCACGCGGCGCTGGTGATCGCCAGCAACTACACGGTCACGCTGTACGCGCTGGCGGAATCCCTGCTGACCGGATTAGGCGCGGACAAAACCGTCGCTGATGCTGCGCTTGACGCGCTGCTGGCGGGGACGGTGGCGAATCTCCAAACGCGAGGCGTGCCGGACGCACTGACCGGTCCGCTGGTGCGGGGTGACGCGGGAACCATCGCGGCACATCTCGCGGCGCTGGGCGCGGTGGACGAGTCGTTGGCTGAGTTATACCGGCAGCTCGCGCGTCTGACTCTGCCGCTGGCGCGGGCGCGCGGGCTGGCGTCGGAGGAAATCGAGCGGGTGCTAACCTCACCCGCTGAGTGCGAGTGAGTACGGCGTTTGGGTGACTCGAACCGCAGGTAGCGCTGGGCAGCTTTGCAACCGAGCAGAAAAAGAAAACGATTATGCGAATCACAGTTCGTGACATCCAGAAAATGAAAACTGAGCACAAGCCAATCGTGATGCTGACGTCCTACGACGCCATGAGCGCGCGCGTCAGCGAGGCGGCGGGCGTGCCGCTGCTGCTGGTCGGCGATACGCTGGGCATGGTGATACAGGGGCACGAGTTCCCGATCCCGGTGACGCTCGACCACATCATCTACCACGCCAGCATCGTCACACGGGTGACGAACAAGGCGTTAGTGGTCGGCGACATGCCGTTTATGAGCTATCACGTCAGCATCGAGCAAGCGCTCACCAACGCCGGACGGCTGATGCAGGAAAGCGGCGTCAACGCGATCAAGATGGAAGGCGGTGAGTCGCTGGCGGCGACGATTGACCGCGTGGTCGATGCCGGGATCCCGGTGATGGCGCACGTCGGCTTAATGCCGCAGAGCGTCTACAAGGTTGGCGGCTTCCGGGTGCAGGGGCGCGACCTCGACACCGCCAAGCAGTTGCTCCGTGACGCGCAAGCGGTCGAGGCGGCGGGCGCGTTCGCCGTCGTGCTCGAATTGGTGCCAGCGGAACTGGCGGAATTGATCACGCGGCGGCTGCACATCCCGACGATTGGCATCGGCGCGGGCGCAGCCTGTGACGGGCAAGTGCAGGTTTTTCACGACATCCTCGGCTTGTTCGACGAGTTTGTACCCCGCCATACCAGACAGTTTGCGCAGTTGGGCACGGCGATGCGCGAAGCCGTGGGTGCTTACGTCCATGACGTGCAGGCGGGCAGCTTTCCAACTGCCGAAAACAGCTTTACTATGAAAGCCGAGATCATCGCTGCTCTGCGCACGGATGGGGAGGACAATGGCGGATAAGACACGACTGCATCAGGTAAAGACCATCGCGGCGCTGCGGGCGGCGCGGGCGAAGCTGAAAGGGAAGGTCGGTCTTGTACCAACGATGGGTGCGCTGCACGCCGGGCATCTGGCGCTGGTCGAGGCGGCTCGAGCGGAAAACGATCACGTGGTGGTGACGATCTTCGTCAATCCGACGCAGTTCACGCCGGGCGAAGATTTCGACGCCTACCCGCGCGACTTGGATCAGGATCTGGCGCTGCTGGAACAGGCAGGCGTCGAGCTTGTGTTCACGCCAACAGCGGACGAAATCTACCCGGAAGGGTTCCAGACGCTGGTCGATGTCGAGTTCGTGTCGATGGGTCTGGAAGGCGAGCGGCGTCCCGGTCACTTTCAGGGTGTGGCGACGGTGATCAGCAAGCTGTTCAATCTGGTACAGCCGCAGACCGCCTACTTCGGGCAGAAGGACGCACAGCAGGTCGTGGTGCTGCGGCGGCTGGTGCGTGACCTGAATTTCCCGGTCGAAATCGTGGTGTATCCGACAGTGCGCGCCGCCGATGGACTGGCGCTGAGTTCGCGCAACGTCTATTTGACCGCGGCAGAACGCGAAGCCGCCACCGTACTCTATCGCTCACTGCTCGCTGCCGCCGACGCCTACGAGCAGGGTGAACGAACCCCGGCGCGGCTGCGCGAGATCATCAAAGCCGTGCTGAACACCGAGCCGCTGGTGCAGGTCGATTACGTCGCGGTGACCGAGCCGCACCTGCTGCGGGGCGTTCACGCGGCGACCGAGGATCCGATGCTGGTGCTGTTAGTAGTCAAGATCGGCGAGCCGCGCTTGCTCGACAACTGTCTGCTGCCGTGGTCGCTCAACGACCGGGCGGGGTTGACGGTAACGCTAGGGGCGTAGAGAGTACGTAGTCATGGGAAGGGTCATAGGGGCGTTATATATAACGCCCCTACAAAATGTGGTTGCTGCGAGGCGTTCTTGCCTAACCTTAATTGGTTTCTGAGGGAATTCTTGCGATCTTTCCCGTATAGTTAGGCGGTATAGAACTTGAACACGGACGGACTAGACAATGTTCTTCGACCCGACCTATCTGATTTACGTACTCGTGCCGACGCTGCTGCTGTCTTTGGCGGCACAAGCATTTGTCAAATCGGCTTACAGTAAGTGGAGCAACGAGCGTAACAGCGCGGGCTTGACCGGCGCACAGGTCGCCGAGCGGATTTTCGCGCGCACCGATGTGCGGAGCTTGCCACTGGAAGGCGTGCAGGGACAACTGAGCGACCACTACGATCCGAGCGCGGGCGTGGTGCGGCTGTCTCAGGGGATCGCCACAGTGCCGTCGGTGGCAGCAATGGCGGTAGTTGCGCATGAGTTGGGGCACGTCGAGCAGCACCAGCAGAACTCGGTGCTAATCCAGATGCGCAATTTCCTCGTGCCGGGCGTCCAGCTTGCACCGCAGATCGGCTACATCATGATTTTCGCGGGCTTGTTCCTGCGCTTCACCGAGTTGATCTACGCGGGGATCGTGCTGTTCGGCGTGATGGTCGTCTTCATGATCCTGACACTGCCGGTCGAAATCGATGCTAGTCGGCGCGGGATTGGGCTGCTGCGCCAGAGCGGCTTGCTGATCTCCGATCAGGACGCCAGCGGCGCGCGTCAAGTGCTGACGGCAGCGGCGCTGACCTACGTCGCGGCGGCGATCTCGGCAGTCTTGCAGTTGGTTTACTTCATCGGGCTGGCGAACCGGCGGCGGTGAGAAAGGTCTTTGCAACGTGGTGTAGGGGCACGAGATATCGTGCCCCTACAAGCGGTAATAACTAAACGCCCGCTGCTGCCGGGCGTTTTTGATTCTACTGGAAGTTGTTCTGATCCATCTTGTGGCGCAAGCGGTGAATCCGTCCTTGCCGGGGACGTATGCGGCTGATCGCTTCTCCGGCTTGATGGCTCATACGGTTGAGGCGGGCGCGCCACCACGCGACGGCGTAACTGACCTGACGCCGCTGCCGGTTGAAGGTGATCGCGGTGCGTTCATCAGCAGTGGCGGATCCCCACTGGACGATCATCGACGCCCACGTCAACCCGCCGCCGAAGCCGACGAAGGCGATGTAATCGTCCGCTTCGATTCGTCCTTGCTGGATCGCTTCGCAAAGCGCAATCGGGATCGACGCCGCTGAGGTATTGCCGTAGCGCTCGATGTTGCTCATAAAGAGCGAGTCATCGACTTTCAGCGCGCGGGCGGCGGCGTGCATGATGCGCGCATTCGCCTGATGGGGGACGATCAGCTTGATGTCCTTGATCGTCAACCCGGCGAGGTCGAGTGCCTGATTGATGCTCTCGCCGATCACGCGGGTGGCAAACTTGTAGACCTCGCCGCCGTTCATGTGCATCTTGCCAAATTTGTAGCCGCGGGACAGCACCGGGATATCGCCCACGTCAATGCTGCCGAAAGTCGGAATGCCGAGCATGTCACCGCCGGAACCGTCGGAGCGGAGCACTGCGGAGATCACGCCGCCTTCGACCGGGCTGGCGGTGAGGACGACCGCGCCTGCGCCATCGCCAAACAGAATGCAGGTTCCACGATCCTGCCAATCGAGGACGCGGCTCATCGTCTCCGCACCGATCACCACCGCCGTCTGAATGCGCCCGGAGCGGATCGCCTGAGCCGCCATATCGACGCCGTAGACGAATCCGGAGCAGGCGGCGCTCAAATCGAAAGCGCCCGCCTTGTTCGCGCCCAGCCACGACTGGATCAAGCTGGCGGTGCTGGGAAAGACGTGTTCCGGCGTCGACGTGGCGACGATGATCATGTCGATCTCAGTCGGCAGCACGTCGGAGACTTCGAGCGCGTTCTGCGCGGCTTTCAAGCCGAGCGTCGCCGTCGTGTCATGCTCTCCGGCGATGCGGCGCTCGCGGATGCCTGTCCGCGCTTGAATCCACTCGTCCGAAGTCTCGACAAACGCGGCGAGGTCGTCGTTCGTCAGAATGTTGTCGGGGACTGCCATTCCCCAGCCGACGATGTGCGCGTATATGGGTTCGGCATGGGACGGTACGCCCCGATTACGTGTGACCATTCGCGTGGTATTTCGAGAAAATCAAGACGGCGTTGTGCCCGCCAAACCCGAACGAATTGCTCATGGCGTAGTCGATGTTCTTGGCGACGCCGACGTGCGGGGTGTAGTTGAGATCGCACTCCGGGTCGGGGTTATCGAGGTTGACCGTAGGCGGGATGAAGCCCTCATTGATCGCCTTG
Organism: uncultured Chloroflexia bacterium; assembly: GCA_963848465.1. GTDB lineage: Bacteria > Chloroflexota > Anaerolineae > Aggregatilineales > Phototrophicaceae > Flexifilum. The sequence goes on along the minus strand of CAWKDY010000020.1, from coordinate 652,067 downwards.
ATCGTGAACACTGCCTCGACTGAACCTGCCGCGCCCATCAAGTGCCCGGTGACGGATTTGGTCGAACTGATTGGAACCTCGTATGCCTGCTCACCCAGCGCGACCTTGAGCGCCAGCGTCTCGCTCTTGTCGTTGAGCGGCGTGCTGGTGCCGTGCGCGTTGATGTAGTCGAGGTCGGCAGGGGTGATTTCAGCGTCTTCCAGCGCATACTGAATTGCTTTGGCTGCGCCTTCGCCGGTTTCCAGCGGCGCGGTGACGTGATAGGCGTCAGAGGTATGCCCATAACCCGCGATCTCGGCATAGATGTGCGCGCCACGCGCCAAGGCATGTTCGAGTGCTTCCAGCACGAGGATCGCTGCGCCTTCGGCGATCACGAAGCCGTCACGGTCAACGTCGAAGGGACGCGAGGCGCGTTCTGGCGCATCGTTGCGGCGCGAGATGGCGGTCATGTTGTTGAAACTGGCGATAGCAATATCGACCAAGCCCGCTTCAGAGCTGCCCGCGAGGCAGGCGTCGGCTTGCCCGCGCCGGATGATCTCGGTCGCTTCGCCGATGCAGTTATTGCCGGTCGCGCAGGCGGTGGAAATGGCGAAGTTGGGTCCACGCAGCCCATAAGCCATCGAAATTTTGCTGCACGGCGCGTCCGGCAGCATCATCGGCACCATCAACGGGCTGACGAATTTAGGTCCCTTGTCGAAGAAGGAGCGCACGCTTTCGACGATAGCGCTGATCCCGCCGATTCCTGACCCGACGATGCAGCCGATCTTGTAGCGATTCTCGTCGGTCACCTCTAAGCCGGAATCCTCAAGGGCGAACTTGGCAGCGTAGAGCGCCATCTGAGTTACGCGGTCGGTGCGGCGCGCTTCTCGTTTGCCCAAGAATTCGTCGGGGCTGAAGCCTTTGACCTCGCCGCCGAAGTGATTTTCGAGATGACTGTGTATCGAAGCGCTGGATTGTGCGGATGCCGGTTTTGCCAGCGGCAGCATTACTCCACGCCTCTTCAACATTATTTCCGGTGGGGCAGAGGATACCCATGCCGGTGACGACAACACGTCGTTCTTTCACAGCTAACTCCCCTACAGGCGGACTAAGCAGCCCGATTTATTGCAGCAAACTGCCATAAGCCTAACAAAACTTTCTCATTTCACAAGATGAAACACCATTGGCGGACAGTGGTTACTCCGCTGGAATGCCTGTGTTATAATCGGCGGCTTATGGAGGATGTTTCGACTTGATCCTTGTGACCGGGGCGACCGGGTTTGTTGGGCGGCATTTGGTGGCGCGCTTGCTGGCACTCAATGCTCCGGTGCGCTGCTTGATTCCCGCCCATAAAGCCGACGATTTGCCATGGGAACGAGCGCCGGAGATCGTCATCGGCAGCATCCTTGACGATGAAGCGCTGTTTCGGGCGGCGACGGGCGCGCATGTGGTCATCCACCTTGAGAATGCTCAGTGGTGGGGCAGCGCGCGTGATCTGGAACGCATTGAGCTGCTTGGGACGCGTAACTTGATTACAGCGTGCCGCGCGGCACGGGTCGGGCGGATCATCACGCTGAGTCATTTAGGCGCATCGCCGTCGGCGGCGTACCCGCTGCTGCGCTTCAAGGGGTTGGTCGAGGACGCGGTTAAGGCAAGCGGACTCGCCTACACGATCATCCGATCCGGGCTGATCTTCGGCGAAGACGACGCTTTCGTCAATCACATCGCTATGCAGCTCACCGTCGCGCCGGGAGTGTACCTAATGGCGGGGCGGGGTGAGGTCGTGCTGCATCCGATCTACATCGAGGACGTGGTTTCAGCGCTAATCGGCAGCCTTGAGGCGCTGGATACGGTCGATACCGTGATCGAAATCGGCGGACCGGAATACATCACGCTGGAAGACCTGATCAGCACGGTGATGCGGGTCTCCGGCGTTCACCGCATCGTGATCGGCGTGCCGCCGTATGTGCTGCGTTGGATGACGGCGATTACCGGGCGAATCTTGCCGCGCTCACTGCTAACGCCGCAGTGGTTGGATATTCTGGCGACCAATCGCACGGCGCGCTTGGGCAATATCTTCCGCTATTTCGGCGTGCATCCCCGGCGCTTTGAGGATACATTGCTCACCTACATGCGCGGGCGGCATTATGGATTGGAACTGGTGCGGTATACTCTTAGCCGCCGACCAAAGGCGACTTGATTTTATCGAAATTGGACTGGAATAATGGCAACAATCGATATTCGACCGCTGCGGTCGCTCGACGAGTTAAGACCGGTGGTCGAACTACAGAAAATCTACTGGGGCGATGACGTGGAGTCGGTCATCCCGGCGCATATGCTGTTCTCAATTGCCAATCACGGTGGGCACGTGCTGACGGCATTCGACGGCGACCGTCCGGTCGGGGTGCTGATCGGCTTCTTGGGCACGAATATGCAGGAGCCGCGCCGACCGGCGATGGCGAACTTGCAGTTCGTCTCCAAGCGGATGGTCGTGCTGCCGGAGTATCGCGGGCACGGGATTGGCTACCGGCTGAAGCTGGCGCAGCGCGATCTCGCCATTGCCGAGGGCGTGCGGCTGATCGTCTGGACGTTCGATCCGCTGCTGTCGCTCAATGCTCATCTGAATATCCGCAAGCTGGGCGCGCTGTGCAGCGCCTATCAGCGAGAATTATTATGGCACGTCGGAAGAAGGCGGCTTGACCACGTTCGGTATGTCCGACCGGTTGATGGTCGAATGGTGGGTGACGAACCGGCGCGTCGAGGAGCGGATCTTCGGCAGCCGCAGCGATTTGACGCTGAGCCATTATCTCGCAGCGGAAACGGTGATTTTGAACCCCTCGACGGTCTCGGCGGATGGACTGCTGCTGCCCGCCGAAGTGACGACCATGCCCGTCGGGTCGCTGGGATTGCTCGAAATCCCGGCGCGCTACTTGGACATCGAGAAACGGAACGAACAATTTGCGCGGGCGTGGCGGCTGCACGTGCGCCAGTTGTTCCAAGCGGTGTACGCGCGCGGCTACATCGTCACCGATTTCTTGACGGAGCAGTATGAAGGGCGCGAACGCTCGTTCTATCTGCTGAGCTACGATGGACCACAGGTCGAACTCGTTCAGCGTGAATTGACGATAGTCAACCGCAAGACGCCAAGAGCCCAGGTGTGCTAGGCTGGGTTTTTATGAGCAGGGCAAGGGGGGCGCGGTGGGGCTGGAAAATAAAACAGTTTCATTCATTGGCAGTGGCGTGATGGCGGAAGCGATCATCAAGGGGCTGCTGAACGAAGAACTCTTGACCGCCGACCAGTTGATCGCTGCCGACCCGCGTGAGGAGCGCGGTCACGAACTGGTCGCGCGCTATCACTTGCGCTTCACGACCAACAACGCCGAAGCCGCCGAAGCCGCCGACATCCTCGTGCTCTCGACCAAGCCGCAGGTGCTCGGTCAGGTGCTGGGAATCGCTCAAAGGGCAGGGGAGTAAGCCTTCGTTGGTGCTGAGCATCCTCGCCGGGGTGCGGATCAGCACGGTGATCGACGGGACGGGCAATCACAGCGTCGCGCGGGCGATGCCCAACACGCCTGCCCAGATTGGCGAGGGGATCACGGTGTGGACGGCGACTCCGGACGTGCCGGAAAGCGAGCGCGAACAGGCGAAAGTACTGCTGGGCGCGCTGGGCGAAGAACTCTACATGGACGACGAGAAGTTCCTCGACATGGCGACCGCGCTCAGCGGGACGGGACCCGCCTACGTCTTCCTATTTATGGAAGCGCTGATCGACGCGGGCGTCCACATGGGCTTCTCGCGGCGCGACGCCGAGCGGTTGGTGCTGCAAACGGTGCGCGGATCGGTCGATTTCGCGCGGCAGTCCGGGATGCACCAAGCCGAACTCCGCAATCAAGTGACCAGCCCCGGCGGGACAACCGCCGAAGCGCTCTACAAACTGGAAAAGGGGGGACTGCGGACGGTTTTGTCGCAGGCGGTCTATGCGGCGTATCGTCGCTCAGTCGAACTGGGCAAGGCTCAGGAAAAGAAAGACAAGAGTTAGGCTGTGCAACGAGCGGTAGTCCTACAGGCTAAATTTCATTCGTGAAAAAGTGGACAAATAGCATGGCATCGTTTAAAATTGCATATACAGCACATAATTGCTTAAGCTAAATCTGCATAATCGGTCTTTCAGTGCCCGCCTGCGCCGGCACTTGGAGCAAGTAGTTCTATAACTGTCCTTCTACGTTTAGGAGACGCAAATGGCGGACATCTCCAGCAATATTTCCGAATCGCTTCTTAGCGTAATTAACGATTACAACCCCAGCCTCGAATCGGTCGAGGTTGGCTACGTTGAAGAAGTCGGCGACGGTATCGCACGTGTGAGCGGGATGGATGACATCCGCTTCAGCGAACTCGTGCGCTTCAGCAACGGCGCGGCGGGGATCGCCTTCAATCTTGAAGCCGATAACGTCGGTGTCATCATCTTGGGCGAGTACGACACGATCAACGAGGGCGACGAAGTGCGCCCGCTCGGTCGTATCGCCTCCGTGCCTGTCGGTATGGGCTTGGTCGGGCGCGTGGTCAACGCGCTGGGCGAACCAATCGACGGTCGCGGTCCTGTGCCGCAGGACGAGTTCTACAACGTCGAGCGGATCGCGCCCGGCGTGATGCAGCGACGCAACGTGTACCAGCCGGTGCAAACCGGTATCGTCGCCATCGACGGCTTGACGCCGATTGGACGCGGTCAGCGCCAGTTGATCATCGGCGACCGCCAGACAGGCAAGACCGCGCTGGCGATTGACACGATCCTCAACCAGAAGGGCAAGGATCTGTACTGCATCTATGTGGCTATCGGCAAGCGACGCGGCGAGATCGCGCGGTTGGTGGCGCTGCTGGAGCAGCACGGCGCAATGGAATATACGACGGTCGTCGCGGCGACGGCTTCGGACTCGGCGGCGATGCAGTATATCTCCCCGTACTCCGGCTGCGCGATTGGCGAGTGGTTCATGGAAAACGGCAAGCACGCGCTGGTGGTCTACGACGACCTGTCCAAACACGCGTGGGCGTATCGTCAGGTTTCGCTGCTGATGCGTCGTCCGCCGGGACGTGAAGCGTATCCCGGTGACGTGTTCTATCTGCACAGCCGCCTGCTCGAACGCGCCGCTCAGTTGAGCGAGGCGCGCGGCAACGGCAGCCTGACGGCGCTGCCGGTCATTGAAACGCTGCTCGGCGACGTGTCCGCCTACATCCCTACCAACGTGATTTCGATCACCGACGGGCAGATTTTCCTTGAAGGCGAGTTGTTCAACGCTGGACAACGTCCGGCGATCAACGTCGGTATCAGCGTGAGCCGCGTGGGTGGCGACGCGCAGACGAAGGCGATGAAGAAAGTCGCCGGTGGTCTGCGGCTCGACCTCGCGCAGTTCCGGTCGCTGGCGGCGTTCGCACAGTTTGGGTCTGACCTCGACAAAGCGACGCAGCGCCAGTTGGATCGCGGTTTGCGACTGACCGAACTGCTCAAGCAGCCGCAGTATCAGCCGCTGTCGCTGACCGACGAAGTGGCGGTTCTGTACGCCGGTACGCGCGGTCTTGATCGACAACGTGCCGGTGGAGCGCGTGAAGGAATGGCAAACGGCCTTCCTGCGGGCGTATCACGGACAGTACAGCGACGTTGCCAACACCATTGAAGAGTCGAAAGTGGTGACCGACGAAACGGCAGCACAAGCTGCGGAGCGCCATCGACGCATTCAACGCGACCTGGAGCTAACGCTCCGGCGTGAGGAGGAATAGATGGCAAGCGCACGCGAAGTAAGAAATCGCATTCGCAGTATTAAGAACATCGGGCAGATCACCCGCGCGCTCGAAGCCGTATCCGCGTCGCGGGTGCGCAAGGCGCAAGCGCGCGTGCTGGCGAGCCGCGCCTTTGCCGAAAAAGCGTGGGAAATTCTGCTGAACGTGCAGGCGGCGGCGACCAAAGGCGTCCCCCTGCATCCGCTGCTGACGCCGCGCACGGAAGTCAAGAACGTCATGATCGTGCTGATCACGTCGGATCGCGGGCTGGAGGGTGCCTTCAATACCAACATGATCCGGGTGGCGCGGCGCTTTCAACAGCGCACGAATGCGCCAACCCAGTACGTGACGGTCGGGCGGAAGGGGCGCGACGCGCTGATCCGCATTCACCAGAATGTGATCGCCGAGTTCAGCAACCCGGCGGACATCACGCTGGCGCAGATTTCGCCGATTGTCCGGCTGGCGATTGACTCGTTCCTGAGCGGCGAAGTCGATGAGGTCTTTCTCGCCTATACCGACTTCGTGAACACGCTGACCCAGAAGCCGCGCGTCTCGCGCCTGCTGCCGTTGATCCCGTATCAGACGGATGATCAGGCAGTGGCGGAGTTCATCAAGGACGTGCCAGCGGTGACGACGGGCGCAGCCGATTACGAGTACGAACCGAGTGCTGAGGCGATCCTTGACGAGATCGTCCCGCGCTTTACGATGCTTCAGTTGTATCAGGCGATTCTGGAAAGCCAAGCCAGCGAGCATTCAGCTCAAATGGTGGCGATGCGGAATGCGACTCGGACAACGCCGCCGGGCTGGTCGAAGACCTCACGCTGGTCTACAACAAGGCGCGGCAGTCGGGGATTACCAGTGAAATCCTCGACATTGTGGGCGGCGCCGAGGCGCTGCAAAATTCGATTGACAAAGCGACCCATAAGATTGAGAGCGACCTTGCTGCCCACACCCGCAACGCTCAAGCCGTTGTCGAGCAGCAGTCCTAGAGGAGCGAGTAGATGAGCGAGATTCTGGGCAAGATTACCCAAGTTTTGGGCGCGGTGGTGGACGTGGAGTTCCCGCAAGATGAACTTCCGAATATCTACGATGCTATCCGTGTGCCGCGCCAAGGCAACGAAGATTTGATCCTTGAAGTGCAGCTTCATCTAGGACACAACGCCGTCCGAACCGTGGCAATGGACACGACCGATGGCTTGCAGCGCGGAGTCGATGCCTTTGCGACCGGTTCGCCGATCACCGTGCCGGTGGGGCAGGCGTCGTTGGGACGTGTGTTCAACGTGCTTGGTCGCCCGGTGGACTTGGGCGCAGAGCTTCCGGCGGATACGCCGCGCCGCTCAATCCATGCCGAAGCACCGGACTTTGAAGACCAAACGACTCACATCGAAATCTTCGAGACCGGCATGAAGGTTATTGACCTGATCGCGCCGATGACCAAAGGTGGCAAGACGGGCATCTTCGGTGGTGCGGGCGTCGGCAAGACCATCACCATTCAGGAACTGATCAACTCGATTGCCACTGAGCACTCCGGCTTGTCGGTGTTCGCCGGTGTCGGCGAGCGCACCCGTGAAGGTACGGCGCTCTACTACGAAATGGAAGAAGCGGGCGTGCTGCCCAAGCTGGCAATGACCTTCGGACAGATGAATGAGCCGCCGGGCGTGCGTCTGCGCGTTGCGCTGACGGGCTTGACGATGGCGGAATACTTCCGTGACGAAGGGCGCGACGTGCTGCTGTTCATCGACAACATCTTCCGCTACTCGCTGGCGGGCGCGGAAGTCTCGGCGCTGCTGGGACGTATGCCTTCGGCGGTCGGTTACCAACCGACGCTGGCGGACGAGATGGGTCAGCTTCAGGAACGCATCACCTCGACCCAGACCGGCTCGATCACCTCGATGCAGGCGGTCTACGTGCCAGCGGACGACTATTCCGACCCCGCGCCGGTGGCGGTGTTCACGCACCTCGACGGAACGATTGCGTTGGAACGCTCGATTGCGTCGCGCGGGCTGTTCCCGGCGGTCGATCCGCTGGGGAGTACCAGCAAGATTCTCGACCCGCTGATCGTCGGCGAGGAGCATTACCGTACCGCCCATGACGTGCAGCAGGTGCTTCAGCGTTACAAGGACTTGCAGGACATCATCGCTATTCTGGGTATCGACGAACTGTCGGACGACGACAAGCAGTTGGTGGCGCGCGCCCGCAAGATCGAAATGTTCCTCAGCCAGCCGTTCAAGGTCGCCGTGCAGTTTACGGGTCGTGAAGGCAAGTACGTTCGCATCAAGGACACAATTCGCGGCTTCCGCATGATCCTTGACGGCGAAGTCGATCACATCGCCGAGCAGGACTTCTACATGGCGGGGGCAATCGAGGACGTGCTGGCGCGCCACGACGCAGCTGAGAAAGCTGGTTAAGCCATGCCAATCGCGGTTGAAATTGTCACGCAGGAGAAAGTCGTGTTTTCGGAGCCGGAAGCGGACATGGTCATCGTCCCCGGTTCGGAAGGCGAAATGGGTATCCTGCCACGTCACGCACCCGTGTTGACGACGCTCGCCTTCGGTGAGTTGATCGTTCGCAAAGGCAAGGCGGAGGAAAGCTTCGCCATCTACGGCGGCGTCGTGGACATCCGTCCGACCAAAGTCGTCGTGCTGGCGGATTTAGCGGAGTCGTCGTTTGAGATCGACGCCGTTGCCGCCGAAGAAGCGCGTGAGCGGGCGTCGAAGCTGATGGAAGAAGGCGTGCCCGAAGAAGAGAATCGCCAAGCGACGTTGACGCTGCGGCGTGCGGAACTAGCGCTCAAGATTCAGCGGCGCGTGCAGTCGCGCGGCAGCGCGGTGCTGCGTATCATGGAAGACACGGACGAGCGCGAGTAGCGCGACGCTTAGCGGCGGACACCGGTTTTTCCCCTGACGAATAGGCGACGCCCGGACGATGATCATCGTCCGGGCGTCGTGCTGCATGGTATAATGGCGCGATAATGTCGCCGCAAGGGCGGAGCGCCCGCCAGATGAGCTGCTGCTATGGGAATGTTCGACAAACGACTGGGCGTTGATCTCGGTACGATCAACGTCCTGATTTATGAAAATGAGCAGATCGTGCTGCAAGAACCGGCGCTGGTCGCCCTGACCACCGAGGACGAGCGGATCGTCGAGATCGGGCAGCCCGCGCGCGAGATGCTGGGGCGCGTTGACGAAGAAGATATTCAAGTGATCCGACCGCTGCAAAACGGGGTGATCGCGGACTACGAAGTCACCGAGGCGATGCTGCGCCATTTCTTCGGCAAAGTCGCGGGGCGGGTGCGCTTCTTCAAGCCAACCGTGATGATCTCGGTGCCTTACGGTGTGACCAGTGTCGAGCGGCGGGCAGTGCATGAGGCAGCCTTGGCAGCGGGAGCGCGCGAAGCTTTCTTGATCTCCGAGCCGCTGGCGGCGGCAATCGGGGCGGGGCTGCCGGTGGGGACACCTGCCGGAGACATGATCGTCAACGTCGGCGGCGGCGTCACCGAGGCGGCGGTGCTGACGATGAACAACATCGTGCGAGCGGAAAGCGGGCGAATCGGCGGGCTGCGCATCGACGACGCGATCATCAGTTACGTTCGACGCAAATATAACCTGACGATTGGTCAGCCGACCGCCGAGTCGGTCAAGATTCAAGTCGGCGCTGCCGTGACGCTCACTGAAGAACTGACGATGGAACTGCAAGGACGCGATAACGTCAGCGGGCTGCCGCGCACAATCACGATCAGCACGGGCGAGATTGTCGAAGCCATTGAGGAAGTGCTCCACGAGATCGCCGGAGTGGTGCGCGCCGTGCTCGGTAACACGCCGCCCGAACTCGCTTCTGACATCATCGACCGGGGGATTGTGCTCACGGGGGGCGGGGCGCTGCTGCGCGGGCTGGATCAATTCTTGACCCGCGAGACCGGTGTCCCGGTCTATCGAGCCGATAATGCGCTGATTGCAGTAGCAGTTGGGGCGGGGCGTGCCCTGAACGACCCGGCAATCTTGCGCCGGATCGCCCAAGGGATTTAGATCAGATAGTACGTCATGCGCTGAAGGTGGATCACCGGGTCGATGTACTGAACGCGAACGTTGTCGGGGACTTTCAGGTTGATCGGCGCGTAGTTCAGGATGGCGCGAACACCCGCTTCGATCAACTGGTCGGCGACGGCTTGCGCGTTTTCGGCGGGCACGGCGATCATAGCGATTTTGATGTTGTTCTCGCTGATGGTCTTGCCGATTTCGTCAATCGGGCGGATCGGGAAGCTGCCGACCCGCTTGCCGACTTTCTCCGGGGCATTGTCAAAGACGTAGCCGATGTGAAAACCGCGCTCGGCGAAGCCTTTATACCGCGCAACCGCGCTGCCGAGATCGCCCGCGCCCACCAGCGCAACCTGCCAATCCCGTTCAACCTTGAGAACCTGACGCAGTTGGTCCTTCAGGAAGGCGATCTTGTAGCCGGTACCCTGCTTGCCAAAACCCCCAAAGTGGGACAAGTCTTTGCGGATCTGCGCCGAACTGATTCCTAACCGCTTGCCGAGTTCATGCGAGGAGGTGACTTCTTCACCTTCTTGCGATAACCGCTCAAGCGCGCGGAGGTATACCGGCAGACGACTAATCACGATGTCTGGAATAGGTGACGGCATAGTGCCCGGTTCTCCTGCTGTCAACAGTTGTTTGTGAAAGATGACACATCCAATATTACCATTATGCTGTGCTTCACGCCAGCTTAATATGAAAATGGTTCGACGTTCAGCTTCTATTGCATACTTGTGCGCTATGATGAGTTAATGGATGAGTCGGTGAGCGATGTCGGTTAGGCGATCTTTACTGGTATTGACGGTGTTAGTGGTCATGCTGCCGCTGGCGATCTTTGCCGCCAGCCTTCAGCGGGCGACGCCTGCTGCTGCCGCGAACATCCAAACCTATACGGTCGAGCGCGGCGATGTGGATTCAACCGTGTCGGCGATTGGCGCGGTCGAAGCCGAGCGCTCCGTGCGGCTAAGCTTCAGCGCACCCGGTCGGGTGGTGGATCTGCCGGTCGAAGCGGGCGCGGTCGTTCACGTGGGCGACGTATTGGCGCGACAGGCGGATGACGTGCAGCGGATCGCGCACGATCAAGCCGACCTTGCGCTGCAATTGGCTCAGTTGCAAAAGGATCGGCTGCTGGCAGGACCCGACGAAGCGCAGATCGCGGTGGCGGAAGCCAACGTCGCCAGCGCGCAGGGCGCGGCGAGCAGCGTCCAGAACGCCGTCTCTGCCGATGATCTGCATGCGGCGCAGCTCGCCTACGATCAAGCGCAGCAAGCGCTGGCGGATGCGCAGCACGCCCGCGCGTTCGGCAGCGGCACGCAGGCGCAGGTCGATCTGCTGGACGCGAAAGTCGGTGAAGCGACCTTTAACGCCCAGATCGCGCGGCTTGAACCTTGAATCGCTCGCAAAATGGCAGCCCGGCGCAGGTCAACGCCGCCTATGCGCGGGTCGCGCAGGCGCAGAGCGAACTCGACCGGCTGCGGGCGGGCGCGAGCGATGCCCAGATCGAGCGAGCAGATGCCGCCATCGCCCAAGCGCAGATCCGGCTGGATCGGGCGCAAGCGGCGCTGGATCGGACGGCGCTCACGGCACCGTTTGACGGAATTGTGACGAATATCAATGTGGAAGTCGGGTCGCTGGTCGCGCCCGGGGTGACGGTGGTCGAAGTCGCCGACGTGTCACCGCTGCATCTGGTGGTGCAGGCGGATGAGATCGACGTGCGGCAGATCGCCGTCGGGCTGCCCGCGCGTGTCCGGCTCGACGCGCTGCCGGACAGCGAATTGGCGGCGACCACCGCCTCGATTGCGCTGGTGCCAAACAACGACAACGGCATCGTCAGCTATGATGTGACCGTGACGCTCGACGACGCTGACCCGCGCGTGCGAGTGGGTATGACGGCGGACGCAGCGATCATCGTGGACTCGAAGACGGGCGTGCTGGTTGTGCCCAACCAGTATATCCGGCTGGATCGCCAACGGGGTCAGGCGTTCGTCAATCTGCTCGGCGCCGATGACAGCCTGCGCGAAGTGCCGGTGACGCTCGGCTTGCAGGGGCAGGATCGCAGTGAGATTCGCGCTGGATTGAACGAGGGCGACGTAATCGGCATTGACCTGTCAGCCGACAGTATCGGCTTGTTTGGAAACTAGGTGATGAAACGGATTTTGGTGATCGTCGGGGTTTTAGTGGTGGTTGGCGGCGGGTTGGCGCTGGCGCGGCAGACATTCCAAACCGGCAGCGCGGATGGTCAGACGGCGCAGCCGATCCTCGACGAGACGACCGCGCAGATCGGCGCTTTGCGCTTGACGGTCAACGCGACCGGAGCGGTCATTCCGGCGAAACAGGTCGCGCTGCTGTTCGAGTTCGAGCGGGATTGTCCAAGCCGTGCTGGTCAAGGTGGGCGATCAAGTGCGGGCGGGCGACGCGCTAGCTGCGCTCGACACGACCGATTTGGAGTCGGCGTTGGCAGAAGCACAGGTCGCCTTCGACGTGCAGCGCATCGCCTACGAAGCGCTGATCGGTCCCCCGCGCGAAACCGACCTCGCGGCGGCGCGGGCGGCGCTTAATACCGCGCTGGCAGCGCTCAACGCGGCGTACAGCAGTGTCAACCCTAATCAGGCGGAGATCGCTCAGTTGCAGAGCGAGATCGCCCGCAACCGGCTGTGGCAAGCACAGCTTCAGCGTGACTCGGCGGCGAACGCCAGCGGCTTCGCGCCGGACATCTCCGGCTTGATCCCTGATGGTGTAACCGTGTCCCCGGACGTGATCAACCAGATCAATCAAGGGCTAGCAGGGCTGATCCCGTCGGTATCGGCACCGGACGCCAGCAGCTTTGATCCGGGGTTGCGACAGGCACAGTATGGCGTCGAGATCGCGGACGCCAATGCCGCTGGCGCTGCCGACCAGACCGCCGATCCCGGCAGCGTTGGGGCGGCGAACGCGGCGGCGGTTCAGGCGCGGGCGGCGCTCGATCAACTGGAGAATGGTCCCGACGATTTCGACTTGCAAACGGCGGAAATCAACCTAAGCATGGCGCAGCTTGCCGTCGATCAGGCACAGGCGGCGCTCGACCGGGCGACGTTGGTCGCGCCGTTCGACGGCGTAGTCGCCCAGAATAATCTGGTGGTCGGCGAACTGCCGCCGAGCAACAATGCGGCGCTGGTTTTGATCGACGACGGTAGGCTGTACGTCGACCTCGCCATCGACGAGACTGACGTCGTGAAAGTGGCGGTCGGGCAAGCGGTCGAGTTCAATTTCGATGCGCTGCCGGACGCGGCGATTACGGGCACGGTGACGCGGGTGGCGGTGACGCCGACGGTCGTGGGGCAGTTGGTGACTTTTCCCGTGCGGGTAGCGCTCGACCCGACCGCCGAACCCGTGCGAATCGGCATGAACGCGACGGCGACGATTATTCTTGACGAACTGCAAGGCGTTTTGGTACTTCCGAACCGTTTCATTCGCATTGACCGGACGACGCAGCAGGCGTTCGTTACGGTCGCGGACGCGAGCGGGCGGACGAGCGAGATCCCGGTTGAGCTAGGCTTGCGCAGCGACATCGACAGCCAGATCAGCGCGGGGCTGGAACCCGGTCAGCGAGTGGTTCTGCTGCCGCGCGCTGCCTTCGATCCGCTCGGTGGTTAGGCAGATTATTAAAGGAGGATTGGTTTTGATGCGAAAATTCTGGTTGCTGATCGTTACGGTTGTACTCCTGCTGCCGGGTGTGGCTCAAGCGCAGGAGAACTCGGCGTGCGGGACGCTCTCGGTAGTCGACTGCGCGGTCATGACTGAATCGCAAGCGGCGATGGCAAATTTGAAGTCGACGGTGTTCAACCTACGTTTCGCGCTCCATGCAGCGAACCTGCCCGATGGCGATTTCGAAGTTTTGGCGCTTGGCAGTGGCGCTTATCAAGTCGACGTGCCCGCGTGGAACAACCGCCTGTCGTTCGCCAATGCCCGGGCATTCGTGCGCTATCTCGCCGGGTATCTGGGCGGCGTTGGCGCCAGCGTCAACCTGACGTTCTCGATGCAAGTGGGGAGCGACGTCGAGGCTGCCGCGCTGCAATTTCGCATGGTGGACAGCACCGTCTACTTCAATCTGAACGGGCTGCGGGCGCTAACGGGTAATTCAGACCTGTTCGGCTGGGCGGGCGTTGACCTTGAAGGATTTTTGCGGTTGATGCTCGACCAAGACCCGCGAGTTTTCGACCCATATCTGAAGGGCACCGAGATTGCGGCAGCGAGTCCAGTCGATACCTCGAGCTGGAGTGACGTCAGCCGGGTGAAATCGGCGGAGCCGGGGATCGCCGTCTTTGAGACGCGCCTCCGGTTGAGCGCCATGCTGGAAGATCCGGTCGTCAGCGAAGCGTATCGCCAGCAGCTTGAACAGATGCAGGGCGGCGCGCAAGCCGCCATGCTGCTGCCGCTGATGCAAATGATCGTCGGCGAGTTGGAGATCGTCGTGCAGCAGCGGATTCGCCTGAGCGACCACTATCTGGAAACAATTGACATCAGCTATGACCATGACCTCGACCGTTTCATTCAGGAAATGCTGTTCCCGGACGCGGGAACGTCGCAACCGCTGCACCTCGACTTCAGCTATCACGTCGAATACGACCGTTTCGATGCTGCCCCGTCGATCACCGCGCCGGATGACGTGCTCGATGTCTACGGATACGACGATTTGCGTCGGCTGCTGACCGGGGGCGGTGCACCGCTTTGAGCCGGTCGCAGCCGTAAGCGATGACTCTGATTGAAAGCATCCGCATCGCTCTGAGCAGCCTGCTGATCAACCGGCTGCGCGCGGTGCTGACGACGCTGGGCATCATCATCGGCGTGGGCGCGGTGATCGGCTTAGTGAGCCTCGGTCGCGGCGTCGAGCACTTCGTCCAGTCGGAGTTTCAAGCGTTGGGTTCGAACGTGCTGTTCGTGTTCTCGTCCGCGCCGACCAGCGGGACGCGCACGACGATCCAGCCGATCAGCACGCTCGAAGGTGAGGCGCTGGCGAACCCGATGAACGCACCGAGCATCCGCCGGGTGGCGATGGAATACAGTATCCCGGCGCTGGTCGCGGCGGGGGCGAACGCGACGCAGACGGTCGTGACCGGGACGACGCCCAATTTCATCGACGTGCGGGCGTGGTATCCGCAGTTGGGCGCGTTCATCAGCGCGGAGGACGTCGATAACGCGGCGCGGGTGGCGGTGCTGGGCACGACGATGGTCGAGCGGCTGTTCGGCGACAAGACCTTCGATCCGGTCGGGCAGGTCATACGGATCAATCAGCGCGTGTTCACGGTGATCGGCGTACTGACCGAGCAGGGAGGCGGGCTGGGCGCGCTCGGCGACCAGAACGAAGTGCTTTACATCCCACTCTCGACGGCGCAGACCCGGCTCGACCGCGCCCGGACGCGCGATGGCGGCTATCAGGTGGACGTGCTGGACGTGCAGGCGGTCAGCGAGGACAAGATGGAGACGGCGTCACTGGAAATTGAAACTTATCTGAGTGACGCACATGACATTCACTTTCAGGGCGAGCAGGACTTCAGGATCATCAATCAGGGCGATCTGCTGTCGTCGCTGGGGGCGGTCACGGGTATTCTGACAGTCTTTCTGAGCCTGATCGCCGGGATTTCGCTGCTGGTTGGCGGCATCGGCATCATGAACATCATGCTGGTGTCGGTGACCGAGCGCACCCGCGAGATTGGGCTGCGCAAGGCGGTCGGCGCGCGTGGGGCGGACATCATGCTGCAATTCCTGATCGAGAGCCTGATTCTGTCGTTCCTCGGCGGCGCATTGGGGGTCGCTTTCGGCTGGCTGATCACGGTGATCGGCGGGGTGCTGGTGCCGGACTTGCAGCTCGCGCTGACGACTGACGCGGTGATGCTGGCGACGGTCGTCAGCACGCTGATCGGCATCTTCTTCGGACTATACCCGGCGAGCCGAGCCGCCCGGATGCGCCCGATTGATGCGCTGAGGTTCGAGTGAAAGGTGGAGTATGAGCTGCAGCGACGTCGAACTGGCACGAATGCACGTCGAGGCTTTATTCGTTCACGATAGCAATGGCAGACTGCTGAGCGTCAACGAACCGGAGCCGCTTGCTCCCGCGCCACGGTTCTTTCTGACGCGCACCACAGCCGCTAATCTGTGGCGCGTTCGTCACGATGTGGCGGCTGATCTCGCGGTGGAACTTGAACAGCTTGCCGCTGATGAACCCGCCGTCGATGACTGGCGCGTGCCGCCGCTGCACGCGGAAGACTATATGCGACTGTTGCTGCAGCACGACAATCTGCCAGCGATAGTCACCGGTCCAACGTTCACGCTGGCGGAACAGGCGGTTCCCGAACGTGCGGTCACGATTACGCAAGCGAACAGTGAGCTGCTGGAACGCTATTTCGACTGGCTTCGGCGCGACATGGATGTTTATGCACCGATCGCGGTGGTCGTCGCAGATGGAGCAGCGACTGCTGCTTGTTACTCGTCGCGCCTGACGGCGGTAGCGGCTGAGGCGGGGGTTGGCACAGAGATGCCGTATCGCGGGCGCGGCTATGCTTCCGACGTGGTTCGCGCGTGGGCTGCGGGTGTCCGGGCGTCCGGTAGGCAGCCAATCTACAACACTACGTGGACGAACAAGGCATCGCAAGCGGTGGCGCGCAAACTGGGCGGTGTCCAGTTTGCGGTGGATTTCAGCATCATATGATCGGCTCGGTGCTGGAAAACGTCCGCGTCGCACTGATCGGGCTGCGCTCAAACAAACTGCGCTCGGCGCTGACGATGCTCGGCATCACCATCGGCGTAGCAGCGGTGATCGTGCTGGTCTCAATCGGACAGGCGGTCGACGGCTTCGTCCGCAGCCAGTTCCTCGGCTTGGGCACGAACCTAGTGATCGTGTTTTCCGGGCAAAACGCGCGTGGAGAAACCGTGCGGCTGACCCTGAATGAGGCGCGCGCGCTCGCCGACCCGGCGCGCGTGCCGGACGCGCTATACGTAATGCCACAGTTCAACCTGACGCGCGCGGTCGCCTACGGCGGGCGCGAGGCGGCGGGGCGGATTCGCGGCGTAACGCCCAATTTCCCTGACGTTCGCAGCCGCGCCGTGACCGCCGGGCGCTTCTTCGACCAGACCGATTTGGACGGGTTGGCGCGGGTCGCGGTGATCGGCTTGACGGTGGTTGACCGGCTGTTCCCCGATACCTACCCGGTCGGGCAGACGATCCGCATCGGCGGCGTGAACTTCCGGGTGATCGGCGTGATGGCGGAGGCGAGCAGCGTCGGCGGTTTCGCCGGTGACGAGAACGACCTGATCTTCGTGCCGATCACGACGGCGCAGACGCGCTTGAGCGGCGAGCGCGACCTGAGCGGCGACCGCCCGATCAGCAGCGTGCTGGTGCAGGCACGCGACGACCGCAGCATCGACTTAGTGGCGGCGGAAATTCGCCAAACGCTCCGTGACGCCCGGAAGATCAGCTTCCGCGACGAGGACACCTTCGAAATCTTCACGCAGACCGATCTGCTCAATTCGCTCCAGCAAATCACCGGGCTGTTGACCATCTTTCTCGCCATCATCGCCGGGATTTCGCTGCTGGTGGGCGGAATCGGCATCATGAACATCATGCTGGTGACGGTGACGGAACGCACCCGCGAGATCGGGCTGCGCAAGGCGGTCGGGGCGCAAAAACGGGACATCGTGCTGCAATTTTTGGTCGAGGCGATGGCGATTTCGCTGGTCGGCGGGGCGATTGGCGTCGGGATCGCGCTGGTGGGGGCGCTGCTGGTGTCGGCGCTCGCGCCGGACCTGCAGGTCACGATTGAGGGCGGCAGCGTCCTGTTGGCAACGGCGATCTCGTTTGGCATTGGCGTGTTCTTCGGCATTTATCCGGCGAACCGCGCCGCCGCCTTGAACCCGATTGATGCGCTGCGTTATGAGTGAAACGCTCGCGGCGGGGCGGGTTGGCGTGTCGAATGTCACCTGATTGTAAGCAAGACCAAACACTTTTTACGCGAACAGTTGGGGCGTCATCGCCAGAGCAGGGTTTCACTGTTACAATAATGCCAATTGAAAGTAGGAGTACGGGCATGGCGGCGAACGGCAGCAGTACGGCGATGTTGAATGCAGTCCATGATAGTATGCTCGATGGTTTGGGGCAGTTATCGGACTACTTCGGCTTTAGCAAGGTGATGGGGCAGATGTATGGTGCCATGCTGCTCAGTGATCGCCCGCTCTGCCTTGACGATTTGGTCGAACGCTTGAGTATCTCAAAAGCGAGCGCGAGCATGAACATGCGGACGCTCGAAAATCTGGGGATGGTGCGGCAGGTGTGGGTTCGCGGTGGCGGCGGACGGCGCAAGTTCTACGAAGCCGAAACCGACTTCTGGCAGATTATCACCAACATCCTCAAGGGGCGCGAAATGCGCGACGTTGATCGCGCTATCGGCGTGATGGAAGACAATATCCGACGCCTGCGATCCCAGATGGACGCAATGGAGGAGCAAGACCGCGAACTGGCGCAGGTTTACGTCGAGCGCATTAAGCAGATGCAGGGTTTGTTCGAGTTCGCGCAGATGATGATCGTCACGATTCTCGCGCGCGTCAGCGAGACCAACGCCAGCGAGATCTCGCGGATCGAGATCGAGTAGGGCGGTTGCGCGTAACTTCCCCTTGCCGCCGGATCGTGGCTCGCCTATAATCTCGTTGATCATGGGGGAGTGGCGGAACTGGCAGACGCGCATGACTTAGGATCATGTCTCTTACGAGGTGAGGGTTCAGAGTCCCTCCTTCCCCATAGGGGGATACACCTGTATCTTGGTTCATCAGTAGGGCAGTATCCCCTTTCAGCACCAGTGCAATTACCTCGTGATCGATTACGACCACACGATCAAGTATCTGGCTAATTAGTTCGTGTTGGGCTTTGACTGTCTGACATTGTGTCCACAGCTTGCCAAAATCCTTCAACAGGTTAGCCGATTTCAGTAGTTCCTCGTGTTCTATCGGGCGCAGCATCTCGATTTCTACCTGCAGCTGTTTCCGCTTCTGGACGTAAGCGTCTTCATCCATGAAGCCTTTTTCCCAAGAGAAATCGATCCGCTCGACCATTTCTCTAATTTCATCCATACGCTGAACGGCGACTGCATGTTCGGCGTGCTGGCGCATGAGTGCTTCGATGTGCTGCGACACGTTCGGTGGCAGCCGTTCATGCAGGTGGTGCAACGCTTCAAGCACTTGAGCATTAATGATTTCCTGCTGCACCATATGTTGACCACAACGCTCATACCCGCGTTTTGTCGCTGCGCATTCATAGTATTTCCGGGTTAAGCGCAGCGTATGCGAGCGCATCTTGCCGTAGTTATCATCCTTCAATCCTAATGGCTTTCGCGCTAGGCACCGGGCACAGTACAGCAACCCAGACAGGAGTTGGTCTTCAATAACGTGCGGATTCTTGCGCTTTACGGCGTGCTCCGCGCGGACTGCTTGGGCAGCTTCGAAAAGCTTCTCGCTGATTATGGGTTGGTGGATACCCTTCACCCATTGCCGCCGACCCCGAGTGCCTGCTTTGCCTTGTCCGAACCCGTTCTGATAGATGGTTTCGGCGTAGCTCACGCAGCCGCAGTAGACCTTATTTTGAAGCATATCGCGTACCATCTGGGGATTGAACGGCTTTTCGAGTGGGGTATGCAGGTGTTTCGCCTTTTCTGTGAGGAGTTGCGCGACCGTCATGTAGCTATATGCCCCCGTTGAGTAAAGCCGATAGGCGATACGGACGAGCACAGCGGCGCGTGGATTGATGTGGAGCCCCGGCGGCATTTCGGACGTTGATTTGACGCAGTTCGCGCGCTTCGGAGATTTTTCTGTGGCGAGGCAGTATCCGAATGGGGGTTTGCCGCTGTTGAATTTTCCGTTAGCGTGACGGTGGCGGTTTGCTCGGCTGATTTCGGTGCTGAGAATTCTTCGAATAGAATGCAGCAAACACTGCAAGCATCTGCTCCATCATAGCCGTGTATGGACTGCTGTCGTCGTCTTCGCTAAAGCCTTCCACACAATACAGTTTTACCTTATACTCGTGCCGGAGTAGTGCTTTGATGATAGTCACTTGTGTATGGTCGCGTGCCAACCGATCAAATTTCCACATCATGATGGCGTCGAAACGTCCCTGTTCGGCATCGGATCGCAAGCGACTAAAATCCTCACGGTCAAGGGACCAGCCAAACTGCGCGGCGTCTTTGTAGACACTGACAACGGTTCCACCGCGCTTGGAAATCTCTTCACGGCACATCATCTCCTGCGATTCCAAGCTCAGATCATTTTGTACTTCATCTGAATACCGACAATAGATAGCGAATCTGAGTGGTTCTAAATTCTGAACTCTCGTTTGCCACGACATGACAGAATCCCAATACTGCGCGGTCTTGGCGTGCACGAAGCCGACCGCGTGCGGACAAACACGGGTAGAAATTGGTTGGGAATGGGAATATTGCGCTTAGGCGAGCGCTATCGGGTGTTAATTAGGAGGAGGATTCGTCATCCTGTTTCTTGGCAGGATAGTGAAACGCCATATCAGGACGATAATCCTCTCGTTTCCACCGCTCGATGTCGCTGGCGTAGACAAACCAACCTCTGCCAATCCTCTTAGACTTAATCTTGCCGTTCTTTGCAGCGAGTAACATGGTATTTCGACCCACGCCCGCTTGTTCAGCCGCAAGCGTCACAGGCACCAAATCATCAACTCCGGGCATAAGTAGGTTTCCTGAACTACTGTAGTGCAATAGCACTACTTTGTCAATAAGCGTCTTTACACTTTACCATTTTTGCGTACACGGAGCGATGCTGATTTCGTAACGTGCTGTTCACCTGTTTCATTGCCACCGTTGACGGCGGCCAGCTTGGCTTGATTTCTCGTTTGCACCTGTTGCAACAGCCATTCTCTGAAAAGTATGGATGATGCTGAGAAAACTTTCGGAGTGTCAACTATACACTCTTCGTGATTTTTCGGTTCGTGCTTCATCGCGTATTCCTCGCTGATGCCCATTCCCGTTGCGGAGACCCGGTATGAATAACGAAAGTCGTGCCCGTACATCAACTTGCTCTTGCCGGTCCATGTCTCAAGAGTAAGCAATTTGAGTAAGACCCCGTGCTCCAAGCAGGACATTGGGAATGGCAAAAGCAGACATGTGGGGTGTCAAAGTGGGACCTCGCTCGAATTGACGTCGGCTGCGCCAATTGACAGATCGACAATTCGAGTGAATTAGCGCGCCGGGCGACAAATAGTGTTCGACAAGTGAAGGAGTTGTGATTCCTCGAAGTGAGTAGCGGGCCGCTTGAATTAATTATGAGTAATGTGCCTGGAGCCGAAGCTGATGATCGTGCCGCGCGCTTGCAGGAATCCGCACGCTCGACATGAGACAAACTCCGATCTTTCATTTCTACACCCCTGCGGAATTTTCCCGGTTGGGTGCGAAAATCCCGTTGGGTGTGTCCGCTGAGCGCAAACATTTGTGCTGACGTGCCATCCAGCACGCGCACCCCTTGTTACGGGTGTGCCACGTGAGCGCGCACATAAGCCCCCACCGGCGTCTGAGCCTAACCTGTCGGGACCACCTTCGACCGGAAGAGAAACTCGGTTCAGGAAGTTGCGGTCGATGGCGGGTCGTCCTAGGATCGGGACTGGTATTCCAGAGCTAAGACCTTCTGCCACAGTGGTGTGATCGAGGCTGCTGCCTCGCAAGAACCCGAGTCTGAGCCTGGTTCCCGTTCCTGACTGTTTTGACCATTGGTGGCAAGCGCAAGCCTGACCCCGTTCGGAAGGGTAGTGCTGAACACAAGCGGAATGGGCTGGAATACCGACCCAATAGCCAGGGAGGTCATCATGAGTCAGCCCAAACGCAGTAAGCGTGTGGAACGCATGCCGATTGTGTACCCGAATGCAGCCGGGTTAGACATCGGCGCGAGCGAGATTTTTGCCTGTGCCCCACCGGACCGATGCGAGGAGCCGGTGAGGGTTTTCGGAACGTTCACGGTCGACCTGCACACGTTAGCGGATTGGCTGACTGCCTGTCAGGTGGATACGGTAGCGATGGAGTCCACCGGTGTGTACTGGATCCCGGTGTTTGAACTGCTGGAAGCACGCGGATTCACCGTTTGCCTGGTCAACGCCCGCCATCTGAAGGGGGTACCGGGACGGAAAAGCGACGTACAGGACTGTCAGTGGATTCAGAAGCTGCACAGCGTGGGATTGCTGACCCATTCGTTCCGTCCGGACGGGGAAATGTGTGCCTTGCGCGCTTATCTCCGGCACCGGGCGGACCTATTGGAGCATCGCGCTTCGCATATCCAGCACATGCAGAAAGCCTTCCAGCAGATGAATATCCAACTGCCGCAGGTGCTCAGTGACATTACCGGCGTGACCGGATTAGCCATCGTGCGGGCGATTGTGGCGGGGGAGCGGGATAGTGTGCAGTTGGCCCGGCTGCGTAACCCGCACTGTAAATCCTCGGAGGAAACGATTGCCAAGGCGCTGACAGGGACGTGGAAAGCCGAACACCTGTTTGCGCTCCAGCAAGGGTTGGAATGCTACGACTTCTACACCCAGCAACTTGCCTGCTGTGATGCGCAGATTCAGCAGCAATACGCGCTGATGAAACCGCGTTGGTCGGTTGCGCCCGACGCTTGCGCCACGCCGACAGCCAAACGTCCGCCCAAAAAGCCGAGTAAGAACAGTCCTGCGACCGGGGTCGAGGACGAACTCCTGCGTCTCACCGGCGTAGACATCGCGGCTGTCGCCGGAATTGGAGCGGGTCTGGCTCAGACAATCTTGTCCGAGATTGGCACCGACATGAGCCAATGGCCGACCGAGAAGCATTTCACCTCCTGGCTGGGGCTGGCTCCGCACAATGATATTTCAGGCGGCAAAGTGCTGCGTTCGCGCATCCTGCCGTCTCGGAATCGGGCCGGCCAAGCCTTTCGCCAGGCGGCGATCTCCGTCAGTCACACGGCGACGGCTTTTGGCGCGTTCTACCGGCGCAAGCGGACACAAGGGGGTCCGTTATATGCCCAAGTCGCGACGGCCAACAAGATCGCCCGAACCGTCTATCACCTTCTCAAATATCATGTGCCCTACCAAGAATTGGGCACCGCCGAATTTGAACGTCAGCATCGGGAACGCGACCTGAAGCGCCTACGTAAAACTGCGGCTCATTTAGGCTTCACCTCTGGTCGAGCTCCCCTCGATGCCAGCGACAGCATGACCTGCCCTGACTGAAGGTCACTGTCTACTGCTGCTCTTCAGCGCTGTTCTGGACGACACAGCGCCCTGTTTGCCGGTGCGTCCGGTGGGCGGGGATGTCCCCGCCCACGTACCAGATAGCACCCGCAGGGGCTGTCTGGGTGCGCCACGCAGTGGCGCACAATAAGCCCCACCGGCATTTGAGGTGCTAGGTTTTTAGCCTAGCGCCCATCTCAGCTCGGGACTGCTCGCTCAAGCAGACTCTTCCGCTGACCGCTCAACGCCGCGCACTGCGCTGGGTTGGGCTGAGATGGTTCGGCGTCGCACTGCGACGCTGGCGCTGCTGCGAGGCAGCGCCGGGATGCCGAACCGGGTGACAGCCGCTCCGTTTGCGGGCTGAGGGGGTCGGGGCTGTCCGTCGGACACGAAGCGCTACTGACTGGTAGCACCCTGCATCTTGGTTGTGTGTGACAGGAAATCCTGTTTGCCATTGATGCTGACCTACAGCCTGCTTCATCCAACAGCCTCGGACGCTGTCTAAACGAGGTCGTTTTCAAAGACAGAAAAACCGCACATGGGGGGTAGTTTCTCGGAAGGTGGCAAGCGTTTTAGCTTGCGACACGCCTCAGCTCCGCATCTCCTACCGGAGACGGGGAACTGATGTTGAGCAGATGCGCGACTGCGCACCCTTGCTGAGGTGTGTCGGTCGTCCCTCCGGGACGACGGCGCTGCTGCGAGGCAGCGCCAGCAGTGGATGCAGTTTAGGCGAGGTGAGCTTTACCCCAATGAGTGGTTCTTCCGCAAAAGCTGTAGAAAGAAGTAACTACGAATACATAAACTGAGGCAAACTCTAGGTTTTCGAGAAAAGAGGCTGCAATCAGTGGATTACCGTTTGCCCTACCAGGGTTTGTCATTGACGCGGTAGAGGAGGAAACGGATCGGATGACCGTCGTGGCGCACAGCAGCGCCGTGTGCGGCGTATGTCCCCGTTGTGGCCAAACCTCGCGTGCGTTGCATGGTTGGCACCCGCGTCTCCCGCAGGACTTACCCAGCGTGGAACAGGGTATTGATCTACGTCTGACCGTCAGGCGGTTTCGCTGCGTCAACCTAGGCTGTCCGCAAAAGACGTTCGTAGAGCGCTTCCCGAGCTGGTTAGCGGTGTACGCACGCCGAACCGAGCGGCTTACACAGCGTATGCGAACCGTAGCGTTTGAGATTGGCGGGGAAGCAGGGCGACGAGTGCTGCGCTGCTTCCAAATCCAGACCAGCGGCGACACCCTCATTCGGGTTCTGCGTCGAACGCCGCTCTTGCCGCCAGAGAATGCTCGCGTCCTGGGGATTGACGATTGGGCGTTGAAGAAAGGGCGCGACTATGGCACGCTCGTGGTCGACTTGGAGCGCCACCAGGTCGTGGATGTGCTGCTCGAACGCACCGCCAACGTCGTACGTGACTGGTTGCAAACCCATCCTCAGGTCCAACTCATTACCCGAGACCGTTCCACTGAATATACCAACGGTATCCAGTCCGGAGCACCGCAGGCGCTGGCCGTCGCCGACCGCTGGCATTTGCTGCTCAACCTGCGCCAGATGCTGCAGCGCTGGCTGACCAGTGTACGCCCGCAGCTCGAACGGTTGCCGGTCGCTGCCGAAGTTCGCGCGGTGCTCAGTTCTCGACGGGGCGCTTTTCGGCGGACACAAGCCGAAGAAAATGCTCGACAAGCCCGGCAAGAGCGGCGCGAGGAGCGCTATGCCACCATCCAACGCCTACGCCAAGAAGGTCACAATATTGGGCAGATTGCTCGGTTGCTCCATCTGCATCCGCAAACCGTTCGCAACAGCTTCTACGCCACTGCCTGTCCTCAATACAAACCCGGTCAGCGCAAAAGCATCCTCGACCCTTTTCTACCCTATCTGGAGCGTCGTCACGCCGAAGGTTGTGAAAACGCGCTGCTGCTGTGGCGAGAAATCCGCCAGCAAGGTTTTCCTGGGACGGAACGCCAGGTGCTGCGCTGGTTGCATCTGCGCCGTACTCAAACAGCGCCCAGCACCCCAAACTGTTATCGCCAAATTCCGCCTCCTCCGCAGCCTGAGCCTCCAATCCATTTACCGTCGGCAGGAGAGATGGCCTGGATTCTGGTTCAGGATCCGCAGCAGCAATCCGAGCAGCAGCGGCTTCTCTGTTGGCATTTGCGGCAAAACTCGGAGGTCGAAAATGCCTATCGTTTAGCTCAACAATTTGTCCAGATGGTGAAACAACGACTGGTGATCGAGTTGGATGCTTGGTTGGCCGCTTCAGCTGCGACTTCGGTCATTCCTCTGCGCAATTTTGCCCTCGGCATCCAACAGGACTATGCAGCGGTTCGAGCAGCGCTTGAGACTTCCTGGAGCAACGGGCAGACCGAAGGACAGGTCAATCGGCTCAAGTTCATCAAGCGTCAAATGTATGGTCGGGCCAAGCTCGACCTGCTGCGTCTGCGGGTGCTCTACCGCCCACCTACATGAAGTGCGGAAGAACCACTATTCGGGGGCAAGCTCAGAGGTGAACAAATCATGGGTGGTATATGCTAGGATTTACGCGTCGGGTAGGCTTGTCGCTAGCGCCGCAAAAGTGAATTTCTGTGTAGTAACGTCCACTAAACTCGGTTCAGTGATCTACCTCCTATGCCTAGCTCTTGGTCACGGTACGTGCAAGCTGGTGGAGATTCGGCTGTCGAGAACGAAAAACACGATTTCCATTCACCAGTTGTGCGAAAAAGCACCCTCTGATTGACCGTTTCTTGGTATATCAAGTTTCATAATGCTGGGATTGGTTTCTTATGAATACAGATCGGAATACCTGAGAATTTCTACTGCCCTAAGTCCATCTTATTTGCTCACCATTGTGAAATAATATACAATGTCACTTAATATGGGCGTGTCTCATGGATCAATTCTTGACATCACGATAACCAAAACAGTGAGATGACGCCCACCTGAGGGAAGGAGGGATCATGTTCACACGGGAGGACAGTGCCTCTCGAAACTTCATTTTGTCCGCGTCATTGTGGTTGGTTTTAGGTGTCTTGATGGGGCTTACGCTCGCCCTACAATTCGTCTTCCCCGATTTCTTTCGGGGTATTTCTTGGTTAGTTTTCCCCCGCTTGCGACAAGCACATACCAATACAGTGATGTTCG
Source organism: uncultured Chloroflexia bacterium (assembly GCA_963848465.1). Taxonomy (GTDB): domain Bacteria; phylum Chloroflexota; class Anaerolineae; order Aggregatilineales; family Phototrophicaceae; genus Flexifilum. The sequence continues at coordinate 625,913 of CAWKDY010000020.1, read as the reverse complement.
CTTGGTTATCCGGCGGCATGATGGGGCTGTGGCTCTATATCGTGCCGCGCCTTACCGGACGACGCTTGTACAGCGAAGTGCTGGGCAATATCTGCATGGTGCTGTGGAATGTCGCGCTAGCAGTCGGAGTCGTCGGGTTAGTGACTGCCCACACCCAAAGCCGCGAATACGCCGAGTTCGTGTGGATCGTCGACGTGGGCGTGATGGCAGTGCTGCTGCTCAACATGTTCAACCTGTACATGACCATCGCCAACCGGGTTGAGCAGAAGCTGTACGTCTCGCTGTGGTACATCAGCGGCAGCTTGATCTGGATGCCCGTGCTGTACTTCATCGGCAATGTGATGTGGCATCCTCAAACCGGCGCGTTGACCGGCATCGATGATTCGATCTTCAACTGGTTTTACGGTCACAACGTGCTCGGGCTGTGGTTCACGACCGGACTGCTGCCCGTCATCTACTACATTGTCCCCCGTGAAACGAGAACACCGCTCTACAGCCACGTACTGTCGCTGATCGCGTTTTGGGGCATCGTGTTTTTCTACACCGGCGTCGGCGGACATCACCTGCTGTGGGCACCGGTGCCGTCGTGGTTCAAAACGATCGCGGTCGCAGAAAGTATCGGCATGATCCTGCCGGTCGTCGCTTTCATGATGAACATCTTGCTGACCATGCGCGGCAACTGGAATCGCTTTGTTTCCAGCGTGCCGCTGCGGTTCGTGATCACCGGCTGGGCAGCCTATATCTTCGCTTCGTACCAAGGGTCGCATCAAGCGCTGTTCGGCATCAACGAACTGACCCATTTCACCCAATATGTCCCCGGACACGCGCATTTGGCGCTCTTGTTCTTCGCGGCGTCGGTGATCATGGGGGCGGCTTATTACGTCATCCCCCGCATCTATGACTGCCAAATCTACAGCCGTCGCCTAGCGAATGTGCAGTATTCCGTTTATTTTGTCGGGTTCATATTCTTCTTTGGTGGCTTCTTACTGACCGGTCTGGTTCAGGGCACGAACTGGACGCATCAGGGTCTGCCGATCTGGAGTGTCTTGCCGGGGCTGCAACCCTATATGGCGCTGCGCGCGTCAGGTGGGGCGCTGCTGGTCGTCAGCTTCATCCTTTTCACTTACAACATTTGGGCAACAGCGCTTAAAGGCAAACCTGCTGTCCAACCCTCAGTGCCGGTTCCGACAACACCTGAGCCTGTCGTGGCTTGAGTAGATAGACAGGGGGTATAGCCATGAAAATGACTTTCCGGCTTGCCGTAATTGGCGGCTTTCTCGTATTTGCGGCGGTGGTGACGGTGGTGGTGATCGTTCCGGCGCTGGTGATCGCGCCAGATCAAACAGTGATCGCGCACCCGTACACCGATCAAGAAGCGCTTGGACGTGAGGTGTTCTACTCGAACGGCTGCAACTACTGCCACACGCAATACGTGCGCACCGTCGATGTTGCCATGGGACCAAATTCCGAAGCGGGCAACTACGTGTTCGACAATCCGATGATTCTGGGCTCCGAACGTACCGGTCCCGACCTTTCGTATATCGGTCGGAAACGCAGCGAAGACTGGGAAATCAATCATTTGAAAGACCCACGCGCCTATTCGCCGATGTCGATCATGCCGAGTTTCGAGTTTCTTTCCGATGAGGATTTGTCCGCGGTTGCCGCGTATCTGTTCGCGCTAGGGGATCGCTACGCGGGAATGCGGATGGTACGCCCGCCGAGCGAATACGTTTACGACACGGATCCGGCAACACCAGCGGTGATTCAGCCGACGACCAGCGATCAGGGCTGGCAGGCGTGGACTGCTGCGAATCTGCAACAGGGCAAAGAAATCTACGTCGATAAGTGTCTTACCTGTCACGGCTGCGCCGGAAACGGTCTGGGCAGCTATGCCCAAACGCTGATCGTGACGCCAGCGAACTATAAGCAAGAGCCTTATCGCTCGATGCCGGATGACGAATGGTTCTGGCACGTCTCGGAAGGCGTACAGGGGTCGGTTATGCCGCCTTGGAAAGCCAGCCTATCCGAACAAGAGCGCTGGGATGTGGTCAATTACATTCAGACGATCTTCGCCCATCCCGCGATGCGTGACCCGGCGGAAGGCGACCCAACTGGCGAGTATGCCAATCTCACCAACCCGGTCGACCTAACCGTCGAGGTGGTGGATGAAGGCAAGACCATCTTCACGCGCGAGTGCATGGTCTGTCACGGCGATGCCGGACGCGGCAATGGTCCCTATCGCTTTGAGCTTCAGCCCTCCCCGCCCGACTTTGGCGATGGCAGCTATGGCGATTACACCGACGCCGACTACTACTGGCGCATCAGCGAAGGCTTGCCGTGGAGTGCGATGCCAAGCTGGAAGCTGCGCTATTCGGAAGAAGATCGCTGGAAGCTGGTTCATTATATCCGAGCCATCTTCACCCAGACCGAAACCGCACCTGCCGCACCGCCAGACGGGAGTAACTTCAATTATCCCGACTTTTACCGCGAGAGTATGCGCTTTCCTGCCGACGTGTCTTACGAACGGGGCAAGGACGTATTTTTGCAGCAGTGCGCCCATTGTCACGGACTAGCTGGCGACGGTACAGGGTGGGACGGCGCTTATCTCAACCCGACCCCGGCGGACTTCCGCAGCATGGCGGGCAAGACGATGACGCCCGAATCAGAGGGCGAACACATCGCCAAAGTGACTTTCGGCATCCAAGACACTGCCATGCCGGTCTGGGGTGAATGGCTGACGTGGGAACAGCGTTGGGACGCGATCAAGTACTTGATGGATTCGTTCATGATGGGGCAACCGGTCACGAGCAGCGTCTACACCAACGAGATTCCCGCAAGGTTTATCACCTTGAGCCGGTCTGACTGGACGGGCGAAGGGCACGTCATCGATACCGACCTCGGCAAGCAAGTCTACGATCAGTACTGCGCGACCTGTCATGGTAGTGATGGTCAAGGCAATGGTCCCGGCACGCAGGGCAATGCGAGCGGCAGTCCGGCACCGCTTCCCGCCAACATGGAAGACGCTTATATTTTCTGGCGCATCTGGGATGGCGTACCTGAGTCGGTGATGCCGCCTTTCCGGTTGGGCTATGGCATTTCGGACGCGAACATCTGGGACGTGATGACCTATACGCAGCAGTTGGTCGCCGCGAATAGTGCGGCGGCAACCAGCACGCCAACACCGGGAGGTAATGGATCATGACCCTCGGCGCGTGGGCATTTCTGGTCTGGTTGGGATTCGTTCGATTCTGAGCGGCATAGTTCTGCTCATCTGGGGCTGGCGGCGCGGACAATTCAAAGACATCGAAGCCGCCAAGTATCGCATGCTGGAAGACAAAGAACCGGAAGCTTGGTCCTATCAGAAGGAGGAATGACATGCCGGAAAACACACTGGATGTATGGAATGAAGTTTGGTGGGTCGGGGCGGGCGCGGTCATTCTCCTGCTGTTTGCCGTCCTAGTAGCGGTCAAGCATCACCCCGACGTGCTGCCCGGTAGCAAGGGGCACCGAGAAACTGACTTTGAGGGGAATGAGGAAATCCGGGCAGATGGTTACATCGACAGTTTTGCCGGGGTGATCGAGGAAGCCGGCGGTGGCTTGCCACCGCTGCTCAAACTAGCTTTGCCGGGGATTTTGATCTGGTTTGTCATCTACCTGATCACGGGCTTATTCTGAGCAGGAGGTTGTCATGGCATACATATATCAGGTGAGCTTTGACATCCCGATAGAGCAGATGGACGAATTGAAGATCGGGGGGGCGCTCCAACGGGTGCTGGGCTATCTCAAAACGATGCTACCGGTGGATGATGGCTATACGACGGCACGAGCCATGTCGTCGCTTGACCTCACGGATCGGACTCATCTGGTCATCGAAAGCGTCTGGGATCAATGGGAGGACTTAGAGGCACATCGGAACTCTCAGTTGTCCGAGAATAAAATCTTGGCAGAGTTTGAACCGCACGTCGAGTTACAGAACCTCACAACCCACATTTTTACTGAAGTAAGCTGACGCTCGATTAAGCCGGTGTGCTAGGTGCAGTGCACCGGCTTTTCGTTTCATGGGGGCAGTGAACTATGGCTGATACCTGCGATCTCTGTGGTATGCCGCTCAAGCGCGAACCCGTCATCCGCGAAATTGGGGGCGAAACGAAGCATTTCTGCTGCAACGGATGCGCGAATGCTTACGAAAAAGCTCATGCCAACGACCTGCTCGACCAGCTAGCGGATAAGCCATCACTGAATCCCGGACTTGGCAACTTGATCCGACCGCACGACCATCAAGACGCCTATTTTTCAATCGATGGTATGTGGTGCGCGGGTTGTGCGGTGGCGGCGGAGAAACTTCTGCGCAATCAGCCCGGTGTTCAATCGGTTGATGTAAGTTTCGCCGCCGAACGCGGGCGCATTCAATTTGATCCGAAGCAGGTCGATTTGACCGAAGTGCTGCAGCGGCTTGATGGGCTGGGCTATCACGCGCGCTCGTTGACGGATTTCGATGAGCAGCGCGCCGAGCGTCACCAAGAACGCACGCTTCTGCGTTTGCTGGTAGCGGCGGCTTTCGGGATGCAGATCATGCTGCTGTATCTCGAATGGCTGTATCCGCTCTATGCGAAGGGACAGTTCAACGCAACGGAGACGCGCAACCTGCAATATGTCGTCTGGGCGCTGGCGACCCCCGTGTTGTTCATCGGTGGCAGTTCGATTCTGCGCGGCGCATGGCGTTCGCTGCGGGCGCGCACGGCGACGATGGATACCCTCGTCGCTTTAGGGACGCTCTCTGCCTACACCTACAGCGCCTACATCGCCCTGACCGGCAGCGGCGAAGCCTACTTTGACTCGGTGGCGATGATCACCATGTTCATCATGCTGGGGCGTTACCTCGAGACCGTCGGCGGCACGCGAGCGCGCAAAGATATTCGCCATTTGCTCAGTCTCCAGCCGCAGACCGCCCACCTTCAGCAGGACGGCGCGTGGCAAGACGTTCAAGCGCACAAGTTGGTCGCTGGTGATACCATTTTGGTGAAACCGGGCGAGCGCGTGCCCGCCGACGCGGAAGTGGTCGAAGGCTACGCGGCGGTCGATCAAGCGCTGCTCACCGGCAAATCGCTGCCGGTCGAGCAAGGCCCCGGCGATCTCATTTTCGCGGGAACCATCGTCACGGACAATGCCCTGACGGCGCGGGTCAAGCGTCCCGTCGAACAAACCCGTCTGTCCCAGATCACGCACCTCGTCGAGCAAACACTCGCTACCAAACCGCCAGTACAGCGGCTCGCCGACAAAGCCTCCGCCTATTTTGCCTTCGGGATTTTAGCCGCCGCGGTGCTGACCATCATCGCTTGGCTCTTGATCGGGCACCCGGCTTCAACCGCGATCCTCGCGGGCGTCGCCGTACTGGTGGTCGCCTGTCCCTGTGCGTTAGGGCTGGCGACACCCTTGGCGCTCACGGTCACGCTGGGGCACACCACCCGCAAGGGCATCCTCGTGCGTAACGCGGTCGCGCTGGAGACCGCTGCTCAGGTGCGACGGATCGTCTTTGACAAAACCGGAACGCTGACCTGCGGTCAAATGACCGTTGTCAAGGTCGTGGCTGCGCCTGACGTCAAGCTGTCGGAAAACGACCTGCTGGGTCGCGCTGCCGCCGTCGAGCATTATTCCGAGCATCCGATTGCCCGGGCAATTGCTGCCGCGAATGCGGAGACTATGCCCCAAACTGCTGGTTTTCATGTTGATCGAGGTCAGGGAGTCCGCGCGCAGGTAGAAGGTGCTGCTGTTCGTATTGGGTCGCTGCCATATGTCGGCGGCGAGGCGCTACCCGCGTGGGCGCAAACCGACGTTGCCGCCCGGACTGCGCGCAGCGAAACCGTCGTCTGGGTGGGTTGGGATACGGCGATTGCTGGCTATATTGCTCTGCGCGACGAACCGAATCCGTACGGCACAGGATGCGCTCGCCCAACTGCGCGCCGCCGACATTATCCCGGTGCTGTTATCCGGCGATGATCCGCGCACAACGCAGGCAATTGCCCAAGAACTAGAGTTTTCTGAGTTTGAAGGTAGCTGCGATCCCGCGGGCAAAGGGCAGCGAATCCGCCACTGGCAGCATCAGGGCGAGTCGGTCGCCATGGTCGGTGATGGCGTGAATGATGCGCCCGCCTTAGCTCAGGCTGATCTGAGTATTACCGTCATGAGCGGGACGGATGTCGCGGCGGAAACCTCCGACATTGTCCTGAGGCAGTCCGATTTGACGCTGATCCCGTGGTTTATCCACCACAGCCGCCGCACCCGACGAATCATTTACGAAAATCTGGGTTGGGCTTTCGCCTATAACCTAATCGCGGTGCCGCTGGCAGCGTTCGGTGTCATTTCGCCGATCATCGCTGCGGCGACGATGGCATCCAGCAGTTTGTTGGTGGTTGGAAACTCGCTTCGGCTGCGACGTTAAAACTCAGACTCTATTGCCTTGGCAACGAAAAGTGCAATTGGGTCTCTCCTTAGCTACCGTGCTGGCTGGAAAACGCTACTTGTCCTTTCTTCGGAGATTCTGGATGTGACTATTCCCGATTTGTGCAAAATGCCACAATCCATGAGTTGATCTCCCTGCCAAGCGAGTTACTATCATTTATCTTTTAATTACTTTATATAGTCGCAATTAACCTTATTTCATGAATATGGTGGATTAGCGATGATCCAAATCTTCCCACGTAGTGCCAATGCGATCGCGCGCCTAAGCCTAGTCAGCTTAGCGCTCGTCATCCCGGTGGTTATTGGGCTGTGGGTGTTGTACAACCAGTCCTTCGCCACTACGAACCAAGACGTGATCATCGAGCAGCCGATCGCCTTCAGCCACGAGATTCACGCCGGACGACTGCAACTCGACTGCCGCTACTGTCACACCTCAGTGCAAAATTCGGCCTTCGCGGGAATGCCCTCCACCAAGCAATGTATGACCTGTCACACGCAGGTCGTTCAGAACCTGCCGGATACGCAGGCGATTGTCTCCAGTTTCGAAAGCGGAACCCCGATCGTCTGGCAGCGCGTTGACAGCCTGCCGGATTTTGTCTACTTCAATCACAGCGCCCACGTCGATCACGGCGTTGCCTGTGAAACCTGTCACGGGCGGGTTGACGAAATGTCCATCGTTTACCAGACGCAGCCGCTAACGATGCAGTGGTGCTTGAGCTGTCACCGTGATCCGGCGAACAACCTGCGCCCGGAAAAAGACGTTTTCACGATGGGCTGGCAGCCCGACGCCCAAGCGCAAACCTCAGGCACGACGCTGGTTGACGAGTACGGTATCCAGTCTCAACGCTTGACCGGCTGTTACGTCTGTCACCGCTGAGCCGTAGCAAAGGAGATTAGGATTTGCCAGATCATAACTCCGTGGATATGAGCAAAATCCGCGCACGGCTGACCGGGGTAACGGGCAGAGACTACTGGCGCAGCCTTGAGGAATTGGCGGACACACCCGAATTTCGAACTTTCGTCGAGCAGGAGTTTCCGCAGGGGCTAGGAAACGCGCCGATTAGTCGCCGCCGCTTCTTACAACTGGCGGCTGCATCGCTGGCACTGGCGGGTATAGCGGCGTGCAGCCCACGATCCTCAAAGGAAATTATCCCCTACGTCGTCAAACCGGACGATTTGATCCCTGGCGAGCCGCAGTTCTACGCGACCGCCCACCGCTTGAGCGGCTACGCGACCGGAATTTTGGTCGAGAGCAACACCGGGCGACCGACGCGGATCGAAGGCAACCCTAATCATCCAACGAGTTTGGGCGGGATTGACGTGTTCGCGCAGGCGTCCATTCTCTCGCTGTACGATCCCGAACGAGCGCAAACGGTGCTGCACAAGGGGCAAGCGAGCAGTTGGGATGCCTTCGCCAGCGACTGGAAGGACGTGTTGGGCGCTAGCGGACAGGGTGTCCGCATTCTAACGCCGATGGTCACGTCGCCGACGCTGATGGAGCAGATGGCGGCTTTGATCGAGCAGTTCCCCGACGTTCAGTGGCATCAATACGAGCCGATCAACGGCGATAACGTCAGCGCCGGAACGCAGCTGGCGTTCGGGCAAGCGCTGATGCCGATCTATCAGTTCGAAAACGCCGACGTGATTCTATCGCTGGACGCGGACTTCCTCTTTACTGAACCCGGACGGCTGCATTACACCCGCGCCTTCAGCGACAAGCGTCGTATCAACGCCGATCAAGTGGCGATAAATCGCCTCTACGTGGTCGAGAGCACGCCGACGATTACCGGAGCGATGGCGGATCACCGCCTGCGGCTGCGTCCCAGTGATGTCGAGCGGTTCGCGCGGGCTTTGGCCGAGCGGTTGGGTTTATCCGGCGCTGCGCCCGCCGATGTGCCGGATTCGTGGACGCCATGGCTCGACGCGCTGGCGAACGACCTAAAGGCGCACGGTGGAACCAGCTTAGTCACGGCTGGCGCAGGTCAGCCGCCCGTCGTCCACACGCTGGCAGCATGGATTAACGCGATGCTCGGCAGCATCGGGCAAACCGTGACCTATATTGAACCGCTGTTCAGCCAAACGGACGCGCAGGTCGAGTCGCTGCGGACGCTGACTGCTGATATGCAAGACGGCAGCGTCTCAGCGCTGCTGATCATCGACGGCAATCCCGCTTACACGGCTCCGGCGGACATCCTGTTCGCCGATGCGCTGGCGAAGCTGCCGTTCAGCGCGCATCTGAGCCTCTACGAAGATGAAACGTCGGCGCGCTGCGCGTGGCAGCTGCCGATGACGCACGACCTTGAGACGTGGGGCGACGCTCGCGCTTACGATGGCACGACGACGATCCTCCAGCCGCTGATCCAGCCCATGTACGACACCCGCTCGGCATTGGGACTGCTGGCGAATACCCTCGTCACCAGCGCTGATCAAGTGAGCAGCGATCACGACATCGTGCAAGGGCACTGGCAAAATGCCGTGCAAACGGACGACTTCGATACGTTCTGGGCTACGGCGCTGCGCGATGGACTGGTAGCAAACAGCGCCGCTGAACCAGTGGCGGTCACACTGGCCGACTTCACGTTGCCGGACGCGCCCGCCGCCTTCGACGGGCTGGAGCTGACGGTTCGCCCGGACTCCTCAATCTGGGACGGCACGTTCAATAACAACGGCTGGCTGCAAGAACTACCGAAACCGTTCACCAAACTGACGTGGGACAATGCCGCACTGATCGGCCCGGCGACGGCGGAACGGCTCGGCTTGACGGACGAAGTCATCGTCCAGTTGCAGACTTAAGCGGGGGGCGTCAACGCGCCGATTATGATCCTGCCGGGTCAAGCTGATGACTGCGTGACGGTCACGCTGGGCTATGGTCGAACGCAGACCGGCAAGGTTGGCACGGAAACGGGCTTTAATGCTTACCCGCTGCTGACGCTGCCCGCGTGGTATAGCACCGGGCTGACCATCAGCCCACTGAGCGAACACTACAAGTTTGCGCGAACGCAGAACCACTTCTCGATGGAAGGGCGTGACCTGATCCGCGCCGGGACGCTCGACGCCTATCAGCAGGATCCGACCCTCGGCTTCCCGAAGGTGGAAAACCCATCGCTTTACCCCGACTTCCCTGTAGGTGATTACTCGTGGGGCATGAGTATCGACCTCAACGCCTGTATCGGCTGCAATGCCTGTATCATCGGCTGCCAAGCGGAAAACAACATCCAAGTGGTGGGCAAGGAACAGGTGAGCGCGGGTCGGGAGATGCATTGGCTGCGAGTTGACGGCTACTTCAGCGGCAGCGTGGATGACCCGAAATTCTTCCAGCAGCCGGTGCCCTGTATGCACTGCGAAAAAGCCCCGTGCGAAGTGGTTTGCCCAGTGCAGGCGACCGTTCACGACAGCGAAGGTCTGAACGAGATGATCTACAACCGCTGCGTCGGCACGCGCTACTGTTCGAACAACTGCCCCTACAAGGTGCGGCGCTTCAACTTCTTTGACTATACCGATCCCGATTTGCGGGTGCTCAACAATCCCGAAGTGACCGTCCGCAGTCGCGGCGTGATGGAAAAGTGCTCTTACTGCATCCAGCGGATTGAAGCGGCGCGGATCAAGGCGGATGACGAAGGGCGGCGCATCGGCGGCGACGAGATCAAGACCGCCTGTCAAGCAGCTTGTCCGGCGAATGCGATTGTCTTCGGCAACAGCGCCGACCCGGCGACTGAAGTCGCGCAGCGTAAAGCCCAGCCCCGCGATTACGCCTTGCTGGCGGAGTTGAACACGCGCCCGCGCACAACCTATCTATCGAAGCTAACGAACCCGAATCCCGCGCTGGCGGATGTCTCGTTGGCTTCCGGCATGGAAGCGTGAGGCAAAGCTGATGGCTGCGAACGAATCGACTCCCGCTGAGCAATACGCCAATATCACCGACCGGATCAGCTCGCTGGTGCTAAGGCAATCGACGCCGCGCGGTTGGCTGCTCGGCTTTGGCGTCGCCGTGCTGCTCACGCTGACCTTCGGCGTGATGGTCGTGATCTTGTTCACCGCGGGCGTGGGCATTTTCGGCATCGAGATTCCGGCGGCTTGGGGCTACGCCATCACCAACTTTGTCTGGTGGGTCGGGATTGGTCATGCCGGGACGCTGATCTCGGCGATCTTGCTGTTGTTCCGGCAGAAATGGCGCACCTCGATCAACCGCTTCGCCGAAGCGATGACGCTGTTCGCGGTACTGATGGCGATGCTGTTCCCGCTGCTGCATCTCGGTCGCCCGCAATTTTTCTACTGGCTGCTGCCCTACCCGAACACCGAGATGATGTGGCCCCAGTTCCGCAGCCCGTTGGTGTGGGACTTATTCGCCGTGATGACTTACGGACTGGTGTCGCTGGTCTTCTGGTATGTCGGCTTGATCCCTGACCTCGCTGCCGTGCGCGACCGGGCGCAGCGGCGCTTTGCTCACGTGGTCTTCGGCTTTCTGGCCATGGGCTGGCGCGGATCAGCGCGTCACTGGAACCGCTATCATCAAGTCTACTTCTGGCTGGCAGCGTTAGCGACGCCGCTCGTCATCTCAGTCCACAGCATCGTGGGTATGGACTTCGCCTACGGGATCGTCCCCGGTTGGCACGGCACAATCATGCCACCCTACTTCGTCATCGGCGCGCTGCTCTCCGGCTTGGCGATGGTGCTGACCATTGCCATTCCGCTGCGAAAGTTCTACCACCTCGAAGATTTGATCACCGACCGCCATCTGGAGAATATCGCCAAGTTCCTGCTGACGATGTCGCTGCTGATCGGCTACAGCTACGCGCTGGAAGTGTTCTCCGGCTGGTACAGCGGCAACACCTTTGAAGAGTTCACGATCCAATATCGCGCGCTCGGTCCCTACGCGCCGCTCTACTGGCTGATGATCGTCTGCAACGTCGTCGTGCCGCAAACGATCTGGTTCAAGCGGGTTCGGCGCAGCGCCCTGCTGCTGTTCATCCTCTCGCTTTTGGTCAACGTCGGCATGTGGACCGAGCGTTTCGTGATCGTCACGGTCAGCCTGACGCGCGATTACGTGCCCTCGTCTTGGGGACTCTTCCTGCCCACGATCTGGGACATCGTCACAGTCATCGGGTCGATTGGCTTTTTCACGTCGCTGATCTTCCTTTTTATCCGCTTCCTGCCCGTAATCTCGATCTCCGAGGTGCAGGAGGAGATTGCCGCGGAAGAGGAAGGAGTCTAAACCGCTTATGTACTGCCTGCTGGCTGAATTTGCTGACGCTGCTGACCTGCTGGAGGCGGCACGTCGTACGCGCGAGGCGGGTTATCGCAAGTTCGACGCCTTCAGTCCGTTTGCCATCGAAGGCATGACCGAACTGCTGGACGACTCCACCATCAGTATCAGCTATATCGTGCTGGGGGGCGGTTTCGTCGGGATGTTGGTCGGCTTGGGGATGCAGTATTGGAGTGCCGTCGTCAACTACCCCGTCGAAGTGGGTGGGCGTCCGCTGGACAGTATCCCGGCGTTCGTGCCCATTGCGTTCGAATTGTTTGTGCTGTTCGCCGCGTTCAGCGGTGTGATCGGGATGCTCCTGCTCAACCGGCTGCCGATGCCCTATCATCCGGTTTTCAACGTGCCGGAATTCAGGGAAGTCACGCGCGATCGCTTCTTCCTGTCCATCGAAACCGCTGATCCCCAATTCGACGCAGCCGCGACTCGCGCCTTCCTCGAAAGCCTCAAGCCGCTGGAGGTCGCCGATGTGGAAGCATAAGGGTATGGCTTTAGTCCTCTTGGTGCTGCTGCTCGTCTCCGCGTGTGCGAACACGATGACGGATCAGGTGAAATGCACGACTTACGGGCAGATCGACGGCTTTCAAGATGGTGCCTGCGCTCAACCGCTCGCTGATGGCGTCGTCGCTGCCGATGCGGTCGTTGATAACCCGGCGCTGACGACCGGAATTGTGAACGACCAGTACACGACCGATTTTCCGCTGCCGGTTACACCCGATCTGCTCCAGCGGGGGCAAGACTTGTACACCATTTACTGCCAACCCTGTCACGGCGCGTCCGGCTACGGCGATGGTGTGGTCACGCAGTACGACTTTCCTGCGCCGCCATCCTACCACAGCGATGCCGTTCGCAGGCAGCCGCCGGGATTTTTCTTCAACGTGATCACAAACGGCATCGGCGTCATGTATAGCTACGCAGAACAAATTGCCGTGCCAGACCGCTGGGCAGTGGTCGCCTACGTGCAAGCGCTGCAATTGAGCCAGCACGCACCCGCCAGCACTTTGCCGAATCTGACCGGGGGCAGTTACCGCAATGACGACACTAACGCAAACTGCCACGCTATCCCGTATCCGCAGCGGTGCTGTGATTGTTGGAGTGTTCGGCGTGATCGCCGGATTGATCGGCGTCTTGACCGACAGCACGGCGTTTTTCCACGCCTATTTGGTCGGCTTCGGCTTCGTCGCCAGCCTCAGTCTAGGCTGTCTGTTCATGCTGATGATCCAGCACGTCACGAAGGGACTTTGGGGTAACTCGCTTCGTCCCTTCCTCGAACTTGGCGCCCAGTTGATTGTCGTGACCGCCGTTCTGTTCATCCCGATTTTGTTCGGATTGTCTTCGCTTTATCCTTGGGCGCAGCCGGATACCGTCAGTGCTAATCCGCTGCTCCAACACAAAAGCGCGTTTCTAAACCCGACGTTCTTCGCGATCCGCGCGCTGATCTACTTCGCTGTCTGGCTGATCCTCGCGTGGCTGCTGACCCGGCAAAACGATTCGCAGCGGCGAATATCTCGATCGTCGGGCTGATCCTGCATTTCCCCTTGATGACGCTGGCGTCGATTGATTGGTTTATGTCGCTTGAGCCGGACTGGTATTCGACGATTTACGGCGTGGTCATGTTGGCAACTCAAGCGCTGACGGCGTTCGCCTTTGTGACTATCGTGCTGGCGCTGACGAGCTGGGACGATCCCGAAACCAAACTCCAGACCCGGCTCGACTTCGGCAACATCCTGCTGACGATCTTGGTGACGTGGATTTACTTGAACTTCATCCAGTTCCTCGTGATTTGGGCGGGTGATTTGGTAGAAGAAATTACGTGGTATTTAGCGCGCAGCGCGGGCGGTTGGAAGTGGGTCGCGCTGGTATTGATTGTGTTCAATGGCGCTGTGCCGTTTGTGCTGCTGCTGGCGAACGGCATCAAGAGCCATACACGAAGGCTGGCATGGGTCGCGCTGCTGCTGATGGTGGCCCAACTGGTCTTCACTTACTGGCTGATCCTGCCAAGTTTCGATCCGTCCGGTAGCGGGGTTGGCTGGCTCGACCTCGTGCTGCCAGTTGGCATTGTCGGCATTTGGCTTGCGGTTTTCTTCGTCCGTTTACCGCCGATTCTAGAACGGAGCGCGCGCGATAAATCCTGAACCTCAGTCTACAAAAAGAGGGGGGCTTCTGAACGTCCAGATCGTGATCCCGGTGGTGATTAGTTTCATCTGCCTATTGGTCGTTGTCGTCGTTCTGCTGTACCTCAGCGGCACGCTCAATCCGCCGGAACAGCAGGTCGCTCAAATCGAAGCGGGCAATCCGGCGTTCAACTACCAAGCAACGCCACCCAGCGTTGATGCCAAAGCGCTGGCGGCGACGCAAGCGGCGCTCCTCAAAGGCTATGCGTGGGTGAATCAAAGTGCGGGCGTGGCGCGGATTCCAATCGATCGCGCCATGGAACTCGTACCGACCGCGATGATCGAATATGCTCGGCAGGTCACCGCGGTGCCACCGGCTCCCGCGGCGACCACCGAAAGCGGCGACGAAATCGCGCGACCCTCGAATCCGGGCGGAGCTGGTCAGGCGGTCAATTTGACGGGTGACGCAGCAAGCGGCGCGCAGCTCTTCGTCGCCAACTGCCAAAAATGTCATGGGGCGAATGGCGAAGGGGGTGTTCCTAATCCCGGCTCGGACGATGGCACTGTTCCACCGCTAAACCCGATTGACGACACTTTGATCAGCGCCGACCCTTACACCTACGCCTACAACGTCGATCTTTTCATCGAGCACGGCTCGGATGCGGAAGGTCCTAACCCTGAAATCGCAATGCCAGCTTGGGGTGACGAAGGCAGACTTTCGCCTCAGCAGATCGCGGACGTGATCGCCTACATTATCAGCCTCAACCCTGCACCAAGCGCGGCGACGCCCTCCGGCTAAATCGGGGGATGATCAACTCAAGGGCGCGGATTAGCCCGAAGAACTCCACCACAGGTGACCAGCAAACAGACTGAAACTTCGCGCTTTGGTCCGCTAATCGGTAGATTGTTGTGCTCTACCGACTATTCTAATTCTGCTCATTTGTGTGGAGGAGAATACATGTATCCCCCTCTGGGTGAGCATCCCTCCTTCCCCAAAAAAGCTATTTCAGAGAAAACCCGGCTCAGTATTGAGCCGGGTTTTCGTTTTTGAGCGCAAATGAGTGTTCGAATTTGGTTCCGGCTGATCGCCTGGCTTCGATGGATCTCGGCAGAATCGGCTGCAGCTGACCCGACTAATCGTCGTTAACACCCACTCAATGCCGGTTCGTCAATCGTTAGCGTGCGCGTCGCCGTGTCAAGCGTGGCTCGCGCGCCAAGCGGCACGGTCGCGCTGTCGCGCCCTTGACCCAGCCGCAGCCCGTAGAGCGATGGCACGCTCAGGGGCAAAAGCCGATCTTCGAGGACTCCTTCCAGACTGAACGTATTATAGGTATCGCGGCTGGAACAGTCGACCAGTTCGGTGATGATGATGCCCGCTGCTGCTGTTAGCTTGCCACTGTTGGTCAGGACGGTGAGATATCGGCTGATCATTTCCGGGCGCAGGTCGCGCGCTTCGAGCAGTAGAATTTTCTCCGCCGTATCGACTTCATCCGGCGTTCCCAACGAATGGGCGACCGCCGCGATACTCCCGCCGACCAGCATTCCGCTGGCGCGCCCGCCGACGTAAGGCACGAGCGGCGGGTAGTCGCTGCCGCCCGGCTGACCGACGCTGCCGAGCGCCTCAGTTGTCGTAAGCGCGCGGAAGAATGCCGCGTTCGTGTAAGCCGAGCGGGTAAATGTCCCGAACGTCGCCCCGTGCAGCGTGATCAATCCGGCGCGCTGAAGCAGGGCGTTGAGTAGGGCGGTTGTGCTGCCGCAGCCGATAATAACTTTTGGGTCGCGCCGTGCCGCTTCATAATCGACCAGCGAAAGCAGCCGTGCCGCCCCCCAGATCGACCCCCACGTGAGGATCGCGCGCACGTCGGGGTCGCGCAGCATCGTGTTGAAGTCGTCAGCGCGCTGTTCGTCCGTCCCGGCGAAATAGCCGTACTGTGATCGCGCGTGCGCGCCGACCACCACGCGGAACCCAGCTTGCTCCAACGCTGCCCGCCCGGTCAGCAGCTCGCTTGGATTGCGCGCATACTCTCCCGGCGTGACGATGCCGATCAGGTCGCCTTGTTTCAATGTTTTAGGCTTAATTAGAGACATGCTGCCTCCTCGATCATCAGCGTAACGTCATGATCCGACGCATCCAGCGACGCCAACGCGCCGACCGGCAGCACGCATTGATCCGGCGTGTGACCGAGCCGCATCCCATAGACCACGGGGATTCCGAGGTCGCCCATGTGCTGCTCGATCAATTCCTCGATGCTGAAGTTGCTGATCAACGCACCGTGCGGCTCGCTGCTGGCACACTGCCCAACGATGATTCCGGCTGCCGCACTCAGCTTGCCCGCCTGCCGAAGCTGGGTGAAACAGGTGTCGTAGTAATGCGGTTCTTCGCCCAAATCCTCGACGAACAGGATGCAGCCTTCGGTGTCGATCTCGTAAGGCGTCCCCATCGTCTCCATGATCAGCGTCAGGTTGCCGCCGATCAGCCGCCCGCGTGCCTTCCCCGCGCGGATGGTCACGCGGAAAGGCGGGTACGGTGGTGGATATGGACTGTCTACGGGCGGATCCGCCAGCGCACCGAGCGGCTGATCGCTCGTCAGCGCGCGCATGAACTGTTCATAGCTGTAGCGCGTCGCCCGCGCGTCCATGACGACTGGTCCATGGAACGTGATCATCCCGGTCAGCTTGTGGATGGCGAGGTGCAGCGCCGTGATGTCACTGTAGCCGATCAGGATTTTCGGGTTGGCGCGAATCAGATCGTAGTCGAGGCGCGGCAGCAGCCGCGACGCGCCATTGCCGCCGCGCTCGCACAGCAGCGCCTTGACCTCAGGATTCGCCCATGCGGCGTGGAAATCGGCGAGGCGCTCATCATCCGTCCCAGCGAAGTTGCCGTAACGCTTGAGCACATGCTCGCCGACGATGACGTTGAAGCCTTCGGACTCTAGGAACTGTTTTCCTTGCGCGATTTTGCCCGGGTCGAACGGTCGGCTCGATGGACAGACCAGTGCTACGGTGTCACCGCGCCGCAGTGCAGCAGGTTTTAAAATAGGGGACATTGACACTAATCCAGCTTGTTAGCCCTGTAAAGTGCATAGATAGTACAACGAATTGAGCAGCTATTGGCAATTTATGACCAATTCGCAATTTTGGGTTGGATCAGTAGAATGGGAGACAAAGCAACATGTTGTAACATCAATACTAGTTGTTTTTTTGCATCGGCTTTTTCACTTACAAGGAGAACCGCATGATCAAGACCAGCCTTAAGATAGTGTTCCTGCTGCTGATCGCCAGCCTGCTGGTGATTCCGGTAGCGGCACAGGATGAGGGGTATGTGCTCCGTTATCCGATGTCGCCCGACCCGGAACACCTCAACCCATTCACCGCAACCACCGTCGCCATCAGTTCGGTCAACAACAACATTTTCGAAGGCTTGATCGGGCTGAACTCCCAAACGGGTGATTTTGTTCCACGTCTCGCCGAAAGTTGGGAAGTCTCCGATGACGGGCTGAACTACACCTTCAACCTCCGTCACGGCGTCCTTTTCCACGACACCGGCAACGTCGAGTTCGTAGACGGCGACCGCGAGTTCAAGTCGGACGACTGGATTTGTGCCGCCCAGTATAGTGTCACCGACGACGAGTCGATCTCGGCGCATCCTGAGTGGCTCGAAAGCGTCGTCGGCTATGACGAATTCAAGGCGGGCGAAGCCGACACCATCAGCGGCATCGAAGCGCCGGACGACTACACGCTCAACGTCACGCTCAAGGAACCGAACCGTCTGTTCCTGACCATGTTGGGCGTCCCCGGTATGCCCTGCGAAGTCGTCAACAACATCGGCGACTACATCAACAGCCCCGTTGGCACGGGTCCTTTCCAGTTCGTCGAATGGCAGCGTGACAGCTTCCTCGAACTGGCAGCCAACCCCGACTACTACGAAGAAGGCAAACCCAGCGTCGCTGGCGTGCGTTTCATCAACGTGCCGGACGACAATACCGCGCTGCTTCAGTACCGTGAAGGCGAACTCGACTTCCTGACCAGCTTCCCGACCGGGCAGCGTCAGGCGGTGCTGGACGAATTCAGCGATCAATATAACGAGCGCCCCGGCTTCAACGTCCGCTACTTTGGCTTCAAGATGGACACCGGCTTCTTCTCCGAGAACCCGCTCGTCCGGCAGGCGTTCGCCCACGCTTTCAACCGTGATCTCGTCTGGAACGACCTGATGGAAGGCGCGCGTTTCCCGGCTGACGAAGGTTACCTGCCGCCGCCGATGGAGCACCGATCCTGAGACGCCGACTCTACGACTACGATCCTCGAAACCGCCGCCAGCCTGCTTGAACAGGCGGGTTTCCCCGGTGGTGAGGGTATCCCCGAAATCACGCTCTACGTCTTCTCCAGCGCCCGCGACGAACTCTCGCTGCCCGTGCTGCAAGAAGACCTCAAGAACTTGGGCGTGACTATGAACATCGACAGTCGAGGACTCCTCGACCTACTGGGATCACATCGGTCAGGATGACGTGATCTTCTTCCTCAGTGGTTGGAGTTCCGGTCTGACCGACCCGTCCGACGTGCTCAACTACCTGTTCCTCGACGGGCGTGACGATACGCACTACAACAATGACGCCGTCGATGCGCTGATTCGTCAGGCGATGGTCGAATATGATCCCGCCGCACGTAAGGTTATCTACCAGCAGGCGCTCGACCTGATCGCCGCAGACTCCCCGTGGATCGTCTCGGCATACAGCAAGGTTTACTGGCTGCAAAAGCCGTACATCGCGAACTTCAATCCCGGTGGCGGCGGCACTTACACTGCCCGCCTCGCCGACGTGACCGTCGACGCAAGCGCGATGGAATAGCAGCAAATGCTTCACCCTCGTGACTTCCCCCTCTTGTAAGCGAAGCGACGGAGAGGGGGCGAGGGTGAGGTCGAACCGTAGGGGCGCAGCACTGATCTTGTCGAAGATAGGCGCCCCTACAACCGGTTTCAAACTTCATTGCGGGGCGTGCGTTCCGATGCCTTGCCCCGGCGACCTTAGGGGAAACTTATTTGTCTAGCTACGTTTTGCGACGCTTATTACAGGTCATCCCCACACTGTTCGGCATCCTCACCGTCTTGTTCATCCTCGCCTATCTTATGCCCAGCGACCCGCTGCGCGCGGTGCTCGGCGAACAGTATCGCCGGCTGTCGCCCGAAGTGGTCGATGGTATCCGCGAAGAATTGGGACTGAACAAGCCGTTCCTTGAGCGCTACGGCGAGTATCTGGGGCAAATCCTGCACGGCAACCTCGGACGGTCCTACGTCCTTGAGGAAAACGTCTCCGACATCATCGCCTATCGCTTTCCGCGCACGCTGCAACTGATGGCAGGCGGCTTGCTGGTCGGCTTGCTGATAGGTATCCCGGCGGGGATTATCGCCGCGCAGAAACAGTATCAATGGGCGGATCACGTCTTGATGGTGATCTCGTTGATCGGCGTCTCCGTGCCGATCTTCTGGCTGGCGCTGCTGGCGCAGTTGTTCCTGACCCAGAGCAAATACGGGATCGCGCTGTTCCCGGTAGCAGGCTACGAGGACGGCAGCATTATGCACATGATCTTGCCGTCGCTGGTGCTCGGCACCAACCTTTCGGCGACGCTCGCCCGCGTCACCCGGTCGGCGATGCTCGAAGTCAAAGCGCAGGATTACATCGTCACCGCGCGCTGCAAAGGGACTTGCCCCGCGCGTCGTCCTGATCCGGCATCAACTCCGCAACGCGCTGATCCCGATCATCACGGTCGTCGGCCTGGACATCGGCTACCTGCTTGGCGGGTCGGTCGTCACCGAGACGATCTTCAACTGGCCCGGCTTAGGTCGTGCCGTCGTCCCGGCAATCGAGCGCCGCGACACGCCGGTGATCTTGGGCATCCTCGTCTTCGGCGCGTTCCTGTTCGTGATCATCAACCTTTTGACCGATCTTCTGTATGCGCTGGTCAACCCGCGCATTCGCTATAACTAGGGGGCGGGCATGGCAGCACCAGTAGAACCCACCACGCTCCGCGTTCCCGTCCTTGACGTAGTGCCGCAGCGCACCTCGAACCGGACGCGCTTCTGGCGCGCCTTCCGGCGCAACCGGGTCGCGGTCTTTGGCATGGTCATCGTCGCGATCATCACCTTCAGCGCCATCTTTGCCGACGTGATCGCGCCCTATGATCCCGATTGAGCCGCACTACACCGCCCGCTTAACACCGCCGAGCGCTGAATTTCTGCTCGGCACTGACGAACTCGGACGCGACCTGCTCAGCCGCTTGATCTACGGCGCGCGGATTTCGCTCGTGATCGGCTTGGTCGCCCAGACCGTCGCCATCAGTATCGGCATGACCGTCGGTGCGCTGGCTGGCTGGTATGGCGGCTGGATCGACGACGTGATCATGCGGATCACCGACGTGTTCTTCGCTATTCCGGGGCTGATGTTCCTGATCGTTTGGGTGACGATCTTCGAGCCGGGACCGGTCAGTATCTTCCTCGCGCTCGGCTTGATCTCGTGGCCCGGTGACGCCCGCATGATGCGAAGTCAGGTTTTGGCGATCAAGGAACTCGACTATGTGACCGCCGCAAAATCGCTCGGCGCAACGACGCCGCAAATCCTTTTCCGCCACATCCTGCCCAACGCCATCGCGCCGATGATCGTCTTGGCGTCGCTCGGCATCGCGGGCGTGATCCTCAGCGAAGCGATCCTGAGCTTCCTCGGCTTGGGCATCCAGATTCCGACGCCCAGTTGGGGCACGATGGTTGACGCCAGCCGCACCTACATTACGACAGCGTGGTGGTACGGGATTTTCCCCGGCTTGGTCATCATGCTCACGGTCTTGGGCTTCAACTTCTTGGGCGACGGTCTTCGCGACGCATTGGAACCAACCCAGTACAACAAGTAGCGGCTGACGTAGGCTGTTAACTTTTTTGCACGTTCGTTTGCAGATTGATCGCCGCACGATGCTGATTTGGGAGGGAGAAAGGGTATGTATCTCCCTCCCAAATCAGCATCCCTCCTTCCCCAAATTGTCTGGTCGATCTTCGAATGCTGTGCCGCTGTAGTCCCGTACTGACCGAACAAATTGCCCTCGAGTCACCAACCATTCGCGGTGTCGCCCGTCTTCTCCGCTGAGAATTGACGTTTCTGGTTCGGCTCGCCGCTTGAAACTTATCTTAAATGTGACGTCATCCCATTTGGGTGACTTCTCTCACGTTACGCGATTCGCTGCCCTAACATTAGAAATCTTAGAGAGAAAATTGTTGCTTGCAAATATAAAAACCGATAGAATAGCTTAGTAGTGCGCTGTGGTTGGGAGCGCTCACAGAAGGCACTTAACAGAAGCAGTTGTACTTGTTATTCAATTGATTTGTCTTGCCAAAAACTAAAAGGAGTTCTAAATGCCACGCAAGTTTATTCGCCTTGTTTCCATCCTACTCGTACTGTCCCTCAGCTTGGGCGCGGTCGGTGGGATCATTCTGGCACAAGATGAGCCAATCAAGATCGGTCTCTCTTTCTCTGACTTCGCTACCGAGCGTTGGAAGAACGAAGAAGTCCTTATGCGCGGCTTGCTTGAGAACTTGGGTTATGAAGTTATCTCCCAAGAAGCAAACCATGATGTGGTGCTCCAGAACAACCAGATCGACAACATGGTTACTCAGGGCGTCAAGGCAATCATCGTGATCCCTGAAGACGGTGACGCAGCTTCGACGGCTGTCGATGCCGCTGCCGATGCGGGCGTGTACGTGCTCGCTTACGACCGCTTGATCAAGTCCTCGAAGATTGCCGCCTACCTCTCCTTCAACAACGTTGAAGTCGGTCGTCAGCAGGCGATGGGCGTGCTTACCGCGCTGGATATCGACGGTGGCAAGTGGACGGCAGAAAACCCGGTTCGCCTCGTGAAGCTCGGCGGCAGCCCCACCGACAACAACGCTATCCTGTTCCGCCAAGGGCAGGACGAAATCCTTCAGCCGTACGTGGACAGTGGTGTCATTACCGTCGTCGCCGACCAGTGGGTTGATAACTGGGATCCGACCAACGCGCTCCGCATTATGGAGAACATCCTGACGGCGCAGAACAACGCAATCGACGCAGTGGTTGCTTCGAACGACGGTACGGCGCTGGGTGCGCTGCAGGCGCTCGCGGCTCAGGGTTTGGCTGGTGTCGTGCCGATCTCCGGGCAAGACGCGACCGCTGACGGCTGCAACAGCATCGTCAAGGGTGAATTGACCGTTTCGATCCTCAAGGACATCCGTAACCTGTCGCCGCTCGCGGTTCAGTTGGTTGACTCGCTGGTCAAGGGCGAAGACATTCCGGAACTCCAAGAGTACACGATGGCGGAACTGACCAATGACCCGTCGCAGGAAGGCAGCGTCAATGCCTACTTCCTGCCGGTCTTCCAAGTCAACAAGGACAACGTTTACGAATTGGTCGTCGAGAGCTTCTTCCAATCCTATGACGACGTCTACCGTGACATTCCGGAAGCGGATCGTCCGGCGCGCCCGGTTGAACCTACCGCCGAAGCCGCCTCCTAACGAGGTAATCGTGAGGCGGTTTTCGGAAACGGAAGCTGCCTCAAGGTACTGAGCACAGTTTCTCGGCTCTGGAATGACACGGCAATGCTTCTGTTAGCCTCAATTAAGGGACTCCTCTGGCGCTGGCACCTCCGCCAACTGCCGGTGGGAGTCCTTTTTACCATAAGGACAGCCCATTCATGACCAATACAACCAGCGATAACGTCCTCGAATTCCATGATGTCTCTAAACACTTCTCCGGCGTGAAAGCGCTCACCGACGTCTCGTTCGACATTCGTCGCGGTGAAATCCACGGTCTCTGCGGTGAAAACGGAGCCGGTAAGTCTACACTGATGAAGGTTCTCGCTGGAGTGTATCCTTGGGGCGATTACGAAGGTTCCGTTCTCTACGACGGGCGCGAACTCAAACTGGAGGGCAGCTCGATTCGTCAGGCTGCTGACGAAGGCATCGCCATTGTTTACCAAGAACTGACGCTCGTGCCCAGCATGACGGTAGGCGAGAATGTCTTTCTGGGGAATGAACCGGTTGATCGTGGCGTTATCAACTGGGATAAGCTTTATGATGACACGAAGCACTTACTTGAGCGCTTTAATCTCGATATTGTCCCACAAGCCACGGTAGCAGATCTCGGCGTTGGCAAGATGCAGATGACCGAAATTGCCAAAGCAATTTCGGGAGATGCCCGCGTTTTGATTCTGGATGAGCCGACGAGTGCCTTGACTGAAGCCGAAGTCGACAAGCTTATGGAAATCTTGCGGACGCTCAAGGAGCACGGAGTCACCTGCATCTATATCACCCATAAGCTGGACGAATTGTTCCGGATTACGGACACGATCACCGTGCTCCGCGACGGTAAGGTGATCACTTCGCAGCCAACCGAGAAGCTAAACCGCGAGATGCTGGTGAGTTATATGGTCGGGCGAGAGATGAAAGAACGCTTCCCGAAAGGACATCATACGCCCGGCAATGTCATCCTTGAGGTCGATGACCTGCATGTTAACGACCGGCGCAGCGACCGCGAAGTGATCGGAGGCGTGTCGTTCCAACTGCGGACGGGCGAAATTCTGGGTATCGCCGGCTTGATGGGTTCCGGGCGCACTGAACTTGTCTCCACCATCTTTGGCGAGTACGGCAAGGTCACGCAGGGGGCAATCCGGCTGAATGGAGAGACGATTACCGTCAAAGACTCGCGCCAGGCGATGACATATGGCATCAGCCTCGTTCCTGAAGACCGCAAGACTCATGGACTCATTCTGATCCAATCGGTTCTCAAGAATATTTCTTTGGCGAATCTCAACCAGTTCGCGTCGTTTCTGTCGATTAACAAAGATGCCGAGCTAAAGGCGAGCATCGAATTCGCTAAAAGCCTTTCGATTAAAGCGCCCAACCTGAACGTGCAAGTCGACTCGCTTTCGGGCGGCAATCAGCAGAAGGTCGTAATCTCGAAGTGGCTGATGTCACAGCCGAAAGTGCTGATCCTGGACGACCCGACGCGGGGTATCGACGTAGGCGCTAAATACGAGATTTACAAGCTCATGAATGAACTGGCAGATCGAGGCATTGCCATCATCATGATCTCGAGCGAATTGGAGGAGGTCATGGGAATGAGTGACCGCATCCTCGTGATGCAAGAGGGCAAATCCGCTGGAATTCTCGGTGCGGCTGAAGCAACGCAGGAGAAAATCATGGCGTTGGCGACTGGCACGGTCATCAGCAGTGCGACAGCGATGCCCGTCTAGTCCTAATTTGCACTTGAGTTCAACGTATTTATCATCGGCATCATCTTGAAAAGGTAGTTTCCTATGAGTTCAATTTCCTCCACTAATCCCGGTTCTGCGACTGGGGCTAATTCGCCGCTCTCAAGTATCACGAAGCTGCTGCGTACTAATCTCCAAACCTACGCGCTGATCTTCGCTACCATCGTCATCTGGCTGTACTTCTCGTATCGTACCGACGGAAGCTTCCTGTCGCCGCAAAACTTCTCCAACCTGTTCCGGCAGATGGTAATCACGGGCTTTTTGTCGGTCGGCATGGTGCTGGTGATCGTCACCGGAAACATCGATCTTTCAGTGGGCAAGCTCGCGGGGTTTGTCTCGGTGGTCGTCGCTTCCGTGCAGGCGAACTACCTCACGTCAGCCTTTCCTGACCAGCAGATTCTGGTCGCGGCGCTGTCGGTACTCACCGGGCTAGCGGTTGGCTTAGGCTACGGGGTGATTTCAGGGGTACATCATCGCTTACCTCGGCGTAACCTCGTTTATCGTCACGCTTGGCAGCATGTGGCTGCTCAACGGCTTGATCTTGCTAGTGACGGAGGGGCGCACGATCCCTGCCAACCAGCCCGCGTTCTCGCAGATTGCGCAAGGGTATCTGCCCAATGAGGTCGGATGGATCATAGCGGTCTTGCTGATCGTGTGGATGTTCTACTCGATGTTCCGCAGCCGCCAGCGCAAGCGTCGCTATAACTTTGAACTACCGGCGCTCGGACTCGACGTCGCCAAGACGGTGCTGTTTTCGGCGCTGGCATTGATTTACGTTTACGTCGTGAACCAGTACCGGGGTATTCAAGCGCCGGTGCTGCTGCTCGGTTTGGTCGCGGTAGCGGTTTCCTACATGTCAGCCAATACGCGGTTCGGACGGTATGCTTACGCGATTGGCGGCAATCGCCAAGCGGCGCAGTTCTCTGGCGTGAATATTCGACGCAACATCTTTCTGATCTTCGTGGCGATGGGCTTGCTGTGCGGCGTTTCCGGCGTGACGCTCGCATCTTACGTGGGCTATGGCACGATTTCCGCCGGACAAGGCTACGAGCTTGACGCTATCGCTGCCTGTATCCTCGGTGGTACGTCGACGCTGGGCGGTGTCGGTACGGTGTTCGGCGCGATGGTCGGCTCGGTGATCATGGTCAGCCTGACCAATGGTCTTCAGATGACCAATACGGCGGCGGCGTTCCAGTACGTGCTGAAGGGGATCGTGCTCGTGATCGCGGTTTACGCTGACGTTCGCATTAAGCGCAGCAACCGCTAACGAGCGCCGCTCGATACAAATTGTGTTGGGTCAATCATGGGCGATAACTGCCGGATGAGCCGATTGGTTCGTTCGACAGTTATCGCGCTGACTGCGCCCGGATATGGCTGCCTGTCTTGCCGCCCACGGTTTGCCCTCTTTGCTAATCTGCGCGTCTTGACGCTGACAAACTGCCATCGTGGAGTTCGTGAATGACATCCACCTCGTCGATCACCTGCTGATCATGGGTGACGATGACGACGGTCACGCCGCGCTCGGTAACGGTCCGCCGCAGCAAATCGAGGATTTTCCGCCCGGTGCTGTGGTCGAGATGTCCGGTCGGCTCATCAGCAAGAATCAAGTCCGGGTCGGCAGCGAGCGCGCGTGCCAGCGCGATCCGCTGCTGCTCGCCGCCGCTCAGCTCGTAGGGGCGGTGGTGAGCGCGCTGGCTCAAGCCGACCCATTCAAGCGCCGCCTGAACCCGCCGCTCGCGCTCGACCCGCGCGAACTGGCGCATCCGCAGCGGTACGCCGACGTTCTCCGCAGCGCTCAGCAGCGGAAGCAAGCCAAACGACTGAAAAATGAAGCCGAAATGATGCTGGCGCAATCGGAGCAAATCCGGCTCGGCAAGGGTGTCGATCCGCTGGTCTTTGAACCAGACCTCTCCGGTCGTCGGATGATCCAACCCTGCCAGCAAGTTGAGCAGGGTGGTTTTGCCGGAGCCGGAACGCCCGACGATGGCGGTTATCTCGCCGGGCAGGATGTCGAGCGAAAGCTGCTTGAGGGCGTGGACTTCGGTTTGACCCATCAGGTAAGTGCGGGTCAAGTCGCGGACGCGCAGGACTGGCTCGATTCGCTCGGCGACGATCATCAGGCTTCTCCTTCCGCTTCCGGCTGCTGCGGATAGACCCGCACGTGATCCATCGAGAGATGAAGGCGGACGCGATCTTTCAGCTCCAGTGAGTCGATGTATTCTTTTGGTAGTTGAATTCGACCGGCGCGATCCAGCAAGACGTACTCGTCCTCGGTGAGCGCCGCGCCAGCCGCATCGCGGGTGCGGATGATCTCGGTGCTGGCGCGCCCGTCCAGCATCCCGATCACGCGGTCAACTCGTTCGGCGACGGTGGGGTCGTGGGTCACGATCATGATGGTCACGCCCAACTGGCGGTTGAAGTGGCGGAGCACGTCGAAGATGGCGTTGCTGGCTTCGGTATCGACTTCGCCGGTCGGCTCGTCCGCCAGCAGCAGCGTCGGGTTATTGGCGACGGCGATGGCGATAGCAATGCGCTGCTGCTCGCCGCCGCTGAGCGTTCCCGGCTTGTGGTCGAGCCGGTGCGCCAGCCCGACGGCATCCAGCAGTTCGCGGGCGCGCTGCTGGCGCGTCGCCTTGCCGCTGCCGTTGAGTGCCATCGGCAGTTCGACGTTCTCTTGCGCGGTCAGGTAGGGTAGTAAATTGCGCGCTGTCTGCTGCCAGACGAAGCCGACCACCTGACGGCGATAGATCACCTGCTGGCGGCGCTTGAGATCAAGCAAGTTGTAGGTGCCAACGCGAACTTGACCCGCCGAAGGAGTGTCCAGCGCGCCGAGGATGTTCATCAGCGTCGATTTTCCCGATCCCGACGGACCGACCAACGCCATCATCTCACCCGCTTCGACCGTCAGATCGACGCCTTGCAGGGCGACGACTTCGAGGTCTGCCACCTTGTAAATCTTGACCAGATTATCGCAGCTTACGAGCGGTTCGGTCATGTTCATTCCTTCTCGGTCGAATTTCGATGATGCGGCATCATTCTTCACCCATGCGGAGCACCTGACTGACGTTGGCGCGCGAAATCGTCAGCGCCGCCCCGGTCAGCAGCGCGCCGAAGCCGACGATCAAGGCGAGCAGCAAGCCGCCGATCTGCGTCAAGGGGAGGTGCAGGGTTTCGTCGCCGAATAACGCGAGAAACGGCAGCAGCAGATACGCGAGCACGCCGCCGAGCAGGACGCCGATCAGCAGTGCGGGTGCGACCAGCGCGGTCTGCTCGATGGTTAGCAAGCCCCACACCCGCGAACGCTGCCAGCCCAGTGCTCGCAGTACGGCGAACGAGGTCGCCCGGCGACTCGCAGTCAGCGTGAGGTAGACGCCGAAATCGAGCAAGCCCAGTGCCAGCGAGACCCAGAAGCCCGCGAACAACACGCCGATGACGGCGTTGGGCAGCGGTTCGCGCAGCAGTTGATTATAGCGATCCCACGCTTCGGCGACGTCAACAACTCCCGGCAGCGCGGCAATCTGCGCGCGTTGGGCGGTATCAAGCTGGCGTGCTGGCAGGGTCAGCCACGCCGTGTTGGTCGCATAGTAAGCGTCAGGCGAAGCGGTCGCGTTCAGGAACGGACCCAGGTCGTCGGCTGGCGCGATGAGGAAACGGTCGCTAGCGGTCGTGAACGCTGGGATCACGGCGGCGACGCGGAAACGCAGATCGCGCGAGGCTTCGGGCATGACGAGGGTTAGCGTCCCGCTGTCGCCGACGGTATAAGGGCGGTGCAAGCTGCGTCTGCCGAGTGTGGTTGCGTACTCGCTGGAGAGGATAACCGGCATCGGCGGCTCGCTGTCGAGCGGGTGTGCCGCGAGCACGGGTTCGAGCAGCCGCCCACCGATTGACACGATGTTGACCTGCACGCGCAGCGCGTAGGCGCCAGTCGCCGCGTGCGACTGCGACGTCGCGGCGAATAAGGGGGTCTGGACGCCGTAGCCGCCAATCTGCGACCTCGACATCCACTCCGGGGCAGCGCCGCGCTCGAAATCGTCGAGCAGCACGCGCGCCCCGTCGGTCGTCGTGTAGGCGAGGTCGTCAAGGGAAACGACCTGCTGCAAGCCGCTCGATCCGCTGCGGCTCAAAAAGCGGATGCCGACGAAGGTATAGGGTAGGTGCGGATCGTTGGGCAGGGCGGCGGTGTAGGGTACGAATTCGCCAGTGATGGTTTCGTCGGGCGTCGTGAACGGGATCGAACGGGGGACGCCAATGGCGTTGACGAGATCGAGCGCCAAACGCGTGCTGACCGCGGCGTCCGCGCTTGGCTCGGCGTAGACCTGAACCGATACGGCGCTGGCGTCCGGGGGCAGATCGATACCGGCGTGAGGCAGTGCAGTCGGCGTCTCGCCGCTGATCGCGGCGAAGCGTTGGGCGGACACGCCGTAGAGATCGGTCTGCTGGTTGCCCGCCGGTTCAGCGGTGGTCTCGTGCATGACCAGTTCGGCGCTGCCGGGTAGCTCGGCTGAAGCGGGCGCTTCCAGCGCGAAGGTCAGGCGCACGTCACCGCAGGTCGCTGCACGGGCGCTGCTCCAAGCACCGGCATCGTGAGTCGCCGCCAAACCGAGCGACGCTGTGCCAATCGCCAACGTGCAGATCAGTACCAGCACCAACTGGGCGTAATGACCGGGATCGCGGGCGATGTTCCAGAACGCCAGCACGCCGAGCAGCCCGTTGGCGCGGCTGACCAGCCCGCTGACTCCGCGCATGAGCAGCGGAAACAAGCGCAGCCAGAACAGCGCCAGTCCGGCGATCAGAAGCACGGCGGCGGCGAGGTTGAACGGATCGTCGAGTATCGCCGCCGCTTGCGCAGCATTGGCGGTCGTCAGGCGAACCAGTGCCAGCGGGTCGCGCAGGAGCGCCTCGAGGCTGGCAGCGCCAAAGACGAAATAGAGGCGCAGCAGCAGCAGAATGCCTAAGCCGATCAGCACGAGATCGAGACCATAGCGCGACCAAACCGGCGTGGTCGGCGGGCGGCTGATCGACTGGCGCAGGTGGAGGATGCTGGCGCGCGCCGCCGGAAGCGCCGGGAGGGTGAGCGCGACGACGGCGACCAACGCCGCGACCGCGCTCAAGATCACGCTATCCGGCGGGATCGCGGTGACAGCGACTCCCTCGCCAATGATGGCGCTGAGCGGGCTAAAGCGCCCGACAAAGATCACGATCCCGGCGGCGACGGGGATGCCGATCAGGAACGCCAGTCCGGCGAGGATGGTCATCGTCACCGCCTGCATCCGGATCAACTGCGTGGCGCTGCCGCCGCGACTGTTGATCGACGACCATTCGAGCATCTGCCGTTCGAGCAGCAGGGCGGTCGTGGTCATCAACTGGTAGATCAGCAGCAGCACAACGCCGACGGCAAACAGGATCACCGTCGCCTCGACCGCCAGCAGATTGCTCTGGAACTGGTCGAGCAGCGCGGGCAAACCGCCGATCAGCCGCGCGTCGGGATCACCAAGCCGAAAGGCGCGCTCGATGTTGGCTAACGCCGTCGTGAGTCCGGTCAACCCGGCGGCGCGCAGGGCATCGGTGTCGGTTTCGATATACCAGTCGTAGCGCGTGCCCGACGGCACCAGCGGGACAATTTGATCGGCGTAGGCGGACTCGGTTAGGATCACGCCCATGTCGAAGCGCTGCAAGTTCTCGGTCACGTCAACTACTTGCCCGTTGACGATCACGCTCTGGCTAATCCAGAAGCGATCATCCGGCTGGATCGGGTCAAGGATGCCGACGATTTGCAGTCTTAGGGCTTGGGGCGTGTTGGGATACAAGGTGATCGGGTCGCCAACGGCAAGCTGCGAGCGCGCGGCGGTCTTGGGTGTGATAGCGATTTGACCATCCCCGGTCGGAAACGCGCCTTCGACCAGTGCGAAGCGCTCGCTCAAGCGCTCGTAGGCGACCGGGACGTAGGCAAGTGGCATATAGGCGCGGTCGTTGTCGTCACCGAAGCAGCGACCAGCCGAGACGCGGTTGCAGATTGAGCCGTTCATCATAGTCAGAGCTTCGACCCCGGATGCGACCGCGCCCAACTCGCGGGTGATGATGGGGCGGTCGGCGAGGCTGAAGGGCGACGCGCTGGTCAAGCTGAGCGTGAGTTGGCGCGAGTTGGCGCTGGCGACGGCGTAGCGCAGGGCGGATTCGCCCAGAGTCCGCAGATAGAGCGGACCGAGGGCGAGAAAGCCGGTCACGAGGCTGAGAGCTGCCAGCAGCATCAGCATTTCGCGGCGCGCTCGCATCATCCGGTTGAGGATAAACGACAGCGGCATGGGCTATTCCTCCTGATACCGCAGCGCCTGACCGAGCGACAAGCGCCGGATCAAGAGCGCGCTGGCGAGCAGCACCAGCGCCAGCAGCCCGATCAAGGCGGCGAAGTATTGCAGCAGCGCCGCGACTTCAATCTCGACGCGGAAGGGCGGGGTGATCGCGCCGCCACCGCTGGCAATCGCCAGTGAGGGCAGTACCTGCTGGCTGAGCAGCACGCCCATCACGCCGCCGAGCAGGATGGCGACGATAAACAAGAGGATTTGTTCGAGCGTCACGCTCAAAGCGATGCGTCCGGACGATAATCCCAAAGCGCGCAGTACGGCGAATTGATCGCGGCGGCTCTGGGTATTGAGCGTGGTAAAGATCAGCAGGCTGACCACGCTCAGGATCAGGGCGATGAAGAAAGCGATCAGCAATAGGTGGCTTAAGCCAAGCGCCAAGACGTCGCCGCGTAGACTTTCTCGCACGGTGTCGGCAGTCATAGCGCTGACTGGTTCACCGGGTAGGTTTGCGCTGACCCATGCCGCCGAATCAGCGCCCGGCTCCAGCGCGATCAGCATTTCATTCGGAGTAGGTGGCGCTGCCGGGGCGCTGGTTGAGCGCGTAGAGCAGCGCGTTCAAATCGGCGATGGCAAATGGCGCTTGGTCGGCGTAGAGAGTCGGGAAATAGTCGGCGGTCGCGGCGACGTTGAAAGTCAGCGGACGGCTGTCAACGTAGAGGTCGAACAGCGCGCCGGGTTCGAGCGCATTGGCTTGAGCGAAGGCAGTGTTGATCACCGCCGGGATGGGTGGCGCGGCGGGAGCGAGGTCGAGGCTGAAGGCGGTGCGATTTTGCCGCTGCACCCAATCGATTTGCCAGCCTACCCCCTTGTCAGTGGTGAGGGACTGCACCCAAGCGGTGGCAATGGCGCTGTTGTCGAGCACCAGCGACCAATCGTCGCGCGCGGCAAAGTCGCCGAGGCTGTTTCCGGCGGAGTTGAGCGGCGTCATCTGCGCCAGCGATAGGCGTTGCTGCGTACCGAGGTTGAACGTATTGCCGAGATCGGTACGCCAATAAAGCTGGTCGAGCCACTGATCGCCCGTCGCTGCATCGACCTCGGCTTCGAAGTAAACCCAGCCGCTGACCCCTTCGAGCGCGGCGCGCAGGCGATCTCCTTTCCACTTGCGCCAGTTCAGTCGGGGCGAACTGGTTCTCGGAGTAGGCAAAGGCGGATAGGTCGGTTGTGTCGGCTGCGCCCTCGATGCGCTGTGGGATCAACTGTGCCTGCTCATAAGCGCCGTCGGCAGCGCGCAGCCGCGCGTAGATCGTCAGGTCGTTGTACAGCCTCGCGATCAGCGGGAATCCAACGCTGCTCTCACCGGTTTGCGGGTCGATGATGAGTTCGTCGAGGCGCAACCACGCGCCGATCCTCGCAGTTCCGGCGGGCAGCGGAACACCGGTGACGGGTAGATCGGTTGTCGGCGGCAGCGTGAGCGCGCCCAAGTCGCTGCGCCAGTAAGCGGTCGCGGCAAATGACGCCGCATCGACCCCCAGCAGCGATCCCGGTGTGAGATGCAAACCGTCCAACGAGAAATTCAGGTCGTCGATGCGCAGCGCGGGCGCGGCATCGCGCACGCTGGCAAGTTGGCGCGCGGCGGCGAGATCCGGTGGGCGCAGCGGATCGTCGGCGGTGAGCCGCACGTCTGCCCCGACGCGGTAGTCTGCCTGATCGGTGTAGCTTTGGGTCAAGGTCGCTTGAAAACTGGTCGCAAACCAGCCAATGCCAATCGCCAGCGCCAGCAAGAAGGTGATCCGCGAATAGTGCGCGGGATCCCGGCTGACCGCCCACGATGCTAGCGCCCCTTCGATCCCGCGCCGACCAGCGAACAAGCGGGCGAGGGCGGTGGTCAGCGGTGGGAACAGGCGCAGCGTCACGCTGCCCAAGGCGAAGAACAGCAGCGCCGGGGCGATCAGGAGCAAGGGGTCGGCGTGGATGCCGCCGAGCAGCGAGCGCGCGAACGGTGAATCAGTCGCCAGCAGGCGAAACAGCGCGGCGCTGCCGACGATCAGCAGCAGCAGGTCGAGGTAAGTTCGCTGCCACCAACTCTGGTGCGCGGAGCGAACCAAACTGCCGCCCGCGCTGATCAGGGGCTGCTTGAGGACGGGACGCAAGGTGATTAGCAGGATAATGACGGCAAGAATGCCCGCTGCGCCAGCATAGACGAAGGGCATAGCGGTCAGTTCGAGCGTGAGGTGGTCGTTTTGCGCCAGCAGCGGCGCGAAGACGATCAAGGACTGCCGAGCGATGAAGGGCGCGACCAGCGCCGCGCCCGCGCTGATGATCAGCGTCTCAAGCAGGTGCAGCAAAATGATCTGCCGGTCGAGCGCGCCGCGCTGCTTGAGCATGGCGATCTCTCGACGTTGGCTCCGCTGCGCCAACGCCGCCGTGATCAAGAGGAAGAAGAGCGCCAACCCGCCGACTTGAAGCATCAATGCCTCGAACGGGGCGTTGAGCAAGGCGACTTCCTGCGTATAGCCGTTCAGGATAGCGGGCAGATCGGTGCTGTAAACGAGCGCAAGCTGTTGATCGTCCTTGACGAGGCGCGTCAGGCTGGCTTCGAAGGAACGGAGCTGATCAACAGCTTGCGGGATCCGCCCGAACGCCAGAGCGTCGTGATCGAATAGAAAGCGCCAGCCGAAAGCGGAGCGAGTCTGCGGCATGTAGGTGTTGACGACCTGTAGGAACTGCGCTCGATCCAGCAGAATGTCGGCTTGGACGGTGTTGGTGATATCGACGCGGAGGGGGGAGGGCGTCATCCAGTAGGGGGCGCTCGCGTCACCGGGGGCGGCGATCCCCGTAATTTCGACTGTAAAGGGCTTGCTCGTCTCCCAGCCGCGCTGATCGAGCGTGAGAACATCGCCGACCGACCAGCCATAGCGGGCAGCCAACGCCTGTGAGATGACGCCCGTCGCGTCGACCGCTGCCGATGCTTCTCGTGTGCCTGCGACCAGCGTCGCGTGACTCTGCCAGTCCTCGTAATAGGCGGCGCGAAGCTGCAAGTCGTCGATCTCGCCTCGATCATCGCTGACGAACAGCGGCGATGATTCGCTCCATGTCACGATCTGATTGAGCCACGTCGAACTTACCGGGTCAAAGGCGGAGTGAGCGGCGGCTCGTACGCTGGTATCAAGGGTGCTCCAGACCGGCTCAAGGCTGGCTTCACCGGTACTCTGCCCAACCCGGCTGTCGAGATTGACGGTGTTGGCAGGCTGTGCGTTGAGCCGCTGCACCATGCCGACTTGCGCGACTAGGCTGGTGTACAACGGCACCAGCGCGCCGATCACGGCGGTGAGCAGCACGCCAGCGATAATCGTAATCCGTGCTCGCCAACCCCAGCGCAACCGCGCGACGGCAAGCCGCCCGGTCCAAGCGAGGGAAGCGAATGTGCTGCTAATCTGCAAGAGAGAACCCTAACCAATCAGACGCGAAACCACTGCATACTATAATCCGAAGTGGAGGATTCCGTTCAGAAATTCTTCCGCTGTGGGGCAGTGGCGTGGTAATCTGATCACGGTCACGGCTGGTATTGATCGCGCAGCAGGCGCAAGTAGGCGATGATGTCGGCGAAGTCGGCATCACTCCAGTCAGGGCGTCCGCCGCTGGGAGGCATCGAGACGCCGGTCACGTTGTCCGGCTGACCGGACGCGCGCCCAACGCGCAGGAAGGCGAGCAGGTCGGCATCTGACGCATACAGGACGAGCGGCGATGTCATCAGCGGCAGCCCTAAGCTGGGCACGCCCTCACCCTTAAAGCCGTGACAACCGGCGCAGGTCTCCTCGAAATGCTGCTTGCCCAACTCAAGATTGGCGCTGCTCGGCGCTGCGATGGTCGCGTTCATCTGCAAAACAGTGGTCGGCGCAGCGGTCGGCGCGGGTTCGGCGGTCAGGCTCGCCCCAACTTCGGACGGGAGATCGACGTGCGTGGGCGACATAAACTCTTTGCCGCTGAGCACGTAAATCTCGCCCGCGTTGACGCGATCATTCAGCTCGCCGTCGCCGCCCATCGCATTGGGGGCGATATCGACGTACCCGTCGCCGTCAAAATCGTAAATGGAGAGGGCGTAGGGCATCATGTCGTTTTCGTCCGCGCCAACGATGAAGCGCACGCGCAGGTTTTCAGGCGGGTCAAACAGCAGGATTTGGCCGTCTTGATTGGGGAGACCGCCGATTTCGCCGAAGATGATCGCCATCATCCCGGCGTTACGGCGCAGGCGACCGTCATAGCCGACCGGATCATAGTCCGGCGCGCCGTAAAATAGATCATCCACGCCGTCAAGGTCGAGGTCGGCGGCGCGCAGTGTATCGCCCGCCTTGCTGTCGGCTTGATCCGGGAAGATGACGACGGTTTGCCCGTCCGGTGGGGCGCTGAGGTCGAACATCTGCCCGCGCATGGGATCGCGCGCGTAGATGATCCACGCTTCGCCCGCCTCGTCCAGATTTCGCTCCGCGCCGTCGCCGACCAACGTCCCCAAGATCAAGTCACGGTGCCCATCGCCGTCCATGTCGCCGACGGCGATTTCTTCACCCAGCAGGTCGTTGGCGTAGCGCCCGTAAACGACACTGATGCTGTCGTCGGTCGGGCGTCCTTCGGCATCGAGGTGAGCGGCTAGGTCGATAGTTTGTCCGCGCAGATCGGGGCTGCCGAAGACGACGAACACCTCACCGGCGTTATAGCGACTGTTGCCGGGACCATCGCCACCACCGAAGGACAACCCGCCGATGCCGCTGGATGCGCGCCAGAGTGCGGCGCTGATAATGGCGTCGTCGTAGCGATCGCCGTTCAGATCAGCACCCCAGACGGTTGAACCGAGCAAGTCGTCGTAATCGGCACCGATGATGCGAGTCGCGCTGCCGGGTGGCTCACGCAGGTCGATGACCTGTCCGTAGCGCATGGGCATCAGGAACGCGCCGTAAATGATCCACGCCTCGCCCGCGTTGATCCGGTGGTCGCCTTCGCCGTCGGCTTCGTTGGCGCCGATCAAGAGATCTTGGAAGCCGTCGCCGTCGAAGTCGCCGCCTTCGACCCACAAGCCAAGGCGATCTTCTTCGCTTGCGCCGTAGATGACCATCACGTCATTCCCCGGCGTTCGCAGGTCGATGTCGGCGTGGTCGGCGAAGGTCGCGGAGCCGAACAGGACGTAAGCTGCCCCGGCGTTAGAGCGATCCTGCTTTGGACCGTCGCTGTTCTGCGCGCTGAACAGCAGATCGTCGTAGCCATCGTTGTTGAAGTCGGCGACGTAAGTTTCGGTGCCTGCCATGTCGCCGGAATAAGCGCCGTAGATGGTGAAACCGCGCCCCTCAGTGGCGATTTCGTCGGCGGTGAGCGTCCCGCCAATCGGACAGACGTTCATCACGATGCGGACGTGTCCGCCGCTGCCGCGCCACTCGCCGCCGATGGAGTGGGTGGCGTTCTGCCCGGTGATGGCGAGGTCGCCGCAGCCATTGCCGTCGAAATCGCCGGAATCGAGCGGCTTGCCGGTGGTCGAAGCCCCGGCGGGCGCATCGTAAAAAGTGAACTGCCCGGCTTGGGCGATGCTTTTCAAATCCCAAGGCTGCCCGCCGGTCGGTTCGAGATTGTCTTGGGCTTCAGCCGGCGTGAACAGCAGCGCCAAGCCGATCACGAAGATGAGCAGGTGCAGGTTTCGTCGTACCAATTTGTGTGAGCGCATCGTATACCCGTTCGGTTTCCGGCACGCAAGCCGCGTTAGAGCGATAAGAGAAAGGCGATCAAGTCATCAAGCTGCTGGTCGGTCAGATCAGCGGCGACGCTGTGGATCGGGTCAGTTCGCGTAAGGACTTCTTCAATTGTCTGGGCGACGCCGTCGTGCATGTAGGGCGCGGTTGTCCACAAGCCGCGCAGCGACGGCGTGTCAAGCGCCTCGTACTCCTCCAGCGAGAAGGCAGCACCCGCCAAGTTGTGCTGCTGCTGATCGGTGTAGAGCGGTGGCGCGTGGCAGCTACAGCCCAGCGAGCCGCTCATGAACAAGGTCATGCCGCGCTGCGCCGAGGGACTCAAGGAGCCGTCCGCCAGCCGGTAGGGACTTGCCCACGCTGGCAGCGAGGCGACGTAAGCGGTGAGGGCGTCCAAGTCGGCAGAGCGACCAGCATCCTGTGTATCGGTGGTGGCGTCGAACGACCCGGCGATCAAGCCGTCGCCGAGCATGACGTGACGAATTTGATCTTCGATGGTGTCCTGTAACTCGTCCATGTCGCCTGCCCAGTTGTAGGGCGGGAGCGCGGCAGCGCCGCCAAGCGCGGGCGTATTGCGCGGTCCGCTGCGGAAATTGATCCACGTGCGCGCGTCCGCGCCGCCGTCAAGGTGGCAGGTGGCGCAGCTAATCGCGCCGTCGCTCAACTCCGGCGAGTGTGCCCGGTTGAACAAGATTTTTCCGCGCAGCAGCAGCGGGTCGAACGGGATATCGGTCAGCTTGAGCGTGGCGGTAACCTCGTTGTCGAGCGTGCTGATCACTGAGAGCGTGCCGTCGAGCGCGTTGAGGACGAAGACCTGATCGCCATCCAGCCAGACGCCGGTGGGGTTCGCGCCGACCGGAATGTGCGCCAGCAGTTGGTTGGCTTCAAGGTCGATCACGCGCACGGCATCGCTGCCCGCCAGCGCCACGTAGAGCAGCCGACCATCCGGCGACACCGCAGCATCCGACGGCATATTAACCGCGCCGTCCAGCGCGGAGATCGTTAGCCGGGCGGAGCGATCCGTGATCATGTGCTCGGTATTCAGCACGCTGACGACCGGGAACCAATCCTGCATGTATTGGAGCGACACCAGCGCCAGTCCGGTGCGCATCTGTGGAACATAGGCTCGTGTCCCGTCGGGCGACAGAATGATCGCCCGCGCGAGATTGCCGTCCGGCTCGGCGTTGACCGACCCGACGACAAAGGGCGTGCGTTCGACGTTGAGCACCGTCACCGTACCGCTGTACTGGTGGGTGACGAGCAGCCAGTTTCCGCTCAGCGCCAGTCCGGTCGGCGCGTCGGGCACGTCCACGCGATACAACACCTCCTGCGAGGCAAGATCGAGGACGGCGATTTGATCGTCGGCGAAACAACTGACGAAGGCGCGGCGACCGTCAGTGACGACGCCGTAGGGCATATGACCGACGGCATCGGTCGTTTCAAGGCGCTGATCCGCCAGCGAGACGAACGCCAGCGCGTTGTCGTCCCAGAGCGTGACCAGCGCGATTTGCGCGTCCGGGCTGATGGCGACGGTACGGGGACTGCCGCCGACCGGGATTTCGGCAAGGACGCGCAAGGCGGCGGTATCGACCAGTGTCAGGCTGTCGCTGTCAGGATTGACGGCGGCGAGCAGTCCGTCGGCGACCGCCAGCGGCTTGCTCGACTGGCTGTCCGTTAGGGGCGGCAAAGCAGGGAGCGGCTGCGGCGAGGCGACCGGCGTCAGCAGCAGCGGCACCGGCGTGATCTCGATGGTGGGCGTCGGCGTATAGACCGCCGTGCGATTCACGTTGATCGCCGCCGGACTGCTGCACGCTGCCAGCACGCCGATCAAGACGCCCAGAAAAAACCGATAGGGTCGCATCATGGTTTCACGGTGAGTGTTTCCTGCTCCATGAGGATGTCGGGCGTATCCCATGCTTTCGCGTCCATCAGGTCAATAAAGGCGCGGCGCAGCAGCAGACGCGCCTCGACGGTGATTTCACCTGCGGCGGCGGGCAGACGATAGCGATAGCTGGATCGGTCGGTGCCGAGCGCCGCGATCCGGTTATCGCTGACGAGGCGAGTTTGCCGCCAATAAGCGTAGGTCGGCGTTTCATCGGTATAAAAGTCGGCGAGGATTTTAGCGTAGAGCATCCCCGGCAGCCCGGCATAATGACCGCTGGCAGGGTCGCCGACGCCGCCCCAAACCGGAATGGTTGGTCCGTCGAGCAACGGCAGCGCTTCGCCGTTGGCGTCACGCACATCAACCAGCAGGATTAGGTTGCGCAGCGGGTTGTCGGTGGGGATGTCGTGCCCCGCGCCGGTGTTGGTCACGCCCACCGTGATCAGCAAGCCATCGCCGTCGAGTTCGGCGCTCAGCGCAAGCTGCGCCGTCGCCTGAAGCAGCGCGTCGTCGGCAGCGCCGGGCATCCGGTGGCTGAAGATGGTCTGCGAGTTGCGCACGGGGACGTAGTTGGTGACGTCCGGCGGCAGTTGAACGAACTGGGTCACGCCCCGATGGGGCATGTGACAGTCCT
The DNA here is from genome assembly GCA_963848465.1 of uncultured Chloroflexia bacterium. GTDB lineage: Bacteria > Chloroflexota > Anaerolineae > Aggregatilineales > Phototrophicaceae > Flexifilum. The sequence goes on along the minus strand of CAWKDY010000020.1, from coordinate 587,249 downwards.
GACAAGTTTTTCCGGTGGCGGCATCGCTGTACGGGCTGGCGAGCCATTCGCCGAAGCTGTTGTAGATCGACACGCCCCAGAAGGTTCCGGTGTGGCAGGCGGCGCAGAACTGGCTCTGATTTTGGAGGGCGGAGTAGGCGTCATCGCCGGGCACGTCGTCGTAGGGTCCCAGAAATACCTGTTCATCCTCCGCCGGACGTAAAAACTCAAGCGACTGGACGCCGGGTAGATGGGGCGAAGGCAGCCCGTCCGTGCCCAACTTCACGCCGGAGATTTTGTGACAGAAATCGCAGGTGATCCCTTCCTGCGCCACCCCTGCGGCTTGGTTGGGATCGGCTTGGTAGCGTGCGTTTAACGCCAAAATCGGGACGTGGCAGTTGGCGCAGACGCCCGTCTCGTCGGGGAAGTCGAGGCGATAGCCCACGTCGCTCGCCGCTTGATCCGGGGCTGAGGCGACCGGCACATCGATCCCTAGATCGGCGTCAAAGTGGTAGGTCGTGAGGGCGCCGCTCGCGCCGTCGAGTGACGTCCCGTTATAGAGCGATAGGAAGCGGGGATTGATCGCCGCGCCGGAATGGGCATCCGCCAGCCATTCGCCGACCGGCATGGAAATATCTGGCGTTTCCAGCTTGTCCGAATGGCAGCGCGCGCAGGCGAATAGATCCGTATTATCGAGCACCGGGCTGATGAATGTGTAGTTGGCGTTATCTTCACTGGGCTGGTGGCGCAAATTGAGGATGAAGTCGCCGGAAGCAGGTGGCTGCCCACTGGTGATGTAATAACCGGGCGCCCACGCCGTGATGTGGGCGTCCGCCGCCCAATCCGCAATCGGCAGGGCAAACGCACCTTGTTCGTCGGTGACGGTGAAATCGAGTTCGCCCTGAACCCGAACGACCGCGCCCGCCACGGCGAGGTCATCGCCGAAAACTGCCCCCCGGATGATGGTCTGATTCGGTCGCAGCCCGGCGATGCCTAAGAAGACGGCTCCTGCGCCCAACAGCAGGAGAAGCCCGATTACTCGCTTGTGTTTCGCAATCATGATTTGAGGATGCAGACCGTTCCCAAGTCGATATTTGCCGCCAATTCCCAACGTTTACACCTGAGTCTTCGGAGTGAGGGGATAGCCAGATGGCGCGTTCTCGGGTTGGCTCTGACCGCCCGGACTATAACATGATCGCAGCCAGCTCCGTCGGCTTGTGAGGCGTGAAGTGACAAGTCGTGATTTTTGACATGCCTAGCCGGTGACGTTGATCGCCGCATCGCGCGTGGTCAGCCTGTCGCTGATAGCACAATCCGCAGGTCGGGATCGGCGGTTAGCAGCGACACCAGCGAGTCCTCTAGCGGTATGCTGCCGGGGATCACTTGAAGCAGGTCGGGGCGTCCGCCGTGCATAAGGTCAAAAGCGTAGTTGATGTGAGTCAGCGCGTCCGCCGCTGCCGGATGGTCGAAGGTGGGGAGCGTCTGGTAGCCAGCGATTTCGTCATCCCACGTGACGCGGACAAACCACCAGTTCAGCCCGTCGGACTGCGCCGGATAAGGGTCTTCACTGAGCGCTGCTGCCGGAGTTTGCTGCCGTGCCCAGAGCAGAACCAGCAAGGCGATCTGGTCGTGGCTGACCACGTCATCCGACGCGACGATCAAGGGGTGCGCCAGCGGCAGATGATACCCGGTGTCGGGTCCGTAAGTCGTCAGGATGCGATCCGCCAGCGTCAGCGTGAGCCGCGTTTTGTTCGCCAATTGGGGGATGGTGTTCAGCTCGGCGATCTTCTCCTGAAAAGTTGCTCGCGTCGCGGTGCAGCACCATCCGGCTGTGATCGCTGATCCAGCCGACCCCATTCTTCAGCCCCAGCGACGCGCCGGCGAGGACGTGCTTGCCCAAGCGTGGCAGATTGACGATGTGATCCACCCGGTCGAGGATTTCGGCGACCTGCAAGTCGTTGCCCCAATGGTGATCGCCCGTCGGGATGCCGGGAACGTAAGCGCGCTCAAACGGGACTTCTTCAAAACAGTGGATGACTGCGCCAGCCGCTTCCGCTGCTGCCAACAGACCGTTTTTCTGCATATTGGCACGGGTTGAGCCGATGGTTTCGTCGGCGAGATGGCGCACGTACTGTGCGCCGCTCATGTCGCCGACGTAGACCGTGCCCGCGCCGGACTCCTTGAGCAGCCGTACCACGCCCTCAAGTACGGCAGGGGAGGTGACCGACGGCGGTCCGTAATCGGAATTGCTGGCGACCTTCACAAAGACCGAGTTGCCTTGACGCAGCCAACTGAAATCCGTGACCGCTCGCATCGCGGTTTGGACGGCAGCGGTGGTGGTCGTTTCGGCGGGGTCAAAGGTGTGGAGCTGGACGGATGTGGTCTTGATGGGCAGCGCCGCTCCATACAAGACGGTTTTATCTCTCAGCAGTGCTACCGCTAGCGTGGAAGCGGTTAAGCCCAGAAAGCGTCGCCGGGATAGGTTATGGAGAGGATATGCCATGTTCAGAGACTTTCTGAATTGACGTTGATGCTACTTTAGCACCTCGCGCCGCCGCGAATATATGACATTCATCCCGCTATTGATCGATCAAAGCGCAGCAGGCGATCAAAAATCGCCAACACCCGGCGGCTTGGCAGGGGTTGGCGATGACAGTTGCGACCCTACGCGGGATACTCGCCAACCTAGGTAGTGAGCCCGAAGCCGCGCGGGAACAGCGGCGCGCCGCTGCCCTCGGTGGGCAGGTTGGCGAAGTCGAACGGGAGTTGATCGGCGGAGCGCAGCCAAGAGTAGGACAGCCGCCCGGTGAAGGGGTAGTCGCCAAACAGCACGTCGGCGACGCCTTGTCCTTCCGTCCCCGGCAGCCACGCCGCGACCATCCCGTCGGCTTGCGCCAATTCGTCGGTGATGACCAGCGGTCTACCGGACAGGAGGATGACGACTAGGCGCTCGCAGCGCGGGCGAACTTGCGCCATCACTGCGCGGTCTTCGTCGGAGAGGCGGAGCACGCCATCATCGCCGAAGCCCTCGGCGTAGGGGTTTTCGCCGACGACGACAATGCCGACCGGAGCGGTTTCCTCGTCGGCAAACGCGCCCGACCGGTCATAGATCACCTGCGCGCTGTCGGCGACCGTTTGGCGAATCGCGGTGAGGATACTGGTGCCGGTCGTCGTCGCGCCGTGATCACCTTGCCACGAGATCGACCAGCCGCCGCACTGCATTCCGATGTTATCCGCGCCTCTGCCCGCCACCAAAACCGGGGCGGTCTTGGCAATGGGCAGCGCGCCTTGATTTTTGAGCAATACCAGCGATTTGCGCACCGCTTCGCGGGCGACTTGGCGATGCTCATCTGAACCGATCAGCGGCAGCAAATCGTCGTTGCCGAGCGGCGTGTCGAACAGTCCGAGCCATAACTTGACCCGCAGAATCCGGCGAACGGCATCGTCGATGCGCTCGACCGACACATCACCCGCTTGGACTGCCTCGGTCAGCGTTTGAATGAATAACTTGTAGGCGTAAGGAACCATCACCATGTCGAGACCGGCATTGATGGCGGTGATCACGCTGATTCGGTAGTCGCGGTCGATCTGGTTGACCGCCATCCAGTCGGAGATGACAAAGCCGTCGAACCCCATTTCGCCCTTGAGGACATCGGTGATCAGGTAGCGCTGGGCGTGCATCTTGGTGCCTTGCCAGCTCGAGAAGGAGACCATCACCGCTTTCGCTCCGGCGTCGATGGCGGCTTGATAGGGCAACAGGTGAACGCGGCGCAGCGTAGTTTCGTCGATCTCGGCGTCACCCTGATCGATGCTGTAGGTGTCGCCGGGTGCTTGCCAATTTCCGCTCAGCCAGTCGAAAGTTTGCGACGACCCCCATTTGGTGCCGCCGTCGGCGACGTAGTGCTTGACCGAAGCGAGGATGCGCGGCGCATTATCCTGTAAGGCGCGAAGATAGGCGACACCCAAGCGCGTGACGGTCTCGGTATCTTCGCTGTAGCCTTCGTAGGCGCGCCCCCAGCGAATATCCTGCGGGACGCTCACCGCCGGGGCGAAATTGAAGTGAACGCCGGTCGCCAGCAGCTCGCTTGCGGTCACACGCGCGGCGCGGCGGATCAAGTCGGTATCGTTGGCTGCGCCCATGCCGACATTGTGCGGGAAGATCACCGCACCGACGACATTGCTGTGACCGTGAACGGCATCGACACCATAGACGAGCGGGATCGCCAAGCGGGTCTGGAGGGCAGCTTCGGCAAAGACGCGCACCATGCGCGCCCAGCTTTCCGGCGTGTTCGGTTCGGGGTTGCCGCCGCCGCCGCTCAAGACCGAACCAACGAAATACGTGGTGACGTCGTCGGGCGTGATGCTGCCTTTTTCGACCTGCGTCATCTGCCCGATTTTCTCGGCGAGCGTCATCTGCTGAATCAGCGACTCGATCCCGGCTTCGTCCGACGTGACACCACGCGATTGATCAACGTACATAATTGCTCCTTCACAAAAGCGGATTGACCGCTATTTGTCCACGCCGGTAATGACAATGCCCTGAATAAACACGCGCTGCGCGAGGAAGAAGATCAAGAGCGGCAAAACCATCGAGATGATCGACGCTGCCAGAATCAACTGCGGCGCGCTGCTGTACAGCCCGTTGAACTCGGTCAAGCCGACGGTGATCGGGTTCGCCTGCCGGTTGCCCGCCAGATAAATCAGCGGTCCGAAGAAGTCGTTCCAAGCGAAGAAGAAGTGGAACAGTGCGACCGCCGTCAGCGCCGGATAGGCTTGCGGCAGAATGACCGAGGTGAAGGTGCGGATCGGTCCGGCTCCGTCGATCATGGCGGCTTCTTCAAGCTCGCGCGGGATGGTCAGAAAATACTGGCGCAGCAAAAAGACATTATAGGCGTTTCCGAACATTTGGGGAACGATCAACGGCAGCCACGTCCCGCCCCAGCCCAGCACTCTGACGAAGAAGGCGTAAGTCGGCACGAGCGTCACGGCGGGCGGCAGGATAATCGTCGAGATCAGGATGATGAACAAAACGTTCTTGAACGGAAAGCGGAAGCGGGCGAAGCCGTAGGCAACCATCGACGACGCCGCGAGCGTACCGAACATCGTGATCAAGGCGTACATGAGCGTGTTGCCGAGCAGACGCACGAAGTCGATGGTATTCCACGCTTCGGGATAGTTCTCCCACGCGAACGAGGATTCGGTGACCGGATCCAACTGACGCCAGTTGCCGCTCCACTCGATCAAGCCCGCGTCGGGGTTCTGGGTATCGACGAACTGGCTGGTACGGCGACCGGGTGAGACCAGCGCCCACTGCTTGACGCCTTCGTCGGTCGGCACGGAATAGACGTCATAAGAGGTGCCCTCATACTCGAACTGGATGACTTTCGACGGCAAAATCGGCGCGCGCGAGTTGGATGCCTGCGTCTGCGTCTTGAGCGAGGTGATCGCCGCGTAGCCCATCGGCATGAGGTAGACGAACAGGATGATCAGCGCCAGCAGCGTAATCCCCGCCTGATTGAGCAAGCGGCGGCGACGTTTGGCAGCCTTCCAAACCGAATCGTGTTGAGCCGACGGGGGCGTGTAAGGTACAGTCCTCGCTGCCATGCTACTTATTCTCCCCGGCATAGTAGACCCAGTAGCGTGCCGTCGCAAAGAGGAAAAGCGTGACGATCAACGCGACGATAAACAGCAGCCACGCGAGCGCTGCGCCATAGCCCATATTTTGAAAAGTAAATGCTTGTTTATAGAAGAAGATCATGTAAAAACGGGTCGTGCCTTCAGGGTAACCGCTGCCTTGATTGAGGATCCAAGGCACGATGAAATATTGCAGCAGCCCGACGACACTTAAAATGAGGTTGTAGAAGATTACCGGCGTGATCATCGGGATGGTGATATTGATCAGACGCCGCCACCAGCCCGCACCGTCGATTTCGCAGGCTTCGTACAATTCGGTGGGAACGCCCTGCAAGCTGGCGAGGTAGATCAGGATTGTGTTGCCGATCCCCCACACGCCGATGAAGGTGTAGGCGATGTAGATGAGACCGGGGCTGTCCAGCCAGCGCAAGCCGTTTTGACCAACAGCAGTGACCCCAAATAGTTCGATGAAGCGATTCAGCCAGCCGGTGTTCGGGTTCAAGACCTGAATCCAGATCAAGATCGCTGCGATGCCGGGGACCATCGTCGGGGCGTAGAAAAGCGTGCGGAAGAGATTGCGCCCGATCAAATCCTTGGAGTTGAGCAGCACCGCCAGCGAGAAAGAGAGGATCATCCCAATCGGCAGCGAGATCAGCGCGAACTTGAAGGTGACGCCCAAGCTGACCCACGTCTGCGGGTCTTCGAACAGCATTCGCTGCCAGTTGGCAAAGCCGACAAATTGGGCATCTTGCGGCGACGACAGCGTGAAATTGAACAGCGAGAAGATGAACGAGGCGATCATCGGCGCAAGGTAAAATAGCAGGAAACCGATCAGCCAAGGGCTGATGAAGAACAAGCCCCATTTGGCTTCGCGCCGCTGCATCAGCGACAGTTTAAACAGTGACCGACCACCCGTCCGCGATTCCCGGCGAGCCAGACCTACTTCGGAAAACATGTCCATAAGGTTATTTTTAGTCCTGTCCCGAACACGGACGAGAGGAGGAATTTCTGGCAGATCAAGCGATCTGCCAGAAATTCGAAAGCAATGGCTGGTTACTTCGCGTTATCGAAGATGACCTGCAAGTCGGCTTGCAGTTTGTCCAGCTCCGCGTTGACGTCGGCGTCGGCGTTGTTATCGACGACTTGAGTATACGACGTATAGCGGTCGGACGATTCGAGGAACGAGGGCATCCCTTCTTCGTGGTTCGGATTGTCGGGGTAGCTCAGCGCTTGCTGCGCGACGCTCCAGTTCACGTCGAAGTTGGTGTCCGGATACTGCTCGGACAGAGTCTTTGCGTAATTGGTGTAGAAGTCGGTCTGCAGGCTCAAGCGTGCAGGCATCCCGCCGTAAGTCGTCGCCAGACTCTCGGCAGCGTCGCCGAGCAGGTAGGACAGGACTTCAAAGGCTTCTGCCGGGTGCTGTGAGGACTGCATGATGCCGAAGGTGTCGGCGTGGAGTTTCGCGGTGGTCGTGCCTTCGTAGGACGGAACCGGAGCGAGATCCCACGGGGCGGTCATGTCAGCCGTGCCCCAGCCCATGTACCACTGGTGAATGGTGACCATCGCCACGTTGCCGCTGCCAAACCAGTTGCCGCCTGCCAGCAGGTCGCTGCCCGCATAAGCGCCGCTCGGATAGAAGGGCTGCGCGCCGTACATGGCGTCATGGTACCAGTTTTCAGCGACGCGCCACTGCGGCGGGATGACGGCATTGCCGTCAGCATCGACGAAGTTGCCCGCGCCGAACAGGGTGTCACGCCCACGCATGTCGGTATGGCTGACGCCGAAACCCCACTGAATGATCTGGGTCGGGTCGAAGTCGGCTTCAGTCGCGTCATAGCCGTTGGCATCGACGGTCAGCGTCTTGGCGAGATCGGTAACGGTGTCGATATTCCACTCGTGTGAGTTGCCTTCGGAGTCGATGTAGGGGTCACCGTAGTTGGCGGGCGGGTAAGCGAGTCCGGCTTCGTCGAACAGGGCTTTGTTGTACATCGTGAAGTAGGGATACACGGCAAACGGAATGCCGAGCTGACCTTCGCTGGGAACCTTGTAGAAGTCAACCAGCGCGGGGTCGAAGTCGCTCAGGTCGTAGTTGGTGGACTCGATCAGCGGGGCAAGGTCGAGCCAAGCACCGGGGAAGGAAGCGCGACCGCGAATGCCCATCGGACCAACCACGTCCGGGGCGTTCCCGGCGGCGATCTCGGTGTTCAGAACGTCATACGCTTGCGCGTTATCGACGACTTCCAGCACGAGTTCGATGTTGTCGTGCGTGGCGTTGAATTCATCGACGACTGCCTGCTGCGCGTCAATAGTGGGGGCATCGGTGCCCGCTCCCAGACCGACAAACCAGCGAACGGTGACGGGTTCCTGCGCTTGCACAAGGCTGAAAGACAGCAGTAAGACCATCGCTAGAACAATGAGCCGAATTGTACTTTTACGCATTTCTATCTCCTAATCAAACAAACTAATTCGAGTGCTTTACACCCTCGTAAGCGCTTGCAAAAACATCGTCGCAAATACTGCCCCCTTCCTGCTATGTTTGTGAGTCGACAGATCTAGGTTTGAACCGCGCACAACTCGCGCGGGCGACCAGCTTGGTTGGGTGAACTGCTCTAGCTACCGGGTCGTCATCCCGATTCCCCCTAGCGCTGCGAGCTTGTAGCCCCCAGATCCGCTTGAGAGCGCTTTCAAAAACTTCGAAATAGCGAACTTCTTCCACTAACCCCCGGATTGATCACGCGACAAACTCGCTTTCACCGCGCCGCAGCTCGCGCGGATCACCAGTTCGGTTGGCAGAATGATGTGCTGCACCGGATTTGCGCCGTGTTTCACGATCTCAAGCAGCGTATCGACGGCAAGCGCTCCCTGTTTTTGGGGCGATTGATGCGCGGTTGTCAGCGGCGGATTTGCGGTCGCGGCGCTGGGTAAATCGTCAAATGAAGTCATGGCAATGTCGTCGGGCACCGATAAGCCCGCTTCGTGGATCGCCCGCAGAGCGCCCAGCGCCATCGTATCGGAGGCGCTGAAAACTGCATCCGGGCGCTGCTCTAGCAACTGTTTCATGGGCTGATAGCCGCCCCGTTCGGTGAAATCGCCTTCCGCTCGCAAGGCGGGGTCCGGTTCGATCCCCCATTCTTCAAGCGCGCGTAGATAACCGGCGGTGCGATCTTCGGCGGCGGTATTTAGCTCATTGGTGATGATAGCAATGCGGCGGTGCCCCAACTGGAGCAGGTGTTTGACAGACGAATAAGCGCCACCGAGGTTGTCGTAATCGACGAAACTCACTCGCTCACTGAATCTCGAGGGGCGTCCCATCAGCACAAAGGGGACATCATGTTGAAAGAGCAGGGGCATGAACTCGGTATCGCTGCAATCGGCGGTGATGATCAAGCCTTCGACGATGTTCGAGCTGAGAATGCGCCGTAACTGCCGCTGTCCTTCTTCTTTGGTGTGATAAAGGAATAAGGCAAGAGTGCTTTCGTGCGCGTTACATGCCCGCGACACACCCGGAATGAGCGCTGATAGGTAGGGATCGCCGAAGATGAACTCAACTACGTTGGGGACAAACAACCCGACGATGTTGGTACTGTTCGAGGCGAGCGCCCGCGCCATCTGGTTCGGTCGATAGCCGGTTTCATCGATAATCTTCTGGACGCGCTCGCGGATTTCAGGACGGATATGAGGATACCCGTTAATCACCCGCGAGACGGTCGCGCTCGAAACCTTAGCGCGCCGACCAATTTCATCCAAAGTTAACTTAGCCATCAAAAAAACCTACTTGTAAGCGCTTTCAACCTCAATATGACCAGATTATCAATGGATTGTCAAGCAACTGCGACGGGCTTGGCGCGAATTTGGAGATTCTTACAAAAAGTCGCGTGCAAAGAAGCGGGGAAATTGGCTGATGAAGTGGATATGTGAACCTTGAAGAATAGCCGAAGGGCGGATCGCTGCTGCGATCCGCCCGCTTGCCGCGGCTGCCTTTCTGGTCACTCGCATATGGTCAGGCGTCGGCTTTGCGCAGCGGGGGATAGAGACAATTCGGGTCGGCGGGACGTGGTTCAGGAATGGTTCGGTTGGCAGGCGCGTTTGACTGCCAGACAGCGGTCTGAAATAGCGGCTGGTCGTCATAGTCGGCTGCCGAGTTGTGGGTGAAGACTTCACCTGTGAGCGTGTTGACAATCGGCGCTTGGAGCTGCTCGTCCACCGCATTGAGCCAACGCCCGGCTTTACGGTCCAGTTTCTCAAAAAAAGTCTTCATCGTCTGCCCTCACTGCTGGTTGATGATGCTTACAGGATAGGGCAGAGACGGTGGTAGTGTGATCAGCCTAAAGTGGTATTCTGTAGCGTCGACGGTGGTATCTATTCAGTAGGCTACAGTAGATTTATAAGGGTTATAAAAGGTCAAATTGGGCGGCGCGTGCCAATGCTTGTGTGCGGCTTTTGACGTCGAGCTTGCCGTAGATGTTGCGCGTGTGCACCTTGACCGTGCCGATGGAAAGCACCAATCGCTCGGCGATTTCACGATTGGATAGCCCATCGGCGATTAAGCTGAGGACTTCGAGTTCGCGGTCACTGAGCGGCTCGATCAGGGCGTGACTCGCAGAGGGACGGGAGTTGTCGGCTTCGTCGCCGAGGATCGCCGCGATGGTTTGCTCGACAGAGAGAGCGCTGCCGCGCTCCCATGCGGCTTGATAGCGATCAGCGCCAAGCTGCCGGTTCAAGTCGTCGCGCAGCCGTGCGACCATGCCCCAGTGACGCAGCCAACCGCTGACGTGGGCGGGTTGGCTAAAAGCGAGGCTGAGGAGTTCGGCGGCACGCTCGAAGGCGTGCTCGTGGGCGCAGGCGGCGGCTTCCAACGTGAGACAGATGGTCACCGGAGCCGGATCTTCGTGTCGATTCCAGAACAGCGCCAGATAGCCGCGTCGCGCTGCCTCGTAACGTCCCAAACCGCAGTCGGCAATGGCTTGTCCCCAATAGGCGCTCATGTCGTAGTGAACGCCGAAAAAGGGTTCCAACGAGAGCGTGCGATTTCGCTGGGCGAGCGCCGCGCCCTCGTCGTAGTTTTCGTCGATGACGCTTGCTAAGAACGACTGTAGACCTGACGCAAGCACTCTGCCGTCGAGGTTGTCGGATTTGTCGGAGCGATCGCGCAGTTCGTCGGCGAGCCGCCGCGCCTCAACCAGATCGCCGCGCAGCATGGTCATCTGCGCCAGCCGGGACATGGACTGAAGCACGCCTTTCAAGCTGCCGATCTCGCGCATCAAGGCGAGGGCTTCACGGGCATACCGCTCGCAGCCTGCGTAATCCATATCCATAAGCGCGGCTTCACTCAAGTTGTGCGTGATCCAAGCGATGCCGTTGCGATCTCCGATCTGTCGCCGCAGCGCAAGACCCTGGCGGAGCAACTGGTGTCCGCCGTCGTGCTCGCCGTCGTCCAGGGTCGACGATGCCGCCCAGACCAGTGCTTCACCTTCGTAGAACGGATCGCCTAGCGCCGAGAAGATGGCATAACTCTGTTGAAACAACTCCAGCGACTGCTGAGCGTCGTAGGGTTGGCGATAGGCTTCTTCCCAGACCGCGACGATGCCGGAGACCATCAAGCAGAAACCGATCTCCGCCTGATCTTCATGGGCACGCGCTGCCGCGAGGCAGGCTTCGACCCCGGCGTGGATGTCAAACTCGATCCGCAGATTGCCCAACAAGTTCAAGCGGTAGAGGCGCGCTTGAATGTGCACAAGCTGGTACGCCTGATTCGGCGTCGGGTTCGGCGGGAAGTGCTCGATGGCGGCGTGCAGCATGGGTGTGACTTCGTGATAGCGCCCGCGCATGTCGCCGAAGAAATGCAGGCTTTCGGCGGCTTGGCTGAGCGCCTCGACACTCTGCTGCTCGATGGCAAGCTGCCACGCATTACGGACGTTTTCAAAATCGGCACCGATGCGATCCAGCGCCGCGACCTGTCGCTTCGATTTGATGTCGGGTTCAAGCTGGCGCAGCAGATCGAGATAGTAGCGGCTGTAGGCGCGCTGAATTGCCGTCGTCTGAGCGGCATCCATCTGTTCAGCGCCGTACTGCCGCAGCAGTTCATGGACGCTGTAGCGACCAGCAGCGCTCAAGCGCACCAGCGACTTGTCGACCAGTCCCGCCAACGTGTTGAGGGATGCCCCGGCGACGACTTCCGCCGCTTCGCGGGTGAAGCCGCTGCGAAAGACCGACAAACGCTGAAAGACCTCACGTTCTTCGTCGTGGATCAAGCGCCACGATTGGTTGAAGACCGAGCGGATGCTGCGATGTCGTTCGGGTAAGTTGCGCGAACGAGTTGCCAGAATATCCATGTTACGACGGATTTCTTGGGCGATATCGGTTGGCTGGAGAGTATTGAGCCAGCCCGCCGCCAACTCAATCGCCAGCGGCATTCCCTCGACCAAACGACAGATTTGGATAACGCTGCTGCTGTCTTCGGCGAGATCAAAGTCGCCGCGCACGCGCCGCGCCCGGTCGAGAAACAACTGAACCGCGCCATATTCCGTCAGCGGCTTGCCGTTGGCTTCGTCAGGGTAATCCATCCCGGCGATCTGACGCACCCATTCTTCCTGTAGATTGAGCGCCTCGCGAGAGGTAACAAGGATTTTCAGGTTGACAGTGGTCGCCAGAATTTCGGAGATGATGCCTACGCCGTCCAGCAGGTGCTCGAAATTGTCCAGTACCAGCAGGATGTGCTTCTCACGTTTCTCGCGCAGGTAATCAAAGAACTGCTCGCGCGGATCACGGTTATCTTTCTGGAAGCGGAACGGAGTCGCGTCGGCGATGGCGGTCAAGATGTCGTCGGTCTGGCTGAGCGGCGCGAGCGATACCCAAAAGACGCCGTCGGGGAAAGTGGCGTGCTTGTGAGTGGCAACTTCGAGCGCCAGCCGCGTTTTACCGATCCCGCCGGGACCCACCAACGTCAACAGCGTGCAGGACGGATCGTCCAGCAGCGCGCCAAGCTCGTCAATCTCAGGCGCGCGCCCCATAAACGGCGTCGGCGCAAGCGCTAAATTTTGCATTCTGTCATCCCGATTTTGACCGCATTCGCCACTTATATTATATGTCAAAATCGGCGCAATCTGAGATGAAAGTCAAACCTTTGTTCTAAGCCGGGACGCGGCTCATCAAGATGTATACTCGAAAAAACGCACGCCGAAGAGGGCGGCTTGCGTGCGATCGCGCAGGTCGAGCTTGGTCAGGATGTTGCTGACGTGGGTGCGGATCGTGTTTTCGCTGATGCAGAGTGCCGCCGCGATCTCGTGATTTTGCAAGCCGCGTGTGAGCAATTGCAGGACGGAAAGTTCGCGCTCGCTCAAGGTCTGGATCAACTGAATCTCCGATTGGTGGTCGTCGGCGAGGTTGGCGGCGATCTGGGTGACGACTTTGGGATGCATGACCGACTGTCCGTTGTGAACGGCGTGGATCGCCTGCGCCAGATCGTCAGGGAGGATGTCTTTGAGCAGATAACCCGCCGCGCCCGAACGAATCGCCGGGAGGACGTGTGAGCTATCCAGGAAGCTGGTCAAGATGATGACGCGGATGTTCGGGTGGCGTTCCGCGATCAGGCGCGTCGCGTCGGCACCGGATATCCCCGGCAGTACCAGATCCATCAGCACGACGTCAGTTTCCACCTCGTCCAGCAGCGCAACGACCGCTTCGCCGCTCTCGGCTTCACCGACGACGCGTAAGTTAGGCATGGTTTCAATGTAGCCGCGCAGCCCGAAGCGTACCATGCCGTGATCGTCCACAATCACGATTCGAATGGGGCAGGTCGCAGAGTCGGTCATCAATAAATATCCTTTTCAAAAACAGCAAGACTTTTTTACTTTAGGGCGTGTATCGATGCAGCACGGCGCGAGTCAAGGTGGATGGTCAAGCGGGTACCGACACTCGGCTCGGTATGCACTTCGCAGCGCCCGCCGACGCGCTTGAGTCGCGTCCGCATCAGTGCCAAGCCGTTCGAAGTCGCCGGAACCGCGTCGGGAACGAAGCCATCGCCATTGTCTTCGACGATGACGTGCGTGACCAAACCGAAACTGAACGACAGCCGCAGCAGAGTCGCGTTGCTGTGGCGGATGACGTTAGCGGCAGCCTCCTGCACGGCACGCAGCAGCGCGTGTTCCTCGGCAATTGTCAGTGTGTTGGTGCCATCGACACGCCACAGCAGCTTAATTCCGTGCGTTTCACAGAGCGGAGTCAGGTAACTTAGCAGCGCATCTTCGAGCCGCTTGTCTTGCAGCGAAACCGGAATCAACTCTTGGAGCAGGGTGGTCATTTCCGCCTGCGCGGTGTGACCCGCCTGCCGGATGTGTTCAAGATGGGTGCGCACGAGGTCAGGGGCATGATCAAGCAGATTGACCGCCGCGCCCGCCGAAAGCGTGATGCTGAACAGCTCCTGCTTCACGCTGTCATGCAGTTCGCGGGCGATGCGCTGGCGTTCTTCGAGCACTGCCGTCATCCGTTCTTGGCGGGCGAGCTTCATGAGCTGCATCCCGTTCTGCTTGTTCGCGGCAGACTCGGATTCCAGCGCGACTTTGAGGGTCTGCGTCATGCGATTGAAGGCAGCGGCAAGCTGCGCGATATCCGGGTTGGTTTCCGCGTGTAGGTCGATCCTTGTATCGTAGTTACCCAGCGTGATCTGCTGTGCCGCTTGCCCGATCTGGTGCAGGGCATAGGCGCTGTGCTCGCTGATGACCAGCGCTAGCGCGAAACACACACTGAAGGCGACGCCGAGCGCCAGCAGCAGCGCGATCCCGATGAACGTGAGCGACGAGGTCTGGGTGTGAAGCATCTGGCTTGAGTTGGCGATGCTGGTTTGGAGCGCCGCGTAAGCCTGCTGATCTAGGGCGAGCGCCGCCTCGTCGATGCGCTGGCGTACGACACGCTGCGTATCGGCGGGGGCACCATTTTGCATCAGCGTCTCAAGACTGCGGACGAGGTTCAGGTAGTCGGTGCTGATCGTCTCCAAGCGACGCAGCGCAAGGTTGTCGATAGTAGGCACCGACGCCGCCATCTGCTCGATGGTGGTGATGGTTTGGGCAAGGGCGGCTTCCCCGGCAGCATAGGCGTCAGCGCTGCCAGTCGCGAGGTACTGCGCGATCTGAGTACGGGCGTCGAGCGTCTGCTGGATCAACTCGCTCACACTGCTAAGCTGATCCAGTGACCCCGCCACCGGCTGCGCCGATCCGCGATAGGCGACGATCAGTCCGCCGAACAGGGCGAAGATGACGATACCCAGCAGCAGCACGATGAGCTTAAAGCTGCCGGTTGAGGGATGATACAGTCGATCAAAAGACCAGCTGTTCTTCTGCCCAAATGAACGAAGCGAGATTGTTGCGCCCATAACCACGTATTTTCCAAGGTTCGTTAGCGAGTTCAGGATCACTGTTTTCCACATCCCGAATGATCAGCGGACCGTCCGCCGCGATCATCGGGGGAATGTCGTTGCGTGCTTGCTCGATGCCGCGAGTGGCGGCGTAATACCCTGCCAGCACCGCCCAACCATGGACGCGCGGCGACGAATTGCGGGCGGTCGCTAGCAGTCGCCCGTCGCTGACCGCTTGGATCGCCGGGATCATAGCATCGACGCCGCCAAGGATGACCTGATCTTGCATCCCGTGCAGCTCGACGACGTGGCGGGCGGCGAGCGCCATATCGTCGTTGTGCAGAAATCCGGCGGAGAGATCGGGATGGCGGTTGAGCAAAATCTCCCAGATCTCGGTGGTCATTTCGACGTTCCAATCGCCGGGCTGGTCATCCACGACTTCGATGTTCGGGTAGCGACGGACGACGTTATAGAAGCCCTGCGCGCGCCCCTGTGCGCCGGTATGTCCCTGCCGTCCCCACGTATGGGCGATTTTGCCCTCGCCGCCCATTTTGTCGACCAGCGCTTGCACGACGCTCTCCGCCATGGCGACGTTGTCCGGCGTGATGAAGGTCAAAATGCCAATGTCTTCCAAGAGTTGGAAGGGGGCGATCAGCGTGTCCATATCGACCACCGGGATACCGCGATTGGTCAACCGCTCGGTGGCTTCCACCAGCGTGCCAATACTTCCGGGCTGCACAGCAACAAAGTCCCAATCCCGATTGGCAATTTCTTCCATGTTGGCGCGCTGCTGATTGAGGTCGAGGTTGCCGTCAAACCACTCGATTTCAACGCCGACCCAGCGACCCATCTGCTCGGCGGCGAGTTTACCTTGCGCTCCCCAACTGACGACCAAACCATCGTTCATCATGGCGGCGCGGAGCGGTACTTGGGAGCGCTCTCCCGGTAGTTCCTGAAGGAGCTTTCCAGCGAAGGGTGCCAGACCGCCGATCGCCAACGCCTGCTGTAAAAAAGATCGACGATTCAGTAAAGGGTTCGTCATCGAAAATCCAGTCTTTCAACTCAATAATCTTGCTGCCGCTATGAGCGAACAAACCGCTACGACAGGTGCGTCATTAATTTGGGACGAACCCCTTGAGTATACTTATGAATGTGAATGTGCTCAACCTGCTGAGGGGGGCACAAAACGTTGCACGAGGGCAAGCAAATCTTCGGGCGAGAACGGCTTGCGCAGGAAAGCTGAGCAGCCGAAACGCTCGGCGAGCTTGGTTTCCGACGTGCCGACGCGCGCCGTACAGGCGATGATCGGCGGCGACTGCGCCCCGCCTAGCTGCTTGGTTAGCACGATGCTGAGCGTCCGCCCATCAATGTCCGGCAGGTTGAAATCCATCAGGATCAGTCCCGGTTTATCGCGGCGAGCCTCTTGCGCGGCAGTGAGTCCTCTGCTGAAGTGGCGTACTTCGTAATGTGCCGACTTCAGAATGTGCATGATCATGTCGGCATTATCTTTATTATCTTCGACCAGCAAGATATAGCTCATCGTGAAGCAGCTTTCTCTTGGAAAAGAAATCAGTCACATTTATTCGACCGGGCGAACGCTGCCAACGCCGACGTGCTCCCGTACAGCGTGGATGATGTCTTCGGGCGTCGCCGGTTTGACGATGAACTGAGCCGCCCCCAACTCTAGAGCGCGCTGACGGTCGGACGATGCCGTATAAACCAGCACCGGGATCGCTGCCGTTTCAGGATCGCTCTTGAGCAGTTTCATGACGTCCCAACCGCTGACGTGCGGTAGGTTCACGTCGAGGATGATCAAGTTCGGCAGCAGACCAAGTGCCAGTTCCATTACCTGCCCACCGTCGTGTGTGTCGATGACGAGGTAGCCCGCCAGTTCGAGCGCGCGGCGCAGCAGTTCGCGCATACTCATCTCGTCCTCGACCAGCAGGATCGAGATCACGTCGTCGGGGGATGTGTTCTGCTGGTCGAAAACGGTATAGCCTTCGTTCAGGTCGGCGGATGCTGCGCTCAGGGCAAGCTGTTCTTCCGTCGCCACCGGCAGCGTAAAGGTGAATTTGCTGCCTTTGCCGACCGTACTTTGGACGGTCAAGTCGCCGCCGTGCATCTGGCTCAAGTGCTTGCTGATGTCCAGCCCCAATCCCGTCCCCTCAATTTGCGTGAACGCACCGTTGCTGATCTGGCGGAAGCGGTCAAAGATTGCCGAGCGTCCGTCTTCCGGGATGCCGATCCCGGTGTCGATCACAGAGATCGCGACCCAGTCGCCGTCAACTTCGGCTTTGAGGATGACACTGCCGCTGTTAGTGAACTTGATGCCGTTCGACAGCAGATTGAGCACGATTTGGCGAACGCGAATCGGGTCTGCCCAGACCAGCGGCAGATCTTCGGGATAGTCGGGGCGCAGTTGGAGCGACTTATCCTTGAGCAGTCCGGTTGCTGTCGAGAGGACGCCGCGAAAAATCTCCGGCAAATCGACCGTGGTGCAGACCAGTTCCAGCTTGCCTGCCTCGATTTTACTCAGGTCGAGAATGTCATTGATCAACCCGATCAGGTAATTGCCGTTGTCTTTGATCAGTTTCAGGTAAGGGCGATAGACCTCCGGCATGGGCACGTTCTCGAACATCTGGGGCATGACCAGCATCGAGTGCGAATAGCCGATGATCACGTTGAGCGGCGTACGCAGTTCGTGGCTCATGTTGGAGAGGAAGCTGGACTTGGCGCGGCTGGCTTCTTCGGCTTTAAGCTGCGCCGCGCTTAGTTTCAGGTTGGCGGACGAAAGCTCTGCCGTCCGGCTGGCGACGCGCTCCTCTAGGCTGCCGTATACCGCTTTCAACTCCCGGAGCATCCCATCGAAGGCAGCCGCCAAGTGACCGATCTCGTCACCGCCGCCGGTTCCCGGCACGGTCACGTCCCATTTGCCTTGGCGCACGCTGTCGGCAACGTCGGAAAGCTGGCGTATTGGGCGGACGATGCTGCGCGTCAGGAAGATGGCGACCAAGATCGCCACCAACAGTGAAATCAATGCCAGCAGGACCGCGACTTCCTGCGTCCCGTTGATCTCGCCGAGGATACTGCTGATGGGAATGTCGCGGAACAACAGCCAGCGGATGGCGATTTGCGACGCCGGACGGATGTGGACGTACACCTGAAGCGAATCGCGGAAGTCGGTCGAGTCAGTGATGATGCCCTGATTGCTGCCGAACATCGAAACGACGTCGGAGCGCGAGCGCTCGCCGTCGAAAGTGACGAAGCTGTTGAGAATGCCGCCGTACAGTTTGGTCGAGTCGGGGTTGAGCAGGTAGCTGCCGTCGAGACTGACCAGATAGAGCGGGGTCGAGCTGCGGGTCGCAAGGTCTGCGAACAGCGGTGTCAAGCTGACCTTGGCGACCAGCACGGCGACATTCGCGCCGTCTACTTCGAGCGGCACCGAGTAATAAAGGATCGGCACGTAGGGGGTGTTGACGATCCCGCCAGTGCGGTCGAGATCATAATCCGAGATGTAGACCTGATTCGGCAGCCCAATCGCTTGGTTGAAGTAGGCTTCACCGGCGAAGTTGGCATCGCTGGTGGGGATGGATCCGGTTTTGTCAACATGGAGCAGTTCTTGCCCGCTGAGATTGATGATACGGAAGTCGAGATACGGAGTTCGTACGTTCAAGGAACGTCTTGAGCAGTGCGATCTGAGCTTCACGGTAGGCACCGGTAAGGTCGAGGCGCGCCGTTGATAATGGTCGCGAAGCGGCGCGTCGGCGGGGCGAGGCTGAGGAAGATCAAGTCTTCTTTGACGTCGATCAAGCGCTTTTCGAGGTCGTTGGCTTGGGAGACGAGCGAGCGCAGTTCTTCCGCGCCAATCTTCTGGATCAGCAGGCTTCCTGCCGTTTGAAGACTGTAGAAACTGATAATCCCAGTCGGGATGAGCAGCACCACGACAAAGGCAAAAATCAACTTATTTTGGAGCCGTCGCTTCACTTTCGGAACCATGAACCGAACTCTTTTCATCCCCTCAGTATAGGTGAATTCGAGGGGCATCTGGTCATCTAATAGTTGAAAGATAATTCATCCGCGCGGATGAAAAGGACTCGCGAGCGCCACTCTATACTGGCACTATGACTAGTTCCAGCAGATCCCTGTTGCCCACTGAGCAGAAGGAACGCCTATCGAACCAACCGCTCCACCTCATCATAACCCGTTTTGCCATGCAGACATTTATCTTTGAGGGAGTCAACTAAATGCGTTCGCGTAAACTATTCATTTCACTACTCGTTGTCCTCGTGGTGGTCTTCACCTCCGGCATTCTTGTCACCCAAGCGCAGGACGGCTTGACCGTCGGTTTCGCGCAGGTTGGTTCGGAGAGCGGTTGGCGTACGGCGTTCACCAACGCCATGCAGTCCGAAGCCGAAGCGCAGGGCATCAACCTCCTGTTCTCGGATGGTCAGCAGAAGCAGGAAAACCAGATTGCGGCGCTCCGTTCGTTCATCGCCCAAGGCGTTGATGCGATCATCCTCGCTCCGGTTGTCGAGACTGGCTGGGACGAAGTCCTGCAGGAAGCCCAAGACAACGAAATCCCCGTGTTCATCATCGACCGTAACGTCTCGGCTGATCCGTCGCTGTATGTGGCGCGTATCGCCTCCGACTTCGTCCATGAAGGACGTCTGGCTGCGGCATGGCTAGCGCAGGCAACTGCCGACCGTGAATCCTGTGATATTGTCGAACTGCAAGGTACGGTTGGCTCGAGCGCCGCGCTCGACCGTCAGACCGGTTTCAATCAGGTTCTGGAACTGTTCCCCAACCTGACGATCGTCGCTTCGCAGTCCGGCGATTTCACCCGCACCAATGGTAAAGAAGTCATGGAAAGCTTCCTGAATTCGATGGATCCTTCCACGATTTGCGCAGTTTGGGCGCACAACGACGACATGCTGATCGGCGCAATCGAGGCAATGAAGGAAGCCGGAATTGACCCCGGTCAGGACATCCTGACGATTTCGGTTGACGGCATTCCCGACATCTTCAAAGCCATGATGGAAGGCGACGCCAACGCAACGGTCGAACTCAGCCCGAACATGGGCGTGCAAGCCTACGCCGCCATCAAGGCGTACTTGGCTGGCGAAGAAGTTCCGAAACTCATCAACGTGCCCGGTGGTATGTACTTCCCGGACACGGCAGCAGCAGAATACGCGGCGCGTTCCGGTTCGTAGTGCGTCGTAGCTAGAGAGCACACAGAGAGCCGCGGACGCGCACCATCGTCGCGGCTCATCTGCTTTTACGTGCAACTTCCTCCGAAAGTGCTGGTGTAGGCGCGCTGCCTGACGCGCCTACACCAGCAGGACGGGCACTGCATGAACTCCAAAAGCAGCGTATCCTAAAGATGCTCGTTTTACCACAATAGGTCGATAAGCTAATGGTTGATGCTGCGGAAAAAGTGGCGTTATTACAGACGACGAAATTGTCCAAGACGTTCGGCAGCGTCAAAGCGCTGTCCGAGGTTGATTTCAATCTCTACCCCGGTGAAGTTCACGCCGTATTAGGCGAGAATGGCGCGGGCAAGTCCACGCTGATCAAGCTGATTACGGGTGTTTACCGCAAGGATTCCGGCGCGATCCTGCTCGACGGCAAGTCGATTGACCCTCACAGTCCCTATGAGGCGCAGGCGCTCGGTATCAGCACCGTGTATCAAGAGATTAACCTGATCCCGATGCTGTCGGTGGCGGAGAACCTGTTTCTCGGTCGTCAGCCGATGCGTTGGGGCATGATCGATACCCGGACGATCAATGCACGAGCGAAAGAACTGCTCCAAAACTATCACCTCGACGTCGAGGTGACGCGCACGCTGTCGTCGTACTCGGTCGCGGTGCAGCAGATCATCGCCATCGCGCGCGGCGTCGATATGTCCGCCAAAGTGCTGATCCTCGACGAGCCGACGTCCAGCCTCGATGCTTCCGAAGTGCAGATGCTCTTTAAGGTGATTCGCTCACTTAAAGAACGCGGCATCGCCATCCTGCTGATCACTCACTTCCTCGATCAGGTTTACCAGATTTCCGACCGGATCACGGTGCTGCGCAACGGCGAGAAAGTTGGCGAGCAGATGGCGGCTGACCTGCCCAAACGTCAGTTGATTTCGCTGATGCTGGGGCGCGAACTCGAAGCTGCCGAGGAGGGCTGGGCAGCGCGCTCGACTGTCGATACCGGGGACAAGACCTTCATTCAAGTGAAGGGGGTGGGACGGCGCGGGATGCTGGAGCCGCTCGACCTCAACATCGCCAAAGGCGAGATTGTCGGCTTAGCAGGGCTGCTTGGCTCCGGACGCACGGAAACGGCAAAGTTGATCTTCGGCATCGACCATCACGACACTGGCGAGGTGCAGGTTCAAGGTAAGACGATTACGCTGAACTCGCCGCGACAGGCGATTGAGCACGGTTTTGCCTTGTGTCCGGAGGATCGCAAAGTCGAGGGAATTATCCCTGACCTCAGCGTGCGCGAGAACATTGTCTTGGCGCTGCAAGCGAAGCAAGGCTGGTTCAAGACGCTTTCGCGCAAGCGGCAGGAAGAAATCGCCGACGAGATGATCATCGCACTACGCATCGTCACGCCGGACTCAAACAAGTTGGTCGGCGAGCTTTCCGGCGGCAACCAGCAGAAAGTGATCCTCGCGCGTTGGTTGGCAGCACAGCCGGAATTCCTGATCCTCGACGAGCCGACACGCGGAATCGACGTTGGGGCACACGCTGAAATCATCCAGATTATCAAGCGGCTGTGTGCTGAAGGGATGGCGCTGCTGGTTATTTCGTCTGAACTGCCGGAGATTGTCGATTACAGTCACCGCGTCGTCGTGCTGCGCGACCGTCAGAAGCTGACTGAACTCATGGACGATGACATCACTGAACAGAGAATTATGCAGGCTATTGCAGAACAATAGCCCGATTGCGGAGCAGTAGCGATGCTTGATACGAAACCGAAGGCAGATCCGACGGCTGATCCGCACGAACCAGCCGGTAAGGAAACCGTCGAGCGCCCCATTTGGAAACGCCTGTGGGTGGAAAACCGCCGCACGCTGTTTCCGCTGCTGGCGCTGATCTTGGTCATTCTGGGCGATAGGCTCATTTCCCCGAACTTCTTCTCGCTGCGGGTGGTCGATGGACGCCTGGTCGGCAGCTTGATCGACATTCTCAATCGTGGCGCACCGACGGTGCTGCTGGCGGTCGGCATGACGCTGGTGATCGCCACCAAAGGGATCGACCTGTCGGTCGGCGCGGTGATCGCCATTTGCGGCGCGGTCGCCGCCGTGCTGGTGACCAAGACCGACATCCCGCCCATGATCGTGATCCTGATCAGCATCGGCGCGGGCATCCTGTGCGGGCTGTGGAACGGGCTGTTAGTGGCTCTATTCGACATCCAGCCGATTGTGGCGACCTTGATCCTGATGGTCGTCGGGCGTGGTATCGCCCAGTTGATCACGGAAGGGCAGATCGCCACGTTCAGCAACCCAACGCTGGTTTTCGTCGGCACGGGCGTGATCTTGGGCTTTCCCTTCCCGATATTTCTTTCATTGATCGTATTCGCGCTGATCTGGTTTCTCGTGCGGCGGACGGCGATTGGGATGCTGATCGAGTCGGTTGGTGCGAATGACCGCGCCAGCTTCTACGCCGGGATCGACGCGGCGAAGATCAAGATTTTCGTCTACGTGATTTCGGGCATTTGCGCCGCGCTCGCCGGATTGGTCGTCACGGCGGACATCAAGGGCGCGGACGCGAATAACGCGGGGCTGTGGCTGGAACTCGACGCCATCCTCGCGGTCGTCGTCGGCGGGACATTGCTCACCGGCGGGCGTTTCTACCTCGGCACGAGTGTGATCGGCGCGCTGATCATCCAAGCCATCCAGACCGGGATTTTCGTCAGCGGCTTGCCGCCGACCTTCAATCAGATCGTGCAAGCGATCATCATTCTGGCGATTTTGCTGATGCAATCTCCTGATTTCCGCCAGATGTTTGTTCGCGGTTGGGCACGGGCGAATAATCGCATGAGGAATCCATCATGAGATCGCGTATATTTCCGCTGCTGGCGACCTTTGCGGTGTTTGTCGCCTTATACCTCGTTGGCTATCAGCGCTTCCCCGCCTTTGGCACCACCCGCGTGATCGCCAACTTCTTGACCGATAAGTCGTTCTTGGGGATCACGGCGGTCGGCATGACCTTCGTGATCATCTCCGGCGGTATCGACCTGTCGGTCGGTTCGGTGATTGCCTTCACCGGTGTGTTCTGCGCGCTGGTGATCGATCAATTGGGGCTGCATCCATTGGTCGCGTTCGCCATCATCCTCGCCATCGGCGCGCTGTTTGGCGCGAGCATGGGCGCGATCATCCACTACTTCAAGATTCCGGCGTTCATCGTCACGCTGGCGGGGATGTTCCTCGCGCGCGGCGGGGCGTTCGTGCTCAGCCAAGCGTCGATTCCGATTGAGCATCCCTTCTTCAGCGACGTGTCCGGCATCTACTATGTCTTTCCGGACAAGGGTCGTGTGACCGTCGTGGCGGTGATCTTCCTGATCGTGCTGCTGGCGGGTATCTTTATCGCGCATTTCACCCGCTTCGGACGCAACGTCTATGCGATTGGCGGCAGCGAGAGCGCCGCGCTGCTGCTCGGCGTGCCGGTCGGACGGACGATTATGGGGGTGTACACGCTGAGCGCCGTCTTGGCGACGCTGGCGGGAATCGTCTACTCGCTGTATACGCGGTCAGGCTATCCGCGCGCGGCAATCGGTTTGGAACTCGACGCGATCGCTGCGGTGGTGGTTGGTGGCACGCTGCTGACCGGCGGCGTCGGCTACGTCGCCGGGACGTTCGTCGGCGTGATGATTCAGGGTGTGATCCAGACTTACGTCAACTTCGACGGCACGCTGAACAGTTGGTGGACGAAGATCGTGATCGGCTTGCTGCTGTTCTTCTTCATCGTCTTGCAGAAGTTCTTGACCAGCTATCACGGCGATTTCGGCTTAGCGCGCTTGAGGCGACGCCGACAACCCGCCGAAGCAACTGGCTAACCGTTCATTGCCATCCATAGGGGCACGCGATCCGTGCCCCTATGGATGATCTTTCTCCGCAATTTCCTTCCCAACCCGCGAACCAAATCGACCCCTGCGACGTCACCGACCCGGGTATTCTTTCCTGCGCCGCCGGTTGATATGACGTCTGACGTACCTATCTAGTGCCGACCGTCACTCCAAGCGGGGCATTCCTTCGCCTAAACTGGGTGTAGTTGCAAGTCATTTGCAATAACACAGGATGTTAAGCGATGTCATTTCTGGACCAAGCAAACGACGCAATTCGCGCGGCGGGCGGTAGAGTTACCCCGCAGCGGCAGATCATCATCGAGACGCTGGCGACGGCTGGCGAACGGATCGACGCTGAGACGCTGCATCACGCCGTCCAGCAAGGGGATACCAGCGTCGATTTGACGACCGTGTATCGCACGCTGGAAATGCTGGAAGCGGCGAAGCTGATCCGCTCGCAGTATATCTCGCCCGACCACGACCGAAAATACTACACGCTCGCGGCGGGACTGTATCACTTTACCTGCCGCCGCTGCCACCGGGTGATCCCGTTTACGTCGAGTCTGGTGGACGAACTCAAGCAGCGATTGGAACTCGATTTTCAAGTTCAAGCTTTGAATGCCTGTATTTGTGTCGATGGCTTATGCCCCGACTGTCAGGCATTGGAGCAGAAGGAAATGGCGAATGCAGAACGTCTCAACCCTTGATCAACTAACTCCGGGGCAGAAAGCCCACGTCAAACGAGTGGGCGGGCAGGGCGCGGTGCGCCGCCGGCTGATGGATATGGGCTTGGTTCGCGGTGTCGAGATCGAGCTGATCAAAGCCGCGCCGATGGGCGATCCGCTGGAATATCGCCTGCGCGGATATCACCTGTCGCTGCGCCAAGCCGAAGCGAAATTTGTCGAAATTGAGCTGTGAGCATCGTTAGCAATGGAAGCATCAATGTCCCCTAAATCGCTCAATACCCGCCCCGTCATGCCGCTGAGTTTAGTCGCAGCAGGTGAGACGGTCGAAATGGTCGAATTGCGCGTGCCGGATGCCGAACGTCAGCGCCTGCACGAACTGGGGCTGCTGCCCGGTGTGAGCGTGCGCGTCGTCAAGAGCGACGCCAGTACCGGTTTGATCCTCGCGCTGCATCAGGATGGGCGGCTGGCGCTCAACCGCAGCACGGCGCACAAACTGCTGGTTTCACTGAACGACGGTAAGGAATAGCACCAACATGACGGCACAACCGATGATTATCGCGTTGGCGGGCAACCCCAACGTCGGCAAGAGCACGATCTTCAACGCGCTGACCGGCGCGCGCCAGCACGTCGGCAACTGGCCCGGCAAGACGGTCGAGAAAAAAGAAGGCTGGACGACGATTGACGGGCAGGAGGTCATGATCGTCGATCTGCCGGGGACGTACAGCCTCGCCGCCTATTCGGTCGAGGAGATCATCACCCGCGACTACCTGCTGCGCGATCAACCGGGTACGGTGATCGCGGTGGTCGATGCGGCGAATCTGGAACGCAACCTGTACCTCGTCTGCCAACTGATCGAACTGGGCACGCCGCTGATCATCACGCTCAACATGAGCGACACCGCGCGGAGTCGCGGGCTGAGCATCGACACGACGCTGCTGTCGGCGGCGCTGGGCGGCATCCCGGTGGTCGAGACAGTGGGCAGTCGGGGCGTCGGGCTGGAAGCGCTGCGGGCGGTCATTGGACGCCGTTCGACGGTCGATCAGAGCAGCATTCTGAACTACGGCGAGGTGTTGGAGCGCGAAATCAGGGACTTAGCCGCGCAGATCGAAGCGCAGCCGCCGGTGAACAACGTCTATCCCGCTCGTTGGCTGGCGATCAAGCTGCTGGAGAGCGATCCCGACATCCTCGCGCAAGTAGCGGGTAATCAAGCGCTGCTCGACGCGACGGCGGCGGGCGTCGCGCGGGTGACGGCTGAACTCGGCGACGACCCGGAAACGATGCTGACCGACCGCCGCTACGGGTTTATCGGCGAGATCACCAGCCGTGCCGTCACTCGCTCGGCGCAGACGATGGAAACCGCCTCCGACCGCGCCGACCAGATCGTCACGCACCGGATTTGGGGGCTGCCGATCTTCCTGCTGCTGATGTGGATCGTCTTTCAGATCACCGCCAACGTCAGCGCGCCGCTGGTCGATTGGATCGACGGCGTGATTACGGGACCGGTCACTCACTGGGTGATGGCGCTGTTGAGCGCGGCGGGCTTGGGCGGAACGTGGGTCGAGTCGCTGCTGGTCAACGGGATCATCGCCGGGGTAGGCGGCGTGCTGGTGTTCGTGCCGCTGCTGATGTTCCTCTATATCACCATTGCCGTACTTGAGGACTCCGGCTACATGGCGCGCGCCGCCTTCGTGATGGATCGGGTGATGCGGGTCGTTGGGCTGCACGGCAAGAGCTTCCTGCCGCTGCTGATCGGCTTCGGCTGCACCGTCCCGGCGGTCTACGCGACGCGGACGCTGGAAAATGAGCAGGATCGCAAGCTGACCGGTTTTCTGGCGACCTTCATGAGCTGCGGCGCGCGGCTTCCGGTTTATGTCTTGTTCGCGGCGGTGTTCTTCGGCGCGAACGCGGGCAACCTGATTTTCATGCTCTATCTGCTGGGTATCGGCGTCGCGATGCTGACCGGGCTGGTCTTCAAGCGGACGGTCTATCGCAGCATGCCGCCGCAGCCGTTCGTGATGGAACTGCCGCCCTATCGCCTCCCGAATCCCAAGACAGTGCTGACCCAGATGTGGGAGCGCACGCGCGGATTTGTCCGCAAAGCGACGACCTTGATCCTTGCCTGCTCGGTGGTGGTGTGGGCGCTGATGGCGCTGCCCGCCAATCTCAATCTGAGCAACTTCAACGACGTTGCGCCGCAGGAAAGCATGTTCGGCAGCCTGAGCAATATCGCCGCGCCGATCTTTGCTCCGGCGGGCTTTGGCGACTGGAAAGCCGCCGGGGCGCTGATCACCGGCTTCATCGCCAAAGAAGTTGTCGTCGGGACGATGAGCCAGATTTACGGCACCAACTCGGCAGCAAGCGCGAACGCGGATGTCGTTACGCCGACGCTGGCAGAGGACGCGGGGCAGATCGTCACCTCGTTCGGTAAGGCGCTGGTGCTGACCGGGCAGGAAGTCGTCAACATTGTGCCGCGCACGGTCAACCTCATCCCCGGCGTGAATCTGCCGCAGGCGGATTTTCTCAGTACGGGCGGTGCAGAGGAAGACAACTCGGCGTTGGGTTTGGCGCTCACCGGCGCGTTCACGCCGCTGGCGGCGGTCGCATTCATGGTGTTTGTGCTGCTCTACACGCCTTGCATCACGGCAACCGCCGCGATGCGTCACGAGTTCGGCAACCGCTGGACGCTTTACCAAATCGCCTATACGACCGCCGTCGCGTGGGCGGGGGCGGTGCTGGTCTATCAGGGTGGGCTGCTTTTGGGATTAGTGAGGTAATCCAATGACGACGACACTGCGACAAGTCCTTGACCACTTCGAGCAGCAGTCCGGGGCAGTCTCACTGCCTCAAATGGCGCGCGACCTCGGCATCGAGCGGGCGACGCTGGAAAACATGATCGAATACTGGGTACGCAAGGGACGCTTGCGCGAGGTCAGCGCTCCCGCCTGTGACACCTGCGGCAGCGCGCAAGGCTGCCCCTTCATTATGACGCTGCCGCGCTGCTATGAATTGGCAGTCGTCGCTGCGCCGACTGCCAATTCCTGCGGATGTAACAGCAGCGGCGGATGTCATTGATTATTCCCGATCCGGTGTGAGGTCGCCGGTGTTTTTGAGGGGCACAGTGCGTTGTGCCCCTTTGCGTTTCAATCCCCTATTCATAAATATCGATGAATGTCACAGGTAATCGGCGCGTTGTCACGGTGAAAATGTGATCAATCCCACTACAGTGTCCAGTTGCTAAATCTTAATCTAGTGAGCAGAAGCGACTGAGATTTCTGGAGATTTTCGCACATTTTGTGCGAATTGAGTGAGGAAAAGTAGATCATGCCTTATCCTGCCCCGCGTCTTGTCTTTTGGGAAACGACCGCTGGCTGCAATTTGCGCTGCATCCACTGCCGCCGCGTGACTGTCGCTGATCAACTCACTCCACAAGACCTGACGACCGCCGAATCCTTCAAGCTGATTGACGAGATCGCGGCGGTGGGTAGCCCGGTATTTGTGCTGTCGGGCGGCGAGCCGCTGTTCCGCCCGGACATTTTCGAGATCGCCCGCTACGCGACCAACGCGGGGCTGCCGGTTGCGCTGGCGACCAACGGCACGCTGGTCGATGACGTGGTGGCGCAGCGGATTAAGGACAGCGGGGTGAAGCGGGTGAGCATCTCGTTTGACGGTGCTGACGCTGCCACTCACGACGTTTTTCGCGGGCTGGCGGGTTCGTTCGACGCGGCGATCCGGGGTTTCCAAGCGCTGCGGCGCGTCGGCTTGCCGGTACAGATCAACACGACGGTTGCACGGCACAACGAGGCGCAGCTCGAACGGATGCGGACGCTCGCGAAAGACTTGGGTGCGGTTGGGCTGCATCTGTTTCTGCTGGTTCCGGTCGGCTGCGGCGTCGAGATCGCCGACACCCAGATGATCAGCGCGCAGGATTACGAGCGCGTCCTCAACTGGCTCTATGACGTGGAGCAGGAAGAAACCGATCTGCAACTGAAAGCGACCTGCGCGCCGCATTACTTCCGGGTGATGCGCGTGCGCCGCGCCGAGGAACGGCGGCTCGGCATCGACCGCGAACTGCCCGCCAGCCACGACCGCCAGATCAACGGGCACAAGCAGTATATGCAGAATGGTCATCCGCAAGCTGCAAGCGGACATCCGGGTGGATCGCCGATGCACGCGGCGACGAAGGGCTGCCTCGCGGGGACGGGGGTCAGCTTCATCTCGCACCGGGGCGAGGTCTTCCCCTGTGGCTATCTGCCGCTCGAAGCGGGCAACGTCCGGCAGCAGCCGTTCGGCGAGATTTGGCAGGATAGCCCGCTGTTCGCCGAAATGCGCAATCCCGATCTGCTCAAGGGCAAATGCGGCATCTGCCAGTTCAAGACGCTGTGCAGCGGCTGTCGCGCCCGCGCCTACGGCGTGACCGGCGATCATCTGGCGGAAGAACCGTTCTGCGCCTACGAGCCGGAAATTCGGACGGTACGGGTCAATTAAGTTTCAAGTGAGGGACATAATCTGAGGGTGTTTTCGCAGGGCGTAATACATTACGCCCTGCGTTCGTTGGAGATCAATCAGCAGTTGAGGCGATCCGCTCCACCAACATCTGCGACTGGTGGATGCAATCCGGGACGCCGACGCCGCGATAGGCGCTGCCGGTGACATACAACCCGTCCGGCAGCGCGGCTTCGACCGCCGCCACCTGGTCGAGATGACCGACGGCGTACTGCGGCGTCGCTTCCCGCCAGCGATAGATGCGGGTTAGCGTCGGCGCGGCGGTGATGCCGTAGATTGCGCGCAGTTGGTCGCGGACGACGCCGATTAATTCGTCGTCGTCGAGGGTGACGGTCGCTGGACTGCGCGATCCGCCGAAGAAGGCGCGCAGCAGCACATACCCGGCGGGCGCACGATGGTCGAACTTGGTCGAACTGACGGTGACGGCGTTGATCGGGCGTTTTTCGCCGCGCGGGATGACGACGCCGAAGCTCGGCGGCAGCGGCGCATCCTCGGCGCGGTAGGCGAGCGAGATCGTCCCGGTGGTGACGTAGCGAATGGCGTCGATCAGCTTGGTTGCGTTCGGCGTGATTGGTCGCAGCAGCGCCGCCGTGATCGGCGCGGGCGTGGTGACGATCACCGCGTCACAGTTGAGAATGCTCCCGTCGCCGAGTGCGACGCGATAAGTCCCGTCGCGCAAGTGATCGATCTGAGCGACGGGGGCGTTCAAGCGCATATCGCCGTTGAGCTTGTCGACGACCGCATCAACCAGCGACTCCATTCCCTGCCGAAACGACAGGAACATGGAGGTCGGTGCATTGCCCGCTGCGGCGCTGTTGGGAGTTGATGGCGCTTGGCGGCGCGACTCAATCATGCCGCGCGTGAGGCTGCCGTATTTCTGCTCCAGCGTGCGAAAACGCGGAAATGTCGCCAGCAGGCTTTGATCGTCTGGGTCGGTGTTGTAGATGCCGGACATGAGCGGCTCCGCCAGTTTGTCGAGCACCTCCGCGCCCAAGCGCCGCTTGACGAAGCCCGCCAACGACTCGTCAGCGTCGCCTTGATGCGGGGGCAGCAGCGGCTCGATTGCCATCCGCAGCTTGCCGGGGATCGAGATCAGCGGCGAGAGGGCGAAGGGCAGGAACTTGGTCGGCACGATCAGCATCAAGCCGTCAGGCATCGGCGTCAGCCGCCCGCGATTGAGCACGAAGATTTTGCGGCGGTCGTCGTTGGTGCCGATTAGTTCGTCGCTCAAGCCGATAGCGTGGGCAAGCTGCGCCGCCCAAGGCTTCTGGGCGATGAAAAAGTCGGGACCTGCCTCGATCACGAAGGGCTGATCCGCGCCGCTGGCGACGATCTCAGTTTTGATCTTGCCGCCCCACCGATCCGAGGCTTCAAGCAGGGTGTAGTCGATGCCGCGCTGCTGCAAGAACCACGCGGCACTTAAGCCGCTGATACCGCCGCCGATCACGGCGATGCGTTTTGCTGTCATTTCACTCATGGGCTATCCAGTGGTCAAGTCGGCTACAACGATACCAGAAATTGGCAGAATTTCAGTAGTGCTTTTTAGATGATTTTATGAGAATTATCTATGTGAAGCTCAGTAAATCAGGTGGCTAGTGATGAGGTGGATTTAAGCCCGCATAAGTCCAAATGGACTGGCTCGACGTTGGCAGGTTACACTGGATTTGTAACGAATCGAGAAATGATCAAGAGAGGGCGCGGAATGGAAACACGCAAAATCGGATCGCTTGAAGTGACGATTGTCGGGATCGGCTGCAACAACTTCGGGCGGCGGATTGACGCTGAAGCGACGGCAGCGGTCGTCAACGCGGCGCTGGACGCCGGAGTCAACTTCTTTGACACCGCCGACGTCTATGGCGATGGGCTGAGCGAGGAATTTCTAGCGCAAGCGCTAGGGCAGCGCCGAAGCGACGTCGTGATCGCCACCAAGTTCGGTAACGATATGCCGGGGCAGGGTAAGGGCGCGCATCCGGATTACGTCAAGCAAGCCTGTGAAGCGAGTTTGCGTCGCCTGAACACAGACGTGATCGACCTGTATCAGCTCCATAAGCCCGATCCGACCGTGCCGCTCGCCGAAACGCTCGGCGCGCTGAACGATCTGGTGCAGGCGGGCAAGGTGCGCGAGATCGGCAGTTCGAATTTCTCCGCCGAGTTGATCCGCGAAGGCGAAGCGGGCGTGAAGGCGGGTGCGGCGCGGTTCGTCAGCGTACAGAATTACTACAGTATGCTTCAGCGCGAGCCGGAAGCGGAAGTACTGCCGGAATGCGAGCACTTCGGGCTAGGGTTTTTGCCGTACTTCCCGCTGGAAAGCGGCTTGCTGACTGGTAAATACCGGCTGGGGCAGCCCACGCCGCAAGGTGGTCGGCTGAGTGATCGAACCTATGAGGATCGCTTCTTGAACGAGCGCAAGCTGGCGGTCGTGGAAGAACTGATCACATTTGCCGAGTCTCAGGAGCACACGATCCTCGAATTGGCGATCTCTTGGCTGGCGGCGCGCCCGGTGGTGGCGTCGGTGATCGCCGGGGCGACCAAACCGGCGCAGGTGGCGGCGAATGCCGCTGCTGCCGACTGGCAGCTCGCTGCTGCTGACCTCGCACAGGTCAGCGCGATCCTCGCGCACTTGGATTGAGTTCTCCGGCGTTGATTTCGGTCGGGACATCCCCTACAATACGAGGCAGTCCGCCCCGTTTAGTGGCGTAACTGCGACAAAAGATCAAGGCGTGATTTGGGAATAAGACGGTGATGGCGCTGTGGCGAGCAGCGCTTCTCCATCCCTCGCTGTTAAATTTCTTGCATAGTTCTAATCAATCGCTTCTAGTCAATCGGTAATCGTAAGTGCTATAATTTCCGGATTAGCACCAGCGCTCCTGCAAGGATATAGACTCTTGAATATTCAAACTGAACGTCTCGAAGACCAGACTGCCCGCGTCACGGTTGAAGTCGATACCGAACGACTTGAGGCAGCGAAACATAAAGCTGCGTCGCAAATCTCTCGTAAAGTCAATATCCCCGGTTTCAGAAAAGGCAAAGTGCCGTATCGCGTGCTCGTCAATTACGTTGGCGAACCGGCGATTTTGGACGACGCCCTCGAACTGCTGAGTCAGGATATTTATCGGGAAATGCTCCCCGAAACTGACCTTGACCCGTATGGTCCCGGTGTGCTCACCGACGTCAAATCCGACGAGCCGACGCCGACGTTCACCTATCTCGTGCCGCTTCAGCCGACGATTGACTTGGGCGAGTATCGCGCGATCCGGCTGCCGTATGAGCCGGAACCAGTCGATGACGACATGGTCAAGCGCGCCATGAAGAACCTGCAAGAGCAGGAAGCGGTCGTCGAAGAAAGCCAGCAACCGGCAGTGCTGAGCAATCGCCTGACGATGGACGTTCACAGTTTCATCCTCGACGCGCATGAAGAAGAGGAAGCTGACGAGGAAGCGGAAACACCAGCCGAAGCGCCAGTTGAAACCAGCGCGGAAGTTGAACCCGACGTAGCAGACGAAGCTGCGGCGGAAGAAGCCGACGAGGACGAAGAACACGATCATGATCATCATCACGACGATGACGAGGGTACGCCCTACATTCACGAACATGATCTACGCTTGATCCTTGACAGTGACGACGAGCCGACGCCGGGCTTCAACGACGCGCTGGTCGGTGCGACCGTCGGTGACGCGCGTGAGTTCACACTCGACGTGCCCGACGACGCCGAGAAATATCCGGAAGCGGCGGGCAAGCAAGTCAAGTACTACGTGACCGTCAAGAAGATCGAGTCGCTGACGCTGCCGGAACTAACCGACGACTTCGCGGCGCGGGTGACGAAAGACGAAGACGAACCCCTGTCGCTGCTGCAATTACGGATCCGGGTGCGCGAGAATCTTGAGCAGCGCAACAGTGATGACTACCAGAGCGATTATGTCCGGCGCGCGCTCGACCAGATCGTCGAGCAAGCCGACATCAAGTATCCGGAGGCAATGGTCGCGGATCAGGTTGATCGCTTCTTGCAAGACCTTGACCAGCGGCTGCGCCAGCAGGGGATTACGCTGCAAGACTACATGAAGATTTACCAGAAGACCAACGACGATCTGTACAATGACTACCGCGACAACGCCGCTAACACGGTCGAGCGTTCGCTGGTGCTGCGGACGTTGGCTGACGTCGAACACGTCGACGTGACCGGCGAGGACATCGACAACCAGATCGACCTGATCGTCGGGCAGTTCGACGAAGAACGTCAGGACGTGATCCGCCAGATGTTCCTGAGCCAAGCGACGATGCGTGAGAGCGTCCTCAACGACCTGCTGCGCGACCGCGTGCTCGAACGCATCAGCGCGATTGCGAAGGGCGAAGCGCCCGAACCCGGTGTCGCTGAAATCAGCGATGCGGCTGAAGACGCAATCAAAGTTGAAACCGAAGCTGAAGCAGCCGCCGAAGCGGCTGATGAAGCGTCAACCGAGGCAAGCGAACCAACTCCCGTAACGGGCGAAGTGACAACCGATAATCCAGAGGAGTCTGCCTAAAGATGTTTCCCCAGAACGTTATCCCGATGGTGATCGAGCAGGGCAGCCGGGGCGAACGCGCCTACGACATTTACTCGCTGCTCTTGAAGGAACGAATCGTCCTGCTCGGTACGCCGATCAACGACCAGATCGCTAACTTGATGGTGGCGCAGCTACTGTTTCTGCAAAGCCAGGACCCTGACCGGCAAATTCAGCTTTTCATCAATTCGCCCGGCGGCGTGGTTTATTCCGGCATGGCGATCTACGACACGATGCAGCAGATCAGCGCGCCGGTGAGCACGACCGCTGTCGGCATCACCGCGAGTTTCGGCACCGTGCTGCTGACCGCTGGTGGCAAGGGCATCCGCTATGCGCTGCCGAACGCTACGATCCACATGCACCAGCCGTTGGGTGGAGCGCAGGGTCAGGCGTCGGACATCGTGATTCAGGCGAACGAAATCATGCGCTTGAAAGAGCGCTTGAACGACATTCTCGTGTTTCATACCGGACGCGAGCGCGAAGTTATCGAGCGCGATACCGACCGTGACATCTACCTCGGCTCTAAGCAGGCGGTAGAATACGGGCTGATCGACTCGGTGCTGGAGAGCGCTAAAGTGGGGATTGAGAACAAGTGACTTTTACACCAACCAATCAGCGGTGCTCGTTTTGCCGCCGGAGCCACGATGAGGTCGAACGCCTGATCGCGGGACCCGATGGGGTGTTTATCTGCGATAGCTGCGTCGAGTTGTGCCAGCGGATTCTGTTTGACGAGAATCCGACCTACCAGCGCGAAGAGGAGGAGATTGACTTTCAACAGCTCCCTTCGCCGCGTGAGATTATGGCGCAGTTGGACGAATATGTAGTCGGTCAAGATTACGCCAAGCGCGTCTTGAGCGTGGCAGTTTACAACCACTACAAACGGATTCGCAGCGACAGCGTTGCCAACGGCGTCGAGTTGGAAAAGAGCAATATTCTAATCGTGGGACCGACCGGCAGCGGCAAGACCCTGCTGGCACAGACCCTCGCCCGGATCCTCGACGTGCCGTTCTGCATCTCGGACGCGACTTCGCTGACTGAGGCGGGTTATGTCGGCGAGGACGTGGAGAATATCCTACTGCGGCTGATTCAAGCGGCGGATGGCGACATCGCCCGCGCTGAAAAAGGTATCGTCTACATCGACGAGATCGACAAGATCACGCGCAAGTCGGCGGACAACCCGTCGATCACGCGTGACGTGTCCGGCGAAGGCGTGCAGCAAGCGCTGCTCAAGATCGTCGAGGGCACGCTGGCGAACGTCCCGCCGCAGGGCGGACGCAAACACCCGCATCAGGAGTTCCTGCAGGTCGATACGACCAACATCCTGTTCATCTGCGGGGGCACGTTCGCGGGTATCGAAGACAACATCTCTAAGCGCGTCGGCGGGCGGGGCATGATTGGGTTCCAGACGCAGAACGGCGATGAGCCGCGCGTCAACATCCATGACAAGACTGACCTGCTGCGGCACATTAGCCCGGAAGACCTGATCGGCTATGGCTTGATCCCCGAATTTGTCGGGCGTCTGCCGGTGCTGGTGAGCGTCGATCCGCTGGATCGGGACGCGCTGATGCGCATTCTGGTCGAGCCGAAGAACGCGCTGGTCAAGCAGTACCAGCAGCTTCTGGCGTTGGACGACCTCGAACTCGTGTTTGAGGATCTCGGCGTTAGGGGCGGCGGCGGACATCGCTATGAAGCGCGGCACCGGCGCGCGTGGCTTGCGCTCGATCATCGAGAACCGGTTGCTCGACGTGATGTTCGAGGCGCCGGGGCGGAAGGACGTGCAGCGCGTGGTGGTCGATGCGGACGTGGTCAACGGCGTCACCCGACCGCACATCTACAGCAGCGAAAATCTACGGCTGGAGTGGACGGAAGGCGGCAAGCTAAATACGGCTGCCTAGATCATCTGCATCCCAAGTTAAACAGAAACGACCCGCAGTAATGCGGGTCGTTTTGATTCTGCGGAAGCATGTAGTCCGGTGGTTTTGCTTAGACCGACTGGGGTAGGACAACCTGCGCGTGATCGCCGACTTCGCGGGCGAAGATCTGCGCATCGACGCGGTTGGTGCCGCTGGTGGTGAAGCCCCAGTTGCAAGGAATCGCCCATTTGGGCTGCATCTGGGTGACGACCTGCGCGGCTTCGCTGGCGGTCATGGTGCCGTTGCCGTCAATCGGCAGGATGGCGATGTCGGGGCGGAGCGCCATCATCTCCGGCGTGACGCCGGTATGCCCGGCGTAATAGATGTCAAAGTAGTTGACCGAAATCACGAAGCCCAAGCTGCCGTCTTCCGGCGTGCCGTGAGCGGGCGAATAGGCGGGTATCCCTTTGATGCAGGCACGCCCGACCGACACGCTCTGATACGGTCGCAGCACCGTGTAGTCGTAACCCTCAAGCTGCTTGGCGGCTCGGTGACTGACGATAATCTGGGTATTCGGTCCGCGCAGCTTTTCGATGTCGGCAAGGGAGCAGTATTCGTAGTGATCGTGTCCGATGAGGATGGCGTCGGCAGGGCGGGAGATGCGGGTCACACGGCGGGGATTGATGTAGATTAGAGGCGATCCGAGGATCGCAAAGCTACCGTGCCCCAGCCATTGGATTTGGTCGATCATAAGGCTCGCTCTAGTATTTCCGAAGAGAACTGACGCCGTAACTCTAACGCAGTTCCGCGAGCAGGGCAAGAGAACGTCGGTTTCAAGTCGGGCTGAGGGAGTTGAGGGACAAAGCTTAAGACAGTTGAAAATTGTACTGATTTGTGCGCGGTTAAAGCCGTTATATAATGACATCTACTAGCGTAAGTCAGTAACCCTATGGAGATTGGCATGACTGACCGTCAAATGCCCAAAACGTCTAGCCCACAGATCAGAAGTCTGGGCGGAACTCGTCCTTTGACTGATCCAACATCGAACAATTGGACACCCCCTTCGGTCAACAGTATCGCCGATACCGGCTTGAATATGCTCAGCATTGCCGACTTGGTGCTCAAAGTGCTCTACTTCGGCGGTTACATGGCGGGGCATCAGATCGCCGACATCGTCAAACTGCCGTTTACCAACGTGCTCGATTCAGTCATGGACTTTCTCAAGCGCGAGAAGTTCGTCGAAGTGCGCGGTTCGGGTGGGTTGGGCGAAGCTGGCTACCAATACCTGATTTCGCAACGAGGTGCGGAAAAAGCGCGCGAGGCACTCGAGCGCTCGCAGTACGCCGGACCCGCGCCGGTGACGCTTCAGCAATACATCTACGCTATGCACATGCAGAATCGTGAAAAGATGATCGTTCACGAGGAAGACATGCGCGAACTGATGAGAGACCTCGTCGTCTCGGATGAGCAACTGGCGCGAATTGGTCCGGCGGTCAATTCCGGACGTTCGATTTTTATGTATGGTCCCCCCGGCAACGGCAAGACGACCGTCGCCGAGACGGTCGGACGGCTGGTGCTCGGTGATAGTTTGTGGATCCCTCACGCCTTCGACGTGGATGGTCAGATCGTGCGCGTGTTCGACAGCGTGAACCACGAACTCACCGAAGAGGAAAAACTCCGGCTGGGCACGGGTGTGATCCCGGACACGCGCTGGATCAAAATCAAGCGCCCGATGATCATGGTCGGCGGCGAACTCACGCTGCATGGTCTCGACTTGGTCTATGACAACATCAACAAATACTACGAAGCGCCGTTTCAGGTTAAGGCGAACGGCGGCATGTTCCTGATCGACGACTTCGGTCGCCAGCAGGTGCGTCCCCGCGACCTGCTGAACCGCTGGATCGTCCCGCTGGAAAAAGGCGTGGACTTCCTCACGCTGGCGACCGGACGCAAAATCGAGATTCCATTCTTCGTGCTGATCGTGTTCTCGACTAACATCGATCCGCGCGACCTCGTTGACGAGGCGTTTCTGCGCCGTATTCGCCATAAAATCGAGTTTGGCGACCCCACCTACGACCAGTTCCGTGAAATCTTCAAGCGGGTTTGCGCTGCGAAAGGGATCGCTTACGACGAACAGGCGCTCGCCTATCTGCTCAAGACGTGGTACATCGAGCAGAATCGGGCGTTGCGGGCGGTACATCCGCGCGACTTGATCGCGCAGTTGCTCGACATTGCGACCTATCTCAATAAGCCCCCGGCATTGACCAAAGACATGCTGGATCGGGCAGCCGCATCGTATTTTGTGGACCTGTAAGCAATGATCAAGGCGCACAATGGATCGGCTGTTCCGCGCCATCAGGTGTTCGTGCTCGACGATGGGAGTTTCGTCGTCCAGTGGACGGATGCGTCGGTGCAGGACTTGTTGACCGGGAAGTATCGGGATTACAAACCGGTTGACTTCGGGCATCGCGTGGCGAACGACGAACTCGAACGCCTCAAAGACGGCAGCGTGATCGAGGATTTCGATCACGCCTACGTTTGGATCTACGCGCTGCCGGAGCAGCAGCGGTTTGGGTCGGTGCAAACCCAGCAGCAGAGCCTTCAGCGGGCACGCGCCTATTATGTCAACACGACGCTCGCCGCCGACCGGCTGGAAGATGTTCAAGCGCAGTTGGAAGCCGTGAAACTGTCGGGCGAATACTGCGTCTGTGAGCACGATGGTCTGGTCGCCGTACTAGGGCGCGACGCGGAGCCGTACAGCAGCCTGCGCGACGCCGAAAACGCACAGCGCAGCTTAAACCAGCAGTTTCCGACGCTGCTTCAAAACGCGGTGGTCGCCTTCACCGAAAGCGCCGGGGATTTGGCGGAGCAGGGCGATGAGGACGAGTTTATCGACCTTGACGCGCTGATCGCCAGCCAGACGGACACAACCATCACCGAGGGCAAAGTCGCAGTCGTCGCCTGCAAGGATGACGCCGAGCGGCAGGCAATCCTTGATCTGCTGAAGGCGATGAAGATGGAAGCCTCCGGCGTGCGGACGGCGCAAGCGGCGCTCAATTTGCTCGAAGAAGCGCCGGCTGACGTTTTCGTGATGGACTTGCAGTTCGACGATATGCACGGCTGGGCGATGCTCGGCAAAATCCGCGAAATGGAACACGCGCAGGCGACGCGGATCATCGCGCTAGCGGAACCGGATGTGGGCGATCAGGTGTTCGCGCTGACTGTTGCCAAAGTGGACGTTTACCTGCGTAAGCCGGTCAGCATCGCGCGGCTGCGTCAGAGTGTATGGTCAACCTTAAAAGCGCACGCCTCCCTCTAGCCGCGTAGGGCAGGCGTCTGCCTACCATTGTGTTTTCCCCTCCCAACTGATAGAGTTGTATAGGTCTTAAGTTACGTCTGTGAACTGTCATTTGAGTCCTGATCGTTAGCTGTTTAGCGATTGTGGTTATTATGTCTGTGAATAATGCCGGACAAACAACTCCTTGGGGAGATAAAATGCGGCTCCTGCATGCTGGATCCGCACGTAAGCCGGAATGGATGGCTCCGGATCATGTCATCGAGCAGGTGCGTACTCACTACCTCGAAGCGGTAACGTGGCTGCAAGATAGTATGCTGACGCCGTGGGCGCAGCAGTGGGCGGTCGCGCCGCATTACCTCAGCGGATCCTATCTCCGGCGGCATCACAATCTTCTACTGGCGCTTCGGGAAGTACAGGGCTTGCACTTGACCGGCGTGCTGCGTGCTGACCATCAGGTGGAAGTCCGCCGGTTTAGCGCAAACGGCGACTTCTGCGTCGTCATCGATCACCAAACGCAGCGGCGCATGGCGACTTACGAGCGCAAGACGCGCCAGCGCAGCATCACCCAAGACCTCGGCGACGGCGCGGTGGTCTATGCGATGGCGTATGATCATAAAGATCGGCGTTGGAAGGTCGGCAGTTACGTGCAAGAACTGCCGTCGGGTTGGCGTTCGCGCCCGATCATCGAGGAACATGCGACCCTGCCCGACGCCATCGGGCGTGATTATTGACGAACGCTAATCTGGTGGTGCTGCCGCTGTGCTGCGCCGGACGGATGGCGTGGATCCCCGCACCGAGCGCGCGGGCGCGTTTGTGTCTGCGCCGTAACCCCCGAATTGATAAATCATCCAAGTTGACATTCGGCAGCGTGCCGAATATGACATTAGAAATTGAGTGTTGACGATGTTCGATCAAGTGAAAATCTACGTTCGCAGCGGTGACGGCGGTGACGGCGTGATCGCCTTCCGGCGGGAGAAATTCGTCCCGCATGGGGGACCGGCTGGCGGTGATGGCGGGCACGGCGGCGACGTGGTCTTGCGCGTCAACCCGAAGCTGAGCACGCTTTCGGCATTTCAGAAGAAAGTTCACTTCAAGGCGGCGCATGGAATACGCGGCGGGACGGCATCCAAGACCGGCGCGAGCGCGGATCCTCTCGTGATCGACGTGCCGCCGGGAACGGTCGTGCGCACCGCCGAGTCGGGCGAGCTGATCGCCGATCTGGTGCACGCGGGCGATCAGGTGGTCATCGTGCCGGGTGGACGTGGCGGACGCGGCAACACGCACTTCGTCAGTTCCGCCAATCAAGCGCCGCGCGTCGCTGAAAAGGGCGAACCCGGCGTCGAATTGTGGCTGGTCCTCGAATTGAAGTTGATCGCGGACGTGGGGATCGTCGGCGTGCCGAACGCCGGAAAATCAACACTGCTGTCGGTGATCAGCAATGCGCGCCCGAAGATCGCCGATTACCCGTTCACGACGTTGGAGCCGAACCTCGGCGTCGTGATCTACGACGACCGCGATCTGGTGTTCGCGGACATTCCCGGCTTGGTCGAGGGCGCGCACATGGGGATCGGCTTGGGGCACTCCTTCCTGCGTCACGTCCAGCGGACGCGGCTGCTTGTCCACATCCTTAATGGCGCATCGGACGATCCGATTGCCGATTTCAACCAGATCAACCAAGAATTGGCGCTCTACGATGAGAAACTGGGCGCGCGCCCGCAGATCGTCGTACTCAACAAGATGGACATGCCCGAAGTCGCGGCGCGCTGGAGCACGATCGAAGCCAATCTGAAGGCGCTGGGCGTCGAAAAGCCGCTGGCGATTTCGGCGATGACGCGCGACAATGTCACGCTGCTGATCCAGCGGGTTTTCGCTGAGATCGACGTGCTGCCGGACGCGGAGCCGCTCGCCGACGAGATGCCGGTTTACACGCTGCCGGAAGAAGAAATCATGTTCACGGTGGAGAAGGTGGGCGACGAAGCCTATCGCATCCTCGGCAGGCGGGTGGAGCGGGCAGCGGCGATGACCTATTGGGATTACGACGAGGCAATTTTGCGCTTTCAACGGCTGCTTGATACGCTTGGCGTGACTGCGGCGCTGCGCGAGGCGGGCGTTCAGGAAGGGGATACGGTGTACATTGGCGAACACGAACTGGAATGGTCTGACTAGCTTATGCAGCCAACAGCCAACCGGGTAGGCATTCTCGGCGGCACGTTCGACCCGCCGCACATTGGGCACCTCGTGCTTGCCGAGTACGCCGCTACCGCGCTCGACTTGGACTGCGTGCTGTTCGTCCCGGCGGCAGACCCGCCGCACAAAGATCAACTGCGCGTCGGTATCGAGCATCGCCTGCCGATGATTGAACTGGCGATTGCCGGAAACGAGCGCTTCACACTGTCACGGGTGGACGTGGATCGACCGGGACCGCACTACACCGTCGATATGATCCGCATCTTGCAGGCGCAGCAGCCCGACACCGAATTTTACTTCGTGCTCGGTGGCGATTCGCTCCATGACATGCCGCATTGGCACCTCCCGCGGGAATTGATCGCGCTGTGCAAGCTGGCGGTGATGGCGCGCCCCGGCGCGGAAGTGCTGCCTGACCTTAAAGCCAACGTTCTGCCGGGCATCGCGGATCGAGTCGTCGTGATCGAGTCGCCGATGCTGGGTTTTTCCTCCACTGAAGTCGCCGACCGGCTGGAAGCGGGCAAGAGTGTCCGCTATCTGGTGCCGGATGCGGTGCTCTCGTACATACAAACTCACAGGTTATACAAAAATGGCTCGTAAATTTCTGCCCGTCGGGATGGCGTTGGCGCTGCTGCTGGCGCTATCGACCGGCTTGATCGCCGCCGCCGACCCGACCCAGCAAGAAGTCCCGACGCTAGTTCCGCCGACACTGGTTCCGACCGCGCCGCCGACCAATCTCGACGCGCTGCCGTCCGAGTCCGGGACGGCGCGGATCGCGCGGGATGGCAAGGTGCGGGTGGGCATCCTGTTCAACGAACCGCCGTTCGGCGAGTACAATATTCGTGGCACGGAGTCCGGTTTCGACGCGGACATCGCGCGGGCGATGGCGGAGGCGTGGGGCGTTCAGGTCGAGTTCAGTCAGGTGACGCGCCAAACCGGAATCGATATGGTGACGAGCGGTAGTATCGATCTGCTGCTGGCGGCGCAGCCCCACCTGCGTGAGCTGGACAGCCGGGTCGAGTTCAGCCAGTCGTATTTCCCGGCGGTCGAGGCGCTAGTTGTGCGGCAGGGTGACGGCGCGACTGTGCTCGCGCACATGGCGGATCGCAAGGTCGGCGTGGTGCTGGGCACAACCGGCGAGATGGCGGTCGATTACTGGCAGAGCCATGCCGACTATCACTTCGAGGTGCTGCGCTATCTCTCGCTTGACCAAGCGCTGACGGCGCTCAACAGCCAAGAGATCGATGGGGTGGTCAGCAATCGGACGCGCGTCAGTGCGGTGATTTCTCCGGAGCAAGAGCGGATCGTCGATGTGCCGGTGATGCCCGAACCCTACGCGATTGCGCTGCGGCGGCAGGATGTCAACCTGCGCAACCTCGTCAATAAGACGCTCCAATATCTGTACGTCACGGGCAAGCTGAATGATCTGTACCAGCAGAACTTCGACGGCGCGAGTTATCCGGGGCAGGGGTTCGCCGTCTGGCAGAACGTCGGCGACGCGCCCAATCCGGGTCAGTTCGGGGGCGATGTTCCGTTCCCGGCGCAGTACGTCGTCCCACGTATGCAGAGCGAGGGCAAGCTGCGGGTCGCCGGGCTGGTCGATTTAGCCGCTGATGCGCCGGAAAGCCAACGACGGGTCGATGCAGCGAACCGGGCGCTGGTCAACGCGCTGGCGATGCGCTGGAACGTGACCGTCACGGCAGTCGCGGGTGATCCGGTGAGCCTCGTCGCCAGCGGCGGCGCCGACTTGGCGGTCGGTGTTTCGCCCGATTGGAATATCACCGATCAGGTCGATTTCACCAGCAGCTATTTGCTGCATGGTCGCCGCTTGATGGTGCGAACGTCCGACGATTACGGTGGCTTTGGCGATCTACGCGGCAAGACGATTGGCGTCCTCGCCGACGACACGGGCGCGCGCGACGCAGTGAAAGTTGAAGCCGACAAATTCAACGCCGTGATCGATAAGTTCTTCACGATCCTGCGCGAGCAGGACGCCGCTTACACGCTGCTGGTCGATAACAACGCCGACGTCGTATTCGGCGATAGCCTTGAGTTGATCCCGAACGTCGAGGCGAACCCGGACGCGCTCAAGCTGACGACCAATGCCGACGGCTCGTCGATCTGGTACAGCCGCCAATTCATCAGCATGGCGGTGCCGCGCAACGACATCGATTTCCGGCTGTTGGTCGAATACACGCTGCAAGAACTGCGGCGCGATAATTCGCTGGCGCCGATCCTCCAGCCGGTGATGAATCCGCAGGATATGCCGCCCATCGACATTTGGCCCGGCTCCAGTCTGTATCTGGGTTACGATCTGTCGCAGACGAACTTTCAGGGCTGAACCTGTCGACGGGATTTGATAAGGGCGCATGGCTCTGCGTGCGCCCTTATCAAGCTGTCAAAATGCCGCTAGCGCCCCCTCACAATGTATCCTCTGCTGCTTCGACTTCGACTTGGCTGTTCGCGCGTTCTTGGGCGATGGTGGCGATGATCACGCCGACCAAAAT
This sequence comes from uncultured Chloroflexia bacterium, assembly GCA_963848465.1. Lineage (GTDB taxonomy): Bacteria > Chloroflexota > Anaerolineae > Aggregatilineales > Phototrophicaceae > Flexifilum. The sequence continues at coordinate 543,661 of CAWKDY010000020.1, read as the reverse complement.
CGCGGCGCTGCCGACGATCTGCGGCGGCAACGGGGCTTCCTGAAACAGGAAAAAGGCGGCAATCGCGCTGCCGAGCGGTTCCATCTGCGTGGCGATGCCAACGTAAGTCGCCGAGACGAAACGCACGGCATAGTTGAATGACGAGTGCCCGATCAACTGGGGGATTAGGGCGATCAGCAGAATGAGCAGGTAGGCATTCGAACTGTAGCCGGTGATCGGCACCCCGGTGAAGGCGATCACGACCAAGAGGAGCAGCCCGCCGAAGCCGTAGACCATCCAAATGTACGGGAGCAGCGGCAGCTTGTCGCGCACTGATCGCCCGATCACGAGGTAACAGGCGAAGGCGACCGCGCCCGCCAAGGCTAACGCGCCTCCAAGCAGCGGAGCGCTGCCGGGCGTGCCGCTGCCGCCGCCGACTACGCCGATCACGATACCGCCGACAAAGGCGATGACTAAGCCCACGATCACCCCACGGCGCAAGTGCGCGCGCAGAAAGACGACCTCGAACAAGGCGACCCACAACGGGCTGGTCGTGACCAATACGGTGCTGATCAGCACGCTCGTGTAGGTGAGCGACGTGATCCACAGGACGAAATGCAGCGCCAACAGTAAGCCGGATGTTCCGATCAGCAGCAAATCGCTGCGCTTCAGACGGGCGAGATCGGCGCGATACCGTCGCAGTGTCGGTAAAGTCAAGATCAGTGCCGAGATGCTCAAGCGTGAGGCGGCGATCAGCAGCGTGGGGAGCGATTCGCCGAACGCGAAGCGAATCAAGATCGGCGAAGCGGAAACCGCCAGCACTCCGGCGAGCAGCACCGGATAGACCAACGTCGATTTGGAATTGTTTGGAGACACGAATGACCTTTGGGCGCGAAGCAAATCGCCCTAATCTTAGCAGTTGGTTAATTCCTGTACAAAAGGACGGTTTTCCGATTGGAATCCGTGAAAAGGCGATCCGAGCGTGTTACAATGAGTATCGCTTTTATTGACAACGAAAAACGATAGCGAAGGAGCAATCACCATGGCTTTCGAATTACCGGCTCTGCCATATGCTAAGGACGCGCTCGAACCCAACATTGACGCGCAGACGATGGAAATTCACCACGATAAGCATCATGCGGGCTATGTCACCAACCTGAACAAGGCGTTGGAAGGTCACGCTGAGTTGCAAGGTAAGTCGCTGGAAGACCTGCTTGGCTCGATTGACAGCCTGCCGGAGAGCATCCGCACGGCGGTCCGCAACAACGGTGGCGGTCACGCCAACCACTCGATGTTCTGGCAGATTATGAGTCCCAACGGTGGCGGCGAGCCGACCGGCGCACTCGCGGCGGCGATCAACAGCTCGTTTGGCTCACTTGACAATTTCAAGCAGCAGTTCGCGGCTGCCGGGGCAGGTCGCTTCGGTTCGGGCTGGGCGTGGCTGCTGGTCGCGCCGGACGGATCGCTGAGCATCACCTCGACGGCGAATCAGGATTCGCCGCTGATGGAAGGCAAGCATCCGATCATGGGCGTGGACGTGTGGGAACATGCCTATTACCTGAAGTATCAGAACCGCCGCGCGGAATACCTCACCAATTGGTGGAACGTGGTCAACTGGGCGGAAGTCGCCAAGCGTTACGCGGCACGCTAGACCTACCGAGCGCCGGGCGCTGAGGACTGAGTAAAAACTCGGACAAGTGTCATCCGACTCGGTGCGGTTCTTCTTTTCTCCGTATATGAAAAGGCGTTACAATTTGTAGCGCCTTTTTGTTTGTTGCGTAATGCTATTTTGCGATTGAGGAGCAGTAAATAATGGCGGATTATCGCATCGAAAAAGATTCAATTGGCGAAGTACAAGTCCCCGCGAATGCTTATTACGGCGCGCAGACTCAGCGGGCGGTTGAGAACTTCCCGATCAGCGGGATGAAGCCGTATCCCGCGTTCGTCTGGTCGATGGCATTGATCAAGCGGGCGGCGGCAGGAGTCAATCAGGATCTCGGTTTGCTCGACGAGACCATGGCGACCGCGATCATTCAAGCGGCGGACGAGGTGCTAGCGGGCAAGCTGAGCGATCAGTTCGTGGTTGACCCGTTCCAAGCGGGCGCGGGCACCAGCCACAACATGAACATCAACGAAGTGATCGCCAACCGCGCCAACGAGATTCTCGGTCATGCCCTTGAAGATCCGCGCAAGCCGATCAACCCCAACGATCACGTCAACATGGCGCAGAGCACTAACGACACCATCCCGACGGCGATCCGCTTGGGCGCGCTGTGGCGGCTGGAGGAATTGATCGCCTCGCTGCGCCGCCTTGCCAGCGCGCTCCGGCAGAAGGCGCAGGATTGGGACGATATCGTCAAGAGCGGGCGCACGCATCTGCAAGACGCGGTGCCGGTGCGTTTGGGGCAGGAATTCGGCGCTTATGCGAAAGCGGTCGAGCGCGATATCGAGAAGATCGAGCAGGCGGCGGAAGGGCGTGCGGCGCTTGGGCATCGGCGGCACGGCGACGGGCACCGGCTTGAACGCGCATCCCGAATACCACGCGCGCATGATCAAGAAACTGAGCGAACTTAGCGGTTTGAAGCTGTACGAGTCGGACGATCTGTTCGAGTCGATGCAGTCGCATCAGGACGCGGTCTTCTTCTCCGGCGCGCTGCGGGCGACGGCGCAGGACTTGATCCGCATCGCCAACGACGTGCGCCTGCTGTCGAGCGGTCCGACCACCGGCTTGGCGGAAATCACCTGCCCGACGGTTCAGCCGGGTTCGTCGATCATGCCGGGTAAGGTTAACCCGGTGATGGCGGAGATGCTGGATATGGCGATGTTTCACGTCTTGGGCAACGACTTCACCATCCTGATGGCGGCGCAAGCAGGGCAGTTAGAACTCAACGTCATGATGCCGATCATCGCCCATAACCTGTTCGAGATGGAACACGTCATGATCGGCGCGGTCAACGCCTTCACCGATAAATGCGTCGTCGGCTTGATCGTCAACCGCGAGCGTGCCGAAGGCTGGCTGGCGAAGAACCCGATCCTCGTGACGGCGCTCAACCCGATTATCGGCTACCAGAACGGCGCGAAAGTGGCGAAACAATCGCTGGCGGAAAACCGAAGCATCCTCGACATCGTGGTTGATTCAGGCTACATGAGCGACGAAGAAGCGCGGAAGGCGCTCGACGCTCGCCGGATGACCGAAGGGGGTATTCAGGGCGGTGGTTGATGCGGGGCGCTGAGTGTGACGATCTCAAGCGATAATCGTTTGAGTCTGTAATATCATGTGCGCTATACTACGGGCTAGATTTATTCACTGCACCGTCATGTAAAGGCACTCTGTGGCGACCCGAAAGCTAGGCAAATACGAACTCCTCGAGCGACTGGGACGTGGTGGCATGGCGGAAGTTTACCGTGCCTACCACGTCAGCTTGGATCGCTTCGTTGCGATCAAAGTTCTACATGCCTTCCTCGCGGACGACCCCGAATTCAAAGAACGGTTCGAAAAGGAAGCGCGCAATATCGCGCGGCTGAAACACCCGAATATCGTTCAGGTCTACGACTTCGAAAACGACAGCGACAACGAAACCTACTACATGGTCATGGAGTTGGTTGACGGTTCGACGCTGAAAGAAGTGATGACCAAGCTCACGGCGCAAGGCGAGGTGATGCCGCTCTATGAAACGCTGCGCATCATCCGCGAGGCGGCGAGCGCGCTGGCTTACGCGCACAGCCAGAAGATGATCCACCGGGACGTTAAGCCCGCCAACCTGATGCTCGACCACGATAACCGGGTCGTACTGACTGACTTCGGCATCGCCAAGATCGTCACCGGCGTGCAGTTCACCGCCAGCGGCGGCATGGTGGGCACTCCCGCTTATATGGCTCCGGAGCAGGGTTTGGGCGAAGCGGGCGACGAGCGCTCCGACCTGTACTCGCTCGGCGTGATCCTCTACCAATTGGTCACGGGGCTGCTGCCTTACGAAGCCGAGACGCCGCTGGCGATCATCCTCAAACACCTCAACGACCCGATTCCGCCAACCCAGTTGATTAACCCTAATTTGCCGGATGAAGTTGACCACATCATCCGGCGACTGCTGGCGAAAGACCCCGCCGAGCGCTATCAGACTGCCAACGACGTGATCGCCGATCTGGATCGCTTCGCCGAAGGCAAGCCCTTGAGCGGCACGACCAGTGAAGGCGAGATTTACGACACGCCGGTCACGCCGATCCATATTCCGGCGAGTATGATGCCCGCGCCGTCAGACGAATCTGATGTCTCGATGCCATCAACTTCAGGTGCGCCGCCCCGCCGTCGAGTTCCATTGTGGTTATGGCTGTTGTTCAGCGGTATCTTCGGCGCGGGGATATTCGCGGTAGTGCAGGCGGGTGGCGGCTTCGAGCAACTGGTCGCATTGGTCATGAGTCCGACGCCCACGGCGACGGCAACCTACACCGCGTCGCCAACGGAGATGTTCACATTGCTGCCGTCGGCGACCTTCACGTCAGAGCCGTCAGCGACGCTGATCCCAAGCGCGACTTTGACGGATACGCCGACGATGGTGCCGCCCAGCATCACCCACACGGAGCAGCCCAGCGCGACGACGATGGCGACAGACCCGCTCCCGGTACTCACGCTGACCGCAACTCGACGTCCGTCGACGACGCCGCGCCCGACTAACACGGTTACACCGTCGATCACGCCGACAGCTTCGATCACGCTGACCCCGTCGATCACGCCGACCCCGACGCTCGACATCACCTTGACGCTGATCCAAGCGACGCTGCTGGCGGATTTCCAGACCGCGACCATTAACGCCTGTGACTTCAACTACAGGATTGTCGCGCAGGAGCCGGAAGATGGTGCTTTCGTGGTCACGAACCATCCATATGAACGCTTGATCACGCTGCGGAACACCGGAACGTGCGCGTGGGAACGTAATTCGGCGCTGATGTTCGTCAGCGGCGAGAATTTCAACGCCGGACCGCGTATTATCATTCAAGAGCGCGTCAACGTCGGCGAAGAAAAGGTGATCGATTTTGTCGGTAAAACACCAGCGACCGGCGGGCGTCCGCTGACAGGGATCTGGGAACTGCGGACGCCGGGCAATATCCGCATCGGTCAGCCGCTGGCGATCAACATTAACGTCTTTGAAGGGGGCACTTGATGAATCGAGAGCAAGCGTGGGCGCTCGTGACCGAATATACCCAGAGTGCGTCGCTGCGGCGGCACATGCTGGCGGTCGAAGCGTCGATGCGCGCCTATGCCGAGCGTCTCGACGGCGACCCCGAGCTATGGGGCGTCGCCGGATTGCTCCATGACTTTGATTACGAGCAGAACCCGGATGTGAGCGTTGAAGGGCATCCGATTGTCGGCGCGCGCATCTTGCGCGAGCAGGGCGTTTCCGACGAGATCGTCAACGCGATTTTGGCGCACGCCGAGGAGATCACCGGAGTCGCGCCGTCAACGCCGATGGAGAAATCACTGGTCGCGGTTGACGAATTGACCGGCTTTCTGATCGCGGTGGCGTTGGTACGCCCCTCGAAAAGCATCCTCGACGTCCAGTTGAAATCGGTGAAGAAAAAGTGGAAAGACAAGACCTTTGCCGCGCCGGTCAACCGTCAGGAAATCGAACACGCGGCAGGCGAGTTGGGCGTTGATCTGGACACCCACATCCAAATTGTGCTGGACGCGCTCAAGGCGAATGCGGAGACGCTTGGGTTAGTGGGTGAGCCTGCGGCGTGAGCTGGTCGCCTCATCCTAAAAAAGTGGACAAATGTGAGTCGACAAACAGCAAATCCGTACTATGATGTAAATAGATAAAGCTTGTCATGGAATGATACTGAAGGCGGTCAACCTCAGGTTGGGTTGACCGCCTTTGATTCACTCTGATCAGGGTTGGACGTAAACCGGCGTACCGATCTCGGTCCAGTTGTAGAACCATTCGGCTTCGGGCGTTGGCAGGTTGACGCAGCCGTAACTCATGGGATGCCCGAAGTTATTGTGCCAGTAAGTCCCATGCAGCGCATAGCCCGCATAGAAATACATGACGAAGGGTACGTCGGGCAGGTAATAGCCGGGACCGGTCATAGTTTGGGCGGCGTATTTGCGCTGAACGGTGAAACTGCCCTGCACGGTGGGCGAACCGGGCAAGCCGGTCGAGCCGAGGACATTGCGGACGAGCTTACCATCCTCGTAGGCGTAGGCGCGCGAGTCGCTCAGGTCAACGATGATCTCCTTGCCGACGCCGATCCGCGCGGCGGGTGCGGCGGGTGGCGCGAGCAGGCTGGCTTCCATGCTGCCCGCAGCCGCGCCGCCGGGGATCAGCAGTTCTTGACCCACTTCGATGTAATCAGCGTTGTAGATGTGGTTCGCCTGTGCGATGGTCAAATAGCTGACACCGTAGCGCGTGGCAATCGAGCCGAGCAACTCGCCCCGTTGGACGACGTGCGTAATCGAGGGCGCAGCTGTCCGCCGGAGCGGCACTATCGGCAACCGAAACGCTGTCCGCCGGAGCAGCACTATCGGCAGACGGTGCGCTTTCGGCTTCAGCCGAGTTGGACGCGGCGGTATTCGCAGCGGTGTCAGCAGTAGTGACGGCGGCAGGGTTGCCCGACACGATCAAGCGCTGTCCGGAATAGATCAAGTTGGGGTTGGTGATGTTATTGAGCTGCGCAATTTGCTCGATGGTCTAGCTGGTAACGCTGCGCAATCTGGGCGAGGCTCTGCCCGTAACTCACCGTGTGGTATTCGAGCGGCTGATCCGTTGGCGCGGCGGGGACATCAGCGGGTGCTTCGGCTGGAGCATCGGCGGGGCGGACAATGATCGGCGCCTCATCGTCCGGTAGGCACAGTGTCAGCGGCGGTATCCGTGACATCCGCGTTCAAATTCGGGATGACAAGCGTTTGTCCGGAGTAAATGCGCCACGTGTTGGCGATATCATTGGCTTCGGCGATGGCGGTGACGCTGATTCCGTACTGTTGAGCAATGCGGAACAGGTTCTCTCCGGGGAGGACGACGTGCGTTTGCCGGTCTTGCGCCGAGGCAGTACCGACAAATATCAGCGGCAGTAACAGTAGAAAAAAAGTAACTCTAAGCCTTGCCATTATTAATCCCTCTCGGCGATATCGTGCAGACGATGGCGATGGACGCGCAAACGAATAACGCCGCCGCAAATCGGGCACACCCGCACTGCCGTTGTTGGCGACGCTCATTCGCTCGTAAAGCCTTATGATAAGGGAACAACACACTGAGGACATTCTAGCACAATTCCCCTCAAGCGGGGTGAGGAGGGAGTGTTACAAAATCCAAAAGGTGGAAATAATCGTGCGCCGCGCCTGCTGGCGCGGACTAAGGTGACAGAATGACGGCGGCGCGAGGCTGAATTGTGCGCTGCGATTGCTGGTGTGGCAGTTTGCGGCTACAATTCGATCAGTCGATAACAGCTAAAGGTGCGCTTGCTCGCATGTTGGTACGTGCATATCGTTTTACGGATAAATTAGGCGTCGTAATCGTCAAGAGCAGCGTGGCGCTCACCGAGACGATGCTCGCCGGAATCGGGATGATTTGGCGGCGGGTGCTCGACGTGCTGCTGCTGATCGTTGGCGTGCTGCTGTTCATCCTGCGCCCGATTTGGGCGCTGCTGATGATCATCTTGGGCGCTGTTGGCAGTCTGTTCGGGCGGACAAGCGGGCGCACGGTGCAGCGCAGGCAAGGGACGAATGGCGCAGCGCGCCGCTCGTGCCAGCGCGCGCGCTGAAATGGAAGCGGGCGTCGCCGAAGACCCGCTGCGAGCGCAGAACCGGGCGTTAAGCGCCGTCGCGGTGGTGCTGCTGGCGGTCTTGGTCGGAGTCGTCTTGTGGGCGACCAATCCCGCGCGCACCGAAAACGCGGACATACCGCCGCTCGACTCGGCGCTGTTCGCTCCGCAAGATGTACCTCAGCCGACGTCGGCGATCATTCTGCAAAGTACGCTGGTGCCGACGACCACGCCGCTCCCGGCGATCTTGGAGGCGCGTGGCAGTCTGGCGTACGTCGTTCGCGAAAAAGATCAAACCGACATTTGGGCGGTTTCGGTCGGCAATCGCACGCCGATCCGCTTGACCAACGATCCGGAAGACGACCGCGATCCGGCATGGTCGCCGGATGGTCGGCGGCTGGCTTACGCTTCACGGCAAGACGGCAACTGGGAACTCTACATCTACGACACGGTGGCGGGCGATACCACTCGCCTGACCTATGACTTGTCGTTTCAGGGCGCGCCGACGTGGAGCAGCGACGGCAATTGGCTCGCTTACGAGAGTTATCAAGGCAATAACCTTGACGTGTACATCATGCGGATCGACGGGTCGGAAGCCCCGATTCGCTTGCCGGGAAATTCGGACAGCCCGGATTACGCGCCCGCGTGGTCGCCGGATGGACGGCGGATCGCCTTCGTGTCACTGCGCGATGGCAATCAAGACATCTACGTCTTCTCGCTGGACGATCAGAACGGTCACCAATCTGACCCGCACGGCGGAACGACAGGAAGATCACCCGAAGTGGTCGCCGGACGGCAAGTGGCTCGCGTTCAGCGCGCTGGACGAAGGGCAGGAAAAGACCTACGTGCTCGCGGGGGATGCCCCCGGCTCGGACGCGCAGGTGATCAATGTGGGTCGGACTCCGGCGTGGTCGCCGGATGGGACGAGCATCGTCGCGGCTGTCGATTCACGGGACGGCACGCAGTTGATCGTTAATCCGTTCAGCGGGGCAGGGGTGGGGACGGCGATCATTCCGGTGCCGCTCGGTTCAACCGCGCCGACGTGGACGAACGTCCCGCTGCCACAGGCGCTGGTCAACTCCGGCGGGCTGCCACCGGCTCGACCTGAGCCGCTGTACGTCGAGCAGGAAGACCGGCAGAGCGTGGACGCGCCCTATCGCTTGAATGCGATTGCGGGCGTCACGGTCGAGAATGCGCTGCTGAGCGACCGCGTAAACGACTCGTTCAATGCGCTGCGGCAAACGGTCAACGATCACGCCGGGTGGGATTTCCTCGGCAAGCTGGACGATGCCTTCTGGAGCATCAACCGCCCGCCGCAACCCGGCGAAGAGCGGCGTAACTGGCTAATGACAGGGCGTGCCTTCGCCGTCACGCGCAATGCGATTGTCGGCTTCCCGCCGCCGATTGAGGTCGTGCGCGAGGACATCGGCGTCGATACGTTGTGGCGGGTGTACGTGCGGGTTTCCGAAGATGCGCAGTCGGGACAGTTGGGCGAGCCGCTGCGGCATTTGCCGTGGGATTTCGCCAGCCGCACTACCGGCGACGTCGAAGCTTACGATCAGGGCGGTAAGCTGCGCGCCGAAGTGCCGACCGGCTATTACATCGACTTCACGCAGGTCGCCGCCGATTACGGCTGGCAGCGGATTCCGGCGGGGCGCGATTGGCGGGCGAACTCTAACACGATCTACTACTGGCTGTTTGAAAAACGCGACGGACTCGACTGGTTCTCGGCGATGCGCGAAATCTACACCGATGGTCAGCTCGGCGGTTTCGTGCCGACGGCGACGCCAGCGCTGCGCCCGACCGCGCCGCCGCTGGAGATCATCCCCTCGGTTGTCCCCGGCTCGAATTCGGATGGATAGCGAGTAAATATGCAGCGTCAGGGAATTTCAGCTTTTCTGCTCGTGCTGATCGCGGTCGGCGTATTCGGTGCGATGCTCTACGCCAATTCGCGCCCCGCGCCCGTCCTCACCGTGATCATCCCGACAGAAGGATCACCGACCGACGCCGTCAATGCGTGGGAGGCGATTCTGCAAGCGGGCTTTGGCAGCGACAGCACGCCGCTGCCGACGGTCGCCATCCCGACGGCAGATTTTATCGCGCCGACGCTGGTGCTCAACGGTCAGGAGAACGGGCAGGCGACGCCGCTGTCTCCGGCAGACGTGGGCAGCGGCAACGAGAACGTAGCGGAGCAGTTTAGTGTCGCCGCGACGCCAACACGCCCGCCCGCGACGATTGCGCCGCTGGCGACCTCGATCCCGGTGACGGAAATTTCGGTCACGCGCTCGGCGGCATCATGGCAGCCGCCACCGCTGATCCCGCCGATTTCGCATGACATTCTGGGACGCGATCACTACTACTTCCGCCGCCCGGTCGACTCGAACGCGACCAACAAGGGGTTGTTCCTCTACCCGTTCGGGTCGGATGGTCCGCCCGGTTTCGACATGCGTGTCCATACCGGCATCGACATGCCGAACGACATCGGTCAGACGGTGCGCGCTGGTGCCGCTGGAACCGTCATTTGGGCGGGACCCAATTTCCAAGACAGCCCCAGCTATGGCAACGCCGTGATGATCGAGCACGATTTCGGCTATCGCGGACGGCGGCTGTATACGCTGTATGCCCACCTGTCGGCGGTGCTGGCGGTGGCGGGTCAGCACGTGGAAATGGGCGACGCGATTGGTCTGGTGGGCAATACCGGGCACGTCACCGGTCCGCACGTCCATTTCGAGGTGCGCTTGGGTGACGAAAACAGCACTGAACCACCGACTTATGGCGATACCTATAATCCGGTGCTGTGGATGGCACCCTATGTCGGTACGGGCGTGATCGCTGGGCGGGTCACTGACGGGAGCGGTCGCGAGGTCATGGACGCAGACGTGACGGTGCGGAACTGGGCAACTGGCTTGAACACCGATACGACCACGACCTACATCTTTCAGAATACCAGTATCGACGTGAACGCTGATCCGGTTTGGGATGAGAATTTCGTCGTTGGCGACGTGCCCACCGGGCGCTATACCGTGATCGCCAACATCAATGGCTTGTCGGTGACGCGAACGGTCAACGTCATCGAAGGGACGACGACCTTCGTCGAGCTGGCACCGGGTGCACCGCCAACTGAGACGACTGGTGCGGGGTCGTAAGTGCCACCAGCCGAGAGACAGGCGTATGCTGCGTGCCTCGCAGCCGGGCTAGTTTCGCCTCGCAGCGGTGGTAAAGCGTCGAGTTTACGCATAGCATTACGCTGGACGATCAGTTAAACTTCGCGCTTGCCGTAAACGGTAGGTGCATGACGGGAGGAATACTCCATGCTGAAAAAGAATAAACGGCACTTATGGTTGTTCGGGCTGCTGCTGCTGCTGATCGCCCCGGCGGCGCTGGCGCAGAATGCGCGAACGCTCGAACCCGGAACGCCGATGACTGGAACGCTCAACGCTGCGAATCTGGTGCAGGTCTACTCGCTGCAAGGCAGCGCGGGCGAAGTCATTACGCTCGCCACAACGAACCAGAGCGGCGTACCGCTGGCAGTTGTGCTGACTGATGCGTCGGGCGCGATTATCGCGCAGGGCTACGACTTGGACATCACCGGGCAGGTGACCCTGAGCAACGTCACGCTGCCGGCGACCGGCGACTACACGGTGACCGTCTTCAAGTCGGCGGGAGTGAACTCCTTCACAGACGCGACCTTCACGCTGACGCTCACGGTCGTCAGCGCCGCGCCAGCGGTTGCTACGGCAACGGTTGCGCCAGCGGTCGTTACGGCGACGGTACAACCGACCGCTCAAGCGACGGCGGCGACCAGTACCGCTCCTAATGAGACGACACCCGAAGCCACCGCAGGACCATTGGAATCCGGTCAAATCGTCACGACCAGCGGTATGCGTGTGGTATTAAGCTGGAACTCGACCGACGATCTCGACCTCGAAGTGCGTGACCCGATTGGCGGATCGCTGTACTGGGAGACGCCAACCATCGACAGCGGCGGCACGATCAGCGCGAACGCGAACCAAGGCTGCGCTAATCCGGTCTCGACGCCGACTGAAACGGCTACATGGTCGCCCGGTGGAATTCAGGTTGGCAGCTACGAAGTGCTGGTCTATTACCAAAAAGCCTGTGCGGGCGAGTCGCCGGTGACATTCACGGTCTCGACGACCATCGATGGTCAGGCGCTTGATCCGGTGCAGGGAACGCTGCTGCCCGGTCAGGTTTACGACTCCAGCTTCGTCATTCACCTCGACGGCACCAGCGAACTCACCGGCTTGAGCGGTGTGGTCACCGAAGACCTGCCCGACACGGCAGCGGCGATCATCGCGGCGGCACAGTCTATTTCGATTGGGTCGTCGATTACCGGGACGATCACCAATCAAGTGCCGTACGAAGCCTACTCATTCACGGGGCAGACGAACGACCTCGTGACGATTGACATGAGCGCCACGTCCGGTAACCTCGATACCTTCCTGTTCCTGATTGACTCCAGCGGCAACATCGTGCGTTCGAACGATGACCGTGTGCAGGGCGATACCGATGCCGAAATTGTTGACGCGCTGCTGCCCGCACCGGGAACCTACACGGTCGTGGCGACGCGCTATGCGAAGCGGATCGGCGGCACGCAAGGCACCTACACGCTTACGCTGACCAGTCAAGCGGTCTCGCTGCCGGAAGAATTCGTCAATCTGCCGCGCGGAGCGCTGGAAATGCGGCTGATCTGGAACTCCAATGCTGACCTGCAACTACTCGTGCGCGATCCGTCCGGTGCTGCCGTCTACGACGACACGCCACAGATTCGCAGCGGCGGGCGGCTCGCAGCGGGGGGCAACGTCAACTGCACCCAGAGCACCGGGACGCCGTTCTCGTACATCTATTGGCCCACCGACACTCCGCCGCGCGCAGGCGTCTATGAAGTTGAGGTGTGGTTCCAGAGCGAATGCAATGACACGGCGCCGGTCAATTTCAACCTCTACGTGACTTACAACGGTAAGGAAGTTCTGACGGACTCGGCGAACCCGCTGCTGAACGAGCGCTATCTAACCAGCTTTACGATCACCGCGAACGGTGATGCGATCCCCAGCGACGGCGGGATCATTACCGGAGTCGACTCGCTCGATTGGCAAGCGGAGCAGGAGAGCGCGCTGGTCCTGAACGCGGGTGAGCCGCGCAACGGCAGCATCACGCAGGACAACAAGTTCGACGTATACACGTTCGGCGCACAGGCGGGCGACGTGGTGAATATCGCCATGAACAACACGTCGGGCACGCTCGACCCGAGCCTGTATCTGTTGACGGCATCGGGTAATCTGGTCGCTCAGAACGACGACGCGGTGGCGGGCGAGAATACCAATTCTCTAATCAGTAATCTTACCTTGCCAGCGGACGGACAATATATTATCATAGCCACTCACTTCGGTGCGCGATATGGTGGAACAACGGGGACATACTCGCTCACCCTCACGCAGCAAAATTAGCCAGAAAACAGGAGCAGCCTGTAACAGGGCTGCTCCGCTAAAACCAACCTAACAGCCAAACATATGAAAGTGTCTTATTCATGAAGCATCGTGTGATCTTGCCGGGCGTAATTGCGCTGGTGCTGCTTTTTGCTGCCTGCGCGCCGCCACCCGAATTGCGTGACGACAGCTTGCTGCAGGACAGCAGCCTAGTCTCGAACCAACCTTGCTCTGCTCCCTGCTGGCATGGAATTACCCCCGGAGTAACCACGTGGAGCGATGCTTTAACCGCGCTGGAAGACGACACGAATTACGAAAATGTCAATGTTCAGGAAGATGACCAATCGACCGCTAAGGTTGCGGAGTGGCAGCAAAAGGGCGGTAGCGCCTGCTGCCAGATGTATACCGAAAACGGCGATACGGTCAGCGTCCTGTTTTTGCGGGTCGCGCCGAGCTTAACGGTCGGCGAGGTGATCAGCGCGCAAGGCGAACCGACCTATCTGATCGGAAGCCCGTTCTCAGACGATCAGGCGGTGATGAATCTGATCTATCCTGAAAAGTCGCTGGTCGTTTACGGCTTTGTCGCGGGCACTGCTGGCGAACTAAGCGCGAGCAGCGAGATTGTCGGCGTGCTGTACATGACACCGACGGATATGGATCTGCTGATCAAGACGAGCAGCCTTCAGGCATGGGAAGGGTATCAATCGTATCAAACATACGATACAAGTGAATTTGAAGTTACGCCGGCAGTGACATTGACACCGACGCCAAGCGGTGGGTGACGAACTCTCAAAGGGCAGAAGGACGTGATTACGATGAGCGAAGTTGAAACAAAACCCAGTTCGATTGCTGAACTGGAAACGGGTATGGAGTTAAAAGGCACGGTTAAGCGAATCGAGCTGTTTGGCGCGTTCGTGGATATTGGCGTCGGGCATGACGGCTTGCTGCACATCTCGCAGTTGGGCAAGCCTAATGTTCGCAATGTCGAGGACGTGGTCAAACCGGGCGAGGAGATTACCGTCTACGTGCTCAAGATTGAGCCGGACACCGGGCGCATCGCGCTGTCGCTGACCCAGCCGCCGGAAATGTCGTGGGACGACATCAAGGAAGGCTCGACGGTGACCGGGACGGTCGTCAGGCTGGAAAAGTTCGGCGTGTTCGTGGACATTGGCGCGGAACGCCCGGGCATGATCCACGTTTCCGAGCTGGCGAGCGGCTACGTCAATTCGCCGTCCGACGTGGTGAAAGTCGGCGACGAGGTGAAGGCGCAGATCATCAAGGTCAACCGCAAGAAGCGCCGGATCGACCTCAGCCTTAAGGCGTTGGAAGAGCCGGTCGAAATTCCGAAAGAAGTGCAGAACGAAGAAGAAGAATATCAGCCGACCGCGATGGAACTGGCGCTGCGTCGGGCGATGGAAGCGAATGGTGAGACTTATACCCCGCCAGCCAAGCCGGGGCGCAGCAAGCGCGAGCGTCGCGGTAATAAGCGCGACCGCCAGCGTGACCAGATGGAAGATATTTTCGAGCGCACGCTGCGTAATCACCGCGGCTAAGCGCTAAAAGCTGATAATGAAATGCCTGCTCAATGAGCAGGCATTTTTGATTCGCGTAGAAGATGAGGGCAGAGGCAGGTTTAAACCCTACGCCCTACGGTTTGTCTAGTCTTCGTCGAGCGCAGGGGCGAACAGCGAGCGATAAAGGCGAATGCTGGTGACGATCAGCAGCAGTGTCATGATCGGTATGCTCGCGCCAAGCACCAGATACACAGCTTGCCGATGCGCGTGATGGCGACGTAAGTCAGATAAGTCGTGATAGAGGAAGCCGAGCAGCGCAACCGCGAAGACGATGATCACGCCGTAGCTGCGCAGCAGAGCTGACGCGGCGTTCCAGCAGCAGCACCGCCAGCATGACCACGTCGGCGAACAAGCCGAGATAGCCGACGTAAATCCCCATGAATTGCGAGTAGATGCTGCTGTTCACGGCGTCGCAGTCGAAGGCGGCGCTGCCGCCCACGCAGACGATACTTTGCTGCGATCAGCGTGCTCATAGCTCAGGTAGCCTGTGACCAGCAAGCCGATCACGAGCAGGACGATGCTCAGATGCCAGAGCGTAAAGCGGCGGGTTGGTACTGACGTTTCTTGCTGCACAGTGGTAGACATCCCTTATAAATCCTCAATCAGTCGAAGTCTCGCAGCAGACGCACGGGGAACTTGTCTCCGGCGCGCGCTTCGGTGACACCTTCGGGGATGATCAGCAGTCCATCGGCGCGCACCATCGACATCAGCGCGCCGGAACTCTGCGTCCCGGTTGTATCGGCGATAATTTCCCCTGCCTCACGCGCGAGTTTAACACGGATATAACTACGCCGTCCATCCGACTTTAATGCGGTCTCTAAGGGTCGCCTCGACGGTCGGCAGCGCGTCGGGACTCGCCGCTCATTTTGAGCAGGGCAGGGCGGACGAAGACGTCGAACGTCACCATCGCCGAAACCGGATTGCCCGGCAAGCCGAAGAACGGGCATGCCGCCGAGATTGCCGAAGGCGAGCGGCTTGCCCGGTCGCAGATTGACGCGCCAGAAGCCGATCTCGCCCAGCTCCTCCATGACGGCGCGCACCACGTCGAAAGCGCCGACCGAGACGCCCGCCGAACTGAGGATCAGGTCGGGCTGGTGGCTGAGCGCCTCGCGGAAGCGGCGGCGCACGTCGTCGAGGGTGTCGTGGGCGGTGGGGATGATGATCGGCTCGCCGCCGTAAGCGCGGATCAAGCCGAACAGGGTGTAGCTGTTGGTGTTGCGGATTTTGCCCGGCGTGAGCGGTTCGTCACGCCGACCAGTTCGTCGCCGCTGCTGAGGATGGCGACGCGCGGGCGGCGGTTGACCGTCACCTGCGCCTGACCGAGCGCCGCCAGCACGCCGAGTTCCTGCGCGCGGATGATCGTGCCTGCTTCGAGGACGGTTTCGCCCGCCGCTGATGTCCTCGCCGACCGGACGGACGTAATCGCCGACGCTGACGCTGGCGGAGATGGCGACCTGTTCCGGCAGCGGCGCATTATCGCCGGAACGCCACGACTGGTCGGTCTGCTCGACCGGGACGACCGCATCGGCGCCGGGTGGCAGGGGCGCGCCGGTCATGATGCGTGCGGCTTCGCCCGCGCTGATGGTGCGACGTGGTCGCGCTGCCCGCCGGGAATATCGGCTGACGACGCGCAGCGATGACCGGCTGAGTCTGGGCTGGCTGCGGCGAGATCGGCGGCGCGGACGGCGAAGCCGTCCATGCTCGAATTGGCGAAGGGCGGCAGCGACAGCTCGGCGACCAGCGGGGTCGCCAAGCACGCGACCGAGCGCGTCCAGCAGCGGGACGCGCTCGGTATCGAGCGGCTGAATCGCGTCGAGAATCCGCGCGACCGCTTGATCAACGTTCAGTAAGTCAGGCAATTGCAAATCCTTCCTCATTTGGCTATAGTCAGGTAGTTGGTCGTTAGTTATTAGCGGTACGTGCTCGTCGGGAAATGTGCGTCAGGGTGTATAACGGTCGCACACTGACCGAGCAACTCCTCACCAACGAAATGGGCGTAAGCTGATAATTTTAACGTGATTCTATCTTGTGCTCAGCCTATTTTTCCGGTAACTTGATGTAGAATACGATTAAAGGCTTCTTGGTGAGCACCCTATGAATCATACCCCCGTTTTGGAGATGAATCTCCAATCCCTGCTCGATGCGCTGCCTGACATCATGCCGCACGACCGCGCCCTGATTGAGCGAGCCTACACCAAAGCCGAGACCGCCCATGCCGGGCAGTTCCGCAAGTCTGGCGAACCCTACTTTACCCACTGCGTCGCCGTCGCGCACATCCTCGCCGAGATGAAACTCGACGCCGAGGCGATTTCGGCTGCGTTGATGCACGACCTGCTCGAAGATACCGATACGACGCTCGAAGAACTGCGCAGCGAGTTCGGCAACACGATTGCGGGGATCGTCGATGGCGTGACCAAGCTGAAGAATTTGCCGGTCAAGCCGGAACCGGAAAAGCGCAGCCGCAACGGGGATCGCGGGTTTGAGCACATTCGCAAGATGGCGCTGGCGATGGGCGACGACGTGCGCGTCGTGCTGGTCAAGCTGGCGGATCGGCTGCACAACATGCGGACGCTCGGCTACATGCCCGCGCACAAGCAGCAGCAGATCGCGCAGGAGACGCTCGACATTTACGCGCCGCTGGCGAACCGGCTTGGCATCTGGCAGATCAAGTGGGAACTGGAAGACCTGAGCTTCCGCTACCTGAACCCCGACGCCTACCGCGAGATCGCCATGCATATCGACGAGCGCCGCGCTGACCGGGAAGCGTACCTGAACCGCATCATCGACGTCGCTGCGGTCGGAACTGGCGAAGTACGACATCACAACCCGATCATCACGGCGCGCCCGAAACACATCTACAGCATCTACAAGAAGATGGATCGCAAGAAGCTGCCGTTCGACCAGATTTACGACGTGCGCGCGGTGCGCGTGATCGTCGATACCATCCCGCAGTGTTACATGGTGCTGGGCGTCGTCCACAACCTGTGGCGACCGATCCCCGGCGAGTTTGACGATTACATCGCCGCGCCGAAGGACAACTTCTACCAGAGCTTGCACACCGCCGTGCTCGACACGCAGGGCAAGACGGTCGAAGTGCAAATCCGCACGATGGATATGCACGAACATGCCGAGTATGGAATCGCGGCACACTGGCGCTACAAAGAAGGCAATACGCGCAAGCGCGACAAAGCCTTCGAGGAGCGGATCAGCTATCTGCGCAAGCTGATGGAATTCGGGCGCGATTCGGACGACGATGCCGCCTCGTTCGTCGATACGATGAAGACCGAGGTCTTTCAAGACCGGGTCTACGTGTTCACGCCCAAAGGCGACATCGTCGATCTGCCCGCCGGGGCGACGCCGATTGACTTCGCCTATTACATCCACACCGACATCGGGCATCGCTGCCGGGGCGCGCGCGTTCACGGGCGGCTGGTCAACCTGAACTACGTGCTCAAGACCGGCGACCAGATCGAGATCATCACGTCGAAGCGCGGCGGACCCAGCCTTGACTGGCTGAATCCGAATCTGGGTTACGTCGAGACCGCGCGGGCGCGCGCGAAAATCCGCCACTGGTTCCGCAAGCAGAACTACGACAAGAACGTCGCCAGCGGGCGCGAAGTGCTCGAACGCGAGATGAAGCGCCTCGGCGTGATCGATACGCTGTCGTTCGACGCGATCAGCCATTGGTTCGGCTACGACAAGATCGATGACTTCTTCGCGGCAGTCGGCGCGGGCGACATTCACGGCGCGCAGTTGGCGAACCGCATCCTCGAAATGGAGCGGCGCGAAGAAGAAGATCAAGAAAAGGCGCTGCTCAAGACGCACCCGGCGTCGGTGTCGGTCGACGTTTCCAACGGCGTCAACATCATGGGGACAGGCGGCTTGCTGGTCAACATGGGGCGCTGCTGCAAGCCGGTGCCGGGCGACAAGATCGTCGGCTTTGTCACGCGCGGGCGCGGCGTCACGGTGCATCGCGCCGACTGCGTGAACATCGGCACGGAAAGCGAGCGGCTGATCGAGGTGACGTGGGGGCAGGCGAGTCAGGAGCAGCGTTACTCGGTCGCCGTCGAGATCGTCGCCTACGACCGGGAAGGCTTGATGCTCGACATCAGCACGGTGATGGCGGACGAGAAGGTCAATATGTCGAGCGTGAACGTCTCCGTGCGTCAGAATATTGCCACCTTTAACCTCATTATCGAGATCAGCGACATGCAAAAGCTGACGCGCATTCTGACCCGGCTGGAGAACATCCCCAGTGTCACCGAAGCGCGCCGACGCAACGGACATTAACGCATCTACGTTTCGGCTAACACCAATTTACTATCTTTGTTGCCACTGATCGGCTAATTACGCTAAAATATATGTCTACGAAAGACATAAGCATGAACGACGTTTTGTTCAGAAGAATGCTTTCGCATAGTCAACTGTGGGGGAATTGGGATGTTATCATCGCCACAACAGATTGCCCAGGAAATTCATGCCTTGCCGCCGAAAAGCGCATTATTTTCGTTCATCCAAATTACAAAGCTCAGCATCTTGTTTTGGAGCCTGCTGCGGACAAATGCGCTTTATGTCCGGTTTAGTGGCGAGGCGCTGACGCAGGACGACCTGCTCAATCAACTGCAGTGTTGCTCAAGCGGAACAGAGCGATCAGCCGCTGCCGAACGGCGGCAGGTCGAGCGTCGATCTTGTGCGATGAGTGTGACCGCGCCGGAGCGGAGGCGCTCGCGCGGCTTTATCCGTGCCGCGATCCTGCTGTTCCCCGGCAGTCGGTTGGTGCTGTTGAGCCGGGTGCTGCCGACCGGACTGTCTGGATGATCCCGATATTCGGCGGCAGGCGGCTTTTCTGCCCACTGATGCTAACTCGATGCTCTGGGATTACACCGTAATGCCGGATCAGGCGGTGCTCGAAGTGCGGGCGTTCGGCGACGGGCGCGTTCATCTCGAACGGTAAGCCGATTAGCTCGTGGGATGGCGCACTGCCGCGCTCGCTGTTCTTCTATCTGGTCGACCGGGCGATGGTCACGCGCGCCGAGATTTTCGAGACCTTCTGGCCCAACCTGAACACCCGCGAAGCGACCAACGTCTTTCACGTCACCAAGCGCAAGATCAGCGAAGTGCTGGGGACGGAACTGACGGTCTATGGTTCGGGTTTCTATCACATCTCGCCCAAAATTCAGCTGAGCTACGACGTGTCGCTGTTCAACCAGTTGGTGCAGGACAGCGACAGCCCGACTGCTGACACGACGGCGCTGCGGCAAGCGTTAGCGCTATACCGGGGCGATTATCTGATCTCGATTTCGATGGACTGGGTGGTGAAACGCCGCGACTGCGATCCAGCAGGCGACCTGTGACGGCTTCGTCGCGCTGGCGAAATCCAGCGAGCGCGAAGGCGATCTACGCGAAGCGCTCAACGCCTATCTGCGCGCCGCGCGCATCAAGCCGGAACGCGAGGACACGGCGCTGGCGATCATGCGGCTGTATCGCCAGCTTGATCTGCGCGCAGGACGCGCTGCGGGTCTACCAGCGGCTGGAAAAGGCACTTCAGAACGGACTGAACGTCGCGCCCGTCGCAGCAGATTCAGCAGCTTGCCGCGGAGATCCAGGCGGAAACAGCCTAACCTATCGGTTTAACGTGGGTGATCCGCCAAGACTATGAAGGACACAACGAAGGGCACGGTAGCTACGTGCCCCATTACGATCACGGGTTAGGATGTGGTCGGCTGAGGCAGCACGATAGTCTTTTGCAGCGCGACGACCGCCGCGACCTGCTCTTTGATTCCCAACGAGATCACGATGTCGCCGCGCTTGTCGCGCCGCCCGTTGGGAGCGAGCGACAGGCGCATGTACTTGGCGCGGTTCTTGCTGGTCAAGACGGTGATGCCGTCGTCGAGCTTGGCAATCGCCGCCGCCGCCAAGCCCTGACTGTCTTTCGGCAGCTTCATTGTGACGACGCCCGCACCCGCGCGCCCCTGCGTTGGATATTCGGTCATGGGCGAACTCTTGGCGACGCCGTCGTCGGTGATCGTCCACAAATGCATCGAGTCGTCGGCGATGCCCGCGCCGATCACCCGGTCTCTGTCTCGCGCCGAGCTTGATGCCGCGCATCCCGCCCGCGCCAATCCCGGTGGCGCGCACATCCGACTTTCCTTGAAGCGGATCGCCTGACCGCCGCTGGTCGTCAGCACGATTTCGTTCTCGCCGCCGGTCGGCAGCACCGCCATCGAGACTGTCGTCGGTCTCCACGTCCATCACCTTGAAGGTATTCGCCATCATGCCGGGCAGGTCTTCCAGCCGCAGCCGCTTGACCTCGCCGCCGCTGGTGGCGAAGAACAGAAAGCCTTCGCTCAAGCTGAGCGGCAGGCTGAGCACCGCGGCGATCTGCTCGCCGTTCTTGAAGCCGCACAAGTCGCGGTAGGACGTGCCTTCAGCCGGATCGTTGACCTGCGGCAGTTGGTGCACCGGGATGGTCGCGCACATGCCCTCGGTCGAGAACAGATAGAGAATTTGGGTCGAGTCGCTTTCGACGATGAAGCGCGGCGGCTCTTTGACGTCGCCAGTGATCTTGGGCGGCGTCGCCTCGAAGCTGCGGGCGATCTTGTCGGTGACGGTCAGCGTGACCCACGTTTCTTCCTGCGGCAGCATCAGCGATTCGGTGGTGACGCTCGCCGCGGCGGTGCTGTCCACGATGATCGTCCGGCGCGGGTCGCTGTAGGCGCTCTTGATGGTGCGGACTTCTTCGGCGATCACGTCGCGCATCTGCTGCGGGCTGTTGAGCAGCCCTTCCAGATACTTGATCAGCTTGACTTTTTCTTTGTACTCGTCCTCGATCTTCTTGCGCTCCAGCGCGGCGAGGCGGCGAAGCTGCATGTCGAGGATCGCCTGCGCCTGAATTTCGGTGATCTTGAGCAGCGCGATCAGGTTGTTGCGGGCGGTATCGGCGTTGCGCGACTTGCGAATGGTGGCGATCACCTCGTCGAGCGCGTCGAGCGCCTTGAGCAAGCCCTTCGAGGATGTGGGCGCGCTCGCGGGCGCGGGCGAGTTCGTATTCGCTGCGCCGCCGCACCACTTCGAGCCGGTGATCGAGATAGATTTTGAGACACTGCTTCAGGCTGAGGACGCGCGGCTCGTTGTTGACCAGCGCCAGCATGATGATGCTGAAGGTCTCTTGCAGCGGCGTCAGCTTGAACAGCTTCTCGATGACCGGCGTCGGCTTCAATGCCGCGCTGAAGCTCGATGGCGAGGCGCAAGCCCTGCCGGTCGGTCTCGTCGCGCAGGTCGGCGATGCCTTCGAGCCGTCCGTCGCGGACCAGCGAGGCGATCCGCTCGACCAGCGCCGATTTGTTGGTCTGGTAGGGCAGTTCGCTGACGATGATCCGCTGCTTGCCGCGCCCCATGTCCTCGATGTGCATCTTGGCGCGCATCGTGATCTTGCCGCGCCCGGTCGCGTAAGCGCTGACCAGCGAGTCTTCGCCATCTTCCGAGCCGTTGATGTGGCGGTAGACCAGCCCGCCGGTGGGGAAGTCGGGTCCCTTGACGAACTGCATCAAGTCCTCGACGTCGATGTCGTCGTAAGCTTCCCAGTTGCTGAAGCACGTAGATCAGCGCGTCGCAGACCTCGCCGAGGTTGTGCGGCGGGATGTTGGTGGACATGCCGACGGCGATCCCGGACGAGCCGTTGACGAGCAGGTTGGGGATGCTGGTCGGCAGGACGAGCGGCTCTTGCAGCGTGCCGTCGAAGTTGTCGCCGAAATCGACGGTATCCATGTTGATGTTGGTGAGCAGTTCCTCGCCCATCTCGGTCATGCGGGCTTCGGTGTAACGCATGGCTGCCGCGCCGTCGCCGTCCACGCTGCCGAAATTGCCCTGACCGTCGATCAGCGGGTAGCGCATCGAGAAATCCTGCGCCATGCGCACGAGCGCGTCGTAAACGGCAACATCGCCGTGCGGGTGATACTTGCCCAGCACCTCGCCGACGATGCGCGCGCATTTCTTGTAAGGCGTATCGGCACGCATCCCCAGGTCGTACATCGCGTAGAGAATGCGGCGGTGAACCGGCTTAAGTCCGTCGCGCGCGTCGGGCAGCGCTCGCGCGACGATCACGCTCATGGCGTAATCGAGATACGCTTCGCGCATCTCTTGACCAATATTCACCTGCCGGACTAAGACCATTTGTCATCGCAGTTCCTATGAAGTTTGCAAAGGCTAGGGCAACGCCCCATTCTAGGAGGGAATAAGGCGGCTGTCAAACTGAACAATTGTTCTTATTATACCACAAAATGCTCATCGGCTGCCTATGTTCAGCGCAAGTTGGATGTGTTAGTATTTTGCACTATGACAAAAACAATCATCCAACGCCAATTCGTATTCGTTCTGCTGATGGGTTTTCTGCTGGCGGCGTGCGCGCCTCAAACGCCGATTGCGGTCTACGTGACGCCGACCTTAGCGCCGACCCAAGTCGTCGGTCACACCGGAAGTCATCCGCCAGAGCTGTCAACTGAAACCTCGGCGACGTCGCGGACAGGTTTCACCCTGACCAGTATGCAATCTGAGCTGTCCGAGCGCGGACATTCCGACGGTGACGTGGCAGGGTCCCGTCGTCGGTCCCGGCTATCAACTGCCGCCGACCAGCACGCCGCGCCCGACGACTGCCGCCGCCGACCGTCGAAGGGCAGCCGACGCCGAGCGCCCGAAGGCACGAAACCGTATCCCGACGTGATGCCTGATCTCGATCCGTACGCGGATGGGCATCCAGATCGACAGCAATCTGGAACAAAAGGACTGGGACGACGCGATGCGCCGTTCCGGGAGCGATCAACTGAATGTCGGCTGGATCAAGCTGCAAATCCCGTGGAAGGACTTGCAGCCGAACGGTCCCGACGAGGTGAGCGCTTACTTCCAGCGGATTCAGCTTTACCTTGAAGATGCCGACCGGCGCGGCTTCAAAATCCTGCTCAGCGTCGCCAAAGCGCCCGCGTGGGCGCGTCCTCGACCAACGATCAAGACGGTCCGCCGGACGACCCGCAGACCTACGCGAATTTCCTGTCGCTGCTGCTGAACAAGGTCGGCGGCGTGGTCGATGCGGTCGAAGTCTGGAACGAGCCGAA
Source organism: uncultured Chloroflexia bacterium (assembly GCA_963848465.1). Classification (GTDB taxonomy): domain Bacteria; phylum Chloroflexota; class Anaerolineae; order Aggregatilineales; family Phototrophicaceae; genus Flexifilum. Next base: position 519,805 of record CAWKDY010000020.1, on the reverse strand, counting down.
TCTGATCCGCGAATGGACGGGATCGCTGCCGTTCAGTGGCGCGGGCTACATGCAGTTGTTCAACGCCGGCGTATCAGGCGATCCGCGCCTACTCGCCGACGATGCACGATTGTCACTGCCGGGCTGGCGCCGACCGGAGCAAATCCCGGTACGGTGGACGACCGCACCTTTCTCCAGCAAATGTACACCGCCGGGCTGGGAAATTATCACGACATTGCCATTGGCGTTCATCCCTATAGCTGGGCGAATTCGCCGGATGCGACCTGCTGCGGGACGGCGGGCTGGGATGACGATCCGCACTTCTTCTTCGCACGATACGCTTAACGATTACCGGCAGATGATGGTCAACAACGGGCAGTCCGATCTGCAGCTGTGGGTGACGGAGTTCGGCTGGGCGACGTGGGACGGCTTCCCCGGTCAGCCGCCAGCGGGCAGCGAATGGATGCTGCGCAACACGAAATGGGATCAGGCGAATTACACCATTCGCGCCTTCCAGATCGGGCAGCAGACGCCGTACATCGGACCGATGATCCTGTGGAATTTGAATTTTGCGACGCTGGCGGGATTGGTCGCCAACGGCGACGAGCGGATCGCCTACAGCATCGTGCTGCCGGGCAAAGACGGCGTGATCGACAACAACAGCACCGATACGACCGAGCGCCCGCTCTACTGGATGATCTATGACGCCGTGCGCCCGGATACCCATTTGCCAAGCTACGATTAGGCGTCTACAGAGGCGGCAATGAACCGCACCGACCGCCTGCTGGCGATTGTGCTGGAACTGCAAGCGAAGGGCTGGCAGCGCGCCGAAGACCTTGCCGCGCGTTTCGAGATCAGCAAGCGGACGGTCTATCGTGACATGCAAGCCCTGTCCGAGTCGGGCGTGCCGGTGATGTCGGTGCCGGGGCAGGGCTATGCGCTGGTCGAGGGTTACTTCCTGCCGCCGCTGACCTTCAGCGCCGACGAAGCGCTGATCCTGCTGCTGGGCGGCGGTTTCATGGCGGACAACTTCGACGCCGAATATCGCCGCGCGGCACAGACCGCCGTCAGCAAGATCGAAGCGGTGCTGAGCGGCGATCTCCGCGCCGATGTGGAGTATCTGCGGCGCAGCTTGCGTTTCATCAATCCCGGCGCAGCCGGTGTCCCTGAAAATTTGCTCCCCATTCGCCGCGCGATCATTCAGTGCCGCACCGTTCAATTTGACTATCACGCCCGCGCGCTCGACGACATCGGCGAGGCGAAAACCACCCGCAGCGCTGACCCGTATGCGTTGATCAACGCCGACAATCGCTGGTACATGGTCGCGTACTGTCATCTGCGCCACGACGTGCGCAATTTTCGGGTCGAACGCATCGAGCAGATCCAAGTGCTGCGGCGCGCTTTCGCTCGCCCGTCAACATTCGACATTCAAATGCTGCAAGCCCGCCCGCGTGCGGTCATCGTGAAGGCGCTGTTCGACCGCGACGTTGGGCGCTGGGTGCAAGAGGAGCAGGCGTACTATCTCGGATCGGTGGAGGAGCGCCCGGATGGTTTGTTGGTGACGCTGCAGGTGTGGCGCGAGGATGACATTTTGCCTTGGCTGCTCGGCTGGGGGTCGCACGTTCGCGTGTTGGAGCCGGAATCGCTGCGCGACCGCATTCGCCAAGAGGCACAAGCGCTGCTCGATAGCTATAAGCCGGATTGAGAAATTGGGGCATTTGCTGTTGCCATAATGGTGTCACAGAGGTCGCGTATCCTGAAATCATCAGCAGCGATTAATCAGGAGCGAGACACGATGCAGAACGCGATCAACTGGTTCGACATCCCGGCGGTCGATTTTGATCGGGCAGTGACGTTTTACGAGACGATCATGGACGTGACGCTGCGCCGGGCGCCGTCGGGCGGGACGATGAACGGCATCTTCCCGGCAGATCGGGAGCACAATGGGGTTGCCGGGGCAGTGTGCACCGGCGAAGGCTATGCGCCGAGCGCGCAAGGCGCGATCGTCTATCTGAACGCCGACGGTAAACTCGATGAAATCCTCAGCCGAGTCGAGGCGGCGGGCGGCAAAATTCTGCGCCCCAAGACTCGACATTGGCGCTCCCGGCTTCATCGCGTGGCTGATCGACAGCGAAGGCAACCGCGTGGGGCTGCATCAACCAGCAGCGCGTAACGCACGTGCCGAGGAACAAAAAGGGGCGAGCACATTCAATGTGCTCGCCCCGTTTTTTTATTTACTACTGGCTCAGTCGCGGTCGCGGTCGTTCAGGCTGAGTTTCTCGTCCTCGCTGTCGTCGTCGTAATTGCTGGTGTCGAGGTCGTAGGTGCCCTGCGCTTCGAGCGTCGTCACCGGGGCGACCAACTCGCGGTCTTGATAGGTGTGGAAGCCCGTCCCTGCCGGGATCAGCTTGCCGATGATGACGTTCTCCTTCAGACCGTAGAGCTTGTCTTCCTTGCCCTCGATGGCTGCGCCCGCCAACACGCGGATCGTGTGCTGGAAGCTTGACGCCGAGAGGAAGCTGTCGGTGGTCAGCGCCGCTTTGGTCACGCCGAGCAAAATCGGCACGCCCGCCGCTGGCTCTTTGCCGTCCGCCATCAGCTTCTGGTTGATGTCGATCAACTGCAAGCGGTCGATCAACTCGCCGGGGAGCAGTTCGCCGTCGCCGCTCTTGGTCACCTGCACGCGCGAGAGCATCTTGCGAATGATGATCTCGAAGTGCTTGTCGGCGATGTTCACGCCTTGCGAGCGGTAAACCTTCTGCACTTCCGAGAGCAGGTAGAGCGACGTCGCTTCCGCGCCCTGAATGCGGAGGATGCGGTGCGGACTCTTCGAGCCTTCGGTCAACTGCTGACCGGGGACGAGCGTCGCGCCGTCGAAGACGTCGGGCAGCAAACGCGCGCTCGATGGGAGTTCGTACTCCATCTCTTGACTGCGCTCGTAGCGGATGAACAGCGTCCGCTGTGCGGTCTTCTTCTTCGTAGTGGACGCGCCCCGCCATCTTGGCGACCAGCTTCTCGCCGGTGTCTTCGTCGAGCGCGAGGATTTGCCCCGCGTCAACGTCTTGACCGTCGTCCACCTGAACCGTCCAGCCCGCTTCAACGTCGTTCTGCTCGCTGAAGACTTCGCTGTCGATCACGGTGGCGATGCGGACACCCTCACGGCGCGAGAGCCGCAGCATGCCGCCGATGTCGGTGACGACTGCCTCGCCCTTCGGCTTCTTGCGCGCTTCGAACAGTTCCTCGACGCGCGGCAGACCGCTGGTGATGTCGCCGGATGCCTGTGCCGTACCGCCGGTGTGGAAGGTACGGAGCGTTAGCTGCGTGCCCGGCTCGCCGATGGACTGGGCGGCGATGATGCCGACCGCCGTACCGATTTCGACCATCTCGCCGCGACCGAGGTCACGACCGTAGCACAGGGCGCAGATGCCGTGAATGAGCGCGCAGGTCATCGGGCTGCGGACATAGACTTCCGGCAGCGTGCTGTTCTGGATGGCGTCGGCGACTTCTTCGTCGATCATGCTGTTGCGCGCGACGATCAGCTTGCCCGTCTCCGGGTCATAGGTGTCGGCGGCAGCGCAGCGCCCCATGATTCGTTCGTAGAGCGTTTGACCGGCGATGTCGTCGGCGCGGCGAACCCAGATGCCGCCCTCAGTACCGCAGTCAGTCCGGTTGATGATCATGTCCTGCGCCACGTCGACCAAACGACGGGTCAAATAACCCGCGTCGGCGGTACGCAGCGCCGTGTCCGCCAGACCTTTACGCGCGCCGTGCGTCGAGATGAAGTATTCGAGCGCGGTCAAGCCTTCGCGGAAGTGGCTGCGGATGGGCAGGTCGATGATGCGACCGGACGGGTCAGCCATCAGACCGCGCATACCCGCTAGCTGCGTGATTGGACCGAAACCGCCCTTGGTCGAACCGCTGATCGCCATAACGGCGATGGGTCCGTAGGGATTCAGCGTCTTCTGGATCAGGTCTTGCAGCGTGTCCTTGGTACGGTTCCAGACGTCGATGGTGCGCTGGTAGCGCTCCTCTTCGGTCAGCAGACCGCGCCGGAAGTCGCGCTCGGCGCGCTCAACGATCGCTTCGGCGTCGGCGAGAATGCCCGCGCGCTCCTCAGGGATCGTCAGGTCGGTGACGGCGATGGTCGTGCCGGAGACGGTCGCGTAGTGGAAGCCCAAGATCCTTAATCGCGTCCACGACGTCGGTCGTCTGATCCGAGCCGAGCCGCTGATAGCACTTGGCGACGAGCGCTTGCAGGCTCTTCTTGCCGAGCGTTTCCTGATGGAAGCGCAGTTCGTCCGGCAGGATGCGGTTGAAGATCGCGCGACCCGACCGTGCACGGTTCGGGTTCATCCTGCGCGGGCAGGGTGTCGTAGTAATTGCCGAGCAAGATCGGCGTGTGCAGGTCGACCATGCCGAGGTTGTAGAGATACTCGACCTCGTTCAAGTCCACGACCATGCGCCGCTCGTGCAGGTTGGTGATGACCAGTTGGTCTTCCAGCCCCTTCTTCTTGATCAGCTTGCGGAACTCGATCGCATTGGCGAGCGTGCAGTCGACTTCGCCTTCCAGCACCGCCCGCAGCGTGCGGTCGAATGCCGATTCGACGACCTTCGCGCGCCCGCCTTCGGGCTGCTCGACCTGATCCTCGAACATGGTCATGTTCGGGATGTCGTGGTTCTGCGCCCAATAGTAGCCATTACTGCGGAACGCCAACGCCGACCTTGGTGTTCGGGTCAGCGAGCGCGCTGATCGAGCGGAACTCGTCGGCGCGGTCGGCGCGGGCAATAACCTCGACCGTCGGGTCCATGGTCAGGTAGTAGTTGCCGAGCACCATGTCCTTCGACGGACTGACAATCGGCTGACCGTCAGCGGGCTTGAGCAGGTTCTTGGTGCTGAGCATCAGCTCGCGCGCTTCCTGAACGGCTTTCTCGCTCAGGGGGACGTGAACCGCCATCTGGTCGCCGTCGAAGTCGGCGTTGAATGCCGAGCAGACCAGCGGGTGAATCTGGATCGCCTTGCCTTCGACCAACTGCGGCTCGAACGCCTGAATACCGAGGCGGTGCAGAGTCGGCGCGCGGTTGAGCAGGACGGGACGTTCCTTGATGACTTCCTCAAGGACTTCCCAGACTTCCGGCTTCTCGCGCTCGATGATTCGCTTGGCGCCCTTGACGTTGCTGGCGTAGTTGTAGCGGACGAGGCGGCTGATCACGAACGGGCGGTAGAGTTCGAGCGCCATCGTCTTGGGCAGACCGCACTGATGCAGCTTGAGCCGAGGACCGATGACGATCACCGAACGACCGGAGTAGTCGACGCGCTTACCGAGCAGGTTGCGGCGGAAACGACCCTTCTTGCCCTTGAGCATGTCGCTGAGCGACTTCAGCTCGCGGCGACCGCGACGGCTGAGCGCCTTACCGCGCTGGCTGTTGTCGATCAGGCTGTCGACTGCTTCCTGCAACATGCGCTTCTCGTTGCGGACGATCACGTCCGGCGCGCCGAGTTCGAGCAGGTGCTTGAGGCGGTTGTTGCGGTTGATCACGCGGCGATAGAGGTCGTTCAAGTCGCTGGTAGCGAAACGACCGCCGTCCAACTGCACCATCGGGCGCAGGTCGGGCGGGATCACCGGGAGCACCGTCAGGATCATCCACTCAGGACGGTTGCCGCTCTTGCGCAGGCTCTCGACCACGCGCAGACGCTTGGTCGCCTTCTTCTTGCGCTGCTTGGAGCGGGTAGTGCGGACTTCGTGCCAGAGTTCGGGCGCCATCTTGTCGAGATCGACGTTCTTGAGGATCTCGTAGAAGGCTTCCGCGCCCATGTCGGCTTGGAAGACCTGCCCATAGCGCTGCTTGAGTTCGCGGTAGCGCTGCTCGGAGAGGAACTGAAGCACGCGCAGGTCTTGCAGTTCGGCGCGCGCCTTCTCAGCGCTCTGGCGAATGCTGCTGATGCGCCCTTCGAGTTCAGTCATGTGCTCTTCGAGATTCGATGAAGCCGCGCCGACGACTTCTTCCGCCTCGGTGTTGAGGCGTTCGAGTTCCTGACGGCGCATGTCATCGATTTCGCGACTGAAGGTTGCTCAGGCGCGTATTGACAATCGTCTGGATGCGCGAAAGGTGGCTGGTTTCGACCTGCTCGCCCTTGGCGACGACGACGGTATTGGCGCTGGGGAAGTCGATGTCTGACGGCGCGGTCTGCCCCATCAACGCTTCGACGCGCCCCTGAACGTTGCGCGCTTCCTTCATGATGTCTTCGGTCAGGCGTTCGAATTCGCTTTCGAAGTGCGCTGTTGATCGACTGCGTCTGCGATCTCGTATTCGCCGAGCACGTTGTCGCGCTGGCTGCGAATCGCGGTCATTTGATCGCCGATGTCGGTGCCGAGCGCACTTTCCTTCTGGGAGAGTTCGCGCTCGATGCGGGCGAGCGCCTTCTGGCGCGCGTCCTCATCGACGTAGGTGATCACGTACTGGGCAAAGTAGAGCACGCGGTCGAGGTTGCGGCGGCTGATGTCCAGCAGCAGACCCAGATGGCTGGGGACGCGCCGGGTGTACCAGACGTGCGCGACCGGAGCCGCGAGTTCGATGTGCCCCATGCGCTCGCGGCGAACCGAGGCGCGGGTGACTTCGACGCCGCACTTATCGCAGATGATGCCGCGATAACGGACGTTTTTGTACTTGCCGCAATAGCACTGCCAATCGCGGGTAGGACCGAAGATCGCCTCACAGAAAAGACCATCTTTTTCGGGGCGGAGGCGGCGATAGTTGATCGTCTCCGGTTTGGTAACTTCACCATATGACCATGACTTGATCTGGTCAGGCGAAGCAAGGCTTACGCGAAGTGCGCTAAAATCTTTCGCCTCCAAGGCATACCCTCCTCTGGGCTAGAACCGCTGTATCAACTTGCGCGAGAAGATTGAACGACATGCTGGCGGGTGTCAAGGATTGGTATCAGCATACCGCCGCCCCGGTATTGAAAGTGGCAATGACCACAGACAGAAAAACAGCGAATGGAAATAGCTTCCATCGCTATCGCAGGTCTTACTGGAAGTAATAGGCTCATGTATTGTGAATATCATAGCCTGCTCCACTGATACAGTCAAGCGGAGCGTATGAATAATTTAGTGGCTGTCACGGAAAATAGAAACAAAGCCGCATAGTAAGGAATTATAGTGCCAGTAGCCGCATTTCGTCAAGGGCGAGGTGTGAGCGTTAGGTGAGTTATCTGGATGACCTGTCCCGGCGCGCTGACGTCGATCCGCCGGATTGAGCGCAGGGTGTCGTCGCCCGCGCTGAGCGTCACGGCTTCGCCCGGCTTCGAGCGTGGTCGGCGGCGGTTCGCAAGATCGGCTGCGTACCGTCCAGATCGGCGTAATAGGTCAGGCTCGCCGCTCCCCGCCGCGACCGGAAGCAACTGCACGTCGGCGGCACCGACCGGCGCGCGCAAAATCCGAATGATCAGCGGGAGACTCGGCGCAAGTCGGATCGTCGTCGCTGCTGGTCAGGGCGATCAGTCTGCCGCGCTGAACCAGTTGTAGCCCGGTATCCGCGCAGTCCGGCTGAGCGCTCATATCCGGCTCGAAAGTCAAGTTCCACGGCGCGAAACTGGTCGCGTCGATGGCGACCGGCGGCTCGGCGAGATGATTGAGCGGCAGCAGCGTAAAGTCGATCTCGAAGGGCTTGCGCGCCGTCTCGATCTCGAAGCCCTTGTGGTTGTTGCGCTCGTCGGCTTCGACGATCTGCGAGTCAGCATCGACGTGTGCCTGTGAATTGTAGGGCTGCCACCAGCCGTAGCTGAAGGGGAAGCTCACGTTTTTCGACGTGCCCGCCGGGATATTTTCGACGTGCCCATCCTGCGCGTTGAGCAGTTCGGGATTGCTCAGGCTGGCGTCCCACGACCAATTGAACGGACCCGAATCGGCTTGCCCGACGTTGCTGATGGTGATGCTGAGGATGAATATCTCGCCCGGTGCGGGGTTCGGCGGCGAGACGCGCATCGTGCCGACTTCCAGATCGGGCAGTAGGGCGGTGGTGGGCGTCGGCGTCGGCAGCGGCGGAAAGACGAAGCGCGCCAGCCCAAAGAACAGCGTCGCCAGCACAATGATCGCCACTGCGCCCAACAGGATCAACTGCCCGTCGATACGCGACGGAGCGAAGTTGGCTGGACGGGCGGCTGCGAAGGTCGCGTCGGCGGCGCGGCTAGAGTGGCTGGCGATGCGGAACAGCACGCCGCTGTCGGCGCGGAGATAGAGCACCGGCGTCGCCCACTCGTTATTGCGGATGCGATTGGCGATGGCGCGGCGCGCCTCGCTGACGGCGGCATCGAGCGGCAGGAGTTCAGCCAGCGCGCGGTAGAACTCGTCGGCGAAGGCGGTGGCAGCACCGTCGCTGATGGCGAACTGCATGGCGACCACCGCCGGAATCCCGCGCGTGACAATCGCGCTGGAAATCCCGGCGAACACGTCGGCGTCGGGGCGGCGGGCGCTCTGGCACGAGTTGAGGACGACGAGGCGGACCGTGCTTTCTTCGGCAAGCTCGCGGCTGAGTTCCGCCGCCGTGATCAACTGCGGGCGGGTGTTATCGCTGCTCATTCTCGAAGACGATCAAGCCCTGCTGGGTTTGGGCGTCGTAATCGCTGTGCCCGATGTAGTGGAAAATGTGGTATTCCCCGGCGCGCAGCCGATGCTGAAGCGCGATCAAGGTGGCGGTGTCGAGCCGTTCCAGCGCGATCAAACCGCGCGCTTGCAGCGGAGCGGTCGCGGTCTTGAAGACGCTGCCATTCGCCCTCGACGTCGAGCGCGGGCAATCCTTGCGGCGCGGAGATCATCACCAGCACGCGCAGCGGCAGGGTGATGGTCGCGGGCGGGCGCACGTCAAGCTGCGGCGTGTAGCGGACAATCGGCGTGCGCCGGGAGAGGGCGAGAAAGTCGCTGGACGGGTCGCGCAGGTATTCCCACGGGAGCTGGCTCAGCGCCCCGGCTTGATCGACGGTCAAGCGCGAGCCGCAGCCCCTCGGCGCTGGACGCTTCGCGCAAGCTGGCGAAATAGGCGTTGCTGATGGCGGTGCTGCTGCCCAAGAGGAATCTGGAACAAACGTCCCGCCGAATTCGCGGGCGACGCGCAGCCGTTCGTCGCGGCTGGCTTTGGTTTCGCCGCCGAGGACGGCGAGATAAGTTTTGGATTTCCTCAGGAGTAAAGGGACTGGCGGCATCGACGCTCGCTTCACCGACGGGCGACTGAACGCTGATCCGGTATTGGTCGTTAGGGCAGCGCGGCGACTTCAACCGCGAAGTTCAGATAAGGCATAAGGAAGTACCGAGTACTGAGTACTGAGTGCTGAGTAAAAACATCCAGTACAGTGTACCAGCGTTTTGCGATTGCGGCTGTTTGATAGGTCTAAGTAGCGGTATTCAATCGAGGCGTCAAAGAGTTGATCGCTCTTAGACCTTGCCCCCAACCCCTCCCAGACGCGAAGCGAGGAGAGGTTGGGTTCCGTCCCCAATTTCTTGAACTGCGTCAATCTAGCCCCTACGTCAATGTCTGTGCGTACTGTCTCAGCCCTCCGCGCCCAGCAACGGGAGCGCCGGATTTAGCACATCCGCCTGACCCTGTTCGGGGTCGGCAGCATCGTTGTTGTAGAGTATCTACCACGACCGTATCGGACGCAGGCATATAACTAAGCTGCGTTCGATAACCGGCAATATAGCCTGCCATGCCCCACGTATGCCGGGTTGACCGTGATACCCAGACCGTAGGAAGTGCCGGGGGCGGGTGTCGTCATCGCGGTCAGCGACTCCGGGTCGTCAAACAGCGTCCCGCCGAACAACCCGCGCGCGAAGGCGATCAGGTCGGATGCGGTCGAGACCAAGCCGCCCGCCGACCAGCCGACAGATTCCTGCAGTCCAGTGAGGTCGGTCAGGGTGTCGCCCGATCCTGTATAGCCGTGCACCACATCCACCAACGAGTCTTCGTAGCAATTCAGGAACGTGGACGTCATGCCCAGCGGTTCATAGATGTACGTGCGATACGCCTCGGCGAGCGGCATCGCCGCCGCCTTTTCGATTACCATGCCGAGCAGCGTGTAGTTGGTGTTGCTATAGTGCCACCCCGTCCCCGGCTCAAAGTTGGCATCTTGCCCATAGACGTAGCGGGCGAGCGTGTCGTTGGGGTCGCGTTGGACGCAGTCCAGCGTCATGACGCCGGTTGCCTCATCAATCTTCGCCTCTGTGAAGATATCAGCCCAGTAAGCGTCGTGTTCGACGATGTTAAACACACCGGAGGTGTGCGTGAGCAGGTGGCGCAGCGTGATCTGGTCGCCATTGGGCAGTTGCTCGGCGACTTCCGGCAGCCACTGCGCCAGCGGGTCGTCGAGAGTGAGCACGCCTTCCTCCGCAAGCTGGATGATCACCGTCGCGGTGAACATCTTGGTGATGCTGCCAATCCGAAACGCGCCCTCCGGCGGCATCGGGATGTCGTGCTTGAGGTCGGCGAAACCACTTGCCCCCGCGAACCGGTACTCCGGCGCGTCGATCCACACGACCATGCCGGGCGGGAGTCCGCTCGCGGTCAGGTCGTCCATTTGCTGCTTGTATCTCCGCAGCGACGTCCGGTGGGAACGCCTGCGGGTCGTCCTGGGCGGTGGCGATTAAGCCGGGTAGCAGCATCACCAGCAATAAGGTCACGATCAGGGCGGTACGAAAACGCATTAGAATGCTCCTTAGGTAATTGGTAGGTGTCTACTTCTACGGGCGATGGTGCTTTGGGTTACGACATCCGAAACTTGTGGCGCAGCCTACCCGGTAAACTGGGGCTGTCCGAGGCTAAGGGACATTTCTTCTTCCCGCGAATTCAGGGGAAATCCAAATACTGCTGTCGTCCCAGTCGAGTCCCGTGAAGGGCGGGTACACCGCCTGTTTCAGGCGTGAGCTTCAAGCAAAGCGATTAATTCGGGTAGTGGCGTAGGTTTTAAATCACACCTCATGTTGTGACCCTGCACAAAGGTCGGGTTGAGGATCAGGACCCGGTACTGTTCTTAGGCGGGGGTGGCGTCGTTGATATTGGCGCGCAGGTAGGCTTCCATGAACTCGTTGAGGCGACCATCGAGCACCGCGCCGGCGTTGCCGACTTCGACGTTGGTGCGATGATCCTTGACCATCTGGTAGGGCTGAAGGACGTAAGAGCGAATCTGGTTGCCCCATTCGGCGTTGACGTTCTCGCCCTTGAGCGCGGAAAGCTCGGCGTCGCGCTTCTTGCGCTCGATCTCGAACAGGCGCGCCTTGAGAATTTGCATCGCGCGCTCGCGGTTCTGCACCTGACTGCGCTGATCCTGCACCTGCACGACGATGTTGGTCGGGATGTGGGTCAGGCGGATGGCGGTGTCGTTCTTCTGGACGTTCTGCCCGCCCGCGCCGCTGGAACGATAAGTATCGACGCGGAGATCTTTCTCGTTGATCTCGATGTCGATGTCCTCTTGGATGTCGGGCCAGACTTCGACTTTGGCAAACGAGGTGTGGCGCCGGGCTGCCGCGTCAAAGGGGCTGATGCGGACGAGGCGATGGACGCCCAATTCGCTTTGCAGATAGCCGTAAGCGTACCTGCCTTGAATGCTCATCATCACGCTCTTGATGCCCGCTTCTTCGCCCTCGCTGCGGTCGAGGATTTCGACCTTGTAGCCGTTTTGCTGCGCCCAACGCAGGTACATGCGCTCCAGCATCGACGCCCAGTCCTGCGACTCGGTGCCGCCCGCGCCCGGCGTGAATGGCGAAAATGGCATCGCTGATCATCGTACTGACCGGACAAAAGCGCCTGTACCGACATGCGCTCGACGATCTTGGCTAAAGCGTCGGCTTCGGTTTCGAGTTCGGACTGGAGGTCGGGGTCTTCGAGGCTTGCCAGTTCGAGCGCGTCGTGGATGCGGTTGGCGATGCTCTGCCAGCGCTCGATTTCGCTGTTGAGGTTGGAGATTTCCTGCATGACCTTCTGCGCGGCTTCGGGATTCGACCAGAAATCAGGATCGCTCGCCTGCTGCTGAAGCTGATCGACGCGCTGAACCTTACCCGCGATGTCGAGGCGCAGCATGAGCGTATCGATCTCGTTTTTCAGTTGTTCTAACAGGCTGATCAGATTATCCATTGCCGCGGTTAAGTCTCGTCTTCCTCAAATAAGTCCGTCGACAAAGTAATCAGGCTGGAACAGCACGAGGTCGGTCATACGCTCGCCCAAGCCGACGTAGTGAATCGGCAAGCCGAGATCGTGGTTGATGGCGAAGACCATGCCGCCTTTGGCCGTGCTGTCGAGTTTGGTGACGATCACGCCGGTGACGTCGACCATTTCGCGGAACTTGATCGCCTGCTGCAAGGCGTTCTGTCCGGTCGTGCCGTCGAGCACGAGCAGGACTTCGTGGGGCGCGTCGGCGATCACCCGCTGCGAGACCGCCTTGATCTTGGCGAGTTCTTCCATCAGGTTGTAATTGGTATGCAAGCGACCTGCCGTGTCGATCATCAGGATGTCGCTGCCGCGCGCGTTGGCGGCGACGGTCGCGTCGTAGACGACCGCCGCCGGGTCAGAGCCGGGCTTGTTGGCGATCACCGGGACGCCGACACGCTCGCCCCACTGCTGAATTTGCTCAATGGCGGCGGCGCGGAAAGTATCGCCGGCGGCGATCAACACCTTGCGATGGTTGACCGTGCTGAGGCGGTACGCCAGCTTGCCAATCGTCGTCGTCTTGCCCGATCCGTTGACGCCGACGACCAGAATGATCGAGAGCGGACGCCCGCTGATATTCATGGTCGGCGGGGTCATCAGGATGTCGCGCAGCACGGCTTTCAGCAGTCGTCTTGAGCTGGTCGAGCGCGCTTGACGTTTTCGCGTCGGGCGCGATCTTGCAGCTCTTTCATCACGGCTTGGGTCGTCGGCACGCCGAGGTCCGCCTGAATCAACAGCGCTTCGATGTCGTCCCACGTATCGTCGTCAATCGTGCCCGCCGCCGCCGAGCATCTGCCCGATGCGCCCGAAGAAAGATTGGCGTGTCTTCGACATGCCGCTGCGAAAAATACTCAAAGTCATACTCCAAAGTTGGGGGGTGTTTTGCTTCTACACTCCCTTGTCAGTATACACGGCGGCAGGGGGCAAAACAAGATGGGGCAGAGTGTGACGAGGCGCTGACTAGCGCCGCCGGTGCAGTAAGCCCTACAAAGAGGAAAGGAATGGGGCGCCATGGCTACGGTTCACGTGGGTGATCCGTTATAATAACTGAGGAGGGGAGGCGATTCGTGGAAAATAAGCTGACACATTTGGACGAAGGCGGGCGCGCGCGGATGGTCGACGTCGGGACGAAGCCGGACAGCGAGCGCACGGCGGTCGCGGGCGGGTCGGTCACGATGCAGCCCGCCACCCTGCGCTTGATCCGCGAAGGGGCGCTCAAGAAAGGCGACGTGCTGACGATCGCGCGGATCGCCGGGATTATGGCGGCGAAACGCACATCAGAGTTGATCCCGCTGTGCCACCCGGTCGCGCTGACACAGATCGAAGTCGAACTGTCATTAGATGACGAGCACAATGCTGTGCTGATCACGGCGACGGCGCGCACTATCGGCAAGACCGGCGTCGAGATGGAAGCGCTGACAGCGGTGAGCGTCGCCGCGCTGACGGTCTACGACATGGCGAAAGCGGTGGATCGCGGGATGGTGATCGGCGCGGTGCGGTTGCTAGAAAAACATGGCGGTCAGCACGGCGATTACGTGCGTGACGAAGCACAGGACGAGTAACGAAATGCAGATTTCGGTTTTATTGTTTGCAACGCTGAAAGATCAGGCAGGGCAGTCGCGCTTGGCGCTGACACTGCCCGGCGAAGCCGGCGACGGTCGCCGACGTGCGGCGGGCGCTGGCGGCGCAGATTCCGGCGCTGGCAGCGCACCTCGGCAGCGCGATTGCGGCGGTCAACGAGGAATACGCTTTCGCCGAGGATGCCGTGCGCGATGGCGACAAGATCGCCTTCTTCCCGCCCGTGAGCGGCGGCGACGGCGAAGCGATGCCGGATCAGCCGGAGGTGTTTCGGCTGGCGGACGCGCCGATCAACACCGACGCGCTGATCGCCGAGATCACGACGGCGGCGACGGGCGCGGTCTGCGTCTTCAGCGGCATGGTGCGCGGGCAGACGGCGCGCGACGACGATCAGCACGAGACCGCAGCGGCTCGAATACGAGGCATACGAACCGATGGCGCTGGCGAAAATGCAGCAGGTCGCGCGGGAAATCCGCGAGCAGCTACCCGCTGGTGCAAGGGATCGCCATCGTCCAGCGGGTCGGGGTGCTCGAAGTCGGGCAGAACACGATTTTGATCGCCTGCTCGTCGGGGCACCGGGATCAAGGCTGTTTCGAGGCGGCGCGCTACGGGATCGACCGGCTGAAAGAGATCGTGCCGGTGTGGAAGAAGGAAGTTCGCGCCGACGGGTCGGCGTGGGTGGAGGGGCATTACGTCCCGCAACCGGACGACCGCGCCGGGCAGTAACGGATCATCACTGGCACTGATGCGGGCACTGATGTGGGCACTGACGTGCTTACAGAAACGGAGCAGAACATGTCACGACGTGTTGTAGTGACCGGCATGGGGATCATTTCGCCGTTGGGTCACTCAGTCGCCGAAACGTGGGAAAACATCAAGGCGGGCAAGAGCGGAATCGGACGGATCACGCACTTCGATACGACCGATTACGCCGTGAAGATCGCCGCCGAGGTCAAGGACTGGGACCCGACCAAATATATGCTGGCGAAGGAAGTACGCCGCCGTGACCTGAACGAGCAGTTCAGCGTGGCGGCATCGCAAGAAGCGATCCGCGACGCGGGCTTCGAGGTCAACGACGAGAATCGCTACCGCACCGGCGTGTTCGTCGGCTCGGCGGTGGGGGGAATCGGCAGCTACTACGATACGTCGCAGATGGTCTTCGAGACCAAAGACCCGCGCCGGATCACGCCGTTCGGAATCCCGATGCTGCTGGTCAACGGCGGCAGCGACCTGATCAGCATCGCGTTGGGCGCGACGGGACCTCGTACGCGCCGATCTCGGCGTGCGCGACCGGCGCGGACTGCATCGGACATGCCTTCGACATGATCCGCATCGGGCGGATCGACCGCGCGGTCGCGGGCGGCGGCGAAGCGCCGATTATCCCGATCGGGATCGCCGCGTTCGACCGCACGGGCGCTTGCTCGCGCGAGAACGACAATCCGGCGGGCGCCTGCCGTCCCTTTGCGAAAGATCGCCCCGGCTTGGTCTTCAGCGAGGGGTCGGGCGATCATTGATCCTCGAAGAACTGGAAGCGGCAAAGGCGCGCGGCGCGCATATTTACGCCGAGATCGTCGGCTACGGCTCGACTTCGGACGCCTTCCACATCACCGCGCCGGAGCCGGAAGGCATTGGTGCGAGCGCGGCGATCCAGTTGGCGCTCGACGACGCCGGTTTGACGCCGCAGGATATCGACTACATCAACGCGCATGGGACGGGCACGTCGCTCAACGACGTGATGGAGACCAAAGCGGTCAAGCGAGTGTTTGGCGAGCGCGCTTATCAGGTGCCGATGAGTTCGACCAAGAGCATGACCGGTCACGGGATGGGCGCGACGGCGGCGATTGAGGCGATCTTCTCGATCCTTGCCATGCGCGACGGCATCGTGCCGCCGACGATCAATCTGGACGAGCCTGACCCGGAATGCGACCTCGACTACGTGCCCAATCAGGCGCGCGAACTGGCGCTCGACTGTGTGATGAGCAATTCGTTCGGCTTTGGCGGGCACAACGTCTCGCTGATTTTCAAGCGGTTTTGAGTAAGATACCAATAGCGGCAGTCTCGTAGAAACGTGATCTATTACGCCCCTACAATGATCGCTGAGGGTGAATGAGGGAAACAGATAGGCGACTTAATGGAACTGGAAGAATTTCAAGCGGAGAATCGGCTCCGGTTTAGGGATCAAGGGCTGCTGTTGCAGTCTCTGACCCACCGATCATACGTCAACGAGCACGACGAAATCGACCTGCACGACAACGAGCGGCTCGAATTCCTCGGCGACGCCGTGCTCGACTTTGTCTCTGGCGAGATGCTCTATCGCCGCTTCCCGGAGATGCCGGAAGGCGACCTGACCCGGATGCGCGCGGCGCTGGTCCGCACCGAGTCGCTGGCGGCGCTGGCAGTCGACTGCCGGATCGGTGAGACGCTGCGGATGGGCAAGGGCGAGGAAAAAGGCGGCGGGCGCGAGCGTCCCAACAATCTCTGCGGCGCGTTCGAAGCGGTGATCGGCGCGCTCTACCTCGATCAAGGGCTGGATGCGGTCGTCACCTTCGTCATGCCGATGCTGCTCGAACGGCTGAAACAGGTGCTGGCCGACTCGCTCGACAAGGACGCGCGCAGCAGCCTGCAAGAGATCAGTCAGGCGCGCTACAACCTCACTCCGGCGTACCGGATGGTCGATGCGTCGGGTCCCGAACACGAGAAGGAATTCACCTTCGAGGCGCTGATCGGCGCGACGGTGGTCGGCAGTGGCGTCGGCAGGAGCAAGCAAGCCGCCTCGCAAGCGGCGGCGCAGGACGCGCTCGACCGGCTGGAAAGCGGCGTGCTGGCGGATGAATTGGCGGCGGTCGAGCGGAGCTAACCCTCCGCTTGACGCGTGAGCGCCACACCCGCCACCGCGAGGCGGTGATCCGACGGCGAGTTCAGTCAAGACGATAGCGCCACGCGAAGGCAGATTACAAGTCCACAGATAGTCGAAGCGCGCGTGGCGAGATGCCCGAACGGATGAAGGTCGCCGAAAGTTCGAGCGGCAGCCCGGCAAACGGATCGCTAAACCCGGCGTTCTTCATCTGCTCGACTAAAGGCGAGTCGGGGACATTGTGGATGGTGCCGCCGATCACGGTGCGACCGAGCGCCGCGCTGCACGGCTGGCGAACAAACGCCGCGAAAATCTCGTCCAACTGCTGCTGCTGATCCTGCTCCTGATCGGCGATGGTCTGGTCGCCGCGCTCAAGCAGCGGGCTGAGCCACGTATTGTAGAGCGTGACGACGGTCGTCGGGTTGGGGAGCACCTGCACGCGCTGGACGCCGGTTTGCTCGCCGATGCTGGCGAGCAGCCGTCCATCGTCGTAGGCAATCGGCACGTTCGAGAGCACGGCTAAGCCCTGCAAACCTTCGTTGGTCGGGAAGTAACGGCGATCCATCCCCAAACGCCGCGCCAGCCACAGCGACTGATCGACGCCGAAGCTGGAAATGCGTCCGGCGCTGACCTCTTGCAGCATGACCACGTAGGCACCACTGTCAACCGCGCCGCTCTCCTGTATAGTGCGGGCGATCGGCTTCGAGATCGTAGTTGTAGAACTCGTCGAAACCACCATGCAGATTGTAGGTGGCGATGCGCATGTCGTCAGTGCCGGACGCGGCGGTGATCACCGGCGGGCGCACCGCCAGCGCCGCACCGACTCCGGCGACGACGACCAGCACGAATGTCGCCAGCGACCAGATCGCGCGCGCGCCGCCGCCCCAAGGGATGCGGCGGGGCGTCTGCGTCATCGGCAGAGCGGCGAGGAAGACCGCCAGCAGCAGCAGCGGCAGCCCTAAGCCGCGAAAACCGCGCAGCAGTGGCGGGATGACGCTGTTGAGGAAGGCGTAATCGCCGGAGAAATCGCGGACGAAGGCGTATTCGTAAGTGAAGTTGTCGCCGACGATCAGCAGCCCGAACAGCAGCAGGGCGAGGATCAGCCACAGACCGCTAAAGCTGCGCTGACGTTCGGCGCGCGGTTTGACCAGCCACCACCACATCATGCTGACGAAGAACTGCGCCAGCACCAGCGCCGCGCCCGCGACGTAGCCGCTCAAGCGGGTGCCGAAAACGATCAGCAGGGCGATCAGCAGCATCCAGAGCCAGCCGCGCACGCCGCCGTCAAACAGAGCGACGAAACCCGCGCGCCCAACCGCGCACCGCCGGGACGAGCGGCAGCAGTGTCGCCACGACGAGGATCGGCGCGAAGATGGTGTAGTCGGTATCGGCGCGGGCGGCGATAGCATTCGGCAGCGCCAGCAGCGCCAGTTCGAGGTAGAGCAAGCCGCTCAAGCCAACCGCGCCCCAGAAGGGCAGCAAGCCGCTGTCGGCGAGAATTTCGGCGTCGTCGCGGGTGGTGCGCCGCTCGACGACGTAAGCGATCAAGGCGATCAGGATAGCGGCGGCGGTCAGCCCGATCTGCACGTTGAGATAGCGCGATGGACAGCGACGGATCGACGGTGTTGCCGACGGCGCGGAACAACTGGTCAGCGCCGAAGCCGAGCACGAACATGTATGGGATCATGCGCGCGCGGTAGCGCGCGATCATGGCGATGTAGACCAGCCCGCCGCCGAAGACGAGCGCGGCAGCGCCGGTGGCGGTGAGGATGCCGAGCGGCATCATCAACAGGCGACCGGCGGCGACCAGCAGCGCCGCGATCAGCGTGACGACGCGGAAACGCCCGAGAATCAGCGTGAGGGCGGGCAGCGCGACCATGTAGATCAGGAAAGTGATTTCCGTGCTGACCAGCGCCGGGTCGACCGCCGCGCCTTCGATGGGAATCTGCGCGGCTTGGAGCGCCGTCACCGCCGATGCGCCGGCGATGCGGCTGTAGAGCATCCCGATCAAGAAGCGTAACGCTTGAATGAAGAAGAGACCGGTCAAGCCAGCCTCTAGAATAGTCAGGACTTGAAGCCGTTGTTTGAGCATAGTCCTTCGAGTCCCATGTGCAGCGCTATGGAAAAGTGTACAACATCGTTATAATCGCGCCAATTTCGCGTAGGGCGGCAGCCGGAGGCAGTCATGCAAACTGTTGATACGATCCTCTGCGGAGGCACGGTCGTGACGATGAACGACCAGTTCGACCTGATCCCGAACGGAGCCGTCGCCATTCAGGACGCGAAGATCGTCGCGGTCGGAACGCGCCGCCGACGTGCTGGCGGAATACGAGTCGGCGAACGTGGTCGACTGCGGCGATCAGATCATCATGCCGGGGCTGGTCAACGCGCACACGCACGTCCCGATGACGCTGCTGCGCGGCTTGGCGGACGACCTGCGGCTGGACGTGTGGTTGTTCGGCTACATCATGCCGACCGAGCGCGAGTTCGTGAACGCCGGAGTTCTGCCGCTTAGGGACGAGCCTCGCCTGCGCCGAGATGATCCGCAGCGGGATCACCGTCGTTTGCCGACATGTACTACTTCGAAGCGGAGATCGCCGAGGCGACGGCGGCGGCGGGGATGCGCGGCGTCTTGGGGCAGACGATCCTGAAATTCCCCGCGCCGGACGCCGAAAGCTACGAGGAAAGCCTCGCTTACTGCCGCCACTTCATCGAGGAGTGGCGCGGTCATCCGCTGATCACACCGGCGGTCGCGCCGCACGCGCCGTACTCGAATACCGACGAGACGCTCAAGCGCTGCACCGATCTGGCGCGTGAATACGACGTGCCGCTGCTGATCCACCTTGCCGAGACGAAGCTGGAGATCGAAAACAGCCTGAACGAATTCGGCACGACCGTGATCACGCACATGGACGATCTCGGCTTGTTCGGCGCGAAAGTGCTTGCTGCTCACTGCGTCCACATCGACCAGAACGAGATGCACCTGCTGCACGATCACGCGGCGACCGTCGCCCACAACCCGACCAGTAACCTCAAGATCGCCAGCGGCATCGCCCCGATCACGCAGATGCTCAAGATCGGGCTGACCGTCGGCATCGGCACGGATGGTCCCGCCAGCAACAACGATCTCGACATGTTCGAGGAAATCCGGCTGGCGGCGATCCTCGCCAAGACCGAAGCGAGCGATCCGACGGCGGTTCCGGCACGGCAAGCGCTGTTGATGGCGACGCGGCAGGGCGCGGCGGCGCTGTTCATCGACGACATCACCGGCAGTCTGGAAGTCGGGCAAGCGGGCGGACGTGATCGTGATCGACAGTTCGCCGCTGCACAATATGCCGCATTTCGAGCATGACCCGAACGCCATCTATTCGCGGATCGTCTACGCAGCGAAATCGACCGACGTCGCTCACGTGATCTGCAATGGGCGCTGGCTGATGCGCGACCGGGCGCTGCTGACGCTCGACGAGCAGGCGCTGCTGGTGGAAGCGCGCGACTATGCCGTGAAGGTCGATCAGTTCTTGAAGGCGCGCGAGGAAAACATGCTCAGCAAGCTGCTGGCAATCGGCGGCATCAGCCAGAGCGAGAGCTTCGAAGTGCAGGTCAAGGCGGAGCTAAAAGACGAACAGCGCGCTCGACAAGCTGCTCCGGCACCCGGACGTCGAGATCGTGCGCAAGGTGCATTATCGCCAGTACGATACCTATTTCCTGTCCGACGCATGCGGAGGAAGGGCGCGTGCGTTACCGTGAAGACGACCTGATCGACGATCATGGCGAGGTCGAGTCGGTACGCAGTCGCTTGACTTTCACGATGCCGACCAAGGAGCGCGAGTTTCACTCGACGGTGCTGCTGTCGCATTCGCGCTTCATTGCCGACGCGAACCAACCGCTGCGCTTCTACCGCGAATATTTCCGCCCGTTGAGCGAGCGCGAACTCCAGAAGGATCGGCGGCGCTGGCACATTCGCTATCAGGGTGTGCCGTTCTACGTCAACGTGGATCGCTGTGCGCGAGCCGGCGCTGCCGGGGCTGTTCATTGAGCTGAAAAGCCGCACGTGGTCGGCATCTGACGCCGAGCACAAGGCGGATATGATCCAGCAGATGCTCGCGCTGCTGGGCATCGAGCAGAGCAGCGTTCGTCCACAGCGACTATCTCGAAATGGAAAGCGTCTAGTCTATTACCTTATAGACAAGGGGAACGAACGTTATGACGACGTTGATCACTGGCGGCGCTGGTTTCATCGGCAGCCGTTTGGCGCTGCGCTTGCTTGCCGACCATGAGCCGGTCGTGATCGTGGACAACTTCAATGATTACTATGATCCCGCAAATCAAGCGCGGGAATATCACCGCATTAGGCGCTGATCCGGTCGTGATCGAAGGCGGACATTCGGGACGAAGCGACCATCGAAGCGTCTTTGCGGAACATGCGATCACGCGGGTGGCACATCTCGCCGCCATGGCGAACGTGCGTTTTTCGGCGGAACGCGGGCGGCTCTATGCCGACGTCAACACCAGCGCGACGGTTTCGCTGTTGGACGCGGCGCGGCGGCATGACGTCTCGGTGTTCGTGCTCGGCTCAACCTCGTCCGTCTACGGCAACACGGCGCAGATTCCTTTCGTGGAGACGATGCAGCGGTCAGCCGCTCGCGCCCTACCCGGCGAGCAAGCGCGCCGCCGAGATTTTCGCCTACACCTATCATCAGTTGTTCGGCTTGAACGTCAACGTGCTGCGCTTTTTCAACGTCTATGGACCGCACGGACGCCCTGACATGATGCCGCTGCGCGTGATCGAATCAATTTTGCGCGACGAGACGATCACGCTGTTCGACGGCGGCGCGCTTCAGCGCGATTGGACTTATATCGACGACATTATCGACGGCATCGTCGCCGCGCTGGATCGACCGCTCGGCTACCAAATCATGAATCTGGGCTACGGCGCGCCGATCACGCTGAGCGAGTTCATCCGCATCTACGAGGAATTGATCGGCAAGACGGCGATCACGCGGGTGATCGATGCGCCGCTGACCGAGCCGAAAATCACCTACTGCGATAATGGGCGGGCGGCTGAACTGCTCGGCTTTGCGCCGAAAGTCGGCATCAGCGAGGGCTTGGCGCGAACGTGGGCGTGGTATCGTGAGCGCTATTCGATTGGGACGAGAGGCTAGCGAGAGTCTGCGGAGCGACGTAGGGGCGGAACAACGTTCCGCCCCTACGTGCGCCTGAATGATCGAGGCGACATTACGGCTGCGGCTCGTAGCTCGGCAGGCGATCAACCAAGCTGGTGTTGACGGTCAGCCGCACTTCGTTCTCGCCCTCCGACTTGATCCAGTTGGTCGGCACAAGTTTGTGATCTTTGAAGAAGATGCCCCTGTGAAATGAGAATGTGGGTCGCGTAGTTCGACTCCGGATCGGTGAAGACTTCTTCGACGTCGCCGACGTGCTTGATCGTCCATGCTCAGCACCCGCGCGCCTTCTTTCACGGCGACAGTGCCTTCGGGGATGTTGGTCTTGGTGCGCTGGATGTAATCCGCGCCATAGGTTCGCTGGTCGCGGTCGGCTCGGCGGGCGGCAGCCCGAAGTAGCCGCCGTAACCCCACCATGCAGTCCCCAGCGGCGGATAGCCGTAGGAAGCGGGCGGCGCGTATTCCGGGAAGGGCGATCGGCTCGTTCACTGCAGCCCGGTAGGGTAGTCCTCTTCCTCCAGCGGGACGTAATAAGTCTCCTCGAAGAGCGGCAGATCGTGGAGATCATGCTTGGTCTGGCGGAGCGTGACCCGGCTTTCGGTTGGCTGTCTCGACCAAATCAATCGAGATGACTTTATCTTCGGTGAACAGCCAGCCCTGCTTGACGACAATTCCACTGATTTCGTTGGTGTGCGGATCGAGGATCACGCGGTCAATGCTGCCGACGTCTTTTCCATCTGCCGTATAAACGTGAGTTCCTGCTTTAAATTCCATTTTGTTGCCTCCTTGCCTGTATTGATCCGAATGCACTACCAATACACTCGATTTCGTTGTTATTACAATTGTTATTTTATCACGATTTGGAGGCAAGTCAAAACCAGATACGCGGGTTTTCGCTGAGAAATTGACGAGGAGAGATTAAGAAATTGCTGAGCGGCGTTCGTTTCGGACATTTTGCTTGAGCAGATCGATAAAATACGTTACTATTGCGTTACAACAACGTTTGCTGTTACGATACAGACGTAACATGAGAGCGCTCACAATGCGTAATTGTTTGACACCGCACTCATTCTACGCTAATCTGGCATCGTTCAATGAACATGTTTTATAGACAAATAAACGTTATTGAGATGCTAAATAGTTATGTCAAAATCATCTCCCTCTTTACGTGACGTCGCCCAAGCTGCCGGAGTATCGCTCGGCACAGCTTCGCGTGCGTTGAATAACAAATCCAACGTCCTCCCCTCAACTCGATCTCTGGTGCTTAAAGCTGCCGCCGACGTCGGCTATAAGCTGCAAATTCGCGTGCCAACGACGGTCGCCTCCAAGTTCAAGACGGTTGGCGCGGTCATCAAACGCGACCCCGGCGAATTCCCCCGGATTGATCCGTTCAACTATATGGTGCTGTGCGGCATCGAAGATGAATGCGAACGGCTGGGGCTAAACCTGATGTACGCCAGCCTGCCGGTGAACGAATTCAGCCACGCGCTGACGTGGACGTCGTTGTTTGAGAATCGCGACGTTGACGGACTGATCATCGTGGGCGTGGTCTTCAGCGACCCTGAGATCATCCGGCGCATTCCTCGGCATACGCCGCTGGTGGTGGTCGACGCGCTGGCGAACGGCTTGGTGTGCGACACGATCATCACTCACAATTTCCAAGGTGCGTATACTGCTGTGAAATACCTGATCGAGCAGGGGCACCGCCGCATCGGGTTGATCGGCAGCACCGCGCAGGGTACCGAACATCCCGGAATCAGCGAACGGCGAGCAAGGCTATCTCAAAGCGCTGGCAGATTACGGGATCGGTGAGAGCTACATCGAGGAAAGCCTGCTGCAAGCACGCGAGCGCGCGCGACGCGACGGCTCGGCTGATCCAACGTATCGCCGCAGATCACTGCAATTTTTGCCTGCAATGACGATACCGCCCAGTGTGCGATTGACGAACTGGAAGCACATGGTTTGCGGGTTCCCGAAGATGTCTCCGTGATTGGTTTTGACGACGCAGCGTTCGCCCCGACGACCGATCCGCCTTTGACGACGATGCGGGTGGAGACGAGACTGATGGGGGCGATGGCGGTGCGCCAACTGTATGACCGGGCGGCGGATCTTGACCGCCCGCCGATCACGACGCTGATCGGGGCAACTCTGGTCGAGCGCGGATCGGTAAAAGTGTGCGCTGACAGGCAGGAAGACCTGCCTGATATTCAAAGGCGCGGCAGCGATTGACCGGGACATGATTGGAAGCGGAACCAGCTCGCCAAAGCAGTTTCCCCGTTTCCAATCGTGCCCAGTCAACCCTAGAGCGTGTGAAAGGAGGGCGTTTGAACTGAGGTCATAAACACCTAGACCTTTCGCGTCTCATTGTAGCACGTTGAGACTGATGATGATGAGGGGCGAAAGGCGCGCGAATTCACTCGTAAATAGATTGATTTTGCCAAGGGGCAAGTCCAACATGAAGAACAAGCTAACTCCTCCTCATCCTCATCTTCATCCTCGTGGCGTTGTTCGGGGCAACCCTGATCAGCGCCCAAGACATGAGCTACAGCGAGTCGCCGATGCTGGCGGCGAAAGTCACATCGCCGGCGATCTCCCGGCTCTGAGCGACCGTCTGCCGGAAAACCCTGACGTCGTGACCCCGATCAATGAAGTCGGCGAATACGGCGGCACCATGCGCGTCGGCTTCACCGGCTCGAACCCCGGCTGGGGCGGTCTGTGGTACATCACCGGCTGGGAAAACCTCGTTTCGTGGGCACCGGACTTCTCCGGTGTCGTGCCGAACATCGCCGAAAGCTGGGACGTCAGCGACGACGTGAAGGACTACACCTTCCATCTGCGTAAAGGCATGAAGTGGTCGGACGGCGTCGACTTCACGGCGGACGACATCATGTTCTACATCAACGACGTTCTCTACAATACGGAGCTGAGCATCGGTGGTCCGGTTGCCGACTGGCTGCCAGCGGAAGATCGTGATGGCTTCAAAGCCACCAAGATCGACGACTACACCGTGGAATTCAGCTTCCCGAATCCCTACGGCACGTTCCTCTACATCCTCGCCGAGTGGAATGGTCGTCATCTCACGTGGTTCCCGATGCACTATCTGAAGCAGTTCCACAAGGACTACAACCCGGATGGCATCGACGCATTGGTCGCTGCGGAAGAAGGTGTCGAAGACTGGGTCGGTCTGTTCAACAAGAAAGCGTCGGGTCCGACCGATGACACGAACAACTACTTCAACAACCTCGACCGTCCGCTGCTGTTCCCGTGGATTCCGACTTCGGTTCTGGGTGGCAGCACGCAGATGACGATGGAACGCAATCCGTACTACTGGAAAGTGGATACGGCGGGCAACCAACTGCCGTACATCGATAACATCACCGGCGTTTCCTATCAGGACAACGAAGCGCGCACGCTGGCGATGGTCAGCGGCGACCTCGATTACGTCAAAGACCCGGGTGGCTCAGCCGAGCGCGTCACCTACTTCGACGCCGTCGACTCCGGCTCGCCGCTGGCGATCTCGGACGCGGTTTCCGACGGCGGCACGACCAACACGATCCAGTTCAACCGCAACACCAAGAGACGCGGCGCTGGCGGAAATCTTCGCCAACAAGGACTTCCGCATCGGTATGTCCTACGCGATCAACCGCCCGGAGATCATCGAGATCGTCTACTTCGGGCAGGGCACGCCGTCACAGGCTGCGCCGCTGGAAAGCTCGCCGCTGTATAACGAGCAACTGGCGACCCAGTACACCGACTACGACCTCGACATGGCGAACGAATATCTGGACAAAGTTGCGCCCGACAAGAACGCTGACGGTATCCGTCTGATGTCGAATGGCGATCCGCTGTCGTTCGTGTTCACGGTCTCGAATGACCTGTCCTACGGCACGAACTGGGTGCAGACCGCCGAACTGCTGATCGGCTACTGGAAAGCGGTCGGCGTCGACGTGCAGTTGAACTCGATCGCCAACGATCTGTTCGAGACTCAGCGCGACGCCAACGACCTCGAAGCCACGATGTACACGGGTGAAGGCGGCGCTGGTTTGACCGGCATCCTCGACCCGCGCTACTACGTGCCGGGCGAGCTGTTCGGTATGTTCGGCAACGGCTGGTTCTACTGGCGGATCGATTCGCAGCAGAACACGCAGGTTCCGATGCCTGACGACATGCAGGCGAACCGCGCCGCCTACGAGGCAGGTGCTGCGCGAGCCGACCCAAGACGCTCAGGTCGCCGCAGATGGCGAGTGTCCTGCAGACGGCTGCCGACGAATTCTACGTGCTCGGCATCTCCCGTCCGGCGGGCGGCTTCCAAGTCTTACAACACCCGTCTGGGCAACCAACCTGCTTCGTGGATCGCCGGATGGATCGAAGGCGTCCAGAAGATCACGTACCCGGAGCAGTGGTACATCATTCAGTAACGATCTCTCGGTTGTAATACGGGGTGCGCTCGGCATTTCGGGCGCACCCTTCGTCTGTCAGGCGGGCAGCGGGTAGGAAAATTAACGTGAAGAAATATTTGTTCCGTCGCTTTATCTACATGATTTTTACCGTCTGGATCATCTCGCTGATTTCGTTCACGGTGATCCAGATTCCTCCGGGCGACTACGTGACCAACATGGTCGCCGACATGATGGCGCAGGGTATGGACAAGATCGACCCCGGGTCGTCGAGCAGCTTCGCGAGCAGTACGGCTTAAACGACCCGCTCCCGGTGCAGTATTTCAAGTGGGTTCGCAACATTGTCACGAAGGGCAAGTTTGGCTATTCGCTGACCTTCAAACGAGATGCCGTCGAGATTATCGGCGAACGCCTGCCGATGACTTTCTTGCTGGCATCGACGTCGGCAATGTTCATCTGGGTGGTTGCGCTGCCGATAGGCGTCTATTCGGCAGTCAAGAAGTACTCGATTGGCGACTATATCGCCACCTTCATCGGCATGATCGGGCTGGCTTTGCCGAACTTCTTGTTCGCGCTGATCTTGATGTACCTGAGCTACCGCTATGGTGAGCACGCATTAATAGGACTGTTCTCGCAGGATTACGCCAACGCACCGTGGAGTTGGGGTAAATTCCTCGATCTGCTGAAGCACCTGTGGATACCCGTGATCATCCTCGGCACGGCAGGGACGGCGGGGTTGATCCGCACGATGCGCGCCAATCTGCTGGACGAACTGAACAAACCCTACGTCGATACGGCGCGGGCGAAAGGGCTGGGCGAGTGGCGGCTGCTGTGGAAATATCCGGTGCGCTACGCCTTGAACCCATTCGTGAGCACGGTCGGCTGGATTTTGCCGACGCTGGTCGCGGGTGACGTGGTCGTCTCGATTGTGCTGAACCTGCCGACGTCAGGTCCGGTGCTGTTCAACGCGCTGCAATCACAAGATATGTTCGTCGCGGCAGGCTTCATCCTCATGCTGAGTGTGCTGACAGTGGTTGGCACGTTCATCTCGGATGTGCTGTTGGTGCTGCTCGATCCGCGAATTCGTCTGGAGTGAGGAAGAAATTATGGGTGCAGTAACTGAACCTCAGGAGGTGATCGGCGCGGCACCGCCGCCGGTCGCAGACGTGCCGGTGACAGAAGACCTGACGCCAGAAGTCGCCTCGCAGTGGAAATTGATGTGGTGGAAATTCCGCAAGCATCGCCTAGCGATGATCGGCGGGTCGGTGGTGCTGGTGTTCTACTTCGTGGCGATCTTCGCGGATTTCTTCGCCCCGGTTTCGACCTCGACCTATCTGGCGGATTACGCTTACGCGCCGCCGCAGACGCTGAATCTGATCCACGACGGGCAGTTCGCGCCCTACGTGAACGGCTACAAGGGCGAACGCGACCCGGTCTCGTTCAAGCGGATCTGGGAACTGGACGAAGATACCGTCGTCCCGATTGGGTTGTTCGTGCATGGCGAGCCGTATAAGTTGTGGGGCTTCATCGAATCCGACATTCACCTGATCGGACCGACCGAGGCGGGACAGCCGTTTTATCTGCTCGGCGCGGATAAAAGCGGTCGTGACGTGCTCAGCCGCATCATCTTCAGCAGCCGGATTTCGCTGAGCATTGGCTTGGTCAGCGTGTTCATCAGCCTCGTGCTCGGCGTGACGCTCGGCGGTATCTCCGGCTTGGTGGGCGGCGTGTGGGATAACGTCATCCAGCGCATTATCGAGATCACGCTGTCGATCCCAACGCTGCCGATCATCATGGCGATAGCCGCGCTGGTACCCATCGATACGAGCATCATTTTGGTCTACTTCTTCATCAGCATTCTGCTGGCGCTGGTCGGCTGGACGGGCTTGGCGCGCGTCGTGCGCGGCAAATTCCTCTCGCTGCGCGAGGAGGATTTCGTGCTGGCGGCGCGGCTGGATGGCGTCTCGATGCGCCGGTTGATCTTCCGGCACATGCTGCCGTCGTTCTACAGCCACATTATCGCGTCGATCACACTGTCGATCCCCGGCATCATCCTCGCGGAAACGGCGCTGAGCTTTCTCGGCGTGGGGCTGCGCCCGCCAGCGGTGAGTTGGGGTGTGCAGCTTCAGGAAGCGCAAAAGATCAACGTGATCGCCAATTATCCATGGCTGCTCACGCCCGCGTTCGCGGTGATCATTGTCGTGCTGGCGTTCAACTTCTTGGGCGACGGCTTGCGCGACGCGGCAGACCCGTATTGATGGAGCAGAATTAGCCGTTGGCGATTAGTAATTGGTTCGAGTGTGGCAGGTTTTGGGCTGAAAGCTAATTCGCTATGAGCTAATAACGGAGATATAGACTTTTGGAACCGCTGCTTGAGGTTAAAGACTTACGGATTCACTTCTTCACCGATGAGGGCGTGGTCAAGGCGGTCAACGGCGTTGACTTGACGATTGAGCGGAACAAGACGCTGTGCCTCGTCGGTGAAAGCGGCTGCGGTAAGAGCGTCACCAGCCGCGCGTTTCTTGAAGATCATCCACCCGCCGGGCAGGATCGTCGGCGGCGAGATGCTGTATCATCGCCAACTGGCGGACGGCTCGAACCAGATCATCGACATTGCTCAGATGGATGCGAAAGGCAAGCCGATCCGCCAGATTCGCGGCAAAGAAATCTCGATGATCTTCCAAGAGCCGATGTCGTCGCTGAGCGTGATGCACACCGTCGGCAACCAGATCATCGAAACGATTCGCCTGCACGAGGACGTCTCGGAGCAGAAAGCGCGGGATCGCGCGGTCGAACTGCTGGGCTTGGTCGAAATTCCGCGCCCGGATCGAATTGTGGACGAGTATCCGTTTCGCTTGAGCGGGGGAATGCGCCAGCGCGCCATGATTGCGATGGCGCTGGCGTGTAATCCCACGCTGTTGATCGCCGACGAGCCGACGACCGCGCTCGACGTGACGACGCAAGCGCAGATTCTCAAGCTGCTGCGCTCGCTGCAAACGCAGTACGGCATGGCGATGCTGTTCATCACCCACGACTTGGGCGTGGTGGCGGAAATCGCCGACGACGTGGCCGTCATGTATCTGGGGCAGATCGTGGAGCGGGCGGACGTCGACACCCTGTTCAACGCATCCGAAACATCCGTATACGCAAGCGCTGCTGCGCTCGATTCCCCGGATTGCCGCCAAGCGGCAGGAACTCGACCCGATCGCCGGGATGGTTCCGAGTCCGTTCCGCCGTCCGACGGGCTGCCCGTTCCATCCCGCGCTGCACGCAGCGGATCGCGAGCTGCAGCACGGTCGAGCCAGCGACGACTCACCTAAGCGAGAATCACGACGTTCGCTGCTTGCTCTACGAAACGACGCCTGCAGCGGAGGGCGCACACCATGATTAATCAAGCCACGACCGACGCCACGACGGCCGCTCCGCAAATGGAGCATCCGGACAGCTTGCTTGAAGTGCGGGATTTGAAGATGCATTTCCCGATCAAGGGCGGACTGTTGTCGAAGCCAATCGGCTACGTCAAGGCGGTTGATGGCGTCTCCTTCGACGTCAAGCGCGGCGAAACGTTAGGACTGGTCGGCGAGAGCGGCTGCGGCAAGACGACGATTGGGCGCTGCATCGTGCGCGCCTACGAGATCACCGGCGGGCAGATGCTCTACCGGCAGGAGAGCGGCGACGTCGTCGATCTGGCGAGGTCAACGCCGACGTGCTGCGGAAGCTGCGTAAAGACGTGCGGATGATTTTCCAAGACCCGTATTCATCGCTGAACCCGCGCATGACCGTCTTCGACAACGTGAGCGAGGCGCTTCAGGTCGGCAGGCACGATGACCCGCAGCGAAATCCACGACCGGGTGGCGTATCTGCTCCAGCGAGTCGGCTTGCGCACCGAGTATATGTCGCGCTATCCGCACGCCTTCAGCGGCGGCGAGCGCCAGCGCATCGTGGTCGCGCGGGCGCTGGTGACGAATCCGCGCCTGATCGTGGCGGACGAGGCGGTATCGGCGCTGGACGTGTCGGTGCGCGCGCAAATCCTAAATCTGCTGGAAGAACTGCAAGACGAATTCCAACTGACGTATCTGTTTATCTCGCACGATCTGAGCGTGATCCGGCATATTTGCGACCGCGTGGCGGTGATGTACGTCGGCAAGCTGGTCGAAAGCGCGACCAGCGATGAGCTGTATCGCCATCCGCGCCATCCTTACACCGAAGCGCTGCTGTCGTCGGTCCCGATCACCAACCCGCGCGAGCGCGGCGACCGTAACCGGATTCAACTCACTGGCGATGTTGCCGACCCGTCCAATCCGCCGAGCGGCTGTTATTTTCACCCGCGCTGCTCCTATGCTGCAGGATCGCTGCAAAACCGAGGAACCGGCACTACGACCGATCCAAACGAAGCGGCGACGGCGAAGGATTTGTCGCCTGCCACTTCGCGGACGAACTGGAGCTTCGCGGCGTCATCCACGACGAGGCGTAACGAGCAACGGAACCGGGCGCGGCGCGGTTCGTTGGATCCGGATTCTGGCAACTGCTGAAGCTGCTGGAGTCCGGTCTTGATTTGTGCTAGTCGCCAACCGGGAGCTTGAGTGGGCACTCGCTGGCAGACCATCCTGACCATGTCGGTTGCGAGAACCACTTCCGCGGATTAGGCTTAGCCGAATTACGGTTCATGCTGAGCGATTTGGCGCTTGGCGCATCAACCTCAGCGATGAGCATTTGGTATTTTACGTTTCATAAGGAAATGATCATGATTGCGGCAGCCCAAAATAAACTTCAGCGCACGACACCGGAAGCACAGGGAATCGCCTCGGCCGCGATTTTGGAGTTCGTGGAAGCGGTTGAGCAACAGATCCGTGATCTGCACAGCTTCATTTTGCTCCGGCATGGGAGCGTGGTCGCGGAAGGGTGGTGGTCGCCCTATGCGCCCGAGCGTCCGCATATGTTGTTCTCGCTGAGTAAGAGCTTCACGTCGAGCGCCATCGGGCTCGCCGTGATGGAAGGGCGGCTATCGGTTGATGACACCGTGCTATCCTTCTTCCCGGATGAGACTCCGGCGCAGGTGGACGAGAATCTGGCGGCGATGAAGGTGCACCATCTGCTGTCGATGTCGACCGGACACGCCGAAGATACAATACCGCCAATCCGCCGAGCGCAAGGCGAAAGTTGGGTGAAAGCCTTCCTCGCGCTGCCGGTCACGTATGCGCCGGGGACGCACTTCCTCTACAACACCGGGGCGACTACATGCTCTCGGCGATCATTCAGAAGCTGACCGGAGAGAAACTGCTGGATTACCTGCGTCCGCGCCTGTTCGAACCGTTGGGCATCGAAGATGCCGCGTGGGAGGAGTCGCCGCAGGGGATCAACACCGGCGGCTATGGACTGAGCATCAAGACCGAGGATATCGCCAAGTTTGGTCAGATGTATCTGCAAAAAGGTCGCTGGAACGGCAGCCGGATTTTGAGCGAAAGCTGGATCGAGACGGCGACGTCGCGCCAAATCAGCAATGGCAGCGATGAAACCAGCGATTGGGCGCAAGGCTATGGCTACCAGTTCTGGCGCTGCCGCCACAACGCTTATCGGGGCGATGGCGCTTTTGGTCAATACTGCATCGTGATGCCCGAACAAGATGCGGTGCTGGCGATCACCAGCGGCTTGGGTGATATGCAGTCGGTGTTGAACTTGGTCTGGGATCATTTGCTCCCGGCGATGGGCGAGTCATCGCTGCCGGATGATGCGGAAGGCGCGCAGGTCGCTCGCGGATAAGCTGGCGAGCCTCGCGCTGCTGCCACCAGCGGGGCAGGCGGTATCGCCGCTGGCGGCACAGGTGACCGGGCAGCATTACGCAGTTGAAACCAACGAATTCGGAATCAAGGAAGTCGCGCTCGATTTTGCCGACTCTGCCGTCGCGCTGACGGCGCAGGTCAGCAACGGGCGAGGAGCGAGTCACGGTGGCTATGGCGAGTGGCGCGAAGGGTCAATGGCGCTGTTCGGTGGAAAAACCGACCGCACGGCTGCCAGCGGAGTTTGGACGGCGGCAGATACCTTTGTGCTGACCGTCCGGCTTTATGAAACGCCGTTTGTTCATACGCTGACTTTCCAATTCAGTGGAGATGATCTGCGGATCGATGGGGATGTGAACGTCGGGTTTGAGGCGCAGAAGTTCTCGCTCATGGCGCAGCGGAGCGCTAATTGAGGTCGGTCACGTCCGGGGTGTAGCCGATCACGCCCCGGCGCAAATGACGTGGCTTCGTTCAGCCGAAAACGCATGATCAGCCCATGAAATGCCATGCTTTCGTCATCGTGTGCAAAACATGACCAGTTTTCTTTAAATATGTTTGTAAAATGTGGCAATATTATCCGACTACGATGTATTATATATTTTGCTGTGGCTGCTAGTTCTTAATCTTGCTCTGCAAGGCTGATTCTCCGGTGCAATGTTGTGGGGGCAGGGGCGAGATTTGGAGCGATGGGGCTTAACGGGCAGTCACGGCAAGCTGCTCGGTTCATGCATGAAAATTGATTGAGGGAAGATCGCTTGAGTCCGGCAAGCGGGGGACGCATTGTTGCTGGATTGATCATGGCGCTGATAACACTGAGCCTGTTTGACAATCCAACTTATGCATTTCAGAGGAGCGCGACGGCGACCCCGGTTTCGCGGCGTAGTCTACCGCCTGCTCAACGCTTTGCTGACCGCAGCGGTAGCAGGCGACGCTCACGCTGGTTGATCCACCGGTAAATCAGGTGGTCGCCGAAGCCCAAAGCGAAGGACTCGCCGATTTTCAAATTCTGGCGCTTGCCAGCGTTCAATGGCTGCGGATTAGCGCCGCTCAAGCTCAACTCGTGCAGATACTTACACAGCCTCCTTATGATGCGGTGGTCATCGAGCAGGCGTATTTGGAGCAAAACAGTATCACGATCCGGGTGCAGCCAGATTACTTAGGACAAATCCAAGCGTTACCGGGTGTGCTCTCCCTACGGTATAGCAGCTTGAGCGGACTGCCAAGTGGGGAAGTACCTCCGCCTCGAGATGGTTTGCCCGGAACAATCGAGCCTCCGCCGGGGCTTCCGGGCTATAACTCATAAGTATTATTTGTCGCCGCTTGCATAGCAGTGAGGACGGAATGAAAACAGGTTATCGGCACTTCGCACTCTTATTCATGATCGCACTACTGGTGGTTTCGCTCGTGCCTGCTTCGGCGCAGGACGGAACTACGCCGACACCGCCTCCTGACCTCGGCGGCGTTACCTTCAATCGGAGTTTGGGCAGTTCGGGTTTGGATCGCACGAACGATATAGCTCACCAGCAGTTCGGCCGAAACCAATGTCACTCAGCCAAGAACCTCGGCGGTTGTGCCTGAACGGAACGGTATTCAAGCCAGCCAGGCGAGCGCACCGTCGGGGCTGATCACCGCGTTGGTGGTGCTGGACTCGGCTCCGGCGCTGGCTGCGCTTCCTTCCGGCACGACGATGACGGCGAGCACGGCGTCGTCGGTCGCGTCGGCTGCCTCCAGCGTGGTGGCGAGCCAAGCGCGGGTCATTCCAGCCTGAGCGCACTCGGCGGCGTCAAGGTCGTTGGTTCGATCCGCTTCACGGCGAATGCGCTGGCGGTCAAGATGGATGCCAGCCAGATCGCAGCGGTCGAGGCGATCACCGGCGTGAAGATGGTCGTGCCCGATCAAATCGGACATCTGGATAACGCCCATTCCGTGCCCTTCATTGGCGCGGTGCAAGCGTGGGATGGATAACGGCGGCTATACCGGGTCGGGCATTCGCATTGGCGATCATCGACACCGGTATCGACTACACCCACGCCAACTTCGGCGGCTCGGGTGACTTGTCAGCACTACACCAGCAATGATACGACCACTTATACGCGACAATCTTCATCGGCGGCACCTTCGACGGCAGTAAGGTCGTCGGCGGCTACGACTTTGTCGGTGATGCGTGGACGGGTGGCAGCTCCGCTCCGGCCCCGGCGGCATCGCCTTACAATTCCGCTTGGAACTTCTCGGTTGGCGACACGTGACCCGCTCGACTGCGAACAGTAATGGACATGGCTCCCATGCCGCCGGTACGTCGGCGGGTTACGGCGTCGACCGATAACTGGCGTGACCTTTACCGGACCGTGGGACAGCACCGTTCCCTTCAACTCGATGGTTATCGGACCCGGCGTCGCGCCGGAAGCGACGCTCTATGCCCTCAAGATCGGCGGCTGCACGCATCGTCTCGTTCGTCGGCGGCATCGCTGGCGCTCGACTTCGCTGTCGACCCGAACGGCGACGGCAATCCATCCGACCATCTGGACGTGATCAACAACTCCTACGGCGGCGCTTACGGCACGCCGCTGGAAATTCTGGACTCGCAGTTCGACTACGTGGCACAGGCGGGCGTCATTCCGGTGGCGTCGGCGGGCAACTCCGGCGATACCTATTACGTCAATGGCGATCCCAGTGTCTCTGACTGGACGATCGCGGTCGCAGCGTCGATCAACGATACGGTTTACTGCGGACTGGAAATCACCACTGGCGATGGCTCATTCGCATCTATCCGACCGTCATCGCCGCCAATCCATCGACGGGTGGCGCGGACCGGCTCGTTTGGTCCCTATTCGCTGAAGCTGGTCGGCGGAAGTGGTAACAATCAGGGCTGTAGCACGTGCCGACTATACCGGTTTCGCGGGCGAAGCTGGCTTGATCGTCTGGACGGCGGCGTGCATCGGGCTGCGGTTCCGCGACGCGGATGGCTAACGCGGTCAACGCCATGGGACGTCGCCGGGTTGGTGGTCGTTTCGGCAAACCCGGCTGACTTCCCGTTCATCAATCTCGCCTGCACCTACAGTGGCGGAACTTCGTCGATCCCCTGCGTTTCGGTTGCGGACACTGACGGTCAACTCTCGCGGCAAACCCCGGCAATTTCACCGTGCGCTTCGACGAGACGCTGCAAGCGTCGCTGGGGGTCACGAGCATCGGCGATCATCTGGCGGGCTTCTCCTCGCGCGGTCCGCGCATCGCGCTGGCGGCGAGATCGATCCTCAAGCCGGACATTACCGCTCCCGGTCAGTTCGATCACTTCGACCGGAGTTGGTACCGGAAACGGTACTGCCACTGAAAGCGGTACGTCGATGGCCTCACCGCACATCACCGGTTCGGCGGCGTTGATGCGGCAGATTCACCCCACTTGGACCGTCCCGCAGATCAAAGCGCTGCTGATGAACACGGCAACGCATGATCTGTGGACTGAGCCGAACCAATCCGGTGACAACTACGGCTTGTCGCGGATTGGCGCTGGTCGTGTTGACCTGATCAATGCCATCAATTCGGACGTGATTGCCTATGACACGGCACACCCGGAGCGCGTCA
Organism: uncultured Chloroflexia bacterium; assembly: GCA_963848465.1. Taxonomy (GTDB): domain Bacteria; phylum Chloroflexota; class Anaerolineae; order Aggregatilineales; family Phototrophicaceae; genus Flexifilum. The sequence goes on along the minus strand of CAWKDY010000020.1, from coordinate 484,269 downwards.
GCGTGTCCTTCGGGTTGGTGGAAGTGGTCGATACCGTCAACATCGTCAAGTCGGTGACGGTTGCCAACCTCGGCGCGACCGACGAGACTTACGACATCAGCTTCCAGCAGATGAACGATACTCCCGGCGTCCAGTTCCTCGTCAGCCCGAGCCTTGTCAGTGTTCCGGCGGGCGAAACCCGGACAATCCAAGTCACGCTGACGGCGAACAAGGCGCTCGATGGCGGGTGCCAACACGCCTGATCCGACCCTCCCACTGACGCAAACGGCGTCTTTGGGACGCTGCCGCGCGTGTGGATCATGGAAGAAGGCGGCTACGTCGTGCTTGACGTCGCACGACTTCGCAGTACCTGCGCGTGCCGCTCTATGCGGTGCCGCGTCCGGCGTCGGACATGAAAGCCGACGGCGCGGTTCAAATCGGCGCGAGCGATACCGGCTTCACCTTCCTGCCGCTGACGGGCAACGGTGTCTATCACCGGTAGCAACTTCCCCAATGACGTGATTTCGCAGGTGACGCGCTTCAACTGGTCGCCGAAGACCCGAGTCTTAGCCGAACGAATTAGGCAACGTGGATATTCAGTACGTCGGTATCACCAGCGACTATCCTGCGTATCCTGAACTTGCCTGCGGGGGTGATACCACCTGCGCTGATCGCCAATACGACCATCTACGTCGGTGTCAGCATCTACAGTCGACTGGAGTACGCTGTCGGGATTCGACAGCTGGCTTCGACATCGGCATTTCGACCCAATGAGGACAATACCTACGACGCGAACGTCTTCAACTTCGAGACTGGCTACCTGGCGAACACTCGACTAACGGACACGATCCTGTCGTGGATGGCGAAATAGGTGCTGGCTGTTCGATCGGCGATAACTTCACCGACTAATCCCGGCACAGGACTTCCTTAACGGCGTGCGACCTTCCAGTCTCGAGACCATACGTCCTCAACAACAACGTGCTCGTGTTCCCGCTTACGCGGCAGCGGATCTCGGATTGACGGCGGCGAACACCGACTTCCAATTCGACGTGCTGGCGTTCACCGACTTCTACCTCGACCCCGGGACTGACTGCGTGCCGACCGACCTTCTGGTATCACCTACGACATCGCGCACCCGGCGCTCGACTTCAACGACGCAACTGGCTTCGTCGGTGGTCCCTATCGGCGGGTCCCGATGTGGGATGACACGGATGGTAACGCCATCCCCGTCGACTTATGACGTGACCGGGCTGTCCGATCTGCCGTCGATCCTGCTGCTGCACCATCACAACGCGGCGGACGCTGAAGTTGGGCGGGCCGAAGTGGTGCAGGTTCGAGCGCAGCAGCGACATGGATGGCGAATCGTCAAGACGGTGGACAACGACTATTCCCACCGAAGGCAGATACGGTCACCTTCACTATCGAGTTGGGCAACAATGGACCCGGTCCGCTGGTCGACCCGGTCGTCACCGACCTGCTTGCCGACGGGATTGACTTACGTCAGCGATACTTGCCCCGGCACGTCCTCGCAGTCGGCGGTCAGCGGTGGAACGCAGATTGTCTGCGACATGACCGGGATCACCATCCCGACGACGCTGTCGCGGTCCTGCCGACATTGTCGCCACGGTCGATAGCGGAACGAGCGGCACGACGCTGACCAACCGCGTCGAACTGACCGGCTACAATGCGGCAATGACCGACACGGATGCCGGGCAATAACTTCAGCCTGATCAACGTCTGCGTCGGTGGATCGCTCGGCGGCTGAATGTAACCCGCCGCTCACCGTCCTCAATCAGTGGGAAAACAAGGGTGTCTCGCTCCAAAACGGCACCGTCGTCGGCACGCAGATCGACCAGATTTACGTGCAGTTCAATCAACCTGTACGTGAAGGCACGGGCGTCGATGGCGCAGACAACCCGGATAACTATCGCTTCCTGAGCGAAGGTTCGACCCCCGGTTTCCAGACCAGCACCTGCGATGTCCCGGTGGACGCGGGCGATACCCATTGAACCTTGATGCCGCCTACAGCAGCTCGACAGAAACCACGAGCCTCGAATCTCAATCAAACCGGCAACACTGTGCCGCTGCCGGAAGGCAACTACCGGCTGATCGTCTGCGGCAGCACCTCGATCCTGAACACACAGGACGAGCCGCTGGACGCCGGCAGTGACCACGTGACCGACTTTAGCGTCAATTTCACGACCGGCATCACGTCGCCTTCGGGCGGTACGGCGGGTGAAGGCAGCGCGAAGTTCGAGCGTCCTCAGTCGCCGAAGAGCTGGCTGGAATGCAGCTTCCTTCGACCGGTGAAACCCCGCAGTCGAGCGTCCCGCTCATTCTCTTCACCGCGGTGGTGGGTGTCGGGCTGGTGGGCGTGGTGCTTTTCCTCCGCCGCTAAGCTAAGTTTTGAACAATGGCAGCACCTTAACTGAGGTGCTGCCATTCGCAATAAAGCTAAAGAGTTCTGACCTCACTGAGTGCAGTTATTCCTTCTTCGGACGATCGGGAAGGGCGGGGGTGAGGTCAGAAACTTTTGCATGAGGCTACCAGAGTTAGCGCTATATCGTCATGTTGTGAGACAGATCGGTGCAGCAGGGCAAAGATGAATCGACAGAAGCGCCGCTCGTGGAGAAGCCTGATCGTGGTCGTGCTGTTCGGACTTACCGCCGGGATTATTTATTCCGTGGCGATGACGCTCTGGGTCAACAGCAACAAGGTTGATAACTTTGCTCCGGTCATCTTGCTGCCGACCGAGAATTCGACCGAAGCGGCGGTCGTGCCGATCGTCACGCAGGACGCCGTCGGGTCGGTCTATCCGCAATTCTTGATACCGGCGGCAGGCATCTCACAACTGATCATTCAACTGCCGATGAGTGGCGATTCGTGGGCGGTCAATGATCTTGGGCATGAACGTGGGTCATCTGATCGGGACGGCGCCGCTGATGAGCACGGGGAATATCGTGCTGGTCGGGCACGTCGAACTTGCCGACGGACGCCCCGGTATCTTTGCCGGACTCAAAGACGTCACCAACGGGGAATTGATCCTGCTGAAATGGCATGGCGAACAACGTGCTTACAGCGTCTCGACGGTGAAATCCGTTGCTCCCGACGACGTGAGTGTCTTGTACCCCACCGAGCAGGAGCAGCTTACGCTGATCACCTGCGGCGATTACGACTTCTTCTCCAACACCTATCGAGAGCGGATCGTGGTGGTGGCGCCGCGCGTCAGCTAACGGACCCGTTTTCCCCTAAACGCCTAAAAACTATGAGTTCTCTTCAGGATTATTGAGCCGGAAGCCGTGCCCGCGCACCGTGATGATGTACTGCCATTCGGGATCGACCTCGGCGAGACGGTCGCGCAGGCGGCGGACGAGCGCGTCAATCGCCTGTTCGCTGACGCCTTCGCCGATGGCATCGGGCCAGACGGTTTCGATCACGGCGTCGCGGGTGCAGATTCGCCCGGCGTTGCTGTAAAGCAGTTCCAGCAGGCGATACTGCGGCGGGCTGAGCGGCGGATCGATCTCGGCTGTCGTTGATGAACACGCGGCGCGCGTCCCGGTCGAGCCGCAGCCGTCCGCCAGACAAATTCACCGGCACCTGAAAAGCGAGCGGGGCGGTCGCGCCGGAGCCGATGAACTCAAGATGCACCGCCAGCGCGAGGTCGATCTTATCGCCATCGTAGAGGCGGCGGGTGCCCTTAAGCTGCTGCCCATTAATCCACGTGCCGTTTCTGCTTTCCAAATCTTCTACGTAATAAGCATCATCTTCTTTAAATATGCGGACGTGCTGGCGGGAAATCTGCCGCTCCGGCAGCACGATGTCGCATTCTTCGCCCCGCCCGATGACCGCGCTGTCTTGTGCGAGTATCCACTGGTTATCCGTGATCTTGTCGTCGTGGATGATGAGGATTGGGCGTTCCTTGTTGGACTCGGACATACACCGCCACTCCCAGAATTCACAGGTGCTAAGCATTAAACTGAATGTTAATTATACACAGTCTCAAATTGCTGACCAGTCAGCTTACGGGGGCGGGCGCGGATTCGACGTAACCTGTCCACAAGCCCTGATCGGTGTAAATCGGCGTTGCCAGCGTACCGGCAAGCTGGGTGATTTGCCCGCGCTGATTGTTGCGGTAATAAGCGCGTACCGTGCTCGATCGGGTGGTCGGGTCTAGATTGATGCGGGCGTCACCGGCGGCGAATTCGACGGTGACGACGCAGCTTTGGCGCGGACCGAGCAGGCGCAAATCCTGCTCCGGGATCGTCCCGCTGTCCTGACGCTGCACTCCGGCGCTCAGTGAATTGGCGGGCGCGAAGATCAAGCCGAGTCCGCTGGTGCCGTTATCGCCCACGATCACACTTTGCGGATCGTAGACGAAGGGGACAGTCCCCAACGAATCGTTGGTGATGACGATGCTGACGTACCAACTGCCGCTGGCGTTGCTGGGGTCGGGCAGGGCGCTGGGCTGGACGCGCAGGCTGATCGGGTTAGCGGCGGCGCGACCGAGCAGCGATTGATGATTGGCGCGGTCTTCGGCGGTCTTGAGCCAAGAGCAGGGGACGCCAGCGGCGAACTGCGGAAAGACATTCGACAGGAAGCGCGGCAGGCTGCTCGGCGCGATGAAGACGGCGAGCAAGACCACCAAGATCAGCCCCACGAACAGGTTCGGATTGTTCCGGCGAACGGATCGCATTGGTTCAACTCTTTCCTGTCTAACCCACCAGCGAGCCAGTCTGCGATCTCATCGATGACACTTGCTGGCTGCCAAGTTTTCCACATTGTGCCACATAATTTGATGATCGTGACCGCGAAACCATGTATACTGTCGCCTAATGAAGTCGTGAGTCGCATTGCGCGTCGCTACAACCGCATCATCGAGCGATAAGCTGCCGAGCAAATGATCGGCAAGCTGGCGGTAGCCTAACCCGCTCATGGACGGCAAAGCGGGATTATAGCCGCTGGCGAGCAGTTCGCGCACCTCGTCGAGGAAACCTTGCGCCATCATTTGGTCGAGGCGGGCATCGGCGCGGGCGTAGAGTCGATCCCGCTCCAGCGTCAGTCCATAGACGCGGTCGTGGTAGGGGGGCGGCTGTTTGCCGCGCTGCTCGCTGAAAGGGCGTCCGGTCTCGATGCAGACCTCCAGCGCGCGGATCACGCGGCGCGGGTTGCGGGCATCGACGAAGGTCGCGGCAGCGGGGTCGAGCGCGATGAGGCGGGCGTAGAGCGCGGCGAGTCCGTGCTCGGCGGCGAAGGCTTCGAGATCACGGCGCAGCGCCGGGTTGGGCGGCGATCTCAGGAATTGACCAGCCTTCGAGCAGGGCGGTAATATACTGCCCCGTTCCGCCCACCAATAACGGCAAGCGCTCCCGGCTGCTGGATGTCGTCGATGGCAGCATAGGCGAGCCGCTGGTACTGCGCCAGCGACAGGTCTTCGTCCGGCTCAACCACGTCGATCAAGTGGTGGGTCGGCTTGTTGGCGCTGTTCCGGCGTGGGTTTGGCGGTGCCGATGTCCATCCGGCGGTAAATCTGGCGGCTGTCCGCGCCGACGATCTCGCCGCCGAGCGCCTGCGCGATCTGCAGCGCCAACCCGGTCTTGCCGACGGCGGTCGGACCGAGGATCACGACGAGCGGCTGAGTCGATCCGGCTACCAGTCAAGGGCATCTTCAACGTGCTCAATGATGGGCGAACCCTGTGCCGGGATGCCGATGGCGATCACGTCGACGCGCCAGTCGGCAGTCAAGTCGTGTTCAGCCAGATAAAGCTGAACAGCCTGCGCCAGTGTGCGTTGTTTGCGCGGGTTGATGCTGGCGAAGGCGGCTTCAGTGCCGCTGCGCCGCGTCCGCACCTCGACGAAGACGAGCACGTCGTTCTGGCGCGCGATCAAGTCGATTTCGCCCTGCGGGCAGTGCCAATTCGCGCCCACCAGCGTATAGCCGTGCTGCTGGAGATAAGCGGCAGCGAGCCGTTCGCCGCGCGCGCCTAGCAGTTGTCGGTCGGATTTAGGCATGTGAAGGTGACATCTGACTAATTCTTGCACCAATTTTTATAGGGATTATCCAAAACGCGCTGCGCTGTCGCTTGCGCTCTAATGGACACACACCATTTTACAACATCAAAGGAGAACACATGGAATTTCTGATCAGTAACGTCGCGTGGATCGGATTAGTGGTCAGTCTGATCGGGCTAGCGTTTGCCGGATACACGGCGCGCTGGCTGCTGGCACAGGATGCCGGGACTGACCGGATGCAGAAAATCGCTGCCTACATTCAGCGCGGCGCCCAAACGTTTCTCTCCCGTGAATATCGCTATGTCGCCATCGTCGTCGTGTTGGTGATTATTGTGCTGCTGGTGCTGAGCGCGGTTCCCGGTTCGGGCATGAGTCCCTGGACGGCGGTCGCCTTCGCCTGCGGCGCGGGCGCATCGGCGCTGGCGGGCTACATCGGCATGAGCATCGCCGTGCGCGCGAACGTCCGCACGACCGCCGGATCGATGAAAAGCCTCAATCAAGGGCTGCGCGTGGCGTTCGCCAGCGGCACGGTGATGGGGACGACGGTCGTCGGCTTGGCGCTGCTCGGCGTCAGCATTCTGTTCTTCCTGCTGACCAAAGTGATCTATCCCGGCGATCCGCAGACTGCCGCCAGTGCGCTGGCGGGGTTTGGCTTTGGCGGCACTTCGATTGCGATTTTCGCCCGCGTGGGCGGCGGTATCTTCACCAAAGCCGCTGACGTCGGTGCTGACCTCGTCGGCAAGACCGAAGCGGGCATCCCGGAAGACGATCCGCGCAACCCGGCGGTCATTGCGGACAACGTCGGCGATAACGTCGGCGACGTGGCGGGCATGGGGTCGGACTTGTTCGAGAGCTACGCCAGCTCGATTATCGCCGCGATTGCCATCGCCGGCTTGGGCAGCGGCTTGGCGGGCGTCCAGCTTGATCCCGGCGTGCTGCAAGCGCGGATGGAAGCCTTCCCGATCCTGATCGCGGCGGCGGGGTTGCTGATCGCGCTTGCCTCGACCTTCCTCGTGCGGACGCAAGAGGACGCGACCCAAGAACAACTGCTCGGCAGCCTGCGGCGTGGCGTCTATACTGCGAGTATCGTCGTCGGCATCGCCGTGATCGTGCTGGGGCTGCTGCTCGAACTGGGCACCGGCGTGATTGCCGCGACGATCAGCGGCTTGCTCGGCGGCGTGCTGATCGGCTACTTCACCGAATATTACACCTCGGACAGTTACTCGCCGACGCAATCAATCGCCGAAGCCTCGGTCGGTGGTCCGGCGATTGTCGTGATTTAGGGCTTGGCGGTCGGGATGCGGAGCACGGTCGTCCCGGTGATGATCGTCAGCCTAGCGACCGTGATCGCCTTCCAGTCGGCGGGCTTGTACGGGATCGCGGTGGCGGCAGTCGGCATGTTGGCGACGCTGGCGATCACGCTGGCGACCGACGCTTATGGTCCGGTCGCGGACAACGCGGGCGGGATCGCCGAGATGGCGGAACTCGACGGCGCGGTGCGCGACCGCACCGACGCGCTCGACAGCCTCGGCAACACGACGGCGGCGACCGGCAAGGGCTTCGCCATCGGCAGCGCGGCGATGACGGCGCTGGCGCTGATCTCGGCGTTCATCACGGCGACCGGGACGGCGCTGCCGACCGAAGGCGTCACCTACCTGAGCGTGATCCTCGACGCGCGGTTGGCGGCCGGGCTGCTGTTCGGGGCGATGCTGCCCTACTTCTTCAGCGCGCAGACGATGCTGGCGGTCGGGCGCGCGGCGCAGCAGATCGTGGTCGAGGTGCGGCGCCAGTTCAAGGAAATCCCCGGCTTGATGGAAGGCACTGCCGAGCCGGATTACGAAACCTGCGTCGCCATCAGCACCGAAAGCGCGATCCGCGAGATGATGCTGCCCGGCATCGTCGCGGTGCTGGTGCCGGTTGGGATTGTGGTGCTGACGCTGCTAGGGCGGGGCAACTGGCTGGGCGATTTCGTCGGCGTGCAAACGCTGGTGGGCGTGCTGCTCGGTTCGCTGGTCTCGGCGTTCATGCTCGCCGTGATGATGGCGAATGCGGGCGGCGCGTGGGATAATGCCAAGAAGTACATCGAGCGCGGCAATCTCGGCGGCAAGAAATCCGACGCGCACAAAGCGGCGGTGGTCGGCGACACGATTGGCGATCCGTTCAAGGATACGTCAGGTCCGTCGCTGAACATCCTGATCAAGCTGCTGGCGATTGTCTCGCTGGTGATCGCGCCGCTGCTGGCGAATATGCCTAAATGATATCATAAGTAGGAGGCAGGTTTTTAACCTGCCCCTACGAAACGTGATCATAAATCAAAAGGGCGGCTCATCAGCCGCCCTCGTTTTAGTTCTGTTCGAGTATCTTTCGGAATTTATAGCCGTAGACGATCATCCCGCGCGCGCCCTCGGTGGTCAGCTTGCGGGTCACCATCTCCACGCGGTCGCCGATGGCAGGCGGCGCGTCAAGGTCGGTGATCTGCGCGGTGATCAGCGGTCCCTCGTCCAGCTTAACCAGCGCCAGCACGTAAGGGCGCTTGTCCTTCGAAACCCTCCGGCGCTTCCTGCACGGTCGTGTAGCTGTAAATCACGCCCGTACCGGCGAAAGTGTAACGCTCAGTCTGTACGTCGACCTGCTTGCGAGTTTCCATCACTTAACGTCCGGCAGTGACCGGCACGCGCTCCCGCACCAGTTTGTCCGACGTCTCACGCTGGTCCAATGCAGGGCATGCACGCGGGCTTGCAGCCGGACTTCGCCGTTGACATAGCGAACACCTTCGAGACGATACCGCTGTGAGTTCAACCGCCAATGGCGTGAGATCTGCATTCTCAATACTCCCTCAATGCTATCTTGTACTTGCGCCTTTTGGCACAACTTGACTTGAATACTATGCCCAAAAGCCTATCAAAACCTATCAGCAGGGGAAGAAAGCCTTTCAAAGCCTCTCAAGGATAGTCGTTTTGCGCCTTGGTAAGCCGCTTGATCGCAGAAGCCGGAATAGAAAAGGGCGCACTGGCTGGTGCGCCCCTGACGGATGATTCATGGTCATATTTAGGCTTGCAAAACGTGCGTGATCGCGGTGCTGCCCAATCCGCCGACGCTCTGAATCAAGGCGATCCGCGCCCCGGCGACCTGATTCGCGCCCGCCGCGCCGCGAAGCTGCAAGACGCGCTTCGAGCGCCTGATAGACGCCGGTCGCGCCCACCGGATTGCCGCGACTCTTGAGTCCGCCGAAGGTGCTGATCGGCAGGCTGCCCTCCAAACCAATCTGATCCGCGAGTTTCCAGCCCACGCCGCGCTCGGCGAAACCGGCAGCTTCGAGCGTCAGCACGCTCAGGATGGTGAAGGCGTCGCTGAGTTCAAACAGGCTCACAGCGTCGCGCTCGACTGCCGGCTTGCGCCAGCGCCTTCTGGGTCGAAAGCTGGATCGCTTTCATGGCGAACAGGTCGTCGCGGTCGTGCAGGGCGAGCGTATCGCTGGCTGCGCGCGCTGCCGGTGATGCGGATCGGCTGGGGCACGAGGTCGGCGGCGCGTTCGGCGCTGGTCAGGATCACGGCGGCAGCGCCGTCGGCGTCCGGCGCGCTGTCGAACAGGCTGACCGGATCGGCGATCATCGGTGCTTTGGCGAACGCGCCGGGCTTGATGCGGTTGCGGAACATCGCGTTAGCGTTCTTGCCGCCGTTGGCGTGCGCGTTGATGCTGAAGCCCTCGAAGGCGCTCAGATCGACGCCGAATTCTTCCATGTAGCGGCGCATGAGCAGGGCGGCCAGCGCAGGCAGGGTCGCGCCGTGAATGGTTTCGTAATCGGCGTCGAGGCTGACCGAGCGGGCGAGCGTGCGCGCCGTGCCGATCATGTCGGTCGATTTCTCGACGCCGAGCACCATCGCCGTATCGACCGCGCCGGACGCGACCGCGAGATAACCCATTCGCAGCGCCGCGCCGCCTGATGCTTCAGCAGCTTCGACGGTGAAGGCTTCGACGCCGTTCAAACCGGCGTAGTCGGCGATCAGCGGCGCGATCTGCGACTGGCTGCTGATCGACGCGCCGTAAGCGTTGCCGACGTAGAGCGCATCCACTTCGCTGATCCCGGCGTCGTCGAGGGCGGCGCGGGCAGCTTCCGCGCCCAGCATCCGCAGGCTGGTCTCCCAATGTTCGCCAACTGGCGTCTGCCCGACGCCAATAATGGAAACTTCACGCATGGTTGTATCCCTTCTCCGTTGTGCTTGTTCCCCCTCGCTACGCAGTGGAGAGGGGGCTAGGGGGTGAGGTCTAGTCTTTGAACAGCCCGCGATAGCGGATGTAGGTCGCGTAGTCGATGGCGGTGCGGCGGGCGATGTAGTCGCGGGTCTTGGGCGCGCGGTCACGAACCGCGTCGATCCGTTCCGTCACGCGCAGGTCGAAGGCGTCCGAGCCTGCGCCGCTGCCGTAGCTGATCATCAGGATGCGGTCGCCTGCCTTCGCTTGATCGAGGATCGCCGTCAAGCCGAGCATACAGGAGCCGGAATAGACGTTGCCGACTTCGCCCGCCAGCAGCCCCGGCGCGATCTGCTCGGCGTGAAGCCGAGCGTCGCGGCGGCGCGCTGTGGGAACTTGACGTTAGGCTGGTGGAAGACGGCGTAGGTGTAGTCGCTCGCCTGCGTGCCCATCATCTCCATCAACTGGCTGGCTGCCGAGATGGTGTGATTGAAATAAGCGGGTTCGCCAGTGAAGCGCTCGCCATGCGAGGGATAGCTCTCGTCGGCACGTCGCCAGAAATCGGGCGTGTCGGTGACGAAGCTGTAGCTGCCCTGATAAACTGCGCAGGATTCTTCCGCCGCGCCGATGATGAAGGCTGCGCCGCCGGATGCTGCCGTGTATTCGAGCGCGTCGCCGGGGCGCGCCTGTGCCGTGTCCATGCCGATGCTGAGCGTATACGCGCCCATGCCGCTGCCGACGATGCCAATCGACGCCTGCACCGCTTCGGTGCCTGCCTTGCAAGCGAACTCCCAGTCGGCGGCTTGGATGTTGGGCGATGCGCCGATGCTCTCGGCGACGATGGTGCTGGTCGGCTTGACGGCGTAGGGATGGCTCTCGCTGCCGATCCAGACGGCGCGCAGCGCCAGCGGGTCGATCCCGGCGCGGGCGAGCGCGTTACGCGCCGCCTCAATCGACATGGTGGTCACGTCTTCGTCGGGTCCGGCGACGGCTTTCTCAGTCACCGGGCTGCCGCCGAGTCCGCCCGTCCAGACGCGCGCGACCTCGCTGCCGGGGAGTCGATAGCGCGGTACGTAAGCGCCGTAGCCGACAATCCCGACCGGGCGATCCGGATGCATCAGAAAACTGGGCGTTGGGTTGGTTCCGTTCAACATGGATTGTTCCTTAATGACCTCGCTCCCGACCCGCTCGCTGCGAACGGGAATGCACAGTAGCGGGAGCGGCTATGCCTTCGTACCGAAATAGTCCTTGCTGTAACGCCAGAGAAACTTGTCCAAGTCCTTAAAACTGAACTCGACCAAGCCGTAGTGATCGCGGAAGGCTTCGACCGTGCGCTTGAACTTCAGATAGTCGCGCCCGAGTTCGTTCTGCCAGAAGAAATCGGCAAAGTGATCGATGCGCTGATACTCGTTGATGATCTTGCCGACAACAACTGTCGAAGATCGGGTAGTCTTCGGGTACATGCCAGCTACAGTATTTGGTCGCAAACGCGTAGAAGCGCTTGGTCGTTCCCGTCCTTGACTGGCGTAAGCGCGATCTCGTCCACGAGTTCAGGATCGCCAGCGGCAAGGCGTGCGTCGATGCCCAGTGACAGGATGTGGCGTGCGGCGGGCTGAACCGCGATGACTCCGGTGCTGTCGAGCGCATTTAACCCCAGCACTTTGAACAAGATGTGCTCGAAGCGGACGTTTTCCGGGAAGGCGCGGAACAAGTCGAGCAGCGCCTTGTCGATCAAGCCGTCGCGCCCCTCGTCAAAGCTGGCGGACGTACTGGCGCACCAGTTCGGGCGTCGGCGTCTGCGGGCGCGCCTCAAGGCGATCCATTAGCTGCTTCGCCCTTGAAGCGCGGCGACGATCTCCTGCGCGCGTTCGAGGCGCAGGTTGTTTTCGTCGATCATCTGCTGGACGACCTGCGCGACCTGCGAGCCGGTCGCTCCGGCGGCGATAGCGAACTGGCGGGCATGCAGCCGCATGTGACCGTGCTGGATGCCTTCGGTCGAGAGCGCGCGGATCGCGGCAAAGTTCTGCGCCAGACCGACGGCGACCATCGCCTCGGCAAGCTGGCTTGCCGTTTTCACGCCAAGGATCTTGAGCGCGACCTGTGCCGTCGGATGGACGCGCGTCGCGCCGCCGACGATGCCGACCGCCAGCGGAAGCTCAATGCGATCCGTGCAGATCGCCGTCGCTGTCCTGCCACCAGCGCGTCATGCTGGTATATTGACCGCCGCGAGCCGCGAAGGCGTGGGCACCCGCTTCGAGCGCGCGCCAGTCGTTGCCGGTGGCAATCGCTACCGCGTCGATGCCGTTCATGATGCCCTTGTTGTGAGTTGCCGCGCGGTAGGGATCGACGGCGGCGAACGCGCCCGCCTCGACAATCGCGCGGGCGACATCCACGCCGCTGAGCGTCTCGGTCGCCAGTTCGCTCGCCGGGACTTTGCCCTCGGCGCGGGATTTGCGGCGGTCGCTGAGGTTGCTCAGAATTCGCAGGTTGACGCGCCCGCCGGTGATCGCTTCGATGTGTGGCGCGAGAAACTCGACGGCGGTGTTGACGGTGTTCGCGCCCATCGCGTCGCGGGTATCGAACAGCAGGTGAACGATTAGCATGGCGCCGACGGGTGAGTCGGGAAAGGGACGGACTTCGATGTCGCGGGCGCCGCCGCCGAGCGTGACCATCACTGCGCCGACCTCGTGTTGACGAGTTCCACGAGTCGCTTGCGCTGCGCTTTGACCGCGCCCGCCGCGACGTAAACGTCATCGACGTCGAGCACCTGAATCTGCCCGATCATGATCGGTTCGTCGCTGGAGGTGGTGAAGCCGCCGCCCGCGCGGAACATGCGCGCCGCGTTGCTGACCGCCGCGACGACCGACGGCTCCTCGACCACCATCGGAATCAGGTAGTCGTCGCCGTTGATCTGGAAGTTGGTGGCGATGCCGAGCGGCAGCGCGTAGATGCCGACGGCGTTCTCGATCATGTTGTCGGCTTGGGCGGCACTCAGCCCACTGATGCCGAGCAGGGCGGATTGCTCCGCTTGCGTGAGGTTCGCCCACTCCGCGACCAGCGCGGCGCGCTCCGCCAGCGGGCGTTTATAAAAACCGGATATGCGTGAAGTATGCGTCATCATGCTCCTACTCTACTGGGTGGAAACTGCCAAAAACTATCAAATGGTGAAAAATGGCACAAGGAGGCGTCTCGCTATAGCTTTTGATAGGCTTCGGGGAATCATAAAGGCGAGGAACTGCGTCAAAAGAGCAGCCCTCGCCTCTACGGATAATGCGAATTCAATGAGTGCCCGCTCTAGTCCGGCAGGATGCGCGTATCGAGGAAGTAATCCAGCCAGATGACGAAGACTAAGCCGAGCGGCAGCGCCGTCCACAGGAAATACTGATAACCATATTTTTCAATGCTGATGGGCACGCCGCTGTTGGGACCCATCCACGGCAGCACCAGCGTCACGACCAGCGCTGAGATGATGGCGCCGATTGACAAACCGACGACAAATACAATGATTCTCCGAATGAGCAGGGACGACATAGCAACTCCTGTTGTCAAGCAACCTGTAGCCCACATTTTAGCGCGTCTGCGTGCGCTTATGCAAGTGAAAATGAGAACTTTCGAGCTGGAATTCGGAATCCTTGTTGGATTCCGGCTGGCTTGATAAAATTTGCGGAATTTGATCACGGCAAATCGACTGATGCTGCTGGGTGTTATCACCGTTGATCGAAACACTTCTTAGGGAAAGGGGCACTTTGTGGCCGACTTGTTTGACAAAGCGAGGGATTACACTCAGGCGCGAGAAGCGATGGAGCTGGGTATCTATCCCTATTTCCGCGCCTTGAGCGATACCGAAGGCGCGGTTGCCCACTTCGAGGGCAAAGAGGTCGTGATGATCGGTTCCAATAATTATTTGGGGCTGACCACCGATCCGCGAGTACGGCAGGCAGCGACAGACGCGATTGACCACTACGGGACGAGTGTCACCGGGTCGCGTTTTCTGAACGGGACGCTCGAGCTGCATTTGGAACTCGACCGGCGGCTGGCGAAGTTTGTCGGTAAGGAAGCCGCGTTGGTCTTCCCGACCGGGTATCAGACCAACGTCGGCACGATCACGGCGCTGGTGCAAAAGGGCGACTACGTGATCATCGACAAGGATGATCACGCCAGCATCGTCGATGGCTGCATGATGTGCCGGGGTGAGCTGCGCCGCTTCCGCCACAGCAGCGTCGATAGCTTGGCGGACTTGCTGAGTAAGCTTCCGCCTGATGCGGGCAAACTGGTCGTCATCGACGGCGTCTACAGCATGGGCGGCGATATCGCGCCGATGCCGGAAATTGTCGAGATCTGCAAACGCTACGGCGCGCGGATTATGGTCGACGACGCGCACGGGATCGGCGTCACCGGAAACGGGCGCGGGACGGCGGCGCATTTCGGGCTGACCGACGAAGTGGACTTGATCATGGGCACCTTCAGCAAGAGCTTCGCCAGCATCGGCGGGTTCATCGCCGGGTCGAAGGAAGTTGTCCACTACATCCAGCATCACGCCCGCTCGCTGATCTTCTCGGCAGCACTGCCTGCGGCGAATGCGGCGGCGGCGTTGAAGGCGCTCGACATCATGGAAACTGAGCCGGAACACGTCGAGTCGCTGTGGGACAATGCCGAGTACATGCGCAAGGGCTTGAAGCAATTGGGTTACGATACCGGCAAGAGCAACACGCCGATTATCCCGATCCTGATCCGCGACGAGTTCCGCACCATCTTGGCATGGCACGCGCTGATCGAAGAAGGCGTGTACACCAATCCGGTGCTGCCGCCCGGTGTACCGACTGGCAGCAGCTTGCTGCGCACCAGCTACATGGCGACGCACAAGAAAGAGCATCTCGACCGCGCGCTGAAGGGCTTCGAGGTGGTCGGCGAGCGGCTGGATTTGATTAACCTGACGGCTCCGGCGGAGGAGTCAATCGGGTAAGCCGTAGAAAAGAAAAGGGCGCACCGATGTGTGCGCCCTTACGGTGCGATAATTCTTAAGCGGGCGCTCCTCATCGGAGCGCCCGCTTTTTGTTGTGGCTTATTCGTCCGTCTTGCTGCGCGAGCGGCTGATGCGCTTGTGCAGCGGATCGAGCAGGATGTAGGCGACCGGGACGACGATCAGCGTCAGCAGCGTGCTGCTGAATAGCCCGCCGATCACGACCGTGCCCAGTTCCGAAGCGATAATCGCGCCTTCCGACAAGCCAATTGCCAGCGGGATCAAGGCGCAAATCGTCGCTACCGCCGTCATCAGGATCGGGCGCAAGCGGCGGTTGCCCGCCTCGATCAGCGCATCGTGGGTGTTCATGTGGCGCTCGTGCTGATTTGCCTGCACGCGGTCGATCAGCACGACCGCGTTGGTCACGACGATGCCGATCAGCATCAGCAAGCCGATCATCGCCGAAATGCCGAGCACGCGGTTTGCCAGCGTGAGCAGGATTGCCGCACCGACCGGGGCGACCATGATGCTCAAGATAATGTCGAACCAGTGAACCAGCGACCTAAAGGTGACGATCAGGATCAGGATTACCAACACGATAGCAATCAGCATCGCACGGGCGAGTCCCGAGAAGCCCTCGGTCTGTTGAGCGGTAGCAAAGCCTTCACTGATCGTGATGTCGGAAGGCAGATTCGGCATGGCGCTGACCGCCGTTTTCGCCGCGCTGGTCACGCCGAGCGTATTCTCGGTTTCGAGTTCGCCGGTGAAGCTTACGGCGGACTGTCCATCGATGCGGATGTAAGTCGCTGGCGCTTGATCGCCGCTCCCGGCAGCGGCGGTTGCCGAGAGATTGCTGGTGACGTTGGTCAAACCGTCGACGCCGTTGAGCGTAGCGATCACATCCTCGTTGATCGCTTCCAGTTCGGCTTGCGGACCGGATAGAACCAGCGCGAAATCCGCCGAAACCCTGCTCACTGAGCGAAGCCGCCGAGACCTGCACGTTGTCTACGCCGAAGACTTCTCCGGCTTTGCCGCGAATAATCCCGGCGAGTTCGTCCAACTTGCTCTGGCTTTCGACCGCAATGGCGACCTGCGCCACATTCTCGCTGATCGACGAGTTGCCGAGGATTAGGCTTTCCAGCCCGCCGCCGCTGCCGATGGTGGTCTGCACCGCGCCGAGTTCGTCTTGCGGCAGATCGGATTTAAGCACGGCTTCGAACTGCTCGACCAGCGCATTGGTATCGGCGATCTTGGTGCCGCTTGGTAGATTGATCGAGACGCTGATCTGCGGCTCGCCGAACGACGGCAAGAAGGCTTGCGGGCGGGTGGCGAACAGCACCATGCCGAACACAAAAGTGACCACTGCCGCGATCAACACAATGACGCGGTGCGACGGCTTGTCGAGCGACCAGTGAAGCGCCGGACGATAGAGGCGTTCGAGCCAGCTTTCGTGCTCGCCGCTGATCTCGCGCTCGTCCAGCAGCAGATACGCCAACACCGGAACGACCGTGATCGCCACGACGAACGACGAGAGCAGCGCGTAGGTCACTGCCAAGCCAAAGGGCAGGAAGAATTCGCCGATGATGCCGCCGGTCAAGCCGAGCGGCAGGAAGACGACCACCGTGATCACGGTAGCGGCGAAGATGGCGACGGACACGTCGCGCGTGCCGGTGATGATTGCGGTCTTTTTGTCGCCGCCCGCCTGTACCTGCCGGAAGATGTTCTCCAGCACCACAATCGAGTCGTCGACGACGCGACCGATGGCGACGGTCAAGCCGGAGAGCGTCATGATGTTGAGGGTGATGCTCGACGGGAACAGCCGGAGCAGGAAAGTCACCAACTGCGAACTATCGGCTGAACCGGAGAGCGCGCCATGAACGGCACCCGGCAGCCAGCGCATCAGCGCCATTGCCATCAAGACCGAGAGCGGGATACTCACGGCGGTCACGAGCGTGCTGCGCCATGATGGGTAGGGCAGCTTGACGGGGAGGAGCAGAATGCCCAAGCCCGCCAGCAAGCCCGCCGATCAGCAGGGCGCGGACGATCACGTTAATTTGACCGAACGCCGCGCCGAGATCGCCGCCGGTTGCGCCGGAGTTCGAGAGCGTGAACAGCGCCGATCAGCACGAGGAACAACGCGACCATCACCGCACCGGCGATCCGGCGCGGATGGCTGCCCCACGTTCCGCTGCTGAGGAAGATCAAGATCACGAGGACCGCGAAGATCGCGCCCAAGCCGCCCTCACGGGCGACGCCGCTGATCAACTCCTCGACGAAGCTCGCCTGCTCAAAGGCGACGTTGACGTGGATATTGGGATTATCGTTCGACCATTTCGTGAAGCGCATCGTCGACGATGTGGAAAGCTTCGACGTTATTGGCGTCGCTGGTCTTGTAGACGGTGACGACGAGGCTCGGATTCCCGTTGAGGCGGGTGACGTTCTCGGTTGGAATGAAGGGCGCAGCGCCTGACGCAATCCGATCCTGCACGTCTTGGGGCAGCGTAGCGATAACTTCGGGCGAGAGCAGTTGCAGCGCCTCGATCCGTAAGTCAGTTGAGGAAAGTCGGATCACCCTGCACCATGATAGGCGACCGCTTCGGGGCTGAGACCGACCGAGCAGACCGGGCGCGAATGCTCGCGCCCTGCGCGCTGTCGAACAAGCTGTTGATGAAATTGGTCGCGCCGGGCGGAGAAGCGGAGCAGGTCGTCAGCGGTGTCGAGTTCGTGACCGACAAAGCTGGCAATCGTCGCCCATTCCGAGTTCAGCGCCGGGGCGTTCGGGTCGGCTGGCGCGACCTGAGCGGTCGTCTCGCTGCCCAAGCCCGCGACCGCGGGTGGCTGGTCGCCGCTGGCAATCGCTTGCACCTGCGCGGCAGTGTCGGCGGGCAGGCTGGCGATCACGTCGGCGGGCACCAGTTTGAGCGCTTCCGGCGAGAGCTTAAGCAGCACCGCCGGGTCGAGCTTCTGGAAGAAATCCGGCTCGCGGATCACGAAGTAGCGAATCGTGCCGGTCGAGAGGCTGTTGAACAGGCGCGTCTCGTAGCCAGCGAAGCGCTCCGGCACCTCGGTGTTGATCTGATTGAGCACGCTCGACGGGCTGCCGTCGCCGAGTTGGACAACATCTTGGGCGGTACGCAGCGGCGTGCTGCTGAACTGCGGCTGCTGGCGAGATTGTTCCAGACCGTATCGAGCGGTGGCGCGATGTCGGGCAGCGCCAGCACCTCATCCGAGAAAGCGTCGTAGACGCCGGCTTGAAGCTCGCCCAAGAAAGTCGGCGTCGTGATCGATGAGGAACTGGATGGCGTCGGGGCTGATCTGCTTGATCAAGCCAGTCGTGCCGCCGGGGATCGGGATCGACGGCGAGCCTTCAGGCAGCGAGGAGGGGTCGCTCAGCAGGATCAGGAAGTTGAAGAACTGTCCGGCGCTGATGCTGCTCGATCCAAGCTGGCTGGCGAGGTTTTCGGGAAGCTGCAAGTTGATCAGGTCGTCGGCGGTGTTGAGTTCCATGTTCAGCGCGACGCCCATCAGGTTGAACAGCGGCGGCAGCGCGGGACCTTCGGGGATCGGCTCGGCGGTGGGGGCGGGTGTGGCTTGCGCGCCGTCGAGTCGGTGGATGTCGCCGTGTCAGCGACCGAGCCGCCCGTTTGATCGGCTGTCGGCATTGCCGCCGTCCCGGAGATGCTGTAGTTCGCCAGCGGCAGGTCGTCAAAACTGAAGGTGATCAGTTGCGGCGGCTGAATCTTCCACGCCGCCGGAAGATCGACCGGGGCGGGGTCGGTGTTCGTGCCGGTGAGGGCGCGCGCCAGCGCTTTCGCCGCGAGTTGGTCGCGGGTGATGCCATCCAGATTGGCGATGTAATCATCGGGCAGAGCGGCGAACACGTCGTCCGGCATCGCGGCGAGTTGTTCGGCTTTGAAGTAGTCGACCATCGCTGGCTCGATGGCGAGCATCTGCGTGATCACTTCGGGCGTCAAGTCGTCGGTCTGACCGAGCGCGCCGACGATCTTGCCGGTAGTTGCGAATTGGTTAAACATCGCGCCCGGGCTGCGCGTCAGCGTCCGCATCTCGCGCAGGTCGCGGGCATCTTTGAAGCGATCCATCTGCCAGCTTGCGGGCAGAGCGGGCGGTGCGGTCGGAACGTCGACGGTTTCGCCAGCCAGTTGATCGACCGCGCTCTGGTCGAGCGGCGCGCTGATCCCGGCTTTTGCCGAAGCGATATCCCAGACTGCCGGAGTCAGTTGGAGCAGCAGGCTGGGCGCGTTGATTTCGCTCGGCTGCGGCGTGGCGGTTGCTTCGCCTTCGTTCGGCAGCGCTTGACCGCCGCTGACCGAAACGCTGGCAATCTGCGGAATCGCTTCGAGGGCGGGCACGATCTCCTGCTCGACGACGCGGCGCAGCGCGCTTTCTTGCCCGGCGGATTCCTGCACTCTGCCCGGCGAGATAAGCTCAGCAGCGTTTTGACCGTCTGGTCAGGGAGCGCCTGCCAGACTTCCGGTGAGAGTTGGAACAAGAAGTTCGAGTCGTTTTCGGCAAGGTAGATCAGCACGTCCGGCGTCATGTCGCCGAGCAGCCGATCCGCGAATGCCTGCGGGTCTTCACCCTCTGGCGGCGCGATCTGGCGAGTGGGCAGCCAAACGCTGTCGAGCGCGGCTTGAATCTTGGCGCGCAGCCGTTCCTGATTGACGCCGAAATCGTTACGGGCGGTGATCACCGAGCCGAACGCGCCGGTGGTTGTCGAATTCGAGGTTGACCACCTCGTTAACCTTCGTCAGCGCGTCTTCCATGCGCTTGGTCAGCACTGTCAAGACCTGATCGCTGGTCATGCCGGAGGCTTGCGCGAGGATGATGGTCTGTGGAAACTCGACGGAAGGGATCAGTTCTTGCTTGAGTTGGGTGACGGCGATGATACCGGCAATCGAAATCGAGCACGACCAGCACCAAGGTGATGGCGCGGAAGCGCAGCGATAACGCGGTCAAGCCTCTGAACAAAGACTTCATTAACGAACTCCTGAGAGCGTAGTGGTCACGAGATGGATTATATTAGGATGATCTGGGCTAGAAATCTAGCCGGATAGTAGCAAACACCCCTAATTGTACTGGCAAAATTGCCTGAAATAGCATGAATTTGTGAGATTTCTCACCAATTGCCCGCTTATGCAATACAAGCGGGAATAAATGGCGCTCAGGGTGTTAGAAATCCGTGAGTGCATTGGCCTGCAAATTGGCCTCGCTTCATTGCGGTCTGCTGCGGTTAATGATTAAATGAAGGTAGCAGTGACAACTATCGACCTGGAAAGGGAACTTTCCAGCACAAATGCCTCTCGATGCCAGCTTCCCCGAAGACCTAACGCGCTTTATTCCCGCCGCTTTGCAGGAGCGTTTGCCTAGTCCGCTGGCAATCACCGAGGCGCTTCAACATCTGAACAGTCTCTACAAGGCGCTGACGTCGTTTCTGCCGCTCTACATTGCCGAGGGCGAAATCTGGCGCGCGCCGGATTATCGCGCGCTGCGTCAAGGGACGTTCATGTTCGCGGACGTGTCCGGCTTCACGGCGCTGTCCGAGCGCTTGGCGCAGGAGAACAGCGGCGACGGCGCGGAAATCCTGACCATCATCATGAATGATTACTTCGCCGAAATGCTGGAAATTCTGGCGAAGTCTGACGGGCAATTGTTGAAGTTCGCGGGCGATGCGCTGCTGGTGCTGTTTCCTGCCTATGACGACGATCTGGGCGACCTCAACAAAGCGATCCGCGCCGGGTGGCGGATGCAGCGCGCGATCACGCGCTTCCAGCCCATCAGCGATCCGCGCCTCGTGGCGCTGCTCGGCGGCGAGCAGTCGTTTCAACTCAGCATGTCGATTGGCATCGCGCGCGGCAAGCTGTTCGAGGCGCTGGTCGGCAACAACGTCCAGCGCGACCATTTGATTCAGGGCGATCTGCCGGGTCAAGCGATGGCGGCGGAGGCGGCGGGCGTGCGCGACGAGGTGATCGTCGACAGCGGGTTAGCGCCGCTGCTCAAAGACGACTACCAGCTTAAACCGCTCGGCGACCAGTTCTATCAGGTGGTCGATAATCAGGGCAGCGCGCTGGACGATTACGAATTTGAACTGGTACGCCGCCGTCGTCCCAAAACGTCGACGGTGTTCGATCTTTCGGCGTCGAGCTTGGTCGAGCATCTGCGCTTGCAGCTTGAGCGAGTTCATTCGGTGAGCAGTTACGTCGCGCCGTCGATTCTCAACGAACTGATCCTCAGCGCCGATTATCATCTGCGCAGCGAAAACCGCTACGCGACGACGCTGTTCATCTACGCGACCGGTTTCGCCGAAATGCTCCGCGATGTGGGCGAGGAACATCTCGACGTGGTCGTCGGCTTGATGGAGCGCTATTACAGCATGGTGCAGCGCGTGATCACGTCGCGCGGCGGCACGCTCACCCGTACCGATCCCTATAACTTGGGCATCAAACTGCTGGGGACGTTCGGCGCGCCGGTCGCGCACCCCGATGACCCCGATCGCGCGGTCGATGCTGCGCTGGAGATCAACCGCCAACTGGCGCAGTACAACCAGCGGTTGTTGGAAGAACTCGCGCCGGAATTCCACCGCCACCCGTTCGTGACTCAGCGGATCGGCATCACGTTAGGCGTGATCTTTGCCGGTGAAGTTGGCTGGAAAGCCCGCCGTGAATATACGGTCATGGGCGATGAGGTCAATCTCGCGGCGCGGTTGATGACGAAGGCACAGCCGGGCGAGATCCTGATCGGACCGCGTGCTTATCTCCGCGTCCGCGAGGCGTTTGAAACCGAGCCGGTCGAGCCGCTGAACCTGAAGGGGAAAAGTCAGCCGGTTCTGGCGCATCGGGTGCATAACGTCGCGCTGCCGACTGTCAACATGGATTTCTCATCGCAGATGCCCTTCATCGGGCATGACGTATTTATGCTCTCGTTGACCTATACACTCAAGCAGGCGCTAGGCAGACGGCGGCGCGCGGTTGCGCTGGTCGGTGACGCCGGGTATCGGCAAGACGCGCATCGCTCAGCAGCTTGGTCAAAGCGGCAGAAAGCTCACGTTTTGCCGTCGCATGGGCGAGCTGCACCTCGCGCAGCGGGCGCAAGACGACGTGGGCGACGTTGATTTCACAGTTGATCGGTGTCGATCTGGCGACGCCGACGGCGGATTCGCGCGAGCGGCTGCACAACTGTCTGACTGAACTCGACCTGATCGACCTCGAGAGCATGATTGACGATTTGCTCTACGGAGTGCCAGCGGGCGAGTTGGGGATGTTCGGTGCGGCGCTGCGAGCTGTCGACGCTCAGCAAGAGGCTAAGAACGAGGTCAAGCGAACCGCCCAGCGAGTCGGTTTGGCGGAAGGCGTCGTCCGCTTCTTGAAGGCGTTTGCCGACCAGACGCCAACGCTGCTGGTGATTGATGATTTACATCAAGAGAACGCGCAGGCACTTTACGTGCTCAAACACGTGCTGGACGAGATCAAGCAGGCGAAACTGGTGATCGTTGTCACCTACGAGCCGACGATCAACCTCGATCTGGACGTGCAATCGCTGACTGTGCCGGATTTGAACAAGGAAGAAACCGATCAGGTCGCGCTGGCGATCTTGCACAGCAGCGAACTTGGTCCGCGCTTAAAGACGCTGCTCTGGGAGCGGTCGAGCGGACGTCCGCTGTTCATCGAGGCGCTGCTGCGTAAGCTGCTGCAAGCAGGTTACATTGACCGCGAGCAGGGCTATGCGGAACTCAAGCCCGATGCCGATCTCGGAATGGTGCCGGACGATGTGCGCGAATTGGTCGTCAGCCGGGTAGACAGCCTGCCGCCGCAGACTCAAGGACTGCTGCGCGGCGCGGCGGTACTGATCGAAGACTTCACCGCCGAGGCGCTGCTACCGCTCAGCGAAATCAACGATCTAGTGCGGGTTCAGGCGATTATTGACGACCTGTGCCGGACGCAGATTTTGGAGAAACTCGAACCGAACGCTTATCGCTTCCGGCATGGGCTGACGCAAAGTGTAATTTACGAGAGCTTGTCGCGGGCGCAGCGCCTGAAAGTTCACCGGATCGCCGTCGATTACTGGCGAGCACACCCTGAATTCACCTACCAACCCGTCGTGCTTGCCTATCACTTGATGAAATGCGGACTTTTGCCAGCGGCGATTGAAGTCGTCACGACCGCCGCGCAAAATGCGGAGGCGAGCGGCGACCTCGACCGCGCGGTTGAACTCTACGCACACGCGCTGACGATTTTCCCGGATGACCATAGTATCAGCGGGCAGATCGACCGGTTAGCGCAGTTGCAGCGAGACCAAACGTGAAGCCGATTAGGCCGATATTCGAGAGATTGAGAGCTAACGAGCGTTCTGTTGCTGAGCAAAGGAATCCTTTTTTGATTCCAGATCAACACCGATTGGCTTAAAATGACGACTCAAAGAATTAGACCATGAATTTACCGAGTGATGAACTATTGGCTCGACAGGCTCAGATGGGCGATAAGCAGGCATTTTTCGCACTCTACAACCGGTATCTCAACAAGGTCTATAACCGGGTGAAGAGCAAGATCCCTGCGCAAGAAGCAGAAGACGTTACGCAAGATGTCTTCTTCGCGGTCTCGCGCTCGCTCAAGAGCTACAAGCAAGAAGCGCGCTTTAACACGTGGCTCTATACCATCGTCAACCGCCAGATCGCCGACTTTTACCGGCGGCGCGGGCGACAAAGTAATCCGGTTGAAGTTGAAGTCGATCTCGAAAATGGCGAGCGGGTACCATCGTCGTTCGACAGCGGCGATATCGACCAGCGCTTGCTGATCCAGCGAGCATTGGACAGCCTGCCGGATCACTATCAAGAGGTAATCTTAATGCGGTTTGCTGATGGTCTGACGTTTAACGAAATCGCCCAAGAGCGTGATCAATCGCTCGAAGCGATCAAGTCGCTGTATCGCCGTGCTATCCAGGCGGCGAGAACAGCTATGGATGAGGCTTGAGGAATGGATCAACTGGACGACGAACTTGCTGGGGCGACCGACGCACTGCTTAGTGGCAGAAGTATGCCCATGCTGTCTGAGAAAAATCAACAACTAGGCGAGGTTCTGCGCCAGCTCTACCGGGCAATTGAACCGGATGCGCCGCCCAGCCCCGCTTTTACGGCGCGCTTGAACCGCATGCTCGACGCTGAGTGGGATCGGGCGCACAAACCCACGCTGCGCTTGGTCGACCGTCCCCTCGTGCGCCTCGCGGGATTAGCGGCGGCGGTCGTGCTGGTGTTGGGCGCGCTGCTAGTGCTCGCCGTCCCCGATTCGAACCAACCCCTGCAAGGAATGGCAATTGGTATGAGTGACGGTGCGGCGATTTTCGTCTTGCTGGGCGTCGCTGTGGTGGGAATGCTGTTTTACTGGCGAACCCGGCGCTGATTCGCACATTCAACTTTTCAGCAAAATAACTCAGTCGACGGCGATCCGCATCGCTTGATGCGTGATCGGGCACGGCTTTGCCCCGTTCTTGCGACGCCAATTTTCCCCGGCGAGTTGCGATCTGCATATCGCTGGTGAATAATGTGGGGTGTGCAAGAAAGGTGTGCTTGTGACTACGCTAGCTGCCTACGCGATCACCCTGCTGATTCCGCCGCTCGCGTTCTACGCGATTTACGCACTGGATCTGTTCAAAACCTCGAAACCCCGGATGCTGGCGATCTGTGCGCTGTGGGGGGCGCTAGTTGCGTATCCGCTGGCAGCCCTGATCAACGGCGAACTCCATACGCTCATTGGCTATCCGCTCATGGTCGGTTTCGCCGCGCCGGTGATCGAGGAGATTCTTAAAGGCACTGGTGCTGTTCTACTGCACGCGCCAGCCTCGGTTCACCTATTTCGTCGATGGCGCGGTCTACGGCTTCGGCGTCGGTATCGGTTTCGCCATGATGGAGAACCTCGCCTATGTCAGCGCGTCCCCGTCGCTGACGCTGGCGATCACGCGCGCTCTGTCCACCTCGCTGATGCACGCTATGACCAGCGGCATCGTCGGCATTGGCTTGGGACGGCTGCGGCGGACGCGCGCGCCGCTGCTGCCCCTGTTCGCTATCGGCTTGGCGATTGCTCTGCACGTCGCCTACAACAACATGGTACATGCCATGACTGGGATCAGCTTGCTGCTGGTGGCGGTCACCATCGGCATCGGCGGCGCAGCGCTGATCGGTTTGCAGATCGTGTACGGATTGCGGCAGGAGAAGGCGCGCTTCAACCAGACGCTCGGCTTAGCGCTCGACGTGTCGCCGGGTGAGCGACAGGCGATCCAGCGGTTCGGCGGCGCGTCGATTTCGACGATCCTCGCCGAGCTGCGCCAGACCTTCGGCGAGTCGAACGTCGAGTTGATTCAGCGCCTGTTGGTGACTCAGGCGAACATCGGCATCCTCGAAAACAACCTCGCCGCGTCGAACGTCAGCCCGCGTTTGCGCGAAGCATGGACGGCGGAGATCGCGCAGCGGCAAGCGGAAAGCCAGGCGCTGCGACGGCAGATGGGGCGGTCGGTGTTCGCCTATCTGCAAGAGTTATTCCCGACTCAAGACAGCGCCATGTGGGACGATCTGCAAACCCAGTTTGCGGCGCACGACCCGACGTTGGTGCACACCTTCGATATGTTCATGCGCCTGAGCGGATTGGCATACAAGTTCGCGCCGGAGCAGCTTGAAGCGATGGCGCAGCGCCTCAACCAGATCGACATTTTCCGTCAGGTTTCGCTGGCTGACCTCGAAAACCTTAGCCGGGCGATTGAAATTGAGCGTCACCCTGACGGCACACTGCTGTTCGACAAAGGCGACGAGGGCGACACGATGTACTTGATCGAAGACGGCGCGATTGCGATCTATGCGCTCGATTATGCCCAACACGAGCAGCACTTGCGGACGTTCGGCGCCGGGCAAGTCGTCGGCGACTTCGCCGTGCTCGATGGCGAGCGCCGCTCGGCGCGGGCGCGGGCGCAAGGCGATCTATCGGCGTTTGTGCTGCGGCGCGAGGTCTTCCAGATGTTCATCCAAAGCCGTCCACAGGTGATCCTCGCCGTACTGGTGGTGCTGGCGGATCGCGCGCGCTACACGACGCGCGCGGTCGAGTTCGACTCTCCAGACCTTGAGCAGTATCGCGCAGGGTGAGTACGTCGCTGCGCCGGCGGCGGCTGTGCCGGTTGAAGCCGAACCGGTCACGGAGATCGCGCCGAATGTCCCGACGCTGATTGAAGTCGTGCTGGCGCGTCTATCGGCGCGCTTGGCGCGGCTGCGCAGCCATGATCGGGCGGAGAGTGTCTCGTGAGCGCGGGCGATGAACTGCGGCGCTTCGCACTGTTGGAACGGCTGGACGCGCCGGAACTCGATGCGCTGGCGGCGCTGCTCCGCCGGCGAACCTTTCCGGTCGGCACGCTGTTGTTCAGCAAAGGCGATCCCGGCGAGACCATGCTGCTGATCTGTAGCGGAGACGTCCGCATTTTCATGCACGACGAGAGCGGTAACGAAATCACCTTTCGCCGGTTGGGTGTTGGGCAGATTATCGGGGAGTTTGCGCTGATCGATGGCAAGCCGCGTTCGGCGTCCGCCGTCGTCACCACGCCGTTAGAGACGCTGGTCTTACAGCGCGCCGACTTCCTCCGGCTGATTCAGCAGCGCCCGCTGGTCGGCGTCCAGTTGATGCGCGGCTTTGCCGAGCGTATCCGTTACGCGACCAGCTATCTCGAACAACTCTATGACGTGCTGGAACTGCTCGCTAACCGCGAGTACGATACCGCGATCCGCGAGCTGGCGATCAACGCCAATGGGGATGAGATGCAGCAGTTGATCACGGCGTTTCTGACGCTGGCACGCCGTACGCCTGCGTCGGACGAGTACAAAAAGAAACCCCTAGCATGAGGGGCTTTTCAGGATCGACGTTGGGCGAATACGACTGTGTTAGCTCAGCAGAATGTCGGCGACACGGCGCATCTTTTGCGTGATCGGGTGGTCGGGGTAGCGCAGCACGAAAACGCCGCTGCTCGCTAGCACCATCATTTCATCGGAGTGAGGCAGTACCGCGCCCACCTGACAGTTGTAGGCTTTCTCGACCCGCGACTTCACTTCGTCGAAGTCGAGCGAAGTCGGCGTCTTGTTGACGATCAGCAGCATTCGCGGCACGTCGAGCTTGCGGGCAACCTCGACCGTGACGCCGGTGCCCTGATAGTCCTGCTGGTCGGGGCGCATGAGGATCGCCAGCGCGTCGGAGATAGCGACTGATAGCAGCGTTTCCTCGTTCAAGCCGGGATGCGTATCGATCAGCAGTACGTCGAGCTTGAGATCGCGCACGAGGTTCTGGAAACCGTCGTTGAGCAGCCCCACGTCGTAACCTTCGCGCAGAATCCGCGCAATTTCGCCGACCTTGATGCTGGAAGGGATCAAGAAGACCTTGCCCCCTTCCGGGATCGCGCCCGCGCCACCCTGCAAATCGCTGTTGAGCATCGCGGTTACGTCGTAGGCGGCTTTATCGATCTCGATTTTGCCCCACAGATAATCGTTCAGGGAATACTTGATGTCGTCTTCGTGCAAGCCAAACAGAACGTGGATGCCGGGCGAGTTGATGTCGGTATCGATGACGCCGACGCGCAGCCCTTTAGCAGCAAACAGCGCCGAGAGATTCGCCGTCGTGTTCGATTTCCCTGTGCCACCACGAAATGAGTGAACAGAAATGATTTTGGACATGAAGAACTCCTGTAGGCGTCATGAACTGAGTCTGCGACCGTAATACGGTTAATGTTACCCGTTTTCCGCCGCGCCAGCCAATCGCTGCTCGATTTACCTCTACGCAGCAAACAGGGCGAATTGATTTCGCCCTGTTGAACGTTATGCACTATTGTACAGGTGAATGCGCCAAAAGCGCAGCGTTTGGATAGCGTTGTGGATTAATCGTCGATGAGCGAGTCGAACAATCCGGTGCGCCGAACGGCGCTGCTAGTGTCGCGTTTTGGCTCAGGTGCGCCCGGTTCCGGGTCGCAGATGCAGTCCCAAATCTGCTGCGGCAGGCGACGTTTGCCCCTGCGCTCGGTTGGCAGCGCGCAGTTGTCCGGGTCTGCTTGCAAGCTGAGCGCCAGCGGCGTCGGCATGGCGTCGAGGTCGAGCGTATCCCAGAAGTCCGAGTTATGGCTGCCGGTCTTTTCGCCCGGGTTGACCCGGTAGAAGACCTGCTGGTCGCGGTTCTGCCGAACCAACCAGCGCGTATTGGTGAGGTGATCGAGCGCGGCGGTGAGCTTGCCGTCGTCGAGCGTTTGCTCGGAGACAGCGTCGCGCAGTTGCGGGTAGGAGATGGGGGCTTGGCGGAGCACCAACCGCACGATGCAGCGCTCAGTCGAGGGTAAATCCATGAAGTCGATGACGTTAAATCCGGTATTCATCGCTGCGCACCTCGGCGTCGGCTGACGATTTATCTCATCATTATATACGAATTTTAGAAAGTCTTGCCGATTGACTCGTATTTTCTACAAATGTCATAGCCAGAAGGGGAGCATCGTCTCGATGGCGGTGGGCATGACGCCGCGCACGACCCCGTTCTCGATCGGGTCGGCATTGTGAACGGTGACCGGCAGCTTCGGGGTTTTAAGTGACCCGTAGTGCAGCAGCGAAAATAGTAGCACCGACTGAACCGCGTCCTCGATGGCGAACGGCGCTTCACAGCGCAGATGAAGCGGCTGCAAACTCGCGGTTGATGCCTGCACGAACGCCTCGGTGCTGCTCAGCTTGAGGACGCTGCCCCACGCGGGCGGCTCGATTTTGCCACCGCACAGGGCGTACATACGGGGGACGCCAGAGCGGATTACTTCGACCGGGGCGAGCGATGCGCCCAGTTCGTCCTCCCAACTGCCAAGCGCGCGCAGCGCTTCGCGGCGCAGATAGCCGTCGCCGTGAACGATAATCTGCTGCTTGGCGAGCAGGTCGCGCGGGAGCAGCTTTTCCAGCAGCGCGTCGGGGATACTGCCGTCTTCGCTCGGTGCGCTCGCCAGCACGCCGCGCAGCAGCCTGCCGTCGCTGGCGTAGATGCGTGCGATTCCGGTCACGGTTTCGCCTTCGCGCTTGCTTTGCTGGATCAGGCTTAAGCCGACCACGCGATCAGCGCAGGGCAGCGGGTCGGCGAGCAGGTAAGGCGCAGCCCCCGCACGGGCGATCAACCCCATGATGACGTTGCTCATGGCTTCGGGATGATCGAGCGTAGCGGCGCTGATCGTCAGGCAGGGCAGCCCGCGCCCGATGACCTGCGTCCGGGCGGTGCGGTCGCTGACGCCCTCATCCTCATCGGCACCTGCATCGGCGTCGTCTGGGAGAAAGACCAGCACGAGGTCGGACGTCTCCTTTTGCAGCAGGCGCACGGCACTTTCGAGATTCGCTTGTGAGATCACGCGCATGTTGCGCTCGCGCACAACTTCCAGTGCCAGATGATAGTCGCGCTCCAGCAGTCGCCGGAGCGCCTCGAGAAACAAGCCGACTTCCTCGCCGAGCGTGTTGATCACGACCACGCGCAGCGGCGCGCTGATCAGTCGCTCTGGGAGGTGCTGCGCGCTACAGTCGGCGAAATCGGTGGCGAGCTTTGCCGCGTTGAAGGGGCGCACGCGGTTGTCGCCGAAGATCAGGTTGGGCTTCGGCGCTTCGCCATGAAAGATTTGGGGCGCGTTCTGCGTGCTGTAAGCGCTGCCGATCAGCTTGGCTTCTTTGATCACGTCGGCGACCAGCTTGACCATCTGGGCATGAAGCGCGGGCTTGAGGTGCAGCGCTTTCTCGATCTGCGGGCGGTTGATGGCGAATTGGCTGATGTCTTCCGGGCGGATGACGAGGTCGAGCGCGTCGGCGACGTAATCGTACTCCCGCGAACCCGCCAACACGCGCACGACCCAATGATCGCCGGGGGCGGCTTCGGTGATGGCGCGGGTCGCTTCACGCTGAGTCAAGTCGAGCAAGCGCTCGCGCTGCTCATCGAGCTTGCCGACCAGCTTGATCACTTCGCCCTGCACGCGCGAAGTCTTGTCGGTGACCCACATGCCGACGACTTCGGACGGCTTTTCCAGCGAGTCGAGGTAGGCTTGCAAATCCGGCTCGTAGAGCAGGCGCGAGATCACCGAGACGGAGAGCGCCGGGTCAGCCCCAACCGCCCACGTTCGCAGATGGTATTCGCGCTCGATCCGGGCGCTGCGGATGGTGTAAACCGTGCGCGCCAGCGCCTCAAGGATCGCGTCTTCGACCAGCGCGACCGGACCGCGCACGACGTAATCGGCGATCTCGTCCGCCGAAGGCTGCCAGTGGAAATCTTCCTCGACGCCTTCGACCATCCCGAAAATGCGGCGCTGTTCGCTGCGGGCGGCGTCAAGCGCCATCACCAGCTTGACCGGGTTGGGCGGCGCGTCGGTGATCAGTCGCCCGCTGCTGTAGACCCAGAATCCGCCGAAGGTTTCGCCCAACCACCCGGCGAGTTTTGTCCCCAATGCGGCGCAGCGACTCGCCGCTGCTCACGCTCAAGCGATAGGCGGTCAGCGGCGGGAGCGAGTCGGTCAGGATCGGAAAGACTTCGGCGAACAATTCTTGGTCGGGCATCAGTCAGCCAGCGCTGTTTGAACAGTGCTTTCTATTGTAACAGATTTGGAACAATTGTGCTACTTTTTAGGCGACAGGCTTGTTCTCGTCGCTGCCCCAGTCCTTCCATGAGCCATCGTAGACGCTGCCGTCGAGTCCGGCAGCGCGCAGCGCCAGCAGTCCGAAACTCGCCGAGACGCCGCCATTGCAGTAGACGACCACGTCCGACGAGTGATCGCTGATCCCGGCAGCGGCGAAATGGCGACGCAAGGCGTCGGGCGAGAGCAGCGTACCGTCGGGAGCCAGCAGCGTCGGGCGCGGGACGTTGACCGCGCCGGGGATATGCCCGAAGCGGTCGATCCGCGACTCTTTTCCAGCGAATTCCTCCGGCGAGCGCACGTCGATCAACTGCTGATCGCCGCCGAGCCGAGCCAACACCTGCGCGCCGCTGCGGAAGATCGCCGGGTTGGGGTGGGCGACGAAATCCGACGATGCGATGGTCGGAAGCGTGGCGGTTGTCGGTCGTCCTTCGGCGATCCACTTACCCCAGCCGCCGTCGAGCACGGCGACCTTGCTGTGCCCGTAGTAATTCAGCGACCACCACAGCCGCGCGGCGAACATGCCGTTGGCGTCGTCGTAGGCGACGACGAAGGTCTCGTCGCTGACGCCGATCCGTCGCATGACGTCGGCATAGCGTTCCGGCGACGCGATCTGAGCGTGACGCGGATCGGCGGGGGCGGTGATTTCTTTGACCCAATCGACAAAGACCGCGCCGGGGAGGTGACTCTTCGCGTAGTCATCGGCATGATTGAAGTAATGCGGGTGTGGCTCCGAGGCGGGCAAAACGTGCCCGCGAATGTCCACGATCCGCAGATTGGCGTCGTCTAGATGATCAGCCAGCCAACCGGTGCTGACGAGCAGGTTCTCGCTCATAGTGCGCGTCTCCAAGTCGGCGAAGTCGCCCAGTTCGATGCGACTGCCGCTCTGGGCAGACGTGGAGCAGCGCCTCGATCACGGCGAGGTCGCGCAGCGCTTCGAGCGCCGAATTATGATGCGGCTCACCGTCACGGACGGCGGCGGCGAAGGCGGCGAGTTCTTCGGTGACATTCCGGTAGGCGCTCAAGTCTTCGTGGCGAGTCTCGCCGTGGGCGGTGACCTCAAGGCTGCCGCGATTCACGCGGACGACGCCGTCATCGCCGACGACCGTCAAGTAGGTGGGGAAGGGCGCGCCCGCCGCGTAAGTGACGGTGTAGCTGCCGATCACGCCATTCTTGAACCGAAGCGTCGCGCTGAGCGTGTCGGCGGGTGGTAGGTCAGCGCGGGTCTGCCGGACTTCGGCGCTGACGCTGGCGATCTCGCCGACGACCTGCCGCAGCGCCGCGACGTGATGGACGCCGCCATCGAGCAGGAAGCCGCCCGGGAACGTGCCGGAGCGCCGCCACTCGGTGCCGTAATATTTGTTACCGGGCAGCGTTGGCAGCAGCAAAGTCCACTCGGCGAGTACCACCGCGCCGATCTCGCCGCTTCTAACGACCGCACTCGCTCGGCGAAACGACTCCTCATAGCGGTAGTTTTCCGCCACCATCCAAACTTGATCGCTGTGGTTGCGGTTGTAGCTCTCGATCAAGCGGCGTCCGGCGGCGACGTCGGGTGCGAGCGGCTTTTCGCTGACGATGTGCTTGCCCGCCCGCAGTGACTTTTCGACCGCAGCGGGCAGCGCCTCAATCGGCAGGATCAGGTCTACCGCCTCGATCTCGTCGTTGGCGAGCAACGCGTCAAGATCAGTGTAAATTTGAGGACTGCCGGGAATATGAGCGACGAGCGCCTCGGCGTTGGCGTGCGATCGGCTGAAAACGGCGGCGATCTGGAAGCGGTCGCCGAGCGTTTGCAGCGCCGGTAAATGCGCGTCTTGGGCGAACAGCCCCGTGCCGACGAGCGCTAAACGAATCGGTTCGGACATAGTTCTCTCTCGCTATCTGCAATGGCTATAGGTATTATTCTACCCGCATTTAGGCTGCGATACCCACGGGAGTGCAGATTGCGGTTTCCCCTGATGGCGGCGCTGTTACTGCTGGCGCTGCTTGGCGTAGTACAACCGGTTGATGCCGCGAACGGGCAGATTTCCCCCTGTTCTGAGCGGGCGACCAGCTTGTCTGAGCCATGGATCCAATCTGGTTTAGCTTGTCTGGAACAGGTGATTAAAGACCCGACCGCCGGGACACTGGCATTTACAGCGCTGGCTGCTGCGCCGGATGGCACGCTCTACGCGACCCGCCCACTGCTGGGCGAAGTCTATGCGATCACCGACAGCGACGGCGACTTGCTGCCGGACACGCCGCACTTGATCGCCAGCGGGCTGACGCTGCCGAATGGACTGGCGGTTCACGACGGCGCGCTCTACATCGCTGGAGGATCGCACGTCTATCGCTGGCAGAATGGGGCGTTGACGACGCTGATCGATGATTTGCCCACTGGCGGCGGCTTCTGGACGGGCGGGATTGCCGTGGACGATACCCGGCTCTACGTCAGCACCGGCGCGCCCTGTGACTTCTGCGTCGCCGACGATCCAGCGCGCGGCGCGGTGCTGAGCTATGCGCTCGACGGGAGCGACCGCCAGATCGTCGCTACCGGGCTGCGCCAACCGGTCGATCTCACCTTCGCGGGCGGCGATCTGTGGGTGACGGACACCGCGCGCACGGGATTGTTTGCGACACCTGACCTTGACGAAGTGGATCGGGTTACGATGGGAGCGAACTTTGGCTTTCCCTATTGCGTTGGTGCAAATCTGCCCGACTTACCCGGTTTCGACTGCGCGACCGCGACCGCGTCCGCCGTCGCGCTGCCGACCGGTGCGCTGCCGACCGGGATCGCCGCTTATCACGGTGACGCGATCCCATCGCTGGAAGGCAAGCTGATCGTCGTGCTCTACGGATCGTATAATCAATTCGACCTGCGCGGCTATACCGTCGTCGCGGTCGATCCGCTGGCGGGAACTGTCACGCCGCTGATCCCGGCGCGCCCCGACGATGACCCGCAGTCCGATTTCACCATTCAAGCGATGAACTACCGGGGCAGCGGCTTCTATCCGCAGCGCCCGCTTGACGTCGCCGTGACCGATCAAGGCTGGGTTTACGTCAGCATCACCGACGGACGCATCCTTGCCTTACGTCCCTGAGACCTGCCCATGCCTTACTGGATAACTGACAGCCTCGCCGGAGTCCCGGCGTTCTTGTGGATCTACGTCGTACTCGGCGGTGTGTGGTCGCTGGCGTTGCTGCCGCGCGCGGAGTGGGGACGGCGGGTAGAGGTGATCGCCGTCGCTTTCGCGCTCGGACCGATGCTGCTGACGGCGTGGATGCTCGTGCTTGGTATGATTGGCGCTGCCAACGGCACGGCGCTGCTGACCAATCTCAACGTCAACGGCGGCACGGTCGTGCTGGCGCTAGTCGCGCTGGTGCTGGTCGTCCGCAAGTGGCGACAGCCCGCTGCCGCGCCGGTTGAGCGTCATCCGCTGCTCGCCGATGAGCGCTTGCTGATTGTGCTGGTATTCGCGGCGCTGGTCGTGCGCTGGATCGTCACAGCCTACTGGCCCTTCACCGCCTACGACGCCTTGTGGGTTTACGGCTACGAAGGACGGTTGTATGCGCTGCTAGGCAATATCCCGCAGCGGATCGGCTACTATCCGCAGTTTTTGCCGCTGCAATTTGCCTACGCGCAGTTGGGCGGCATCAACGATCATGCGGCGCGGGCGGTGCTGCCCTTCCTGCACGTCGGCAGCATCTTGGCGACTTACGTCCTCGGCTCACAGCTGATCAATCGACGCACGGGCATCATCGCGGCGGCGATCTGGGCGCTCTATCCGCACGTCGGCGAGTGGGCGCGGATGGGTGACTTGGAAGTCCCGCTGGCGTTCGCCTTCACGCTGGCGGCGGCGTTCTTCCTGCTGGCGTGGACGGGAGCAGAACCGCGCCGTCGCAATGCTTTGATCGCCGGGCTGCTGCTAGGGGTCGGTATGTGGATCAAGCCGACGATGGGCGCGTTCATCCTCGGCGTTGGGTTGCTGGTGCTGATCGATGGCGTGCGTGTTCGCTTCGACTTCGTGCGCTGGCGACCCCGTTTCGAGGTCGCGCTGCTGACCGGAGTCGCGGCAGCACCGCTCGGCGGGGTCTGGTACCTGCGCAATCTGCTGCTCGGTCATTCCGCCGTGATCTTTCCGACGCCCTACTGGCTGACGCTGGCGCAGCGCGGCGGGCGGGAATTCGGTTGGCTGCTGGTCGCGCTGATCGCGTGGGCGATCTTGATGGTCGTGCGCTATCCGCGTTATCGCTGGCGCATCGGTGGGGCGGGGCTGGCGCTGGTACTGCTGGCGCTGCTGCCATCCATTCTGTCGCCGCGCCGCCTGACGTGGCTGGAGTTCGCCCTGCTGGGCGCTGGCTTGATCCTGCTGGCGATCAACCTGTGGCGCGCTGCCCGCGATCTGTGGGACGACGATCTGCGGGCGACGGCGGCGAAAGTCGGATGGGGGTTAGCGCTGGCGCTGCCCTACTTCCTGACGTGGTTCTATTCCTACAGTTATCACTATCGCCTCGCCTTCGCCATCGTCCCGCTGATGATTTTGCCGACAGCGGTCGTATTGGAGCGACTGTTACGCCGGAGCGGATCGGGCAGGGGACGTGGCGGCTTGCTTACCTTGCTGTGATCGTGGTGATCGCCTATCCGGGCATCATCGCGGCGATTGGCGATTTGAATGGCGGAGTCGATTACCTGTGGACGGACAAATACCCCGACGATACCGCGCGGTATCGCTCCGGCAACGCGGCGTTGATGAACGTGGTCGACGGACTAAATGTCTGGCACGATGAACATCCCGGTGAAAAGCTGGTGGTTGCTGCGCCCAGCCTTGACCGACTCCCGTTCTTCTTCCCACTGGACGACATCCGTGTTGACGACGCGCCGATCCGTCTCGCGCAGTTGGACGGCGTCGATTACTTCATCTACGCGACACTCGAAGCGCAGAACGATTACGCCGCCGTGCCACCGACCGAAAATCAGGTGCTGGGGGCGCTGGATCGTCAGGATATCGTGCGGCGAGCGTGGGGAATGGACGACGGCATCTTCCGCTATGATGTCTATGAATTGCAACTGAACAACCGCTGGATCGCGCCGACGCCGAACGGTCTCGAAACTCACGACGTCGAGATCGGCGGATTCGCCCGTTACCTTGGCTACGACATCGGCGGTCTCGATTTGTGGCAGGGGCGCAAAGTGATCGCGCATCTATTTTGGCAGGTGCTGGCGCAGCCGACCGACGATTACTCGGTTTTCATCCATTTGCGCGATGCCGACGATAACCTGATCGCGTCATGGGATGGTCCGGTCGCCAAGGGCGAGCATGGCTACTACTCGACGCTGGTCTGGGAGCCGGGCGAGTACATCAGCGACGAGCGCGTGATCAAACTGCCGGATGGAGTCGATTCAGTTGGGTCGGGCTATCGTCTTGTGATCGGCATCTACAACACCCGCACCGGCGAGCGACTGCCGGTGACCATCGACGGCGCAGCGGCGGGAACCGATTACCAAATTGAGAATCGCATTAGCTTATTGGCACAGCCACCGGGCTAAGGGTGCGGAATTCGAACGAATGAGTTATGATAGAGTTACTGTATGCGAACTTCAGAAGCGTGCTTCCCTGTAGCTGATAACAGGATACTCAATGCCTGAGAATAACGGTGTCACGACCCAAGTTGTCGAAGCGCTCCAGCAAACCGCGACCGAAGCGCGGCAGCTTGAGACAATCTTTGATCGCCTCCTGCAAGTGCTCACCCAAAACGGCTTTCAAATTCAGGTCGATCTGGTCGCTGTCGCCCAGAAGATGTACGCGCGGCTCGACCTTGCCCAAGTGCAGGCACAAGGGATGGGGCATCAGCTTGAGCAGTTGGAAGAACTGATGCGGACGTTCACGCTGATCACGTCGTCGCTGGAACTTGACCTCGTGCTCGAGGAAGTGATGGATACCGTCATTAAGCTGACCGGGGCGGAACGCGCCTACTTGATGCTGAGCAACAAAGAGACGGCGGAACTTGAAATCGCGGTCGCGCGCAACTGGGGCAAGGAGAATATCGCCGATAACGAGGCGGTGTTCAGCCGCAGTGTCGTCAGTGAGGCGCTCAAGGAGAACAAGGCGATTCTGACGACCAACGCGCAGGCGGACGACCGCTTCCAGAATGTCAAGAGCGTCGTCAACAATCAACTGCGTTCGATCCTCTGCATTCCGCTGACGCTGCAAGGACGGGAGATTGGCGCGCTGTATGCCGACAATCGGATCGCGCAGGACGTGTTCCGCGCCGAGCAAATTCCGCTGTTGACCGCCTTCGGCACCCAAGCCGCCATCGCCATCGAGAACGCGCAGCGCTATGGCGAGGTCAAGAGCAATCTTGACAAGGCGCTGACCGAAATCCAGACCCTGCAAATCGAGATCGACCGCAGCCGCGTCGATAAACAGGTTAACGAGATCACCGAATCGGATTATTTCCAGCGCCTGACTTCGTCGGCGCGCAATCTACGCCAGCGTGGGAAAACAGACGAGTAAGCATCGCACGATGTCGGATTGACGGCGTAGCAGATTTT
This sequence comes from uncultured Chloroflexia bacterium, assembly GCA_963848465.1. Lineage (GTDB taxonomy): Bacteria > Chloroflexota > Anaerolineae > Aggregatilineales > Phototrophicaceae > Flexifilum. The sequence continues at coordinate 446,940 of CAWKDY010000020.1, read as the reverse complement.
ATTAGCTGGTGTCTAGGGGCGTTCATTTGAACGCCCCTGCTGATTCACGCTGATTTGAACTTCAGGTGCCGCTAACCGGTTCGGGTATTAGCCCATAACGTGCCAGCGCGTTGTCGAGGATCGTGTTGATCAGGCGCTCGTATGCCCAGCCCGCCGCATCGCTTTGCAGGCAGAGATCGCTGAAGCCGGGGTTCAGTCCCGGCAGCGGGTTGATCTCCAGAATGTACGGCTGACCGCTCTCGCGGTCGATGCGGAAATCGACCCGCGCCACGTCCTTACAACCGGTGACGCGGAACACCGCTCCCGCCAGAAAACGCAACCGGCGTTCGAGGCTGGCATCAAGCTGTGCCGGGCATTGATAGCGGTAGTCGCCGGCGAGGTCGGTCTTCATGCGGTTGGTGTAAACGTCGCCTTCCGTGTCGAGGTGGGTTGGCTCGAACTCGATGATCGGCAGATAGGTCAGTTCGTCAGGGATGCTCTCGTCGTAGCTGCGCTCACTCAAGCGGCGCGCTGCCGTCGGGTGCAGGTTGCCGAGCACGCCGACCATAACCTCGCGCCCGCTGATGTAGTGCTCGCACAGGATCGGCTCGTTGTAGCGGCGGATCATCTGCCCGACGCGCTCGTGGAGCTGATCGGCGCTGATGACGATGCTATCGGCGCTGATGCCCATGCTTGTCCCCTCGCGGCTCGGCTTGAGGAACAGTGGGAAGCGAAGCCTGCCGTCATCGTCGGCGAGGTCGGCGCAGATTAGTTCGTCGGCGCTCTCGAAGACCTGAAATTCCGGCGTCGGCAGGTCGTGATAAGCGAGGACGCGCTTGGTCATCGGCTTGTCGAGTGCCAGCGCCAGCGTCATGACTTGGCTGCCGGTGTAGGGCAGGCGCATCATTTCCAGCAGCGCGGGAATCTGCGCTTCGCGCCCATCGCCGAAATGACTCTCGGCAATATTGAAGCAGATATCCGGCTGATAACTCGTCAGCCGCTCGATCAAGCTGAAGGGCGGCTGGATGCTGGCTTCGAAGAACTCCGTCTCGTGCCCGACGCTGGCGAGTGCCGCCGCGAGGTTTTTGACCGTCTTCTCGCTGTCGAGGTCATCCCACTGATCGGCGGGCATGCCCGCCCATCGAGGCGCATTTTCCTTGAGATTGGCAAGAATTGCTACGCGCATGATCATGCTTTCTGTTGGGTGCTGCTAAATCAATGAGGATCGTATACCCTGTGATATTCACTGACTGCGAGACGATCTACTTCTAAATCGAGTTTTTCCAACTCATCTAGCGGAATCCAGACTAACGCATCAGCTTCGTTATTCTGAATCTCGCCTTGCCACGAATTGACGACAAAGTAGTTCAGCTTTCGAAATTCGGCTGATCGGTGGAGAAGTGCGCAGACAAAATCAAAGTCGTCGGTGGTTAGCCCCAGTTCTTCTTGGAGTTCTCGCTTCAAAGCTGCTTCTAGGCTTTCACCTGCTTCGACGTGACCGCCCGGTATTGCAGTCGCACCGGGGCAAACTGTCTTGGTCAGTTTGCGCTTCTCCGCTAGGATGCGATTTTCTCGAATGATGATGTAAGCGACCGTCTCGACGAGTTTCATTTTTCAGCCTGTCGCAATTTGTCTATGGCTTCCAGAATCGCCACGCGCATGATTACGACCTTTTCTGGTTATGGTTGTGACTGAGAATCGGCTCGTGTGGGGCAGTATTGATGCTGGCGCCGTCGCTGCTGCCGGGCGGCGACCACCGGGACGGCGTGAGATCTGTTGTTTCGGCATCGCGCTGATGGGTCGCGTCGAATCCGGCGGGCTTGATCGCCAGACGGTCGCTTTCCAGCAAGCCGCTGACGCCGCTTTGACCGGGTTCGCTGCGGTGCTGCGCCTGCCGGTCGAGGTGGTCGATCAGGTGCGGATCGTAGTCCTCCGGCTCGCTGTAGGTGCTGATATAGCCCTCGTAATTGCGCAGCACGACTTTGCCCGGCGCTTGGCTGATCACGTACTGCGGGTTGACCGGGACTTTACCGCCGCCGCCGGGCGCGTCGATTACGTAGGTCGGGACGGCGTAGCCGCTGGTGTGTCCGCGCAGCCCCTCGATGATCTCGATGCCTTTGGCAACGGTCGTGCGGAAATGCCCGGCGCCTTCGACCAGATCGCATTGGTAGAGATAGTAGGGGCGCACGCGGTTGCGGACGAGCTTATGCGCCAATTCGCGCTGGATGTTCACGCTGTCGTTGATCCCCGCCAGCAGGACGCTCTGGTTGCCGATGGGCACGCCCGCATAGGCGAGCTTTTCCAGTGCGCGGCTGACTTCGGGCGTGATCTCCTTGGGATGGTTGGTGTGGATGTTCATCCAGAGTGGATGGTACTGCTTGATCATCGCGCAAAACTCGTCGGTGATGCGCTGAGGCAGGAAGATCGGCACGCGCGTGCCGATGCGGATGATCTCGATGTGTTCGATGGCGCGCAGACTCGACAGCACGTATTCGAGCAGTCGCGGCGCAATCGTCAGCGGATCTCCACCGCTGAGCAGCACGTCGCGCACCTGCGGTGTCTGGCGCAGATAGGCGATCTGCTGGTCAAATTCGGCTTTGCTGAAATTGGCGCGCGGGTCGCCGACGATCCGGCTGCGAGTGCAGTAGCGGCAGTAGCTGGCGCATTGGGTCGTCAGCAGCATCAGCACGCGGTCAGGATAGCGATGCACCAAGCCGGGGACAGGACTGTGCTCATCTTCGGCGAGGCTGTCTGCCATCATACCGTTGAAAGCTTCCCGTTCGCGCCCCAGCGGAATGACTTGGCGGCGGATCGGGCAGAGCGGGTCGTCAGGATCGATCAGGCTGGCGAAGTATGGGGTGATGTCCACCCGGAACAAGCCGTCAGCCGTCAAGCCGTCGATTTCTTCCGGCGTCAGGTTGATGATCTGGGCGAGTTCTTGATAGGAATTGAGGCGGTGCGCTAACTGCCAGCGCCAATCGTTCCAGTCTTCGTCGGGGATGTCTTTCCAAAGGGCGGGGCGGGGGGTTGTGGCTAAAACTGCGCTGGGATGGGGAGGCTCCTTAGGAGGCTCGGTGGTTAAGGTCATGCTTTGTGCTGCACGCTCCTCGTCAACAAAAATAGCCGCACCAGACGTAACGGCTATAGCAATTTACAACTCAATTATACGCAGATTTAGCTTGGGGGGTGATGAGTTTTTTTGGGTGAATGGGATTTGAAAAATGCACACCGCAGGGGCACGGCGCGCCGTGCCCCAACCAAACATACGCTTTGCCTATTTGTCCGCCACCGGCTCGGCGACCTTGCCGTTGCCATTGGCAGCGGGTTCTTCCTCGCGGCGGAACTGACTCATATAGAGGTCGTAGTAAGCGCCCTTCTTCGCCAGCAGTTCGGTGTGCGTGCCGCGCTCGACGATCTCGCCTGCTTGGAGCAGCATCACGAGGTCGGCATTGCGGATTGTGCTCAAACGGTGGGCGATCACGAAGCTGGTACGTCCCTTGAGCAGCCCCTCGAACGCCTTCTGGATCAGCCGCTCCGTCCGCGTATCGACGCTCGACGTCGCTTCGTCCAGAATCAGAACGTTGGGACTCATCAAGGCAACGCGGGCGATTGCGATCAACTGGCGCTGACCCTGACTCAAGCCGCTGCCGCGCTCGCCAAGGATCGTTTGGTAGCCTTCCGGTAGCCGCTCGATGAACGAGTCCGCCTCGACCAGCTTTGCCGCCGCGATGACGTCGTCATCGGTTGCGTCGAGCTTGCCGTACCGGATGTTGTTCATCACCGTGTCCGAGAATAGGAAGGTATCTTGGAGCACGAGACCGATCTGGCTGCGGAGACTTGCCATCGTCACGTCGCGCACGTCGATGTCGTCGATGCGAATCGCGCCGCTAGTCACGTCGTAAAAGCGCGGGATCAGGTTGATGATGGTCGTCTTGCCCGCGCCGGTCGGTCCGACGATGGCGATAGTCTGACCGGGCTGCGCCGTGAAGCTGATCCCCTTGAGCACGTCCTGACCGGACTTATAGCCCGCCTGCACGGTGTCGAACTGCACCTTGCCCTTGATCGGTGGCATCGGCTGGGCGTTCGGCTTTTCGGTCAAGTCGAGCGGCGTATCGAGAATGTTGAAGATGCGCTCACCACCGGCGATGGCATTCTGGATGTTCGCCCAGAGCACGGCGATCTGCGTGACCGGCTGGGTGAAGCGCTGGACGTACTGGACGAAGGCGAACACTGTGCCCAGCGAGATCAGCGTCGTGCCCAGCAGTGGCTCGTTGCGCAGCACCGCCAGCCCGCCGACGATCACGACGATGCCAATGGCGACGTAGCCGAGCGCTTCCAGCGCCGGGTTCAGGGCGCTGGTGAAGGAGGCGGCGCGGACGTTGGCGTCACGGTTAGCGGCGTTGGAGCGGCGGAAGTTCTGGATGTTTTCGTCTTCGCGGTTGAACGCCTGAACTTCACGCACGCCGGAAATGCTTTCCTGCAAGTCGGCGTTGACGTTGCCTAACTCCTCGCGGCTGACCCGGAACGCTTTACGCGCCTGATTGGAGAAGTAGACGGTTGCCACGAACATAACCGGCACGACCGCCAAGCTGATCAGCGCGTAAGGCACGTTGGTTTGCAGCATCTTGACGCCGATCCAGACCATCAGCAGCGCGCCGCTGATCACGCTGAGCAGGGCAAAGCCGAACACCTGCTGAATCGTCTGGGTGTCATTGGTGATGCGGCTCATCAAGTCACCGGCGTCGTTTTCCGAGTAGTAGCTCAACGAGAGCGCGTGCGCCTTGTTGAACAAGTCCTGCCGCATCTTGCGCAGCACCTGCTGACCTGTCCGGCTCATAGTGAAGAAGCCCGCGCCGCTGGCTGCCGCGCCGAGGATGTACAAGCCGATGAGGATCAACACCAGATGCCCCATCCCCGCCAGTTTCATGTCGGCGGTGATGGTGTTGATCGATCCGCTTTGGATCGCGGCTTGAACGGTGCTATCGAACCAGCAATTGCTGGTCGCCTGCGGGAACAGGTAGCAGTCCACTGCCTGACCGATGTAGTCCGGCGAGAGCACCTGCGTATAGGTCGAGACGACGATCAAGCCCAGCGCCAAGATCACGCCGGCGATGTAGATTCCAAAATACTGCGCGAAGCGACTGAGTGTCTTGCTGACGCTCGCCGCTTTTTGCGCGTCTTCTTGCAACATGCGGTTCGGACCGCCCATTGGTCCCATCATAGTGAGTTGCCCTCCTCAGTGGCTTCGGGCGTCGCCTCTGCCGCGTCAACTTCGACATCCCCGACGAGCTGCGAATTGTAAATTTCGGCGTAGATCGCGCTGTTTTCCATCAGGTCTTCATGTTTGCCACTGGCGACGATTTGACCCTTGTCGAGGACGAGGATCAAGTCGGCATTCAAGACGGTGCTGATGCGCTGGGCGATCACGAAGCTGGTGCGCCCTTCCATCAGCAGGTCGAGCGCCTTCTGGATTTTGTACTCGGTGATCAAGTCTACGCTGCTGGTCGAGTTGTCGAGGATCAGCAGGCGCGGGTTGAGCAGGAGAGCGCGGGCGATGGCAACGCGCTGTTTCTGTCCACCGGATAGGGTCGTGCCCCGCTCTCCGACCGGCGTATCGTAGCCTTGCGGAAATTCCATGATGAAGTCGTGCGCGGCGGCGGCTTGGGCGGCGGCGAACACTTCGTCGTCGGTCGCGTCCGAGCGCCCGAAGGCGATGTTGTCGCGGATCGTGCCGCTGAACAAGTTTGTCTCTTGCAGCACAATCCCGATCTGGCGGCGCAGGCTGTCGAGCGTCACGTCGCGGATGTCGTTGCCGTCAATCAAGACCTGACCTTCGCTGGCATCGTAGAAGCGCGGGATCAAGTTGATGATCGTCGTCTTGCCGCTGCCGGTTCCGCCCAGCAAAGCGATGGTTTGACCGGACGTCGCCTCGAAACTGACATTTTGCAGCACGGGGTCGCCCGATGCGAAATAGCGGAACGTCACATCCTTAAATTCGACGTGTCCCTGAATTGAGGGTAGCGTGATCGCGCCGGGTTTGTCGGCGACGTCGTTCTCGGCGTCGAGAATCTCGAAGATACGCGTGGACGAAGCCGCTGCCTGTGCCATCAACTGAATGATGAAGCCCAACATGCCCAACGGGAAGAAAACGTAGAGCAGGTAGAGACTGAACGATTGGTACTCGCCCAACGTGAGCGTGCCGCCAATGATCTGGCTGCCGGAGAAGTATAGAATCGCCGCTTGCCCGATCTGCATGATCAGGAAGATCACCGGGAACAACATCGAGAAAGTGCGCGCGACAATGATCTGCTGCTCGTAATACGAGTCGTTGGACGTATAGAACCGCTTCGCCTCGTAGTCCTCGCGAGCGAAGGCGCGCACGACCTTGATCCCGGCGAGGTTCTCTTGCAGCACCGTGTTCAGGTTGGAGAGGCGGCGCTGAATTTCGGCGAATAACGGCTGGGTCAGGCGCGCGAAGACCGCGAACACCACGAAGGCAATCGGCAGGATCGGAATCACGACCAGCGTGAGCTGCCAGTTGGTCGCAAACAGGATAATCAGCGTGGCGGCTAGCAGCACGAGTGACTGCACCAGCATGATCAAGCCTTGCGCGATGAACATGCGGACGCGCTCGACGTCGTCGGTCGCGCGCACCATCAGTTGCCCGGTCTGGTTGCGGTCGTGGTAGCTGAACGATAGGCGCTGCACCTTCGCGAAAATCTCGTTGCGGAAGTCGAAGGCGATGCCCTGCGACATTTTCTCTGCCATGTAGGCTTGTACGAACGAGAAGATGGCGCGGGTCGCCGCGAACAGCACGATGGCGATCACCGCGTTGACCAACCACTGATCGGCGTTTGTATGCGCTGCCATCAGCACGTCGGCAGTGGTGCCCGCCTGCGCTGCTGCTGCGCCGAGTGCCAGCTTCTGACCGATTTCCGGTAGATTCTGGGTTGCCGAGATGATCTGGTTGGCGATTGTCCCTTGGGTGATGGCGTTGATCATGTTTTGGATGAGCTGAGGCACAGCAAGCTGCGCCAACGTGGCGATGATCAGTGCGCCATATGCTATCAGCGTCGATGAGCGCTGTTTTCCAAGATAGCGGATGGCACGTCCGAGACTGCCTGTTCCCGCCGGGCGCTGTCCGCCCCTTTGCCCTTTAGCCTGTGCTTGCAACTTGATATCCCCTCCTCTTGCTCACACATCACGTTTGTTAAACCGTCGTCTCATACGACTGCGGAGCGCTCGCTGGCGCTCGCGGGATGGTTTCGCCTCTAGACCGGGCGTACTCCGAAAATTGGGTTCACCCGTGAAACAACTATGATCCGACCGGTGGATGTTGGCTTCACCCTCTTGATAGGCATACAACCGCTTCTCAATCGACTGCACCATGAACTCACCGTCCGGCATTGAAGTGACGACTTCGCGCAGCAAGCCGAGCAGAGTCGCGGACTTTTCATCGCCCATCTCCTGCAAACACTGGTACAGGAGATCATCCTCGTGGGTCAAAGGCACGTCCTTGATCATGTCCGCGCCTTTTTCCGTCAGCGAGAGTGGGATGCGGCGGCGATCTTTCGGGTCGCGCTGGCGGGAGATCAATCCTTTACGCTCAAGCGCGTCCACCACCGGGACAAGGGTCGAAGGATCGAGGACGAAGCTCCGGCTCAGGTCGCTGAGTGTGACACTCTGGAAGGCGAGTGTCCGCAAAATGCCATACTGCAAGCCATTGACATTGTTGCTCGTAGCGGCGAACCGCTCCTCGATGGCTCGTGACGCCAACCTCCCCAGAATCGAGGCGAGAATGCGAATCTCGACCGACTGCATGAAAGCAGCACGTTGTTCGGTATCCATGCGCACACCAATTTTTGGTTCTCAAATGTTTGGTCTGCCAACTATATGCGCTGCGTGGTCGGGTGTCAAGGGGAAGCAGTAGTCGCAGCGGTCGAGTTGGTGGTGTCTAATCATAGATACGTTGTAAGTTCCGAAACGGTTGCTACTTAATGTCAAAGCTTTAACTTTTGTGCCGTTGCAACGGGCGGTTTGGGGATATAAACTTGACGCAGAGAATCAGGCACAGTGGAGACGGAGATGCCTAACACATCCCTGATCAACCAATTGATCAATGATCTGCGAGCAGACGATGAACAGAAGCAGCGTCATGCGCTGTATCGCCTCGCTCAGCTCCGCGAGCCGCTGGCGCTTCCGGCGCTGTTGGACGCGCTGAACCACAAGGATCGCAAAATGCGGATTTTGGTCGTCCAGACGCTGAGTTTGATCGGCGATCCGGCGGCAGTTCCGGCGCTGGTCGAACGGCTGTCTGACCGGAGCAAGGACGTTCGCCGCGCGGCGGCGCAAGCGCTGGCGATGATCGGCGAAGACGACGCGACCCCCGGATTAGTCGGTGCGTTGTTGGGCGATGACAGCAGCTTTGTCCGCTGGGAGGCGGCGAAAGCGCTGCGCGATCTAGGCGATCCGTCAGCGCTGCCCGAACTGCTGGAAGCCCTCTCAGCGGATACGAACAGTTACGTGCGCTACGCCGCTGCTGAAGCCCTGGGTGTGATTGGCACCGATCTCGCGCTCGATGGGCTGGAGCACGCGCTGTTGAAAGACGAGAACGATTTCGTGCGTTTCGCCGCCGCCAAAGCGCTCGGCGAGATCGGCGACTCGACCTCAAGCCCGGCGTTGATCCGGGCGCTGACCAACCCCAACAGCCATATTTGGCAGGCGGCTGCCGAAGCGCTGTGGATGATGGACGAAGAAGTGATGCCATACGTCGTCGAGGCGTTGCTGGACCCGGACATGGAGGTGCGGCGCGCGGCGCTCAAGGCGACGCTGTGGCTCTCGGCGGAATACGACGATGAGGAAGCATCCACCCGAAGCGGGCTAGATTGGGTCGATACGTGGGGTTGGTGGAACTAGCGAATTTAGCAATGTAATGTTATTCTTTATCAGGCTCATTTCGTACAATTGAGGAGATAAAGAATGCCGACCCGGACTTCTGAAGCGGTTTGGAATGGTGATCTCAAGAGTGGTAGTGGCAGCGTCAAACTCGGCAGTGGTGCCTACGAAGGGCAGTACAGCTTCGTGTCGCGGTTCGAGGAGGGCACGGGGACAAATCCTGAAGAACTAATCGGCGCGGCTCATGCCGGGTGCTTTTCGATGGCGCTGGCTGCTGCACTGTCACGAGAAGGCTTCACGGTCAACAGCGTTACGACGACCTCCTCGGTCGTGCTCGGCAAGACGGACGCAGGCATGGCAATTACCCAGATCAACCTCGTGACCAAGGGCGACGTCGAGGGTATCGACGAAGCCAAGTTCAAAGCCGCCGCCGAAGCAGCCAAAACTGGCTGTATCGTCTCGCAGGCGCTCTCGGCGGTGCCGATGACGCTGGATGCGTCGCTGGTCTAGAGTCCAACCGTACCATCATTTACAGGTACATTGCAAATGAAAAAGCGCCGGAATCGTCCGGCGCTTTTTGTATTCACAGCGATTGGGTAGGGTAGGTTTAAGCAATACCCGTCATCGAACCTTAGCGCATTTCGGGGCGCAGCACGTCGCTGAAAGCCGGTTCGTAGATCGACGTAGCGACGAGATTCGACAGCCAGACTTCCGGCGGCGCGACTTGCGTGTCCGGGAAGACCGCCGAGGCGGTGACGACAAAATGCCCGCGCTGCCAGACGGTCATCGCGGCAACGGCGTCAGCCTCGCAGCCGGTCGTTGATTGGGTGTACACCGGATAGTCCAACCCGGCGACGTCTGCGCCGGTGAAGCCGTTGGCTTCCGCAAGCTGAGCGATGAAACCGTCGTTGAGGGCAGCGGTGGCGTCTTCAGGCGTAGCGAAGCGGTCGAGCGTGTAGCTCACCGAGATAAACGGAATCGTCTGTAGGTCACAGGAGGTGTTGGTGACGCCGTGTCCCGCCCGATACTCGTGATGGTACTTGGCGAGGAAGTCGGCGAAAGCGCTTTGGAGGCTCTCCGGCGCGCTCGCGGCGACCTGATCGGTTTCGAAAATGCCGGTCACGGCTTCGTTGACGGCAAGCTGCTCCGGCAGTGTGCTAGTGAGCTGTTCGAGCAGCGCGCTGATGGTCTCACGAGTTGCCGGAGGCGGTGGCTCGTAAGTCGTGATGATGGAAGCCGGGTTGGTGACGATCACGACGGTGTTGAGCGCCGTGCCCGGTTCGGTCGCGGTGTCGGGGTCACGCACTTGGATCGCCTCGACATTCGCCTGTCCTTCAAGCACTTCGCCAAAAATGGTATAGCCGAAGTCCAGCGACGGGTAAGGTGCGGTGGTGATGAAGAATTGACCGCCGCCGGTGTTCGCCTGACCGGTATTCGCCATCGCCAGCCAGCCAGCCCGATCAAAATGCAGGAAACCGACGATCTCGTCGGGGATCGTATAGCCGGGGCTGCCCATACCGGTTCCGGTCGGGTCGCCGCCCTGCGCCATGAAATCTTGGATCACCCGGTGAAAAGTCGTGTTGTTGTAATAATTCTGCTGGGCGAGAAAGACGAAATTGTTGACAGTAATCGGCGCGTATTCTTCCAGTAAATCGACGTAGATCGCGCCCGCGTCGGTGCAGAAGATCGCGCGATAATCGACTCCCGGCTCGGTCGCCTGCTCCGGTTGCGTGAACTGGCGGGTTTCCGGGGACGGGGCGGGTACGGCGCTGGCACAGATTTGTTCGGGCGTCCCGCTTCCAACAGCGCAGTCTCGGTGGATCTCGCGGTCATGGTCGGTTCTGACGTCGAAGCGGGTAGCTGTGTGCTCGTGCTGGTCGCGCTTTGAACCACCGGCTGTGGTGTTTGCGTAGCCTCAGTGCTCTGGTTGAGGGTCGTTATCGCAAATACCCCAACGATGATCAGGAATACGATTATCAAACTGACAAAAAGTATTGCGCGGCGTCTCGGTTGCTGTGGGCTTTGTTGCGGTTCGATTGCTTATACCTCCCCAATTGATATTTTAACGTAGTGTAACCTACGGGCGGCGCAAGGAGCAATGCCTTTCAAACCCTAAATCCAATACTCGCGTAAGTAGAAAATGGGGAAGGGATTAGGTGCCTTGCGCTGACAATCAGCGATCTTACCTATTTATCCCGCAAACTGAATCACCGTAAGACTCTGCGGCGCGAGTTCTGGTACCGGTAGATAATCGGAAAAACCACCGTCGGCAAGCTGCGGCTGAGCAACTTGATCGGCACCGTAAACGGCGCTCGCAGCGACCGTCGTCAAATCAGCGTTGGCGACGCTGAGCGCGTAGTCGCTGGTCGGCTGGTCGTCCAGATTGAGGATCACCAGCAGCGTCTCGTCGCTGGTGCGGCGCAGGAAGCTGTACACCCGGCGCGATGCCGAGTCAACCTTGACGAAATCGCCATGGGCGAGCGCGGGGTGATCGCTGCGCAGGTGGATCAGCGTGCGGTAGTGATTCAGCAGCGAGTCGGAGTCGCCGTCTTGGGCGGCGACGTTGATCGTCGTCGCGTCATTTTGGAGTTGTTCCCACGGCTTGCCGGTCGTGAATCCGCCAGTGTTCGGGGTCGCATCCCACTGCATCGGCGTACGGATGCGTTCGTCGGGCTTGATGCCCTGCATCCCGATCTCTTCGCCGTAGTAGACGAACGGCACACCGGGCAGCGTCAGCAGCAGGTCGGCGGCGACTTTCGCCTTGCCCACGTCGCGGATGGTGCTCATCGTCCGGTTCTGGTCGTGGTTGGTCAGGAAAGTGGCATATTCGCCCGGCGGGTAAAGCTGAAGAGCACGGTTCTGAAGCGAGTCGACCGCGTTGGGGTTGCCGCTGCGGGCGCTTTGCACCAAGGCGGCGGCGAGGTCGAACTCGAAGACCAGATCGACAGCAGGCACATAATTGGAACTGTTGAAGCTGCTGCTCCACACCTCGCCGACTACGATTGCGTCGGGTTTGATCGAATCGACGTAAGCCTGAAAGTCGCGCGCCCACGCGATAGTCTCTGGCGTGTTCTCTTGCAGCTTCCCGTCCTCGACGATCTGCTTCAAGCCATCGAGCCGGAAACCATCGACGCCGACGTCTTCGAGCCAGTAGCGGGCAACGTCGTCCATCTCGGCGACGACGGCGGGGTTACGGTAGTTGAGGTCGGGCATCCCGTCCCAGAAAACCGCATAGTAGCAGCTATCGTTGAGCGGAATCCAGACTTTTTCACCCCACGGACCGGGATAAGTCGGGCAGCTATCGTCCCAGATGTACCAGTCGCGGTAAGCCGGGTCGTCTGCTGCCGAGGCGGTGAACCACGGATGCTGCGACGACGTGTGATTGATCGGCAGATCGATCAGCACGGCGATCCCGCGCGCGTGCGCCGCCGCCAGCAGCGCTTTGAAGTCGTCCATTGTGCCGTAATCCGGGTTGATGGCGCGGTAGTCGGTCACGTCGTAGCCGTGATAGCTGGGCGACGGCATGATCGGCATCAGCCACAGCCCGGTCACGCCGAGATCGGTTGTCGTGGTGGGGTCGCCGTCGTTGAGATAGTCGAGCTTCTGGATGATGCCCTGAAAATCGCCGATGCCGTCGCCATTGCTGTCGTAGAAGCTGCGGACGAACAGCTCATAAAAGACGCGATTTTGCCACTTTTGGGCGTTGGGGACACGGGTATCTTGCGCGGTAGCCGGGGAGAGAATGAAGAGAGCGGCGAAAACGCTGAACAGTAACGTGCTGATTTTCTTCATGAAGGGTGACCTGTTGACACCAACGCGGTGATTAATTCTGATTAAACCGCCAAGTCGCCGTCGCCGCAATGCGGGATTTATGTGGGAGCGGAACTTAATTCTAGCTCTACACACAAATTTCGCTCAGAACTTTTAGCGCTCATGCTGAATTGGCACGGTCGAAGCGCGCACGATCAATTCGGGGATCAGCAGCCTGCCGAGCGGATCGGGCGTGCGACCGTCGAGCAGGGCAAGCAGCAGCCGGGTGAGTTCGCGCGCCGTCTCAAAGATCGACTGGCGAATAGTGGTCAAGCCGGGCTGGATATAAGCGCTGGCGGGGATGTCGTCGAAGCCGGTGACGGCAATGTCCGTCCCGACGCGCAAATCGTGCTCTTGAAGCACGCTCATCACGCCGAACGCCATCAGATCGCTGCCCGCCATGATCGCGGTCGGCGGTTGGGGCAGGGCGAGCAGACGCTCGGCGGCGGTGCGTCCGCCGGTTTCGGTCAGCGTCGCTTCGATGATGCAGCGCTCGTCGATGGCGATCTCGTGGGCGGACATGGCTGCGCGAAAGCCGTCCAGCCGGTGCTGCGTGAACATCAGGTCGGCGGGTGGGCTGACGTAAGCGATGCGATGGTGCCCGCGTCCGATCAAATGCTCAGTCAAGAGGCGCTGCCCGGTCGTCCCGTCGGTGTCTAGAAAGATAAATGGTTCGGCGGCTTCGGTGGATCGACCGAAGACAACGAAGGGGATATTGGTCGTGAGCAGATAGTTGATGCGCGGGTCATCCCGGCGGGTGCGCGTGAGGATGAAGCCATCGACCCGGCGTCCGGCGATCATGCGGTGATAGACGTCAATCTCGCCGGGTTCAGGTCCATGCGTGCTCAACAGCAGATCATAGCCAGCGGCGGCGGCTTGGCTGCCAATCCCGGCGACAAACTGGCTGAAAAAAGGATCGGAGTAGCGGGTTTCGTTAGCGGGGATGACAAAACCGAGCGTTTGTGCGCGCTGACCCTGCAAGGCGCGTGCGTGGAGGTTAGGCGTGTAACCCTGTCGCAGCGCCTCCTCGGCGATCAGGCGTCGCGTTTCTTCGTTGACATCGCTGTAACCGCCGAGCGCCCGCGAGACCGTCGTGATCGAGAAGCCCGTTGCACTGGCGATTGACTTCAAAGTTGCAGAACCCATTAATCTATTTCTAAATAAACAGCAGATTACTTCTATAGATTTGACTGGCTAGCCCGAAACGTTTCGGATAAGCTTACGCCTAGAATAGCCCGAAACGACGGCTTCGTCAAGTTCGGGGCTGCGCTATTATTGTTCCCCGTGATAGGGAGCAGTCGACCGCTCAGTGGAAAGGTATAACCAGTGGCAATTCATGAAGGGCAGTCCGTGATCGCGGCGGGTGCCGCGCTGAATGTGGCGCGTGGCGTCGTGATCATGATTCACGGGCGGGGCGCGACCGCCGCCAGTATTTTATCGTTGGCACGGAGTTCGATCAGCCGGATTTAGCCTATCTCGCGCCGCAAGCTGCCGGGAATACGTGGTATCCCTACAGCTTCCTTGAGCCGTTAGAGCGCAACGAGCCTGATCTGTCATCGGCGCTGAGCTGCGGTCGGGCGGTGGTGGATCACGTCGCGGCAGCCATGGCGACCGAGCGGATCGTGCTGCTCGGCTTTTCGCAGGGCGCGTGCCTCGCGCTCGAATACGCGGCACGGCACGCGCAGCGCTACGGCGGGGTGGTCGGCTTGAGCGGCGGCTTGATCGGCGCGGACGCTACGCCGCGCGACTACGGCGGATCGTTGGATGGGACACCGGTTCTGCTCGGCTGCGACGACGACGATTTCCACATCCCGGCAGCGAGAGTTGACGAAACTGCCATCGTGCTGGAGCGCCTCGGCGCGATGGTTGACAAGCGGCTCTATCACGGGCATGGGACACACTGTCAACCGCGACGAGATCACCGCCGTGACCGCGCTGCTCAAGGGACTTGGCGCAGGGTAAGAAAGCGCCCGGCACCGCGTCTGTATTTGTGAACTAACACCTGATAACTGAAAACGCATCTTGCCAAGCCGATGATCAGTCGGCTTGCTTGTCGCTATTAGGCGAAGAGGGCACTCCTATGCCAATCACTCGGACTGCATCACATCACGCTGGTGTCCTCCAATGCCCAGCGCACGGTCGATTTCTACACCACGTGTTCTGGGGCTGCGGTTCGTCAAGAAGACGGTCAATTTTGATGATCCCGGCAGCTATCATCTCTATTTCGGCGACGAAACCGGCAGGCCGGGCACGGCGATCACCTTCTTCGAGTGGCCGGACGCGCCGAACGGGCAATCCGGCATCGGCGGGACGCACCACTTCGCGCTGACGGTCGCCGACTACGACGGCCTGCTGATGTGGAAGCGCCGGCTGACCGACCTCGGCGTCCAGCGTCGACGGGCCGTTCGACCGGCCACTACTTCACTTCGATCTACTTCAGCGATCCGGACGGCATGATCCTGGAAATCGCCACGCGCGGGCCGGGCTGGACGGTCGACGAAGACCCCGACAAGCTCGGCACGGAACACCGCGATCCGCCGGCCGAGATGCTGGCGCGCCAACCGCGACAAGGCGCGGATCGCGGCGCGACCTGGCCGGAGCCGGTGCCGGAGATCACGCCGGAGATGGCGCTGCGATCACGGGATGCACCACATCACCGCGATCAGCTCGAACATCGAGCGCACGGACGCCTTTTTCAGCGGTCTGCTGGGGATGCGGCGCGTCAAGATGACCTCCAACTTCGACGATCCGACCTCGGCGCACTGGTACTGGGGCGTCGGCGACGGCCAGCCCGGCACGATCATCACCTACTTCGAGCGCAAGCCGGCGAGCGCGCCGCGCGCAGATCGGCACCGGGCAGACGCACCACTTCGCGCTGGCGGTCGCCGACGAGGAGACGCAGCTGGAATGGCGGGAGCGCTGTCGCAGCGCGGGCTACCGCGTCTCGCCGGTGATGGATCGGGTCTACTTCAAGAGCATCTACACCAACGACCCCGACGGCCACATCGTTGAGCTGGCGACGCTCGGCCCCGGCTTCCCGGTCGATGAGGACGTCGAGCGAGCTGGGCACGCACCTGATGCTGCCGCCCTGGTTGGAACCGTATCGCAGCCAGATCGAAGAGCACGCTGACGCCGCTGCACGTCGAACCGTGGACGGTGAAGCAGCCGTAGCGCCGCCTGAAACAGCCGCAGAATCCATTCGTGGGGCGCGCAGGGTCAGTCGTTGATTGCGCAACGCCCCACGAAAACCGCAGTTTCCCCCACTTCGTGATCCTATCCGTCGCCAGCCCCTAATCAAAACTTCGCATATTCATATTGCGAATTTAAGAACATCTGTGCTATAATGGAATAGAACAAATGAGCAAGGACATGTGGCGATGAAACCGACGGAGATCAAAAAACTGCAACAGCGAAGTCGTCATTTGCGCGTCCGGCGCGTTGCGCCCAACACGCTGGTCGTGACCAGCCGCTCGAACCCCCACGCGCATCACATTGTCACGCTGGAAACCGAGAACGGGGCGACCATTCACGCGCGCTGCACCTGCCCGTGGGCGCAGAACGGCGGCTACGGCTGCTCGCACGTCATGGCGGCGCTGATTTATCTGGCGACCAAACAGCAGCGCGCCATCAGCTTCTGGGCGCATCTCGAGGAGGCTAAGAAGCAGCGCCACCGCATCCTGAAGCTGGCGGGCGTTGGGCCAGACGGCGACATCTACATCACCAGCCGGCCCGCGTAGCGCATACTCATAGAGCACGCGCCCGAACAAAATCTGTTGGTGCGTCTTTTTTTCTATCAGAGTGAAACAGATGATACCCGCCAATGCGTTACGTCCTCGCCTGGACAATGAATGACTTCGCCCACCTCAAGGCCGAACCTGGAAGGTGCTGGGGTCTGAGGTTCGAAGCCGGACGGTGGACGACATCCGGGTGCAGGTGCCGTATGCGCGTGTTCGAGACGCCGCCGGGCTGTTTCAGAAACACTTCAACGCGCCCTATAACTACGTCGATCTGCAATATCCCGGCTTCGAGAGCTGACGGTGATCGTCTTTCAGGAGCGCGGTTTTCTGATTTCGACCAACGCGGAGGACGATAACGCATGGCGCAGGACTGGGCGATTGCGCGCGGCTTGCCGCCGGAACAGGCCGATTGGGGCGTCAGTTTCTGATGAGCCGTCCTGACATTTCATGAATAAAAGGCGCACCGGACATTCCGCTGCGCCTTTTTATTTGGCTGATTACCGACTGCTTCCTTATTCCAGGCTGGCGACCATTTTCTCTTTCGCCTTTTGTTCTTTCATGCGCCTCTCGTTGTCGAGGATGCGCTTGCGCATCCGCAGGCTGTCCGGCGTGACTTCGAGCAGTTCATCTTCGGCGATGAATTCCATGTAGTCGTCCAGGCTCATGTTCGGCGGCGCTTTCAGGCGCACTTCCTTGCCGAAGTATTCGGTGTGGATGGCCGAAAGCTGCTTGGCCTTGCAGACGTTGACCGCCAGGTCTTCGGGGCGAATGTGCTCGCCGACCACCATGCCCTCGTAGACTTCCGTCCCCGGCGTCGATGAAGAACGTGCCGCGCGCCTGAAGCGCGACCATCGCGTAGGCCGTCGACATCGCCCGTGTTCGTAGGCGATCAGGCTGCCGAACTGCCGACCGGGGATGCCGCCCTGAATCGGCTCATAAGCCGTAGAAACAGGCTGTGAATTTGCCCCATGCCGCTGGTGGCGGTCATGAAATTGCGAGCGGAAACCGAGCAAGCCGCGCGTCGGCACCAGATATTTCGAGGTAGGTCGTGCCGCTCTCGGTGCGCATGTCGATCATCTGACCGCGCCGCGCGCCGAGCAGTTCGACCACCGTGCCGGTCATGGACGTCGGCGACGTCGATGTGGACTTCCTCGATCGGTTCGAGCATTTCGTCGGTGTCCGGGTCGCGGTGATAGATGACTTCCGGCTTGCTGACCTCGAACTCGTAGCCTTCGCGGCGCATGGTCTCGATCAGGATGGCGAGGTGCAGTTCGCCGCGCCCGCTGACGACGAATTTTTCCGGCGATTCGCCATCGGCGACGCGCAGCGCCAGATTGCTGCGGGTCTCGTTGTAAAGGCGCTCGCGCAGGCGGCGCGACGTGCCCCAGCCGGTCTTGCCTTCGCGCCCGGCGAACGGCGACGTATTGACGCCGAAGGTCATGCGCACGGTCGGCTGTTCGACGCTGATCGGCGGCAGCGGCTTCCGGATAGGCGGGGTCGGCAATCGTGTCGCTGATGCCAATCGTCTCGAAGCCGCCGAACGCCAGAATGTCGCCTGCCTGCTACTTCGTCCACTTCCTGCTTGGCGAGGTTGTGATAGGTGAACAGGTACTCGATCCTGCCGTTGTGACTGCTCGCCCTGCGGCGTGATGCGCACGACCGGCATCCCGCGCTTCATGACGCCGGAGTGCAGCCGACCGACGGCGATCTGCCCCTTGTAGTTGTCGTATTCGAGCGTCGTCACCAGCAGGCGCGGCGGCTGTCGATCTCGATCGTCGGGCGCGGGAATTTCCTTGATGATCGTCTCGAACAGCGGGATCAGGTTGTCCTGCATCGTCTCGGCGTGTAGCCCGCGCGTGCCGTCCATGCCGACGGCGTAGACCACCGGGAAATCGGCCTGCTCGTCGGTCGCGCCCAGTTCGATGAACAGGTCGAACGTCTCGTTGAGGACTTCGGCGCGGGCGGGCGTGCGGGCGGTCAACCTTGTTGATGACCACGATCACGCGCAGCCCGGCCGCCAGCGCCTTACGCAGCACGAAGCGCGTCTGCGGCATCGGACCTTCGACGGCATCGATCAGCAGCAGCGCGCCATCGACCATGTTCAGCACGCGCTCGACCTCGCCGCCGAAATCGGCGTGGCCGGGGGTATCGACGATGTTGATTTTCACGTCATCCCACGTGACGGCGGTGTTCTTCGCCAGGATGGTGATGCCGCGCTCGCGTTCCAGCGCGTTCGAATCGAGAATCTGCGCGCCCGCTGCGTCCGGGTTGCGGAAGACCTTGGTCTGCTTGAGCATCCCATCGACCAGCGTTGTTTTGCCGTGATCGACGTGCGCGATAATAGCGATGTTACGAATATCGCTCGTGTTTGAGTCACACAAATACCTTTGAGAACTTCAGATTTCGGAGATAGCATTGATTATATCAGGGAAACGTTAAGGAATGTAGGGAATAGTTCTCACGGACGCGGCGCGAATCTATTGGCACCATTGACTAGCTATGCGACTGTGCAGCACATGCTAGTGGCAGAGGAGGCACGCCCGCTCAATTCGGATCCCTATTGAATCTAACTGTTGACGCTTTCGGCAACCAATTCCTTACCGATGCGGAGCACTTCGCGGACGAGCAGGTCGAAATCGTCGCGGCGGCTGCGGTGATTGACGTTGCACATGCGGATCGCCTGTTTGCCGTGCAGGATCGTCCCGGTGACGACGGCGGCGCCGCTCTCTTGCAGCCGAATCAGCAACTCGTGGTTGATCAGGTTGAGCGCATCGTCGTCCAGCGACGGATCGCGGAAACGGAAGCAGACGACGTTGAGCGCGACTGGCGCGAGCAGTTCTAGTTCTGGTGCGGTATTGACCAACTGCTCCAGATAGTGCGCTTGATCGACATTCTGCTGGATCAGCCGCCCGTACTTGTCGATGCCCTCCGCTTTGATCATCATCCAGACCTTGAGCGCCCGAAAGCCACGCGAGAGTTGGATGCCGTAATCGCTGAACCACGATTTCCCGGCAGCGATGCCACGTTCGCCATGCGCGAGATAGCTCGGCGTCAGTGTGAACGCGTTGTAGTGCAGATCACGGTTTTTGACGAGCGCGCAGCCCACTTCGAAGGGTGCGTAAAACCACTTATGCAAGTCGAACGCCACCGATCGCCCCGTTCCATCCCGGCGGTGAGCGGGCGCAGATCGGGCGCGAGGGCTGCTAACGCGCCGAAGGCACCATCGACGTGATACCACAGATGCTCGCGGGCGGCGATCTCCGCCAGCCGGTTCAAGTCGTCAAACGAGGCGGTGTTGGTCGTTCCGGCATTGCCGACGAGGCACCAAGGACTGTAGCCCGCCTGCCGATCCGCTTGAATGGCGGCTTTGAGGGCGTCCAGATCGATCTGGTAGGCGCTGTTGACCGGGATGCTGTGAATCGAGTCGCTGCCTAGTCCCAGCAGCTCGACCGCCTTTTGCACCGAACTGTGCGTCTCAGTGGAGCAGTACAGAATCGGGCGGGCGGGGAGCGCTTGCACGCCTGCCTTGCGCAGATCGATGCCGCTGTGCGTGTTTCGGGCGACGGTCAAGCCGACGAGGTTCGCCATCGACCCACCGCTGACCAGCAGTCCGCTGGCGGTCGCCGGATAGCCGAGCATCGTCTTGCACCAGTCGATCACCTGTGCTTCGACTTCATTGGCTGAATGCGACGCTCCGCCGACGTTGGGGTTGACTCCTGCCGCCAGCATCTCCGCCAACATACCCAGCGGCGTGCCGCCGCCCATCACCCACGCCCAGAAGCGGGGATGGGTATTGCCGGTGACGTAGGGCAGAACATCGCGCTGGAAATCGGCGTAAGCCGCCTCGGCGCCCTGCGGCTCATGCGGCAGCGGCTGCTGAAGATTGGCTTTCACCTCATCGGGGAGGGGCTGCCACGCCGGACGGTCGCGCACGGTAGCCAGATAATCGAACATGTCGTCGATCATCTGGTGCCCTAGTGTTTTCAGTTCATCCCAATCTTGGGGATCGAGTGTTTCTTCTAATCGCGGGGGGATTCATCGGTTGGTTCAAGCAGCACACTACTCGTTGATCAGTATAATGAGATGATTATACAGCTTCATGAGTATAAAATCACGGGTGCGGGACGCCTTGCGCCCCCACCGGCTTGTGCTGTGGATCGGGCGTTAGCCGCGAACACCCATCAGAATCTCGATAGCGAGTTGATCGAGCCGCTCGTAGGGGAAGCCTCGTTCCCAATCGCCACCCGGTCGAATTCTTCGTCCTTCAGGCGAGTCACTGCTTCGGGGCTGAAACCGTCGTTCAGGTAAGCATATTTGCCGGAGTCTTCATTGATTTCGGCAAGCAGCTCTTGAATTTCGCTGTCGGCGTTGAAGGCGGCGACCTTCTCCTTGAGGATCAGGTACGTTCGCATACAGCCGCGCGCGAACGCCTTGACGCCGTCGTAATCTTCAGTGCGATAGGCGTGCGCGTCAAAGTGCTGGCTGCCGGAGTAGCCGACGTCTTCGAGCAGCTTGACGAGGAAGAAGTTCTGCTTGAGCATCGCCGAACCGAAGCGATAGTCTTGGTCGAAGCGCCCGAACATCTGGTCGTTGAGGTCGATGTGGAACAGCTTGCCCGCGTCCAGCGCCTGGGCGACGGCGTGCATGAAGTTCAACCCCGACATGTGCTCGTGCGCGACTTCCGGGTTCACACCGACCATTTCCGGGTGATCGAGCGTGGTGATGAAGCCGAGCATCGCGCCGACGGTCGGCAGGTACATATCGCCGCGCGGTTCGTTGGGCTTGGGTTCCAGCGCAAATTTCAGGTCATAGCCCTGACTGATCACGTATTCGCAGAAGAAGTTGATCGCCTCGCGCATCCGCTTCAGGCTCTCCAGCGCGCTCTTGGTGGCATCGCTTTCGACCCCTTCGCGTCCGCCCCAGAAAACGTAGACCTTCGCGCCGAGATCGACGCCCCGGTCGATGTTTTGGAGCACTCGTTGGCGCGCGTAAGCACGAACCGCCGGATCATTCGAAGTGAACGCGCCGTCCTTGAAGGCCGGGTCGCGGAACAAGTCGGTCGTTGCCATTGGCACTTTCAACCCGGTATCGCTCAATGCCTGCTTGAAGTCCTTGAGGATGCGCTCGGCTTCGGCGGGGGAGGCGTCAATCGGGATCAGGTCGGTGTCGTGGTAGTTGACGCCATAAGCGCCGACTTCGGCGAGCAGGTGGACGATCTCGACCGGCGAAATCGTCGGGCGGGTGGGTGCCACCGAAGGGATCGCGCCCCGGATTGCCAACCGTCCACAGCCCAAAAGTAAATTTGTCTTCAGGTTTCGGAGTGTAATCTGGCATTTTGGAACCTTTCACCTAAATATTCAGCTAAAAATCAACGGACACTATCATACTGCCAAACTGCCGCTTTCGCCGCTCGACTTGGTCTTAGTATCGTTATTTGTAACGTTGTTCATCTCGTTATCCATGACGTTACGCTGGTTTCCACCAATTTGGCGCTGCGTGCGGGCGATGGCGAGCAGCAGATGTTGGCGATTTGGCGGGTGCTGATAGCGATCCGCACGTCCTGCTGCTGGTCGAGCAGAGTGCGCTGATGGGCTAGAAGTCGCGCATCGCGGTGACGTGCTGCAAACTGGCGTGGTCGTCTTCAGCGACGATGCCAAAGTGTTGATGAAAAACGATATGGTGCGGAAGGTCTAACTCGGCGAGAACTGAGCGCAAACGACAAAAGCTTCACCGCGAAGGCATTGTCGCTGATTTTCTTTGAGCCTTCGCGTTACGTTTTTCGCTTTTCTGTAATCATTCCGCAAGCAATCACCGTATAATTAAGCTATGGCTAAACAGGCGAATATCCTTGTCGTGGATGACGAAGCGACGGTGCGTGAAGTCGTCCGCAAATATCTGGAACACGACGGTTTCCGCGTCACCGAGGCGGAGAGTGGTACGCAGGCGCTCGACACCGTCCGCGATCAGCATCCCGACCTGATCATCTTAGACGTGATGCTGCCCGGCGCAGACGGCTTCACCATCACGCGGGCGCTGCGCGATACCGACGATCATGCGCTGCTCTACGTCGACAACGCGATCCCGATCATCCTGCTGACGGCGCGGTCGAGCGAGATCGACCGGATCACCGGCTTCGAGGTTGGCGCGGACGACTACATCGTCAAGCCGTTCAGCCCGCGTGAACTGGTCGCCCGCGTCAAAGCGGTGCTGCGGCGCAGCGCGAGCGGTTTGGTCGAAGCCGACGAGAAGCCAATCCAGTTAAGCACGCTCTCGATTGACCCGCGCAGCCGCGAGGTATGCGTGCGCGGCGAAGTCAGCCTGCTGACGGCGAAAGAATTCGATCTGCTCTGGTTCTTGGCGCGGCATCCGCGACAGGTGTTTTCGCGTTCGCAGTTGCTTGACCAGATCTGGGGCTTCGAGTTCTACGGCGACGAAAGCACCGTGACCGTCCATATTCGGCGGCTGCGCGAGAAGATCGAGGCGAACCCCAGCGAACCCGCCTACATCCAAACGGTCTGGGGCGTCGGCTACAAGTTCGAACCCGCATGACTCCAAGCCACCCGCCAAAGCGCACGATCTACCGCCCGCTGCTGCTGGCTTTTGGTGCCGTCGCGCTGCTGATCGGCGGCGTGATGTTCACGCTCCCACGCTTGGGTGTCGCCGAAGACCTGAGCACGCTGCTGATCGTCATGGCGGTGATCGGCGTCGCCTCGATTGTCGGCGGTTACGTTGCTTACCGGCTGCGGCTGGCGCGTTGGCTGCACAGCTTGCGCTGGGCGCTGCTGGCGACACTGGCGCTGACGGTCGCGCTGATTTTCCTCAACGTGTGGGTGACGGCGCACCTGATGTTCATCAGCGAATACGACCTGATGGTGACAGCGCTGCTGCTGGTATTCGCGGGCGGCATCGCGCTGATCTTCGGCTTCTTCGTTTTTGGCGCGATCACCGAGAGCATCCGCGAACTAGCGCGCGCCGCCGAGCAGATCGCGCAGGGCAAGCTGGAGACACGTCTCGACGTGCGCGGCAACGACGAACTCGCCGAGTTTGGCGAAACCTTCAACTGGATGGCGCAGAGCTTGCAAGAAGTCGATGAGCAGAAGCGCAAGCTTGATCAGCAGCGCCGCGACTTAATCGCGTGGGCGTCGCACGACCTGCGGACGCCGATCACGTCGATGCGGGCGATGATCGAGGCGATGATCGACGGCGTGGTCAGCGACCCGCAGACGACGAATCGCTATCTCGCACAACATGGATCTGGAAATTCAGCACATGAGCAAGTTGATCGACAACCTGCTCGAACTGGCGCAGCTCGACGCCGGGCACATCAGCCTGAATTATCAGATGGCATCGCTGCGCGACCTGATCTCGGACACGCTCGGCAGCATGAGTATCCGCGCGCAGCAGCAGCGGATCGTCCTGACAGGTGAGGTCGCCGAGGGTGTGGATATGCTCTCGATCGCGCCGGACAAAGTCCAGCGCATCCTCAACAACCTGCTCGATAATGCGCTGCGCTATACGCCCGAAGGCGGCAGCGTCGCGCTCAAGGCTCGACTTAAGGGCGACACGGTGCTGGTGCAAGTCCACAACAGCGGCGACGGCATGGCGGGTATCGACCTCTCTCAGGTGTTCACCCGGTTCTACCGCGAGGAACGCTCGCGGGCGCAGGCGAAAGACGGGCATCGCAGCGCGGGACTTGGCTTGGCGATCACGCGCGGGTTCGTCGAGGCGCAGGGCGGCAAAATCTGGGTCGACAGTGACCCGTCCCGCGGCGTGACCTTCAGTTTCACGCTGCCCGTGCGCCAACCGGCACGCCAGCAGCCATAACGCTCGGACTGGCTTGGTCTTATCGCAGACGTGCTAGACTAGGTGGACAGGCGTATAGCCTGTTTTTTTATTGACTTAAACATGGATGAAAACTCATGAAATCAGCACTATTTGTGTGGGGCGGCTGGGAAGGTCACGAGCCGGAGCAGTGTGCCAAAGTCTTCGCGGAAGTCCTCCAAGGCGAAGGCTACGAAACCGAACTTACGAACTCGATGGACGTGTATCTCGACGCCGAGAAGCTGCAAGCGGCGGATCTGATCGTGCCGGTGGTGACGATGTCGTCGATCACGAAGGAGCAGCTCGCCGGCTTGCTCGCTGCCATCAAGAGCGGTGTCGGCTTGGGTGGCTGGCACGGCGGCATGGCGGACTGTTCCGTCAAGCGACCGACTATCAATTTATGGTCGGCGGGCAGTGGGTGGCGCATCCGGGCGGCGTGATCGACTATCGCGTCAACATCATCGACCACGAAGACCCGATCACCGCCGGGATTGCGGACTTTGCCATGCACTCGGAGCAGTATTATATGCACGTCGATCCGGCGAACGAGGTGCTGGCGACGACGACGTACAACGGCGAAATCTTTGACTGGATCGACGGCACAGTCATGCCGGTCGTCTGGAAGCGGCGCTATGGCGCAGGCAGGGTGTTCTACAGTTCGCTGGGTCACGTTGCCGCAGATTTCAACGTGCCGGAAGCGCGCGAGATCATGCGGCGCGGGCTGCTCTGGGCGACGCGGTAAGGCAAGCAATCACCGATGAGCGGTCAGCCTGTCAGCCAGAGCCGATAGCCTGACCGCTAGGATGCGCCGACGAGAATCAATCTTTTTAGCTGATAGCTGATCGCTGAAAGCCAAGAGGAAAAAACATGCACATCACGGTTTGGAACGAGTACCGCCATGAGCAGCACAACGAACGGGTGAAGCAGATATATCCCGACGGCATCCACAGCGTGATCGCCGCCGGGCTGCGCGAATCTGGCTTCGACGACGTGGGCACGGCAACACTTGACCAGCCGGAGCACGGCTTGACCGACGCTGTGCTGGCGTCAACCGACGTGCTGCTGTGGTGGGGTCATATGGCGCACGGTGAGGTCAGTGACGCGATTGTCGATCAAGTGCAGCAGCGTGTCCTCGAGGGGATGGGCTTGATCGCGCTGCATTCGGCGCATTTCTCGAAAATCTTCAAGCGCTTGATGGGGACAACCTGCAACCTCAAGTGGCGCGAGATCGGCGAAAAGGAACGGATCTGGGTGGTTAATCCGGCGCATCCGATTGCCGACGGGCTGAGCGACTACTTCGAGATTCCGCACGCCGAAATGTACGGCGAGCCGTTCGGGATCCCGGAACCGGACTCGCTGGTGTTCACGAGCTGGTTCGAGGGCGGCGAGGTCTTTCGCAGCGGCTGCTGCTGGTATCGTGGGCGCGGCAAGGTTTTCTATTTCCGCCCCGGTCACGAGACCTACCCGATTTACTATCAGCCGGAAATCCGGCGGGTGATCGCCAACGCGGTCAAGTGGGCAGCGCCGACCAACGGACCGCAGATCCCGGTTGAGAATATCCCGGTGCCGCTGGAGCCGGTGCGCTCGCAGGAGACCGAATAAATCATGAAACTGGAGCCGTATCTCGATTTCGCGCTTGATGCAACGTGGCAAGCGGGGCGAATCACGCTCGGCTATTTTCAGACCGGGATCACGGTTGAGCGCAAGGACGATAACACGCCCGTCACCGCCGCCGACCGTGCCGCCGAGAAGCGCTTGCGCTCGTTGATCGGCGAGCGCTTCCCCGATCACGGCATCATCGGCGAAGAATACGGCGAGCAAGCGTCGTCGAGTTCGCTGAAGTGGATCATCGACCCGATTGACGGCACCAAGTCGTTCACCTGCGGCGTGCCGATCTACGGTTGTCTGCTGGCGCTGGTCGAGGGGGATCGCCCGCTCGTCGGTGTCGCCCATTTCCCGGCGCTCAACGAGACGGTCTATGCGGCGCAGGGCATGGGCTGTTTCTGGAACGGGCGGCGGGCGCACGTCTCGACGCAGGCGAACCTGTCGGACGCGGTGCTGCTGGGGAGCGAGATTTCGGCGGCTACGGCGAGCAAAGACGCGGCGTGGCAGCAGCTGATCGACTCGACCTACATTCAGCGGACGTGGGGTGATTCCTACGGCTATCTGCTGGTGGCGACCGGGCGCGCCGACATTATGCTCGACGCGGCGATGCACGTCTGGGACTGCGCGCCCTTCGGCGTGATCATGGAAGAAGCGGGCGGCACCTTCACCGACTGGCAGGGGACGCCGACCATCAATGGCGGCGAGGCGATAGCGACCAACGGCGCGCTGTTCGATCAGGTGATGGCGATCACGCGGACTTAAACTTAACTCGGTGTATGTGCGCCCGCCATCATCAAGCCGAGTGTTTCCACGTCCGCCTCGTCGCGGTCGAGGACGCCGACGATCTGCCCCTCGTAGATCACAGCAACGCGATCCGCTAAGGCGAGGATTTCGTCGAGGTCTTCCGAGATCAGCAGGATGGCGACTCCGGCGCTGCGCTGCTCGATCAAGCACGTGCTGGATGTACTCGGTCGCGCTGATGTCCACGCCGCGTGTCGGCTGCGCTGCGATCAGCACCGACGGATTGCGCGCCAGTTCGCGCGCGAGGATCAGCTTTTGGACGTTGCCGCCGGAGAGATTTTTGGCGGGCGTCTGAGCGTTAGGTGTCTTGATGTTGAAGCTGCGGATCAAGTTCGCGGCGTGCCGGTTGATCGCGCTGAAGTTCAGGAAAATGCCGCGCGTATAGTCGGCGTGGTTCTGCAAAATCGCGTTCTCCGCCACCGAAAACGAGCCGATGATGCCGTCCCGGTTGCGCTCTTCGGGGATGTATGCCAGCCCGGCTTTCAGACGCGTCCGAGATCGAGGCGCGAGCGACGTTCTTGCCGTCGATGCTGATCTCGCCGCCGGTGACGTGGCGCAGTCCGGCAATCGCTTCGGCAAGCTCGCGCTGACCGTTGCCGGAAACTCCCGCCAAGCCGACGATCTCCCCGGCGCGAACGTCCAGCGACACGCCTGCAGCGCGGGCAAGCCCTGATCGTTGTCCGCGTGCAGGTCGCGCACCGACAGCTTGACCTCGCCGACCTGCTACCGGCGGGCGTTCCGGCTGGAAGACCACGTCGCGCCCGACCATCATCCGCGCCAGCTTGCGCCGGTCGATGTCGACGTTGCGGCGCGGTGTCGATCACGCGCCCGTCGCGCATCACGGTCATGCGGTCGCTCAGTTCCTGCACCTCGTGCAGCTTGTGCGAGATGAAGATCAGCGCGTGCCCCTGCGTCCGCATCTCCTTGAGCGTGACGAACAACTCGCTGCATTCCTGCGGCGTCAGGACCGCCGTCGGCTCGTCCAGGATCACCAGCGCGCCGCCGTGATAGAGCGCCTTGATGATCTCGACGCGCTGCTGCTCGCCGACCGATAGCTGCCAGATGGAGGCGTCCGGGTTGACCTTCAAGCCGTAGACCTGCGCCAGCTTGAGCAGTCGCTCGCGCACGGTGCCGAGGTCGAGCACTAAGCCCTGCGCGACTTCAAGCCGAGCGCGATGTTCTCGGCGACGGTCAGCGTCGGCACCAGCATGAAGTGCTGGTGGATCATGCCGATGTTGTGGCCGAGCGCGTCCGCCGGGGAGTGAAAGCTCACGCTGCGCCGTCGAGCAGAATTTCCCCTGCGTCCGGCTTGTACATGCCATAGAGGATTTTCATCAGTGTCGATTTGCCCGCGCCGTTTTCGCCCAGCAGCGCGTGAATTTCGCCCGCTTTCACGTCGAAATCGACGCTGATCATTGGCGAGCACGCCGGGAAAGCGCTTGGTGATGCCGCGCATCTCCATGTGATCGATGCGCTGGTGACCGGAGGGCAGGATGACTTGAGTCATAAGTGATTTGTTTCTGGTTTTGGCAGGGGCGAGGTCTGCCGCGCCCCTACGATCGTACAAAATGGTGATCTTACCGCCGTTTTGTTCCCCGCTCCACAACGTGGCTAGGGGTCTAGGCGGTGAGGTTGTTTCTAGCTAGCAGCTTCGGTCGCTTCGGGAGTGCTTCTTCTTCCAGCGATCTGCTTGACGTCGATGTCGCCCGCGATGATGCCGTCGACTCGCTTCGTCCGCGGCGGCTTGCACTTCGTCGGGAATTTCGACCGCTGCCGTAAGCGAAGATCTGGCCCTCGTTCTCCAGCGTCAGGGTGTAGACCGTGCCGCCCATCTCGCCCGCCTGGATTTTCTCGATCATGTCGGTGAGAGTAGGCTTCCAGTCGTAGACCTGCGAGGCGACGACCGTATCGGGCCACTGCACCGCTCTGATCCCACTGGGTGCCGAACCAGTAGACCCTTGGCCGCCTGGATCGCGTCAATCGCGCCGACGACCTGCTGCGCCGAGCCGGTCAGCACGTCCGCGCCAGCGGCGATCTGCGTCTGCGCGACTTCGGCGGCAGCCGGCGGTATCGCCGAACCAGCCGGTGTAGGCCAGCAGAATTTGCGCGTCGGGGTTGGTCGCCTCACGCCTTGCTGGAAGCCGTTGATGTAGAGCAGCGCGTCGCCCGCCGGAACCGGACCGACGATGCCGATGATGCCGGTCTTGCTCAGCATGCGCCGCCATCACGCCTTCGACGTAGCCGCCTTGTTCGGCGTCCGCCTGATAGGCGAAGATGTTGGTCAAGCCTTGTCTGCGCCGGTGTCGGTTGCCGTGCCCCAGGCGAACGAGGTGTCCGGGTAGTCCGGCGCGATGTCGAACAGGGACGTGCCGTACTGCGTGCCGTGCGCGATGATCAGGTTGTAGCCTTCGTCGGCATAGTCGCGGATCGCCTGCGCGGCCGCCGTCACGTCGAACATGTTCTCGGTGTAGGCGATTTCCATCGCGCTTTCGCCGCCCATGTCCGTCTTGAACCGCGAGCAGCCCCTCATACATCGCCTGGCTCCAGGAAATGTCGGTGATGGTGCTGGGCATGACGAGTGCAACCTTGAACGGCGCATCCTGCGCGCTCACGACGCCGACGCTCAGGAGGGCGAGCAGCAGTACAAACCAACAGGACTTTCTTCATAGCGGTTTCCTCCATAAATCGTGCGCGTATGTAACGGTGTCCGGTACGTGCGGACAGCGACCGTGACCTCAGTTGTAGGGCACAGCGTGCTGTCGAGCCTAATTTTCGCCGCGCTGGAACGGTTTGGTCAGCGCGGCGGGTTCGTTGCTGCCTGCGCTGGCGCGCGAACACCAGCACGGCAATCGTCAGGATGTAGGGCACCATGATCAGCAGGTTCGGCGGGATCGGCCGACCCGGCGATCTGCACGTTCAAGATTTGCGCCCAGATTTGCAGGTTGTTGGCGATGCTGAACAGCAGCGCGCCCAGCATCACGCGGAAGGGCGACCAGCCGCCGAAGTAGACCAGCGCGACGGCGATGAAGCCCGCGCCCTTCGGTCATGTTTTCCTGAAAGATCGGCGTCGCGGCAATCGAGAGCGATGCCCCGGCGATGCCCGCCATGATGCCGCCGAAGATCACCGTCGCGTAGCGCACGAGCACGACGTTGACGCCCATCGAGTCGGCGGCGGCGGGGTTTTGCCCGACCGCGCGAATTTGCAAACCCCATTTGGTCCGGTTGAGCACCCACGTCAAGATCGGCACTAGCGCGAAAGCGACGTAGACCAGGATATTCTGCTGAAACAGGATCTTGCCGATCACCGGAATGTCGCTCAGCACCGGGATGTTGATCGGCTGGAAGCCCAAGCCTTGCGCCGTGATCACGCCGCCTGCCAGCAGCCGGAACAGCAGGCTCGACAGCCCGAGACCGAACAGCGTGAAGCCGATGCCGCTGATGCCTTGCTCGGCTTGCAGCGTCACGCTGACGACCGCCATCGCCAAGCCCATCAGCGCGCCGACCAGCGCGGCGGCCAGCAGCCCGATCACCGGACCCGCGCTGTAGTCCCTGTCGGCGAGACGACGTAGATGGCGATGAACGCGCCCATCAGCATCATGCCCTCGACGCCGAGGTTGAGCACGCCGGAGCGCTGCACGAAGACTTCGCCCAGCGCCGCGAACAGATACGGCGTGGCGAACAGAATCGTCAGCGGCAGCGCTTGCGCCAGAACTTGTCCGAAATTCATACCGGCCGCCTCCGGCGCGGGCTGAGTCAATTCAGCCGGCGGCGGCGCGGCTGTGACGTCGCGCGCGTTGCGCCGGGCGTTGTAGCGGCGGACGAATATGTCGCTGCTGACGACGAAGATCACGATCAAGCCTTGCAGCGCGGTCACGGTCGCCGACGGGACTTGCATCGTGCGCTGCATCTTGTCCGCGCCGACCAGCAGCGCGCCGAACAGGAACGCCGACGGGATCGCGCCGAGGGGATGCAGCCGCCCGAACAGCGCGACGACGATCCCGGAGAAGCCGTAGCCGACGGCGAAGCCCTCGACCACGCGGTGATTGATGCCTGTGCAGTTCGACCGCGCCCGCCAGCCCCGCCAGCCCGCCGCTGAGGACCAGCGCCAGCATCAGGTAGCGCGGCACCGAAATCCCGGCGTAGCGCGAGGCGTCCTTGTTCTGCCCGACCGCGCGAATTCGGTAGCCGAGCGTCGTCCGCCACAGCAGCACGTAGACGACCACCGCCATCGCCAGCCCGATGAACAAGCCGACGTGAACCTGCGACGGCGGCGCGAGCCGCGCCAGCCAAGCCGCCTCGGGAATTTGCGCCGACTGCGGGATGCGCGTGCCCGCCTCGATCTGCTTCGGGTCGATGCATCGGTCCGCTGAGCAGGAAAATCAGCAGTTGCACGGCGATCTCGTTCATCATCACCGTGCTCAGGATTTCGTTGACGTCGAAACGCGCCTTGAGGAAGCCGGGGATCGCGCCCCAGAACGCTCCGGCGAGGAAGCCGACGATCAGCGTCAGCGGGGCGAGCAGCCACGCCGGAAGCGCAGCGCCCAAGCCGAGCGAGAACGACGTCGCCGCGATCGCGCCGACGAAGACCTGCCCCTCCGCGCCGATATTGATCACGCCGGCGCGAAAGGCGATGCAGATGCCGATGGCGATGATCAGCAGCGGCGTGGCGCGGGTCAGCGTGCGGAACAGCGCGGCCTGACTGCCGAACGCGCCGTCGATCATGGTGCCGTAAGCTTTAATCGGGTCCGCGCCGAGGATCAGCAGCAGCACGCCGCCGGCAGTGAACGCCAGCAGGACGGCGATGATGGGAGCGAGGGCGACGACGAGGTCGCCGCGTGAGAAAGTGAGTCTGGATTTCATGAGTGTAATACTTATCCGGCTCCGATCTTAAATCTACAACATATCTGTGGATTTTATTTGGTGAAATTTGACAAATTGCCGCGTGCGATTTTCCTAAAGATTTGGCGCTAACTATAGCGCGTTCGCACGCTTGTTCCAAGCGAACGCTTGGGTTAAACTACATTATTAGACAACACTGTGAAATAGAACCTGAAGTGACCAAACAATGACCACGCAAACTTGGGAGCATTACTACACGCCCGCGACCGTAGACGAGGCGCTCGCCCTGCTGGCAGCACATGCTGGCAACGCGCGCATCATCGCCGGCGGGACGGATCTGCTGATTGATCTGCAATTCGGTGGCGAGCATCACGGTGGATGCGCTGGTCGATCTGACCCGCGTCGCCGAGATGACGAGCATCATCGAAACCGACGCGCTATGCTATCCGTCGGCGCGGCGGTGACGCACACCGCCATCACCCAATCGGCGCTGCTGGAAGCCCGCGCGACCTGCCTGGTCGAAAGCTGCGGCGTGGTCGGCGGTCCGCAGGTGCGCAACGTCGCCACGCTCGGCGGCAACGTCGCCCACGCGCTGCCTGCCGGCGATGGCACGACCTCGCTGATGGCGCTCGACGCCGAAGCGGAAGTCGCCTGGGGTGATCAGCGCGTCCGCGAATGGCTGCCGCTGGCGCAGTTGTTCAAAGGACCGGGTACTTCAGCGCTCGATTCGACCCGCGACGTGCTGGTTGAGTTCCGCTTCAAGCTGGCGGCGAGCGCGAAGGCACCGCCTTTCACCGCATCATGCGTCCGCAGGGCGTCGCGCTGCCGATCCTCGGCTGCGCCGTCTGGGTCAAGCTGAACGAAGATCGCACGCACTATGAAGACGCGCGCATCAGCATTGCGCCGGTTGCGCCGACGCCGATCTTGGCAGCGGCCGTCGCCGATGCGCTGCGCGGTCAGCCGGTCAGCGATGAGACGCTCGAAAGTGCGGTCGAAGTGGCGCACGGATCGCTCAAGCCGCGCACCAGCAAGTACCGCGCGACCGGCGAATATCGCCAGCACATGATCGGCACGCTGCTGCGCAAGACGCTGCCGCTGGCGGTCGAACGCGCGCGCACGGGCATCGCGCACGCCGAAGGTGTAGGGATGGGGTGAGACACAGGATGGTGTTGAGCAAATCTCGTGTCACTGATCTCGTGCGCTTCGGTGTCATGCACCTGTTCTGGTCATTAGTGCTGATCTCAGGGCAATCCTCGCAGCACGACTGTTAGTCGGTACGGGTTCGAGCAAAATCGGGGATATGCTGCTTGCGATCTTTTGTAGTTTCTGGATCGGGATTATCGGCGCTATCCCGTTGACGATGGTTTTAAGAAGAATCGTTAGAAGGCTGCTGCGTGATGATCGTGGCAGTCGAACGGAAGCGGGGATGTAAAATGAGCGAACTAGACTTACCGTAAATGGACTGAACACATGCTCGACGTGCCGCAGTCGCGGACGCTGGCGGAAGTGCTGCGCTACGACCTCGGCTTGACCGGGACGAAAATCGGCTGCGGCGAGGCGGAGTGCGGCATTTGTACCGTTCACGTCGATGGCACGCCGGTCGATTCGTGCATGTATCCCGCCTTCAAGGCGCAGGGCGCGAGCGTCGTCACGATTGAAGGACTGGCGCAAGGTGATCAACTGCACCCGCTGCAAGCCGCCTTCATCGATCACGGCGCGGTGCAGTGCGGTTTCTGCACCCCCGGCTTGATCATGAACGCAGCCGCACTGATCGACGGCAATCCCGACCCTGACGACCACGACATCAAAGTTGCGCTCAAAGACACTTACTGCCGCTGCACCGGCTATACCAGCGTGATCAGCGCCATCAAGTCGGCGGCGGCGGTCAAGCGCGGTGAAGCCCAACTCCCGGTCAACGAGCCGGAAGTGATCGAGCCGCTGCAACTCGATTGGGCACAACGAAAAAGTGCAGGACGTCGGTTGCGCGGGTGACGGGCAAGGCGAAATACACCGACGATTACAGCTTCGCCGGGATGCTGTTCGGGCGTACGCTGCGCTCGCGCTATCCGCACGCCAAGATCGTCAGCATCGACACCAGCGCGGCGAAGGCGCTGCCCGGTGTCCACGCTGTCCTGACCGCTGAAGACATCCCCGGCGAGAACATTCACGGCTTGGTGCATCTCGACTGGCCCGCGCTTGCCGGAGATAAAGTCCGCTACATGGGCGATCCGGTGGCAGTGGTTGCGGCCGATACGCCAGCACATTGCGGAAACAGCCATTAGTCTGATCGAAGTCGAGTACGAGCCGCTCCCCGTCGTCGGCGATCCGGTCTACGCCCACTCCGCCTGACGCGCCCGTGATCCACGAGGGGCGCGAGGGCGGCAACCTGCTCAAGCACATCAAGGTGCGGCATGGCGATTTGGAGGCGGGCTTTGCCGCCGCCGACGTGATCGTCGAGCGCACTTATCACACCGCGACGACCGAACACGCTTTCCTCGAACCGGAATGCGCGATTGGCGTCCCGGCGGGTTATGACGCCGACCACGAGAAGCTGACCATCTATGTCGGCTCGCAAATTCCCTATCAGGATCGCAGCCAGATCGCGGGCGTGCTCAACGTGCCCGAAGAAGTCGGTGCGCGTCAAGGGCTGCTTGATTGGCGGTGGTTTTGGCGGCAAAGAAGACATCGCCGGACAAATTCACGTCGCGCTGCTGGCGACGGTCACGCAGCGCCCGGTCAAGATGCTTTATACCCGGCAGGAGTCGCTGCTGTTTCACCCCAAGCGCCACGCGACCGTGATCCGCATCAAGACCGGAGCGACAAGAGAAGGTAAACTGACGGCGGTCGAAGCCGAGCTTTACGGCGACGGCGGCGCGTATGCCAGCCTCAGCGACAAGGTGATGACCCGCGCCACCACCCACGCGACCGGACCCTACGACGTCCCCAACGCCAAGATCGACTGCTTCGCCATGTACACCAATAATCCGCCGAGCGGGCGCGTTTCGCGGCTTCGGCGTGACCCAGAGCGCTTTCGCCGTCGAACAGAATATGGATCTGGTCGCTGAAGAACTCGGCATCGACCCGGTCGAATTCCGCCGCATCAACGCCCAGAAAGTCGGCGTGACGACGGCGACCGGGCAGCTTCTGCGCGAGAGCGTCGGCTTGCTCGATACGCTCGACCTGTGCGAAAAGGATATGCGCGGCAATCTCAACGGCGGTTTCCGCTGGGCGTGGCGCGAGGGCGATCTCGCCTACGGCTGGGGCGTTGCGTCGGCTTACAAGAACACCGGCTTGGGCGGTGGCGCGCCGGATCGCGCGGATGCCGAAGTCGAAGCCTTCGAAGACGGCACAGTCGAAGTGCGCACTTCGTCCGCCGACATGGGGCAGGGCTTGGTCAGCGTGCTGGCGCAGTGTGCCGCCGAGGAACTCGGACTCCCGTACAAGCAGGTGCGCGTCCTGCTCAGCGACACTGACCTGACGCCCAACGGCGGACCCACCACCGCCAGCCGCCAGACCTACATGAGCGGTAACGCCGTGCGCATTGCGGCGTCGAACCTGCGCCAGATGCTCAGTAAAGTCGTCGCGGAAGAACTCGACTGCCCGCCGGATCGCTTGCGCTTCGAGGAAGGGCTGGTGCGCCAGAACGGATCGTCGGTCGCCTTTGGCGAGGCGATCAAACAGGCGCACAAGCAGGGACTCGACACCAAAATTCTGCAAGCCTACTATGGACCGAAGACGCAGCCGCTCGGCACGGGCGGCGATATGCACTTCGCCTTCTCCTACGCCACCCAGATCGCGTTGGTGTCGGTTGATACGACCACTGGCGAGATCAAAGTCCACAAGATCATCTCGGCGGCGGACGTGGGTCGCGCGATCAACCCGTTGCAGACGCAGGGGCAGATCGAGGGCGGGATCGTCATGGCGTTGGGCAACTGCCTGACCGAAGCCTTCATCGTCGAGGATGGCGTGCCGTGGTCAACGCTGCTGGCGCGCTACAAGATGCCGAGCATCAAGCACACGCCGGAGATCATCAGCCACTTGGTCGAGCACAAGACGGCGGACGGTCCCTACGGCGCGAAGGGTGTCGGCGAACTGCCGTCGATCAACACGTCGCCCGCCATCGCCAACGCGATCTACAACGCGGTGGGCGTGCGCATCTTCCGCCTGCCGGTCGATCAGGACGCGCTCTACCGCGCGATGGTCAACGGGCAAACTGAAGTTCATACGGCGTGGCAGGATGTGAAGTAACACGTCATAATCGTTGTAGCTAATGAATGAAAAAAGTCCTGATCATCAGGACTTTTTAATTGGGTGAGGTCGTCAATGGCAACCCACAGTTGGACGACAGAAGATGAAATTCTGGCGCTGGCGCTCTATTTTCGGCGCAAACGGTATCCGCCGAACGATTCAGTGATCATGCAGCTTCAGGTGTTTCTGAAACAGCGCGGCATTTCGGCGGGCAGTCTGTATGTGAAAATGGCGTTTTTTGAATCGCTCGAACTGGGTAGAAAACCCGCATTCGGGCGCATCAGCCAGCGGACTCGCGCGGTTTGGGAAGAATATGGCAGCGAGCCTTTCATCTTACAGCGAGCAGCAAGAGACATCGTGGATCCTGATTATTCGCAATCGACCGAGAACGGATGACTTTCGTGCCCAATGAAAAACTCTCCGCGTGGTACAAGGCAGCGCGCCCGCGCACGCTGACCGCGACTTATGCGCCGCTCGGCTTAGCGGCGGTGATCGCGCTGCAAGACGGCGTGTTCGACCTCGTGCGTTTCGCCCTCTCGCTGATCGGTGCGCTCTTTTTGCAGATCGCCGCCAACCTGATCAACGAATATTTCGACTTCAAGCGCGGCGCGGACGAACTCAAGACCGCCGGACAGGGCATGATCATCAAGAACGCGGTGCTGACTCCCCGCGCGGTGCTGATCGGCGCAATCGTGAGCGTCGCTGATCGGGGTGCTGATTGGGCTGTTCCTGCTCACACAAAGCGGCTGGCTCCTGTTCTGGATTGGCTTAGGCGGCGTGCTGGTCGTGATCACCTACACGGCGGGTCCCTTCCCGCTCGCTTACAACGGCTTGGGCGAGATCGCCGTCTTCATCTTCATGGGTCCCTTGATGGTGCTGGGCGCCTACTATGTGATGGCGCGTGAATTTAGCTGGACGCCGGTGATCGCGGCGATTCCCCTCGGCTTCATGGTCGCGGCGATCATGCACGCCAACAACGTCCGTGACCTCCCCGCCGACGCTGCGGTGAACAAAAAGACGCTGGCTGTGAAACTCGGAAGGCGTGGCGCACGTATTGAGTATGTAATCTTGGTGGGCGGGGCTTTCGTGACGGTCGGCGTGCTGATTTTGCTCGGCGTGCTGCCGGTCACGACGCTGCTAGTGCTGATCACCGCACCCGAAGCCTACCGCCTGATCGGGATTGTCAACAGTACGGAAGAAGTTCCATCGCTGCATCAGGCGATGGGGCGGACGGCACGGTTGCACGGACAGTTTGGTTTGTGGCTGGTCGTGGGCTGGGCGCTGGCGCTGGTCTTGCGGGCTATCGGACTGAGTATCTTCTAAGGGGAGGATTTGATCATGTTCATTCGCAATTTCATCATCCGGCTGATCATCAACGCGATTGCGTTGGCGATCACCGCCTCAATTCTGCCGGGGATCACGATTGCCGGGGGTACCGGGACGCTGCTGCTGGTCGCGCTGGTCTTCGGGGTCGTCAATGCCGTCGTCAAGCCGATCATCGCCATTCTGACCTGCCCGATGGTGATCCTGACGCTCGGCTTATTCATCCTCGTGATCAACGGCTTGATGCTGCTGCTCACATCGTCGATTGTCGGTGCCGAGAACTTCGCCGTCGACGGCTTCGGGACGGCATTGATCGGCGGCATCGTCATGGGCGTGCTGGCGATCATCGTCGAGGCGGTGCTCGACGCGCTGGGACTAGACGAGAGCAAGTAGAGCTAGCCACGTAAATGGCGGATGTTCGTAGGGGCGGAACTCAGTTCCGCCCCTACCAGTATTAGGCATAGCGCTGGCGAATCGTCGGGATCAAGTAGTCCTTGAAGGCTGAGTCGAGGTCGTAGGCGGGCTGCCAACCCCAATCACGGCGGGCGGCGCTGTCGTCTACCTGCGCCGCCCAACTGTCGATGATCTGTTGGCGGCGTTCGTCGATGATGAACTCGATCTGCGCTGTCGGGAATGCCTCATGCACGATCCGTGCGATCTCCTCCGCTGAGGGGTTGAAGCTGGTCACGTTGTAGACGTGGCGCGTCAGCGATTCGGGCGGCACGGCGGCGAAGTCGAGCAGCGCTTTGATCGCGTCGGGCATCGCCATGAAGGGGATGCGCGTCGCTGGACGGACGAAACAGCGATAGGGTTCGTGCTGCGCGGCGGCGTGGATCATCTCCGGTGCGTAGTCGCTGGTGCCGCCGCTCGGCAGCGTGATCGCGCTGATCAAGCCGGGGAAGCGCAGCGCCCGGAAGTCGATCAGATGAAGTTCGGGCGTGGCGGCAAGCTGGCGATAATGTTCGGCGTAGTAGCGCCCTAACTGCTCGCAGTAGAGCTTGTTGCAGCCGTACATGGTCGTCGGCTGGTTGAATTGATCCTCGCTGACGGGCGGAGCCGACGCCTTAGTGGCTTGATCCGGCAGCCCGTAAACCGCAATCGAACTGGGGAACATGAACTTGACGCGGCTGCCCTGCGAGCGTGACTGCTCGGTGGCGAGTTGGAGCAGGTTGAGCGTGCCCTCGACGTTGACGCGGTGCGCGGCTTCCGGGCGTGAACTCGGCGCGGGTCGAGAGCAGGGCGGCGAGGTGAAAGATCGTGTTGATCTCGTAGGTGCTGGCGATGCGTTGGATCATGTCGCGGTCGAGGATGTCGCCGATGATGGCGGCTTTAACGCGCGGACGCAGCGCCGGGTCAAGTTCGGCAACGTCCAGCGCGAGGATGTCGTGCTCGCCGGTCGCGCTCAATTGATCGATTAGCCCGTGCCCGACTTCGCCGTTCGCGCCGGTGATTAAAACAACTTTCCGTCGAATCGCCATTATTGGATCACGCCCAGTGTTTTGCCGACCGATTCAAAGGCGGCGAAACGCCTGCTCCAGATCATCCTGCGAGTGGGCGGCGGTGTTCATGACGCGGATCCGTGCCGCGCCTTTAGCGACGGTCGGGTAGCCGATTGCCATTGCAAAGACGCCGTTCTCGAACAGCTTGCGGCTGAATTCTTGCGCCAGCGCCGCCTCGCCCAGCATCACCGGGATGATCGGCGTTTCGCTGTGCCCGATGTCGAAGCCGAGCGCCTGCATTTCGCGTTTCATCAACGCGGCGTTGTCCCACAGGCGGCGCACTAATTCGTCCGAGCCTTCGAGGATGTCAACGGCTTCCAGACAGGCGGCGGCATCGGGGACGGTCATCGCGCTCGAAAACAGGAACGGACGCCCACGCTGGCGCAGCCAATCGATGATCACCTGCTTCCCGGCGACGATCCCGCCGACCACGCCGAAAGCCTTGCTCATCGTGCCGACTTCGACATCCACTCTCCCGTGCAGATCAAAATGATCGACAATGCCGCGACCGCCTTTGCCGAGCACGCCCTCGCCGTGTGCGTCGTCAACCATCAGCAGAATGTCATGTTCCTCGGCAATTTCGACCAGCTCCGGCAGCCGCGCGATGTCGCCGTCCATGCTGAATACGCCGTCACTGACGATCAGGCGGCGGTTGTATTCGGTCGTTTCCGCGATTTTGAGGCGTAGATCGTCCATATCGTTGTGGGCGTAGCCGACGATCTGGGCACGGCTGAGGCGGCAGCCATCGATGATGCTGGCGTGGTTGAGCGCGTCCGAAAAAATCACGTCGCCCTTGCCGACCAGCGCCGGGATCGCGGCGAGATTGGCGCGTGAAGCCGCTTTGCAGCGTGATCACGGCTTCGGCGTGTTTGAACTCGGCGAGTCGCTGCTCCAGCCGGGTGTGCAGGCTCATCGTGCCGGCGATAGTGCGGACGGCTCCCGGTCCGATGCCGTACTGGTCGATGGCGCGCTTGGCGGCTTCACGCAGGCGTGGATCGTTCGCCAAGCCGAGGTAGTTGTTGGCGCAGAAGTTGAACACTGATTTGCCATCGACGACGATGCGTCCATCCATTGGGCTGTCAATCGTGCGGATGGTGTTGAACAGCCCTTGCTGCTTAAGCGATGCGATCTCGTCGCTGATCCATTGCGTTTTGCCGGTCATAAATCTATTTCTCTCCTGAATAATCGTAGGGGGTAGGGGCAGGACTCAGTCCTGCCCCTACGGATACCACGCAGATTGATCTGCTCGAAAGCATTACATGCCGCCGACTTCCGCGCCTTGTTGGAGCAAGCGGACGGCGGTCTCGGCGAGCAGCGCAGCGCCGTTCTTGAAGGCGCTTTCGTCGAGGTCGAAATGCGGGTTATGATGCGGGCGGTTGCGCTCGTCGAACTTGGCGCCGAGCCGGAACATCGCACCCGGTGCTTTGCGCGTCATGTAGCTGAAATCTTCGCCGCCCATGCCCGGCGTATCGGCGATGACGCCATCGCTGCCGAACAGATCGAGCGCGGTCTCGCGGATCAAGTCGGAGACCCCCGGATCGTTGTAGACGGAGGGGCAGCCCTTTTGAATCCGCAGGGTGAAGTCGCCGCCGAACGCGCGGGCGACGCCCAAGGCGCTTTCGACCTCGCGCCACATCTGTTCACGGGTGGCATCGTCAAGCGTGCGGATCGTCCCGGTAATCGTCACCTCGTCAGGGATCACGTTCTCGGTCGTGCCGCCGTGAATAGTGCCTATCGAGAGCACGGCGGGGTAAATCGGGTCGATGCGGCGGGCGCGAATCCCGTGCAGCGCGTTGATCACCTGCGCGACGATGAAAATCGGGTCGATGCCGCGATCCGGGTGGGCGGCGTGACAGCCCTTGCCGCTGATGGTCGCGTAGAAGTTATCCACTGCCGCCGTGATATAGCCGTCGTTGATGATGATCTTTCCGGCTGGTAGGTCGCTAGCGACGTGCAGGGCGATTACGCGGTCAACGCCGTCGAGCGCGCCTTCCTCCACCATCCGCAACGCACCGCTCTTGCCTTCTTCGTCTTCGGTTTCCTCGCAGGGTTGGAAAAAGAGGCGGATTTCACCGGCGGGGCGGTTGGGCATTTCGGTGAGCAGCTTGGCGACGCCGAGCAGCATGGCGGTGTGCGAGTCGTGTCCGCAGGCGTGCATGACGCCCGTGTTTTGCGAGACGTAGCTCACCTCGTTGGCTTCGAGGATCGGCAGGGCGTCCATATCCGCCCGAATGCCGATCACCGGACTGCCTTCGCCCAAGCGTGGCGACGACGCCGGTCTTACCGACGCCGGTCATGACTTCCAAACCCAGCGCGCGTAAATTATCGGCGACAAGACGGGCGGTGCGAAATTCCTGAAAGCCGAGTTCGGGGTGCATGTGGAGGTCGCGCCGCCAAGCGATGATCTGTTCTTCGATGGCTTGGGCGCCTTCTACGAGCGATACGGCAACCATTGGCTCTACTCCTGATAATCGGTTGAGCATACGATACAATTTGATGCAGGCGCAGCAGTCGGACAGGAGATCAAGTTTTTAACGTTTAGTCTTTAGTTTTTAGCCAAAAGCTAAGAGCAAAGAACTAAATACCGATCTGTACGCAGCCACCATTATAGCTTGCTTAGCCGGGTGAATTCTAAGGATTGGTATGTACGATCTGATTGTGATTGGGGCGGGGGCAGTCGGCAGCGCGACGGCGTATCACGCGGCGAGAGCCGGTCGGCGCGTGCTGCTGCTCGAACAGTTTGAAATCAATCATCAGCGGGGCAGCTCCTACGGCTATTCTCGCATTATCCGCTACGCCTACAACCTGCCTACTTACGTCAAGTTGATGCAGGCGGCGTATCCGGCGTGGCGGGCTTTTGAGCAGGACAGCGGCGAGACGATCTACACGCGAACGGGCGGCATCGACTTCGCACCAGCGGGCGAGCCGTCGCTGCACGCGGTGATCGACACGCTGGCGGAAACCGGCATCGATCACGAAGTCATGGGCGGCGATGAAGCGCGGCGACGCTTCCCGCAGTTCGCTTTCGACGACGACATGGAAGTGCTTTATCAAGCCGATGCCGGGCTGCTGCGGGCGTCGAAGTCGGTGCAGGCGCACGTCAGGATGGCGCAGCACTACGGCGCGGACGTGCGCGACAATGTCCCGGTCACGGCGATCACGCCGATTGGCAGCGGCGTCGAGGTCACGGCGGCGGGCGAAATCTTCTCGGCGGCAAAACTGGTGATCGCGTCGGGGGCGTGGGTCGCGCCGATGGTGGCTCCGCTCGGCATCAACCTTCCGCTTCAGCCGATTGCGCCGCAGGAAGTCTACTTCGAGCCGCTCGACCCGGCGCAGTTCACGCCGGAGCGCTGCCCGGTGTTCATCGCCCACAACGACAGCGTGACCGGGATCGGTGTCTACGGGCTGCCCTCGGTCGATGGATCGGGCGTCAAGATCGCGCTCCACGGCGGTCCAGCGATTGACCCCAACCAGCCGGATCGTACTCCGGATCTGGGCGTGGTCGAGACGGTGCATCAGTTCGCCGAGCGCTATCTTCCCAACGCGGCGGGCAAACTGGCATCGACGCGCGTCTGCCTGTACACCATGTCGCCCGATCAGCACTTCATCATCGGGGCGCATCCCGACTACCCGCAAATCGTGATTGCGTCGTGCTGTTCCGGACACGCCTTTAAGTTCAGCACGCTCTTGGGCAGCATCCTGAGCGATCTCGCGCTGACGGGTGCGACCGAACACGACATCAGCTTGTTCAGCCTGTCACGCTTTGAAGGGGTGCAATCATAGACGATTTGCGTTCGCTGTTTCTGCTCGATCCATCGGTCACATTCCTAAATCATGGCTCGTTTGGGGCGTGTCCGCAGCCGGTGTTCGAGGTTTACCAGCGCTGGCAGCGCGAACTGGAGCGCCAGCCGGTCGAATTTCTGGGGCGGCGCGTCGATGATTTGCTCGATAGCGCGCGCGCGCCGCTGGCAGCCTATCTGAACTGCCCGGCAAGCGATTTGGTGTTCGTCCCCAACGCCACTTCCGGTGTCAACGTCGCCGCGCGGTCGCTCGACTTGCAGCCCGACGACGAAATTCTGACGACTCAGCACGAATACGGCGCTTGCACCTATACGTGGCAGCACGCCTGCGAGCGCACCGGCGCGCGGCTGATCGAGCAGGCGATCCCGCTGCCCTACACGACGCCGGAAGCCTTTGTCGAGGCATTCTGGACAGGTGTGACGCCGCGCACGCGCGTGATCTATCTGAGCCACGTCACCTCGCCGACTGCGCTGATTTTCCCGGTTGAGGCGATCTGCGCGCGGGCGCGAGCGGCGGGGATCACCACCGTGATCGACGGGGCGCACGCGCCGGGGCAAATCCCGCTCGATCTGGCGAAAGTGGGGGCGGATTTCTACACCGGCAACTGTCATAAGTGGATGTGTACGCCTAAAGGATCGGCGTTCTTGTATGTACGCCCGGAATATCAGGCGCGAGTCGAGCCGCTGATCATCAGTTGGGGCTGGGTTGCCGACGCCGATTTCGTCACGCGCAATCAACGGCAGGGCACGCGCGATCCGGCGGCATATTTGAGCGTGCCCGCCGGGATCGACTTTCTGGCGGCGCACGACTGGGATAATGTGCGAGCGCGCTGT
Source organism: uncultured Chloroflexia bacterium (assembly GCA_963848465.1). Taxonomy (GTDB): domain Bacteria; phylum Chloroflexota; class Anaerolineae; order Aggregatilineales; family Phototrophicaceae; genus Flexifilum. The sequence continues at coordinate 403,749 of CAWKDY010000020.1, read as the reverse complement.
CACGACCTCGGCGTTGAACTGCGCGAGCAGATCGCCGTGCTGACGGGCTGCGACCCGATTGCGCCGGAGTCGTGGTTCGCGCAGATGTTTGCTGCGCCGCTGCCCCCTTGCGATCCGGAGGAGATGAAGGTTCGGCTGTACGACGACTATCGGGTCGAAGTCCCGGTTTTGACGTGGGGGGATCGCCAGTACGTGCGCGTTTCGCTGCAAGGCTACAATACCCGTGAAGATGGTCAGCGCCTTTTGGCGGCGCTTCGGGAACTGCTGCCGTGAATCCGACGCTCCTACTGCTGCTGCGCGTCACCTTATTTATTGGCGGCGTCGCCGTCGTGTTTGGCACGTTCCTGTCGGCGGTGCGGACGTTCGTCATGCCGCGTAGTTCCGACGAACGACTGACGAACCTTGTCTTTAAGGTCGTCTTACTAGTCTTCCGGCTGCGGCTGCGTAAGGTCACGACCTACGAGGAACGCGATCAAATGCTGGCGCTCTACGCGCCCATATCCTTGCTGATGCTGCCCGCCGTCTGGTTAGCGGTGATCTTGTTCGGCTATGTCCTCATGTACTGGGCAATTGAGCCGCGCCCGCTCTACGACGCCTTCAGCCTCAGCGGATCGTCGCTGCTGACGCTCGGCTTCACCAAGTCGGAGGGCGTGCTTTCGCTAATGCTGGAGTTCTCGGAAGCGATCTTTGGGCTGACGATGGCGGCGCTGCTGATCGCCTATTTGCCGACGATGTATGCGGCGTTCTCCAAGCGTGAGTCGATGGTGGCGATGCTCGACGTGCGCGGTGGGACTCCGCCGACGCCGCTGGAACTGCTGAGCCGGGCGCATCGTATTCGCGGGCTGGATGCGCTGACCGAATTGTGGGAGACGTGGGAAGTTTGGTTTGTCGAAGTCGAGGAGAGTCATACTTCACTGGCGGCGCTGGTCTTTTTCCGCTCACCGCAGCCGAACACTTCATGGATTACGGCGGCAGGGGCGGTGCTCGAACTCGGCGGCGCTGCTGGCATCGACGGTTGACGTGCCCAACAATCCGCAGGCGCAGTTGATGATCCGGGCGGGGTATCTGGCGCTGCGGCGAATCGCTGAGTCGTTTCGCGTGGACTTTGATCCGGACCCGCAGCCGGACGACCTGATCAGCATCTCGCAGCAAGAGTTTGACAGCCTGTACGATCAATTGGCGGCGAACGGCATTCCGCTCAAGCCGGATCGGGAACAGGCGTGGCGCGATTTTCGCGGTTGGCGCGTCAACTATGATCGAGTCTTGCTGGCGCTGGCGGCGCTGACGATGGCACCCTATGCACCATGGGTCTCGGATCGGTCACTGCCGCGCGGGACAATGTTTCGGCGGCGTGGTCAGCGTGGCGGGAATGGCAGCGGCAGACATTAAGTGAGCCAGTCACGGCAGCAGAGGTGGACAAAATAAAACGGGGGGATCCACATTGTGGATCCCCCCGTTTTGATGCCAATCGGCTGGACTTAGTTCAAGCTGGGCTGCGTGGTTCTGACCGGGATCATGCGCGGCTGCGCTTCGGGAGTCTTGGGCAGCGTCAGGGTCAAGACGCCGTTTTCGATCAGGGCTTCGATGCTATCCTGCACGACCGGCTGTGGCAGCCGAATGCTGCGTTGCAGCTTGCCATAGGTGCGTTCCAGCAGCAGCGCGCGGCTGTTTTCGTGAGTCTCTTGCTGCGTCTCACCAGAAATCGTCAGCACGCCGTCGTGCAGGCTGATGTTCACGGCGTCGGCGCTGACACCGGGCAGCGTCGCGCTAACGACGTAGGCATTGTCAGTCTCATGGACGTCGAGCGGCAGCGTGCCGTTTTCGGCAGTACCGCGTGCGTTGCGCCACGTTTCGTCAAATAAGCGATCCAACGCACCCTGCATCGTGGTCATTTCACGGATCGGGTTCCAGCGGATAACAGTAGTCATGGTTTTGAGTTCCTCCATCGGTAGAGCAATAACGTGTTCATTCAATGCTTTGAATCTACCGCTGCTGCATATGAGGAATATCAGAGGGGGCGTAAGAGAACTATATGAGATGGCGAAAAGGGGAAAACGGGGCGCATGCCGTGCGCCCCTACGGATAATTGCTAGATGGGGCGGGGCTTGTTGTGCTCTTCAGGGACGCGCGCATACAAGCTCGTCAGCTCGGCGAGGCGTCCTTTCGAGGGTCCCTCAAACATGCGCGGAGTCGCCCGCCACGTCCAGTTGCCCGCGGCTTTGCCGGGGGTATTCATACGCGCTTCTTCGCCGAGGCTGGCGATATCCTGCATCGGGATGATCGCGGTGTGGGCGACCGACATCATCGCCAAGCGGATCAGCTCCCAGTTCGGTTCGACGATGCGGCGGTCGAGGTACTGCGACATATGATTACGGATTACATCGTCGATCTCGTCGGTGAACCACCAGCCGTTGGTCGTGTTGTTGTCGTGCGTGCCGGTGTAGACAATCGAGTGCGGGCGGTGATTGTGAGGCAGGAACCGCGCCTCGCCGGACAGGTCGCCCCATGCGAATTGCAGGATGATCATCCCCGGCAGGTGGAGCGTGTCGCGCATTGCTTCGACCGGCGGCGTGATCACACCGAGGTCCTCGGCGATGATCGGCAGACCGCCCAGAGCCGCCTTGACCACGTTGAAGAAGGGCAAGCCGGGTCCCGGCATCCAATCGCCCTTGACCGCGGTCGGCTCGCTGGCGGGAACTGCCCAGAACGCCTCGAAACCCCGGAAATGGTCGATCCGCACGAGGTCGACCTGCGCCAGCGTCGCCTTAAAGCGCAAAATCCACCAGCGATAGCCGTCGCGCTCCATCGCGTGCCACTTGTAGAGCGGGTTGCCCCAACGCTGCCCGGTTTCGCTGAAGTAATCCGGCGGCACTCCGGCGATGATTGTCGGGTTGCCCTGTTCGTCGAGGTAGAACAGATCGCGGTTCGCCCAAACGTCGGCGCTGTCGTGGGCGACGAAGATCGGGAGGTCGCCGACCAATTGGATGTGCTGCTCGTTGGCATATGCCTTGAGCGCGTTCCACTGCCGCGCGAACAGCCACTGATTGAACTTATACTGCTCAATACGTTCGGCGTGGCGTTCCTGCGCGTCGACCATCGCCTGCGGCTCGCGCAGCGCCTCGCCCGGTTCCCACTCGACCCACGCGCGACCGCCGTGTTCTTCCTTCAAAGCCCGAAACAAAGCATAGTCGTCGAGCCAATAATCGGTGTCTTTACACCATGCTTGAAAGGCTTCGACCTGTTCGTCGGTCGCGTTGGTCTCGAAGTTGGCGAAGGCGAGGTCGAGCAGGCGGTTGTGGTAAGGGATCACGCTGCCGAAGTCGACGTAATGCTGCGGGAAGCTGGGGAGATCGCCCACGTCGGCGGCGCTGAGCCAGCCCTCGTCGATCAAGTCGTCGATGCTGATCAGGGTCGTGTTTCCGGCGAAAGCGGAGAGCGTCTGATAGGGGGAGTCGCCATAACCGGTTGGACCCAGCGGCAGCATCTGCCAGACCGTCTGCTTGGATTCGACCAGCCAATCGACGAAGCGATATGCCCACGTGCCGAGGTCGCCGATGCCGTAGGATCCCGGCAGCGAAGTCGGGTGAAGCAGTATTCCGCTGGAACGCGGGAATAAGTCCATAACCGTATCCTTTCTGTGCGACAAACTGACGGTAAACATAACACAAAAGCCCCTCCATGTGATATAGTTTGAAGCTGCGCTACGCTTAGAAAATCGTTAGTTCAATGGAAATCCTAAAAGGAACGGTAGAGCGCGTCACGTTCTACAACGAGGAAAACGGCTACAGCGTCGTCAAAATCAAGGCGGATAAGCGCTACCCGACCGCCGAAGCACGTGACGGCATGATCACCGTCGTCGGCACCATGCCGGAGATCAAAGTCGGCGAGAGTGCTCAATTCGGTGGCGACTGGGTCGAAGACCCGCGTTATGGCAAGCAGTTCCGCGCCGAGACAATCACGCCGATCATGCCGACGACCGAATCGGGGATCGTCAACTACCTCAGCAGTGGCATCGTCAAAGGGATTGGACCCAAGACCGCGCAGAAGATCGTCGATTTCTTCGGCACCGAGACGATTGAAGTGCTGGATAATGCGTCGGATCGCCTCAGCGAAGTCCCCGGTCTCAAGCGCGAGCTGATTCGCGGCTTGAAGCAAGCGTGGGAAGAAAATCGCGCGGTACGGCAGGCGATGATCTACTTGCAGGGCTTCGGCGTCACCGCCAAGATGGCGGCGCGCATTTATCAGCATTACGGCTTCGCCACCATCAACACCGTCAAGGAGAATCCCTTCGCGCTGGCGGACGAGGTGTTCGGGATCGGCTTCATCCGCGCCGACGCTATCGCCCAGAGCATGGGCATCGACCCGGACGCGCACAACCGGATTCGCGCCGGTTTGCACTTTGCGCTCAACCAACTAGCAAGAGAGGGGCATGTCTATTCGCCGCGCCCGACGCTGGTGCAGACGGCGGCGGAGCTGCTCAAGATCGACAACCTTGAACGGATCGAGGCAGTGCTGATCGCCGAGATCAACCACAACCTGATCCGCGACGTGCTGGCGCTCGAAGACGGCAGCGAAGTCGAGGCGATTTACCTGCCGATGTATTACAACTCGGAGAAAGGCGCTGCCGAGCGCTTGCGCGATCTGGCGTGGATGGGGTCGCCGATCAAGGACGAGCTGAAGTACGGTCAACTGGCGCGAATTCCTCGAAGACTTGGCGGCGGAAAATAACGTCACCCTGAGCGCTCAGCAGCAGGGCGCGGTGCGGGCGGCGCTGGCGAACAAGGTCTCGATCCTCACGGGCGGACCGGGCACCGGCAAAACGACCACGCTGCAAATGGTGATCCATGCGCTCGAAGTCGCTCGAGTTCGAGTTCGCGCTGGCGTCACCGACCGGACGCGCCGCCAAGCGCTTGAGCGAGGCGACCGAGCGACCCGCCAGCACCATCCATCGCTTGCTCGGCTACATCCCCGGCGAGGGCTTCGACCACGACGAAGATAGCCCGCTGGATGTGGACATGCTGATCGTGGACGAGTGCTCGATGATCGACCTGCTGCTGTTCAACGACTTGCTCAAGGCGCTGCGCCCCGAAGCGCACCTGATGCTGGTCGGCGACGTCGATCAACTGCCGAGCGTCGGCGCGGGCAATGTCCTGCGCGACGTGATCGACAGCGGCGTCGCTCACGTCACCCGGCTGGACACCATCTTCCGGCAGGATGAGGGCAGCCACATCGTCGTCAACGCCCACCGCATCAACAACGGCGACGCGCCGATCATGGACAACAACAGCCGCGACTTCTACTTTTTCAGCGAAAACGATCCGGTGCGGGCGGCGGAACTGATCGTGGATATCGTACGCAAACGCCTGCCCGAAAAGTTCAGGTTCGACCCGATTGACGACGTGCAGGTGATCGCGCCGATGTATCGCGGACCCATCGGCGTTCACGCGCTCAACGAGGCGCTCCAGCGGACGCTCAACGGCGATAAGCGCGTCGCCGAAAAGCAGTTGGGCGGGCGGCTGTTCCGCGCCGGCGACAAAGTCATGCAGACGCGCAACAACTACGATAAAGAGGTCTTCAACGGCGACATCGGGCGGATTTCGGGCATCGACTTCGATCACTCGACGCTGGAAGTCATCTTCGACGGGCGCTACGTCGACTACGACTTCATCGAAGCCGACGAACTGATCCATGCCTACTGCATCAGCACCCACCGCAGTCAGGGATCGGAATATCCGGTCGTCGTCATGCCGCTGATGACGCAGCACTACATGATGCTTCAGCGCAACCTGCTCTACACGGCGGTCACGCGCGCCAAAAAGATCGTCGTGCTGGTCGGCAGCAAGCGCGCGGTTCACATGGCGGTCGAGAACAATAAGGTCGCCGAGCGTTACAGCGGTTTGCTGCAACGCCTCCGCGATTTCTAGGCTGTTTCTCCTGTAGAACTGTCGCCTTTAAAACGTTATACTGGCGCGGTTTTTGTAAGATATATTTGTCTACGAGGAGATTATTCTATGGCGAACCTGCGCTTTGACCTGCCGCAGTCCGAGATTCCGACCCATTGGTACAACATCCAGCCCGATCTGCCGCGTCCGCTGCCGCCTGTGCTGCATCCCGGCACGCACCAGCCGGTCGGTCCTGCCGACCTTGCGCCGCTGTTCCCGATGGCGCTGATCATGCAGGAGGTCAGCCAAGATCGCTACCTCGAAATCCCCGAAGAAGTGCGCGAAATCTACAAGCTGTGGCGTCCTACCCCGTTGATGCGCGCGCGGCGGCTCGAAAAAGCGCTCGATACCCCGGCGCATATCTACTACAAGTACGAGGGCGCTTCGCCGAGCGGCAGCCACAAGCTCAACACGGCGACGCCGCAGGCTACTACAACAAGCAGGAAGGCGTCACCGGTCTGACGACCGAGACCGGCGCGGGGCAGTGGGGGACGGCGCTCGCGCAGGCGTGCAACTTCTTCGGCTTGGAATGCGTCGTCTACATGGTCAAGGTCAGCTACCAGCAGAAGCCCTACCGCCGCGTGATCATGCAGACCTTCGGCGCGACGGTTTACGCCAGCCCGACCGACACGACCAACGCCGGACGCGCGATCCTCGCCGAGCACCCCGACAGCACCGGATCGCTCGGCATCGCCATCAGCGAGGCGGTCGAGGCGGCGGTCACCAGCGGCGGAAGATATAAATATGCGCTCGGTTCGGTGCTCAACCACGTGATGATGCACCAGACGGTCATCGGGCAGGAAGCGATCAAGCAGATGGAGATTGCCGGCGAGTATCCCGATGTGGTCATCGGCTGCGCGGGCGGCGGCAGCAACTTCGCCGGGATCGCGCTGCCGTTCGTGCACGATAAGCTGGTCAATGGCAAGGACATCCGCATCGTCGCCGTCGAGCCTGCGGCTGCCCCAGCCTGACGCGCGGACGCTATGCCTACGACTTTGGCGATACGGCGGGGATGGCACCGCTGGTCAAGATGTACACGCTCGGCGCTCAGTTCGTGCCGCCGCCGTTCCACGCGGGCGGTCTGCGCTATCACGGCATGGCGAGCATCATCTGCGAACTGTACGATCAGAAGATCATCGAGGCGCAAGCCATCCCGCCAGTTGGAGACCTTCGAGGCGGCGATCAAGTTCGCGCGCAGCGAAGGGATCGTCCCCGCGCCGGAGCCGTCGCACGCGATTGCCGCCGCCATCCGCGAAGCGCTGGCGGCGAAGGAGGCGGGCGAGAAACGCACGATCCTGTTCAACCTGTGCGGGCATGGTCATTTCGACATGGCGGCCTACGAAGCCTACCTGAGCGGCTCGCTGAGCGACTACGAGTATCCGCAGGCGGACATCGAAGCGGCGATGGCGCATCTGCCCGTCATTTGGTAAGCTGAACGATCGGGGCGCGCAGTCGTGCGCCCCATGTTAGCCTTGGTTCTTGCGCCCTTTGCGCTAAAGTTCTTCGTCTGCTGAACCCGTCTCATCAACTCTAGGACTGTTCATGGCACGCTCCGCGATTCTGCTCATTTCCTGCCCTGACCGTACCGGCTTGGTGGCGACGATCACCGATTTTCTCTATCGCAACAACGGCAATATTCTGCATCTCGACCAGCACGTCGATGCCGAGGAGAACGTCTTTTTCATGCGGGTCGAGTGGGATTTGGACGGCTTCGCGCTTCCGCGCCGGACGCGATCGACGCGCAGTTTCAGACCGATTGCCGAGCGCTTCGACATGCGCTGGGCGCTGCATTTCTCCGACGACGTGCCGCGCATGGCGGTGTTCGTCTCCAAGCAGGGACACTGCCTCTACGACCTGCTGGCGCGCGCGCAGTCGGGCGAGTGGCAGCGTCGAAATTCCGCTGATCGTCAGCAATCACCCCGACATGGGGACGGTCGCCGGCAGTTTGGCATCGACTATCACCAGTTCACTCACGAAAGAGAACAAGCCCGAACAGGAACAGGCGCAGATCGCGCTGCTGCGCGACTACAAGGTCGATTTCATTGTGCTGGCGCGCTACATGCAGATTTTGTCGCCGGAGTTTGTCAGCGCAGTACCCGACGCAGATCATCAACATTCATCACTCGTTCTTGCCCGCGTTCATCGGCGCGAAACCGTATCACGCGGCTTATGCGCGCGGCGTCAAGATGATCGGCGCGACCAGCCATTACGTCACCGCTGATCTCGACGCGGGACCGATCCTCGAACAGGACACGGTGCGCGTCAATCACAAGGACTCGGTCGAGGATTTGATCCGCAAGGGCAAAGATGTCGAGAAGCTGGTGCTGTCGCGGGCAGTCGGCTATCACCTGCGGCGGCAGGTGCTGGTCTACCACAACAAGACGGTGATCTTCGCGTAGGAAAACAGAATACGAAAGGCGCAAAGATAGTCATGGGCGCCTGCGCCCCTAGCGAAATAACTTTATCCCTCGATCAGCAGGCGTTCCGGGTCTTCGACCAGTTCCTTGACGCGGACGAGGAACTGCACCGCCTCGCGCCCATCGACGATGCGGTGGTCGTAGCTCAGCGCGACGTACATCATCTGGCGGATGACGACCTCGCCGTTGAGCGCAATCGGGCGCTGCTCGATCTTGTGCAAGCCCAGAATGCCGACCTGCGGCGGGTTGAGGATCGGCGTGCTCATCATCGAGCCGAAGACGCCGCCGTTGGTGATCGTGAAGGTGCCGCCGCGCAGCGCGTCAATCGGCAGCGTGCCGTCGCTGGCCTGCTTGGCGTAGTCCTTGATCGCCTTCTCGATCTCCGCGAACGACATGCGGTCGGCGTCGCGCAGCACCGGGCACGACCAAGCCTTCCTCCGCGCCGACGGCGATGCCGATGTCGTAATAATGCTTGAGGATCATCTCGTCGCCCTGAATTTCGGCATTCAGGCGCGGCTGGAACTTGAGCGCGCCGATCGCCGCCTTGACGAAGAACGACGACAAGCCCAGGCTGACGCCGTAGCGCTCCTTGAAGATTTCCTTGCGCCGCTCGCGCAGTTCCATGACGCCGGTCATGTCGATCTCGTTGAAGGTCGTCAGCATGGCGGCGCTGTGCTGCGCCTCGACCAAGCGCTGGGCGATGGTGCGGCGGCGGCGCGACAGCTTGACCCGCTCCTCGACGCGGCGATCCATCGAGCGCGGAGCTGACGCGGGGCGGGGGCGGGCTCGGAGCGCGGCGATGCAGGTGCTGGCGCGGCGGGCTCTTGCTGGTTTCGATGTAGCGCTCCACGTCGGTCTTGGTGACGCGCCCGACCCGGCTTGCTCGGCTCGACCTGCGCCAGATCGACCGCTTGCTCGCTGGCGATGCGCTTGGCGACCGGCGTCGCCGCCGCTTGATCGCTTCGGCGGCAGCGGGCGCTGTCGGGCGGCGGGCGCGGCGTTGCTGCGGCTGGCTTGGCGGCGGCTGGCTGCGGCTGCGGCGGGCTGTCCGGCGGAGTCGTCGATCACGCCGAGCACGTCGCCGACCTTGACGTCCGTGCCGTCGGGCTGCTGGATCGTTGCCAGCACGCCGTCTTTTTCCGCGCCGACTTCGAGGTCAACCTTTTCGGTTTCCAGCACGACGACCGCTTCGCCGACCGAAACGGGATCGCCTTCGTGCTTGAGCCAGCGGGCGATGGTCGCCTCGACGACCGACTCGCCTAAATCTGGTACGACGATGTTGAATGACATGAATGTCGTCCTCACTTGACGATGATTCCGGTCGATGCGGCGGTTTCGCGGTTAAGCGGCTCGACTGCGAACGCCTGCTCGATCAGTGCGGTCTGGTTGAAATTGTGCGCTGCCGACGAGCCTTCGGCGGGGCTGGAACTGCGCGGGCGACCCAGATAGTGCAGCGGCAGTTCGCCCGCCGAGCAGGTCGGTCAGCAGCGGGCGCGCGAATTCCCACGCGCCCATGTTTTCCGGTTCTTCCTGCACCCAGACGATCTCTCCGGCGTGGGCGTAGCGCTCGAGCACGGGCGCAAGGTCGTCGGTGGGGAAGGGGTACAACTGCTCGACGCGCACGAGCGCGACTTCCGGGTGATCGGCGCGCAGCTTGCTCGGCGATCAGGTCGAGCATGATCTTGCCGCTGCCCAGAACCACGCGCCGCACCTGCTTCGGATCGGCGTCGGCGTCGTCGATCACCGGCTGCCAGTGACCGCTTCGCCAGCTCGTTCAGCGATCGACGCGACCAGCGGATTGCGCAGCAGGCTCTTGGGCGTCATGACGATCAGCGGCAGCGGGTCGTTCGCCGAGCAGCAGCGCCTGACGGCGCAGCAGGTGGAAATACTGCGCGGCGGTCGTCGCGTTGGCGATGCGCATGTTGGTGTCCGCCGCCATTTGCAGGAAGCGCTCCAGCCGCGCGCTGGAATGGTCGGGACCTGCGCCTTCGTAGCCGTGCGGGAGCAGCAGCACCAGCGAGGGCGTCTGCCCGAACTTGGCGCGCGCCGAGACGACGAACTCGTCGATGATCGTCTGCGCGCCGTTGTCGAAGTCGCCGTACTGCGCCTCCCAGAGCACGAGGCGGCACGGCTCCTGCACGTTGTAGCCGTACTCGAAGCCGAGCGCCGCGCCTTCCGAGAGCGGGCTGTTGTGGATTTCGTAGGCGGCGTTCGCCTGCGGCAGGGCCGCGAGCGGCGTAAAGGTGTCGCCGGTCTTGCACGTCGTGAAAGACGGCATGGCGCTGGCTGAAGGTGCCGCGCTCGATGTCCTGCCCGGTCATGCGCACGGCCGTCCCTTCTTCGAGGATGCTCGCCAGCGCGAGGTCTTCGGCGGTCGCCCACTCGATCACGCGGGCGTCGGCGTCGTCCAGCGCTTCGCGGCGGCGCTTGATCGCGCGCAGCAGCTTGGGATGCACGGTGAAGCCGTCGGGGAAGGTCAGCAGCGCTTGGTTGAGCGCGCGCAGCCGCTCGACCGGGACGCCGGTCTTGACGCGCCGCGCCGTCCCCGGCACGGGCGACTACGGGGCGGTAGTCGGCGAGGTCTTTTTCCGGGTCGAGCGACTTCGAAGACGTCCTGAAGCGCCTGCATCTTCGCGTCTGATCAGCGCGTTGGCGTCTGGCGTCGGCGATAACGCCCCGCTCGATCAAGTTCGTCCGCCCACAGCTGGCGCGCACGCTGGGATGCTGGTCGATGCTCTGGTACATCAGCGGCTGGGTGAAGTTCGGCTCGTCGCCTTCGTTGTGACCGTAGCGCCGGTAGCCGATCAGGTCGATCACGAAATCCTTGCCGAAGCGCCGCCGATAGGCGCACGCCATCCGCGCCGCCGCGATGCAGGCTTCGGGATCGTCGGCGTTGACGTGGACGATCGGCATCTTGAAGCCTTTGGCGAGGTCGCTGGCGTAGAGCGTGCTGCGCGCATCGCTCGGTTCGGTCGTGAAGCCGAGTTGATTGTTGGTGATGATGTGGATTGTGCCGCCCGTCCAGTAGCCGGGAAGCTGCGACAGGTTGAGCGTCTCGGCGACGATCCCCTGACCGGGGAAGGCGGCGTCGCCGTGAATCAGGATCGGCTGGGTCAGCTTCGGGTCGAAGACGGGCGCGCCGGGCTGGCTGACGTCGGTTCCGGCGGCGCGCGCCATGCCCTCGACCACCGGATTGACGGCTTCGAGGTGGCTGGGATTGGGCGCGAGCCGCACCATCACTTCCACCGGCACGCCGTCGATGCATGTCGCGGCGTGCTGCCCATGTGATATTTCACGTCGCCCGTGCAGCCGAGATCGTCGCGGAATTTGCGCGGCATGCACCGGGTCTTTGAACTCGGCGAGAATCTGCTTGTAGGGCTTGTCGAGGATGTGCGCCAGCACGTTCAGCCGCCCGCGATGCGCCATGCCGAGCAGGATGTTGCGCTCGCCCTGTTCCGCCAGCGTATCGACGATGCGTGTCGAGCATCGGCACGAGGATGTCCAACCCCTCAATCGAGAAGCGATGCTTGCCGGGGAAAATGCGGTGGATGAAGCGCTCGAACACCTCGACTTCGGTCAGCTGCTCGCAGCAGATCGTGCGGGTCGGGCGGGGCGGCGAATTCGCCGGATTCGACGGCGTTGCGCAGCCATTCGCGTTCTTCCGGCAGGCGGATGTGATCGAAGTCGAAGCCGCTGGTCGCGGCGTAGATGCGCGCGCAGCGCCTCGGTCGCTTCGAAGCGCGTTCGCGGGCGTTCCGCACCAGCGGTCCGCCGATCAGGCTGGCGGGCAAGCTGCGCAGATCGTCGGCGTTGATGCCGTGCGCCGCCATGTCGAGCGCGGGATCGCCGGGCGGCGGCGTGCCCAGCGGATCAAGCTGCGCGCGCCAGATGCCCGTAGTCGCGGATCGACTGGGCGTAGTTGACCGCGCCGACAATTTTGTCGATGGCGAGCGCCGTGACCTCAGCGGCGGGTTGGGGCGCGGTGCCGTTGGTCGATGAAGGCGGAGTCCAGGTGGCAAAGAACTCGCGCGCCGCTGAATCGACCGACGACGGATCCTGCTGGTAGCGGTCGTACAGCTCCAAAACGTAGCCAGAATTGATCCCGGCAATGGCATTGCGAGAGGTCATATTCCCTTGTTCCATTGGTGTCACGTATATATTTATCTTAACATTGTTTGGCGCAAAGTGCGAGGGAATCAAGCGCGTGGCGGATGCAGAATTGACCGTGCTGTCAGCCGCTTGACGTGGGTCGAGCCGGGGAACGAAGCGCAGCAGCGGGGACGACCTCGATTTGGACGTCCCCTGAAGGTTTGGCGAGCAGTTAGGTCGTCAGCGTGACTTTGTGGATGCCGCGCGGCTGATCCGGATCGAGGCGTTTTGCCTTCGTTAATCCGTAGGCGAACAACTGCCCCGGCACGATGGCGACCAGCGGCGAGACCCATTCCGGTATCCCACTCGGCAGCGGCAGCGGAGTTTGGGCGATGGCGAGCGCGTCCGGGTCGGCGGAGATGGTGATCAGGTCGGCGCCGCGATCCCGAAGCTGGCGGGTGAAGTCGGTCAGTTCGACGGCAAGCGTTCCTTCGGGCACGACCGCGACGACCGGGAAGTTGTGTTCGACCAACGCCAGCGGACCGTGCTGGAAATCGGCGGACGAATACGGCTCGGCGATGACGTAGTTAAGTTCCTTGAGCTTGAGCGCGATTTCGTAGGCGGTGGCATAGTTGTAGCCCCGGCTGGCGACGACGCAGTAATCGATATAGCAGTAGCGTTCGGCGGCTTTGAGAATCGCATCGTGGTTTTGGAGCACTTGCTCGACCCAACCGGGCACGCGCGCTAATGCCTCGAAGCGCGAACTCGTCGCCGGAAAGCGCCGAGGCGAGCATCGCCAACGCCATCAACGAGGTGGTGAAGGTTTTGGTCGCGGCGACCGCTTTTTCCACGCCCGCGTGGAGATGGATGTTGTGCTGGGCAGCCTGTGCCAGCGGCGAATCCGGGTAGTTCGTCAGCGCGACGGTCAGCGCGCCCTGTCGCCGTCCTTCCTCGACCACCGCGACAATGTCGGGCGACTGTCCCGACTGCGAGATGGCGATCACGAGCGCTTCGGTCATGCGCGGCGGCTGATGATAAATGGTGAAGATCGACGGAGTCGCCAGTGCCGCCGTGAGGTTGTTGATCGTGCCGAACAGATATTGACTATAGCGGGCGGCGTTGTCCGAAGTGCCCCGCGCCGCCAGAATGACGTAGCGGGGGTTGTGCTCGCGGATCGCCTGAGCAATCGCCTCGACGGTGGCGCGCTCCTCTTGAAACAATTGGGCGAGCGCCTGCGGCTGTTCGCCGATCTCCCGATCTAGAATGCTGATCATGAACAAAGTCCTTGTGCTTAAGTGATTCTGGTCTGATTCTGCCGCGCGGAGGGGAAAAGCGCAATGATGGGGGCAGTGCGTCGCTTCAGGGGTAGGTAATTAAACTTTGTGCTGACCTCACCCCTAAATCCCCTCTCCATTGCATAGAGAGGGGACTTTAAAAACCTCTATGAGCTGTCTTTACCCCCTCTCTACGTAGTGGAGAGGGGGCAGGGGGTGAGGTTGATGAGATACTTACCCCCTGACCAACCGTGTGCGACGTCCGAAGCTGCTTAAGCTCCGAATAAAGTGTTCAGATAGTTCACTTTTTCGACGGACTGGTACATCCCGCCGCCTTCGTGATAGTTGAAGGTGTAAATGCGAATGTCTTTCTCTGCCGCGTAGTGGTTGTAGGCGGCGTAGACAGTCGAAGGCGGGCAGGTGGTGTCCATCAAGCCGACCGAGAACAGGGCTTTGGCTTGGGCACGGGCGGCGAAGTTCACGCCATCGAAGTAACTCAAAGTGCGAAAAGCGGTATCGACTTTATCGCGGTGAGTTTGGCAGTACTTAGCGATCTCGCTGTAGGGCGCAGTGTCGACAATGGTGGTCGCGCGGCGGTAATGGCAGAGGAAGGGCACGTCGGGCATGGCGGCGACGAGGTTGGGATCTAACCCGGCAACCGCCAACGTGATCCCGCCGCCCTGACTGCCACCCGCGACAACGATCCGCTCTGCATCGACCTGCGGATTGGCGCGGGCGGCTTCGACCGCGCGCACGCCGTCGGTGAAGACGCGGCGGTAGTAGTAGTTGAGCGGGTCGAGGATGCCCTGCGTCATAAAACCGGGATAGTACGGGTTGGCGCCGTCGAACAAGTCGGGCGTGTCGCCGTTCGACCACGCGCTGCCCTGACCGCGCGTATCCATTGCCAGCGTCGCATAACCCGCGCTCGGATAGAGCAGCCAGTTATGCGGGAAATTGCGCCCACCGCCGTAGCCGATGTACTCGACGACGCAGGGCAGCGGCTTGTCGGCGTCGCGCGGGATGACGAACCAACCCTTGATCGGCTGACCGCCGAAGCCGGAGAAGGTCACGTCGTAGGTGCGAAACTGCTTCAAACCGTAATCGACCTCGACGAACTGGGCGTTGAGCGGGTGCTGGCGCGCGTCGGCGAGGGTCGCGCTCCAGAAAGCGTCGAAATCGGGCATCTCCTCGCGGGCGGGACGATAAGCTTGCAGTTCATCTAAAGAAAAGTCAAAAAATGCCACAGCGATTTTCTCCTAGTGTCATTCAAATTAAGTCGCTTCGGAAAGAAATTGATCGAGGATACCGCTGAACTGATCCAGCTCAATGGCACCGTAAACATGATAGACGATCTGCCCCTGCGGTGAAATGACCAGCGTTTGCGGCACCCCGACCTGAAGGTTGTAATTGTTGAGCAGGTTGTCGTCCGGGTTGGTGAGGATCGGGAAGCTGAGGCGATGGCGCGTCATGTAGCTGCGGATGTCGTCGTCGCTTTCGCGCATGTTGATCCCGAACAGCGCGAGTTGACCGGAGCGTTGATTGGCGATGGTTTGCAGGGCGGGCATCTCGGTGCCGCAGGGGACGCACCACGTCGCCCAGAAGTTGAGGATCACCCAACGACCGCGCATCGTGCTCAGGCTCAGCGACCCGCCGTTGAGCGCCGTCAGCGTGAAATCAGGCGCGGGGTAGGGCGTCACGTAGCCGCCGACAGCGGTATCGCTGGTCGGCGACGAGCAAGCAGCACAGACCCACGTCAAAAATAGAACAAGCAGCACGCTTCGCATAGTCAGTAGGATAGTGCACCCGTAAATCTGTGCGAAGGCGGAATCCAGCAATCGAACGTCGCGCTCAATGCTTCGCCGTCAGCTTCGCTCGGACAACAGCCCTGATTATAGCGAAGTTTGCTCCTCGCGGGGTTGCGGTGCGGCGCGCGACTCGGTCAAGCGCGGTGGATTCCGTTTCGCCCGCCAGCGTGTCCACGTCCCGACGATGCCGTAAGGGAAGACGATCACCACGAGGATGAACAGGATGCCGAGGATCAGCGTCCAGCTTGCGCCGATGTCAATGGTGGTCGCGCCGATGGTGAGCACGCGGTCGCGCAGCATCCGGTCGGTGAGTTGCAAGCCTGCCGCGCCGATCACCGGACCGGCGAAGGTGCCCGCGCCCCCGATGATGGTCATCAGCAGCGGATCAATCGTGTAGCCGACGCTGAGCAGTTCTGGTCCCACCTTCTTGTTGAACAGAATCTGAAGCATCCCGGCGACAGCGGCGAGCATCCCGGCGACGGTGATCGCCAACAGCTTATAGCTCAGCGTGTTGTAGCCAATCGTCTTAGCGCGTTCCTCATTCTCGCGGACGGCGAGCAGTACCGCGCCCGTCGGCGAACTGATCAAGCGGCGGATAAAGAGGAAGGTCAGCACGAACAGCACGAGCACGACGTAATAGAAAGTCAAGCGGCTGCGGGTCGGGTCGATGAAGGCGGGCAGGGCATTGATGCTGAAACCGTCTTCAGCTTTGGTGAGCGGGAAGCGCCCGAAGAAGATGTAAAACATCTGGGCGACCGCCAGCGTGAACATCGTGAAGTAAACGCCGCGTAATCGCAGCGAGACCAAGCCGACCACGAAGCCGAGCACGGCAGTCACGGCGAGCGCGAGCAGAATGCCGACGATCAAGCCGACATTCGCGCCGAGATCGGTATACTGGAGTACCATACCGAGCACGTAGCCGCCCATGCCGAAAAACAGCGCGTGCCCAAACGAAATCACGCCGGTGAAGCCAAAAATCAGGTTGTAGCTCATCGCCAGCACGGCGAGGATCAGCACCTCGATCAAGATGCCTTGCCAGTAGATCGATTGCCCGACCGGGCGACCGTTTACGCCGAGCGGACTATCGCCGGTGATCAAGCCGACGATGTGGGGCAGCAGCACCAGTAAAACAACGATTAGCCCGTAGAGCCAGTTCGATTGCAGGGTTCGGCGCAGGTTGCGAGGCATCTAGCTCTCCTTGCCGAATAAGCCGCTCGGACGGACGAGCAGGACGACGATCATCAGCAGCATCGGCGTCAAGCTGGCGAAGACTGGCTGGTTGATCCCCGGCGAACTGGCGAAGTTGGCGACGACCGCCACCGCCAAGCCGACCAGCAAACTGCCGATTGCCGTGCCGCCGTATGAACCGAGTCCGCCGAGCACAACCACCGCAATCGCTGCCAGCAGGAACGAGTCGCCTAGACCGGTCGATGCGCCGAGGAAGGGCGCGGCAATCGCTCCGCCGAAGGCGGCAATCGCGCAGCCGAGCGTGAACACCAGCGTGAAGACTGCGCGCACGTTGATGCCGAGCGCTTCGACCATCTCGCTGTCCTCGACGCCTGCACGGATGGTGATGCCGATCCGCGTGCGCTGCAAGAGCAGGGCAATGGCGATGATCAGGATCAAGCCGACGGCGATCACGAACAGGCGGTAGGTGCTGAAACGCTGGTCAAAGAGCATGAAGTAGCCCTCGCGGAAGCTGAACAGCGCCGTCCAACTGTAGGGCGTCGTGCTCCAGATGAACTTGACCGCTTCGGTGAGGACGATGGCGACGCCGAAAGTCAGCACAATCTGGAAGATCGGGCGCGAGTAGAGCGGACGCAGCAGCACTCGCTCCAAGATGACGCCCAAGACCGCACCGACGGCGACTGCCGAGAGCACGGCGATCAAGAAGCGGATGTTCGGGTCGGGGATGGCGGCGGTCACGGCGGCGGAGTGATGGACGGCATAGCTGACGTAAGCGCCGACCATGAAGTACGCCCCTTGCGCGAAGTTGAGCACGTCCATCAAGCCGAAGACAATTGACAAGCCCGACGCGACTAGAAACAGCAGCATCCCCTGAAACAAGCCGGACATGATGGTGATGCCGAAGCTGCCCACGTCCGGTGCTGTGAAGAAGCCGAACCCCAGCAGCAGGATCGTGATCGCGGCGACGAGCAGGATATTTCTTCTCATTGCATTCCTTTAGGCGAACAATCGCTACGCGACGCCAAGATAGCGCTGGATCAGCGCGGCGTCGTGAACGAGATCGGGCATGTCGCCGGAGGCGACGCTGCGCCCTTCCTCGATGATGGTGAAACGGTCGGCAAGCTGGCTTGCCATGCGGAAATTTTGCTCGACCAGCAAAATGGTCGTCTGCGCCGAGAGCCGCCGGATCGCGCTCATCAACTGCTCGATGATCACCGGCGCAAGTCCCTCGCTCGGCTCGTCGATCAGCAGCAGGCGGTTATCCGGCACCAGCGCGCGGGCAATCGCCAACATCTGCTGCTGCCCGCCGGAGAGATTGCCCCCGGAGAGCCGATAAAGCCGCTTGAGGTCAGGGAACAGCTCGAAGATGAAGTCGGTCTTGCGGTCGAGGTCGTCACGCTGGCGCTGAGCGATTTCGAGATTCTGGCGCACAGTCAGATTGCGGAAGATGGCGCGATGCTCCGGCACGTAGCCGATCCCCAGCTTGGCGATTTCGAAAGCGCGCTTGCCGTCGATGCGCTTGCCCTCAAAAGTGATCGATCCCTCGCGCGGCGGCGTCAAGCCCATGATGCTGCGCAGCGTCGTCGTCTTGCCCGCGCCGTTGCGCCCCAAGCAGCACGCTGATGCTGCCCTGCGGCACGCTCACCGAAACGCCTTCGAGGATGTGAAATTGTCCGATAAACGTATGGATGTTCTGAACTTCGAGGACGCTGCCGCTCGCGCTCACGACTTGCTCCCGCTCATGGTGGCGAAGTCTCCGTAGAGTTCGCCGAGATAGACGCTCTGCACCGTCTTGTTGGCGGCGATCTCGGCGGGCGCGCCTTCCGCCAGCACGCTGCCCAAGTTCATCACCGTGATGCGGTCGGAGATGCCCATGACGACGTTCATGTTGTGCTCGACCATGACGATGGTCTTGCCGCTTTGCTGGCGAATGGCGTCGATGGTGGCGATCAGTTCCGGCACCTGCTCGGACGCCATGCCCGCCGTCGGTTCGTCGAGCAGCAGCAGTTCCGGGTTGGGCGCGATCAAGATGGCGAGTTCGAGCTTGCGCTTGCCGCCGTGCGGCAGCACCGTCGCCGGAACGCCCGCGTAATCGCTCAGCCCGACTAGTTCCAGTACCTCATGCGCGCGGTCGATGAAGCTGCGGTAAGAATCGGCGCGGCGCAGGAAGTGAAAATTGACGCTGCTCAGCGCCTGCGCCGCTAAGCGGACATTTTCGAGCACGGTCAGGTTCGGGAAGATGTTGGTGATCTGGAACGACCGCCCGATCCCTAAATGGGCGCGGCGGTAGAGCGGCGTGTGCGTGATCTCCGCGCCGTTGTAGTGAACCGCGCCGCTGGTCGGGAAGTAGTTCCCGGTCAGCAGGTTGAAGAAGGTCGTCTTGCCCGCACCGTTGGGTCCGATGATCGAGTGCAGGCTGCCGCGTGCGACTTGAATGCTGACGGCATCGACGGCGACCAGCCCGCCGAATTCTTTGCGTAAATCATGGGTTTCGAGAATGACGTTATTCATCAAAGTGATAATTTCCAAATTTAGGAGCGTACACAGGTAGGGGCGACTTGTCAGGTCGCCCCTACAATGGCGATTTGTTGAGTTACATCCCGCTGGCTTCAGGCGTCGGCAGCGTGCTCATGAACTCGTCGTTCATGGCGCAGCGATCCGCCGGGGCTTCGCAGGGCGGCGCAATGTCCAGCGCCGGGACTTCTTCCAGCAGCTTATAGAACTTGAAGTCCGGGTCGGTGATGTTGTCCAACTGGACGATGTACATCGGCACCAGCGCCTGATGGTCGCCGGGGCGGATGATATAGGTGCCCTTCGGTCCGTCGAACTGCATCCCTTCGAGCGCCGGGATCATGGCGTCGGGGAGCGTATCGCCGCCGGTTGCCGTCAGCGCGTTGACCAGCGCTTCGGCGGTGGCGAAACTGCACTCGGTGAACAGGTCGGGCACGTCGTTGTAGACCGCCTTGTGCTTCTCGACCAGCCAATCGTTGATCGCGTTATTCGGCAGCGTGTAGTGATAGATGATCCAGCTAATGTCGCCGATGTTGGTCGGGGTGGCGCTGGCGGCGACGATGTCGTTCGAGTTGAACGCACCGAGGACGGTCATCTTGTCACGGACGCCGAGTTCGTCCAACTGCTGGTAGAGCGCGACACTGGTGTCGCCCGCCCAAATCGGCAGGAGGACGTCGGCGCCGCTGTTGAGCACTTGCTGAATGTAGGGCGTGAAGTCGGTCGTATCGAGCGGGGCGTAGATTGTGTCCTGCACGAAGTTGATTCCGGCGGCGCTGTAGACCGCTTCGGCGGCGGCTGCCGACGAGTGACCGAAGTCATAGTCGGCGGCGAGGATGATGAAGTTCGCGCCGAGGTTGCCCTTGGCGTAGGTCGCCATCGCCCGGAAGTCTTGATAGGTGTTGCGGCAGACGCGGAAGGTGTTGACGTTGAAATTCGCGCCGGTGATCGCCGGGGATGCGCCGGGGGCGGCGAACAGGATCACGTTGTAGTCGGCTGCGACCTGCTGCAAGCCGACGGTCACGCCGGATGATGGCGCGCCGACCAAAACTTCGACGCCTTCCTGCTCGATCAGTTCACGCGCTTGGCTGGCGGCGGTGTCAGGATCGCTGCCGTTGTCGCGCACGAGCACTTCGACCGGACGCCCATCGATTTTGACGTCCGCCAGCGCCGCGTCGAGGCTGTCATACTGCGTCGGGTCGATCCCGGCGGCGTAGAGCAGTCCCAACTTGAAGCCGTTTTCCAGTTCGACGCCGTAGATTGCCAGCGCGCCGGATTCGTCGGTCAGGAGTCCAACCTTGATCGGCGTATCCTGTGCGGCGACAAGGCTGCTGCCGAGTACCAGTATCACGACGGCGAACAATAAGCTTAGTTTGCGTATCATGGATTCTCCTTACTCATAAACTCACAAAAGCACCACTAATTTGTGAAGCGGACAGCCGCGCAAGCGACTTGCCCGCTGGACACCAAGGGAATAGAGTTCGCGCTCAGATACCGATGAACGACTGGAAAATGCGGTTGAACTCGTCCGGCTTTTCGACGTAGGGCGTATGCCCGGTGCCGTCGATCACCGCTTCGCGGTATTTGCCGCCAGCCGCTTGGTATTGGTCGAGCACCGCGCGGGTCTGCGAGACCATCGGTTGCGGCGGCATCACGTCCTCACCGGGCCAGCCGGGGATCGCGCCAAGTTTGCCGAGCGTCGCCACGTCGAACAGCGAGCCGTCGGCGACGATCTGGTCGTCGCTGCCGCGAATCCAGAGGATCGGCGGTTTGGGGTCAATCCGGTAGAGCCGGGTCACGTCGCCGCAGTATTTGGGCGATAAGCCGTTCGAGGGACCGAGCACGCCCGGTTGGACGAAGGGCCAGTTCGGGGACGGCTGCGAAATCGCCGGGATAGTCTTCCGGTCCGACGTGCGCCGAGAGCAGCGACGAGAGCAAGTCTTCCTCGCGTGCCGGGACGAACGGCGGTTTCCAGTAGAAGGTGTTCATGACGATGCGCGGCGAACTCTGCGGGTTGTCGGTCGAGCGGTCGCCCGCCGCCATGCGCTGGGCGAACTCGGCGTTGACGATGCCACCACCGGAGCCGGCGAAGTCGTCGTAGCAGGGTGTTCCGTCCAGACCCTTCGATCCGTTGTAGCCGTAGGGCGAGCCGGGGCAGACCTGCGTCACCGTCAGGAAGCGTTCCGGCGCATCGATCAGAAGCTGCCAGATCACCGAGCCGCCGAGCGAGTGCCCGACGAGATGGCACTTTGTCGAGCGCCAGCGTATCGAGCAGCGCCAACGCATCGTCGGCAAGGTCGCCCATGCCGCGCGTCGCGTCGATCTTCTTGGTCGGGTCGGAGTCGCCGTAGGCACGCTGATCGGGGGCGATGGCGCGATAGCCTGCGGGCAGGGCGAGCATGATCTCCTCCCAGTAGGTCGCGGACGAAGCATTGCCGTGCAGAAAGAGCACCGGAATGCCATCGTCTGACCCGGAGAAGAGGACGCGAGTTGTAATGCGGTGGGTTGTAATCGTTTTCGGCGTGACGCCGGGGAGAGTGGGGACCGCCATAAGCATCATCCTTTAGCAATAATGCTAGTCTTGCGAAAAAAGGTAGTTTGCCAGATTAACTAAATCCTGATTTGATTATAGTATCACAGATCCGTTACGGATACGCGATTTTTCTGTCACTTTTCACCAAATTGAGCGACCAGCCGCTTTTTATCGATTTTGCCCGGTCCCGTCTTCGGCAGCTCGACGACAAAAACCACCGACTTCGGGACTTTGTACTTCGCCAGCCGCACCAGCAGAAAAGCGAGTAAATCGGCTTCGGTCAGCGCTGCGCCGGGCTTGACGACCACGCAGGCGCGCCCGACTTCGCCCCATTTGGCATCGGGCACGCCGATCAGCGCGGCTTCGGCGACGGCGGGATGGGCGTGCATGACGCTTTCGACCTCGGCAGGATAGACGTTCTCGCCGCCGCTGATGATCATGTCCTTGAGCCGCCCGACGATGGTGTAGCAGCCGTCGGCGTCGCACAGCGCCAGATCGCCGGTGTGCAGCCAGCCATCGACGATCGCTTTGGCGGTCGCTTCGGGGTTGTTCCAATAGCCGGGCGTGACGTGCCCGCCCCGAATGATCAGCTCGCCCGCTTCACCGGGATCGGTTTCAGTCCCGTCGGGGCGGACGGTCTTGACGTCGATGTGAAACAGCGGGTAGCCGACCGCGCCGGGCTTGCGCTGGACTTCGGCGGGCGGCAGCCAAAAGGTGTTGGGCCCCGCTTCGGTCAGCCCGTAGCCGGTCTTGAAATCGACGCCCTTTTCCCAGAAGCGCTCGAAGATCGGCAGCGGGCAGGGCGCGCCGCCGCTGATGATCAGCTTCAGCCGCGAGAAATCGGCGTTTTGCCAGCGCTCGTTCGCCTGCATGACGACGAACATCGTCGGCACGCCGAAATAAAGGGTCACGTCGCCGCGCGCGATCAGGTCGAAAACGGAGTCGGGGTCGAAGGCTTTGCAGACGATGCTCTTGCCGCCCGCGTGGATCAGCGGCAGCGTGAACACATTCAAGCCGCCGGTATGAAACAGCGGCGCGTTGAGGATCGTCACGTCGTCCTGATCGAGTCCCCAACTGGTCACGGTGTTGATGCTGTTCCACGTCATGTTGCGCGTGCGTGAGGATCGCGCCCTTGGGCAAGCCGGTCGTCCCGCCAGTGTAGCAGATCACCCAAGCGTCGTCCGGGTGCAAGTCGGGGCGATCAGCCAGCGTGATGGGGTAGCTGTCGCGCTCGGCGAACTGGCGGTCGTAATCGCTGGCGGTCGCGCCGAAGGCGATGAAATGGCGCACGCTTGCAAGCTGCGGGCGCAGTTGTTCGACCTGCTGGCAATACTCATCCGAGTAGATCAGCACGACCGGCGCGGCATCTTCGAGCAGCAGTCGAAGCTCGGTGACGGTCAAACGCCAGTTGAGATTTTGCAGGATCGCGCCGATTTTGCCGCACGCCATCCACACGTCAAGATAGTCGATACTGTTGGTGGCGTAGACGGCAACCCGGTCGCCGCGCTCGACGCCGAGCGCGCGCAGATAATTCGCGGTCTGGTTGGCGGTCGCGTTCCACTCGCGGTAGCTGATCTCGCGCCCGGTGGCGGCGTCCTCAAGGGCGATGCGATCCGGCGAGAGCTTGGCGCGGCGGTCGAGCCAGTCGGTCACGTAATAGGATTTTTGGAGTTCAGTCATCTTTAGCTCTTAGCAGTCAGCGATTAGCTTTCAGCTAAATGCCAAAAGCTAATCAAGTACTCAAATAAATGGCAAAAAACGTCCGGTATGGGTCATATAAGCGGCGTATTCGGGATAGATTGCCCTGAGCAAGCTCTCTTCGTGCCGTGACTTGAAGGTGAAAAAGACGATCATCACCAGCGCGACGATCATCGGGACGAGATGCCCGTGCGCCAGCGCGACCCCGACCGCTCCGGTCAGCACGCCGGAGTAGATCGGGTGGCGGACGTAGGCGTACAGCCCGCTATCGACCAAGCCGACGTGTCGATTCGGGGTTGGCGTGACGTAAGGCAGGGTGGCATTCCGGCGCATGTGCTCCCAGATGGCGAGAGTCAGCACGGCGAAGCCGAGCACGATCAACACCAAGCCGACGATCCGCAGCGGGGTTGAGCCGCCGAGCGGAAAGACGACGAGGGTGATCGCCATAATCCCGAACAGGACGAACTGACCGATGACAAAAAGACCGGAACGGCTCATGGTTTCCCCCAACGCACGGCGACGGCGCTCCACGTATAACCGACTCCCGCACCGGCGAGGACGATCAAGTCGCCGGGTTTGATCTTGCCCTGTGCCAAGCCGAGTTCGAGCGCCAGCACTTGATCGACGCTCTGGATGTGCCCGTAATCCTCAAGATAGACCGATTGATCCGGCGTCAGCCCGACCGAAGCGAGGATTTCGACGAATGCCGAGCGCTTCATGTGGGTGATGCCGAGGAACTTCACCTCGTCGATGGACGCGCCGCCGCGCTCGACCGCCTCGCCGATCACGCGGCGAAAGTTGGGCAGCGACACCTCGCCCAGCCGCGTCGCCATGTAGCTCGGATCGGTCACGTCGAGCCGCCCGCGCAGGTCGCCGACGTTTCGGATCGTCGCCGTTGAGCGCGTCCGGTTCGCGCGTGATCACGACGGTCTCGGACAGGCTGCCGTCGGTGATCGCCGACGCGCCGAGGATCAGATTTTTGGTCGCGTCGCGCTGGAGCAGCATCGCGCCGCCGCCCGCGCCGAAATTGAACATGAAGCGGGCGCGCTGGTTGCGCGAGGTTGACCAGATCATTCTCGCGGCTGCCCGCCGCCAGCAAGACGTACGCAGATGCTCGTCGGCGAGCATCATGCCGCGCGCGGCGTTCATGCTAATCGGCGCGCCCGCGCACAGGGCGTACATCTCGAAGCCGTAGGCGTTGACCGCGCCGAAATTTTGCTGAATTTTCGCCGCCGAATTCCAGACGACGTGATCTTTGTACTCGCTGCCGTGCGAAATCACGAGGTTGACCTCGGCGGGCGCGACTCCGGCGCTGTCGAGCGCTTTGCGCGCGGCGTGAGTCGCCATCGCCGTGACGCTGTCGGCTGCCCCGGCGATATGGCGCTGGCGAATGCCCATTTTCTCGCGCAGGATGTTCTCTGGAATGCCCGTCCGCTCGACCAGATCGGCGGCAGTTTCGATCTCCGGCGGGAAGTAGGTCCCGAACCCGGCGATCCCGATTTGAACACTCATGGCGTGCTCCGGTAGACGATGCGCCCTTCGGCGACGGTGAGCGTGAACGTTGACTGTCGCCGTCGACCAGCACGAGGTCGGCGTCCTTGCCGATTTCGAGGCTGCCTTTGCGCGCGGAAATTCCAGCGGAACGGGCGGCGTTGAGGCTGCTGGTCTGCCAGACGTCCGCCAGCGCTGCGCCGGTCGCGGCGAGGAAATTGCGCAGGGCGCGTTCCATCGTCAGGGTGCTGCCCGCCAGCGTGCCGTCGGGCAGACGCACTGTGCCATCCTTGATCGTGATCGTCCGCTCGTCGATCGGGTAATCGCCGTCTGGCATCCCCGCGCCGCGAATCGCGTCAGTGATCAGGATGACGTGATCCGCGCCTTTGCAGCGGTAGATCACGTCGATCACCGCCGGGTGGACGTGGATGTTGTCGGCGATCAGTTCGGCGTTGATCTCCGGCAGCGTCAGCACCGCGCCGAGCGTCCCCGGCTCGCGGTGATGCAGCCCGGTCATGGCGTTGCAGGTGTGGGTCGCCTGCGTGACGCCCAGTTCGACGGCGCGGCGCATGTCGGCGTAGGTCGCGGACGGTGTGCGCGGCGGAGACGGTGATCCCCCGGCGGACGCATTCGCGGATCAGCCAGTGATTTTCGGGGAACTCCGGCGCCAGCGCCATCAGCCGGATCACGCCGAGATCGAGCATTGCCAGCGCTTCGTCACGGTCGGCGCGGCGGATGTTGACCGGGCTTTGCGCGCCGGGACGCTCCTCGCTGATGTAGGGTCCCTCGACGTGCGCGCCGATCAGCGTCGCGCCGTCCGGCTGCTGACCGACCGATGCGGCAATCGCCTCCAGCGCGGCGTGAATGCGCGGGCGGGTATCCGTCCACGTCGTCGCCAGAAAAGCGGTGACGCCGTGACGGGCGTAGAACTGCGCCATCGTCCGCAGGGCGTCGGGCGAAGCGTCCATCGCTTCCGCGCCCGCGCCGCCGTGAACGTGAATGTCGACGAAACCGGGCAGCAGCGTCTTGCCGCTGCCGTCGATCACGGTCGGCGTCGATGCCGTCGGGCGCATCGCCGACGCCCAGCGCGGCGATTTTGCCCGCGTCGGTCAGCAGCCAGCCGTGATCGATGCGACGCGCTGGCGTCATGATCTCTACATTTTGAAATAACAGCTTGTCCAAGTGGAAGCACCTTTCGTGTTGCGTCGATGGTAAATCGCCGTTTGATTAAGCGCAAGTGACGGTCGACTGGTCATTAGGGCACTTTCGACAATCTTCCCGTGAACCGTGCCAGCGAGAAAGACTTGAACTGGCAAGCCGCCAAGCGTGATCCACTGG
Source organism: uncultured Chloroflexia bacterium (assembly GCA_963848465.1). Lineage (GTDB taxonomy): Bacteria > Chloroflexota > Anaerolineae > Aggregatilineales > Phototrophicaceae > Flexifilum. Next base: position 377,466 of record CAWKDY010000020.1, on the reverse strand, counting down.
CGGTATTCTTGGCGATCTTGGCGTCTTGGCGGTTATGATTCATTGATGCTTTGCCGCGACCCGTTTGGGAGGTGTTCGTATGACTATCCTTGTTCTCGACATTGGCAGTTCGTCGGCGCGGGCGCTGCTGTTTGACGACGCGGCGAGTCTGCTGGCAGCAGGTCGTCGCGGCGGCATCAGTTCACGACCGAGCCACCGGGCGCGGCGACCTTCGACGCCGAAGCGCTGCGCCAGCGCGTCGAGGCGTGCATCGACGAGATTCTGCAGACTGCCCGAAGCGCACGACATTCGCGCCGTCGCCGTCGATACCTTCGTCGGCAACGTGCTCGGCATCGATGCGGACGGCAAAGCGCTGACGCCGATCTACAGCTATGCCGATACGCGCAGTGCCTCCGACGTCGCCGAAATTACCGAGTACTTCGCGGAATATGACTTGCATCAGCAAACCGGCTGCCTCAATCACACCGCCTATCATCCGGGGCGGCTGCAGTTGGTTGCGGCGGACGCAGCCGCAGACCTATCAGCAGGTGAGTGCAGTGGGTTGATCTCGCCAACTATCTCTATTTACGCTGGTTCGGGACGGCGGCGACCAGTTACTCGGTCGCGTCGTGGTCGGGGCTGCTCAACCGCGAGCGCGCTGGCGTGGGATGAAATCTGGCTGGATCGGCTCTCGGTCGACGCGAAGCGAGCTTACGCCGCTCGCCGACTACAGCGACGCGATCAGCGGGCTGCGCTCCCCGTATGCTGAGCGCTGGTCGGCGCTGCGCGACGTGCCGTTCTTCCTCGCCGTCGGCGATGGCGCGGCGGCGAACGTCGGCGCGGGCTGCGTCGGCGCGGGGCAGACGGCGCTCAGCCTCGGCACGACCGCCGCGCTGCGGATCGCCTCGGCGGAGCGGCTGCCGCGCGTGCCGGATGGCTTGTGGAGCTACCGCATCACGCGCGATCTGCATTTGATCGGCGGGGCGACGAGCGAAGGCGGCAACGTCTACGAGTGGGTCAGCAAGACTATCGCGCTGCCCGCCGACGCTGAGGCGCAGTTGACGCGGCGCGCGCCCGACGGTCACGGGCTGACGTTTTTGCCGCTGCTGGCGGGCGAGCGGAGTCCCGGTTGGGCGGCGGACGCGACCGCGACCATTCACGGGCTGCGCCTGTCAACTGATCCGGTAGATATTTTGCAGGCGGCGCTCGAAGGCGTGGCGCTGCGCCTCGCCGCGATTGCCGAGCAGCTTGGCGAGAGCACTCAGCCGGTGATCGCCAGCGGCGGCGCGCTCGATGCCTCGCCAGCGTGGGCGCAAATGATTGCGAGCGCGCTGTCGCGTCCGCTGCACGTTGCGGTCGCTCGCGAGATCACAGCGCGAGGGACGGCGGTACTCGCGCTGGCGGCGCTCGACGGACGCCCGCTGAGCGATTTCGCGCCGTCGATTGCGCGGACGGTCGAGCCACGCGCAGAGGGCGTCGCGGCGCTGCGGGCGGCTCGCGAGCGGCAGGACGCGCTCTATCGAAAATTCTACGGAACGCGCGGCTAACTCAGGACAACCACAAGGATTTTCGGAGTGTCGCACACGGTTTGCTCGTCGGGGCGGGTTAAAAACTCGCCTCTGCACCCCACATCTCTAATGCGATTGCACTTAGTAGATGAACATCCGGATTTTGAGGAGTGGGCGCAGCACGCTGCGCCCCTACAAGTGCCGGGCAGACCTGCATGTCTGCCCCTACAAAAATCCACCGAACAAGTGCTGGGCAGGCGCCCTTACAAAAATCCGCCGAACAAGTGCCGGGCGGACAGACGAGTTTGCTAGACCTCAAATGCGCCCAAGCGAAGGGTTCGCAATTTAATCTCCGTTATACTATACTTAATTTAACGAGATCAACATCGAACTTAGCGGGCGTCAAAGGATAACTATGGAGTGGCAACCTTCATTGGGTGCTGTGCTGCTGGACGAGAACCGGTGCGAATTCCGAGTGTGGGCACCGGAGGTGAATACGGTCGACGTGCACCTGATCGGTGAAGGTACTGCTGACCGTTACGTCTCGATGGCGCGAATGGAGCAGAGCTACTTTCGGGCGGTGGTCGATGGCGTCATGCCGGGGCAGCGCTATCGCTACCGGCTCGACGATGGCGACGAGTATCCTGATCCGGCATCGCGTAGGCAGCCGGAGGGCGTCGGCGGTGCGTCGGAAGTGATCGACCGGCGCTACGGCTGGCGCGCCGAGGCGTGGACTGGTTTGGCGCTCAAGGACTACATCATCTACGAGCTGCACGTCGGCACTTATTCGCCGGAGGGAACGTTTCGCGGCGCGATTCCCTACTTGGACGAACTGGTCGATCTGGGGATTACGGCGGTCGAGTTGATGCCGGTCGCCCAGTTTCCGGGCACGCGCGGCTGGGGTTATGACGGCGTGTTCCAATTCGCGCCGCAGTGTACCTACGGCACGCCCGACGACTTCAAGGCGCTGATCGATGCCTGTCACGAACGCGGGATCGCGGTGATCCTCGACGTGGTTTACAACCATTTTGGACCGGAAGGAAATCCGCTGGCGCATTTCGGGCAGTACACGCGCGCGATCTACAAGGGTCCGTGGGGTGATGCCGTCAACGTCGATGGACCTTATGGCGACGAAGTGCGCGGTTTCTTCATCGAGAACGCGCTCTACTGGTTGGACGAATACCGCCTCGATGCCCTGCGGCTCGACGCGACTCACTTCATCTACGACTTTTCGCCCTACACCTTTCTGGAAGAACTCACCGACCGGGTGAACAGCTATCGCCAGAACACGGACCGCGACCTCTACGTGATCGCCGAAGACGACCGCAATCTGGCGCGGCTGGTCTGTTCGCGTGACGAGGGCGGAATTGGCATGGATGGTCAGTGGCTGGACGACTTCCATCATGCCCTGCACACCAACTTGATCGGCGAGAGCTACGCCTATTATCAGGATTTTGGGCAGTTCTGGCAGTTGGAGCAGACGTTCCGCGACGGCTTCGTCTACACCGGGCAGTACGCGCCCAATCGCAAGCGGCGGCATGGCACGTCGTCAGCGGAAGTGCCCGCCGAGCGCTTTATCGTCTTTATCCAGAATCATGACCAGATCGGCAACCGGATGCCGAACGACCGCTACGTCAAAATCTTCAGCCATGAGCAGGTCAAGCTGGCGGTGGGGACGGTGCTGGTCTCGCCGTATCTGCCGCTGTTATTCATGGGCGATGAATATGGCGATACAACCCCTTTCGAATACTTCATCGACTACGACAATCCGGAAATCGTCGCGGCGGTGCGCGAGGGGCGGCTGAACTCGTTCGGCTTTCTGATGCCGCCCGGTGCCGAGCCGACTGACCCGGCAAGCGAGGAAGCGTTCAGCCGATCAAAACTCGATCACCGCTTGCGGGACAAAGGTGTACATGCTGTTTTGCTCGCCTACCACAAGAAGCTGATCGCGCTGCGGAAATCGATCCCGGCGCTGGCGGAACCGGACAAACTGCGGCTCGAAGTCAACAGCTACGGTCGCGAACGCGTGCTGTATCTGCGGCGCTGGAAAGACGCGAGCGAAGTCTTCGCCGCGCTCAACTTCAACGAGCAGGCGGTGACGATCACGCTGCCGATCCCGTCGGGCAAGTGGCGCTTGCAGCTCAATTCGGCGGATCCGCACTGGGACGCGAACTCGGATCTGGCGAAGCCGCCGAAAGCGCGCACGCTCAAGTCGGGCGGCGAAACCGAACTCACTCTGCCGCCGCACACGATCCAACTATTCATGAAGGATAGCGAGTGATAGAGATGTCCAAATGGGTTTGAATGTGGGCTGGCTGATCTGTTAAGATCGCTAGAGGTCTTTAAACAAGTGTTCAAACCAGATTGGACTTGTTTGGATATAACGTTAGCTGATACGATCAAAAACCCGTCTTAAATGTGAATAGGAAGGTCTTGACGGCGCGTGACGACAGTGACGGCACCACACGCGCAGCAGGCGGATATGCGTTGGCTATGGGGATATGTTGATCGCCATCGCTTCGCTGCTGTTGCGTCCATTTTGAGCGGATTTCTCGGCGGATTGACTTCGGCAGCCGAGCCATTCCTGATCGGCGTGATCATCGATCACGTCCAGAAGGGGTTTCGCCCTGACGAGATGATGGGCGACATTGCCCTGCTGATCGGCTTGGCGATTGTCACCGTGATCGCTTTTTACGGGCAGCGGCGCTACAGCGGCGACGTCGCCTATTTCGTCAATTTCGACATTCGGCGCGACATTTTCGATCACCTGCTGACGATGGAGCAGGGCTTCTACCAGCATTACGCCACCGGTGACCTGATCTCGCGTATGTACAGCGACATCGACACCATTTGGCGGCTGTTGGCGCTGACATTCAACCGCTTCGGCAGCGCCTTTGTCTCGGTGATCGTGACCTTCGTGCTGCTGGCGTCGATTAATCTACCGCTGACGCTGGCGGTGTTCGCGGTGCTGGCGGTCTCGACGAGCTTCCAGATTCGCGCGGGGTTGGTGCTCGCGCCCTACTTTGAGAAGGTGCAGGATCAAGCGGGGGTGCTCTCGGCGCTGGTGCAGGACGCGGCGAGCGGCATTCAGACGATCAAGACCTTCGGACGCGAGCAGGGCGTGATCGACAAGTATCACGGCGAAAACACGGAATACCGCCGCCGCTGGTTGTTCTTCAAGCGGCGCAACGAACCGGTCGGGATGCTGCCGAATATGATCAGCCAGCTGGCTGCCGGGATCGTGGTGCTGTTCGGTGGAATCTTGACGCTCAACGGCACGCTGACGCTGGGTAACTTCACTCAGTTCTTGCTATTTCTGGGCATGATCAGCACGACGCTGCTCCAGCTTGGCACGATTTACCAGCGCTACCAGCAGACGCGCGGCGCGATCCAGCGGATCACGCCGCTGCTGACCGATGCTAACATCACCAGCCCGGAACCGGCACAGCCGCTCGAAAACCCGCGTGGTGACATCCACTATGAGCACGCCAGCGTGCAGATCGACGGCAAATGGCTGCTGCGCGACATCACGCTGGATATCCCGTCAGGCGCGGTGACGGCGATTGTCGGGGCGACGGGCTGCGGCAAGACGCTGCTGGTCAACTTGCTGGCGCGCGTCCTCGACGTGACCGAAGGGCGCGTCTTGATCGACGGACACGACGTGCGCGACCTCGACCTGATGGATTTGCGCAAGGCAATCGCCTACGTGCCGCAGTCCACCTTCCTGTTTAGCCAAACGCTCCGCGAAAACGTGCGCATGAGCAAATCTGATCTGACTGAAGACGAACTCGACCGCGCCATTCAGATTTCGCGGATGAGCAATGATCTGTCGCAGCTTCCGCATGGGTTGGATACGATGGTCGGCGAGAAGGGCGTGATGCTCTCCGGCGGGCAGAAACAGCGCGTCGCTATCGCCCGCGCAATTGTGCGCGACCCGACGATTATGGTGCTTGACGATGCCTTGTCGAGCGTCGATACGCAGACCGCCGCCGATATCCTCGGCGACTTGCGGCATGTACTGCGGGCACGTACCAGCCTGATCATTGCTCACCGGATTGCGACCGTGAAAGATGCCGACCGGATCATCGTTATGGATGATGGGCGCGTCGTCGAGCAGGGGACACACAACGAATTGATCGCGCAAAATGGGATCTATGCCCGCATGGTCGAGCGCGAACTAAAGCAGGAAGACAGGGAATATGTCTAAAGCCCCGGTCACGCTCGAAGACGTCCAAAAGGAAACCGTGGAAGTCAAGGTCACCGACCGCTATCTGTTCGGGATGCTGGCGCGGTTTCTGGCGCCGTTCTGGTTTCAGATCGTGGTCGTGTTCTTGCTGCTGCTGGTCGTCACCGGGATGACGCTGCTGCTGCCCTACCTCGTTCAGCGTGCGGTCGATGGTCCGATCACCAGCGGCAATATCAGCGGATTGATCCCGTATGGTATCGCCTATTTTGCCACGATTTTGGGATTGTTCGCCGCGCGTTTTGGGCATACCTATCTGCTGCAAACGGTGGGGCAGAACACGCTGGTGAATATCCGCCAGAAGCTGTTCGAGCACATCTTGTGGCAGGATATGCGCTTCTTCAACAACACGCCGGTCGGGCTGATCGTCTCGCGGCTCTCCAACGACATCGAGGCGCTGACCGAACTGCTCTCGACCAGCATCGTCATGGTCGCCAGCAACATGATCACGCTGGTCGGCATCATCGTGACGATGTTCTCTGATCAACTGGCGCTTGGCGCTGCTCGGCTTGGCGGTTATGCCAATTATGACGTTGGCGACGATCTTCTTCCGCGTCCGCATCCGCCGCGCTTCCAACCTGTTCCACAAGGTCGTCGGCGAATATCTCGCTTACATCAACGAGCAGTTCAACGGCATGGTGATTGTGCAGTTGTTCGGGCGGCAGGAGAGAGCCGCGACGGGTTCGACGAGATCAACATCAAGTACCGTGACGTGCATATGGCGATGCGCGACTACTACACCTACTACGCCTCGATCCTGCAAATCCTGACGACGATTGGCTTTGCGATTGTGCTCTACGGCGGCGGGCAGGGTGTTCTGCCGAAGTGGGCGACGCTCGGTATGCTGCTCGCGTTTATCGACTACACGCGGCGCAGCTTCGAGCCGATTTTGCAGCTTGCCGATCAGTTCTCGCAGATTCAGACGGCGCTGGCGGCGGGCGAGCGGATCGCGCGGATGCTACACGTCGAGCCGGAGATCGGCGAACCGGCGCAGCCCACGCAGGTTGAATGGGTTGAGCGCACTTTCAAGTTCGATCACGTCAACTTTGGCTATGAACCGGCGCAGTTCGTCCTGCGCGACCTGAACTTCTACGTGCCGACCGGACAGCGTGTAGCGATCGTCGGCGCGACCGGCGCGGGCAAGACCTCGCTGGCGGGGCTGCTGGCGCGCTTCTACGACGTGAATGAGGGCGGCGTGCTGATCGACGGCGTGGACGTGCGCGAACTGAGCCTCGCCGATCTGCGGCGTGTCGTGACGGTCGTGCCGCAAAACCCCTACTGCTTCAACGGCACGATCGCCGATAACCTGCGCCTGTTCGACCCGACGATCACCTACGAGCAGATGAAGGAAGCCGCGCACATCGCCTGCGCCGACAAGTTCATCGACAAGCTGCCCGGCGGTTATGACTTTGAACTGCTGCCCGGCGGCGGAAATCTCTCGCAGGGGCAGCGGCAACTGCTGGCGCTGGCGCGGGCGCTGGTGCATAACCCGAACAGCATCCTGATCCTCGACGAAGCGACCAGCAGCATCGACACCGAGACGGAAGCCTACATTCAAGAGGGGCTGAAGCGGGTGTTGGAGCAGCGGACGAGCCTCGTGATCGCGCACCGGCTGAGCACGATCCGCGAAGTGGATCGGATCCTGGTGATGCAGCGCGGGCAGATCATCGAGGACGGGACGCACTTGCAGCTGTTGAAACGTAACGGCGTCTACGCGCAGTTGTACCGCCGCCAGTTCGAGGAAAACGAGCCGGAACAGGACCCGCCGCGAATTTCTAAAAAGTGGACATTTGTTGTGCGCGGGGCTTGCTAACTGCCAAAACGGGGTTACGATGAAAGTAGAGCAGGTCAAAAAACCGCCCAACGAGTTAGGCGGTTTTTGATTGGGTGAGGATCGCCGCTGCTAGGCCTTCACCCGTGAATATTCGGCGATGCGGGCCTGCAGTTGGCGCTGGATATCCACGACGTCGGCGGTGTCGCGCCCGGCGATGATGCAGCCGAACTCGCCCACTTCCAGCGCCGAGGTCACGGTGATGAAGATGCCGCGCCGCTCGTCGTTGAGCGGATACTCGAACTCGCCGACGACGGCGAGCAGTTCGTCAAGTCGGTGATGCCGCCGCTCGACAGCGTGTCGTTGCTCAGCAGCGTGACCTTGTCGAGATAGTCTGCGCCGAAAACGTGCTCGGCGAACTCGTGGACGTGGGTGCCGCCGGTGCGTCGGGGATTGATCTCCAGCAGGTAGACGCGCCCATCGTCGTTGACGACCGTATCGAGGTCGAAATGCCCGACGTAGCCCATCGCTTGCAAGCGGTGGGCGAAGATCATGCCGCTGGCGGCCAGCGGCGGATACCATGGCGCGTCGAGCAGTTCGCGGCTGACCAGCACGCCGCAGAAATCGCCAAAGCCCTGAAATAATTGATCCGAAACGTAGGTGATCTGCGGTTCGCCCTGCGCGCGGGACGTAGATTTCGAGTGACGGCGAGAGCGGGTTGGTCGGCTGCGATCATTTCCTCGACCGTCAGCCAATGGTCATCGAGAAACGGCTGGAGCGCAGCACCGTCAGCAGCGACTGCGGCGCTGGCGAAGTCGCCCGGCTTGAGCACCACGTTGCCGATCCCGTTTTCGCCAATGTCGGATTTGACCAGACAGGCGCGGTCGTGCTGCAAGAACCAGAACGCGGCGTCGGCGGCGACTTCGACCGTCTGGCAGGCGAAGCCTTCCGGCAGGAGTTGATCGGCGTCCGGCAGCCAGCGCCCCGCGAGGACGCGATAGCCGATTTTACAATCGACGTAATCGCGCAGCCAGAGATGATCGCGCGCGGGGGTTTCCGGCAGTTCGACCGTCAGCCCGTACTCGCTTTCGAGCGTGTCGATCAACTGCATCAACTCGCTGGTGGCGGCGTAGGGGATGATCTGAATCGTCTTGCCCGCGCCCGCGTAGTCGATCAGATCCGCTGGAGCAGGGCGGGTTCGCGCAGGATGTCGAGCGAGAGCCACGCGGACGGCTGCTCCGGCGCGAGTAGGTCGGTTTGCGCGAACCCGGCTTGTGATAGAGGTGATCGGCGTGCGGGATCGGCAGGCTAGTGAAAACCAGCTTCGGGTCGCCCGCCCAGACGATGGCGCGGTCGCCGCGATACTGCTCGCCTTTGATCAGATGATCGGCGTCTTCGGCATGGCTGAGAAACTGGTAGAACGTTTCGGAAATGTTGCAGATAACGACAACAGGTATGCGGTGGTCGATGTGCCAATTTGACTGTCTGCCTTCTGTTAGCTCGATGGATTCGTCGGTTTCCTGCTCGCGGCGGCGCATGCGCATCTCAAGCGCTTTCGATTGCAGGGTTTGGAAGAAATCGTTGTCGACGATTTCGCTGACCTGCTCGTCGCGCTTGGAGTGGTCGATCTGGATCTGCAGTTCGGCGACCTGCTGCTTAAGTTGTTCCTCGCGTTTGGCGACTTTGCCGATCATGATCTGGAAGACCTCTGCCAGCGTGTCGATCTCGTCCGGGACGCGGCGATCACTCATCTCGGAGAAATCCTGATCGTAGTCGCCTTCGCCGATCTGCTCGGCGATGCGGGTGAGATGCATGATCGGGCGGGAGAGGATTTGTGAGACCAGATAGATTAGCCCGAACATCACGATATAGGTGATGACGAATGCCGGGAATCGCCAGATTGCGAGATCTCGTGCTCAATGTCGATGATGTACTGCGCCAGATAGTCGATTCCCAACCCGGCGACGACTTCCCCTGGAGTCTTTATCGGAGTGTAGCCGGAAACGTACGATTTCCATCCCATTCGTAGGTATCGTCGATGTAAACGGCAGTCCGTTCAGCCCCGTGAACAGCTTGCCGTCGATGGCTTTGTCATGCTCTTTGAAGTTGACAGTGTTGTTCGGCAGGGGGTTGTCCAGCGCCAACCCATCGACGACATAGTAAAATCCTTCAGGGTCAGTTGCTGGATCAGCGCGTACGTAGGTCCAAGGCTGCGCGTTCGGGTCGATGGTGCGCATGTATGCAGCCACTCGGCGATCTCCCAGTAGCGCGGATCGTCGGTGTAGTAAACGTCGTTATCAGGGTTCCTGTCGCCCCGGTCGTGAATATAGGGTTGGCTCGGCTTCGTTGTAGAGCGCCATAAACTTGTCGCCATCGATTTGGGCGGCGGCGGCATCCAGATCGTCTCAAGGGATCACCGATGCGCGTCTTGGCGACGCCAGTCGCGTAATTGTTGAACCAGATGAAAGATCCAGCAAAGACGATGCTGAAGATCAGCGTAAAGACGACCGCCAGCTTCACTTGAATCTTGACGTAAAATCTGCGCTTAAGTGTCTGTTCAGTAGTCATGCGTGAACCTTTTTTTCGATGGTAGGCAGCTTGGCTCTGCAATCATTCGCTTTAGCGCAGGTGGGGTCGCGCAGGGAAACTGTGCGGTCGTCACACGGCGAATTCAGGTTGAACAGCCGCCACAGCTCAAACATTCAGTTTGTCGATGACGCTTGCCGTGCGTTGGCGGCGTTTGAGCCGCCAGTTGAATAAACTGCTCTCGTAAACGGTCCGCATCTTCAGGATCCACCAGAGGGCGACGATCGATAGAATGCCGCCGATGATCAGATAAGTCATGTCTGGCGGCAGCGACTGAATCAGCGGATTGACGAGCAGCACCATGCCGATGATCACCGCGCCCAAGATCACGCCGGACGCGAATAGGTAGCTGTCCATGAACATGCTGACGCGACCGCGTCTTTCTTCCGGTACTAGTGATTGTAAGGTCTTACGAGCGATGTCGTCAACACTATTGAGCGACAATTTTGCGATCGAGATAAGCGCCCGCTCCGCTGGCGATGCCGGGAAAGCCTAACGCCCAGCCGATGCAGCCGAGGGCGAACAGCGGCATGATCACAAAGGTGTTTTTCAGCCCGAAGCGCTCGATGATCCGCCCGGTGACGAAGGCTTGCAGCCCAATGGCGATGATCGTCTGCGCGAGGAAGATCAAGCTGTAGAAGGTCTGGAAGTTGTCCATCTGAGTGTAGACTTGCTCGGTGGACGCGAGAAAGTGATACTCGATGATCGTCATGACGACGGCAATCGCAATCATCGAGAGCATCAGATAGCGAAACGACGGCACTTCTTCGACGAATTTGACGCCCTCGGTCAGCGAGTTCGCGGGCGGTGGTGGTCTGGGGGCTGGATTGGCGCGTATTGACTCGTTTGAGGAGGTAGGACAAGGCGAAAGGCGCGAGGAAACAGGCGATAATCACGTAGATCAGCGCGCTGGAATCCAGATGCAGCGTCTTTAAGACCGCCGGGGCGACCGCGCTGATGCCCAAGCCCACCACGTCACCGACGACGCCGAAGCTGGCGATCAGCGGAAAGAGGCGCTTCGCCTGAGTCATGTCGGTCATGTCGTTGGCGAGAATCCAGTAGATGGCGGGGAAGAAGTACATTTGCTGATCGACAAACAGGCAAAGGAGCGAGTAGTTCAACCAACCGGGCAGCCCGACGGCAAACATGATCGCGAGAACGAGGTACAGACTGACGAAGATCAGGCTCATCCAGCGGAGCAGAGTCAGGCGGTTGAAGCGATCCACAATCAAGGACTGCGCGCCCGCCGAGATGATGATCAGCACCATCTCGACAACCCAGAGCACGAGAATGTTGCGCACACTGACTTCGCTGATGAAGCCGCTGATCGAGACGATATTCGAGATTTGCAGGGCGATGGAATTGAAGAAAAGGATGAACCCCATGACGAGGACGAGGCGCATTTCTTCAGGGCGTACTCGCAGAAACGTCCGCAACCAGTGTGTGAGGTGCAACTTCAAGCTCCCGAACTGCGTTTGAGCAAAGCCGTGATCTCCCTCGACGGAATGGTCGCATAGCGACCTTCGTTGTCATTCTCCCAAATCAAGCCGGGATATTCGCGGAGCAAGGCGAGCATATCGCCACCGTCGCTAACGAGTTCCTGCATATATGCCTCGTAGGCGGCGAAGTCCTCGGGGCTGACTTCTTGGAGCGCGAGGCAGGCGTCGCCGGTGAAATGCTCAAGCTGAATCGCGCCGGTTGTCTCGCACTTTGACGACGATGAAGGGCCAAATGCGACAGTCAAAGGGGCGCACGTCGTAAATCGAGCATTGGTAGTTTTCTTCGTCGAGAAATGGGCAGACGAACGGATAGACCGGGTCATCGTACTCTGCTGGTTTAAGTCGAATTTGCAGGATGTTTGTGGTCGATCTGAAAGGCGCAAATGTCGGCATCGGCTTGCCGTCACGCTCGCGGACGGCGCCGATCGCCTCGACTTCTTGGTCGGTGAAAATCGGCGCGAAGTCCTCGCGGTTGGCGCGGAACCGGCAGCACTCGCGGCAGCGCCGACACTGCTCATGGTGGACAATTTGTTTCATCATACTCGCTGACAAACTGGGCGGACAACGATGGGAATGGTTCGACATTTAGGATTATTACAATTATACTCTACCCGATGCACAGTCCCTACTGAATTGAGGGTTTGTGAAGAATTGCTAACCCAATGCGCGCACGTCGTCGGGCGGCGCGCTTTTGATCAGGCAGAATTAAAGGAACGGCGCGCACGTTATGAAACTAAATATCATCAGCACGCATCTGGGCGAAATCAAGGTCGTCGGGCATGAGACGTTTGACGATCATCGCGGCTTCTTCATGGAAGCGTATCACCGCGATCACTTTCGTGATGCCGGGCTGCCGAGCGAATTTGTGCAGTTGAATCAGTCGGGATCCGTCAAAGACGTGGTGCGCGGACTGCATTTCCAGTGGGATCCGCCGATGGGCAAGCTGATGCGGGTGATTCGCGGGGCGGCGTTCATCGTCGCGGTGGATATTCGCAAAGGTTCGCCGACGGTGGGGCAGTGGTACGGCGAAATCCTGACCGCTGAGAATCACTTGCAGATGTGGGCACCCGCCAGCTTTGCGCGTGGATTTGGGGTGCTCTCGGATTACGCGGAGATCGAATACCTGTGTACCGGAAATTACAACGGCGCGACTGAGTCCGGTATATTGTGGAACGACGCCGATATCGGGATCGACTGGCACGTGAGCCAGCCGATCCTGTCAAACCGTGATACGAGCGCGCAGACGCTGGCGCAGTGGCTGGCGTCGCCGCAAGCGGATAATTTCAAGTACGTTCCGTGACGCTGGCGTAGCCCTGCGGATGGGCGCGATGCCAGTCCCACGCCGTCTGGATGATCTGCCCGAGGTTGGCGAATTCGGGACTCCAGCCGAGTTCGGTCTTGATCTTGGCGCTGTCGGCGATCAGCACGGCGAGGTCGCCCTCGCGCCGGGGACCAATCTTGACGGGGATCGGCTGCCCGGTGATTTGGCGGGCGACCTCGACGATCTCTTTGACCGAATAGCCTTTGCCGTTGCCGAGATTGTATTTGCGGCTGTGCCCATCGGCGAGCGCTTCGAAGGCGAGAATGTGGGCGGTCGCCAAGTCGAGGATGTGGATGTAGTCGCGGATCGGCGTGCCGTCGGGCGTGTCGTAGTCGTCACCGTAAAGCGTCACGTAATCACGCTGACCGAGCGCGACCTGAAGCACAATCGGGATCAGGTGGGACTCGGGCTGATGATCCTCACCGATATGCCCGTTCGGGTGGGCACCGGCGGCGTTGAAATAGCGCAGACAGCAGTAGCTCAGCCCGTAGATTTTGTCCATCCAGTAGAGTAGGCGCTCGATCATCGCCTTGCTTTCGCCGTAAGGACTGCCGGGAACCACTTTTTCGTCGGCGGGAATCGGGATGGTCTCCGGGTCGTCGAACAGGGCAGCGGTTGACGAGAGGATGAAGCGTTTGACGCCGTGAGCGGTGGCGGCTTCGAGCAGGTTGGCGGCGGCGACGTAATTGTCGCGCAGATACTTGAAGGGCTTCTGCATACTCTCCGGCACGACGATGTAGGACGCGAAATGAAAAATGCCGTCGAACTGGTGCGCGTCGAACAGGCGAGCCACTGCGTCGCGGTCGAGCAGGTCGCCGATCACGAGTTCTGCGTCTTGGTGGACGGCTTCTCGATGCCCGGTCACCAAACTATCGAAGACGACGACGTCATATCCTTCCGAGATCAGCAGGTCGACCATATGGCTGCCGATATAGCCCGCGCCACCTGTGACAAGTACCTTCATAGTGTGCGTTTTCCTTTGTCCGTCAATCGCAAAGTCCGTAGCATACCAACCTTCCGGCGCGAGGGCTAGGGCGCATCAGTAGGTGGTTGATTTATCCCAACTTTACCCAAATTATCCCAAATTGGCGTAGAACACCAGATTAGCGCCGCACTGCGCCGACGATGTTAGTCGTCGCTAGCAGGTCGGCGAGTTCGTCGGGCGTGGTGATCACGTCGTCGCCATGCTGGCTGAGCGCCAACGCCGCGAGGGTGACACCGCAGCGCAGCCCGTAGGCGAATTCACCTTGCAACCAGCCGTGAATGATGCCCATCGCCAGCGCGTCACCCGCGCCCATCCGGTCGATGACGCGGACGGGGAGGGCGGTCTCCTGATAATACGCCGAGCCATCCCAGCCGATCACGCCGTCTTCGCCCAAGGTGACGGCGACGGCTTTGGCTCCGCTGAGTTCTGCCAGCGCAGCGACGATGCTTTCGGGCGCGCCGTCGAAGCCAAACAGCCGCTTAGCATCACCTTGACCGCAGAGCAGTAAATCGACCCCGCGAATGTTGCGCTTGATCCAGTCGGCGGCGTCGGCTTCCGACCAGAGCTTGGCGCGATAGTTCACGTCGAAGCTGATCGGCACGCCCGCCGCCTTGCCGCGCGCGATGATCGCTTCGGTCGTCTGGCGGCAGGACTGGAGAGTGCGGGCGTGATGCCGGTCAAGTGGATCAGCCGGGTGTCGAGCAGCGTCTCCCAGTGGAGCTGATCCGGCGTCACTGTCGTTACGCAGGAATCGGCGCGGTCGTAGATCACCTGAATGGCGCGGGGCGGTACGGTGAACTCGATGTAATAGGTACCGACACGCCCGGTGTCCGACCAGATCACGCCGTCGAGACTGACGCCCGCCGCGCGGATGTGGTCGGCAATCATGCGACCCAATGCGCTGGCGGGGAGGGCACTGTTCCAGGCGACCGGATGTCCAAGCCGCGCTAAGAGCATGGCGCAGTTGGCTTCCGAACCGCCGGGAATCACGTCGAACTGGGTGGCGGCTTGCAAGCGCGTGCCTTCGGGCACGCTGAAGCGAAGCATTACTTCGCCGAAGGTGGTCACGTCGTACATGACAAAAGCCTCCTTAAGTCAGGGAAAAATCTTTTCGCCAAGCCGCGACGCTCCTCAACCTTGATCGTGAGCATCGCGCTAGATTGTACGGGTGATTAGCTGTGCTTGGGTGCTGCTCAAAAAAGCCTTACAATTGAGACTTAATCATAGCGATTTTGGCGGCGAAATGCTGGTATTGGTCGCAGCAGATTAGGGAGGCATTCGTGCGGGCGCACGACTTCTAAGATGAAACTCAAATGGTATGGTCAAGCTGCGTTTGCAGTCACGGCAGATAATGGGCTGCGGATCGTCACCGATCCTTATACGCCGGAAACGTCCGGCTACGTGCCGATGACCGACCCGGCGGATATCGTGATCACGTCGTCGGCGACCGACAGCTTTCACTGCCGCCACGATTTGATCAAGGGAACGCACGGCGATCCGATCTGGATCAATGCGCTGGACGTGGCAGAGCAGGGCGGCGAACGGGTCGAGCAGGGGATAAGCTTCCGCGCCATCGAGACGCTGGAAGCGCTGGCGCACCGCGATGGCAACCCGGATCGCAACGCGATGTATCGTTTCAGCGTCGATGGTATCCGGATCGGTCACATGGGCGACGTGGGTAATGCGCTGACGCCGGAGCAGATCGATTTCTTCCGCGACCTCGACGTGCTGCTGGCGCTGGCGGGCGGGTTTCCGACGCTACCGCTCGACGCGCTCAAGACGGTGATCGACGCGGTGCAACCGCGCTTGGTCGTCCCGATGCACTTTCGGACACTGCGGCTTAAGTCGCGGAATCAATTCTGGATTCAGACATTTCTCGACTATTTCCCGGATGAACAGGTTGATTTCGCCTGTGATTACGAGGTGTCGCTGGCGAAAGCCGCGCTGCCTGAGTCCATGCGCGTGCTGGTCTTAAGCTACGCCGGGTAAAATTGACGCGCGGCACTGAGGAGATGATTGATGCTGCCTTTCAGTAATCTGTCGTTATTTTTCGCGGCGGCGCTGGCGCTGGTGCTGACACCGGGACCGGCAGTGCTCTACGTGGTGACCCGCAGCGTCGATCAAGGGCGCAAAGTGGGCTTGGTTTCGGTGCTCGGTATCGAGATCGGCAACCTGTTTCACGTGTTCGCGGCGGCGGTTGGCGTCTCGGCGCTGGTGCTGTCGTCGGCGCTGGCGTTCGAGGTGGTCAAATATCTGGGGGCGGCATATCTGATTTACCTCGGCGTTCGCAAGCTGATGACACCGGCACACGCGCTTGAAGTGAGCGTCGTCAGGGAGCGGAATCTGCGCCACGTCTTCCGGCAGGGCGTGATTGTCGCCGTGTTCAATCCGAAAACGGCGCTGTTTTTTCTGGCATTTCTGCCGCAGTTCGTCGACAGTTCGCGCGGGCAAATTCCAGTGCAGACCTTTCTGCTGGGTTTGATGGTGGTGGGTATCGCTATCGTCAGCGATAGCTGCTACGCACTGCTCGCGGGGACGGCGGGGAATTGGCTCAAGACGAGCCGCTGGTATCTCCGGTTCCAGCGCTACGTCAGCGGCAGTCTCTATATTGGGTTAGGGGTTTTAGCAGCAGTTTCGCATGGGAAAAGCGCTGATTAAGCGCGTGCTCTTTGAGCAAGGGAAAAGTATTATGAACGTCGGAGTGATCGGTGCAGGGCGGATTGGCAAGGTTCATGCTGAAAATCTCGCGCTGCGAATTTCAGAAACAAACGTGGTCGCCATCGCGGATATCAACGAGGCGGCGGCACAGGAGACCGGGCAACGGCTGAATATCCCGCTGATCAGCGGCGACTATCGGGCGGTGATCGAGTCGCCGGAGGTTGAGGCGGTCGTGATTTGCTCGGCGACCGACACGCACCCGCAAATGATTATCGAGGCGGCACAAGCGGGCAAACACATCTTCTGTGAGAAGCCCATCGACCTCGATCTGCGGCGGATCGATGAGGCGCTGGCAGCGGTCGATGCCGCCGGAGTCAAGCTGCAAATCGGCTTCAACCGCCGCTTTGACGCGAATTTTCAGCGGGTGCGGCAGGCGGTGGTCAATCAGGAAATTGGGCAGCCGTTCCGTCTGCACATTGTCAGCCGTGACCCCGCGCCGCCGCCGATCAGCTATGTGAAAGTGTCGGGCGGCATGTTCATGGACATGACGATCCACGACTTCGACATGGCGCGCTTCCTGATCGGCAGTGAAGTCGAGCAGGTCTACACGGCAGCGGGCGTGATGGTCGATCCGGCGATTGGCGACGCGGGCGACGTGGATACAGCGGTTATCACGCTGAAATTTGCCAATGGCGTCATTGGAACTATCGACAACTGCCGTAAGGCGGTCTACGGCTATGATCAGCGGGTGGAGGTCTTTGGCAGCGGTGGCAGCATTAGCACGGAGAATAACTTCCCGAACAGCGCCGTGATCAGCACTGCGGCAAGCATCCACCGCGATCTACCGCTTCATTTCTTCGTCGAGCGTTACGCCGAGAGCTATCTTGCTGAGATGCGCGCGTTTGTCGCGGCGGTGCTGAATGATCAGCCCGTTCCGGTAACTGGCGCTGACGCGCGGATGCCTGCACTGATGGGGTTAGCGGCGCGGAAATCGTATGAAGAAAATCGCCCGGTACGGCTGTCGGAAATCAGCAGCTAAGTCGAGGCGGATTGGCAGCACACTAAAACGAGGAAGGGTCACCCTTCCTCGTTTTTTTAGCGCAGATGATGCAGAACCCCGAAGTGCTAACCGTAGACGATCTCAATCCAGTGATCGGTCGCGAGACTCAAGCTGAATTCGATGATCCCCCGGTCGAGAGTGTAGGTCGCTGCCGGGTCGGGCGAGATGTTAACCGCCGACATACCCGGTGGCAGAATGATCTGCACGCTGACAGCGTTCGCCGCTGCGCCGGGCTGCTTCTGAATGAGCAACCGGTAACGCTGGTATGGACCAAGATTTTCGACGACTGGCTGGGTTTCGTAGTCGAATTGGAACCGCTGAGTGCTATCGAAGGGGATGAATAGACGCGAGACAAACTCGGCGGTTGTATCGTTATAGACCACCGTCGGAGGTGTCGAGACGTTGGTAGTTCCAGTCAGCGTTGTGCCGGGCGGGACAAATAACTGGAACAGATTGCTGTAATCAGCCGGACCGTTCACGCCCGGATTCACGCCCGGGTCGTTGGCGGCGACGCGCGCCGAGTAATCATAGGACACGGTAGTTCGTCCTTTGACGCTGCCATCGGCTTGAAGATCGACATCGTAGGTAAGCTGGCGGATCACCGAACTGTTGGACTTATTGCCGAGGTTGGTATCGACCGCCATCAGATAATCGAAGTTGGTTGGCGCTGCTTGCGCACCAGACCAAGCCGAGCAGATTGACCGCTTCGTCGAGGCGATCATCGTTGAAGTACATCATGATGTGTTTTTCTTGCAGCGCTTGCAAAAGTGCTCCGAAAAGCTCGGTCGTCTTTTGGCGTCGAAGCTCACGTTCTGCCATTCGGTGAAAATCTCTTGGTAGAGGGCTGCGATGAAGCGCTTGTGCGGCACTTCGCCACCGCCATAGGCACGAATGTCGTAGACCACATCGCGGAAGTTGGACGACGAAACCGTCCCGCTGTAACCGGGAACCGTCACGCTGCCAAGCACATCGAGCAGATATTCGAAGCCAGTGATGTCAATCGAGATGGCGCCGTCAACCGGCGATTGCGGATTATCTCCGGTGTTGTAATACCACATTGCCATGCGTGCGGTCGAAGGAAAGTCGGCATACCAACTTCCATCCCATGCGGCGTAAATCGGCTCGCTGAACCGCAGCCACCAATCGGGAATATTCAATTGTGAGGCTAACGATGCCGGTGGCGGATTCGGACTGGTTCTCGAGGTCGGGCTGTAATTGTAGTTCGTCACGCGCCCATTGCGGATGGTTAACCAGCCGTAGGTGCTGAGATAACCGCCGGATGGACGAAGCTCGTCGTTGTTTTGCGAGAGGACGAGATAATTCCGCTCGCCGTCGAGACCGAGTGCCGCGGTGAGGAAGTCTGGCGCGTCCGTCAAGACCTTGTTGATACTGGCAAGCTGATCGTAATAGTTGTTGAGCTCTCCAAAGCTGAGGACGATGTTGCTCGGCGCAGACGCGAGATCGATAGCGCCCATTTGAGCTTTCGCCTCGGCTAAGTGGCTATCAGCGCTGGCAAAGCGCCCGCGCCCGATGCCGAGCAGTTCGACGACCCGTTCGCCCGACGAGATTTGCGTGACGACAGCGCCTTCGTCGTCGCCTCCGAAACCAAGAAAAATAGCGTCGGCTGCAACCCGTTCAACATGTCACCGGCTGCCAGCGAGAGTTCGCGCGCAGAATCGACCCCGGTCAGGGCGATGTCGAGCGATGCATTCAGCGACCTAAATGGGCGGAGGAAAGTCAATCGGGATGACGTCATACCCAAGGTTCGGGCAAGGTCTTGGATTCCCAGAATCGAGGCGGTTGAAGTCGTTGAGGGTTAGGTCAGTGCCGGTACGATTGGAAAGCGAGTTGACACTCGCTGAAAACTGGTCAGCGATGACTGTACCTGATTGAGCGAATCCACCACAAGAACCAGCGTGCCGGTAATGATAACAATTACGATGGCGATGATGATGACTAAGCGTGTTAAGCCATTTGAAGCGTCCCCGAATACGTCGGCGAAGCCGTCTTGACCATGAGGAACGACGGTGCCGTCTGTGTTCTTTCGGCAGGGATTGAGAGGTCATCTGTCTGTTTAGGCGATTCGCCCGATGATGCATTTTGCGGATAAGTCATAAAAACCTGTACTCCACTGACGAGGAGCGTGAGGACGCGAACTCTACGACGGATCGTTTGGAGTGGGGTGGGTTTGGATCACCCCAGCTCCGATAACACGCTATTTTAGCACGTTGGGTTGAAGAACTCCGATATTATACGACTTTTTGGTCGCTCGGCGTTTCCATTCTTGCTGGCTGTTCCATCTGAGGATCGTTGATCAATTGGAACAATTTGCCGATAAGGTTGGTTTGTTGTTCGCGGAGTCGATGCCCAAGCGGTCGACCTTGGACCAAAATTCAGCCGGTTCGATTCCATCCGTCCACGTATTGACGGTCATGATGCTGGGGTGAACGGTCTCGCTCGGATGTTCCACCCCGTGAAATAGTTCCTCGTGCAACTTTTCGCCGGGGCGAATACCTGTGAACTTGATCTCGACATCGGTGTAAGGACGCAGACCACGCAGGCGAATCATGCGTTCGGCAAGTTCCACGATTCGAACAACTTCGCCCATCCGCAGCACGAAGATGTCATTTCCGGCGGTCATGCAAGCCGCATGGATGATCAGATTGACCGCTTCAGGGATGCTCATGAAATAGCGAGTCATTTCCTGATGGTCACCGTCACGGGACCGCCACTGTCGATCTGCCGGTTGAAGGTAGGTACGACACTGCCGCGACTCCCCAATACGTTGCCGAAACGCACCGAGGCAAACAGCGTTTGGCAAGACTTGTCTTTCGAAAGCGCATGAAGCATGAGTTCGCAGACCCGCTTCGACGCTCCCATAATACTGGATGGGTTGACGGCTTTATCGGTCGAGATGAGGACGAAACGCTCGACGCCGAAGTCGCGCGCGAGTTCGGCGACGTTGCGCGTACCGCCAATATTCACGCGCAGTGCCTCGCGCGGATAGTATTCCAACATGGGGACATGCTTATAGGCAGCGGCATGAAAGACGATTTGGGGGCGATTGCTCTCAAAGATGCTGTGAATAGAACTTCGGACAGTGATATCAACCAGTGCCGGTACAAGCTCGACCGCTGGGAATTTAGAGCGCAGTTCAGTCACGAGATCGTGCAAGCCGCTCTCGTTGTTGTCGAGCAGGATGGCTTTGGTCGGTTTATAGAGCATGATCTGGCGGCTTAACTCGGAACCAATCGAGCCAGCGGCGCCGGTAACGAGGATGACCTTATCCATGACCGGGGCAAGATCCACTGCCTCGTGCCGGGTGATCGGATTGCGCCCAATCAAGTCTTCCGCCTGAACGTCGCGCAGCAGCGCCGCGCCTTGCCGAGCATTGACGAGTTCTTGGAGATCTGGGACGACCTTGATCAATGCTTTGGTGCTCTCACACGCCGTGAGTACACGGCGGAAATCGGGTCCAGAGATATTGTGAATGGCGACGACGATCAGGTCAATATTGCGCGCCTCGGCAATGCGAATGATTTCATCACGACCACCTAAAACGCGGCAGCCTTCGACGAACATATTCTGTTTCTCGGGGTCGTCATCAATGAAACCAACGATCTCATAGGCACCGCCGCTCATGCGATGCTTGAGCCGCCATGCTAACGTTTGACCGGATTCGCCTGCGCCAATGATCATGACCCGCGTGCGCTGCTTGGGGAATTCGCGCTCAACGACCGCTTTCCAACGCCACTGGAAGCTCAACGCCAACCGGGAACGATAACGAATCGCGACAAATCCGCCAAAGCTGAGGAGGTTACCTAAAAGTACGACGTGGATTGGCAGCGGATGCCGTTGGAATGATGAGTCAATGGAATGGTGATGAAGGTCGCTGCCAGCACTGCATTGATAATCACAGCGATGCCATGCCCGCTGGTGCGCGCCCAGATTCGCTGGTAGACGCCGAAGACGTAAAGCATCGCAATCATGATTGATGCTATGAGTAAAGTGAGGCTGATGCTCGCCGGGAAATCAACCGGAGCATCGAACATTGCCGTAAAGATCGCTACCGTATAAGCCACAATGATAACCAAGAGATCAACAAGAGCACTCTTAATCACTCGCTTGTAGTAATTCCGCGTCCCATGCGAAGGCATACTACGTGATTTCAGTTGCATTGACTGCACACTTTCTCTAGAGCGAAGATAAGGTGTTTGCGAGCGTGATTCGGCGTCTCTCAGCTATGCTAAATATGGATGCAACGGAAAACAGGCTCTCCACAAATACCTCAACAATTGTTATCACGCCTTAAAATAAGCATTCTTACTAAAGAAGAATTCCGTGAAACTTCTTAACATACAGACCTTGCGAGGTAGTTACCGCCATGAGGCGAAAACCCAACACTTAAGGAATTGATCAAGTACGTCAGTCGGGTATTTCTTATCAGCCGAATAGTTTGCATTGCTCAATAGTATTAGGTGAAAAATCTTAGCACACCTAACGATCACGATTGCGGATCAGTGCTCGTTTGGAGCCGCCTCGCTTCTGTCGGGAAAATCGCGAACCGCATTATCACATAGTCTATTTCATTCACTTGAATTTGTCACTAACCGCGACCCAACACATATTGCAAGATTGTTACTATCGCCAAAACTTAGCATGATCGTAGACATTTGCGCGATGGCACTACGGACTGTATAATTATTGAAGAATAATTGATTCCTACGATGCTGCCTCGCCAATTATAATGGCAAAAATGCAGATCGTATAGAATAATCCTCAGTATCATACATGAACTTTACCGGAACGGCACAAGGAATTTACCGGGGAAACTCGAAATTGGATGTGATTTAGGGGACGCGATTGTAAGCGGTCAGTATATTTTACGTAATTTATTTTTATACGTCTTATGATGTTGAGAATTTGTAAGATTGGCTGTTCGAGTGACGAGAAAATAGCGTATAATATCCTGAAGAGGATTTGTCATTTCGTGGATTTGGATGCTAGGAGAGCCTATATGCCCGCTCGACGTTGGTTATATCTTTTATTAATTTTCTGTGCTGCCTCAATTTCATCAGTGACGTTTGTGGCAACAGCACAGGATTCGACGACGTGCCCGGCATTGATCAATAGCGCACTCAATGACTTGGGAACTAATTGTGCCAATCTTGAGCGCAATACCAGTTGCTATGGCTTTGAAACGGTGCAGCATACGGCGTTCGCCGATACTGTTCCGGCAGATTTCTACACGACCCCGGGAGATCGCTCTGACCTGACAATCACTCAGGCGATCCAGACGGGAGCATTGAGCTTGCCCCAGAAATGGGGTCTGAACGTCATGAATGTTGAGGCTAACGTCCCCAATGGCTTGCCGGGCAAGGGCGTTGTTTTCATTCAGACGGGTGGCGTCGAGGTCGAAAATGGGGTTCAGCCGGGCGATGCGGTTGGCTTGGTTGACGGCATTAGCCTTTCAACGATTAGCCAAACCGACTTGCTGACTTGGCCCGCGCCCTCGATTGTGGGGCATGCATCCGAGTTAATTACGCCTATTCCCAGCGGGGGAACGGTCATCGTCGACGCAGTTGATCCGACGCAGAGCTTCGTGCGTGTGGTCTACCAGAATCAAGTGGGCTGGATTAGCCGTGACGCAATCGCGGGTGATGCTGACCTTACGAGTTTGCCGACCATTGGTCCTGATGACATGACGCCGATGCAGAAATTCTACTTCCGCGTTGGTATTGGTGGCGCGCCAGCGTGTTCTGAAGCGGCATCCTTCCTCTTTGTCCAGACGCCTGAGGGTGTACCGACCGATTTGGTCGTGTTCGATACCCATTTCCGCATTAACGGTACAGTGATTTTCCGCTCACTGCCGCCGGGAGATCAGCTCGGCAACGAAATCGAGATCATCGTGCTTTCGGGTCTTGCGACCATTTACCCGGACACCGGTAACGACATCATCGTTCCGCCCGGCTTCTCCAGTTTCGTCGGGCTGTGCCCTGAGTTCGTCAGTCTCGGTATTGAAGGCGACCCCGACGAAAAAGCCATTTGCGCCGGAAACGTTTGGTCGCAGCCGACACCGGTGACGCAAGCCGACTTGGATACGTTCAAGATTGTTGAGGAATTCCCCAGCAATGTGATTAACGACCCGATCATCATTCCTATCATCATTCAGGCTTCGGGCAGCGGCAGTGTGCAATCACAGATTGAATTCCCGAACCAAGCAGCGCTAGATGCGGCTCGAGCTGCCTGCCTTGCGTCACCTCCTCAGCTTTCGAGTGAATATGTTACTATCTAGGGGTATCGCCGTAACCATCCGGTTCGACTTCGAAACTCCAAAAGACGCTCACCGCTTAATGTGAGCGTCTTTTGTTTGGGTTGCCAGCGGCGGTCTGTGGTTGGACTTATCGTGTGCGCTATGATAGATATCGCTATCTATATGAAGGTGAGATTGCTCACTATTGGGAAAAACTTATGCCTAGACCAATTGCTGTACAGTTATATTCCGTGCGCGAGGCACTCGCACAGGACTTCGAGGGCACTGTGCGCCAGATCGCAGCCTTCGGCTACAAAGGCGTCGAGCCAGCCGGGTTCCCCGGCACGACTCCCCAAGCAGCAGCCGACCTGTTCAAGTCGCTAGGGTTGGCGGTGCCGAGCGCGCACAGCCCGCTTCCGCTGGGCGAGCATCAGGCTGAAGTGCTGGAAACGATGCGCGTATTGGGCTGCACTTATTTGGTGTGCCCGCACATCCCCCCGGACGAGTACAAAACCGTCGAGAGCACGCTCAAAGTCTGTGAGCGCTTGAACGAAGCGAACGCGGTTGCGCGGGCTGCCGGGCTGACGCTCGTCTATCACAATCACTGGTGGGAATACGAGCCGCTGGGCGACACCTATCCCTACAAGCTGATGGTCGAGCAGCTTGATCCGACTATCGGCTTCGAGATCGATACCTATTGGGTCAAGGCTGCCGGACTCGATCCGGTCGCGGTGATCACGGAACTCGGCGCGCGTGTGCCGCTGCTGCACATCAAGGATGGATCAACGGTCAAGACCGATTCGATGGTTGCAGTGGGTGATGGGGTGATGGACATTGCCGGCGTGATCGGCGCGGGTTCGTCGGCGGAGTGGCTGATCGTGGAACTGGATCGCTGCGCGACCGACATGCTACAAGCGGTGGAAAAAAGCTATCAGTATCTGATTGAAAAGGGGTTAGCCGATGGCAACCAAAGCTAAAGTTGGGATCATAGGCTGCGGTAATATCTTCCCGGCGTACATCAAGGGCAGCCGTGTGTTTGACATTCTGGAGATCGCCGCCTGTGCTGATCTCATGCCGGAACGGGCAGCGGCGCGTGCCAAAGAGTTCAATATTCCGAAAGCGTTGAGTGTCGAGGAGATGTTGAGCGATCCGGACATCGACGTCGTGATCAACCTGACGATACCGGTCGCGCACTCAGACGTCAGCCTCGCGGCAATTGACGCCGGTAAGCATGTCTACAGTGAAAAGCCGCTGGCGCTAACCCGCGAAGCTGGCAAGGCGATTGTCTCGTCGGCAAAGGGCGTGGCGTGCGCGTAGGCTGCGCCCCGGATACCTTCCTCGGTGGTGGGCTGCAAACCTGCCGCAAGCTGATCGACGACGGCGTGATCGGCGAGCCGATTGCGGCGACGGCGTTCATGTTGTCACATGGGGTCGAGTCCTGGCATCCGAACCCCGACTTTTACTATAAGATGGGCGGCGGACCGATGTTTGACATGGGTCCGTATTATCTGACAGCGCTGGTGCATTTGTTGGGTCCGGTGCGGCGGGTGACTGGCTCGAACCGGATCTCTTTCCCGGAGCGGATCGCTACCACTGAGGCGCTTAACGGACACCGGATCGCCGTCGAAGTACCCACTCACGTCGCGGGCGTGCTCGACTTCAGCAACGGCGCGATTGCGACGATGATCACCAGTTTCGACGTGTGGGCGCACAACTTGCCGCGCATCGAAATCTATGGTTCGGAAGGAACGCTCAGCGTCCCCGATCCGAACACGTTCCTCGGTCCGGTCAAGGTCAAGCTGGGGCGCGAGACAGAATGGCGCGAAGTCCCGCTTACGCACAGCGATGAAGTAGGGCGGGGGATCGGCGTCGCCGATATGGCTTACGGTTTCATCCACAACCGGCTGCATCGCGCCAGCGGCGACCTCGCGTATCACGTCCTTGACGTGATGCACGCCTTTGGCGACTCGTCCGATTCGGGGCAGCACATCGTGATCGAGAGCACCTGCGCTCAACCGGCACCGCTCCCGGTTGGGCTAACTCTCGGCGAGCTTGATACGATAATCGCTTCGTAAACTCCTTCACAACTTCATGGGCGCGGCATTGGTGGTTCGCGCCCATACCTCACCTCACCAACCCTTTCCGGGCTGTTCTATCGACTAAGCTACTACAGTCATGGTTTGACAAAATAAGTCGCGCAGATGAGCGATTGATGAGATTGTGCCGAATTTCATTTATGGCGACCCTTTCGAGCATAGAAGTCCGACTTATAGATATGACAAATGTCATGATTTAAGGTGGAAATGTGTAATTTAATTTCGCCCGCAGCGCCTTCGTATTATAATTCTGTGGGTTCTGTTACGCATCGACAACCATAAATCATGCACAGGTAAATCTTTTTGCTTGTCTCGTGGAATCAGGAGCAGCACATGTCCAAGAAATTCTAGTTACGCTTTCCGAATACGGCTACTGGGGTGAGGAGCTGATCGGACCCCTAGACGTAATGAACGAGCATGGCTACGAATACACCTTCGTCACAGCGCGTGGGCGCAAGCCGCCCGCGCTTCCGCCGAGCATGGAAGTCGGGTTCTACGATCCGCCGCTGCACAAAGTCGTCACTGACGAATACTATGCCAAGCGCACGAAGGAAGTTCACGAGTCGAACATGCTCGACAACCCGGTGAACCTCGAAGCATGGTTCCCGGAGCGCCCGTACTTCAATTCTCCCAACTACGGACACGACCTCGAAGCTTACTACACTGCCCGCGACAAGGCGTGGCAGGATCTTGAGCAGTATGACGCGCTGGTGATGCCGGGCGGCAGCGGTCCCATGATCGACATCAACAACAACCTGCGGATCCACGACCTGATCCTCGGCTTCCGCAAGCAGGAGAAGCTGATCGCGGCGGAATGTTACTGCGTGACGGCGCTCGCCTTTGCGCGTGAACTGGAAGACCGCAAGAGCATCATCGCTGGCAAGCACGTCACCGGGCATGCCGTCGAATACGACTGGAAGGAAGGCACGGGCGTGATGGGCATCAATGCCGACTTCCGCTGGCCCTTCTACCCACTGGAATACATCCTGCGCGACGCAACTCAACCGGGTGGTCAGTATCACGGTGGTGTCGGTCGCACGATTTCAACGATCCTCGATTTCCCGTTCTTGACCGGACGTTCAACTCAGGACTCGCGCCTCGTCGGCGAGTTGATGGTCGAAGTGCTGGAAAACGGCTTGCGCCGTTACGGTTGGTAAGCACGAACAACAATGGCTCGGTCAGTCCTGCAAATGGGGTGACCGAGTTCCTTTTCAAAGCGTATCTACTAGCAGAAAGCGCAAATTATGCCCGGTAAAACTGGACGCTTTGCGATGATCGAGCAGTTCCTTGCCGACGACATTCACTTCATGTTCGGCAATCCGGGAACGGTGGAGCAGGGCTTCCTCAATTCGCTGGAGCAGTACCCGGATTTCAAGTACATCATGGGGCTGCAAGAGACGGTCGCGCTCGGTATCGCCGATGGTTATGCCCGTGTGACTAAGCAGCCGACCGTCGTGCAACTGCACAGCGGTGTCGGATTAGGGAATGGCATCGGCATGATGTACCAGTCGATGCGAGGGCACGCGCCGCTGGTCGTGATCGCTGGCGAGGCGGGTGTTCAGTACGACTCGATGGACGCGCAAATGGCGGCTGACCTCGTGTCAATGGCAAAGCCGGTGACGAAGTGGGCGACGCGGGTGGTCGATTCGAAGTCGCTGCTGCGCGTGCTGCGCCGCGCGATCAAGATCGCTTCGACGCCGCCGATGGGTCCGGTTTTCGTGTGCGTGCCCGGTGATATTCTTGACGCGATCAACGACGAGCCGATTTTCCCGACGTCCAAGCTCGATACACGGGTCGCGCCGACCAGCACGCAAATCGATGAGGTGGCAGGAGTGCTTGCGGGTGCGCAGAACCCGATGATCATCGTCGGCGATGGTATCGCTTACTCGCGGGCGCAAAGTGAACTTGCCCGCGTCGCCGAGGCGCTCGGCGCGGATGTCTGGGGCGCGGACGCTTCGGAAGTCAACCTGCCGTTCAACCATCCACTTTGGAAGGGCATGTTGGGGCACATGTTCGGCGCGTCGAGCCGCAAGGTCACGACCAAAGCTGACGCCGTGTTGATCGTGGGCACTTATGTGTTCCCGGAAGTTTACCCGCTGTTTGACGATGTGTTTGCCCCGAACGCCAAGATCGTCCACATCGATCTGAATGCTTACGAAATCGGCAAGAACTTCCCGGTGGACATTGGCATTGTCAGCGATCCGAAATTGACGCTGGCGGCACTCGGCGATGCGCTGGCTGCCAAACTCAGCGACAGCCAGAAACAAGCAGCCAAAGCTCACCTTGATGCCAATCGCAGCGCCAACGAAGCGGCGCTGCAAAAGCAGCTTGAGCACGACCGGTCGGTGCACGATTCGGCGCCGATGCCCGCTTCTACTTTCATGGCAGAGCTGGCGAAGCACGTCCCCGACGACGTGATGATCTTCGACGAGGCGCTGACGACCTCTCCCGACTTGACGCGCTACCTCCCGCCGACGCTGCCGGATCATTTCTTCCAGACGCGGGGCGGTTCACTAGGCGTTGGCATCCCCGGCGCGATTGGTGTCAAGATCGCGCATCCCGAGAAGACGGTGATCGGCTTCACTGGTGACGGCGGCAGCATGTACACGATTCAATCCCTGTGGACGGCGGCACACTACAACATCGGCGCGAAGTTCGTCATCTGCAACAACCAGAGCTATATGCTGCTCAAGCTCAACATTTTGCAGTATTGGAGCGAGCAGGCGCACGTCCCGGCGCACGAGTTCCCGCACAGCTTTGACCTCGGCGACCCGGTGATCAATTTCGCTCAGTTGGCGCAATCGATGGGCGTCCCGGCGGTCTGCGTTGATCGCGCGGAAGATGTCCCTGCCGCCGTGCAGCAAATGATGGCGACCGACGGTCCGTTCCTGATCGACATGGTGATCAGCAACAAGGTTCCCGGCTCCTAAGCTAGCTCGCCATTTAGTGGCATGAATACCGAAAGTGAGGATCAATGAGTTCCACCGCAGGCAAACAGTTCTATGACCGGCAGATCAAGTATCTGGAAGCCAACGACGTTCCCGGCTTGATCGCTAACCAGTATGCCGCTGACGGCGTTATTGTCGGCTTTGGCTTCACGCGCAAAGGAACTGATGCGCTGCTGGAGCATTTCACCAACTACATGGCACAGCTTGGCAAGATCAAGCTGATTTCGACGGACAATTTCACGGAAACCGACGACTCGATTTTCTTCGAGGCGACGGTGGAAACGGGCGGGGGTACTGCCCAAGTCTACGACGTGTTCATTCTGAACGGCGAGAACAAGGCGACACATCACTTCACGGGGCTGAAGTCTTTCAAGCCCTTCGACAGTCAATAGGGAGGAATAAACGTGTCGGAATCGTTCACTGAGAGTGGAATTCGGGCGATGGCGGTTCGGTGGTATGCGGGACTTGATAGTCATCAGCCGGAAGTTGACATGCTGAAGTTCTTGGTCACTGAAGGGCTGGAGCAGCAGTGGCCCGATTACCATGTCCAGAGCTTGGCAGATTTCGAAGGCTGGTATCAGCGCGCGCTGCGCATGTTCTTCGACGAAGAGCATACGCTGAAAGAATTCGACGTCACCATCAGCCCCGATGGCTCGAAAGCTGACGTGAAGGTGTTCGTCAACTGGAAGGCGCGCACGTGGACGCCGATTGATGCCAAGAGCAATTTCTTGAATCTTGACATCCACCAGACGTGGGTGGTGGTGCCTTCGGAAACGGGCGCGCCGTTGATCAAGTTCATTCGGTTCGACGATGGGACGCCAGTCGAAGGTTCGGGCTCGCTGTAATTTCGTGCCATTCCAGGTCGTGAATTCGACACAAAAATGCTCGAATTCACGACATAAGGTATACAGCAATACACGATCAATTCTACAGGTAGTTGACAGCCCATCCTTGGACTGATCTGCTGCGACCAATCTAGTCTTCTGTTATATAGGGAGTGATAAAAATGGCGAACACCGAGTTGGTAGCGAAGATGTACGAGCTATTTGCCAAGGGGGATATGGAAGGCATCAAGCGCGATATATTCCATCCCAACATGTCGTGGACAATGCCGGGACGTCACCCGCTCTCCGGGCGTATGGAAGGCGTCGATGCTGTGCTTTCCTTCTTTGGCGCGCTGTTTCAGGCGGGAATCATCGTCGAAGATGCGCATTTCGGTGAACTCGACGACGGCACCGTGATCGAGAAACACATGGGTCATGCCGATTTCGAGGGCAAGACGTACTACTTCCCCACCTGCACCAGCTACAAGATGAAAGACGGCAAGATCTTCGAAGTGCAGGTGCACAACGGCGATTACCCGACGGTCGAAAATTACATGTTCTCGGTGTTCAAGCTCAAGCCCATTCCTGCACGCTTGGCAGACTAATAAAGGTCGAGGGAATTTCATGGCAAAAGTAACTCCCGAAATGGTTCAGAAAGCCTACGAAGCATTAGGCACTCTGGACGACAAAGTGATGTCGCAATACTGGGACGAAAACATGGTGTGGCTGGTTCCCGGTCACAATCCGCTGTCGGGCTGGTATCACGGACGTACAGCATTCATCAACTTCATGAAGACTGTCGGCGAACTTTCCGGCGGCAGCTTCAAGATGGAAACCATCTCCGTGATGACTAACGACGACTATTCTACCGACGTGACCAACAATCAGGGATCACGCGCGGGGATGCCGAATGTCAAACTGAACATCGACGTGGCTCACACCCTGCGCTGGCGCAACGGCAAGGTTGTCGCCGGTAAGGGCGGCATCTTTGGCGACGGTACGGACCAGTACGATCATTTCTGGTCGGCGCGCGCCTAGTTAGGGCAGCATTACTTACGGACGGCTGAAAACCGCGCAGTACCGGGTGAGTTGAATAGGTAGGCATTGTCCGGGTTTCAGTCGTCGGTTTATTGATACAAACTTAGATTTATTACCAATTCTTCCGTGTCGGGATTTCTCGGAAAGATGTTTCAGAAGGACAAGAGCCAATGCCAATTATCAACGTACAGTTTATTAAAGATGTTGTCGCCACGCCGGAACAGAAACGGGAACTGATCATCCAGTTAACGGATACGTTCGTGGGCATTTTGGGCGACGTGGTCCGCCCCTTCGTCTACTGCATCATTGAGGAAACACCGCAGCAGGAATGGGGAATCGCCGGAGTTCCGATGCCCGATCTTGTGTACCTGACGAGCGACCAGCACGCGCAGGTGATCGAGCGTTCGAACAACCTCATGCGTGGCGCAATTGCTCAAATGCAGGAAGCTCAAGCGCAGGAAGTGCAGAACGCTGCCGAACACGCTGACGCCATATGGCGGCGCGGCGCAGACGCTTCAGCCAGTGGCAGCCACGCCGAGGAACATCGCAAGCTGTTTATCCGCTGGTTCGATCAACTGTGGAACAACAAGAACTACAACATCGCCTACGAACTGGTCGACCCCGACTTCACGGCGCACGGCGCAGGTGGTCAGGATATCAAGCAAGGTCCTGACGGTGTGATCGGCATGGTCAAGGCATGGCACGCGGCGATGCCCGACGGAAAGATGACGATGGACGACATCATCACCGAAGGCGACTTGTCCACCATCATGATGACGTGGCGCGGGACGCACACAGGACCGTTTGGCGATATTCCTGCCAGCGGCGGCAAGATCGAAGTCACGTCGATTGGGATCGACCGGGTGATTGACGGGAAGATCACTGAAGGTTGGGGCGAGTTGAACATGTTGGGGATGCTGCAGCAAATGGGCGCGATTCCTCAACCGTAAGTTCGGCAGGCTGCGTTATCTCTGGTTCGATAGTGGGTTAGGGAGATAGAAGTAAATGCCAATCATTACCGTTCAATTTATCGAAGACGTCGTTGCTACTCCGGAACAAAAGCGCCAGTTGATCATCGAGCTGACCGATAAGTTCGTCGAGATTCTGGGTGACGTGGTACGTCCATTTGTCTACTGCATCATCAAAGAGACGCCGCAGAAAGAGTGGGGAATTGCCGGTGTGCCGATGCCTGACCTGCCATATTTGGTCGGCAGCGAACACGCGCAGGTGATCGAGCGCTCCAATGATATGATGCGCGGCGCGATCGCGCAGATGCAGGGCGCGGCGCCATCGTCCAGCCCTGCGTCACACGACGACACTCAAGCCGACGACATTTGGCGCGGGAAGTCGTAACGAAAACGCTTAGTAAAACAGTTGCGGTTACGTATATAGAGAGACGGGTAGCTTAATGCCGATCATCACGGTGCAGTTCATCAAAGATGTTGTTGCCACGCCAGAGCAGAAGCGCGAACTGATCATTCAGCTAACGGATACGTTCGTCGGCATTTTGGGTGACGTGGTGCGTCCATTTGTCTACTGCATCATCCAAGAAACGCCGCAGCAGGAGTGGGGGATCGCCGGAGTGCCGATGCCTGATCTCGTCTACCTGACGAGCGAACAGCACGCGCAGGTGATCGGGCGCTCAAACGACCTGATGCGCGGCGCAATTGCCCAAATGAGTGGCGCAGCGCCAGCGGCAAGCGCCGAGAGTGCTGATGTGGTGTGGCGCGGCGACAGCAGCAGCAAGATTTCCGATGCCGACTTACGCTACTGGACACGCTGGTTCGACGAGTTGTGGAACAAGAAACACTACGATATCGCCTACGAATACGTCGATCCTGACTTCACGGCGCATGGCGCGGGCGGTCAGGACATCAAGCAGGGTCCTGACGGCGTCATTGGTATGGTCAAGGCGTGGCACGCGGCGATGCCGGACGGGCACATGACGGTGGACGACATCATCACCGAGGGCGACCTATCGACGATTCGCATGACGTGGCGGGCGACGCACACGGGACCGTTCGGCGATATCCCCGCCAGCGGCGGCAAGGTCGAAGTCACGTCGATTGGGATCGACCGGGTGATCGGTGGGAAGATCACCGAAGGCTGGGGCGAATTAAATATGCTCGGCATGTTACAACAGATGGGAGCAATTCCTATGCCTGATCAACCCGCACAGCAGCCCCTTAGCGAAGACGAGCAAGTCAAACGCAATCGTTCCGTCATCGACCAATTCTATGACGCTGTGAACAGTAAGCGGCGTGATGACCTGCGTGCGCTGGTGCATCCCGATTTCGTCAATCACGGTGGCGCGACCGGCGATTTAGTTGGACCGGACGCGTTATTGGAATCGCTCGAACAGTTTTACACGGCGATGCCCGACTGGCACGTCAGTGAAGATTACGTGGTCGCACAGGGGGATCGCGTCGCCTCGCGCGGGACGATTACCGGGACGCATCTGGGTAACTTCATGGGTGTTCCGCCGTCAGGCAAGAAAGCCGCTTGGACGGGGATCATCATTTACCGGCTCGATGATGACGGCATGATCGTCGAGCGTTGGCAGGACTTTGACGCGCTCAGCATGTTGCAGCAGCTCGGTGTCATCCCGTCGATGGGCTGAGGTTTTACTAGATGTAAGCCCGACTCGAGTCTTACAAGACGGGGCGATGGGAGAATAAATGTCAGAGCAAAATAAGAAAATTGTCGAGCAGTTCTTCGAGGAAGTATGGAATAAGAACAATCTCGGATTAGCCGATGAACTCTTGGCAAGCGATTACGTGGATCACAATGCGCCACCCGGCTCAAGCGGTGGCATAGAAGGCTATAAGAAAAGCGTTGGCATGTTTCGTGCTGCCTTCCCGGACATCCGGTTCACACTTGACCAGATTCTCGCTGAAGGCGACCAAGTCGCTATCCGTTTGACCGGACACGGCACGCATCAAGGTCCGTTCATGGGCATCGCGCCGACAGGCTCAAAAGTCTCGTTCGGCGGAATGACCTTCATCCGTCTCGATGCGGGCAGAATTGTCGAACGGTGGGGTGTCTCGGACATGATGACGCTGCGCCAGAAGCTTGCCGCTGCCGAAGCAGGGATGAATGCCCGAGCCACCGGTGGTAAATCGGAAGTCATTTACCTCGGTCCGGACGAGAGCCGATCGACGACGCGGGTATTGGGGGTTTATAACCTTACCAAAGCTGTGAAAGAAGACACGCGCGGGATTTTCTCGTTCTTTGTCTCGACTGTGCCTGCTGGTGAAGGGATACCGATCCACACGCACCTCAAGGAAGACGAGGCGTATTACATTCTGGAAGGTGAGTTCGAGATCTACGACGTCACCAACAACAAGACGCTGACGGTAGGTCCGGACTCCTACGTCTACGTTCCGATGGGAGTTGACCACGGGTTCAAAAATTCGGGTACGACGACCGGACGGATGATCCTGCTGATTACCCCCGGCGGGCTGGAAGGATTCTTTGAGGGCATTGGGCAAGTGATCACGGATATGAACAATCCGCCGCCGCCTCCCAGTGGACCGCCGGACTTCGCGCTAGCTGCCCAAGTGGCGGCGCGACACAATGTGACCTTTGTCACGCCATCGGCTGACGACTAGTAATCGAGTGAGCTGAGGATTTCCGTGATTTCCCGCCGAAGCGAACCTTCACCTCGAAGACGGGAAAATTGTGGGGCGTTGGGGCGTTTTTGACCGGCTTAGGAATGATGCAGCAGATCGGCATGATTGCATCGCATGGTGGACAATAATCGTAGAGGGATTGTTATGACTGAATCAGCTGGAAAGCAAGTCTACCGGCGCTTCGTCGAAGAGGTGATCAATAAGGGGAATTTGGATATCATCCCCGAATTGTATCACCCGGACTACTTCGACCACAGCGCTCCCCCCGGAGCACCGCATGGGGGAACCGTATTCGAGCAAGTCGCGGCGATCCCGAAGATGTTTCGCGGGGCATTCCCCGACGTTCACTTCACCATTGAACAGATGGTGGAGGAAGGCGACTGGATTTCGACCCGTGTTACCGGGCGGGCGCAGCATTTAGGGCGTCCATTTATGGGTTTAGCGCCGACCGGTCGCAAAGCCCAATGGGCATCCTATGGCTTCTTTCGCCTCAAGGACGGGAAGATTATTGAGCACGTAGGGCTGCCGGACATCGCGTCGCTGCGCCAGCAGTTGACGGCGCCGATCGAACCCGGTTCGCTGGACGAAAACCGCGCCATCGTCACGCGCTACGTGTACGAAGTCAACATGCAGAACCTCGACGCCTTCGACGAATTCGTCGATCCCGGCTTCGTCGATCATGACCCAATCCCCGGTCAGCAGCCCGGCATTCCCGGTTTGAAAGCTGCCTACCAGATGTTCATCGATGCATTCCCGGATGTCTGGTTTACGTTCGAGGATCTCGTCGCCGAAGGTGATATGGTGGTCGGACGAGGTGTGATCGAGGGGACGAACAACGGTTCGTTCATGGGTATTCCGCCCTCTGGAAAGAAGATTTACTGGACGGGCACGCGGATGTTCCGCGTGAAGAATGGAAAAGTCAGCGAGGGTTGGATCAACCTAGATATGCTTGGGTTGATGCAGCAAATGGGTGTCATTCCGACCCAGAGCGCTGCGTCCCCTGACCCAAAAGCTGAAGGCTCGGCATCCTCCAAGTTTGAGGAGCGTCGAGCCGTAATTCAGCAGTTGTATGACGAAACAAACAAGGGCAATGTGGATTTTCTACGTGAACTTCTGGCACCCGATTTCATCAGCTATGGTGGCGCGGGTTTTCAGGATTTGCACGGATCCGAAGCTTTTATCAACCTTTGGCGGACGTTCACCGCTGCTTTTCCTGACCTGCAATTCCACGTTCAGCAGATCGTTGTCAGTGATGATGACTATGCGGCGGTGCGCGGGATTCAGACGGGCACGCATCAAGGTAACTTCCTTGGCATGGTTCCGGCGACGGGCAGGGCAGTTGAATGGTCGGGTACGGCGATTTTCAAGTTTGACGAGAATGGCAAGATCGCCGAACGTTGGCAAGACCTCGACAACCTCAGCTTATTTCAGCAGCTCGGCGTCATCCCGCCGTTTGGTTCTGCTGGTGGCTGATCATTCCTAACGTATGACTGCGGGCGATTCGCCGCCGCGGCGTTTCGCTCGCAGAAACAGAATAGACGATGCTCGAAAATAATCTTTAGACCGAGTGGCTAGAGGTGGGCGTCATGCCGAACACAGCGGAGTTCAAGCGTAGATTTCGGCACATTCCGGAAATAATCATGAATCGGGGTGAACTTGACGTCGCCGACGTCGAGATCGCCGAAGACTACGTTGAGAACATTCCGATGCCACCGGGATTTCCAGCGAACCGCGAAGGCTTCAAGAGGTTTGTCCTGATGCTGCGAACGGCATTCCCTGATCTGCATTACGAAGTGGATCATCTGACGACAAACGACCTGATTGGCGAAAACCAGAAGGTCGTCCATCGAATTGTCGCGCACGGTACCCACACCGGTCCTTGGGGTCCCATTCCTGCCACAGGCAAGGTGATGAGTTGGACGGAAATCCACATTGGCTTGTACGTCGAGAATCGACTGGTCGAGCATTGGGGCAACATCGACACACTGGCGATCATGCAGCAGATGGGGGTCGTCCCCGGTTGGTATAAAAAACCAGCCGTGCCGCCACGCCCGACGGTGACTGGTATTCGCAAAACCGACTACCAGGAAAATGTGGTGATGGTGCAGCGCTTCATCCGCGACTTGTGGAACAAGGGCAAGCTCGAAGTCGCTGACGAACTGCTGCATCCCCAAAGCATTGATCCGAGTATCCCGCAGTTTCCGGTCGGTCCGGAGGGCGCGAAACTGGGCGTGATGATGTTCCGCAATGCGTTTCCGGATCTGCGATTGTTCATTCTGGACACCATCGCTGAAGAGGATGCCGTGGCGATTCGCTTCGCACTGACAGGAACGCATCGCGGCGTCTTTATGGGTATTCCGCCTACCGGAAGAGAAATCGAGATCGGCGGTTGCAGTATTTTCCATTTTGGCGACGGGCAGATCATCGAGCGATGGCAGGAAACAGATATGCTCGGTCTGTATGGTCAGCTCGGCGTGGGCAGCTAATCGGTTGAACGGCGCGCGGTCAATTCGACCGG
Source organism: uncultured Chloroflexia bacterium (assembly GCA_963848465.1). Taxonomy (GTDB): domain Bacteria; phylum Chloroflexota; class Anaerolineae; order Aggregatilineales; family Phototrophicaceae; genus Flexifilum. Next base: position 340,547 of record CAWKDY010000020.1, on the reverse strand, counting down.
GCGAAATCATTCATCGTTACCTGCGGTGACGCAGCAAAATTGTGATTTTGAAGGTTGTATCCTCTCGAAGAAGGGACTGCGAATGTCGAAAATTGAAGAAAACAAGGCGATTATGCGCCGCATGATCGAGGAAATCTGGAATCAGGGCAACTTGATGGTTGCCGACGAACTGTTCTCGGCGGATCACTTCAGCCCCAGCGCGCCCGATCTGCCGAAGGGTCCCGAAAGCGTCAAGATGCTCGTCGGGATGTTCCGTGGTGCGATGCCGGATTATCACATGGACATTGACATGATGCTTGCCGACGAGGGCAAGGTCGTCGCCCGCTTCATCCAGAGTGGAACGCACGTTGGCGCGCCCTTGATGGGAATGGAGCCAAGCGGTCGTCGTGCCGAGTGGACGGAGATCGGCGTGCTCAAGATCGAGAACGGCAAGATCGTCGAAAGCTGGTATGAAGTCGATATGCTGAGCATGATCCAGCAGTTGAATCCGCAGAGCTAACGGAGGGGTACATGTCGAGCAAAGAGATTATCGAGAAGTATTTCGAGTACGCCAATGCGGGCAAGTGGGATGCTTGGTGCGACTTGTTCAATGCGGACTGCGTTTATGAGGAGCAGCTCGCCGGACACATCGAAGGGCGCGAAACCCTGCGTCCGATGATGGCTGGCTTCCCTCAGGCGTACAAGACCTTCTACAACATCCCCCGGCACTTCGTCGTCGATGGCAATCAAGCGATGGCTATCTCGCACATCTCGGCGCGAGCCATGAAGTACCAAGACGAGCCGATTGAAGCCGAGGCGGTACTCTATCTTGAGATCAAGGATGGCGAAATCGTCTTTGCGCAGAACTTCCATGAACTCGAAGCCGTTCGCTCCGTTCCTCCGTCAAATCAGCGAGGGGTCATGACCGACAATTACGATTTCATTGTGATCGGAGCCGGAGCAGGCGGGTCGGCAGTCGCGAATCGCTTGAGCGAAAACCCGGATGTGAAGGTGCTGCTGCTGGAAGCTGGCACGGGTGAAATCCCGGAAGCTGTCCGGATTCCGGCGGCGTGGCCCACGCTGTGGGGTACGCCGATTGACTGGGGATACAGCAGCACGCCACAAGATGCGCTCAACGGACGACGGGTCTATGAGCCGCGCGGCAAGGTCGTGGGCGGGTCGAGCGATTTCTACATCATGATGCACATTCGCGGGCACGTCTCGGACTTCGACAACTGGGCGTATAACGGTGCGCCGGGGTGGGCTTATGAGGACGTGCTGCCCTACTTCAAGAAGTCGGAAGATCAGGAAGACGACACCAGCCCGTGGGCGGGACACGGCGGCGCGATCAGCGTGATCAACGCCAAGAATCACAACCCGAACCCGACCTCGGCGGCGTTCATCGAGGCGTGCGTCGAACTCGGTTATCCGCGTACCGACGACTTCAACGGTCCCGACATGATCGGCGCGGGTTGGCATCACGTCAACATCAAAGACGGCAAGCGTCATGGCGCGAACGAAGCCTACATCGAGCCGATTCTGGGCAAGCGAGCGAATTTTACGCTCAGCACCAACTCGCAGGCGACGAAGCTGCTGTTCCGGGGCAAACGCTGCACCGGTGTCGAGTATAAGCAGGGCAGGAAGACGCTCAAGGCTTACGCTGACAAAGAAGTGATCGTCTGCGGTGGCGCAATTAATTCGCCGCAACTGCTGATGCTGTCGGGGATTGGCAATCCTGAACACTTGTCGGAACACGGCATCGACGTCAAGGTCGATCTTCCGGGCGTCGGCGAGAATTTCCACAACCATGTGCTGACCGGGCTGATCTACGAGACGACCAAGCCGGTACCGCCGCCGAACCTCAACATGTCCGAGTCGGCGATGTTCGTCAAGTCCGATCCGGGTTGGGTGGGACCTGACCTGCAAATGGCGTTCGTCCACGTGCCGTTCGACATCATCATCGGGCAAGCGAACCCGAACGCCGTTAGTATGCTGCCGGGCGTCGTCCGTCCGCTGTCGCGCGGCTGGGTTCGCCTGAACAGCAGCGATCCGCTCGACAAGCCGCAGATCAACGCGAATTACTTGAGTGTACAGTCGGACGTGGATCGGTTGATCAAGACGATTGAGATTGGGCGCGAGATTTTCAACGCGAAGGCGTTCTCGGAGTGGATCACCGGCAAGGAACTGCTGCCCGGTCCGCGCGTCAAGACCAAAGCGCAGTTGGAGACATTCGTCAAATCGCGCGCTGACTCGTACCACCACCAAGCCGGGTCATGCAAGATGGGCTTGGATGCGATGGCGGTGGTCGATCCCGAATGCCGCGTTCATGGCGTCGAGGGACTGCGCGTCGCCGACGCCAGCGTGATGCCGTTCGTCGTGTCGGGTAACTGCCATTCCGCTATCCTGATGATCGGCGAAAAAGTCGCGGACCTGATCAAGCAGACGCACGGGATTCAGTAACACAATTCTCCTTCAAGACGGAGCGGCACGCGCCGAATGACGCGCCCGCTCCGTTATGCGATCATAAGAGTGTGGGCAAACAGCCATGAGCTTGCAAGGTAAGAAAGTTGGTGTATTGATCGAAAGCGACTACTATGAGAAGGAAATCTTCTACTACGAACATCGCTTTCCCGAAGAAGGTATCGAACTACACTTCCTCAGCCGTCTGTGGGGGCAGCCGTATTTGACGTTCAAAGGGCACGAGTATCAGGCGCCCTTCGAGTGTCACGAGACCTTCGAGGATATGGACGACGCGACGCTGCGGAGTTTTTCGGCGATTATCGTGCCGTCGGCAATCGTATCAGATCGCTTGCGCTATACGCCCGACGTCAACGTGCTGCCGCCAGCGGTCGAGTTTATCAAGCGCGCGTTTGCCGAACCGGACATCATCAAGGGCATCATCTGTCACGGGATGTGGCTAATGGCTCCCGTGCCGGAACTCGTGCGCGGGCGTCGCGTGACGTCGCACAACAATCTGCACGGCGACGTCGTCAACATGGGCGCGATCTACACCGATGAAGATGTGGTGGTCGATGGCGATCTCGTCACCGGGCGCACGGGTGGGCACTGTCACCTGTTTGCCCGCAAGATCATTGACTTGATGTACGAGAAAGAAGGGGGGCGATGATGGTCTTTTCACACGTCGCGCTGAACTGCAAGGATCAGATCGGCGATCGAGCAGCTTCTACACGAACTATTTCGGCTTCACGCGCTCTGCGGTATTCGACATTGGCGGCGGCAATCAGCTCATCTTTATCAAATCGGGCAGCGTCTATCTGGAACTGTTCCCCGGCGCGGCGGATCGTGCGGGCGCTGCGCCGGAAAAAGACGGTATCGCGAGGTCGGTGTGCGCCATATCGCCTTTCAGGTCGAAAATGTGGACGCCAAGCTCGCCGAGATGGGCGACGACGCCAATATCACGCTGGGACCGATGGATTTCGATGCCTTTATCCCCGGCTGGCGCACCGTCTGGATTGCCGATCCTGAAGGCAATATCGTCGAAATCAGTCAGGGCTATAAAGATCAAGCCAATCCGCCAGCTCTTGAGTTATAAGACGAGGACACCGTGAACAACTTTGACTTTACCTTTTCCGATACCATTCAGGGCTACGTTTCCTACTTCGACCGCCGCGAACGCTCGGTACAGCTAACCACCTCCGACGGTCGGCAGTACAAGGGGCTGTTGGCGTCGAACGCTTATGCCCGCATTGCTCAGAACCTTGAAGAACCGTATGCTGATGCGACTGGACGGCTCGCCGAACTGTTGATGCCGGGTACGCTGGTCTATGCGCACGGGATGTTCTACCCTGAAGGCGACAGTACCACGTTCGAGATCAAGTGGCTGGTGTTTCCCGGTAACGGTCCGAACATTTACCGCCAAGACGAGCAAGATTGGTGGATCAAGCAGATTCACTCGATTGCCAGTTCGTACATGCGCTGGCAGTTCGACTACCCGAACGTGCCGATTGACTGGCGCAATTACCGCACCTTCCTGCACCTCGCGGGCGAGAAGCGCGGCGACTTCCTGCAAGAGACCGACACGATCTCGCGCTTGATTTACGGCTTGGCGTCGGCGTTCATGCTCACGGGCGAGGACAGCTTCCTCGAAGCGGCGGAACTCGGCACGGAATATCTGCGCGAGCACATGCGCTTCTACGACGCCGACGAAGACCTGATCTACTGGTATCACGGTATTCAGGTCAGCGGCGAGCAGGAACAAAAGCTGCTGACGTCGGAATTCGGCGACGACTACGACTCGATCCCGGCATACGAGCAGATTTACGCGCTGGCGGGTCCGATCCAGACCTACCGCGCCAGCGGCGATCCGCGTATTCTTTACGATGCCGAGAAGACGATTGATCTGTTCGACAAATACTACATCGACCGCGAGCAGGGCGGTTACTTCTCGCACATCGACCCGATCACGCTCGACCCGCGCGCCGAAATGCTCGGAGCGAACCGCGCGCGCAAGAACTGGAACTCGGTCGGCGACCACGCGCCCGCTTACTTGATCAACCTGTATCTGGCGACCGGCGAGCAGAAGTATGCCGACTTCCTCGAAGATACCTTTGACACGATCACGGAGCATTTCCAAGACTACGACGAAAGCCCGTTCGTGCAGGAGAAGTTCTTCGAGGACTGGAGCAAGGATCAGGCGTGGGGTTGGCAGCAAAACCGCGCGGTCGTCGGGCACAACCTCAAGATCGCGTGGAACTTGACCCGGATGCAGTCGCTGAAGTGGAAAGATAGCTACGCGGAATTCTCTAGGAAGATAGCCGACCTGATGCCCAGCACAGGGATGGATAAGCAGCGCGGCGGTTGGTATGACATGGTCGAGCGGGTACTGCGCCCCGGCGAGAACTTCCACCGGGTCGTCTGGCACGACCGCAAGGCGTGGTGGCAGCAGGAACAGGGCGTGCTCGCCTACCTGATCATGTACGGCATCTACGGCGATCGAGGAATACAAACAACTCGCCCACGAATCAACGTCGTACTACAACGCTTTCTTCCTCGATCACGGCGATGGTGGCATTTACTTCAACGTGCTGGCAAATGGTCTGCCGTACTTGCTGGGCAACGAGCGCCTGAAGGGCAGCCACTCCATGAGTGGTTATCACTCGATGGAGCTGTGCTATCTGGCATCGACCTACACCAATTTGCTGATTACCAAAGAGCCGATGGACTTCTACTTCAAGCCGATGGTTGGCGGCTTCAAGGACAACTTGCTGCGAGTTGCGCCGGATTTGCTGCCTGCGGGATCGATCAAAATTGGGTCGGTTGAAGTTGACGGCGTGCCCTACGATAACTTCGATGCTGAAGCTTTGACCGTGACAATTCCGCAGATCGGATAAACGTGTTAAGATCAAGGTACGGATCGTTCCGACCAAAGCGGAGTAAATCAATGGATGTAGAAGTCAAGCCGTATGGCGACGCAACCGTCGTCGAGGCGAGGGGTGATGTTGATGGCAGCACCGCTCCCGATTTGCAAGAGAAGGTTTTGGCGGTAGCTCAACCGGGCTGCCGCCTCCTGATCGATTTGTCTGGCGTAGAGTACATGTCCAGCGCCGGACTGCGCGTGATGCTCCTGCTCCACCGCCAAATTTCCGGCGGCAAAGGCAATGTCGTCCTCGTTGGGCTGTCGGAAGACATCAAAAGCACCATGTCAGCGACCGGCTTCCTGAAGTTCTTCACAACTGCTGAAACCCTCGAAGAAGGCAAGGTTGCATTGGGTCAACAGTAATGGATCGTATCGACACTTACGCCACTCACGAGCACGCAGGTTACAAACTGCGCCCCGGGCACATGCTGCCGTTCGGCGCGACGATGGTTCCCGGCGGGATCAACTTTTCCGTCTTTTCGACCAACGCAACTTCGTGCATGCTTGTCCTGTTCAAGAAGGATGAGCCGGAGCCGCTAGTCGAAATTCCATTCCTCGACGAGTTCAGGATTGGTGACGTTTACGCGATGACCGTCTTCGACCTCGATTACGAGAACATCGAATACGGGTTCCGCATGGATGGTCCGTGGAATCCCACCGAAGGTTATCGCTTCGACAAGACCAAAATTCTGATGGATCCCTATGCCAAAGTGATCGGCGGGCGCGACGTGTGGGGTGTCACGCCGGACTGGAACGGGCAGTACCAGCACCGCGCCCGCCCGGTGCTCGACGACTTCGACTGGGAGCACGACCGCCCGCTCGAAACGCCGATTGAAGACCTCGTGATCTACGAGATGCACGTCCGCAGCTTCACGCGGCACGAGTCATCCGGCACAAAAGCGGCAGGGACTTTTGCCGGGATGATCGACAAAATCCCATATTTGAAGTCGCTCGGCGTCAACTGCGTCGAGTTCCTGCCGATCTACGAATTCGACGAGTACGAGAACAGCCGCGTTCACCCGACTACCGGCGAGATGCTCTACAACTACTGGGGCTACAGCACGGTCGGTTTCTTCGCGCCGAAAGCGGGTTACGCGGCGACGGGCAAGTTCGGGATGCAGGTTGACGAGTTCAAGAATCTCGTCAAGGAGCTGCACAACGCGGGCATCGAGATCATGCTCGACGTGGTGTTCAATCACACCGCCGAGGGCAACGAGCAGGGTCCCTACATCTCGTTCCGGGGCATCGACAACAAGACTTACTACATGCTGACGCCCGAAGGCTACTACTACAACTTCAGCGGCACCGGCAATACGCTCAACTGCAACAACCCGGTCGTGCGGAACATGGTGCTCGACTGCCTGCGTTACTGGGCGTCGGAATATCACATTGACGGCTTTCGTTTCGACCTCGCCTCGATTTTGGGACGCGCGCCGAATGGTGCGCCGCTCTTGAACCCGCCGCTGCTCGAAGGGTTGGCGTATGACCCGATCCTCGCCAAATGCAAGCTGATCGCCGAAGCATGGGACGCGGGCGGTTTGTATCAGGTTGGCTCGTTTCCGGCGTATGGTCGTTGGGCGGAGTGGAACGGCAAGTACCGCGATGGGATGCGCAAGTTTATCAAAGGTGAAGCGGGACTGATCGGTGATATTGCGTGGCGGGTGCAGGGTTCGCCCGATCTCTACTCGTCACGGGGTCCGACGGCGTCGATCAACTTCTTAACGGCGCACGACGGCTTCACGCTGATGGATTTGGTCTCCTACAATGAAAAGCACAACTGGGATAACGGCGAGAACAACAACGACGGTGCCAACGATAACGAAAGTTGGAACTGTGGTTGGGAAGGTCCCACCGACGACCCGGCGATCAACGAACTGCGTCACCGGCAGATCAAGAACGCGCTGGCGCTGCTGCTGACCAGTCAGGGCATTCCGATGATCCTGATGGGGGACGAAGTCGGACGGACACAGAACGGCAACAATAATACCTACTGTCACGACAATGAACTCAACTGGCTCGACTGGTCGCTGATGGAGAAGAACGCCGATCTGCTGCGCTTTACCCAGAACTTGATCGCCTTCCGTCACGCCCACCCGATCCTGCGCAACCGCGATTTCTTCTCGCACAGCGATTATCTCGGCGTTGGGCTGCCGGACATGAGCTTTCACGGCACGCAGCCATGGCAACCGGATTGGTCGGACAGCAGCAGTCACACGCTGGCGTTCATGCTCTGTGGCGATTACGCGAAGGGCGGCACGCAGCGCGATCAGAACATCTATGTAGCCATGAATATGTACTGGGACTCGGTTTGGTTCAACCTGCCGCAGCTTCCGCAAAATTTACACTGGCACGTCGCCTTCAATACCGGCGTTTCGTCGCCAGAGGATAGCTGGGAGCCGGGCAGCGAACCCGTATTGAGCGACCAGAACAGCATTGTACTGGGCAACCGCTCAGTGATCATTCTCGTTGGACGTTAACGCTTAGGAGCAGACACATGGCTTTTGAATCAAGTTTGGAAATGGCAGATGGCGGTATCGCCAAAATCACGCTCGTCGGAGAACTCGACGCCAGCGTCGCGGGTGATTTCAAGATCCGCATCGAAGAAGCGGCGGCTCAGAATGCCCAGAAGCTGGTGCTGCTTTTGAACGCGCTCGACTACATGTCCTCGGCTGGCTTACGCGCGCTGGTGTTTGCCAAGCAGAAGATGGGTGCGAAGGTGACGATTTACGTTGTCGGCGCGCAGCCGGGCGTTATGGAACCGATCCGGCAGACGGGTTTTCATCACAGTGTCGTCGTGCTGGAAGACTACGACGCTGCGGTGATCGAAAGCTGACGACGCGGACGAACCACAATTCGTTGAGAGGACGTCCCGGTAACAGCTAAGGCGCTTGTTTGCCTGCCGGAAGCCTGTTCTACCCCTTCAGCTTGCAAAAACTGGAGGAATGGGCGTCCTTTCATATTTTGTCGATCCCAGCCCGAACGTACAGTTTCCGCTGTCGGTTACCCAGCAGCTACCAGCGCAAATAGGTAATTTATGTCTCAAAAACTACCCTCAATCACTGTTTCCGGAAGATTTGAAAAGATGGGCGAGTCCCTTAAGGCACTGCGTGATTATGCGGTGCAGGCAGCGGAAACAGCCGGTTTGTCAAAAGCGCGAATTGACGGCTTGCGCATGGCTGTGGACGAGTATGCTACGAATATCATCACCTACGGTTATCATGACGCCGGTCTGGATGGGGACGTTGTTGCAGGCGCGTCGCTTGATGGTACTCACATGATTCTTACGCTGATCGACGCCGCAGCCGCTTTTGATCCGACTAAAAGACCAATGCCTACTAATCTTGACGATCCGTTGGAGGAACGCGGGATTGGGGGCTATGGAATTATGCTCGTGCGCGAAAGCGTGGATGATTGGCGTTACGAGCGAGTCGGTAATCAGAATTACAACACGTTCTACCTGAAGCGTGACTAAATCGAGCAAGATGAGCTGTAAAGGTAAGCCATGACAAGCCACTTGAACCGCTTGTTGATCGTAGACGATAATGAAGCGCATCGAACCCCACTGAGTACCTATCTGCAAGGGCAGGGGCTTACGGTCGAGATCGCCACTGATGGACAAGCCGCAGTCGATATACTGGATGCCGAGCGTTTCGATTTGGTGCTTCTGGGCGTCAATCTACCGAAACTGAGCGGCTATCAAGTGCTGGAACACATGAAGGGTGACGATGACCTGAGCGTGATCCCCGTGATCATGATCTCGGCGATTTCCGACCTCGACAGCGTAGCACGCTGTATTGATCTCGGCGCGGATGACTACATTCAAGAGCCATTTACCAACGAACTGCTTGACCTGCGCTTGCGGATTATCGAGCAGAAGCACCTGATTGAAGATGAAAACCAGAATCACTTGCGGCGCGTCGAACGGCTGGCAGATCAAATGGAGCACGTGATTCTGCCGATGGGGATCGCCCTTTCGACCGAAACCGATTTCGACCGGCTGGCACAGCGGATTCTGATGGAATCGAAGCGGATCTGTAATGCGGATGCCGGGACACTCTACATGCGGTCGCCGGGTGATATGCTGCGTTTCGCTATCGTGATCACGGAGTCGCTGGGCATCCACCTTGGCGGGACGAGCGGCAAGCCGGTCAATTTCCCGCCGCTGCCCATGTATGACCGCGTGACCGGCAAACCAAACCTCAATAACGTCGCCTCTTATGTGGCGATCAACGGCAAGTCGATCAATATCCCTGATGTCTACGAAGCAGAGGGGTTCGACTTTTCAGCGACCAAGACTTTCGACAAGCAGAATAACTATCGCTCGCAGTCCAGCCTAACCGTGCCCTTGAAAGACAATAAGGGCGAGGTGATCGGCGTGTTGCAACTGCTCAATTCGCTCGACGACGATGGCAATATCGTGCCCTTCGACGAGTACAACCGGCTGGTGGTCGAGTCGTTATCGTCGCAGGCGGCGGTGGTACTCAACAATCATCTGCTGATTCAACAGCAGCAGAAGATGAACAAAATCGAGAACGATATCCAAATCGCGCGCCGCATTCAGTTGAACTTTTTGCCGAACACGCTGCCGGAAGTCCCCGGTTGGGAAATTGGCGGGCGTTTCCAGCCAGCGCGCGAGGTCGCGGGCGACTTCTATGACTTCTTCATGATGATGAACAAACGCCGTTTGGGGATCATTATCGCGGACGTCTGTGACAAGGGCGTCGGAGCTGCGCTGTTCATGTCGCTGACGCGTAGTTTGTTACGCGCCTTTGCAATGCAGAGCCATAATGTCAATTGGGCGGAAAATCTGTTTGAGGACTCGGATCCGAAAGCTTTGTTTAGCGTCAAGACTGGGAGTGGGCGCTTAGCGATTCGCGCGAACGCGCTGAAGACCGCCGTGGTTGACACCAACGAGTACATCACCGAGCATCACCTTGACCTGAACATGTTTGCGACCATGTTTTTCGGGATGCTCGACCCGGCGACGGGCACGCTGCTCTACATCAATGGCGGTCACTGCCCACCGATGATCATCAGCCCCGATGGGGTGATCAAGGAACGGCTGGAGCCGACTGGTCCGGCGGTGGGGATGTTCCCCGGCGCTGAGTTCGAAATCCTCGACGCTCAGATGGACCCCGGTGATATTTTGTTCTGTTTCACGGACGGGGTGACCGATGCGCGCAACCCGGCGGGCAAGATGTTCCACGAAGAAGGCATCATGTCGCTGATCCACCCGCCGCTGGATTCGGCGAACAATTTGCTGGACCGGGTTCACGCCGCGCTGAACAACTACATCAGCGATGCGGTGCAGTTTGACGATATCACGATGGTTGCGGCGCGTCGTATGCCGCGCGAGTAAATCTTCGCATTACCAGATTGTGCAGTAGGAGCGCCCTAGGCTTGCAATGCAAGCACGACGCTCCTACTGGGGTAGACCGCTTTAAATCCACTGACTTCTCAACATCACAACCCGGAAGACCGCGCTTTCTCCTCAGTCCAGAGATCTTCGTCCGGCGCGAGTGCGGCGCGAGCAGGGCGTTCGAACAGGGCGTAGATCAGCAGCGCGAGGAAAGCGGCGACCACGCAGCCGATACCCAACGGAAACGCCAGCGCGAACCCGCCATGCAGCACCAGCGCCATAATCACGGTCGGCAGCGTCATGCAGAAGCCGAGCACGCCGAGGAAATGGAAGACATTGGCGGGCATTCCGCCATGAACAGTCTGCTCTCGCAGTGAACGGCGCGTCACAAAAATGGCGAAAATGCTGCCCAAGATCAAGCCAACGAGGAGGGCGGTAGCGGTGTTTGACATGGCTAGAACATCGGGTAGAGGAACGGAGCGATGGCGGGATTACTGCTCAAGATGATCAGCACGATGAACAGCGCCAACACGATGATCATCGGGATCAGCCAGTAGAGCTTACGCCGCCACAAGAACATCAGCAGTTCGCCTAAAATGCCCATGCGGGCGAAGATGTCGCGCATAATTGCTCCTCTTACTTTTGAACGACGAACGAGCCGAGCACCAGCAGGTCGATGTCGCTGTTCTGAAAGGTATTCCAAGCGTCGCGCGGCGAACTGACAATCGGTTCGCCACGGAGATTAAACGACGTATTGAGCAGCACCGGCACGCCGGTGAGGTCGGCAAAACGTTCGATGACGCCGTAATAGCGCGGGTTCGTCTCGCGCTCGATGGTTTGCAGGCGTCCCGTCCCTTGGTGGCAGACCGCCTGAAGTTGATCTTGCTTTTCCGGCTTAATCGGGCTGACCATCAACATATAGCGCGGCGCTTCGTGTTGCTCCACGCCGGGATAATCGAAATACTCCGCTGCCCGATCGCGCAGGATCACGGGGGCGAAGGGGCGGAACGGCTCGCGGAACTTGATCTTGGTGTTGACGACCTCTTTCATGGCTTCGCTGCGTGGGTCGGCGATGATGCTGCGGTTGCCCAGCGCGCGCGGACCCCACTCGAAGCGCCCCTGAAAGAAGCCGATGACTTTTTCCTGCGTCAGTTTCTGCGCTAGTAGGTCGAGCATAGCGTCGTCGTTATCGGCGTACTGAGTGTATTTGACGCCCTTGGCATCGAGGAACGTTTGATACTCAGCTTCGGAATACTCCTGTCCCCAATAGGCGTTAGGCATGACCCAGTTACGGGGCTGGTTGAGCACGAGGTGATACGCCCACAGCGCCGCGCCGAGCGCGCCACCGTCATCCCCGGCGGCGGGCTGGATGTAGATTTCCTCGAATGGCGTTTCGGCAAGGATGCGATAGTTCGCTTTGGTATTGAGGGCGACGCCGCCCGCCATCACCAATTTGGACATGCCGGTCTTGGCGTGCAGATAGTTCGCCATCTTGATTAGCGCGTCTTCGGTGACGCGCTGGATGCTGGCGGCGATGTCAGCGTAGCGCTGGTTTTCCGCCATCGCCGTGCTTTCGGAGGCGCGCTCCGGATTGGTGCTCATGGTGAAGAAGTCGGACTCGGTTGGACGTGCCGCCCCAAACAGATCGACGAAGCGGCTGTTATAAGTGCTTTGGGTCGAGTGGTGGTAGCTGAAGTAATCCATGTTTAGGCGGAAGCTGGCATCGGCGCTGCTCTGCTGGAACAGCTTGTCGATCTTATCGACGTAGCGCGGCTCGCCATACGGAGACATCCCCATGACTTTGTACTCGCCGTTGTTGACGTGGAAGCCGAGGTAGGCGGTGAACGCCGAATAGAGCAGCCCCAGCGAGTGGGGGAAGCGCTCTTCGTGAAACAACTCAATACTGTTACGCGCGCCAGAACTGCCGTCACCGACCCAAACGCTGGTCGCCTTGCCGAGCGTCGTCGTTGTCCATTCGCCCACGCCATCGACAGTCATGACGGCGGCTTCGGTGAACGGGCTGGCGAAAAAGGCGCTGGCGGCGTGGCTCATGTGATGATCGCAGAACAGCACACGGTCATATTTGATCTTGATCTCTTGCTGAATGATGCTCTTGATCCAGAGCTTGTCCTTCAGCCAGTTGATCATGGCGTCGCGCCAGACGTCGGACGACTGCGGGAAGGTGCTCAAGGTCGTGAGCAGGATGCGTTCGAACTTGACCAATGGTTTCTCGTAGAAGACCACGTAATCGAGGTCAGCGCCGGTAATGCCCGCCTGTTTCAGACAAAAAGCGACCGCCTTCTGCGGAAAGCTGTTATCGTGCTTTTTGCGCGAAAAACGCTCTTCCATCGCGGCGGCGACGAGCTTTCCATCTTCGATCAACGCAGCGGCGGCGTCGTGGTAGAAACAGGAGATGCCAAGAATATACATGCTTTATCCCTGTCTGCGGGCTTCGTCGATTTCAGTCGGAACGGGTGGGCGCTCTTGCCAATGCGGGGCTTGATCGTGCCGGATGTGCAGCGAGTCGCCAAACAATCGCGCTCCGATACCGAAAGGCACGAGGATAGTAAAATAGAACAGCGTGACGATCACGCGCCCCTGCATGTCGCCGACGATTGAGGTGATGATTTTGAAGCGATCCCAAGCGAGATCGATAATTTCCTTCACAGCTTACTCCTTCACAGAAATTGTACGGGAAAACCCGGCGATTCTCCATACAGAACCGAACGGATCGGCGTTCGCAAGGTTCAAGCTTACTCCGCTGGCGAGTCGCTGCGCGTGAAGCGGATGGTGTCAACGGCGATGGCAAGCTGGCGCGTGTCGGCGCTTGGCTCTACGTCGGCGGGAGCAATGGTCGCGTCATAAGCAAGCGTCAGCTTGACATGCTGCCCATCACCGATGGCGCTTGCCGGAACCGCGAACGTAAAATCGTGCAGTGAGTTTACCGGAACAGTGAGGGACTCTGCCACTACGCGATTGTTGACCAGAACGGTGAGGTGTCGAGTTTCCTGAAACGCCTGCGCCGACAGCGTGATCGTATAGGCGTCTGGCGGTAGATCGAGATAGACCTGCGCGGACGGCGTCTCTTGCGGCAGTGCACCCGCCCAGCGTAAAGTCACGCCAGAAATGTCCTCGGCATAGTGCCAGCCCCAGCCGAGATAGGCTTCGTCGCCGGGCGAGCCGACGTCGAGTGTATAGACGCCGGGAGACGTCTCCGGCGGCGTGCGCGGCGGGCAACCGTCGGGATGCCACGCCGTCCGGTAGAAGACGGCGTCGCCTTCGACCGCGACCGGGCAGAGCAGATCGCCGAGCGAGTTCAGATAACCGAGCACTTCGTTGTCGGTGCTGCTGTCGCGCCCGATCAAATCCTGATGGACGACGACGTAGCCGATCTGCCAGTCGAAGATGCGCTGGCGAAACTGCGCCTCGACGGTCTCCGGCTCAAGATAGCGGCGCTGACCGAGCCAACTCAGCATCGGGTCATCGGTGCGCATGTACCAGAAATCCTCCAGCGGCGTGCGCGAAATGAAGCCGTTGATCATCCGTTTCTGGTGGACGATGCCGTAATACTGAAGCTGGACGGCGCGCGGGTCGCCGAGGATGATCTCGCCGGTGGCGGCGGCGGTTGGCACTTCGAGGATCACCTCGCTGTCATAGGGATCGCCGGTTTCGGCGCCGATGGTGTGATAGTAGGCGTAATCGACCGGTGCGGGGTCAAGTGGTCCGCCGCCGAACACCCGCACGTCGAGCGCGAGCAGCAGCAGCGCCGCGCCGATCACGACCATGCGCGCCGCACCCATCCGCCGGAAGATCGGTGTCCACGTCTTGGCGGCGAAGATCAGCGCGGCGATGATGAAGATTGGCGCGAGCCGCCACGGCATCCGAAACATGCCGTTGGTCAGTTCATGAAGCCAGCGATAGGGCAGGGGAATTGCGGCGCCCGCCAGCGTAAGCGTCGGACCGAGCGCAAAGATCAGCGGCGGCAGCATCAACCAGAACCAGAGCCAGCGCTCGCGAACTTGTTCGCGTGACGGCGACGTCGCAGCGCCACAATCAGGGTGCCGATGATGACCACGGTGATCAGCGCGCCGAGTGATGGCGTCGACCAATCCCACCACGTTTGGCTCATGGTCAGGAAGCCGGAGGGCATGGGAATGCCGGGACGATCATCGACCGTGCCGGGTACTAGCGTTCCCTTGAAACGGACAATGTAGGGTAATGGTCCGGCGAACCAGAGCAGCGGCAGCGTCACCGCGACGACGACGATTCCCGCCGCGATCAGGCGTAGACGCGCGGGGGATTTCCAGAGCGTGACCAATCCGTAAGGGACGAGCAGAAATGCCGCGAAGATCGGGAACTGGAGATCGGTCAGCGTCAAGCCCCACAGGGCGATCCCCTGCACTATCGCCCAGATCAGCGCTCGCCGCAGCCGTCCGGCAGCGACGGCGCGGACAATCTGCTGCCAGAGAAGAAGCTGAAGCGGCAGCCAGAACCAATCCATCAGATTAAGGTGCGTGTTGTAGTAGAAATAGCGCAAAATCGGCGCGCTTTGGAGCATGGCTCCGCCCAGCAGCGCCAGCCCCGGGGCGACCCGTTCACGGCGCAGCAGCACGAAGAGCAGATAGCCATTGAGCGTGCAAGCGACCGCATGATCAGGTTGACCGCGCTCAGCGTTCCGGCGAGCGGCTCAACCAGCGCCCAGAGTGGATACCAGAACAACGTCAGCGCGTGATAGCCGTAATTCGCCATGAAGGGAAACATGGCGAAATCACTCTCGTAGAGGTTCAAGCTGGGGGTGGTCAGCGCGTGGCGCACCCACCAGAAATTCCAGTTGTAGTTGAAAAAGTCAAACCCGGCGACGCGCGTTCCACTGTTGAAGATCATCGGGTAGAGCAGAAGGAACGTCAGCCCGGCGAAAAAGACCAATGCGATCAAGTGGAGTTGTCGTGGGCGAGAAACGGTGACGCGCAAAGGATATCCTCACTGAATACCTGAGTTGGTATACCACAGCTTGCTCGTTCCGAGAAGTCTAGACCAACCGACGCTTGATCGCCGCTGTGCTTGTTACTCTGGTGTAATTGCCGAAAATCCCCTAAACTTTATGCGGTTTGTATGATTTTGGAGAAAGAAGCCTATGCTGCGTCAACGTTTGTTTCGTTTGTCCGCGCTCGTGCCGGTGATCGGCGGGTTGCTGGTGTTGATCTTCACGGCGCTGCCGTCGAGCACGGCGTTCGCCTGCCTGCCATGCCAATGCCCGGACTTAACGAGTGTGAACTGTTTTGGTCCCTACGCGCTTTACACCCCCACCACCAAAGACGGGGATTGCAGTCATCGACATCTGGATTATTGAGAACGGGCAGGGCAAGCGCGCGTAGAACTCGACAACGCGGATCTGGCTGAACTGCCGGCTGCCGAAGATATCGACGGCTATATCCTCGCGGACGATGCCTATAATGGCTTCATTTCGCTGTATAAGCTGCAAAGCGGTGAATACCAGATCAACGTTGGACCGGACGGTGAAGGCAAGGTCTACGTGATCGACTTCACGGGCTGCCCCGCCGAGAACGTCACCGAAAGCACGTTCATCGCGGGACAATAGTTCTTCAGCAGTGGCGTTATACATAACGCCCCTACCGAGCTGGCGAAATCCCCTAAAGTTTGCCTCGCGCCCACGCAATCGTCCGTGCCATCCCGCTTTCCAGATCGACCTGCGGCTGCCACCCGAGCAGCGACCGCGCGCGGTTGATGTCGGCTGCCGACTGGCGCAGATCGCCGGGCTGTGCCGGATGATACTCGACCGGGTAGGTCGCGCGCGTCTGCCCGAAGGCGTGCAGCACAATGTCGCACAGTCGGTTGACGCTGGTCGGCATTCCCGTGCCGAGGTTGATCACCTGTCCATAGCTGGCAGAGTTGTCAATCGCGTCGACCCATGCCCGCGCGGCGTCGTCGATGTGTAAGAAATCGCGCGACTGTTCGCCGTCGGCGTGAATTCTGATCGGCTCACCGCGCAGCACGTTGCCGATAAAGATGGCGAACACGCCCTGATAGGCATTGGTCAGGCTTTGGCGCTCGCCGTAGATGTTGAACATCCGCAGCGAGGTGACGTTGAAGCTGAAGTCAAGATCGCGGCGCTGCGCCGTCACGTGAACGTAACGCTCGGCGGCGTACTTGGTCACGCCATAGTATGACACTGGATCCGGGGCGGTAGTCTCCGGCGTCGGCACGACCTCAGTATTGCCGTAAATTGTCATCGAGCTGGCAAACAGCAAGCGCGGCACGCGGTGGGCGATACACTGCTGAAGGACGTTGATCGTCCCCAAAGTGTTGACGTTGAGATCGGCGGCGGGGTCTTGAAATGACAGCCGGATCGAGGCTTGCCCGGCGATGTGCAGCACCGCATCCACGCCTGCTGCGAAGATCGGCGCGAGGTCGGCGGGATTGCGGACGTCTCCGGCGATGAATTCCGCCGCCGGATTGACCTGCTCGCGTTTGCCGGTGCTTTCGTTGTCGATCACGACGACGCGCAAGCCGCGCTCGACCAGCCGATCCACGATATGGCTGCCGATGAAGCCCGCGCCGCCGGTCACCAGAATGCGTCGAGTCACTTCGGCTTTCTCCACTGGGGTAGGGGCTTCATCATTGACCCAAGGCACGAACACCCCGTCGTCAGTGCGGTGCGTATCGCGCTTGACCAACAGCCACTCAAACCAAACCGTCAGCAAGGTGTAAAGATAGCGGCTGCCCTGCTCCTTGAGCTTGAGCGCCGATTCGCCGACGGTGCGGTTATGCCACGAGATCGGGATAACCTTGTACGAGTAGCCGCGCACCAGTGCCTTGAGCGGGATCTCGATGGTCAAGTTGAAGTGAGGCGAGACAAAGGGACGGCAGCCCTCGATCACGTTGGCGCGATAGCCTTTGAAGGCGTTGGTCGTGTCGTTGTAGCGGGTGTTGAACATCAAACGGATGACGAAATTAGCGAAGCGGTTGATCACGAGCTTGAACTTCGGATAGTCATAAACGCGCGAGCCGCGCAGGAAACGTGAGCCAAAGGCGCAGTCGGCTTCGTCGCGCAGGATGTGGAAGTAGCGCACCACGTCCTGCGGCGAGTCGGACGAATCCGCCATGGTGATGATCACGGCTTCGCCGCTGAAGTTGTCCAGCCCGCAAGCGACGGCGCGCCCATAGCCATGACGTGCCGGATTGCGGATCACCCGGATGCGGTTGTCCTGTTCGCCCAGCGCTGCGACGATCTCGTAAGTCTGGTCGCTGCTGCCGTCATCCACGACGAGTATTTCAAAATCGCGCACGTCGGCGGCGGCGAACTGCTCGCACAGGGCAGCGATCGTAATGCCGATGTTGCCTTCTTCGTTGCGCGCCGGGATGACGACCGAAAGTTTCATGTCTGTTCGTATCTGCTCAAGGGATTAGGCAAGCAGCCGTCGCTGCCAACTCGCGACGATCTCCTCGAAGATATCATCGAGCGATTTGGTAATGTCCCAGCCGGGCAGGCTGGCGCGCATGTGGCTGAGGTCCGAGATGTAGCAGATATGGTCGCCCGCCCGCGCTTGATCGACGTAATGATAGCGCATCGGCTTGCCGGTGAGCTGCTCGACGCGCGCAAAGGCTTCAAAGATCGAGATGGTGTTGCCGCGCCCGCCGCCGAGGTTGAAAACTGCCCCCGACTGCGGGTGATCGTAGAAGGTCTCGATCGCGCGGGCGACGTCGTGCGAGTGGATATTATCGCGTACCTGCTTGCCTTTGTAACCGTAGATGGTGTACTCGCGCTCCTCGACGTTGCAGCGGATCAAGTAGCTGAGGAAGCCGTGCATCTCAACGCCGGAGTGGTTCGGTCCGGTCAGGCAGCCGCCGCGCAAACAGCAGGTCTTCAGGTCGAAGTAGCGTCCATATTCCTGCACCATCACGTCGGCGGCGACCTTGGAGACGCCGAACAGCGAATGCTTGGATTGGTCGATGCTGAAGTTCTCGGCGATGCCGTCGGCGTAGGCAGGATCGGCGTAGTCCCAGCGGGTCTCCAGTTCGACCAGCGGAATGGTGTTGGGGCGGTCGCCGTAAACCTTGTTGGTGGACATATAGGCGAAAACCGCCTCAGGCGCGTGGCGTCGAGTCGCTTCAAGCAAGTTGAGCGTCCCGACGGCGTTTACGTCGAAGTCGTCGAACGGACGCGAAGCAGCCAGATCATGGCTCGGCTGGGCGGCAGCATGGACGATCATGTCCGGTTGGATTTGCTCCAGAGTTCCGAGCACACCAGCTCGGTCACGGATATCGAGTTCGTTGTGGTTGAAGTTGCGGCAGTTAGCTTCGAGCCGCTGCTGATTCCAGCGCGTATCGCCACGCTCACCGAAGAAGTCACGGCGCATGTTGTTATCGACGCCGAACACCTGCCAGCCGAGCGCGTCAAAATGGCTGACGACCTCCGAGCCAATCAAGCCATTCGAGCCGGTGACGATCAGTTTTTTCACGGATTTAAGTCCTTTTGCAGCGCTTGGTAAAGCAGTTCGGCGGCGATGTGATTCGACTTCGATGCTTGGATGCGTGTCGAAGCGGTTGACGGTGAGTTCGCTGACGCTTTTACCGCGCAGCGGATCAGTCATATCGACAACCTGCACGCCTTGATCCGTGAAAAAGTGGCTGATCGTCTGCGTTGCCGGTGTCGATTTGCATCGACCGCGCCGAGATTGGGCCAGACCAATACGATCAGGCGCATGTTCTGCTCATTCGTCCAGTCCACATACTGCTGAAGCGCCTGTTTCTGCGGCAGCCAGAGCGCGTCGTCAGCGTATGCGCCGATCAAGTCATAGGCGAAATTGGTCGTGCGCGTCGACGAGGTGAACTGGATTAGGTTATACCACAGGTAATTGGGTAGGAAAAAATTGATGACCACCCAGAAAACGCGCTCATCCTGCGGGAACATGAAGTTCCGGTTGGGGCTGAGATCGCCCTGCATCAAATAGTCGATGTCGTTGAGGTAGTAGGATAGGACGACCACATTAGGGCGATACTTGTAGTTTTGCAGATTAACGAGTTCAACGTCGGTGTCCCAACCGGATTGGGCGACAAGATCGACGTCGTAGCCCGTTCCGAGCTTGCGTTCCAGTACTTGCGGGAAGGTGTCGTCGATATTGCTGATGCCGTGTCCTGCCGCAAACGAGTCGCCGAGGACGGCGATTCGCGTGATAGGGTGGTCGGGGTCGTCCGGCAGTGGCTCATGATCGCGGTACCCGAGAGTGTTTAGTTGCTTGCGGTAGAAATCCTCATACCACCAGTAATTCATCGCCGTGAAGCCGTAGCCGTCAGTCGTGACGTAGAAGACGCGCAGGTAGGCTTCGCCCGCCCAGAAAATGATCACCAGCGTCGTCAGCGTGATCATGACGCCAGTGAGCTTACTGGTGCTCAGCTTGCTGCCAGTGGCGCGCAATCCCTGCTCGTGTACATCGTAGGCGACCAGAAAGACGAACAACCAGATCGCCCAAAGCACGTAGGCGAACTCGATGGCCCGCATCGTATGCCCGTTGTTCGGCTGATAGGGGACAAGCCACAGCGAAATTGCCGCGCAGACGTAGACCAGCACGATCAACCAGTAGAGGAACGGTGCGGCGCGCAGGAGGTGCAGCCCCGCTTGCAAATACCCGCGCAGCGGCGACGGGATCAAGGCGATGGCGGTCACGACCCACGCGAAAATCAGGATCGGCAGCAGCCAACCCTCGGATGGTTCTGGCTGCGCCTGAGTTGTGGCAAAACTAGCGCCGATCAAGATCAGGAGCCAGATGCTATTGAACCAGCGAATTTTCACAAATTATCCTTCAAGGTCGCAGGCACAGCGGAAGCCAAACTGCTAATCGCGTTGATCCGGGAGGCGGCGACAGGGCATCGCTGAACTTGTGTTGAGGTCGAAATAACTCTGATTACCACCCGTTAGCCGTCAAATTCTGACGCACATTATGCCTTTCGTCGCTGTGCTAAGCAAGGCACAAGTCTTTCGGCAAAGATCGTAGCGTGGTGTATAGTTGAACTGATTACGAAAAGCTGGGGGCGAAATTATGGCAATTTTGGGAGTGGACGTTGGTGGTACCGGCATTAAGGGCGCGCCAGTCGACGTAGCGGCGGGCACACTGATGGCGGAACGTTTTCGCGTGGTGACGCCACAGCCGGCAACCGTCGATGATGTGGTGGACTGTATCGCTAAGGTGGCAAATCACTTCAACTGGACGGGCGAAATCGGCTGCGGTTTCCCCAGCGTGGTCAAGAAGGGCACCATCCTCACGGCGGCGAATATCGATCATAGTTGGATTGGCGTCGATGCTAAGGCGCTGATCGAGCACACAACGCAGTGCCGTACCCACCTGATCAATGACGCGGACGCGGCGGGGTTAGCCGAGATGCATTTTGGCGCTGGGCGCGATAATAAGGGCGTGGTTTTCGTCGTGACGATTGGCACCGGTTTGGGGACGGCGCTGTTCATGAATGGCGAGCTAATCCCGAATACGGAATTGGGGCACCTCGACATTCGCGGCAAAGAAGCTGAACTGCGCGCCTCAAACCGGATTTGGCTGGAGCACGAATTATCATGGAAGCGCTGGTCGAAACGGTTCAATGAATATTTGGTCACGGTTGAGAAATTGCTCTGGCCCGACCTGATCATCATCGGCGGCGGGTTGAGCAAGAGCTTCGCCAAATTCGCCCCGCACTTGAAGGTGCAAGCGCCGGTTGTCCCGGCAGAAATGCTCAACGAAGCGGGGATCGTCGGCGCAGCGATGACATTTATGCATGGCGAAATCTAGCTATGGATGACAAACTGGCGCTCCGCGTTAGTCAAGCCGGAATGCGCTTCATCGCGCAGATGACTATCTACAATAGTGGCAATTTCGAGCGCCTGCGCCAGTTTGTCGATGAGAGCTATGACGCATACGCTTTAGAGGAGCAGTCCGCCGAAGCGCGCGTCGAGGAATTCCGGCAGCGTTACGAAACACTGGGTAAGCTGCGCGTTCAGCAGTTGATCGGCACGGGCAAACATCACGTGATCGTTCTGCTGCGCGCTCAAAACGACGACGAGTTCTATCTGAACCAGCTCAAAGTCGACGAAGAATACCCTCACTTGATCATCGAATATCAGCACGACCTCATGGTCTGAGCCAAGATTCGAATTTCGTCAGAGGGAGTGAGACATACTTCACCCCTCCACAGCGCGCGCGATTCAGGTAACTTTCGAATTCTGGCTTAAGGCTGCCCCGGATGCGATGGTCGATGGTCGATCAGCCACTTCCAGACAACGCCGAGCGCTTCAACATCTGCCTGTTGGTAGTTGGCGGCGCGTGACAGGGCGTTGAGGTCGCCGGTGCGCTGCCACAGGCGGTAATCGTTGTAGGCGGCGTCCCACGCATCGTATTCCAGCCAATTAAAACTCAGATAGCGGGCGACCGTCTTCAGGGAGTTGCCGCTGACGGGAAATTTGACGCTGCCTTTGAAGGTGTGGTGCAGATCGTGCATCCGCACCAGCAGTGGATCGCGGACGGATGAGGGCGCGAACTTGCGTGTGATTCCGGCGTCAAAACCAGTCCAATGGAAGATCAAGCTGCCGTGTTCGGCGACAAGGTGATCGAATAGGTGCCAAGCGTCGTCCTGGTGCGGCACGATCAGGATGGTTCGACCGTCCGGCAGCGTGACCGAGCTATCGCCGAAGCGCGGTGCGACGATGATGTTTGAAGGCTTGCCGTCCAGATCGCACCAACCCCACGACCAGGGCGTCTGGGTGAAAGGATCGGTTTCGAGGTCGAACATGTAGCCGCCGGGGGCGCACGCGTCGGGGAAATCGCCGTGCCAAACCGGGCAGCCCTCGACGAATGCCCTCGCGTGGGCATGGATGGCAGTTGCCGAGGTCTTGATGCCCTTGAAGCGCTGTAGGTCATCGGGCGTCAAGCTGGCAACCTGCGCCAGTGTCGTGATCCCACCACGCCTTAGATTTTCTTGAGCCTGTCGGCTTAATCCGGAGATTGCGCTTAGTTCATCTGACATACGCTGTTTTCAACTCGCGGACTGTGTGCTGATGCAAATAAATGTTCTAGGTTATTCTAGCCACGATGAACGACGTTGTAAAATCAGTGGCTTACCAGCACGATGATGTGCCTCTAGAGGTCAGCCCCGACGACTCACGCGCTAGACGGGTCGCAGTCGGTAGAGTTTCGCGCCGTGTGCCGGGATTGGCTGGCTGAACATGCCATCGATAGTGCCAACGTCGATTTGCTGCCATAAGTCACGGATGGCAAAGCAGGTGCCCGCACCCAAGCGCACAAGGTCAATTCCAGCCGACTGATCGGCGTCACCAAGATTGAACCAAGCGAGATAGTGATCTTCCGAGTCGCTGC
The DNA here is from genome assembly GCA_963848465.1 of uncultured Chloroflexia bacterium. GTDB lineage: Bacteria > Chloroflexota > Anaerolineae > Aggregatilineales > Phototrophicaceae > Flexifilum. The sequence goes on along the minus strand of CAWKDY010000020.1, from coordinate 317,452 downwards.
TTCGGGCAGCCCACACCACCAGATCGCCTTGATGCAGAAGTTCCCGGTTTGCCTCACTCGCCTGATTCACCGCGAGCACTTCCTCGTTGGTCAGCAAGCTGAGCGTGAATCGTCGTTGCTGGGCAGGTCGCCGCCGAACATCAGCGGCGAGCGGCTGATCGACCACAATGTCATCAGCGTCACCTGCTCGTCGCGGGTGAACAAGGACTGACGATCAGCGCCACGCTCGGCGCGAATGCCAATTCGTCCGAGTGGGAGCATATCGGCATCCGCCCAGCAGCCGGGCGCGGTGAAAGCCGACCACTTCTTGCAAAGTTCGAATTGGGCTTTTAGGTCTTCCCAGCGATCCCAAAAATCTGCCGAGATGCGAAACAGCTCGCAATGCTGCCGGAGATGATCGTAGCGGTCGGTCGTCATGTTCACGCCGGGGGAGAGGCTGAGGACGATGGGGCGGTTGGTGCGCTGGATCGCCTTGGAGACCGCCTCGATCTCCTCGGGGTGGTACGTCCACAACATGTCGTCGGCTTTGATGTAATCCACACCCCATGAGGCATAGAGTTCAAGGATCGAGTTGTAATAGGCTTGCGCGCCGGGTTTCGACAGATCGACGCCGTACATGTCGTCGTTCCACTCACAGACGCTCGACGGATCGGCGATGTCTTGGGCGTGAAAAGGCGAACTCGAGGATCGGCAGATTGCGCTGAACGGCGTGGCGGGGGATGCCGCGCATGATGTGAATGCCGAATTGGAGTCCTAGCTGATGGATATAGTCCGCCAGTGGTTTGAAACCTGCCCCGTTGGCGGCGGACGGGAAGCGGTTGATGGCGGGCAGTAGCCGTCCGTATTCGTCCATGACCACATCGGCGTCGGGGCGATACCCGCCCGCTTTGGCATCTGGCTCATACCACTGAATATCGACGACGACATAGCGCCAGCCATAGGCGGCGAGGTGCGCAGCCATGTAATCGGCGTTGGCTTTGACCTCTGCTTCGCGTATCGTTGTGCCGTAACAATCCCAACTATTCCAGCCAAGCGGGGGCGTTTGGGCTAAACCATTACTGCTGCTCATGATGCTTGGAACTCCAAGTGTAGCGAGGAGACAGGCGCCTATTTTAGCGATATCCGCGCGCGGTTACGATCTCTCCGGTGGATACAAAAAGCGGGAGCAGCTACGTTGGCTGCTCCCGCCGGGTGATCGCTGATACTGCCGCTGAAAGCTAAATATCGAGGTTACGGACGCTTTTGGCATGAGTTTGGATGAAGCGGCGACGCGGCGGCACGGCTGAACCCATCAGCATGTCGAACACGCGGTCGGCTTCGGAAGCATCTTCGACGGTCACTTGAAGTAGCGTCCGCTGCTGCGGATCCATCGTCGTATCCCAAAGCTGATCCGGATTCATCTCACCGAGACCTTTGTAGCGGCTAACCTTGAGCTTCGCGGGGTCCTTATATTTTTTCACAGCGCGGTTGAGCAAGTCGGTCTCCGATAGCCCGGCTTCGCTGTAGTGATACTCGATGTTCTTGCCGTCCTGAATGCGGAAGATGGGCGGCTGAGCGATGTAGAGATGCCCTTCCGTGATCAACCCCTGCATATGACGGAAGAAGAACGTCAACAGGAGCGTGCGAATGTGGCTGCCGTCCACGTCAGCGTCGGTCATGATGATCACGCGCCCGTAGCGCAGGTTAGTGGTACTGAAATCCTCGCTGATCCCAGTGCCGAGGGCGCTGATCAGTGCCTTGATCTCATTGTTGTCGAGCATCTTGTCGAGCCGGGCGCGCTCGGTGTTCAGAATCTTACCGCGCAGCGGCAGGATCGCCTGAAAGTGGCGGTCGCGTCCCTGTTTGGCGGAGCCACCGGCGCTGTCGCCCTCGACGATGTAGATTTCGGCGTTCTCGCCATGCGACGAGCAGTCCGCCAGCTTGCCGGGCAGCGTCGAGCTTTCGAGCAGGCTGGGACCACTACGGACGAGATCGCGGGCTTTGCGGGCAGCTTCACGAGCGCGCATACTCGTCATGCACTTCTCGATGATGCGGCGGGCTTCGCGCGGGTTGAGTTCGAGAAATTCGTTGAACGCCTCGGTGATGACTGACGAGACCGCGCCCTGCACTTCGGGGTTGATCAGCTTGACTTTGGTTTGGCTTTCGAAGGCAGGGTGGGGGTGCTTCACGCTGACAATCGCGGTGATGCCCTCCAGCGTATCGCTGCCGGAGAAATTGCTGTCCTTATCTTTGAGCAAGCCCAACTTGCGCGCCTGCCGGTTGATCACGCCGGTGACGGCGGAGCGCAACCCCGTCAGGTGAGCGCCACCATCGGGCGTGTTGATTGTATTGGCGAAAGCCAGTTCGGTCACGTTGGAAGTGTCGCTGTATTGGAACGCGATTTCGACGCCGACGGTGAAGGGTTCTTTGCCCTCCGGTGCGATTTCAACGTCACGTTCGGCGTAGACGACCGGATGGAGGGCTTCCCGGCTGCGGTTGAGGTAGCGGACGAAGGCTTGCAGCCCGCCCTCAAAGTAGAAGGTCATTTCCTTCGGGATCGGCTGGATGCGTTCGTCGCGCAGGGTGATGGTGACCTTACGGGTCACGAACGCCATCTCGCGGAAGCGAGCTGCCAGCGTCGTGAAGCTGAACTCGTTCGGCTCGAGCACCGTGAAGTCCGGCTTGAAGGTGATGGTTGTGCCCGTGCCTTCGCCCGGTTCAAGCTGGCGGACGGCATGGACTTCGTCAACCGGCTTGCCTTCGCTGTAAGTCTGCTCCCACATCTGGTCGTCGCGGTAGACCGTCGCCGTCAGCTTCTCGGAGAGTGCGTTGACTGCCGAGACACCGACGCCATGCAAGCCACCGCTGACCTTGTAGGCGCTGTTGTTGAACTTGCCACCCGTGCCGACTTCGGTCATGACCATTTGCAGAGTAGAGACGCCTTCCTGCTTGTGGATGCCAACCGGGATACCGACACCGTTATCGGCGACCGAGACGTAGTTGTCGTCGAGCAGGGTGATCATGATCGCATCGCAGCGCCCGGCGAGTGCTTCGTCGATTGCGTTGTCAACGACTTCGTAAATGAGATGATGAAGCGCACGAACATCCGTGCCGCCGACATACATGCCGGGGCGCAGCCGGATGTGCTCCATCGGCTTAAGCTTGATGATATTTTCTTCGGTATAGGAAACGGGCGCAGAGACTTTATCCGCCATTCTATCCCCTTGTGATCGTTGTCCGAAACGTGCAATACATACCCATCTTCAACCGTCAGCGACGATTAAATTTTGCGGCTGCGTCAGCTTGGCATTTCGGGATTTCTATACGGTGTTTAAAGCTACATCACTTCATTAATTATACCCTACTGTGGGGTTTTAGACAATCGCGGAAAACAAACGTTCGCCCTGCGTCTTGCTTGACGCGCCACTGGCGCTGTTTTACAATGTGCCGGATAAGCCCCTGTAGCTCACCCGGATAGAGCGCGCGCCTTCTAAGCGTGAGGCAACAGGTTCGAGTCCTGTCAGGGGCAAACCAAAACGCCTGCGCAATGCAGGCGTTTTATGTTGGAACAGCCGGGCGCAATGCCGCCCAGTTAATCCATGATTTCTTGATAGAGGGCTTGCGTTGCCGGTGAGATTTGGCTGCCGAGATCTTCGAGCAGCTTCTGGTAATGGGCGGCAGCCTCGCTGCGCCGACCAAGGCTGGTGTACAGGCTCATGATCGCGCGGTGGATGTCCTCGCGGGTGCCATTTTCGTTGACGGCACGCTGATATAGTCCTAACGCGAGTTCCGGGCGACCTTGATCAAGACGAAACTGCGCCATCTCGCACAGCGCTTGGAGGAATCCCGCTTGGAAGTCGGCGCGGCGGTCCAGAATCCAGCGGTCGTTGTGCCCCTGTAGGAAAGGTCCGCGATAGAGATCGATGGCTTTTTGCCAGGCGGCGATGCGGTTGTCGTCCTGCTTGTCGCGCCCCTCCATCAACTGCGTTGTGTAACGCATCACGTCGTATTGGATGTCGAGTTCGGGATTGATGCGGTAGTAGCCGTCATGGTGGACGAGCACATCCATATCGAGCGCCTTGTGCAGTCGTCGTTTGGTGACGTGGAAGACATTGACCGCTTGATCAATGTCAAGCTCGGGCCAAAAAGCTTGGCAGATCTCCGAGCGGGTGATCACCGGGCGGTCGAGGGCGAAGAAGAATAACAAGCGGGGAAGGTGTCCTTCCCACGTGTCGATTGGCTTGTCGTCCGATAGGACAAAACCGGGTCCGAGCGCATAAACGTCAAGCTGTTGGCTGCCGTGCCCCTGTGTATCGTAGAAGTTTTCGCGAATCAACTCGGCATCGCGCAGAATGAGCGCGCGTCCCTGCGCGATCATCGCCACCCAGGGGAGCCGAGGCAGTGTCCGGCTGTTGATCACGAGGCGACAGTTTTCAGGCAGTCCGCGCGATCATTCTTTCGATGAACCACTGGATATCGTCGGCTACGTCGCTGCGGTCATACTCGTCGAGGATCAAAACATAGGGGTCGGTGCTCAGCTCCACTAAATCTTTAAGGAACGTATCGAGCAGCGTTTCGAGATTATTATAGTCTTCTGGCTCCAGCATATTGACATGGCGACCAAACATCGGGTTCTGGTTCGCCACGTCGTGCGTAATTCCGTCAAGAAACGATGGAACGCTGATGTCGTCAGGACCCAAGGCATAGTAGAACACCCGGTATTCGGGCGAGTTAATGAGCTGTGCTACCAGCATAGAGCGATAGCGGCTTTCGGGATGCAGCAGCACCACCCGCGCATCTTCAAGGTACTCTTTGAAGGTTGAGTAAATGTGGTCTATTATTCCTGTGAGATTCATATCAGAGTCAGCTCCTGTAGACGAGCAAGCGCTATGATCCGGATTTTAACACAGCTTGTCTACAGAGTGGTAACGCTTTCGTACTAAGTGCTTACGTAACTGTGTAAATTATCTGTGTTTGCTAGACTTACTTTATATGTGGAAATAGCGTATGAATGCTGGAAATACACGACCGGCGCGCACCTTTGGGCTTTCGCTGGCGATTCTCGCCAGCGTGATGCTGTTTTCGCTGCTGCCCTTAATGCAGGTTGCCATGATCTTGCTAATGCGCGCTCGCGTGCAGTCCATGAGCCTCGATGTGCCGGGAGAAGCCGACGCCGTAGCGCCGATGCTGTCGGGCGGATCCTTCACGGGCGTCGCCGACGTGAACCTAATGGTGCAAGCGGTGCTGGGACTTGTCTTCTTGGTGATCGCGCTGTTCGCGTGGCGAGGACGACCGGGCTGGATTCGCTTCGTGACGCTGGGCGCGGTGCTCGCGCTGACTCTGATCACGATTGGGCTGAGTGTGACGTCGCTCCTTGCTAATCCCGACTTGGCAGTGGGGATCGACTCCGGCGAAGCGATTGCGCGCGTGCTGCTATCGGGGCGGCTGCTACTGAGCGTGCTGCTTGCGTTTTACGTCGTGTGGTACATGAATTGTGGTCCGGCGCGTGCCTTTTATCGGGGGTACTATCTCCAGCGCCCGGACGACAACGCCACGCACGGCAGTTGATGGCGATTGACCGGAGCGCAGGGGTGGGGCATATGCCTTGTCGGCTTATTCCCACTCCTGCCTTGCTTTCTGCTCGTGATACTGCTTAATGCTGGCTGGTTGCCCCGGCAGACTCGACAACTGATTCCTGAATGCCGGGCAGCGGGGCAGCTTCGCCAGCGGCGACACGGGCGCGTTCTTCGAGTTCCATCCGCACGAGTTCGCGGCGCAGGGTCTTGCCGACACTAGACTTGGGCAGGGCGTCGACAAACGCGAAGCGGGTCGGGACTTCGTAGCGCGCTAGACGCTCCGAAGCAAAAGCGATCAGTTCTTCGGGACTGACGCTGTGATCGGGTTGCAGGACGATCCACGCTTTGAGCGCCTCTTGACCTTCCTTGGTCGGGTGGGGGATCGCGGCGACGGCGACATCCATCACGGCAGGATGCTCAATGAGCACCTTATCGACCATGTTCGGATAGACATTGTAGCCGCCAATCAGCGCCATATCCTTCTTGCGGTCAACGATATAGAAATAGCCGTCATCGTCCATTCGAGCGATGTCCCCGGTATAGAGCCACTTCTTGCCGTCGATTTCGCGCAGAGTCCGGGCGGTCTCTTCCGGCGCTTTGTGATAGCCGACCATCAACTGCGGTCCCGATACGATCAGTTCGCCGATCTCACCGGGCTGTACCTCGGTTTCGTCATCCTCAAGGCTGACGATGCGGACGCTCATGTCCGGGAAGGGCAGCCCGATTGAGCCAGTGCGGTTTTCGTTCTTGACCGGATTAGCGTGGCTGGCGGTTGGCGCTTCCGACATGCCGTAGCCCTCACACAAACTGCCGCCGCTGAGCCGTTCAAATTCGCGTTTTGTCACGGCGGGCAGCGGCGCTGACCCGCTCATGCAGACGCGGATGCTGCCGAGGCTAATCCGTCCTGACGTCACCTCCGGGTGATGGTTGAGCGCGTTGTAGAGCGCCGGAACGCCCATAAAGATCGACGGTTTGTACTTCTGGATCACGCTCAATAGATCGTCGATGTCGCGCGCATTGGGAACGAGCACGATCCGCGCACCGAGCGTCATAGCGAAGCTGACGACCGTGATCAAGCCATAGACGTGGAAGAAGGGGATCGCGCCGAGGAAGACTTCGCTGCTCGCGTCAGTCGTGTCACGGCTGAGCAGCACGGCACGGCATTGCAGCGTGTTGGCGACCAGCGCTTTGTGCTGCGACATCGCTGCCTTGGGGGTGCCGGTCGTCCCACCAGTGTATTGGAAGATGGCGAGATCGCTCCCCGTCACCTCGACCTCCGGCTGCTGTCCCGCGTATTGAAGCAGCAAGTCCTGAAGCCAAAAGTCGCCGGGCTGTATCTCGGCGAGGAAATGCCCGTCCTTTTTCTCGCGCACCAACGAGAACAAGACGCGTGCTAGCGGCGGCAGATACTCTTTGACATTGGCGACGATGACCGTCTTGACTTTCGTCCCCGGCTGAATTTGTTTGATGACGTCGTAAAACAATGTCAGCGTGACGACGAACTCGGCGTCGCTGTCGTCGATCTGGTTGCGCATTTTGCTAGGAGGGTAAGTTGGGTTGGTCGCGGCGACGACGCCCCCTGCCTTGAGCGTACCGAAGTAGGCGATTAAGAAAGCGGCAACGTTTGGCATCACGATTGCTACCCGGTCGCCCCGCTTCAAGCCGTGATCGACCAGCGCAGCGCCGAAGGCATCGGTCGCCTGATCGAGCTGTTCATAGGTGAGCACGCTGCCCACACGACCGACCACCGGGAGGTGAGCGCTGGAGACAATGGCAGGGTTCGTTGGATATTTCTGGGCGCTTTCGCGCAGGAGTTGGAACAGCGGAATATCGGGATAAGGTTCGAGAGAAACTGGTACGCCGGGATCGTAATGCTTAGTCCATGGACTGTCGCTATAACTGATCATGAAACGCTCCGTAATATTAAAATCAATCTTTCGCACCTTTGAATATGAGTATATTCGAATATATATTAGGTTGTCAATTGACCTCAAAATGGGGACGACAAAATGCGCCAGTTGAGCGAGAAAAGGCGCATTTTATGTTCTATTTGTCGCAAAGCTGTGAAGCGCTAGCGGCGGCTAGGATTTTATTGCCCACCCGCGCCATTGGTCGGGAATAGTAGTGACACGTCCATCGTGGGTGATGCAGATGTGGCGGGTTCTACCGGTGACCAGCAAGTCGCGGGATTGGCGTCGACGATCTCGTAGGCGAAGGTCAAGGCGCGGCTCCGCATTTCCTCAATCCAGCAGCGCACCGTGATCAACTGACCGTAGATCGCTGGCTTGATATAGCGTGCGTTAACCTCGGCGACGGTGAGGTAGCGACCACTGCGCTCAAAGCTGGCGTAATCGCTGCCGCGTTGACGGGCGTAATTGCTGCGCCCCTCCTCGAAATAGACGATGTAGCTGGCGTGATGGACAATGCCCATCGCGTCGGTTTCGGCGTAGCGGACGTAAAAGGTGTTTTCGATGACGATTGGATCAGTCATCCTTGCTTTCCTTGACGCTGTGGCGGCGCTCAAGCTCAGCATAGACGTCGGCAAGCGTGATGTCCTTGATCGCCATCAGCACGAGGGTGTGATAGAACAAGTCGCTCAGTTCGCCGATCTGCTCTTCGCGGGGTTGGCTGAGCGCGGCGACGATCACCTCGCTGGCTTCTTCGCCAACCTTCTGAGCAGCGCGGGCGAGTCCGGCGTTGAACAAGCTGTTGGTATAGCTGCCGGGTTTCGGATTTTCCTTGCGATCTCGAATGATGGCTTCGAGTTCTGCCAACATATCAGGCATGAACGACTTCCTCCAAAGTGCGGTAAAAACAGGTGGCGTTCCCGGTATGGCAGGCGGGTCCCGCCGGGTCAACCAGAATGAGCAGGGTGTCGCCGTCGCAGTCGGCGCGAATCTCGCGGACGGTCTGGACATTGCCGGAGGTCGCGCCTTTGTGCCACAGTTCGGCGCGGCTGCGGCTCCAGAAGACGGTCTCGCCGCTGTCGATTGTCTGCTGAAGCGATTCAGCGTTCATATAGGCGACCATCAAGACCTGCATGGTCGTCGCGTCCTGCACGACTGCCGGGATTAGCCCCTTATCGTCCCACTTGAGCGAATCGAAGTTCACAGCCGTTCCCATCCTTTGAGGCGCACCGGCACGCCTTGATCGGCGAGATAGCTGCTTGAGGTCGCCGACACGGATTTCGTTGTAGTGAAAGAGCGTCGCCGCTAAAGCAGCATCGGCTTTGCCGACGGTCAGCGCCTCGCAGAAGTGCGCCATTGTGCCCGCTCCGCCGGAGGCGATCACCGGGATCGACACGGCTTCGGCGACGGCTTGCGTCAATTCGAGATTATACCCTGCTTTCGTCCCGTCCCGATCCATGCTGGTGAGCAGGATTTCGCCCGCGCCGCGCTGTTCGACCTCGCGCGCCCAGTCGAGCGCGCCCAAGCCAGTCGGCACGCGACCGCCATTGATGAACACTTCCCACTTGCCGTCGATCCACTTGGGGTCGATAGCGACGACGATACATTGACTGCCGAACGCCCACGCGCCTTGATTGATCAAGGCGGGCGTCTTGACGGCGCTGCTGTTGATCGAGACCTTGTCCGCGCCCGCCAGTAAAGTCGCGCGGATGTCCTCGATGGTGCGAATGCCGCCGCCGACGCAGAAGGGGATGAAGACGGCATCGGCGACGTGGCGCACCATGTCGAGCGTGGTGTTACGCGCTTCGTGCGACGCCGTGATGTCGAGAAAGACGAGTTCGTCTGCGCCTTCGCGGTCGTAGATCGTTGCCTGTTCGACCGGGTCGCCGGCGTCGCGCAGATCGACGAAGTTGACGCCCTTGACGACGCGCCCATTGAGCACGTCGAGGCAGGGGATAATCCGTTTTGCTAACATGCCGCTGCTCCTTCCGCTGCTGCCAGCGCTTCGGGCAGGGAGAGGCGACGCTCGTAGAGCGCCATGCCGATCACCGCACCGGCGACGCTGCCGCTCGCCGCTAACTGCCGGATTTCTTCAATTGTGCTCACTCCGCCGGACGCGATCACCTGCAAACCAGTGGCTTGCCCCAAGGCGACCGTTGCCTCGACATTGCTGCCGCTCAAGTTGCCGTCACGGTTGACGTCGGTGTAGAGCGCGTGCTCGACGCCGAGCGCGCGCATCTGCAAGCCGAACTCGGTGGGCGTCAATGTGGTCGACTGCTGCCAGCCGTGCGTTGTGACGACGCCGTCGCGGGCGTCCAAAGCCACGCCGATTTGCTCGGCGCCCCAGCGTTCGACCGCTTGCGCCACGATCTCCGGCTGCTGGACGGCGACCGTTCCCAAGATCACGCGGGTTGCGCCGCGTTCGAGCGCCTGCGCGATGTCGTCGAGCGTGCGCAGCCCGCCCGCAAACTGCACCTTCACTTTCAGTTGGGCGACGGCGGCGAGGATCGCCCCGTTGTCGTTGGTGGCGGCGAGCGCACCGTCGAGATTGACCATGTGAATCCACGCCGCGCCGTCGGCGATCCACTGGCGCGCAGTGGCGACGGGATTATCGCTGAAGATGGTCTGGCGGTTGGGGTCGCCTTCACGCAGGCGAACGACTTTGCCGCCGCGCAGATCGATGGCTGGATAGATGATCACTGGACAATCTCCAAGAAGTTGGTCAACAGTTGCAGCCCGGTCTTCTGGCTCTTTTCCGGATGGAACTGGACGCCGTAAATGTTCTCGTGCTGCACGCCCGCGCAGAAATCCTCGCCGTAGCAGGTCGTGATGAGCACGTCGGCGGGGTTGGTGGGCACGCAGTAGTAGCTGTGGACGAAGTAGGCATAGCTGTCGCCGTCGATGCCAGCGAGCAGGGGAGTCTGGCGGGTCGGCGTGAGCTGATTCCAGCCCATATGCGGCACTTTGAGGTTCGGTCGCTCAGGAAAGCGGGTCACGCGACCGGGCAGCAGTCCTAAACCGGCGTGGTCGCCCATTTCGTCGCTGGTCTCGAACAGAAACTGCATCCCCAAGCAGATGCCGAGATAGGGGACTCCGGTCTGCACGGCGTCTTTGAGCGGCTGGGCGAGGTCTTGAGCGTGAAGCTGCTGCATTCCTGCGCCGAATGCACCGACACCCGGTAGGATAATTCGGTCGGCGCCGAGCAGGTCGTGCGGCGTGCGGACGAGGCGCATGTTCTCGACGCCGAGGTAGTTCAGGGCATGGAGTACGCTGCGCAGATTGCCCGCGCCGTAGTCGATGACGGCTAACATAAACGAACCTCCCCTTGCTCAAATAAAAAACCCCGCCGGGTGCGGGGTTTCTGGATCACGTCGAAACAGGACGCGCTGAATTACACCAACACCGGGGCGCTCAAAGCGTATTCGTGATGGTGATGATGAAACTGGCGCGACATATGCACAAATCCTATACGAATAGACCGAGTATAACGATGCGCTTAAGAGTTGTCAACGTTCGGCAAACCGCTACAATAGCGAGTCTCTGGAGGAAGTATGACGCAAATCATCGCACTCTTAACCGATTTTGGCACGACCGACGCTTACGTCGGCGTGATGAAAGGGGTGATGCTCGGCATCTGCCCCGACGCGCAACTGATCGACCTGACGCACGCGATTGAGCCGCAGAACGTTAAGCAGGCGGCGTTCGTGCTGTTGAACAACTTATCGCTATTTCCCGACAGGAACGACTTTTCTGGTCGTAGTCGATCCGGGTGTGGGCAGCAGTCGCAAGGCAATTGCTGTGCGGGCGGGCGATTACACCTTTATCGCGCCGGATAATGGCGTGCTGACCTACGCCTTGAGCGACTTGGACGGACGACAGGCAGTTGAACTCAGCAATCCAGCGTACCGGCTGAGCGGGACGAGCGCAACCTTTCACGGGCGTGACATCTTCGCCCCAGCGGCGGCATACGCTGCGGCGGGCGTGGCGCTAGAGCTGTTCGGCGCTGTGGTCGATCAACCGGTGAGGTTGCCTGATCCGCTGCTCAAAATCGGCGATGGGTTGATCAAAGGCGAGGTGCTGCACATTGATCACTTTGGCACAGCGGTGACGAGCATTGGTAAGCTACATTGGGCAAGTCCTGATCAACTTGTGCTCGCTCCACGCTATCACGGCTCGGTCGGGCATGAACTATGGGCGAAAAATGCTGTGGTTACGGTCGGCGAGCAAGGGTTAATTGGCATCAAGCACACCTATGCCGACGTCCCGCGCGGCGAGACGTTGGCGCTAGTCGGCAGCAGTGGGTATCTAGAACTCTCAGTCAATCAAGGCAGCTTTGCCGCGCAGTTCGGTGTCCGCATCGGCGACGTGGTTGAGGTGCAGATAGGGTAGGCGTATGCAGCAGTTTGTCATCGAGGGCGGTCATCCGCTCAACGGCACGATCACGGCAGGCGGCAACAAGAACGCCGCGCTCAAGATGCTTCCGGCCTGCTTGCTGACCGATGAACCCGTCATTCTGCACAATATGCCGGACATCGGCGATGTGCGCACGCTGATCGACATCATGCGGCAGCTGGGCGTGCAAATTGACTGGCTGGATGCGAACACGCTGCGCGTTCATGCGCGAAAGGCGAGATCGGCTACGAACGTCGACGCGGCGCTGGCGAGGAAACTGCGGGCGAGTATCGTGCTGGCGGGTCCGCTGCTGGCACGCTGTGGGCGGGTTTATCTGCCGTCGCCCGGCGGCGATGCCATCGGCGAGCGGCGGCTGGACATGCATGTCTTCGCGCTGCGCAAACTCGGCGCGACCTCGACGTTCAACGGCGCGTTCACGATGCAGGCAGATCAGCTGACGGGCGCGGACATCCTGCTGACGGAAGCCAGCGTCACCGCGACCGAAAACGCGATCATGGCGGCGGTGCTGGCGCAGGGCACGACCGTCATCAGCAACGCCGCCAGCGAACCGCACGTGCAAGATTTGTGCAACATGCTCGTGGGCATGGGCGCGCAGATCGACGGCATCGGCTCGAACCGCCTGACGATTCAAGGCGTCGAGCGGCTGCACGGCGGCGAAGCGCGGGTCGGCGCGGACTATATGGAAGTGGGCAGCTTTATCGGCGCGGCGGTCATGACGGGCGGCGAGATCACGATCCAGCAAGCCGACCCGCAGTATCTCGACATGATCGCGCTGGTTTTCGAGCGGCTCGGCGTCCACTGGGAGACTGCGCGGCGAAGATGTCTTTGTCCCGGCGCATCAGCCGCTGACGATTGTGCCCGATCTCGGCAACCGCATCCCGATCATCAAGGCGCAGCCCTGGCCCGCTTTCCCGCCGGACCTGATGAGCATCGCGCTGACGGTCGCCACCCAGAGCGCCGGAGCGGTGCTGTTCCACGACTGGATGTACGAAAGCCGCTTCTTCTTCACCGACAAACTGATGCGCATGGGCGCGCGGATCACGCTCTGCGATCCGCATCGCGTGCTGGTGCAGGGACCGACCGCGCTTGAAAGGCGTGCCTTATATCAGCAGCCCGGACATTCGCGCGGGCATGGCGATGCTGTTGGCGGCGCTGGCGGCGAAAGGCGAAACGCGCATCGCCAACATTCAGCAGATTGACAAGGGCTACGAGCGCATCGAGGAAAAGCTGTCAGCGCTTGGGCGCGAATATCGTCCGCGTCAACGCCGGCGAACTGCCGCACGCTGAAGCATGCACCGGACTTGGTCTAGGGACTCACCAGTCGCCCGCGTAGCCGACATCGTAAGGCGCAGCGAACCGCAGGATTCGCGCGCCAGCGCAGTTCGTTCAACTGGCGGATGTGCAGAAGTCGTGCGCGACCCACGAAGCGAACATGTCGCCCGCCTTCATGGTGCGCCAGGGAGTTGTATAAACAGCTTCCCAGTTCGGGTCTTCCAAGCTGCGCAGCCATGCCAGCGATTGCTCGCGCTCCGTCAGAAATTTTCCAGCATTTCGCCGAAATCTTGCGCTCGTTGTAGCGGCGCTCCGTCACCCATTCCTGCGGGTGATTCGGCGCGAACTGGTCGTTAGGGCGATGGAGCATGATGTCGAGGCGAGGGCGAAAATCGTTGCGTTTCCTCGTCATAGAGGTGGCAGACGACTTCGAGAATCGACCACGCATCCGGCGTCGGTTTGATCTGCGCCTCTTCCTGCGTCACGCCACCCAGCAGCGAGCGGATGATCTCGGCGCATGTCGCCAATTCCCAGTAGAGCGTCTCGAAGTCCATCAGCTTGATCCGGTCTCCAGTTCGTGCCATTGCTGTTCGTGCCATTTGCCGCTGCCCGTCTTGGCGCGGCGGTGGTCGGGATGCTGGTGCCGGTGTCGAACTCCATCAGCATGGCGTGATAGCGTTCGCGGTAAAGCTTGGCGCGCTCGCGTTCGAGATTCCAGAGGCGGTTGATGCCGTCTTGCAGCGGCGGGAACAAGCCCTCCATTTCAGAAAGGCGCTGGACGAAGCGCTCAAATTCCTTGTCGTGCAGCCGCCACACTTCGTCGTTGGAGAGCGTGAACTGCTTCCAGCGCTTCTGATCGTCAGAGCGCCAGTCGTTCCACTCCTGGCGGAAGCGCTCCTCGCTAAGCCGCTGCATTTCGGCGACTTCGTTGATGCGGCGTTCCAGCCGGTCGCCGATGCGCTCGAAGTCGTCGATGATCTTCTTCATCTCGCGGTAGGCTTCCGCCCACGTTTCGAAGCGCTCGATGTTGCGCTGCATCTGGCTGTCCTGCTCGCCGAACCGGTCGAGCAGCGCCTTGACCTGCTGGTCGCGCTGCTGGTCGATCAGGGTTTGCTGGTCGATAAACTGCTGAATCTGCTCGCGGCGGTCACGGTCGCCGGCGCTGACTTCCTGAACTTTGCGTTCGTTGCGCAGTGAAAGTTCTTCGATCAGGGTCAGCTTGGGCTTGAAGCCGTCGATCTGCTTGCGGACTTCGGGAAGTTCGGATTCGACTTCGGAGAGGCGGCGCGCGTCCTGGCGGCGCTGTTCTTCGAGGAAGGCGAGGCGGCGATCCGGCTCTTCGAGCCGCTTGAACAGGTCATCGACGCGCTGCTGGACGTTGGCGACCATGCCCGCAAGCCGATCCTTTTCGACGTTGATCGCCGGGAGTTCGGTCGTCTGGCGTTCGAGTTTGCCGATCTTTTCGGTGATGTCGCGCACGGGGCGGGCGATCGCTTCACGCGCGAGTTCGGCACGGCGTTCGGCTTCGCGCTCGGCGGTCAGGCGCTTGGCTTCGACCGCCTTCGATCATCTGCTGCATTTCCCGGCGGAGTTGATCGATCATTTCGGTGTCGCGCCCGGTCGCGCTGACTTCGCCGCGCAGCACGGTCTGGTCCGACTCGATGCTGTTCAGCCGCTTGTTCAGGGTTTCGACGGTCTCCTGCTGCTGGGCGAGTCGCTCTTGCAGCGTAGCAATCGTAGCTTTATCACGGCGACGTTCTTCGTCGAGCCATTCAATCATGCGTGCGGCTTGGTTTACATCCATGTCGCCCTCCGCTCATCTCTTGACCTTTATGCCGGGATTATAGCACAACGCATTCTCAACTGGTGATCGATTGATCAATGTTCCAAACCGCGATCTCGTGCGCAAATCTTGCTGTGCGGGGCAATAGCTCCCGGCATTGAAGTCGGAGGTGTATAATCTGATGAATAGACTAGCGATACTGGCATTGCCTAAAGCCGCCGGGTAGAGACAGTTACAATGGTGAGACCCAC
Source organism: uncultured Chloroflexia bacterium (assembly GCA_963848465.1). Classification (GTDB taxonomy): domain Bacteria; phylum Chloroflexota; class Anaerolineae; order Aggregatilineales; family Phototrophicaceae; genus Flexifilum. The sequence goes on along the minus strand of CAWKDY010000020.1, from coordinate 302,271 downwards.
GACTCGATGATCACACCCAAAACGGATGAGCAAAGTCGCGCCGTTTTAGCCAACATATTCACCATGAGTGAGGGCGAGGGGCGCGAAGTCAGCCAACTGCGGGCTGAGCTGCTTGACGCGCTGTTCGACCAAATGCCGATTGGCATGGCGGTGATTGACCGCGATATGAAGCTGCTGCGCGTCAATCCGTCGTGGCGTGCGTCTTTGCAGCGTTATGCCCCACTCAGTGACTTACAGACCGAGAACCAAATTATTCGATCTCTTTCCCGATGACCGCGAGCGCTTTCAGCCGACACTCAACGAAGCTTTCGGCGGAAAGGTGATCCGCACCGAAGCGGTGGTAATGCAGCGCGATGGCGTCGTTTCTTATTGGGACGTCGTGGTTACGCCGCTGCACCACGGCGATGCGATCAGCACGCTGCTGATCGTTGTTGTGGATGCGTCGGATCGCGTGTTTGCGAATCGCCTGCTCGAGGAGAAAGAGGCGCAATATCGCAGCATCTTTGAATCGACCAGCGACGGCGTGATCATCCACGACGCGCAAGGATTCATCGTCGAAGCGAATCCGGCTGCCTGCGCGATGTATGGTTACAGCTATGATGAGATCATCGGCAAAGCGAGTTCCAAGCCGTTTATGGAAGCGCTGACCGAAGTGTTGCGTGGCTCGTCGGTCGATTTTCAGACGGTGCGCTATCGCAAAAACGGAGAGCCTTTCAACGTTGAAGTGCGCGCGACGCTGTTCACCTACCGGGGCGAACCGCATATGCTCTCGGTCGTGCGTGACATTACCGAGCGGGTGCAAGCCTATCAGATGCTCGAACAGCGCGTCTCCGAGCGCACGCGCGAACTATCGACGTTGCTGACTGCCTCGAACAACATCACGGCAACGCTCGAATTGAAGCCGCTGCTCGACAAAATTCTAGACGAGCTGAAGTCGGTGATCGACTTCAGCGGTGCAGCGTTGCTAACGGTAGTGGATGAGCATACCGTGAAGCTGCTGGTCTACTGCGGCCAATCCCTGAGGATGAACTCCTGCGCGAATGGAGGTTTAGCGATAATCCAGCCAATGGTGAAGTCATCCTCGGCAAATCGGTTGTGATTATCCCTGACGTGAGCGCGGATACGCCGATGGCGAACGCCTTCCGCAAAGCGGGAGCGCAAGGTGGAACCCTGAACTATATCCGCTCGTGGATGGGCATCCCGCTCATTGTGCGCGAACGGGTGATCGGGATGCTGGGCTTCGACAGCGAGACGCCCCGCTATTTCAACCAGCATCACGCTAATCTGGCGCTGGCGTTCGCTAACCAAGCAGCAGTGGCGATGGACAATGCTCGACTCTATGAAGAGGAACAGGAACGTCGCTACGAGACAGAGCAGCGGCGGCGCGTCGCCGAGGGGCTGCGCGATATCCTGACGATCATCAACTCCAACCGTTCGCTCGAAACGATCCTCGACTACATTGTTGCGCAAGCGGGGCGGCTGCTGGGCACGGACAGCATTGCCATCTACGAACTCCAAAGTGAAGACAATGTTCTGACGGTGAAGACGTCGATTGGATTGGACGAGAAAGTCATGTGCCGCCTGCGTGTTCCGTTCGGACAGGGGGCGGTAGGGCGCGCGGTGGCAGAGCGTCACCCGGTCTGCGTTCACGACCTGCTGACGCTCGACCTGCCAGACGTTGCGCCGTACAACTCCATCATTGCTATGCTGGCGAAGCGTTACAAGGCGCTGCTTGCCGTGCCGCTGATCGCCCGCGATGAAGTCTACGGCGGCATGGTGGTCTACTATCCCGAAAAGGATGAGTTCAGCGAGGAGGAGATTTAACTGGTCGTCGCCGTCTGCGATCAGGCGGCGCTGGCAATCGACAATGCGCGCTTGCGGGCGCAGGCTGCACAGGCAGCCGTCGCTGCTGAGCGCTCGCGGCTTGCCCGCGACCTGCACGACGCCGTGACGCAGACCTTGTTCTCCGCCAGTTTGATCGCCGAAGTGCTGCCGCGCCTCTGGGAACGCGACCGCGAAGAGGGGCTGCGACGCCTTTCTGATCTGCGCCAGTTGACGCGCGGCGCGCTGGCAGAGATGCGGACGCTGCTGCTCGAACTACGTCCGGCGACGCTGGTCGAAGTCCAATTGCGCGATCTGCTGCGGCAGTTGAGCGAGGCGCTGGTTGGTCGCGCCCGGATTCCGGTAAATCTGCAGGTCGAAGGACTGCCACGTCTGCTGCCGACCGACGCTAAGATCGTCTTTTACCGGGTCGCGCAAGAGTCGTTGAACAACGTATTCAAACATGCCGAGGCAAGCGCAGTCGACATATACCTCACCTACACGGATGATGATATTTCCTTAGTTGTGTCGGATAACGGGCGTGGCTTCGACCCGACCCACGTCGCCCCGGGGCGGCTCGGTCTAAACATTATGCGAGAGCGTGCCGAAGGTATTGGCGCGGAGTACAGGGTCGAGAGTCAGTCCGAAGGTGGGACGCGGGTGACTTTGAAGTGGTCTGAGGGGGATAGTTGATGGACAAAGAAAACCGGATTTGCGTTTTCATCGTGGATGATCACGCGATGGTGCGCAGCGGCTTGTCGGCATTCTTGCTCGCTTACGATGATCTGGAGTTGGTCGGTGAGGCGTCAAGCGGTGAAGAGGCGGTGCGGAAGTGCGCCGAGATCACGCCCGACGTCGTGCTGATGGATTTGATGATGCCGGGGATGAATGGCGCGGAGGCGACGCGCGCGATCCGCCAGCGCTGTCCCGACGTGCAGGTGATCGCGCTGACGTCCTTCAAAGAGGACGATTTGATGCGGCAAACACTCCAAGCTGGGGCGATTGGCTATCTGTTCAAGAATGTCTCTGCCGAGGAACTCGTCAACGCGATTTACGCGGCGAAGGCGGGACGTCCGGCGCTCGCACCGGAAGCGGCACAGGCGTTGATTTACGCCGTGACGCAGCCGCAGCGCGTCGGCTTTGACCTAACTGGACGTGAGCGTGAGGTGCTGGAGCAGATGGCAAAAGGCTTCAATAACCCGCAGATCGCCGATAAGCTGGTGATTAGCCGCTCAACTGTCAAATTTCACGTCAGCAGTATCCTGTCCAAGCTCGGCGTCACCAGCCGAACGGAAGCGGTCGCGCTGGCTTTACAGCATCACCTAGTCAACTGACCAGTTTCTAACTAACCAAGCGGGGCAACCAAACTCCCCCCAGATGCGTGACGGCATTTGTGGGGAGTTTTTGTATTCTAAGGAGGGTAAGCAAAAAAGAACTTTCTGACACGGCAAACGACCGGGTCATGCAGCAAAGGAATACCAAGATGCTTTCACAAATCGAAAAAGACCAGATGATTGCGCAAGACCGCGAACGGGCGCTGCGGGTGATGGATGGCGATCAAGATGCTTTCACCGACCTCGTGATCGAGTACGAGCACGCTGTTTACAACTTGACCTACCGGATGCTTGGCGACCACGTCGAAGCGGAAGACGCTGCTCAGGAAGCTTTCCTGCGCGCCTACACTAACATTGACCGCTACGACCTGACGCGCCCGTTCCGTACATGGGTGCTCTCAATCGCTTCGCACTACTGCATCGACATCATCCGCAAACGCCGCTTGAGCTGGTTGTCGCTCGACGACCTGCTGCCGGGGCGGTTGATGGCGGCAATCGAAAATCGCTCGATTGAGGACCTGACGATTGACGGCGAACGCGAACGCAGCGTGCAGGAAATGCTCCGACTGGTGAAGCCGGATGAGCGCGCGATTATCGTGCTGCGCTACTGGTACGACCTGTCTTACGAGGAAATCGCCGAGGTGCTCGAAGCCAACGTCGGTGTGGTCAAATCCCGTTTGTTCAGGGCGCGGCAGGCGTTTGCCAACCGGCTCAAGGTACATGAAATGGGTTTCTCTTATGGCTTCGCCAACGCAGCGGTCTAGGCGAGTAGGCGAAGATGCATTTTATCCTTGCCGATGACCAGTTCGATGTGCGGCAGGCGCTCATTTGCCTGTTGGAGAACGAAGTCAAGTACGAACTCGTCAGCGAAGCCGCTAGCGCTGACGAACTGCTCACGTGGCTGATCAAGGCTTGTCCTGATTTGCTGCTGCTCGACTGGGAACTCTCCGGAGTGAACGGGCGCGATCTTCTGCTGAAAGTGCGGGCACTTTGCCCCCACGTCAAGGTGATCGCGCTCAGCGGGCGTCCTGAAGCCTTCGAAGAAGCGCTGGCAGCGGGCGCTGACGGCTTCGTCAGTAAGGGCGATCCGCCGGACTGCTTACTCACGGAAATTCACAAGGTAGCGCCGCCCGGCGCTCCATGACCGACCATTCGCTGCCTCGTTTTCCCGGTCCGATTTGACAAACCGAAATGGCGTCACTACTATAATCCTCTCACGAATCAGGCGGGAGGATGAAGCGATCATGCAGGAATGCGAACACGTCAAGCAAATTCAAACGAGGACGCCCCGCGCTAAGGGCTGCGAAGAATGTTTGAAAATGGGAGATACTTGGGTGCATCTACGGGTCTGCTTGATCTGCGGACATGTCGGCTGCTGCGATTCGTCCAAGAACAAGCACGCGACCAAGCATTACCACGAAACCGGGCATCCGATGGTCATGTCGTTGGAACCGGGCGAGGAGTGGGGCTACTGCTACGCCGACGACATTTTTTACGAGAAGATTTAGCGGCGTGACCGCTTTGCAGATCAGAGGCAGCGAGCACCAGCTCGCTGCTTTTCATTTTCGGCTCACTCCAGTAGTAAGCTGGTTGTGTACTTGATCTCGGTCAGGACGATACTGGTCGAAATTCGCGCGATGCCCGGAATCGGCGTCAAATTCTCCATCAAAAAGCGTTCGAGTTCCTTGCGGCTGTGAACAGCGACCTTGATCAGATAGTCGTATTCGCCGGTGATGAAGTAGCATTCGAGCACTTCGGGCATTTGCACCACCGCATCACGAAATAAGTTAATATTCTGCATGTGGTGCGCTTCCAGCGTTACCGTGATTAAGCAGAGGATGTCGTAGCCGACCTTCTCACGGTCGAGAATGGCGGCATACTGGCGCACATAGCCCAGTTCTTCAAGGCGTTTGATTCGGGCGTGAACAGCAGGCGGTGACAGCGAGATCCGTCGTGCGAGTTCGACATTGCTGATGCTGCTGTCGGCTTGCAGTTCGGTCAGGATCGCCTTATCGGTGTCGTCAAGGTCTAGGCTGTAGTCTTTCATGAGAGGTGCTTTCGTCTGTACCGAAGGTCGTTCCCGGCTTCGAATCTTCGGATCGGCAGGTGAAAATGATCCGCGAGGTCGACCGGGTTGCCGACGTTTGATCCTATTGTACCGAGTTTCACGGATTAGCGGCACTTCTGGGTGAAGGAATGAGGCACGAATACTTACAATCGATTAATGCTGGCTCGTATCCCTTACTTGCTAAAGGCGTTACAATTAGGAAACGGTGATTAAAGGAAACTCGCCATGTACTTTGATCGGGAGCAGCTTGAGCAACTCGAAGCAGCACGACTTGCCCCCTACGCCCTCCGCAGCGGCGACAGTACCGGACGCTGCCATCCGGAAGCGGAATCTGCTTACCGGACAGCTTTTCAGCGCGACCGTGACCGCATCATCCATTCGGCGGCATTCCGGCGGCTAGAATACAAGACGCAGGTTTTTGTCAACGATGAGGGCGACTACTACCGCACACGCTTGACGCATACGCTCGAGGTTGCCCAGCTTGGGCGAACAATCGCGCGGGCGCTGGGCGTCAACGAAGACCTTGTCGAGGCGATTTGCCTCGCGCACGATCTGGGGCATCCGCCTTTCGGTCACGCCGGGGAAGAGACGCTCGATACGCTGATCAAGGACAAAGGTGGCTACAATCACAACCACCAGAGCTATCGTGTGGTGACGCAGTTGGAGCGTCGCTACCCTAACTTCCCCGGTTTGAACTTGACCAAAGAAACCTTGGGGGGCGTAGCGAAGCACGAGACTGAGTACGATCACCTCGTCGTGATCGCCGGGTTGGACCCGACGACACGTGGCAGCCTCGAAGCGCAGATCGCCAATATGACTGACGAGCTGGCGTACAACGCGCACGATCTCGACGACGGACTGAACGCCGGGCTGCTCCTGCCAACTGAGTTGAATCAGCTTGAGATTTGGCGGTTGCTGTGCGACCGGCTGAACTGGCACGGCGAAGTGATGGACGAACTGACGCGCCACGTCTTCATCCGCGAGTTGATCGGGTTGCTGGTCAGTGACGTGCTCCAGACGACGGAAGCCCGACTTGAACAGTTACAGCCACAGACAGCCGAAGACATCGAGCGCCAGCCCGCGAACATCGTGGTCTACAGCGAAACGATGGCGGCGATGGTCAAACCCCTGAAGGACTTCCTGTTTGCGAATATGTATTACAGCTTCCGGGTCGTGCGCATGAAGAAGCGGGCACAGCGCATTATCGAGCAGGTCTTTGAAACGCTGCTCGAAGATCGGCGTCAGCTCCCGCCGGAGTCGCTGCGTGAAACTGAAGAACGCCCAATCGAGCGCGTGATCGCCGACTACATCGCCAGTATGACCGACCGCAGCGCTGTGCTAGAATACCGCCGGTTGTTCGATCCGCTCATGCGACCCTGAGGAAACGCGCGCTATGTCGAATGAAACGGTACTTAATGGGCGTTATCGCCTCGTTGCTCAGCAGGGCAGTGGGGGTATGGCGGTCATCTACAAGGCAATTGATCAGGCGTTGGGGCGTACTGTCGCCGTCAAGATTCTGCGCCCAAGCCTGACGAATGATCCGGCATTTCTGGCACGCTTTCGCAATGAGGCGCGCAGTGTCGCCAATCTTGCTCACCCGAATATCGTCACAGTTCATGATGTGGGCAGCGATGGACCCACTCATTACATCGTGATGGAGTTTATCGAAGGCACCGACCTGAAACGCATCATCAAGGCGGAAGGTGCGCTTGATATCGACCGGGCGCTGAACCTCGCCATTCAAATCTGCGGCGGGATCGGCTTTGCCCATCGCGCTGGTCTGGTTCACGCCGACGTAAAGCCTCAGAATATGCTGGTCACCAATGAAGATGTGGTCAAAGTGACCGACTTCGGCATCGCGCAGGCGCTCAGCGACGCGCAGCCCGGCGAGAAACAGCAGGTGGTGTGGGGCAGTCCGCATTATTTCGCGCCCGAACAGGCACGCGGTGAGAAGCCGACACCGGCTTCGGACGTCTATTCCATCGGGATCGTAATCTTCGAGATGCTCACCGGTCGGCTGCCGTATACGGGCGCGAACCAGCAGGAATTGGCGCTGGCGCATATCCGCGACCGCATTCCGATGGTGACGGAGTTCAACCCGAACGTGCCCGAACCACTGGCGCGGATCGTCTACAAGACGATGAGCAAAGAACCCGCCGCTCGCTACCGAATGGCGGATCAATTGGGGCACATCCTTGCCAGCTACCGGGATCGTGGGCACGAGGAGTTGGTTCAGGTGCAGCGCACCCCGCCGCCGAGCCAGCCGATCATACCGAGCCAGCCGCCGCAGCAAAGTTCGTTTGTGCCGCCGCCGCCACCATCTCCCGCTTGGCAGCAGCCGACGTGGCAGCAGGCATCCGGTCAGCAGCGCCCGCCGCTGCCGCAGGGTGTTGAGCCGCAGCCGACACAGCGTTATGACCTTGCTCCGGTGGCGCCGTCTAGCTATCCAGCGGGACAAGCGCAGCAGCCATCACCGTTCGCGGCGCAGCAGCACAGCGGCAATACCAGCCAGTTATTCACGTCGCAGTATGCATCACGTCCGCTGCGGCAGGATACGCCATCCCCGCTCGACGTCGTGACAATTTTGCTGGCGATTTTGGCGTTTTTCGCGGTGGCGTGCCTGATTCCGCTCTACATCGCGGTGTTTCAGGCGCGGCTAGTCTAGCCTGACTTACGAAGGTCCCGTCATTGACGGGACGCTGGAATAGACGCGGTAGCTTTCGAGGGTGACCGTCGCCTCACCGTCGTCGGTCGCGAAGTAAACGCCGATTTTCCCCGCGTCGAGCGTGCCATCGGTGACGCTTACGATGCGCTTGCCGTTGGCGTAGCCGGTGATGAAATCGGTAATAATCGTGACGCTGAGTTCGTTGTTTTCTCCGAGCAGATTCACTGCATCGTTCGGCGTCCAGTTTTCGTCGGCTTGGCGCAGTTCGCGCCACACCCCACTTGTTCGCACCCAAATGCTGTAGCGCCCCATGCCATCAACTGCAAACACGTTGTAGTTGTCTTCATCGTGGTAGCGAAAGACGATGCCGTATGCGCTCGCTGGCAAGCTGGACAATTCGAGCCGTCCGACCAGATTAATTGACATGCTTGTGTAGACCGTATCAGTTTGGACAATGCTCGTTTCGGCGGTGAAGGAACGGGTATTCCGCAGTTGGTAATGCCCGTCGAGCGTGAACTGGCGCGTGAGAAATTCGGTGCCTTCGGTTGACCAATAGGCGTTGTGCAGGTCGTCGGCAGCGAATGTGCTGGCGAAATAGGGACTCGAGTCGGTCATGCTAGGCACGTTTGCCGCGATTGTCGGGATGACCGCCGTCGGTTCCGGCGTGTAGCGCTCGCCGCTGCGCGTTCAACAACAAGAACGTGAGCAGCACGACCGTCGCCGCGATCACCGTGACGAGCACCGCTGAGGTGCGTGGATTAGCGCGGGCGGCGTGCGAGAGTGTCACGAACAGACTGGTCGAGTGGGCGGTTGGCGACTTGACCACCGGGATCGGTTCCTGAGACGGCAGGATTGTCGTTCGTTCGTGATCCGGAGAGGTCGCGGCGGCTCGAAAGGCGTCGAGCAGTTCGGCAGCGCTCTGGAAGCGACCATCCGGGTCTTTGGCGAGCGCTTTCCGCATGAATAGATCGTAGCGGGTTGCGCTGATGAAGTCTGAGACGTCCGGGGGCGCGTCGTTCAGGTGCTTGAGCATCACTGAGAGGCTGTTGTCGTCGACGAATGGCGGGTGACCCGTCAATATTTCAAAGATGATGATGCCGAGTGCGTAGAGATCGGTGCGCGTGTCACCCGCTTGTCCGCTTGCCTGTTCCGGCGCCATGTAGATCGGTGTGCCGGTGGAGACGCCATCCTGCGTCAGCCGATTGCTCTGAATCATGCGAGCGATGCCGAAGTCGGTCAGTATGGCGTCACCGCTTTCGTTAAGGAGGATGTTGCCCGGTTTCACGTCGCGGTGAACCATCCCGCGCGCGTGGGCGTAGGTCAAGGCATCTGTAATGTTGGTGACCAGCCGCAGCACTCGCTCACGCGGCAGCTGCGTCCGGCGCATCGAGAAGTCATCGAGGTAAGTCGCCAAGGTTTGCCCCGGCACATAGGACATGACCATGTAGTAAAGGGGAACGCCCTCGCGCTGGCTGACTTTGTAGTCGTATAACTGGACAATGTTGGGGTGGTTGAAGCTGGCGATAAACTTGGCTTCACGCTCGAAGCGTTCCTTGAAAGCTGGGTCGTCGGCGAGATGCTCGTGCAGAATCTTGATCGCCACCAGCCGTTCTAGGTTGGTGTCCCATGCCTTGTAGACGCGCGCCATCCCGCCCGAACCAAGCCGTTCGCGGAGCTGGTAGCGGTCTAGCTGACCATTGCTAAGGTCGATCATGAACTCCGTCTCCGAGCGAGCGCGCTTGCTCTGCTGCACCGAGGATGTGGGAATGCAAGCGTGTCGATCATGCTGCCTAAGCGCATTATACTCCCACGCCAGTGCTCGTTAGGTGCGCATACTTTAGATTTAGGCAGATATAGATTAACGAAACGTAACGTTTTTGTGGATCTTTGGCGGCTAAGTTATACTTTTGTATCATGAACAGCGCGCGCGTTCGTCTCCTGCTCGGTTTGGCGGTTGCTGCCGTCCTTTTGGTCGGCGGAGCGGCGCTTGCCCAAACTCCCGTACTAACTCCCACACAACCCGCAGCGGAACAGCCTCTTTACGAACCGATGACGTTCTCGGTCGACATCGACCCCAGCCTGTACGCGAATCCATTCGACTCCGCCGATATCGAGTTGGTAGGCATTTTCAAGTCACCATCAGGGCGTCAGGTCGTAATCCCCGGTTTTTGGATGCAACCTTACGCGGATACTTGCGTTGAACCCTGCCGGGTCGAGAACTTGCAGTCGTCCGGCGATCCGGTATGGCAAGTGCGCTTCGCGCCAGACGAAGTGGGCGACTGGTCATACACGCTGCAAGTCAGCGACGATGGCACGATCAGCAGCAGCGAAAGTGGCGAATTCTCGGTCGATCCGTCGGATCGTCCCGGTTTCATTCACGTCAGCGCCAACCAGAGTTATTTCCAGTACGACGCAGGGCAGTCCTATTTCCCGATTGGGCACAATCTCAATTGGTCATGGGATGGGGGCGGTGGCTTGGTCGCCTACCGTCAATGGCTTACGGATCTCAGCGCGAGCGGCGGCAACTACGCGCGCCTGCTGATCGACGATCCGTTTTTCATCGGGTTAGAGTGGAACAGCGCGGCGGGCGATTATCGCGCGTCTCAGAAGGAAGCCGCCCGGCTCGATACGATCCTCGACATGGCAGCGGAAAATGGTGTCTCGCTGCAAATCATTGTGCTCTGGCATCAAGCCTTGATGACTTATCAAGGGCTGCCAGTCGTTTCACCGGAAAACCCGGCACGCCCCGATACCAGCGCCGACTGGGACAATTACGGCTACAACGTCCTCAATGGCGGACCGTTGAGCGGTCCGGGCGTATTCTTCGCGTCGGCACAGGCACAAGAATTGTTCCGGCGGCGGCTGCGCTATATTGCTGCGCGCTGGGGTTACAGCCCGCAGATTTTCGCGTGGGAGATGATCGATGAGATCGACCACACGACCAACTACAACGCGCAAACGGCGGCGACGTGGTTGCAAACGATGGTGGGCTATCTGCGGCAGGTTGACCAGAATCGCCACTTGATCACGGCGGGCAGCCGCGACTTCGACGCGACGATTGCCGACAGCCCGGTGCTCGACTTGACACAGGCGCGCTTCTTCCAGCGCCGCCCATTCGAGACGGTCGCCGATCAAGTTGTCGGCTCGGTCGACGCCATCCGCCAGAACCTCGAAACCGCAAACGTGCCAACCTTGCTGACGGCTTTCTCGCTGAACCCGTGGTTCGAATCGACTGCTGAAGATCCCGAAGGGATCAGCGTACAGACGACTTTGTGGGCGTCGGCTTTTTCTGGTGCGGGCGGTGGCGCGATGTCAGCTTTTGGCGAGACGTACGTCGTCCCGCAGGCGCTTCAACGCTACTATCCGCCGTTGGCGGCATTCGCTTCGGTCGTCGATTGGGCGCACCTCAACCTGAAGCCCGCTGATGCCGCGCTGTTGGCGGATGATGACTCGCTCTACCAGCCGCTGCGAGTCGACAACTTCGTTCGTCACTATGGCGAACCGGCTGCTGACTCGGTGACTCACCTCATCACGTCGGATGGGGTTGTGCCGGACGTCGCGGCGGTGTCGAGCTACTTGTACGGGCAGCTTTACAACAATGCGTGGCATCAAACTCAGCAGTACCGCGTGGCGATTTCTCACCCGACTTATTTCGAGGCGCGCGTGCGCTCGACTTCAACGCAGGCAGGCGCGCGCTTAGTGATTCAAGTGGACGGCGAGACTGCTGCCGAACTCGTGCTCGATACGAATGCCAAGGACGTGGCGCTGCGAGTGCCGCTGACGGTGGGCGAGCACACGGTCACGCTCGAAAATCAGGGTGACGACTGGTTGCAGCTTGAAGCGCTGGAACTCGGCGCTTTTAGCGCGCCGGTGCGCGTCTTGACGCTGCGTGATGTTGATTCTGGCGTGGCGCTCTCGTGGCTGCAATATCGCAGCTACACGTGGGATCGGCTGGACGAGCCGCGCCCGCCGCTGCTATTCCGTTATCGCCTCGATGGAATGCCGGTTGGTCGCTATGCCGTCGAGCTTTGGAGTCCGCTGACCGGCGCGGTGATCGGTCAGGATCTGACGACTGTCGGCGCTGATGGCACGCTCAGTATTGACCTCGTGCCGATGAGCGACGAACTGGCGCTGCGCGCGGTTCGTCAGACCGACGCACTGCGAACGGCGACGTCACTTCCATCGCCGACGACGATCCCGTCGCTGACGCCGACGACGTTCTCGATTCAGACCAATACACCGCTGCCGACGCCCACGCCGACCGATACCCCGACACCGACCCCGACCAGCACGGATACGCTCACGCTGACGGCGACTGATACGCCGCTCCCAACGTATACAGCGACATTCACGGCGACGCCGTCCCGCACATCGACGCCCACGGCAACCGATACGGCAGCGCCGACGCGCACGTTGACCCGGCGAGCGACACGGACAGCGCGCCCTACATCGACGCTGACGCCCTCAGCCACACCAACTGTTCAACCGACGTAAACGAGTTCCTCGACGCCTCAATCCGCCCCGTAATTGGCTTGTCAGCGCGAAAAAACAAACTTTGCTATACTGCAAATACCACTTAGCGAAGGGCGTGAGCAGCCAATGGCAGCACGACTGACGAACCGGACCGAACGTCTAATCAAGATGGAGCAGTTGTTGTTTCGGAACGCTTCCGGGCTGCGCGCAGTGGAACTTGCCGAGGCGTGCGGCGTTGACCGCCGGACGGTCTACCGTGATTTGTCGCTGCTGACCGAGGTTGGCGTTCCCGTACAGCAAAAAGATGGTCGGTTCTGCCTTGAGCGCGAACAGTATTTGGCGACGCTGCGTTTGAGCTTCAACGAGACGGTGGCGCTGCTGCTTGCTGCCTCCGTGTCGCGGGAAGAGAACCCGCACCTAAGCTCGGCGATGGCTAAACTGAGTCAATCGCTGCCTGATTCAGTTGCGGCGCACGCGAACGTGCTGACCGAACTCACGCAGCAGCAAGCTGCCGATGCACCGCACACAGCAATGCTCGATTTGCTGACCCGCGCTTGGGGTGAGCAGCGCTGTATCAGAATCTGGTATCGCAGCCGGGACCGACTGAAAACCCGCGCCCGCGAGATGTCGATTTACTTTATCGAACCCAAGCCGAGCGGGGCGGTCTACATCGTCGGTTACGACAGCTTCGCCGGTCGCGTTCGCGCCTTCAAGCTCAGCCGGATTCAGCGCGTGGAAGTGCTGCCGACGACCTACGAAATGCCGTTTCACTTTGACACTAAACGCTATTTGTTCTATTTACGTGGCGCGGCGAAGTCGAAGCCCAACCACAGCGACGATCACAGCAGCGTTTAGGGCGTGGCGTTGGCGAAAATCAACGCCAGCCGGTCGAAAACCGCGCGTTTCCCCCCCCCGGATTGAACAAGCTGTAATAGCAGGCTTCAGGGTTGGCAGGCTGTGCCACGCAGCCATTCAAGTTGTAGGCGATCATCACCCCGACATAGCCCAACTGAGCGCCGAGTTCGAAGCCACGCGAAAAGTATTGCGCTTGTTGTTCGAGGCTGTTGTAACTCACGTAGGCGCTGTTTTGTGGTGGTGTAGGAGTGTCCTCGCTGGTCCCCCAGCCAAAGCGGGTCACCCAGATGAGCTTGGTTTCATCCCCGTAACGGAGCATGGTGGCGCGGTAGTCGATGAGGGTATCGAGAAAGTAGAAGCTCGGATGTCCGTAATGGGTGAGGACGCCGTCCGGCGCGGCACAGCAGGTGGCATCCGGCGGGTTGGCGAAGCCGTAGGGGTGTGCGCCGATGGCGTCGCTGATCTGCGCTAGCCCTTGGGCATAGAGATCGTCCAGATACACCCGGTCGTCGACCGCGTTGATGCCGTCGTTGAAGCCAGTCGGTGCCAGTCCCGCGCTGATTACGACCGCCGCCGGATCGACCGTTTTGATAGTGTTGTAGGCGTTGCGGAGCAGGTTGGCGTAGGTTTCGGCGCTGATCGGGAAGAAGGCGCTGTTCCATTCGCGGCGTAGATTTGGCTCGTTCCAGATTTCATAGGCTTGTACTCGCCCGGCGTAGTGCCCGGCGAGTTCACCGGCAAACTGGGCGAACAGGGCTAGATCGTCGGGCGGTCCGTTCTCGACCTGACTGGAACGCGCCCAGTCCGGCGCGGTGGTGATCGTCACGAGCAGATTCAGGTTGTGGCTGCGCAGCGCGTCGACGACAGCATCCAGCGCCGTGTAGTCGATCACGCCGCGTGTGGCTTCAAGGTCGCGCCAGCGCGCCTCGATCTTCACCCAGTGCATATTCAATGCCGAGATTTGTGCGACCGTGCTGTCGAGGTCTTGCCCGGTGAAATCGGCTTCGACGCCATAATCGAGCGGCAGCGCGACAACCGGCGCGGTGAGGGCTTCGGCGGCGACTTCGGGTGTGGCTTCCGCATCCGTTGTGCTGCTGCTAGGAGCGGCTGAGGTCGCGGTATTGCTCGCCGACACGGGGAGGCGGAGCCGCTGCCCCAACACGATTAACTGCGGATTGGTCAGGCTGTTCAGGCGGGCGATTTCGGCGACGGTGGTGTGATTGCGAAAGGCGATCAGTCCCAGCGTGTCGCCGCGCTGCACGGTGTAGAGGATCGTGTCCGCCGGTGTTGGGGTAGGTGCGTCTTCCAATGCCATGCCGCGCTCAAAGCCGATCAGGAGAAGCACTGCCACTAACGTTACGACCCACCGCGTCATCGGATCCCCCAAAATACAGGTTGTTGACCTGCTGATCTTACCCTTTCTCCCTGAGTGCCGCTACCGCCGATGTGGCGAGAACGCGGGTTGCGGTTTAAACTGATCTCATCATTGTAAAGGAGGTATTCTGCCTGTGCTCAGAAAATTGGCAGTGATAATCAGCGTGCTGTTGATTCTTGGCGTGTCGGTGGTGGCGGCTCAAGATAATCGCACGGTGTTCTGGGATCGGTGGGACGTCAATATCGACAACGTCGACACGACGAACAACCAGTTCGACGTCGCTGAGATTTACGACGTGCAGTTTACGGGGCGATTCACCTATGGTTCGCGGGTGATCCCGATGGATTACATCGACACGATCAACAACATTCAAGTGACCGAGCAGGGGCAAGCGCTGCGTCAGAACTGCTCTCAGTCGGCGGGGACGTACTGCGTTAGCAATACGTCGGCTGGCTTGTCGATCACCTACTACTTCTTGCAGCCTATCAACAATGCGACCGAACATTTCGAGATCTCGTATACGGTCGTCGGCGGGCTGCGGATCTACGAGGCTGGCGATCAATTGTCGTGGTATGCAATCTCGCCGGAACACTACGGTTTCGCCATTGGCGAAAGCACAGTGACGGTGCAGCTACCGGCGGGCTATGCCCCGCGCGAGGGTGTCGATCCGGTGGTGACCTACGGTGCACCCAGCGACATTCAAGTCAACGGGACGACGGTGGTCGCCAAAGCGACTCGGCAAATCGGCGGCAGCGAAAACTTCGAAATTCGCGTGCAGTATCCGCACGACCCCAACGCGACGGCACCGGCTTGGCAGTCGAGTTTCGATCAGCAGCGGACGTTCGACGAGAACGTTATGCCGCTGATCAACGTCGGGATTATCGTGCTGTCCTTGCTGATCGGTATCGGCGGCGTGCTGCTGCTCTACGTGCTCTACATGCGTAAGGGGCGCGACCCGAACATTGGACCCGTGCCGACCTTCCTGAGCGAGCCGCCGTCGGATTTGCCCCCGGCGGTCGTTGGCACACTAGTTGATGAGCGCGCCGATCCGCGTGATGCGATTTCGACCCTGATCGACCTCGCACATAAGGGCTATATCGTCATCGAGGAAGAGAAGAAAGAAGGTATTTTTGGTCTCGGCGGCGGCAGCGAGTTTACCTTCAAGCGCACGGATAAGTCGCTTGCTGGGCTGCGTCCGTTCGAGACGAAAATGATTGAGCGTCTGTTCACGGGCGGCAAAATGGAACGGTCGATGGCGTCGCTGCGCCAGAAGTTCTATACCGTGATCACCGAAATACAGGGTAATTTGTACACGGAGCTGGTGACGGATGGTTTCTTCAAGACCAGCCCCAGCACGACTCGCTCGGTTTGGTCGGCGATTGCGGTGGCAATACTTGCGCTCGCTGGCGTGATCGGTTGGGTGCTGTTCACGGCGAGCGATCAGTATGGATTCGTGCCGCTGCTGCTGCCGATTGCGGTTGGGGTCGTCGGTGTCGCCGCGCTGATCATTGGTCCAGTGATGCCCGCTAAAACGCGCAAAGGCGCGGAGGAAGCAGCCAAGTGGAAAGCCTTCTACGAGTATCTTCGCAACCTCGAAAAATATGCTAAGGTAGAGGAGGCAGCGGCGCAATTCGAGCG
This sequence comes from uncultured Chloroflexia bacterium, assembly GCA_963848465.1. Classification (GTDB taxonomy): domain Bacteria; phylum Chloroflexota; class Anaerolineae; order Aggregatilineales; family Phototrophicaceae; genus Flexifilum. Next base: position 286,042 of record CAWKDY010000020.1, on the reverse strand, counting down.
CTACTTGCCGTATGCGGTCGCCTTCGGGTTGGATCGCACGTGGATAGGCAAGTTCAAGCAGGTCGATTTCGTGCCGATCCCGTATTGGTATTATCCAACCTATCTGGGACCCTACCGGCGCGGTTACGTCGCCGGGACGCCTGTCCCTCGGATGGGTATGGGTGGCGGTGACATGACCGGCGGGTTGGCACGGGCTGGTGGCGGTGGGGTCTCGCTCGATCAGATGTCGGGCAACCTTTCCAGCGGGCTGGAGTCGATCTCGAATGGCTTGTCCAACATGCTCAACTCGGCATCGAGCGCCATGACCAGCCGTCCGCAGAGTGCGTCGAGCGGTTCCAGTGGAAGCTGGCGCAGCGGTGGCAGTAGTTGGAGCGGCGGCGGCTTCAGCGGCGGCGGCGGTGGTGGCGGCGGCAGTAGCGGTTTCGGTTGATCAATACACGAACGGAGCGTGAATGAACAGCAGTCGCTTGGTAGGCATCATTCTGACGGTCGTCGGCATCGGCGTGGCGTTGATCGCGGGCTTATGGCTGGCGACGCAGGCGTCATCCGGTACGAGCAGTGGCGGCGTGATCATCGGGGCGGGAATCGCTTTCATCCCGGTGGCGCTGCTGGTGGGCTTCGGGATCTACCTTTTTTCGCGCGGCGGCACGGAAGCCGCGCAGGAGTTGGTGATGCAGAAGCAGCGCCAACTGCTCGACATCCTCAAGAGTCGCGGGCAGGTTGGCGTCAACGACATGGCGCTAGAGATGCACGTCACGGTCGAGCAAGTGCAGGAGATGGTGCATCAGTTGGTGGGGCTGCAGGTCTTCAGCGGCTACGTCAACTGGGATGACGGGACGCTCTACTCATCGGACGCGAAGGCGCTGCGCGAACTCGATCACTGCAAGAACTGCGGCGGGGAAATTACGTTGGCGGGCAAGGGGATCGTCGTCTGCAAATACTGCGGCACGGAATACTTCCTGTCGTGATGCGCTGACCCGACGCCCCAAAACTGGGGGGCTGCTCCCCGCGCAGCGCCGTAGAATCAAGGTGATTGTTGACTCTAGGGAGTGGAAAATGTCCGACCTTTACGAGCAAATTGTCAGCCAACGTGGTTCATTCGAGCGGCTGATCGCCCGGGTACCGGGTTTTCGTGGCTACATCGATAAGGGCGCGCGACGCGATGCCGACCGGATGGTGCGTGATTATATCGCCGACCAGCTATCGCAGCGGATCGCCCGGTTAGTGCAAATCGAGCGCAAGCTGCTTGACGGCGGCGGGTTGAGTTCGATGAGTAAGACCAACAGCGTTAAGACGAAGCTGCAAACCTACCGCGACCGGGTGAAGGCGGCGGCGCCAGGCTATTCGGGCTTTGGCGAAGCGGTCAAAGTCGGCGAGGAAGAACTGGAGCGGCTCTACAGCTTCGACGAAGCGCTGATCCGTTACATGGACAAGTTTGACGCGGCGCTGGATGCGCTTGACCAGAGCGTGAGCAGCGGCGAGGGCGTTGATGCTGCCATCGAGAGCTTCGACCAACTTACGCTGGAAGCGAACGATGCATTTTCGCTCCGCGAGGACGTCTTGACCAATATCAACAAATCATTGACTGCGTAAAGGAGCGAAGCTATGCCCCGTATTATCGATGTCATCGACCATACCAACATCCAGAACGAGGAACTCGCCTACCGCGAGCCGCAGCAGGGCAGCGGCGACTGGCGGATGGGGTCGCAGGTCATCGTCGGTGAGAGCCAAGCCGCCGTGTTTGTTCGTTCCGGCGAGGCGCTCGACGTGCTGGGTCCCGGTCGGCATACGCTGTCGACGGCGAACCTGCCGATCCTCTCCGGCTTGATCGGCTTGGCGACCAGTGGGCGGACGCCATTTACCGCCGACCTGTATTTCGTCAACCTCAAGGATATGCCGCAGGTAGGGTGGGGGACGCGCCCGCCGATCCCGATGGAAACGCCCGGTCGCGGCATGGGAATCGTGCTGCTGCAAGGTCACGGCGTAATCGACATCGGCGTTGACGATCCGCTGCGCTTCGTCAAGCAGTACGGCGTTGGCAAGCCGATCACGCGCTTGGCGGACATCAGGGATCGCATTCAGAGTATGCTGATCGGCGAAATCTCAGAGCTGATCGCTAAATCGGGCGTGCAGAGCGTGCCGGACGCAAACCGCATCCTCGGCGACATTGAGGGCGCGATGCTGGTCAAGGTCAATGAGAAGTTTCAGGCGCTCGGCTTGCGGATTAAGGCGTTCGAAGCGGTGCCGTTCACGGCAAAAGAAGACGTCACGCTCGACGAGATTCGCAATTACGTGACCGCCGAAGCTTACGAGCGCTACGCCAACGAGCGTCGCTTCAACATTGCGGAGACGGCAGCGGGCAATCAAGGCGCTGGTGGAATGCTGGCGAGCGCGGGCGTCGGTTTGGGCGTCGGGCAGCAGGTCGGTAGTGTGCTTAATCCCGATGCCGCAGACATGCAGCGTCGGATGGCTGAGCAGCAAATGCAAATGCAGCAGATGATGATGAATATGATGCAAAATCAGCAGCAGCCTCAGCAGGCAGCCGCTCCCGCCGCGAGCAGCGCGCCAGCGAATCCGCAGACGAAAGAGGAAATTCAGGCGTTTCTCGACGCGCTGGATGCCAAGCTGCTTTCTGGCGAACTCTCGGAGGGCGTCTATAACCGGCTGGTCGAGAAATGGCAGAAGCGGCTCGACGAACTGAGTTAAGGTACGAGTTATTTTGCAGGGCGCACAGCGTTCGCCCTTACGGGATCGAGATTGTCTGAATGGTGAAACTGTCGCCGTCTTCCACTGGGAGGCGGCGATTTGTTTCGGGGTCGTAGAAGCCGACAACCAGTGCATAATTCCCCGGCGTGACGTCTGCCAGTGGGAGCGTATAGACGTCGCGGTAGAGCACGCCCGGCTGCCAGTTGGATGTGGAGATGCGCCCGTCTTGGGGATACTGATCGTCCTGCGCGGCGATGCCCGTGATTTCGTCGTCACTGGGACGCAGGTGCAAGAAGACTTTGAGCGGGGTCTCAGTGGCGGCAAGTGGCTGCCAGTAGAGCCAAACGGTGAGTTCATTGGTTGGCTCGGTAAAGACCTGCGCGCCACTGAGCCGTACCACGTCATCAAACTTTGCCAGCGGTATGTCGGCAGTCTCGGTGGCGCTCACGTCCCACGGTTTGAATTCCTGCGCGCGCATTCCATTCGCCCAAGTGCTGCGAACCAACTGCAGATGACTGCTGAGCCAATCCTCGGCAGCGTAAGCGTTCGACCAGTCGGGAGGCTGAGCGACGTACCAAATCGCCTGAGACTGCGCGCTTCGTATAGTCAGCAAGGAATCGATTTCTTGAGGAGTTTGTTCGGGACTGGCGGGTAGCTTGTCATCGCAATTCGCCGGGACAGCGAAGTCGGTGCAGTAGAACGTGAAAGCTTCGTCGGCGGCTGCCTGCGTCACCCAATCACCGGGCTGAACGTTGGCTTGCAGATAGCGCGCCAGCGCTCGCCAATCAGGAGACTTCGCATAGTCAGTAAGGAAATACTGATTTAGGCAAAATAGGCTAATCAACACCACAGCAGAAAAAAGACTAGCTCGTAACCACGATTTACCCGCATCCAACACCAACACTGCAAGGATCAGCGTGTAAGCTGGAGCAGATCCAAGTACGTATCTCGGCGTAAATACGCCCAACCTTAATGATACAACCCCAAGCAAGATCAGTGGAACTGTCCCGATGAGTCCCATCAGCAACGCTTGCTGATGATTGCGCCGCCACCAATCGATCATCCCGGCAGTTAGTGCGATCGCGAGCAGGGGAGCCAGCCATGCGAGAAAGTCGGCTGGAAGCGTTTCGGTGTTGCCGAAGGTCAAGCTCGGTAGAAAGTGGGTGAACCACTGCATCGGGTCGAAATTGCTGGTCGTGCCGCCATAGCCGCTCCCAAACAGCAAGCGCGGTTGGAGATACCATGGCGCGAGGATCAAGCCGAGCGCGATTTCAGCACCGATCCAGCAGCTGAGCACCCGTCGTTCGCGCCAATGGGTAACGAACACGTAGAGATTGAGCGCGGCTACGACGAACAATTCGAGGTAATAGACGTAGCCAGCGAGCGCGGCAGCCACCACGTAGAGTAGCCAATCGACGCGGCGCTGACGATCGAGGGCACGCAGTGCCAGCCATACCGCCAGCGGGCTGAGAATTGCCCAGATGGCATAGCTGCGAGCATCCTGTGCGTGCCAGATTTGATAGGCGTTGATTGACCACAAGAATGCGGCTAGCAAGCCAAGTCGCCAGCCGCGTAAGCGATGTCCGAGCGCGTACATGATGGGGATGCCCAACACGTTGAGCAGGGCGGGGAGGATACGAACGACGTCGTCGCTGGTGCCCATGACGGACCCCCACGCGCGATAGAGCACGTAACTCAAGGGCGCTTGGGGGTCTTTGGTCGCAATATTCGCGAGCGTGCTAGTAAGCGGTTCGCGCATCCAGTGAAGGACGGTGAACGCCTCGTCGCCACGCAGCGGGACGCGGTTGAGTTGATAGAAGCGTAGGGCGAACCCCAGTAGGATTAAAGCGGCGACACAAGCGAGCCGCTGCTTCTGGTTCATGCTCAACGTTTCAGCGTCAGCTCGTCAAATTCCGCGATCTGCTCCGGGGTAAGCGTGGCGCGATTCTCTTTGCCCACGTCACGGATCAAGTCGCGGAGAATGGGGGAACGCTTGCCCAGCGGATAGACCACCGGCACACTTGGATTGACGGCGATCACTTCGGCTTTCGGGTCGACAAAGACGATCACCGGTTGCACCTCAACGCCCGGCGCAATGGTTTCGAGCAGCTTCTCGATGTGATCGGCGGCGCGGATGGCTTCGGCGGTCGGATTGCCGACACCGTCGAAGCGGAACAGGCTGAGGACACGACTCATGCGCTCTTGCGAGTCTGCCAATGCGTCACCCTCAACATTGTAGACGCCATCTTGAAACTTCGTGATGATGGCAAACACACCCTGCGGGCAGATGAGGACGTGGCGAGCAGGGAAGTGGTAATAACTGTAGAGGACGCTCTTATTGCTCAGCCCCTTCAGTCCTTCGCGGATCACGACCTCCGGGCGCGGCTGGCGCACCCAGAGGTTCGTCATCCGTACGGATGCAATCGTCGTAATGAAAGCAAGCGGCAGAACCGCTGTCTGCGCCAACGTGTTCAACAGGACGTTGCCATCGGCGACCGCCGAGACCTGCGTGTTGAGGAATACCAATCCCAAAATCAGGACGCCAAACGTTGCAAAAAAGAGATACTGCGCGATCTGACGGTTTCGACGTGCCAGCCGCTCGTTGGTTTCGACGCGCATCAGCGGCGTCCTTCCTTAGTGTACGAAGTAAGCGAGATTGCCGATTTGCCGTAGCTCAGCGCAGACCACATCATTGAACCGTTCCGTCGGCAGGATGTGCCATTGGCGCGGCATACCATAGGCGATGCCGATGACCGCGTTGTCGATGTCTGCCGGAGCAGGGCGGATGCAATGGGTAATGCGGTAGATAAACGTTTGCTCTACCACGCCGTGTTGCTTGAAGGCGATAATGTCGTAAAGGTTGCCGCGCAGTGAGTATCCGACCGGCGGTGCCGGACTCTGCGAGACCGGGACGATGGTGCAGTGCAGGTTGATCTGGTCGCCGTAGCTAATGTACTCGTCTTCCAAATCGTGACCGACATCAGGGCAGGTGGAGTAGACGCCGACCAGACTCATGTTGGCACCGGTCTGCCCACCGGGCGTCACGGCGTTATCGGTGGTTGATCCGTTCGCCCCGGTGATCTCGGCGCTAATCCGCGCGATCCCATTCATGTTGATGTTGACCGGTGCTGTTCCATCGGCGGGACCCAACACTTGCGCCGATGACAGCGTGTTCAGATCGAATGTACCACCTGCTGTCCATGCCCAGTAAGTGAGCACTGACGTGCCGGAGGTGTCGGCGAGGAACACGAAGTCGACCGGCAGGTAGAAGCCAATCCAGACAACCGGCTGAGTGACTGTGATCGGCGTCGTGAGCACGACGGTGAACGTTCCCGACGAGTTGATGGTCACCTGTTGGCTTCCGGCAAGGGTCGCATCGACCGGCGAGCCGCCATTCGCATCCTGATAGACGACAACGTCGACCGGCGTTCCGGCAACGGGCGACTGCACCGCGATACTGATGCGGTCGATTACGGCTGGGCGTTGAATGCCCAGCGAGTTCAGGTCGAAGCCGTTGATCACCAGCGATTTCTCGCCGGAGATGAAGAACGGCGCGTTACCCGTACCACTGTTATTCGAAAGGACATTGTCGCCAGCGCTGACCGGAGCAATAATACCGATCAGGAGGATACCTATGAAGAGGGCTGCTTTTTTCAACATGCTCTTAATCCCTGTCTTCCCACGCGCACGTATTTTAGGGGCTATACCGCCGCTGGTCAAGCAACCCGTTTTTGTGAACCCAATCTTGATGGTTGTAAGTGAACGGAGCAGCGCTATAATCGTCCCCTGTTTCTAGCGGTGGGTGGACGATGGTTGAATTTGTCGTACTAGGTGTGTTATTAGTGCTTGGTTTGGGTGCATACTGGTCACTGGTGATCTATCCCCGACAGCGCGAATTCCAGAAACAACAAAAGTACGTGAATTCGCTCAATCCCGGCGACGAGATGATTACGTTTGGGGAATCATTGGTCGCGTGGTCGACGTCGAAGCCGAGAAGGGCATTGCCACTGTTGAAATCGCTGATGGCGTTGTGATTCGGGTACTGGCGGCGGCTTTGATGCGTCCCTATGATCCGGAAGAACTCGCAAGCAGCGCACAACTCGCCATGAGCAGCCGGGAACCACAGCAGTAAATAATGGTTTTATCTGAGAACAAGTACGAAAGGTTCATATGACCGCTAATTTTCGCTGGTTGATCGTCGTTATCCTCCTGACGGTCTTCGCCACTTGGGTGAGCCTGCCCGATACAACCGGCATTCATCTCGATACCAACGGTGACGGCACTCCCGACATTAATCTCAATGTCGAACAGAGCCTAGGGCTTGATCTCGTCGGCGGGCTGCGAGTTCTACTTCAAGCTGACCTTCCCGCTGACCAGTTTACCGCCGATGACCTTCGCCAAACGGCAAATAACGTCGCCCGCCGCGTGAACTCGCTGGGTGTGACTGAACCAACGGTGCAGGTACAGGGTTCAAACCGGATTCTGGTTGAACTTCCCGGCGAGACCGATCCGCAAGGCGCTATCAATACAATTCAGAAGACAGCGCTGCTCGAATTTGTCGACTTCACTGGCTTAAGCAGCCAGACGTCGACCTTCGAGGGGCAGAAAATCCTCACGACGGAGCAATTAAAAATCCAAAGTGCGCGTGAGGCGAATGGCGCGACCGTCGATACCAGTAACAACGGGATGGTAAATCCCCAGAACGGACAGCCATTCCAGACGGTGATGACCGGCGCAGGGTTGCAATCCGCCGCCGCGCGGCTGGAAACAAATGGTCAGTGGGACATCGCCTTTGAACTGACGGCTGATGGGTCGACGACTTTTGGACCCTTCACTGCCGACCACGTGGGCGAACCGCTGGCGATTGTGCTGGACGGCATCGTGCTGTCCTCTCCGCGCATCAATTCGCGGTTAGACACCGGCGGCGTGATTACTGGTAATTTCACGGAAACGGAAGCCAAGCAGCTCGCTTTGCAGCTTCGCTCCGGTGCGCTGCCGATCCCGCTGAGCGTTGAGAGTGCCGAGACGGTTGGCGCGACGCTTGGTCAGGAATCGGTGAATCTGAGTATTCGCGCGGGACTTCATCGGCGTGATCGTCGTCTTGATGTTCATGTTCATCTACTACCGCGTCCCCGGCATCGCCGCCGACCTTGCGCTGCTGGTGTTCATCGTCCTCAACATGGCAGCTTTCAAGCTGATCCCCGTGACGCTGACCCTGCCAGCAATCACCGGCTTTTTGATCTCGATAGGCACGGCGGTGGATGGCAACATCCTGATCTTCGAGCGCATCAAAGAAGAAATTCGCGGCAGGCAATCCGCTCGACACTGCTCTGGACGCCGGTTTCCACCGGGCGTGGCAGTCAATCCGCGATTCGAACTTCTCGACGATTATCATCTGCGGCATTCTGTTCCTGTTCGGACAGACTCCGGGCGCAAGTGTCGTTGCTGGTTTTGCGGTGACGCTGGGGCTGGGCTTGATTATCAACCTGTTTACTGCGGTTATCGTCACGCGAACGTTCCTTGGCGTGCTGGTCTCTCTGCTGCGCCAGCCGCTGCGCGAACGTACTTGGCTGCTCGGTGTCTAGGAGGAACTTATGTTTAGTTTGATTCAAAAGCGGCGCTGGTTCTTCCTGTTTTCGGCAGCGCTGATCATTCCCGGTCTCATCATCATGGGATACTCGTTGGCGACGACGGGCAGCCTGTTTCGGCTCAGCAACGACTTCGTCGGCGGCAGCCTCTATGAACTGAAGTTCACGGATGCAGGCGCGACCGAATCCAATATCCGCGACGTATTCCAGCAATACGGCAATACGGACATCAGCGTGCAGCAGGTCGGCAGTGCCAGCGAGTACCGCTGGTCGGTGCGCGCGAATTTCCAAGATCAAGCGACGCAAGATCAAATCATCTCCGCGCTCGATCAGCTCGCCCCGCTTGATCGCAACAGCCTGCGAATCGAGCAGGTGTCGGCGACGGTGGGCAAGGAGGTCACGCAGGCGGCCTTCTTCGCTGTGGTCATCGCGTCGATAGTGGTGACGGGCTTCATCGTCCTCGCCTTCCGGCAGGTGCCAAAAGCGTTCCGCTATGGTGTTTGCGCCATCGCCGCCATGATCCACGACATCCTTGTCGTCTCCGGCGCGATGTCGCTGGCAGGCTTGCTTTTCGGCTGGGAAGTCGATGCGCTGTTCCTGACCGCCGTGCTCACGGTTGTGGGCTTCTCGGTACAGGACACGATTGTCCTGTTTGACCGTATCCGCGAGAACATTCCGAAGCACCTCGGCGAGCCTTACGAAGTGATCGTCAACCGCAGCATTTTGGAGACGATCCACCGCTCGCTGGCGACGCAGTTGAACGCATTCTTTATCATGATCGCCATCTTGCTGTTCGGTGGTGAGTTGATCAAGCAGTTCATCGCTATTCTGTTCGTCGGTCTGCTAACGGGAACGTATTCATCGATCTTCATCGCCGTGCCGCTGCTCGTCTCGTGGGAAAAGGGCGAAATTCCACTCATTAGCCATCGGCGCCCGGCGAAACTTGAGACTTCAAAGGCAAAAGCCTAAGCTACCTATGCGAGCCTTGTTCCTTGACGACAACTGCCACCGCGTCCTGCGTTTTGAGGCGCAAGCGCCAGAACCAGAAGTGGTGGCAGGTCAGGCGCTTCTGAAAATCCGCAGCGCCGGGATCTGCAATACCGACCTTGAACTGGTCGCCGGGTACATGAGCTTTAGTGGAATTCCGGGGCACGAGTTCGTCGCTGACGTGGTCGGCGGCGCGGCGGAGTGGCTTGGTCAGCGAGTTGTCGGCGAAATCAACGTCGCCGACGACTCGTGTGATCTCTGCCAGAGGGGTATGCCCAGTCAGTGCCGCCACCGGACGACTGTTGGAATTGACCGGCATCCCGGCGCTTTTGCCGATTACCTCGCGCTGACGACACGCAACTTGCATCTTGTCCCGCCGTCGGTGAGCGACGAAGCCGCCGTTTTTGTCGAACCGCTAGCGGCAGCGCTGCAAATCTTGGAAGCGACGCACATCTCGCCAAGCGACCGGGTGGTCGTGCTTGGCGCGGGAAAACTGGGGCTGCTCGTCGCCCAAGTCATACGCTTGGTCGGTGCTGAAATTGGCGTAATCGCCCGGCACGAGAAACCGGCGCGGTTGCTCGATCAGTGGCGTATCCCCGTGTTTGCCCGCAGCGAAATCACTGATGCTCAGGCGCAGGTCGTGATCGACTGCACTGGCACGGCGGATGGCTTCGCGGATGCGCTCGCTCTAGTGGAGCCGCGCGGGAAGATCATCCTCAAGAGCACCTATCAGGCGCTGCCTGCCGCTGACCTGACCCGAATTGCAATCGATGAGATCAAGGTGATTGGCAGCCGTTGTGGACCTTTTGACGCTGCGCTGCGCTTGCTGGATGCGGGGCTAGTCGATGTGACGTCGATGATTGATGCGCGGTTCTCGCTGGACGACGCACTGGCTGCCTTTGAGTACGCGGCGCAACCGGGTGTCTTAAAGGTTCTGCTTAAGGTGAGCTAGGGCGCAAGCGGCACCGTAAAGAAAAAGGTTGACCCGACCTCCAGCTCGCTTTCCAGCCAGATCGTCCCGCCGTGTGCCTCGACGATGAACTTGGAAATCGCCAGCCCAAGCCCGGTGCCTTGAACTGTGCTCGCGGTATCTGCTACCCGGAAGAACTTCTGAAACAGCGACTGCTGGTCTTCGCGCGAGATTCCTTGCCCGGTGTCGGCAACGGAAACCTCTACGAATGGCTGGTCGTGGCGGATGCTGGTCGTCGCCGCGACGTGGATGCTGCCGTGCTCGCGGTTGTACTTGATCGCGTTAGTCAGCAGGTTGAGAATCACCTGCTTGATCTTACCCCGGTCACCATCGGCAACTAAGGGTTCAAGCGTTGACGTGATCGCCACGCCGCGATCCTGCGCTTGCGGTCGCACCACATTGACACATTCATCGATCAGCTTTTCGACTGCAAATCGATCATGATCGATCCGCATTCTCCCTGATTCGAGCCGAGCTAGGTCGAGAAAGTCGCTGGTCATACTGATCAGTCGATCCGTCTCGTTCTGCATGATCGACAAAATATCGCGCTGATCTTCGCTCAATTCGCCACGCTGTAGCAGTACGGCGCTCGTGCGCAGCGAGGCAAGGGGAGTCCGCAGCTCGTGAACCATCTCCGCCATGAAATCACTCTGTTGGAACAGACGCGCGTTTTCGATAGCGATAGCCGCCTGACCTGCCAGCGTCATCAGCACCCGCACATCCTCACTGTTGAAGCGTGCGCGGTCGCGCTTGTTGACCGCTTCCAGTGCGCCGATCACTTTCTTGTGCGTTCGCAGCGGCACCGCGAGAACGTTGTACGTGTGGAATTCGAGGATGTCATCGACGTTGCGCGAATAGCTCGGTACCTGCGTTACGTCCTCAATGATACGCGGTTCGCCGTGCGATACGACCCAGCCAGCGATGCTGCCTTCCATCGGGACGACGATGTTGGACATCTTCGGATCCATCTTCGCCGCCAACTCAAACCGGAGTTCGCCCGTTGATGAGTCGATCAGAAGGATGGAAGCCGTTTCGGTGTCGATCAATTCCATCGCTGCTGCGATAATCTGATGCAGCAGATCCGTGTGGTTTCGCGTCGAATTCAACTGCCGACCGATTTCGATAATCCGCTCGTAACGAGCTAGAAGTTGGTCGAAGCGGATTCTGTCGTCGCTCGCGGGTTGGGGACCAAAAGCAGTCACGGGAGTTCAAGTCTGGGGATCATGGCGGCGGTTCCGAAAGATTATGCCTCACCGCTCGCCGGAACGCGGCTGCGGTTGTGGAGGTCTTCGGCGAGCTTGATCATCTGGCTGGAAGCAATCGCGGTGGGCTGGATACATGACCGCCGGGACGTTCGCTTGCAGCGCCTGCGATACTAGTTCCGATGCCAGCGAAATCACGGCGCGAATTTCTCGACCGAGCATTTGCTCGACCTCGTTCCACGACGGCGGCGCGCTCGATGCCGCCCGGTTGATGACGACGATGTGAATGCGGCTGAGGTCAGGTCGGTGAACTCTCGATTTCCTGAAGCATTTCTCGCGCCATCGCCAGTGTGACGAACACCGGATCGACGACGACGACCAGTTGATCCATTTCACGCTGGAGCGGGCGTGTCATTGGCGTAAGTCCGCCGCCGAGGTCAAAGACCAGCGGACGTCCCATCGTGCGCAGCGCCCGGACGACGGCAATCGCCTGTTCCGGCGTGAAATTCAGGGCAGACTCGTTCGGACGGACCGACGAGAAGCAAGCGCGCGCAGCCCGGAAGGATGGGTGACCAGTTCGCCTTCAATCAGGCGCGGGCGAATTTCCTCGACGGGTTTGCTGAGGACGTTCGCCATGCCGGTCGAGCGTCCAAGACCGATTGACAGTCCCATGTGCCCATGCCAAGCCGGAAATCGGCGACGATCGGGTTTTCACCGGCCAGCAGCCGCGCGACCGCAATGTTAAGCGCTAGCGTCGTGGTACCGACGCCACCTTTCGCGCCGATCACGCCGATGGTGGTTCCTTTGGCGACGCGCCGTAGGGCGCTGGGTTGCACTGCGCATCAAGATCGCCTTTACCCGCGAGGCGAGTTCGGCTGGGTGAGTTGGTTTGGTCAGATAATCGTCGGCGCCCGCTTCGAACCCGGCGACTTTATCGTCAATCAAGGTCTTTGCCGTGAACATGATGATCGGAATGTTTTGCGTTTCGAAGCATTGCGGCGTAAACTCCGGCTGACCTCGTAGCCATTCATGTCCGGCATCATCATGTCAAGAATGATCAGGTCGGGATGGTCGCTGGCTGCGCGTGTCAGCGCTTGGGTGCCCGAATTCGCGGCAATCACTTCGTAGCCATTTCGCTGAAGCATCAATCCGATCAGCTTGAGGCTGTCCAGATCGTCGTCAACAACCAGAATTTTTTCAGCCATTGCTATGACCACCAAGGTGAATTGTTATTCGCGGTCTTAATAAAGAAAGTCTAGCATGGAAGGGTAGGCACCGCAAGAATACCCGCTGCTGTGCTAGGTGGATGCAGTGACTGCGCACCACCCTTCAACGATTGTATCATGAGATGATCAGCGCAAGCGTAAAGTTGCGCGCAAGATACTGATCCGAAATACCGGAGCGTCGAGCAAGCACCGAGCTAGCGGACGTGACACTTGAGACGATTCAGAGGTGATGATCCCAGTTTGCGTGTTGGTGCGGCGGATATATATAATAATCATAGATGAGATGGGCAGTTACGAGGAAGCAGTCAATGCAAGTGAATACAAAACATTGCGACTATCAACTTCGCGGAGTGCTTCACGCGATTGCCACGCAGCCTCAAATTCAATCTTGCATCACCTTGATTCTCCAGACTGCTCTTGAACAGACCGACGCGGCAGGCGCGGCGTTTTACGCGAATAATGATCGCACGCTGAGTATGGCAGTCGGCGTCAACAACGCGGATAGTTTCGACATCGCGACGCTGATCGACCAATCGGATGCGCTCCAATTCTTTGACGACGGGCGTTTGCTGGTGCAGCCCATCCAAGTCCCTGACCGGGACTTCGGTGTTCTGCTGCTGAGTTTCGTCAATCCGCACGCGGCAGACGACTCCGAGCTTGAATTCATCAAGGCGCTGGCTGACAGCCTCGCTATTGTCGCTGCGCGCGCAGAACGAGAGCAGCAGCGGGGCTTAGCGCTTTCCGGGGTTTTCAGCATGGTCGATCCGCTGCTGATTCTGGACGTGTCCCAACGGCTGGTATTGGCGAACCCGGCAGCGGAGGCATTGTTCGGCAGTGTGGTAGCAAGCGGGAATGCACTGGCGGACATTGTACAGTCGGGCGACTTGCTTGCGTTCGTCGCGGGCGAGCGTCCGCTCACTGAGTGGGTTCGCGGTGAGAAAACGTTCGTCCCTCATGTGCAGGTGGCACTCAATGCGGCGGAGCAGCCATCTGGTCTGCTACTGACTCTGCACGATATCACCCGCTTCAAGAAACTAAACCGCAACCAACACGAGTTCATCAGTATCGTCTCACATGACATCCGTTCGCCCATGACCGCCATTCGCGGCTTTGGCGAGATGCTCAGCAATACGAACGGTCTGGACGATCAGCAAAAGTATCACATCAGCAAGGTGATGTCGGGCATCACGCAGATTACGTCGCTGCTCGATAACATCCAGGATGCGGGACGATTCGATCCAGAAACCGGGTTTTACGATATGACCCGGGTTCACTGTGACCTCGACGAGCTTGCGCACCGGATTGTCGATAATCATCTGCTCCCAGCGGAGAAACAAGAACTCTCGGTTCGCGTCGACGTGGCGGACGACGTGCCAATCATCAATGCCGACAAAGTTATGCTTGAGCGCGCCTTGACGAACTTGATCGATAACGCCATCAAGTACACGCCCAATGGCAGCAAAGTCGAAGTCAGCGTCGTCGTTAAGGACAACAGCGTCGTGATCGGCGTTCATGACAATGGGTTGGGCATCAGCCCGGAGAACCAGAAGCTGCTGTTTCAACGACACGTCCGCATCGCCCGCAAGGAGCACCGCAAGATCAAGGGGAGCGGTCTCGGCTTGTTCATCGTCAAGAGCGTCGCGCAGCGGCACGGGGGCGATGCTTGGGTGGAGAGTGTCGAAGGGCAGGGCACTACGTTCTTCTTCAGTATTCCACTGCAAGGTGAGAACCTCGTCGTTCGTCCTGAGAGTTGAAACCGCGCCGCGAACGCGTTAAGATCGCACAGGTGTTCGCTGGTTGAGGATTCCTCATGTCGATCCACATTCTAGCTGACGCCGTGGTCGCGCAGATCGCTGCGGGTGAGGTGATCGAGCGTCCGGCGTCAGTTGTCAAGGAACTGCTGGAAAACTCGCTCGATGCTGGCGCGACGTATATTCAGGTCGGGCTGGAGGGCGACGGGCGCAAGCATATCCAGATCAGCGACGATGGCGTTGGGATTAGTGCCAGCGAGGTTGAACTCGCCTTCACACGCCACGCGACCAGCAAGCTGCTTGAAGCCGACGACCTCTACAATATCCGCACGCTTGGGTTTCGCGGCGAAGCGCTGGCGAGTATCGCCGCCGTCAGCCAAATGACAGCGACCACGCGTCACCGCGACGACGAGATCGGCACTCAGCTTCGGTTGGAAGGCGGCATCCTCCAGCAGCGGCGCTCGGTCGGCGCTCCCGGCGGCACGGTGATCACGGTCGAGGACCTGTTTTTCAACACGCCTGCCCGCCTCAAATTCATGAAGAAAGAGACCACCGAGAAGCGGCATATCGCCGGAATCATCTCGCGCTACGCGATGGCATATCCGCGCGTCCGGCTGATCTTGGAACAAGACGGACGCGAAGTCTTTCGCACCAACGGCAGTGGCAACCTCGGCGATGTGCTCGTCGGCGCGATGGGGCTGGACACCATCAAGAATATGCTCGAAGTTGACGATACTCACGGCGACATACGGGTCTACGGATTTCACCTCCGCGCCGCGCATGAACCGCGCCGACCGCTCGCGGATCACGCTGTTCGTCAATGGGCGCTGGATTCAAGATACCAGCCTGACCTACGCGGTCACGCAGGCTTATCATACGCTGCTGATGACCGGGCGCTATCCGGTGGCGGTGCTGATGATCGAGATGTCGCCCGAAGACTTGGATGTAAACGTGCATCCAACCAAAGCTGAGGTGCGCTTCCGCGCGGCTGACAGCGTATTCTCGGCGGTGCAGCGGGCGGTGCGCCGCGCCGTGATCGATCAAGCGCAGACGCCTTCGCTGCGTAGTCGACGTTTCGCCGTCGATGATACTGACTGGCAGCCGCATCGTCAGTTGGGCATGGAACTCGCGCTCGACAGCCCCGGTCAGCACGCGCGCCAACATCTCGGCGAAACGGATGATCCCACCGCAATCCCTGAAGGCGTCGGCGCGCCGACAATGCCGCGTACACTGCCGCTGCTGCGAGTGGTCGGGCAGATCGGCGCAATGTACATCATCGCCGAGGGTCCTGCCGGGCTGTATTTGATCGACCAGCACGCCGCGCACGAACGTATCCTCTACGAGCAGTTCATGGCGGAATACATGCGGCAGGACACGATTGCTCAATATGCGCTCGCGGCGCAGACGGTGCAGGTCGCGCCCGATGAAGCCCGACTGATCGAAGAAAAGCTGCCGCTGTTGACTGAATTGGGTTTCGACCTCGAACCGTTTGGTCCGAACGTCTTCGTGATCCGCAGTATTCCGGCGATGCTGGCGGATAACGATCCGGTCGAAGTGATTGCTGGGATCGTTGACGATCTTGCGCAGGGCAACAAGCCGGGTATGGCGTCGGTCGAGGAGAAGATTGTGCTGCGCGTCTGCAAGTCGGCGGCGGTCAAGGCGGGACAAATTCTCAGCTTTGAGCAGATGCAGGGGATCATCCGGCAGTTGGAGCGCTGCCAATCACCGCTGACCTGCCCGCATGGTCGCCCGACGATGATCCACATGAGCACCGAACAACTCGAGCACGAGTTCGGGCGTATTCCCTAAGTCAACGGTCAAAATGGGCGTTGCTGACGCCGATCACGTAGCGTAGGAAGCGCCACGCCTCAAATGCACGCAGCAGCCGGAAGCGGTATGCCGACTGATACCTCTCTTGACGGATGGCGAGCGCCTCTTGCACGATCCGTCGCCAGCGCGCGGGCAGGTGATCCAGTGCGTACCAGCCCGCGCCATCCTTCGAGGTGATGTCGTTCTCGACAAAGCTGTAATACTGACGCAGTACGCCCAACACCGCCCACTCGATGCCGAAGTCGCTGGTCAGCCACGTAATTCGCGCCGGTTCGCGGGTGAAACGCACCCAGTAGCTGTTGAGGTTTTCGTGAGTCTCAGTGACGAGTGCGTCCCAATCGACGGGGAAGACAGGAATTTCGCCAACCAGCGCGATCCCGCGTCGCTGGAGCAACCACCACGTCACCGAATTTTCGTCGTGATGCCCGCTCGGATGCAGCACACCATCGTGGCTGAATGGATGCGGCTCGATGTCCGCCTCTAGCTTGCCGAGATCGTCATGCTGCAAGTAGCTTACTTCGAGATAGGGGCGCGGGAATTGTGCGCTGATCGCCTTGTGGATCGCCCCCAGCTTGGCGTTGTCGGAGGAGGTGCAGCGCCGGCTGACGACCGTGATCAGGTCGATATCACTCAGCCGCGGCTTGAAAGCACCAAACACAATCGAACCATGCAGGAAAATGCCATCCACCAAACCGGGAACCCGGTTCAGCGCTTCAGTGTAGGCGACGAGTATCCGCTGCGCTGCGTCGGGGATTGGCGGCTGGTTTAGCGGCTCTGCCACGAGAAACGCCGCCAATCCCCGCGCGCGCCAATGAAGCCGTACGTTCCCTGAGCGGTGGGCGCGACTACGCTCACCTGCCAGCGCATCGCATGGGTCTGCCCATCGCTTGGGATCAGGCTTTCCGGCAGCCTGTACGACGTGCTGTGCGTAATCGCCGGATCGGCTTTCGCGCCCGTCGTGTCATCCTCGATTTGAACGAGATAAACCTCATCATCCTTCAACTCGCCTACGCTGATCCATTGAAGCTGGAAGGTGCGCGGCGGCGCGATGGCATCCTGCGGCGGATAGACCAGCATTGGCGCGCCATAGGTCGGCGTGAGTGTGGGCGTCTCGCTGCCGCTGATCGTCGGCGAGAGTGTGGGTGTTGGCGTCAGCGCCGGGACGTTCACCGCCTCACCAACCGACAGCGGAACATTGCAATCGGGACCGCCGCTCGGATTGGCGAAGTCGCAGTTGTAGAAGCCCAACTGCGGATTAAGCGTCGCCATGATCGAGAGCGTCGTCGCATTCCGCTGCGCGATGCCAATGATCGTTTCACCTTCCTGCACGCTCACCTGAATGATCTCGGCGTTGCTGGGCACGCCGACCTGCGGTGCATTCGGCTGCGCTGATGCCGTCAACGCGAAGCCCTCCGGTGTTGGCGTCCCGGTGGGTAGGGGGATCAGGATACTTGAACCGGGTCCCGGAAGACGGTCAGCGCTTTCGACATTCGGATTGATGCGGACGATTTCCTCGATCACGTCGAGGTTACGGTAGAAGAAAGGCGGCTTCTGGATAATGGCGATCAACTGATCGTTCGGTTGAATGATGTAGGTGGCGTAGGGATCAGGCGTTGGCGTGTCCGTGCTAGTGGGCAAGGGCGTGCCGAGCGTTGGCGTGCTCGTCTGCTCAAGCTGTGGCGGGATGGTGAGCGTTGCGCTCGGCGTCGGCATGATTTCGACCGTCGGCGAAGGAGTCACCAATAACTCGATTTCCGCGGTCGGCGTCGATTGAGGGATCTGTGAAAGCTCGCAGCCCGTGAGCAGCAGGGCAATCAGCGCAAGAATAACCCGTCTCTTGTCGCGCATACGTTAGCGTCCTTCCCACGTAAACAGGCGGGATTCGGTGGTGAAGTAAGGGTTTTCTGGGTCAGCCAATTTGACGACGCTGACCGTCCAGCGATAATCGTGGCGCTTGCCGTCCTGTCCCTGCCACGCTACCGGAACGATGTAGGTTAATTCGGTCGTATCGCCGGAATAAGTCTTGTTTACCGTCAAATCCTCAACCTGCACGCGATAGCTGTCCCCTTCGCTGAGCGTTCCACTCGCGACCCAACGCAGGGTGATCAGTTCGTTGCGTCCGAACAAAGCGCGGTCGGCAGGACCGATCGCACTTGGGGCGTTGAAAGTCGGCGTCAAGGTCGGAGTCGGCGTCTCACTGCCTGAAAGGGTCGGCGAGAGCGTCGGCGTCGGCGTTGGCGCCGGGACGCGCATCTCTTGCCCTTCGAAAATGATCACGTTGCACATATCACCGCCCGTCACCTTACCGAAGTCACACTGTGAGAAGGTAATTTCGGGATTGAGTTGGGAGAGTGATTCGAGCGTGGTTTTGTATTCGAAGGCGATGGAAGCGGCGGTTTCGTCGTGCTGAACGGTATGCCACATCACCCCCGGAAGCAGCGTCGGCGTCGGTGGAACGGTAGGCGGACCTTGCGTCGGCGCGCTCGCCAATTCTAGCCCCGGTATGTTCGAGAAGGCAACGGCAGTTTCACCGACGAGGCTGGTATCGGCACTGGTGCTGCCTGTCGTACCGCTATCTGACGCGGCATTGGGATCAATCGTCGGCGTGGGCCACGGCACGATGATCTCCTGACCGACTTGGAGCGCATCGGCTGACGGTAGATCGTTGGTAGCGAGGATCATCGGCAGGACGTCCAAGCTGCGGTGCCCACACGCCCATGCGATGCTGATCAGGTCATCGCCGGACTTGACGACGTGTGTGCAAGGTCCCTGCGTGGGGGTCGGCGTTGCCGTGGGCGGCGGCGGCGTGACAGTCGCCATCGACGGCGCTGGCGGCAGTGTGTTGGTGGCAATGACAAGGGCGGGCGCAGTCGCGGGTATGGTCGGCGTTGGTACGGGCACGGCACCCGGAATCAGCCAACGTAAGGCGACGAACCCGAGCACGCCAACGCAGATCAGCGCGGCGAGCGTCAGCAGACCGCCGAATAGGTAGATTTCACCCCGGCGGTGCGATCCACCTTCGAGCAAATCGGTCTCACCGTAGCGCAGATCATAGTCGGGGGCACTTTTCGAGGATTTGCGCGTTTCTGCGACGACCATAACGTCCGCCAACGACGTGCCACACGTACTGCATACGGTGGCGTTGCGGTGGGAGGGCGTTCCGCAGATCGGGCAGATTTTATAACCTTGTGACAACGGCAAATCCTTGATTTGACCTACGCGCTCGCCA
The DNA here is from genome assembly GCA_963848465.1 of uncultured Chloroflexia bacterium. Lineage (GTDB taxonomy): Bacteria > Chloroflexota > Anaerolineae > Aggregatilineales > Phototrophicaceae > Flexifilum. Next base: position 266,553 of record CAWKDY010000020.1, on the reverse strand, counting down.
TTATAACCTCAGCGGCGGGCGCTCCGCGAGGGCGAAGCTGGACGGTCGCGCAAACCATCCTAAATCCGGCTCGCGCCCGATAGCCCAAGTCTTGCTATAATGGATTCAACCAGTAATTAGCGAAAGCTGAGACACGGTGAGCCTAAATCAGAAACTTGTCGCTTATCACATCGCACGGCTGAGGGACAAGAATGCCGCCGTGCGCCTCAAGTCGATTCAGGAGTTGGTCGAGTTGGGCGACCCTGTTGCGCTGGATGCGCTCCGCGAACTCTACCAGAACGATCTGGATTTTGAAGTCCGCAAAGCAGCCCAGGAAGCCGGGCGCGTTCTCTTTCTCAAACCGAAACCGTAGGGGCAGAACTGAGCATGCTAAGTTCTGCCCCTACGAGATTGATCAACCGCACAAATCTGCCAGCCGTGCGGCGATTTGGTCGGCGCTGGCTTGCAGCGATGCTAAGCGTTCGCGCTCGCGCTCGACCACGTCCGGGCGCGCGCGGCTGACAAACTGCTCGTTGCCGAGCATCCCCTCACTGCGCACGATCTGCTCGCGCAGCTTATCCTGCTCACGGTTGAGCCGCTCGCATTCCGCCTGCGCGTCCACGAAGTCCGCCAGCGGCAGATAGATGGTCACGTCACCGACCGTCACCAGCGCGGCGCGCTGTGGCGCATCGCTGCCTGCGGGCAGCAGGCTGGACGACGCCACGTTGCAGAGCCGGGCAAACAGATAGTCGTGGGTGGTGAGCAGCGCCTCATGGCTGCCCGCCGCGATGAGCGCGGAGATTTTGCGGGCGGGTTCGACGTTGTACTCCTCGCGGACGTTGCGCACGCCGCGCACCAGATCGATCAGCAGTTGCATGTCCGCTTCCGCTTCGTTATCCATGTAAGTCACGTCCGCTTCCGGGTAACGCGCGAGAATCAGCGCTTCGCCTTCGTGCGGGATGAAACTCCACAAGTCCTCGGTGACGAAGGGCATGAACGGGTGCAGCAGCCGCAGCGCCTGATCAATGACGTAGACGAGCACGCGGCGCGTGTTGGTCTGGGCGGTTTCGTCACCTTGATAGAGCGGATGCTTGCTGATCTCGATGTACCAGTCCGCGAACTCGCCCCAGAGAAAGTCGTCGATCTGGCGTCCTGCCTCGCCGTATTGATAGCTTTCGAACAAGCGCGCCACGTTGTCAATCAGCTTCATCAGTCGGCTGACGATCCAGCGCGCGGGCAGGTCGAGCTGGTCGTGCGGCGGTAATCCCAGCTCCAGACCGCCGGAGGCGGCGTCGCCCTCAAGATTGCTGGTGACGAAGTTGGTCATCTGCCAAATCTTATTGACGAAGCGCCAGTTGCGCTCAACACGGGTCGTGTCGAGGTTCACGTCGTTGCCCGGCGTCCCGCCCGTCAGCAGCGTGAAGCGCAGCGGATCAGCACCGTACTGATCGACCAAGTCGAGCGGGTCAATCACATTGCCCTTAACTTTGCTGAACTTATATCCCTGTTTATCACGCACCATTCCGTGCAGGTAGACGGTGTGGAAGGGGGCTTCGTCGGTGAACCACAAGCCCATCATGATCATGCGGGCGACCCAGAAGAACAGGATGTCGTAACCGGTCTCCATCACGTCGGTGGGATAGTAGCGTTTGAGGTCGGGAGTCTGCTCGGGCCAACCGAGCGTGCTGAAGGGCCACAAGCCACTGCTGAACCACGTATCCAGCACGTCGGTCTCCGGCGTCCACGTGTAGTTGAGGCGTTCCGGCGGCGCTTCCTTGCCGACGTAGATTTCGCCGTCCGAGCCATACCAGACCGGGATGCGGTGTCCCCACCACAGTTGGCGGCTGATGCACCAGTCCTCGATGTTTTCGAGCCAGTGGAAGTAGATTTTCTCGAAGCGCTCCGGCACGATCTTGATGCGACCGTCACGCACCGCTGCCAGCGCTTTGTCCGCCAGCGGCTGAATCTTCAAGAACCACTGCGTACTGATCAGCGGCTCGACGATCTCGCCGCCGCGCTGCGAGCGCGGCACGGCGTGAACGATGTCATCCACTTTGACCGTCATGCCCAGCGTGGTCATCTCCGCCCAGAGCGCTTCGCGCGCGGCGAAGCGCTCCATCCCGGCGTAAGGTCCGGCATTCTCGTTGAGAGTTGCGTCGCGGTTCATGATGTTGATCAGCGGCAGATTGTGGCGCTGCCCAATTTCATAGTCGTTGAAGTCATGCCCCGGTGTGATCTTGAGCGCACCGGTGCCGAACGCTCGATCCACGTATTCGTCAGCGATCACCGGGATGCGCCGGTTCAGCACGGGAACGAGCGCCATCTTGCCGATCAGGTGCTTGTAGCGGTCGTCTTCGGGATGCACCGCCACCGCCGTATCACCGAGGATCGTCTCCGGGCGCGTCGTTGACACCGGAATGAAGCCGCCGTCTTCCAACGGGTAGTTGAAATAGTAGAGCTTGCCGGGTTCGTCCTCGCGCTCGACTTCGAGATCGCTGACCGCCGTGCGCAAGCCGGGACTCCAGTTGACGAGGCGCGGTCCGCGATAGATCAAGCCCTGCTCGTAGAGTTTGACGAACACTTCTTGCACAGCGTTCGACAGCCCATCGTCGAGCGTGAAACGTTCCCGATCCCAATCGCAGCTTGCGCCCAAACGCCGAAGCTGCTGCGTGATCCCGCCGCCGTACTGCTCTTTCCACGCCCACGTACGCCGCAGGAATTCGTCGTACCCGACTTCTTCACGGCTCGTGCCTTCGCTTTGCAGCAGTTTTTCGACCTGAAGCTGAGTCGCAATTCCGGCGTGGTCGACACCCGGCACCCACAGCGCGGCTTTGCCATGCATCCGTTCGTAGCGGATCATCAAGTCTTCGAGCGACACGAACAGCGCGTGACCGAGGTGCAGTACGCCGGTCACGTTGGGCGGCGGCATCGAGATCACGAACGACTCGGCATCCTCCGATGCTGCCTCCGGTTTGAACCAACCATTTTGCTCCCACCAAGCATAGATGCGCTGTTCCGCCGCTTTGAAGTCGAACGTTTTCGGCATCGACTTTGGCGCTTGTTTCATCTGCTGTTCCATTAATCCGTTCCTCGTATATCAGCCCGGTTTGCGCGCGACGAGCACGCGCTCGGCTCGGTCGGGCTGGTCGGTAATGTCCACGAAACCCGCTTCTAGTAATACAACTTTGACTTCGTCGGTCGAAAGCGGGCGAAAGACAACCCGCCGCTTGATCGTCTCATAGTGCCGTCCCCGTCCCTTGACGATGAACAGGTTTTGTCGTGCCAGGATGGGCGGTCCGTCACGCCATTCCCAGATCTCGAAAGTGATGAAGTCGCTGCCATCCTCTAACCGGCTCACTAACCCCGGCAGAAAGCGCGGGCGATCCTCCATAAACGGCGCGAAATCCCGCATTCCGATGACGAGCAGCCCGCCCGGTCGCAAGAAATCGAAGAAAATGTGCAGCGTCTCCTCGATCTCGGCGTCGTCGACCAAGTGGGGCAGGGCGTTGCCCTTGCAGACGATTGCGTCGAAAGGACCCTTGACCACTTTGGGTAAGTCGAGGAAATCACTGCGGACGAAGTGCATTTTCTCGCGCATCTTGTACTGTGTGGCGATCTCGACGGCTTTACGCAGCATTCCGCTGCTAGGATCGGCGGCGATGACCTCGAAGCCCAACTGCGCCAGCGGGATCGCTTGCGCGCCCGCGCCACAGGCGGCGTCGAGTACGCGCGATACCCCTTGATTGCGGAAGATGGAGCGCAGTCCTAACCCTTCGCGTTCCATCTGCGTCTCCCAGTCGCGGAAGAAGAGCGGGTAGAATTCGGCAATGGCGTCGTAGAAGCGGTTGGTATTGTTCATCGATGGCATAGCGCTCCCTCACGGAAAATCAAAAAGCCCCGTCAATCACAAGGACGAAAGGGCTTTCGCGGTACCACCTTGTTTCCCCAATTATCGGAGCCAACGGCGGCGATAAGCGGAGCACTCTGAGCGCGTTAACGGGCGTACCCGGCGCCATCTAGCGATTTCTCGCTCAATGCCGCAACTCATGGGCGACCTTCAGCAGTCTTGTGCGAGCGGGTTTGCAGCCAAAGCTGACTTAGGTCAGCCGACCCGCACTCTCTGGCGCGCGATGCCTGCTTACTTCTCCCAATCACCGTCTTTGGGATAGTTTCAATTGATCTGAGTATAGCACGACGCCGAAAAAAGCGTCAATCCCCGCCCTGCTGGTGAACCTGTGAGTGGACGAGCAGGTTGCTGATCCGGTCAGAAACCATGTCGATGGCGACAGTATTAAAGCCGCCTTCGGGGATGATTACATCGGCGTAGCGCTTGCTTGGCTCGACAAATTCCATGTGCATCGGGCGCACCGTCGAGAGATACTGATTGATCACCGAGTTCGGCAGTTCGCCCGCGCTCAGCGATATCGCGCGTCAGGCGGCGAATCAGGCGAATATCGGCGTCGGTATCGACGAAAATCTTCACGTCGAACAAGGGGCGCAGCGTTGCCTCCGCCAGCACGAGAATCCCCTCAACCAAAATGATCGGCTGTGGCTCGACGTGCTGTGTTTGCGCTTGTCGCTGATGGATCGTGAAATCGTAGATCGGAATTTCGACCGGCTGTCCGGCTTGCAGCGCTTGAATGTGTTCGACCATCAGCTTGGTTTCGAGCGCATCGGGATGGTCAAAATTGATCATCTTGCGGTCGTTCAGGGGGATGCCGCTCAGGTCTTTGTAGTAGGAGTCGTGTGGAATGAAGGCGATGTGGTGGCTGCCAACCCGCTCAAGGATGGCGTTGGAGATCGTCGTTTTCCCAGAGCCGGTACCACCGGCGACAGCAATTGTAACGGGGCGCAAACGGTCGATCATGGATCACTCCATCCACTCACAAAAATGCCCGCGAAGGTTGCTAAAAACCTGTGCGGGCAATCAGAGCCACCCGAGAGACTTGAACTCTCAACCTCACGCTTACGAAGCGTATGCTCTGCCATTGAGCTAGGGTGGCAATCGGTTGGGATTATAGCAGTAGTCCTAGTCGCTGACAAGCCTAAAACGCGCAAATTCACGACTGAGGACTGAGGTTCGAGGACTGAGTAAAAAACGAATTTCGCATTAGCGCAGAAATTTGCTGGCGATTGTTATTTCTCAGTCCTCAGTCCTGCTTTTTCTAGTGCCGGAAATGCCGCGTCCCGGTGAATACCATCGCTATACCCGCCTTGTCCGCTGCCTCGATCACCTGCGCGTCGCGGATCGAGCCGCCGGGCTGGATGATCGCTGTCACGCCCGCCGCCGCTGCCACTTCGATGCTGTCGGGGAACGGGAAGAAGGCATCGGACGCCATCACTGCGCCGTGCGAGCGCTCGCCGGCTTTCTCAATCGCCAGCTTTGCGGCATCGACGCGGCTGGGCAGCCCGCCGCCGACGCCGACCGTCGCGTTCTTGATCCCCAACACGATGGCGTTTGACTTCACGTGCGCAATCGCCTTCCACGCAAACAACAGCGCGTCAATTTCGTCCTGCGTCGGTGCGCGCTGCGTGACAGTCCTGTACTGCGTGCCTTCAGGGTCGCCCATGTCCGCTTGCTGGACGAGCAGCCCATGATGCACGCTCCGCACTTCCACGTCGATGCCGTCGAACGCCGTCGGAATTTGCAGTAGGCGGCAGTTCTTACGCTTGGTGTTGAGGATTTCCTGCGCTTCATCGGTGAAATTGGGCGCGGCAATCGCCTCGACAAACAGCGAGCCGAGCGCCGTCACGAACTCCGGTGTCACGGTCTGGTTCACGGCGATCACGCCGCCGTAAGCCGAGACTGGATCAGAAGCTAGCGCTGCCGGGAAAGCCTCGGCGATGCTGGCGGCGGTGGCGACACCGGTCGGCGTCAGATGCTTGACGACGACGACGGTCGGCTCTGTGAAGCTGCTCACCGCCCGCCATGCCGCGTCGAGGTCGAGGATGTTGTTGTAGGAAAGCTGCTTGCCGCCGTGTACCGTCCCGCCGAGCGGACCGGTCGTCGCCTTGCGGCTGTAGTAGGCAGCAACTTGATGTGGATTCTCACCGTAGCGCAGGGTCTCGACCTTTTGCATTCCCACTGAGAGATGCTGCGGCAGGTCGTGATCGAGCAGGGCAGGTGCCATGTCTTCGGCGAGATAGGCGTGGATCGCGGTGTCGTAGTCGCGGGTAAGCGCGAAAACCTTGACCGCCAACGCGCGGCGCAGTGCGAGGTCGACCTCGCCGCCGTCTTGCAGCGCTGCTGCAACGCGCTCATAGTCCGCAGGGTCACAGATCGGAATGACGCGCAGGAAGTTCTTCGACGCGGCGCGCAGCAAAGTGACGCCGCCGATATCGATCTCCTCGATGGCGTCTTGAAGCGTCACGCCCGGCTTGGCGACGGTTTCCTGAAAGGGATAAAGATTGCAGACGACCATGTTGATCGGCGCGAAGCCGTTTTGTTTGAGCGCTTCGAGGTCTTCGGCGCGGTCACGGGCGAGGATGCCCGCGTGAATTGCCGGGTGCAGCGTCTTGACGCGCCCGCCGAGCATTTCCGGTGACTGAGTAAGCTGCTCGACCGCCGTCACGGTCAGACCGGCGTCGGTGAGCGCCTTCAGCGTCCCGCCGCTGGCGACGAGATCCCAACCTAAATTGACGAGCTTTTGCGCGAAATCGACCAAGCCGGTTTTATCGTACACACTGAGTAACGCACGAGGCATTGCGATCTATCCCTTTCAGTCAGAGCGACTTTCAGTCGTTGTGAGTTCAATCAATTGAGCGGCAAATTGGTGGGCGCGTGCGGGCGCGTCGCCGACGTAGGCAGTAGCATCCAGCAGTTCACGGATTTGCTCCGGCGTTAGGTAAGCAGCGAGCAGTTCGCTGTTCGCCAGCGCCTCGACCAGCGGATTAGGCTGATCATCTCGCCAGCGCAGCCCACGCCGCGAGGCTGTTCGCGCGGAGGTGCTCGTGCATGACTTGGCGATCCGCACCGGCTTTGACCGATGCCATCAGCACGCGCTCGACCGCCGCGAAGACGCCAAAGCGGGCGAAGTTGCGCGCCGCTGCCTGTTTATCGACCCGCAAATCGCTGACAATCCGCGTGGTGACGCGCAGCATCTCGTCGGTGGCGAGGAACGCCACCGGTAGAATCTCGCGGCGATTGGCAGAGTCGTCCAGCGTTCGCTCCAGCAGCGAGTGGCTGGCGTTATCCCAAGCGACGCGCTCCATGGCGGCAACCAAGCGACCAAGACTGTCGATCTTCTCAGCATTGATCGGGTTGCGCTTGAACGGCATCGCCGACGAACCCACCTGATGCTTGCCGAACGGCTCGCTCCATTCGCCGATCACGGGCGATTGCAGCAGTCGCAGGTCGAAGGCGAATTTGTAGAGACTGCTCGCCAGCCCGGAAAGCGCGCTTAGCACCTGCCAATCCTGCTTACGCGGATAGGTCTGCCCGGTGATGGGGTAGGTGGGGAGGTCGAGTGCCGACATCACGCGCGCTTCGAGTTCGACCGGGGTGACGCCCGTGCCAATCAGCAGTTCGCCGTAGGACGCTCCGGTGCCAACCGCGCCCTTTAGCCCCTTGCCCCGCAGATTTGTCTGTGCCGTTTGCAGCGTCCGGTAATCGTCGAGCAGATCTTGGGCGTAGAGCGCCAGTCGATAGCCCATCGTGGTCGGCTCGGCGGGCTGGATGTGCGTAAACGCCATCGTCGGCGTGTCCGCGAGCTGCTCAATACTCTGCCCAAAGTGGCAGAGCAAGTCGCGCAGCGCCTCAACGATCAGATCGAGACTGTCGCGCAGACGCAGGACGTCGGCATTGTCTTCGACGTCGGCGCTGGTCGCGCCCAAGTGAATCACGCCGCCGCCGAGCGGACACTGCTCGGCGAAAGTGCGGACTTCCGCCATCAGATCGTGGTGGATTTGCGCCTCGATTTGCTCCGCTCGCTCGATGTCGATGTCGGCGACGTGCGCCTCAAGTTCGGCGACCTGCTCGGCGGTCACCAACCCGGCAGCCTCCTCCGCACGCGCGAGTTCGACCCAGATACGCCGCCAAACGCGCCGCTTGTTAACTTCCCCCCAAATGATGCGCATTTGCGGAGAACCGTATCGCCAGGTAAACGGCGATAGATACTGCTCGTGCGAAAACGTCGTCATGTGCCCCCTTATCGCTGGAAACATGGCAGATTATAGCGCGGGAAGGTCGAAATCACCTCAATCCAGCTAGATTATTGAATCAGATAGCCGTGCATCTTGTGTATTTTTTCACAAAGTGCTATAATTGATATATACCGATAGACGAATAGATGCAAGAGAGGGTCACGATGAACGGGAGACCGCGCGTCATCATCGTCGGTGCTGGATTTCGGGGGTTTGTACGCAGCGCAGACGCTCAGGAACAAGCCAGTCGATGTCCTACTCGTCGACCGAAACAACTTCCATACCTTCACACCGCTGCTCTATCAAGTCGCAACCGCTGGCTTGGAAGCTGAAGAGATTGCCTACCCGGTGCGGGGCATCTTCCGCAGCAACACAAATATCGATTTCCTGATGGGGGAGGTCACGGCGATTGACCGGGGAGCCAAGACGGTTTCGGTCCGCACCAACGGGACATCCCGGCGCGAGGCTTACGACTATCTGATCGTCGCGGGCGGCAGTGTCACGAGCTACTTCGGCAAGCCAGAGATCGGCAGCTATGCCTTTGAACTCAAATCGCTCGATGACGCGGTCGTTCTGCGTAATCACATCCTGCGCTTGTTCGAACGGGCGGCATGGGCAGAAGACGAGAGTCACCGCAGTGCCTTGACAACGATGGTCGTGGTCGGCGGTGGCGCGACCGGATTGGAGACAATCGGCGCGATTCGCGAGCTATATCAACACGTTCTACGCAAAGAATACGAAGCCCTCTCGCCTCGGATCGTACTGGTCGAAGCCGCCGAGCATCTATTGGCAGCTTATCCGGATCGCTTGCGCGAAAAAGCGCTGGAGCAGCTTAAATCGCTAGGAGTTGAGGTGATTCTCGGCGATGCCGTTGCCGAAACGGCACCGGATCACATTCGTTTGGCGAAGGGCGAGCTGATCCCAACCTACACCTTGATCTGGTCGGCGGGCGTGCAGGCATCGCCGCTTGCCGCACTGCTCGATTTGCCGCTCAAGCGGGGCGGGCGCGTTCCGATCTCGCCAATGCTAACGACTGAGGGTGACGAGGATGTCTACGTCGTCGGCGATATGGCGTATCTTGAATTGCCGGATGGCAAACCGTATCCGATGCTAATTCCGGTGGCAAAACAGCAGGGTATACTAGCGGCGAAGAATATCCTGCGTCGCTGCGCTGGCGAGCAACCGCAGTCATTCCGCTATATCGACCGCGGCATTATGGCGACTATCGGCCGGCGCCGCGCGGTCGCGTGGATTTTCAACCGCATTCAGCTCACCGGCTATCTGGCATGGATCGCGTGGTTGGGCTTGCACCTCATCGCGCTGATGGGCTTCCGTAATCGCTTGAACGTGCTGGTGAACTGGGTGTGGAATTATCTGACCTATGATCGATCCGTGCGCATCATTCTCGAACCCGGTAAGGCGAAACCAGCAGCGGTCAAATCGCCTGAGTAGAACGCTTGCCCAACCACGTGGATCATCGTTACAATACGTCATGAGAAGGTCACCGAACGAGGACGAATTGGGATGAGCAACGAGAAAGTTCTTCTGCAAAAGCGCGATGCGAAAGCCAAACCACATCTTGAGCAATATGCTCCTGCGTGGCTGGTCGAACCAGAAGATCATCGAAAGTGACGAAGCGGTGCAGTTCAATGTGGTTTTTGAGCACAGCCGCTATGGGTGGGTGAGTCGTCGTTATCGTTTTGATGGCTTCAATAACGTGCTCTACTACAAGGGCAGACCGTGATCTCGGAAGATGAAGCGCTCAAGGTACAGGAGAAAGAACCCTACGTGAACGTGACCGTCGCCGACATCCCGAACGCTTATGGTGGCTGAGGGATAAATAGACACACAGCAAAACGGGGCGCATATGCGCCCCGTTTGTTTTAGTGTCGACTGTGCCGCCTTGCGCTAGCGCCGCGCTCTGAGTTCAAAGACCTTCGTATCGACTGCGCCCATGCGATACTTGTAGGTCTCATTGCCGCGCAGGAAGTCGAACACCTCGCGTTTGTGCTCGATAGCATCTCGAATGTCATACGACAGCAGAACGATCCCGGGGCTTAAGTTCGCATGCTCTTGTGGCAGCAGCCCGGAATTGTAGACCAGAATCTGATTGTTGTAGTCGAAATCGCAGTAGGTGGCGGCGGCGTCCCATTGACGACCAGGAACGTCATCTTCAGCCAGCCGTTGGCGTACATTGCCGGCATGACGCGCTGGATAAAGGCGAAATTGTGCGGGTCGTCAAGGAACCCCGATTTTTCGGGATGACTGGCGCGCATGAGGTCGAGAAATTTGCCCACTTCGGTGTCAATGTCGCACTTTTCATCGACGACGTACCACTCGATCACTGCTTCGCTTTCGGCGCGGCGCAGCTTTCGGCGAATTTCGTGGCGCTGTTTTTTGTCCAGCCGATCCAGATACCCATCCCAGCTATCCGGTAAGACGATGACGGGACAGACTTCTTGCAAGACGTTTTCGACGGCAAAACCCTGAGCGGCCAGCGCCTCGTGGAAAGCTTGCCAGCGAAGGGCGAGGCTTCCGGGATGTTGCAGTAGTTGATGCGGTCATAAGCGTCGGCATTCTCGGCGAGAAATGCGGCAAGCGCAGTCTGGACTTCGTCAACGTGGGCGGTGTCAACGATCAGGTCAACGTAATCAGTCACGTCGACGCAGCCGACCGTCCGCACCACGCGCTCACCGTCTTTAGCTGGATCAACCACGATCCAATGCCTACGAGTTCGCCATCATCGCTGCGGCAGGCGACGATCCAGAGCTGTCCACCGTCATAAGCGTGCCACCATGTCGATTGCCATTCCCACGTACAGAAAACCGTATCGGACGTGCTGCGGTGCAGCAAATCGTTCCATTCGGGTCGTAATTCGTCAAAGCCGCTTGCGTCGGTATAGGCAGTTAGTTTCACTTCGCCCCCTGAATAGTGGTCTGTCGTTCGCGCATTATAATCGCATCCGGTGAGGAAGCAATTAAAAAGCCGTCCTAAATGGACGGCTTTGGACTTACTGATGCTGCGTTGTTTACGCCGGGGCTGGTTTCCGGCTGCTGACGTTTGTAATCGTAGGCGAGCGACAGGTTCGTGTCCGTGTCGAACATGTGCAGGTTATCGACATTGAACGCCACCGAAATCCGGCTGCCAACACGAGCGCGAGTACGTGGGTCGGTACGGGCGATGAAGGTTTTACCGCCATCTTCGAGATAGAGGTTGATTTCGTTACCCATTTGCTCGACAACATCGACGTTCGCTTCGACGATTGCCGGGGTGATGCCTGCTGGCTGGAAGTTGACGTCGTGGATGTCCTCAGGACGCACACCAAGAATCACGCGCTTGCCGACTGAGGCTTTGTATGCTTCGGCTCTCGATGCCGGAACCTGAATCTGGAAGCCCGCAGTCTCGATAACGAGATTGTTATCACCCTGCTTGAGGGTCGCATCGAAGAAGTTCATCGACGGGCTGCCGATGAAACCCGCCACGAACAAGTTGCGCGGATTGTGGTACAGATTGTAGGGCGAGTTGATTTGCTGAAGTTCACCGGCGCTCAACACGCAGATGCGGGTACCCATCGTCATCGCTTCGATTTGGTCGTGCGTCACGTAAATGAACGTCGTACCGAGGCGCTGATGCAGTTTGCTGATGAATGAACGGGCTTCAACGCGCAGCTTGGCGTCGAGGTTCGACAGCGGCTCGTCCAGCAGGAAGACCTGCGGTTCGCGGACGACCGCGCGACCGACCGCCACGCGCTGACGCTGACCGCCCGAAAGCTGGCGGGGGCGGCGGTCGAGCAACTGCTCGATACCGAGGCTCTTCGCCGCTTCACGGACGCGCTGATCGATGATTTGCTTCGGCGTTTTGCGCAGACGCAAGCCAAACGCCATGTTGTCGTAGACCGTCATGTGCGGGTAGAGCGCATAGCTCTGGAACACCATTGCCACGTCGCGGTCTTTTGGAGCGACGTTGTTGACCACCCGGTCGCCGATCAAAATCTCGCCGTCGCTAATTTCTTCCAAGCCTGCCAACATGCGCAGGCTGGTGGACTTGCCACAGCCAGAGGGTCCAACGAATACCAAAAACTCTTTATCCTCAACTTCAATATTTAAATCGGTGACTGCCGTTGTCGTACCATAACGCTTGTAAACATGCCTGAAGGTCACACTTGCCACGAGTTTTCCTCCGTATGACAATATAGCGGACTAAAAGTAGGTACCAATGCAGGGTTTGTTTAAACTGCACAAAGAACTTGCGTTCCTGCAATATCCACTTCTTGTGGAAGATTATAGTTATGATTGGGTGTTTTGCAACATTTCGTGTTCAATTACGTTCGAGAGAGAATCACCGTGAATCAAGAACTGAACGCCGAAGTAATTGCCATCGGTACTGAGATTTTACTTGGAGAATTGACAGATACCAATTCTGTCTTCATTGCCCGAACACTGAGAGACCTGGGCATCAATCTCTTCTTCATGACTTCGGTCGGTGACAACGAGAAACGGATTGCCGACTCGATTAAAGTTGCGCTGGGTCGCGCGCAGATTGTGATCACCTGCGGCGGCTTGGGTCCCACGATTGACGACATGACACGCCAATCGGTCGCTGCGGCAACCGGGCGCGGGCTAACGTTCCACCAAGACTTACTTGACCAGATTGCCGAGCGCTTCGCCGGGTTTCGCGCGCAAATGACCGAGAACAACCGTCGTCAAGCTTATGTCCCCGATGGCGCCGTCATTATCACCAATCCGGTTGGGACGGCACCCTGCTTCGCCGTCGAATATGACGAGCAGGTCGTGATCAGCTTGCCCGGCGTCCCCCGCGAGATGAAATTTCTGCTGACCGAAAAGGTCGTCCCGTATCTGCGCGAGCGCTACGACATTAGCGGCGCCATCATTAAGGCGAAAATCCTCAAGGCAGCGGGGATCGGCGAAAGCGCCCTTGACGAACTGATCGGCATTAAGCTGCTCGAAGCGAGTAATCCAACCGTCGGGTTGGCGGCACACAGCGGTCAAATCGACGTTCGGATCACGGCGAAAGCCGACAGTACCGGCGAAGCGGACGCCTTGATCGCCGCTGTCGAAGACGATTTGCGCCAGCGGATTGAGCCTTATATTTTCGGCGTCGATACGGACAGCATCGAGGGCGCGCTGATCGCTACGCTGCGCGAGCAGGAGGCAACGCTGGTCGTCGGCGAGATTGGCATGGCACCGATCCTGAGCGAGCCGATCAAAGCGGCGTTTGGCGCCGACGTGCTGGCGGCGGTCGAAACGCTGTCATCGCCGGAGCAGCTCGCCGAAGCGGTTGGTGTTACCGAAGCGGTGCCGCTGCGCCAGCTTGCCGAGCGTGCTGCCGAAGCTTTCGCCGCACAGCATGGCGTGAACGTCGCGCTGGTGGTCGTCGGGCGGGCTGATGCGCTCGAAGATCATGATGATACCAACGAGGGCAGTGCGGTCGCCGTGTTCGTCAACGGCAAGCTGCGCTCACGCGCCTACGGCTTCGGCGGCGGAACCGATACAGCGCGTCAGTGGACGGGCACGTGGGCGATGTCGATGGCGTGGCGGATGCTGAGGCTTGACCTTGAATCAAGCTGATCCGGAACTAGCGCGGCTGCTGTTCGACGCCGGGCTGATTCAGTTTGGCTGGTTTGAGCGCGACGACGCGACCCAGCCGGTCGCCGTGCATTTGGAGATGATCGCGTCGTTTCCGGACATCCTCAGCCGGATTGTCGAAGCCGCCGCTGGTCTAGATGTGCCCGGCTATGAGCGGTTGCTGTCTACGGCGGACGCGATCCCGTTGGCGACCGCCTTGAGCCTCGCCAGCGGGGTTCCACTGGTTTACAGCCGGGGGACGGCTGAACCCGTCTCAGTTGATCTGGTTGGTGCTTATGACGGTGGGCACTCCACGTTGTTGATTGCGAACACGGTCGGGGCAGGGCGTGATTTGCGCTCGTTGGTGAGCAAGGCGCGGGGGGTCGGGCTCGAAGTCAACACGCTGCTGACGATCCTTGAAGTTCGCGCTGTGCCCTCAATCGAAGGCGTGCGGATCGTTTCGCTGCTGCGGCTGGAAGACGTGGTGCGCCAGTTGAGTGCTGACGCTGGCGTGCCGCCACGGCACGCGCAGGCGGCGCTGGATTGGATCGCTGCACCGCCGTGATTTGCACATTGTCGCCTAGCTTAAGCAGCACTATAATGAGCGGACTACAGTCCGGTTAAAACGAGCATAACGCGAGGTTTGATTGTGCAAACCTTCCAATTGATGCAATCGCAAATCGCGCCCGGTTTCGTCGCCGGGGCTGCCGACGGCACGCACCGTGACTTTCAGCACTTCGCTGCCGACCAGTTCCCGACCATTCACCCAATCGATTGGCTGCATTCGCATTTCGCCGTCGGCGGCTGGAGTCCCTTGCAGCGCCTCAGCGGAATGCTGACCGCGCACATGACGCGCATTGCGCCCACAGAGCGGTTTCACGTGGCATCCGCACCGCGCCCTCGAAATCTATACGTGGGTGCTGGAAGGCGACCTCTATCACGAGGACTCGACCGGCGGCAAAGGGATCATCCACGCGGGCGAGTTTCAGCGCATGTTCGCCGGCGACTACATCGAGCATCAGGAATTGAACATCACCGATGACCCGGTGCGCGTGATCCAGATTTGGTTCATCGCCGACCGGCATTATCAGGGACTGCAGCCGCACTACCAGCAGCTTGAGCATGAGCAGCTTCCGGTGCGTCAGCTTGGCGACGCCTCGGTTTTCAGCCTGATCGGGGATGGCTCGCCGATGGATCAGCACGTCACCGCTCGCTTGACCGCTGCGACGCTCTCAGCAAACGGCACGACGACGCTCGAAGCGCCGCGCTTGGGCGAGAGCCTGTTCCTGTACGTCACCGACGGGGTAGGGCAGGTCGAGCAGGGCGGGCAGACCTACAACGTCGGGCAGTACGACGTGATCCTCGCCACGCCGGACGCCGAACCCGCCATCGTCACGTCTACCAGCGGCGCGCCGCTCCACTGGCTCAGCTTCTACCTGCCAGAGTTCCTCTCGTAGAGCCGCGTGAGCGGAGGCTGCTTGAGCTTACTCGGACGTGTCTATCAAGGATCGTAAGTACATTATGTCTATAGTCCAATCCTCTCCACGACTTCCTACGACTATGTCGAGTGGATTGCGTTTAGAAAACCCATCCTTGATTTGATCGTAATAGTGCTGATTGACGAAGATTTTTAGTTGAAAGCCTTTGTCTTCAATCTCGTATTCCTTCAGAATACCTTCAATACGCGACGCCAACTCCTGCAACCGAAGCTCATCCATGTTGGGCTTTTCCTCGTATTGTTCGCTTAGCTGACTTTACTCCTCATCCCCCAAGCTGAGCAGCGCCATGAACGCCTCTTGCGGCACTTCCACCGAGCCGATCATCTTCATGCGCCGCTTGCCTTTTTTCTGCTTTTCGAGCAGCTTCTTCTTGCGCGAGATGTCGCCGCCGTAGCACTTCGCCAGCACGTCTTTCCGCAGCGCCTTGACGTCCGCCCGCGAGATCACCTTCTTGCCCACCGCCGCCTGAATCGGCACGACGAACAACTGGCGTGGGATCAACTCCTTCAGCTTGCTGACCAGCTTCTGCCCCTTATGGTAGGCGTCTTCCTGATGCACGATGATCGCCAGCGCATCGACCGGCTCGCCCGCGACCAACACGTCCAGCTTGACCAGATCGCCCGGTTGATAGACGTCGAACTGGTAGTCGAGGCTGGCATAGCCTTTAGTCACGCTCTTGAGGCGGTCATAAAAATCGATGATCAGTTCCGCCAGCGGCAGCCGGTAGTGAATGACCACCCGCTTGGTATCGAGATACTCCATCGTGACGTATTCGCCGTGCTTCTTGGTCACCAATTCCATCAACGGACCGATGAAGTCATCCGGCGTGTAGATTTGGATTTTCATCCATGGCTCGCGGATTTCCTCGATGATGCTGGGGTCGGGCAGTTCCGCCGGGCTGTCGATCTCGATGACCTCGCCACTGCGGAGTTCGACTTGATACTCGACGCTCGGCGCGGTCGCCAGAATGTCGAGTTCGTATTCGCGTTCGAGCCGCTCCTGCACGATGTCCATGTGGAACAGACCGAGGAAGCCGACGCGAAAGCCGAAATTGAGCGCCTGCGACGTTTCCGGTTCGTAGACCAGCGAGGCATCGTTTAGTTGCAGTTTGTCGAGGGCGTCGCGCAGTTCGCCGTAGTCGTCGTTATCGACCGGGTACATGCCCGCGAAGACCATCGACTTGACCTGTTTATAACCGGGCAGTCGCTCTCCGGTACCGTTGACCGCCAGCGTGATCGTGTCACCGACGCGGCACTCGCGCACCGACTTAAAGCCGGTCGCCACGTAACCGACCTCGCCGACGCTCAGCGAGTCGACCACGGTCATCGCCGGGCTAAAGACGCCGATCTCGACCGGCTCGAATTTGGCTTCGGTCGTCATCAGCTTGAGCATGGTCGTTTTCGTGAACGTCCCATCAATCACGCGGACGTAGGCGACGACGCCCTTGTACGAGTTGTAATGCGAGTCGAACACCAGCGCGCTCAGCGGGGCATCCATGTCGCCGCGCGGCGGTGGCACGCGCCGGACGACGGCTTCGAGCACCTCCTGTACGCCGATTCCCTGCTTGGCGGAAATCCGCAGAATGTCCTCCGCCGGGACGCCGAGCAGATTTTCGACTTCCTGCGCGACTTCGTCCGGGCGAGCGGCGGGCAGGTCGATCTTGTTGATCACCGGGATGATTTCGAGGTCTTGTTCCAGCGCCAGATAGACGTTCGCCAGCGTCTGCGCCTCGATCCCCTGCGACGCATCGACCACGAGGATCGCGCCCTCGCAGGCTTGCAGTGCTCGGCTGACTTCATACGAGAAATCGACGTGACCGGGGGTGTCGATCAGGTTGATCTCGTACTCATTGCCGTCGCTGGCGATGTAGTTCATCCGCACCGCCGACGCCTTGATGGTGACGCCGCGCTCGCGCTCTAAATCCATGCTGTCGAGCAGTTGCTCTTGCATATCACGGTCGGCGACGGTATGCGTAAATTGCAGCATCCGGTCGGCAAGGGTGCTCTTACCGTGGTCGATGTGGGCAATGATGCAAAAATTGCGAATATGGTCGCGCTTCATCCGTTTACCATCTCATGTGTAGATTGCATGAAGTATATCAGAACGGCTTGCTTGAGCCTATCCAGAATTGGCGTAGCGAAGTAGATAGATGATCGTGACGACGTGGAGGATGACCGCTACTCCGAAGCCAAGCGCGTGATCGATGAGCGCCGCCCCCGAACTTTGGCTGATCGCATAGAGCGAATAGCCACCGATAGGCAGCAGCAGCACAATGCTCGTCCATAGACCGGGGTTATAGCGACGCAGCCGGATCGCCATCAGAACGTGCAGCAAGCCGTTGACGACGGTCGCGTAAGCAGCGATCAGCCCCAGCGCTGGGTGCACAGCCGCGCCGTACAGTGCCGCCAAATCGAGTCCCCAGACGCCGATGATATTCACCCAGAAGATCGGCACGTCGGTAATCTTCTCCTGCCCGTGAGCCAGCATCCCGTTCACGAACGCCTTGAATCGCCCGCGTGCGTGTTCCTCGTATTGGTGCATCATGTAGATCGGTAGCAGCAGAAATGTGAGGAATACGGCGATGCTCATCGTGTTAAGCAGCAGGGGTGCGAGCAAGAGCAGAACGATACCCAGCGGCAGCCCCGCTCGTGACCAACTGTGCAAGAACCAATCTGGGAAACGGTAAGACGCTGGTTGTTTCATGAAGAATTCCTAGATGACCGCCCGAATGAGTTCAGAAATGACTTTTTCGTCTGATTCCCCGCCCCAGCCGAGCCACGCCAGAAACTCAATATTTCCGGCGGGACCCTTGAGCGGCGACTTGATCAACCCGCGCACGGCGAAGCCTTCGCGCTGGGCGAAGGTCAGCACTTCTTCGAGCACGCGGGTGTGAACGTCGTGATCGCGGACGACACCGCCTCTGCCCGACATCCTGCTGCCCGGCTTCGAACTGCGGCTTGATCAGGGGGATCACGTCAGCTTGCGGCGTCAGCCAGCCCTTGACCGCCGGGAGCAGCAGCCGCAGCGAGATGAACGAAGCGTCCATCACAGCGAGGCTGATCCGTTCCGGCAGCGCCTCGACGTAGCGGACGTTAGTACGCTCCATCACGACGACGCGTGGATCGGTGCGCAGCGTGTAGGCGATCTGTCCATAGCCGACGTCGATGGCGTAAACCTTCGCCGCACCGTTTTGGAGCAGGCAGTCGGTGAAGCCGCCGGTGCTCGCGCCCACGTCAGCGCAGATGCGCCCGCTCACGGCGATGGGGAAGGCAGCCAGCGCCCCCGCCAGCTTGTCGCCGCCGCGACTGACGAAGCGCGGCTTCGTCTTGACTGCGATCTCGGCTTCGACCAGTACGCGCGTCCCCGCCTTGTCGACCAGCTTTCCGTCGACGGTCACTTCGCCCGCCATGATCATGGCGCGAGCTTTCTCGCGGCTCGGCGCGAGTTCTCGCTCCAGCATCAGCAGGTCAAGCCGCTGCTTCTCAGCCACAGGCGCGTACCGAGCGATGAGCAATCAGCAAAGCGTTTAAAAACCATCGACATTTCTTTCACTTTCGTTTGGGTAGGAGACACCATGCCTTGCAACGATCTGAGATTGATTTTGCTCTGACTCAGCACTCATTGCTCAGCACTCTGCACTTTCTCATTATCCTTTTGTCAGATAAATCGGCACGTCGACCGACTGCTGATCGGGCTTGACTTTCACGCCGTCCGCGGCAATGGGTAAGTAGCCCTCCGCGATGATGACGACGCTGTAAGGGACGTTGGATTGAAGCAAACGGTCGATCTGGAAGTTGCCGCTGCTGTCAGTGATCGCCATCGAGTAGACCTGATCCTGACTCCACTGATCGGTGAATTCCGAGACGGAGAAATTTTCGTTGATCAGCACGACGGTCACGCCGGGAATGCCGACGCGAGTCTCGCCATCGAGCACCTGTCCGCGCATTTGCGTGCCGCTTGCCTGCGAGAACCGGTCAATCGGGAGTTGACCGATGCCGACGCGCGCGGTGGTCGAACCGAAGGGAATCTGCCCAACCAGCAGATCGAGTTTGTATGTCCCATCGGGGATCCCGCCCGGACTGGTTAAGCGCACTAAGAAGTTCTGCCCGCTCTCGGCGGCGTTCCATGGCTGGGTCTGCTCATAGAAGACTTCGTCGTCGACCGACCAGCGCATCGTCCAGAGCGTCCCCGACGCGATTTGCTCCCAATCGAATAAGGCGTAGATCGTATCAGTGCTGGCGGAAAATGTGCTGATCGGCGCGACGTCGAGGGCTTCAGAATCGCTGCCCGCGGTAGTGAAATGAAGGTTCGAGAAAATCCGGGCGAATGCGCCTTGCTGCGCCCCCGCCAGCGTGAAATCCGAGGTCGCGGCAAGTCGCATCGCGCCTTCGGTCTGAAGGTACAACTCAAGCCGGTAATTCCCCGGCAGCAGTCCGTTTGGATCTTGCACGCGGATCGTTTTGGTGCCGGTCGCGCCGCCGTCCCATGTTTGGTCGTCGCGGTAGGCGACTTCACCCTCGTAGTACCAAACCGCCGCCCATGGCGTACCGTCAACCATATTGCGATAAACGAAACGAGCGCTGGCAACGCTGCCGGTTGGCAGGACGAAGCCATTGCCGAGCACGTCACCCTGCACATCCTCCAATCCGAAGATCAGGTCGCTAAAAGTGGGCAAGTCCTGCGATCATGCGGACCGATCACGAGGCGTTTGTTGTCGGCGGCGATGCCGTCGATGAACAACGTGAAGTCGTAGATACCGTTGGGCCACGGCTGTCCGACGCTGCCGATGTACCAGACGCCGTCACGTCCGCCGCTCCACCGTACCGGCGATAGGCTGAAGGCGGGATTCGGACACGCCGTTGACTGTGACGCGCAGTTCGTAGACCGTTTCCGGCGTCATGTCGGCGTAGTTGAAGAACAGGTAAACACTGTCGGTCCCGGTCGGCAAATTGGTGACGACGCTGGCTGGGCATCTCGGCTTCGTTGACCGATGACGAAAAGAACAAGCGGCTGAAAGTCGGCGTGCCGCCGAGGAAGGACTGTCCGCTGATTTGGCTGACGCTCGTCGAGGCGCAGATCCAATGACGCAGCCCGCAGCAGAGGACGCGCGTAGCTGGATGGACGCAATGAATTGATCAAGCCGCCAACCGGAACGCACACGTCGCTGGTGTTCATCGCGCCGTCGCCGTTGGTATCTTGCAGCGTGACGCAGCGGGCATCGGGCGATAACCCGATCACCGGCGAAGTGGTCGGGATGCCGATCAGCTTCCCTTGCTGATCGTAGACGCCGCCGCCGGTCATCGTGCCGGGGATTGAGGCGCTGGTCTTGATCCACGACTTGTCGCCGCCGCTTGGCTCGACGGTGAATCCGCTGACCGTCCCTCGCGCCACGCTGACCGGGCTGTCGCTGATGTCGGGATAGCCGACGACGGTCACGGTCTGATCGAGCGTGATAGCCGGCTGAGTCGCCGAGTTCGACGAAGGGCAGCGCCAGCGTCGCTTGGCTCGACCGCGCGCCCGTCACTTCTGCTGCGTGATCCGCAAAAGGGCGAGATCCAGCCCCGGATCGGCTTGGATGATCGAGGCGCGGTAGACCGGAACGGGCGGTTCGTCGAGCCGCACGCTCAGCGCGATGATCAGCGTATCGCCGGGGCAGTTCTGACCGCTAACGGTGTTATGGGCGTTGGTCAAAATCAGTCCATCGCGGCTAACCAGTGTGCCCGATCCGACGCAGGTGATGGTCACGTCGCTGCCGGTGGTAGTCGCCTGCATGATGAAGACGGTCGCGCTGCTCGATCCGCTCCAGATCGATTCCTGCATCCTGCGCCGCTGCCGGGGCAGGGCGGATCAGCAGGACGATGAGGAACAATAGTAAAGCCGGAATTGTAGGGGCGCGGCACGCCTCGCCTCTGTGCGAGAGTCGGCGCTGTTTAGAATTCCAGATCATCGAGAAACCTCTCGAAAATCGGCAGGTTTGTCGTCGAAGCTGTTGGCGTCCGACGAGCAACGTGATAATGATCGCCTGCCCACGTCGAAGGGTGAGAATGTCTAAGCCTTCGACGACCGTCGGGATACTTTCAAGGAAACGGATCGTCCTCACCGGCGACGTAGACGTAGCCCATCGCCGTCGCTTCCTGTTCGCCGGGCAGCGTATAGGGTTGGCTTGACAGCACACGGAAACGTGAGAGCGTCTGCATTCGGGTTAGCGTGAGCGTCTGAAGCAGATTACGCGCGCTGGTGCTCAGCGTCACCGGCTGGACATTGACCTGAATAGTCGTCTTGAAGCCAATATGCTCAATATCGCGTACGCGGAAGACGTAATTGCCTGCGGTGTCGATCAGCCAACGCTCGGGGTAATAGGCGCGGATGCCAACTTCGCTGTTGCTGTAGGGCACGGTGGCATACGAGCGTCGCATCGCGCAGGTTGATGCCGATGAACAGCGCAAACACGGCGTAGATAAAGACGAAATAGTGACTCCAGCGCTGGCGTTGAGCTGATGTCGCTGCGGGGTGCGCGGATTTCGATCAGGGTCATGCGGCTCAGTCCTCACGGCCGGCAGCCAATTCGCGGGCCTGGCGTTCCGCGTTGTTGAACAGGAAGGCGACGACGATGCCCGACAGCGACCAGCAGCGCAGCGGAGAAAGCGAGTGCCAGGACTCGGCTTGGGCGTGCTGCTGTGCGATGAGAAAGTCGCCGCGATCACGCTGAATATGGACGGCGTCTCGCTGCTGCTGGCGAGCACGAACGCGGCATTGGTCAAGCCGGAACGCAGCGGAATGGCAATCCCGTTGATCAGCGCACCGAGGGCAACCGTGATCGTCATCAGGAAGGGCGTCGGCGTGTCGAAGCGGACTTCCGACAAGCCATAACTGACGATCAAGCTGGCGGCGAGATTGACCGCCACGTTATTGAACACCTGCATGGCGATCACGTCCGGCGGCACGCTCGGCTGACGAGAGCAAGAAACGCAGATTGAGGACGAAACGCGTAGCCGACGGCGCTGGCGGCAGCAGTAGGCAACGCCGTCGAGCCGGGTGCGGAACAGATCGGGCCACGTCGTGAAGCGCACGACCGCATACTTGATCATTTCCTGAACGATGCCGACCGTGAAGGTATAGCCGATGATCCGGTTGATCGCGCCGCCGAGCGGCAGCCAGCGCTCCGGCTGAAACACATTGTCGATCAGCGGGATAGCGACCGCGTTGGCAGCCAGCGCGGTGATGACGAACACGGCGATCAGCCGAGAGCGCGGCTCGAGCGCGAACCGCTCGCGCCAGACCGAAAAGATCAGCCAGAGCACGACCGGAAGCGCGACCAGCGCCGCGTTCACGACCGGAACGACCGCAGCTCGGCAGGCCGAATGCCGATCAACCCGAAGGCGAATCGACGCCGCTGCCGCTGCACCGAAGACGACCGCACTTTCGATGATCAGGCTGCGCCAGACGCGGCGATAGGGATAGATAATCTCTTCTTCGTCCGGCGGTGTCAGCAGTCCCTGTTTATAAACGCTCATAAACCCTTACGTTTTCGATCCGAGATCGCTATACTGTTCTATCGTATCGCACAGCATCGTACCCCGAAAGGTAAAATATGCGTATCTCAGCCGCAAGGGTGACTCTGCTGGTGCTGCTGGTGTTGGTCGCTGCCTGCTCGTCACGCGCCCAGATCGCAGCAGCCACTTCGCCGCCGCGAAACCACATCGTCTACGGGTTGACGCTTCAGCCGAGCAGCTTCGATCCCGCAGATCGGCGCTTCGTCGGAACTCGGCATTCCGCTGCGCTCGGTCTACGATACGCTGGTCTACCGCGATCCGCAGACGCTGGACTTCGTGCCCGGTTTGGCGACCAGTTGGACGATCTCGCCGGACGGCTTGACCTACACCTTCGCGCTGCGGCAGGGCGTCACCTTCCACGATGGCACGCCGTTCAACGCGCAGGCGGTCGCCGCCAACCTCGACCGCATCACCAACCCGATGACCGCTTCGCAGAAAGCGCGTCTTTCTGCTGGGTCCCTACACCGGCTACGAGATCGTGGACGATTATACCATCCGCCTGCTGCTTTCTGAGCCGTACAGCCCGCTGCTCGATTCGCTCAGCCAAGTTTATCTCGGCATCGCCAGCCCGACCGCGCTGGCCGAATATTCCAACGAGCGCTACCAGTTCCATCAGGTCGGCACGGGACCCTTTGAGTTTGTCGAGTACGTCCCCGGCGATCACCTGACCATTCGCCGCAACCTCGATTATGCGTGGGGACCCTCGTTCTACCAGCCCAGCGACGCCCGATTCGGTCGACGAGATCGAGTTCCGCTTCTACGATCAAGACCCGTCGGCGCGGGCGCTGGCGCTCGAAAACGGCGACGTGCAGGTGGTCGGCGAACTGCTGCCGGTCGATGCCCGCGCGCTGACCGCCAGCAGCGAGCGTCCAGCTTCAACCGACGTCGATTCCCGGTCAGCCGCTCCAATTCTTGATGAATACGAAACAGTACCCGACCGACAACCTGAGGTGCGCCAAGCGCTGCTCTACGGCACCAACCGCGAAGCGATCATCGACGCGGTGTTCCAGCGCTTCTCGCCGGTCGCGTGGGGACCGCTGGCGGCGGTGACTGAGTTCTACAGCGGCGACGTGCGCGGCGCCTACGCCTACGATCCGACGCAGGCGCGCTCGCTGCTCCAAGCGGCGCGGCTATCAGGATACCGACAACGACGGCTACGTCGATTTCGGCGGCGCTGACCTCGAAGTCGACGGTGATCGCGCCCAACTGGGGCTTGATCCCGGAGACTGCCCAACTGCTTCAGGATCAGTGGCGCGACATCGGCGTCAAGCTGACGATCGACTCGGTGCCGAGCGCCAGCTTGCTGTGTCAGCACGTCGATGACGGCGCGCTACAATCTCGTCGCGTGGTACGAGTTCGGCGTCGATCCGAGCTTTCTCAACCGCTATTTCATCAGCACGGGCGATCATAACTGGACGGGCTACAGCGACGCCGACCTCGACAACCTGCTGACCGAAGCGGTCAGCCAGACCGACGCCGAACGCGCGGCGCAGCCTCTACAATCAGGCGCAGCGCACGATCATGGAGCAGGCGCTGATCCTGCCGATCCGCGATTACGTCAACCTGAACGGCAGCACGCACGGCGATTGAGGGGCTTGACCTACGACGCTTACGGCTGGTTCCCGCTGCTGAACAACGTGACGGTGAAGAACGGTTGAGGTGACGCTCCTTCGGCAGATCATCACGGCGCTGGCGA
The DNA here is from genome assembly GCA_963848465.1 of uncultured Chloroflexia bacterium. Lineage (GTDB taxonomy): Bacteria > Chloroflexota > Anaerolineae > Aggregatilineales > Phototrophicaceae > Flexifilum. The sequence continues at coordinate 242,099 of CAWKDY010000020.1, read as the reverse complement.
CGCTCTGGTTCGCGGCGACGCTGGCCTTTTTCGCGCTGCGCGTCCTGCCCGGCGATGCGATTGAGGCGCAGCTCCGCGAGAGCGGGGCAGGCGCCGACGTGATCGCCGAACGGCGGGCGGCGCTCGGTCTGGATGATCCGCTGCTGGTGCAGTACGGGCGTTATCTGACCGGGCTGCTGCGCGGCGACCTCGGCGTCTCGCTGCTCGACGGTCGCCCGGTGACCGAGATCGTCGCGCAGCAGTTCGCGCCGACGCTGGCGCTGGCGATCAGCGCGCTGGCGGTCGCCGCGGTTGGCGGGATCGCGCTGGGCGCGCTCGCCGCGCTCGACACGCCGCTCGCCGCTGTCGCGCGGCTCCTGCTCGACCTCGCGCTGAGTATGCCGCTCTACTGGACGGGCACGCTGGCGATCTACCTCTTTGCCGTGCAGTTGAACTGGCTGTTCGTCGACCGGCTTGCTTCTGCCTGCCGCGGTGCTTGGATTTCACACCGCCGGGGCGATCGGGCAGGTCGTTCGCGCCGGAGTGCAGCGAGACGCTGGCGCTCGATTTCGTCCGCACCGCGCGGGCGAAAGGGCTTGCGCGAACAGCGCGTGCTGATCTGCGCCACGTGCTGCGGGCGGCGCTGCTGCCCGCCGTCACCGTGATCGCGCTGCAAGCGGGATTTCTGCTCGGCGGCGTCGTCATCACCGAGAGCCTGTTCGTCCGTCCGGGGATCGGGCGGGTGCTGCTCAACGCGACGCTGCGGCAGGATTACCCGGTCGTGCAGGGGATCGTCGTTCTGAGCGCGGTCGTCTACATTGCTGCTCAATGCCGCCGCCGATTTCAGCTATCGCCTGCTCGACCCGCGAGTCTGAGCCGATGCGCCTGCTGCTGATGTCTGGCTGATCGCTTTCGTGATCGTCGCGCCGCTGATCGCGCCAGACGATCCGATGCGCGACCGATCACGGCGAATCAGTTTGCGCCGCCGAGCCTGTGACCATCTGCTCGGCACCGATTTGCTCGGGCGCGACGTGCTCAGCCGCGCGCTCTACGGCGGGCAGCGCACGCTGCTTGATCGCGGGCGCGGCGACGCTGATCGCGCTTGATCCCCGGCGTGCTGCTCGGCATTCTCGGCGCGATTCACGGCCGCCGATCGGCTGCTGGTCGTGCTGATCAACGGGCTGCTGGCGTTTCCGGGCTTGCTGCTGGCGCTGGTGATCATGACGCTGCTGGGGCAGGGGGCGCTGCCGCTGGTGCTGGCGACCGGCATCACCGCAGATTGCGCCCTGCGCGCGCGTCACCCGCGCTGCCGTGATCGCGGTGCGGTCGTCGGGCTACGTCGAGGCGGCGCGCGGGCTGGGAGCGTCGCCGCTTCGCCTGATTGTCGCGCACGTCTGCCCCGAATATCCTCTTAACCGTGCTGGCTTACGCGGGCGTGATGTTCGCTACGCGATCCTGAATGCGGCGGCGCTGAGTTTTCTCGGCTTGGGCGGCGAGCCGGGCATCCCGGAGTGGGGCGCGATGCTGAACGAGGGGCGGCAGGCGTTTCGCGTCGCGCCGTGGATCGCGCGTCGCGCCGGGAATCGGCATCACGCTGACGGTGATCTTGACCAACCGCGCCATCCGGCGGCTGCGCTAAACCGCTTGGCGTTCTTGGCGGTTCAATCATTTTTGATCAGCGTCCCCGGCTGCGCCTGATCGAGCAGCGCCGCTTGGAGCAAGTCCGGGCGTCAGCCCGCTCATGATGCGGATGCGTCAAGTCCGGGCACGGCTTGCACCAACGCCAGCATAGTCGCGGACTTTGGTCTCCATGCCGCCGGTGACGTCGGTTCCCGCCGAGCCGCCGAGCGCTTGCTTCGACGGCGGGCAGCGTCTCCGGCGTGATCGTCGGGATGACTTGACCGTCGCGTCGTAGACGCCGTCGACTTCGCCGAGCAGCAGGATCCGCTGCACGGGCAGATGGTGCGCCAGATAGGTGAAGATCGTCTCGGTCGAGATGATCGTCCCGCCGCGCACCGCGTCCAGCGCGACGTCGCCGTAGACCAGCGGCACGAGCCCGTGATCGAGCGCCTGCCGGATCGGGTTCGAGCGCCATCTCGGTGATCACGCCGTCGCGGCCGAGCGCTGACGCCGACGGCTGCATCCGCCAGACCGGGACGCCCGCCGCGTCGAGCGTTTGCGCCATCAGGTGATTGAGTTCGGCGGCGACGGTGGCGACGTGGGCGAAACCGCGCCACTGCTCCGGCGTGTGGACGCCCTCGACCGTCCCGTAGTGCTTGGCGGCGACGTGCCCGAACGATCCGCTGCCGTGCCCGATCAGCAAGCGCAGGTCGGGATCGGCGTCCAGCGCCGCCTTGATTTCGCTGGCGACGCGCTGCGCCGCTTCAGCGCGAAAGCGGCGCTCGACCTGCTTGTCGGTGATCAGCGAACCGCCCAGCTTGACGAAGATCAGCATCAGCCCACCTCGGTCGTGTAGACGTGAACCGCGCCCGCCGCCAGCAGCGCGGCTTCGACTCGGCTGCCGCGTTTCGGGCGTGACCAGCGCGATCATGTTGCCGCCGCGCCCGCCGCCGGAGAGCTTCGCGCCGAGCGCACCGGCTTGCAGTCGCCGCAGCGACTAGCGCGTCGAGTTCCGGCGACGAGACGGTCAATTCGCGCAGCAGCTCGTGATTGCGCCGCATCAAGCTCGCCCAGCGTCGCCGCGTCGCCGCATTCGATCGGCGGCGCGCGCCTGCTCGCACCAGCCCGCCGATCTGGTCGAGCATCGGCTGGACGCGCTGCCGGATCGCCGTCGTAGAGCTGCGCGGACGCCCGCGACCGCCGCGCGCGTCGATGCGCTTTTGCCGGTGTCGCCGATCAGCAGGGTGAAGGGCGCGCCGATGCTCAGCGTCTCCAACGGCTGATCGCGGACGAAATAGACCGGGCGCTCGTAGACGATCACGGTGTTGTCGATGCCGCTCGGCGTGCCGTGATGGATTTTCTCGACCTCGTAGATCAGCGCGTTCAGGTCGGCGTCGTCGAGCTGGCGCTCAAGGACGCGCGCACAAGGCGCGCGCCAGCGCGGTCGAGACGGCGGCGCCGCTGCCTAAGCCGCTGGCAATCGGGATGTCCGAGCGGATGTTGATGGTCACGTCGGGCGGTGGGGCGTCCAGCGCCTTGAGGACGAGCCGCGCCGTCAGCGCCAGCGCGTGATCGACTTGCTCGCTGTCGAGGTTCACCGGGAGGTCGAGGTCGGCGGCGGTGATGCGCAAGCCGCCGCTGTTCGGGCGTCACTTCGGCGAAGGCGCGCAGATCGGCGACCGGCACGGCAATCGCGGGCTGCCCGTAGACGACGGCGTGCTCGCCGACCAGGATCGTTTTCGCCGGGCGCGCTGGCGACGGTCATAGGAACGCGCGGGAAATAGAGGATCAACACGAAGGTCAAGCCCCACAGCAAAATGCTGATTTGCAGGGGACGGTCGCGCAGGAGGACTTCGTCCGGCGCGCTGCCATCGCCCTTGACGTGGATCAGGTACAGGTAGCGCCAGAGCGCGTAGAGCACGAAGGGCACCGTCACCAGCGCCAGTTTCGTCCCCGCCAGCAGCACCGACGGCGCTTCGATGGTGTAGAGCAGGTAGGCGATCAGCGTGCTGGTCATGACCATGCGCAGCATGTCGTCGAGCAGCGGCAGATTGTAGCTGTCGAGCGTGATGCGGATGTTGCCCGCCTCCGCGCCGAGTTCGATCAACTCCTGCCGCCGCTTGCCGATGATCAGGAACAGGGCGAGCAGGGCGGTGCAGGCGTAGAGCCACGGCGAAAATGCCTGTACGTGGACGACGGCGACCCCCGCCAAAACGCGCAAGACGAAGCCCGCCGTGACCGAGAGGATGTCGAGGATGACGATGTGCTTGAGCCGCCAACTGTAGAGCAGGTGGAGCACGCAGATAACCCAGCAGGATGATCGCCAAGCCGATGCTGTAGAGCGCCGCGATGCCAACGCGTCAAGACGATCGAACACCAGCGCCGCCGCCAGCGCGAAGCGAATCGAGATTTGCCCGGAGGCAATCGCCCGGAAGCGCTTCTTCGGATGCTGGCGGTCGCTCTCGATGTCGACCACGTCGTTGATGATGTAGATCGCGCTCGACATCAAGCAAAGCAGCACGAAAGCCAGCAGCACGCGCAAGAACGAGTCGAGGACGAACAACTGCCCGTCAAAGACGATCCCGGCGAAGACAATCGCGTTCTTCGTCCATTGGCGCGGGCGCATGGCGCGGAATAAGCCGATCAGTGGTGTCAACGGCTGCCCTCATCAAGTGCTTAGATCGCTGCGCGATTATACCACGCCCCTACGCTATAATAGCTGCGTGAATGAGTGCATAGAGGGAAAACGAGCGTGAAAGCAGCGGCACGAGCCAACGCAAATATCGCCTTTATCAAGTACTGGGGCAACCGCGATGATACGCTGCGGCTGCCCGCCAATGCCGTCGATCAGCATGAATCTGGACGGGCTGTATGCGCAAACTACGGTCACGGTGGTCGAAGTCGCTGACCGAGGACACGCTGATTTTGAACGGCGAAAAGAATACCGGCGATGCCTGTGACCGGGTCGCGGCGCACCTCAATGTCCTGCGCCAGCGGCTGCCGATGTCTGATTACGCGGCAGTCGAGTCGAGCAACAACTTCCCGACCGGCGCGGGGATCGCTTCGTCGGCGGCAGCCTTCGCCGCGCTGACGGTCGCGGGCGTGGCGGCAGCCGGGCGTCGAACTGAGCGAGCACGAGCTTTCGTGCATCGCGCGGCTTGGGTCCGGGTCGGCGGCGCGCAGCGTCCCGACCGGCTTCGTCGAGTGGCGGGCGGGCGACACCCACAAGGAATCCTTCGCCGAGAGCTTCGCGCCGCCGGATTACTGGGACATCGTCGACGTGATCGCCATTGTCAGCCGCGATGCATAAGGCGGTCGGATCGTCAGCCGGGCATCCGTCGGCGCAGACCAGCGATCTGCAAGCCGCCCGCGTCGCCGGAGCCGACGAGCGCGTGGCGATCTGCAAACAGGCGATCCTCGACCGCGATTTCTCCGACCTTTGCCGAAGTGGTCGAGCGCGACAGCAACCTGATGCACGCCGTCATGATGACCAGCCGCCCGCCGCTGTTCTACTGGCTGCCCGCGTCGCTGGCGATCATGGGGCAGGTGCGGCAGTGGCGCGCCGACGGCTTGAGCGTCTGCTACACGCTCGACGCCGGACCGAACGTGCATTGTATTTGCGTAAGAAAAGATGCCGAGCAAGTAAGCGCCAGCCTCAAGGCGCTGTCTGAGGTTCTGGAAGTGCGCACGGCAGCGCCCGGCGCGGGCGCGCAGGTCATCGCGGCTAGACGCGCTTAGGGCTTGATAAGTGTCGCCTCGTCTCCGCTTGATTGGTGAGTGCGATTGCCCGTATAATGAGGCTATGTCCATTCCCCAGTGGATCACCCATTCGTCCACAGGTTCAAGGTAACGTAAATGCTTGATTTTCTGCTTACTAACGATGCGCTGTCGGCCATCGTCGCCTTTGTTCTGGTGCTGATTCCGGCGGTGCTGATTCACGAACTGGGGCACTTCCTCGTCGCTAAGTCGGTCGGGATCACGATCCTCGAATTTGGCATCGGGATGCCACCGCGCGCGCTCAAGCTGTTCACGCTGGGCGGCACCGATTACACGCTCAACTGGCTGCCGCTGGGCGGCTTCGTCCGCCCGCTCGGCGAAGACATGGTGCGGCAGATGGGCGACGAAGCGACCGACGAAGATCGCGTCGAAGCCGAACGCCGCGGCATCAAGAAAGTCACGGCGGTCAACGAAGCGTCGCCGCTGGCGCGAATTTTCTTCTTCGCGGGCGGCGCGCTTGCCAATTTCATCCTCGCGTTCGCCCTGTTCACCATCATCGCGCTGATCGGCTTGCCGCAGCCCGTCGGCGGGATCGTCAGCGTCGGCTACGTCGCGCCGAATTCGGTGCTGGCGCAGGCGGGCGTGCAGTCGCAGGACGTGATTGCGACCGATCAACGGCGAGAATTTCGCCGATGCCAACGCCTTTTTCGCGCAGTGGAACGCCAACGTCGGCACGCCGGTGACGCTCGGCATTCTGCGCGGCGACGCGCAAGACCCGGTCGACGTGACGGTCACGCCGACGGCGGCGTCAGGAGCGACTCGAGACCCATCCGATTGCGCTTGACGTGGCGGCGAATTCGCCCGCCGCCGATGCCGGGATTGCAGGTCGGCGACCTGATCCTGAGCATGAACGGGACGGCGCTCACCTCGTATCAACAGCTTCAGCAGATCACCAGTGAGAATCTCGACAAGCAGGTGAGCGCTGACCATTTGGCATGATGGCGAGACAGGTCGAGACGACGCTGACGCCGCGCAGCAATCCCCCGTCGGGGGAGGGCGCGATGGGCATCGGCATCGCCGACGCCTCGCTCGACCCGGCGTTGGGGATCGCCTTCCAGGAAGGCGTGCGGCGCGAACTTCAGCCGCAGCCGCTCGGCGCGGCGATGAGTACAGCGTTGACCGGATCGGCTACGTGATCAACACGATTGCCAGCATTCCCGGTCAAATCATTCACGGCACGGCCGACCCGGAGTCGCTGCGGGTGACCAGCCCGCTGGGGATCAGTCAGGCGGGCGCCGTCTTTTTGCAGGAGAGCATCCAGCGCAACCAGCCGGGCATCATCCTCGAATTCATGGCGCTGATCAGCCTGGCGCTGGGCTTGACCAACTTGCTGCCGATCCCGGCGCTGGACGGCGGGCGCATCCTGTTCGTCCTGATCGAACTGGTGCGCGGGCGACCGATTGCGCCGGAGCGCGAAGGCATGGTGCATCTGGTCGGGCTGCTGCTGCTGCTCTCGCTGATGGTCGTTGTCCTGTTCAACGACATCGCCAACCCGTTGACAAATCTGCTTCGTTAGCAAGCGAAGTAAAGGAATCAAATGGATAACATGGACTACGGAAATCAAGGAACGTCCGCAGCCGGATCTCGAAGAGACGCTGAGCGTTCTGCAGTCGAGCGACAGCGCGCTCAATTCGACGCTGATCTACGGCTTATCGCATCTCGATGCCGAACGGAATCAGGCGGCTGGAGCCGATCTGGGACGTCGCTCGATCTGCCGCTATCGCCGGACGCTGATGCACGAGCTGGTGGAAGCCAGCGAAACCAACTTCGAACTCGACTACGGCGCGTTCGGACACTTCGCGCTAGACGACGCCGATGCCGAAATCCGCGCGGCGGCAGTCGAACTGCTCTGGGAAGATGAATCGCTGGTGCTGATGCGGCGGCTGATCCGGCTGGTGGTTGACGACGAAGTCGACCGAGGTGCGGGCGGCAGCGGCCAGCGCGTTAGGGCGCTTTATCCTGCTGGGCGAAACTGGCGACCTGCCGGAAGATCAAACCATCGCCGGCGCAGGACGTCATCATGGACGTGCTCAATAACCCGGTCGAAGACATCGACGTGCGCCGCCGCGCGCTGGAAGCGTTCGGCAACAGCAGTCACGAGATCGTCGACGAAGCCATCCGCGAAGGCTACGATCACCCCGACCGCCGGATGCAGATCAGTTCGGTGTTTGCGATGGGGCGCAGCTTCGACGAGCAGTGGACTGACATCGTGCTTCAAGAACTGCAAAGCGACGACGAGGAAATGCGCTACGAAGCGGCGCGCGCGGCAGGGGAGCTTGAACTGGAACAAGCCGTCCAAGCGCTTATCGCTGCTCGCGCTCGACGACGACCGCGAGATCAAGGAAGTCGCCATTTGGTCGCTGGGCGAGATCGCCAGCAAAGAGGCGACGCGCACGCTCGAACTGCTGGCGACGGAAGCCAAGCGCGCGAACGACGACGAACTGCTGGAAGCGATTGAGGACGCCATCGGTGCGGCGTCATTGGGCAGCGGATCGCTGTATCTGATGCGGTTTGACGAGGAAGACGAGTAACGGTTGTGTTATCAATCGGGGCGGCGTGTTTGCCAAGCAAGCACGCCGCCCCGACAACGTTTTCGATTGAGTGCTGAGCCTAGCTGTTGATCAGGGGCATCAACTTCATCGCCATACTGGTATCGCCCTGAACCTTGATTTTCCCGGTCATGAACGCCTGCATGGGGTTCAGTTTGCCTTCCAACATGCTGTAGAAGTCGTCGGCGCTCGACCGCAAGGTCATGCGGGGGTTCTCGACCTGTCCGCTTCCGGTCTCCGCCTTGCCGTCCGCGATTCGCAGCCAATAATCGCCACCGCTGTCGCCGCTCAAGTTGAATTGGATCGTTCCGTTGACACCTTCCGCCTTCGTAGGGTCGAACCGCTCTACCATCACCGGGAAGACGCTCGCCACTTCTTCGCGCGATACCATCGTCTTAATGCTCCTCAAGCTGTTTTATCAAACCTGCGTTAGTATACAATCAAACCATGCCTGTGCCCACTAGACGCGAGAATAGACATGAAAAATTACCGGATGGTTTTTGGTCGTTTGCTTGGCGCTGAGCGTCACCGGGATGGCGTTCGCGCAGGATGCACCCGCCATTCCCGGACGGATCGCGGTGGTTGGCGCGGACTATAATCTCTACCTGCTTGACCCGCAGTCCGGGCAGCAGACAGCGCTGACCGATGATGCCCGAGTCTCCGACCAGCGCGATCCACATTTACGAAAGCCCGGTTTGGTCGGATGGCGGCGAGCTTGCCTACTTTGGCACGTCGGCGGATTCCAGCGGCGTCAAGACGGAAATCCTGATTTCGGCGGATGGCAGCGCGCCCGCCACCAGCGCCGCGACGTTGCCCGATTTGTCGATCACCTACGCGAGTTGGTCGCCGCACAACTTGCGGCGCGTCCTGCCGCGACCTCGCCGTGCTGCTCAGCGCCTCGAATCGCCTTCAAAGTCGACATCGTCCGGGCGCAGGGCAGCGATTACAGCCTCAGCGAAACCGGCAGCGGCGCGCCGTTCTACTTCAGTTGGAGTCCCGACGGCAGCCAAATGCTGTGGCAGCGCGACAGCACGCGCCTTGAGATTTTCGACATCGCGCAGCAGCGGATCGCCAAGACGCTGCCGCAGTTCCCCGGCGCGATGTTCGCGCCCGCGTGGTCGCCCGTTGACGACCGGCTGCTGTTCGCCACCCAAAACGGCGATACGTCCGACCTCGTGATCTCGTCAGATGGTGATCTGCAAACGCTGGCAGCGGATCAGGCGAATCCGCTCTTGTTCGCGTGGTCGCCGGACGGCACCCAGATCGGCTACATTGACCGGCGCGGTCCGCTGGTCGTGGTCGATGCCGCTTCCGGTGAAGTCGTCGCGCAGAGCCACGACGCCAACGTGCAGGCGTTCTTCTGGTCGCCCGACAGCCAGCACGTCGCTTACGTCACCTCCGGGATTACGCCCAGCGGTTCGTTCAACGCCAGCGCTGCCCGGCGCGCCCTCGGCGATCAAGATCGCCGCGCCGATGCCTCAGACCTCAACTGCCCTCACGTGGTCGGTGATCGACCTTGCCGACGGAGCCGTCAGGCGCTATGGCTCATTCGTGCCGACGCACGAGGAGACCTACATGCTGAGCTTCTTCGACCAGTTCGGGCAGAGCCATCGATTTGGTCGCCCGACAGCCGCTATCTGGTCTACGGCGAGCGCAGCCGGAACTCGCTCGGTGATCAGTTTGCTGGATACGACGCAGGCAGTCGCCGCGCCCTCGGTGCTGACCGATGGCGTCGTCGGCGTATGGAGCTTTCATTAACCATCGGTGCTAGTTTTTCGCCCTCTCACTCGGCTGGCGCCAGCGAGCAGGGTGAGGGGAAATGAGCGCGTGAAACCCTTTACGAACAGATTGTCCTGATGTCTAGACTTGCTATTGCCATTTTGTTCGTGCTCGTGGGCGCGGTCGGCTGTGCTTTACAGCAGCCCGACGTGATCGTGATTACGGCGACCTTTCCGCCGCCGCAAGCGCCGGAGCTCGTCGCCGCAGCCCAACCTCATTCCGGCGACGACTTTGCCGACTTTGCCTCCGGTGGCGACTCTGCCGCCCGACGGCACGCTGATCGATCCGACGCCCAACCCGACCAGCGCCGGACGCCAGCAGCCGCGCCGCTCGGCGATTACGTCGTGCAGCCGGGCGATACCGTCTTCGGGATCGCGGCGGATCACGGCGTCAGCATGGACACGCTTGCTGGCGATCAACGACGTGCCCAACCCCGATAATCTGTACGTCGGACAAGTGCTCCACCTGCCCGATCCGCCGAGCGATGAAGGCAGCAGCTTCAAGATCGTGCCGGACAGCCGCCTCGTGCGCGCGCCCGGCAGCAGCGCTTTTGACGTGAACGCGTTCATCGATGGTCAGCCCGGTTATCTGCGCCGCGCGACCGACATGGTCGACACCGATCTGCTGACCGGCGCGCAGGTCGTCGAGCGGGTCGCGCTGGAATACAGTGTCGATCCCCGTCTGCTGCTGGCGCTGCTCGAATACAAATCCCACCTGCTGAGCAATCCGAATCCGACTGACGACGAAAAGAACTTCGCCATGGGCGCGCCTGCTTACGCCAACGGCGTGCTCCGCGACGGTTTGTATCGCCAGCTTGCCTATGCCGCCGATCAGCTTAACGCCGGTTACTACGGCTGGAAGCTGCGCGGGCTGAATCAGGTCGAGTTCAGCGACGGGACGCGGCTGCTGTATGCGCGCGCCCTCAATGCCGGGACGGTCGGCGTGCAGTATTTCCTCAGCTTGGGCAGCGACTACCGCTGCTTGGCAGCGCGCCGTCAGCCGGGATGGACTTTACCGCACCTACGTCGCCTACTTCGGCGATCCGTTCGTCGGGCGCGGTCGAGCCGCTGCTTCCGCCCGACCTTGCAGCAGCCGGCGCTGGTTTTCCCGTTCCCGCAGGGGCAGATGTGGTATTTCACCGGCGGTCCGCACGGCGCTTATGGCGAGGGCAGCGCGTGGGGCGCGATTGACTTCGCGCCGCCCGACGACATCACCAAGGTGACGAGCGCCTGCTACGTCTCCGACAACTTTGGGACGGCGATGGGGGCGGGCGTGATCGCGCGGGTGGACGAGGGGACGGTGATCCTCGATCTCGATGGCGACGGCGACGAGAGCACCGGCTGGACGATCCTCTATTTGCACATCGCCGCGCAGGATCGCGTCCAAGCAGGAACCATTGTCGAAGCGGGCGACCGCATTGGACGACCGTCGTGCGAAGGCGGCGTCTCCAACGGCACCCACATGCACATCGCCCGCCGCTACAACGGCGAATGGCTGCCGATCACTTGCGAGCAATGCCGGCCGGATTACAATCTGCCGCCCTTCGTGCTCGACGGCTGGACGGTCTACGGCTTGCCGGGGCAGGAGTATCAAGGCGGGATGCTCAAGCGCGGCGAAACCGATCGGCTTGCCGAGCAAGGGCGCAATATCACCGAGAATCAGGTGGTCTGGTGATGTATAATGGCGTCGTTTGCGACGGAGAGAGTGTCTTTGCGTATGATGGCTCGTCAAGTGAAAATCTACGGCGTGATCGCCGCCTGTCTGCTCTTGTTTGTCAATGCGGTCGCTGCCGATCCTGACGTGATCGCGCAAGTCGCCGACCGAGACGCCCGGCGTGCTCAACCTCATCCCGGTCGAGCAGGGCGACGTGGGGCAAGCACCCGGCGCGCCGACGCCGACCCGCACGCCGACCCCGGCAGGGCAGACGCCTTCCTCGAAGCGAAAGATTACGCCAACGTCCGCGCCGAGCCGAGCACCGAATCGGCGCACTTGGGGACGATCAACGCGGGCGAGACTTACACGGTGCTCGGTCGCTATGCGTCGTGGATTCAGTTCCAGTTTCAGTCATCGCCGACGGGAAAGGGCTGGGTTTACGACGAACTGGTCGACCTCAGCGGCAATACCGACAATATCCCCGACATTGATCCTTATGCCGCCGATCAGCAGCTTGACAGCGCATCGCTGGGCGCGACGGCGACCCAGAACGTCCTGACGCAGACGCCCGGCGGCGTGCTGACGGCGACGGCGATCTCGCAGCAGGGCGGGCTGCCGAGCGCCGTGACCAGCACCCCCGAAGGAACGCGCGGAATTCTGCCGACCTTCACCTATCCGCCGGGGTTGATCGCCATCGCGCCGACGGCAGCCGCGCCAACCAGCGACCTCGCCAGCGGACAGCGCCGACCCCAACGCCGCGATCGCGCCGCCGTCGAGCGGCAACTCGCTGCCGCCGATTGCGCCGATCCTGATCCTCGGCGGGGTAGGGCTGCTGGGGCTGATCGTCAACTCGCTGCGACGGCGCTAAAGCATAGAGTGATCGCTAAGCATCGAACATCGTTGATCGCACAGTCGAGGCGCATCCTCCGGCAGTGAACGCCTTTTTAGATAGCATCTCAGGACAACAAAAAAGCGGCGTACTCATTCGGTACGCCGCTTTTTATTTCTGCTTTGAAGCAGCTTACGCACTGCAACCGCCACCACCGCAGCCGCAGCTATCGCCTTCGGCGCTCTTCGCCGTCCTTCGTGTGGAAGGAATGACCGCAGCCGCAGGTCGAGACCGCGTTCGGGTTCTCGATGCGGAAGCCGCCACCCATCAGGCTGTCGACGTAGTCAATCGTCGCGCCTTCGAGGTACATCAGGCTCGTCGGGTCGACCACCAGCCGGACGCCGTCGACATCGACCACCGCGTCGAAATCGCGCGGGGCTTCTTCGAATGCCATGCCGTACTGAAGCCCGGAGCAGCCACCGCCGGAAACGAAAACGCGGAGTGCATAGCCGGGAATGCTGCGCTGCTCAAGCAGCGATTGGATCACATTGACCGCCGCCGGAGTGACCGTTAAAACCTGAGCAACCTCGACTTCAGGCACTTCAACCGGCGCATCTTGTAAGTTGACAGCCATGAACCCCACTCTCCTTAACCCTTAAACCCACAGTTCGATTGCGATTCTAGCACTATCGCGGGAGCGCGTCAATTAAAAAGACTATGATTAGCGTTATTCGTGACGTTTGTCATGAGCCGGCACGTATTCCGGTATGAGATAGGAACAGGTCTCGCCGCCCTGCGCGACGTGGCTCAGCCGGCGGGGAACGACGCCCAACAGCGACGCGACCAGACGCAAGTCGAGATCGCAAAGCGACGCGCTGCCCTCGCTGATGTGGTGATAAGGGCAGTTGGAGGTGTACAGCACGTAACCTTCGTCGTTTTCTTCCCAGTAGGCTTCGTAGCCCCGGTCGCTCAGATAATCGACCGCGACGTCGAGGCGTTCGGCGAGGTCGCCGTCGGGGATATTCGCATCAGTCGCCATTTGATCGGCAACACCCTCGAGGATCACGTTGACGCCTTCGGGCGGCAGCGCTTTTTGAATCTGGTCGAGCAGACCGGCGGCGAGTTGGTGGTAATTGCTGGGGAAGGAGTCGCGCGCCTTGTCGGTCAGGGCGTAAATGTACTGCGGACGCCCCGGCGAACTGCGCCGACGCAGTTCCGGCGACGTGATCAGATCGTCGGCTTGCAGCAGTTTGAGGTGATGGCGAACCGTCACGGCAGTGATGTTACCCCGGCGCTTTTGCAACTCTGCCACGATGTCGTCCACGGTCGCTTGCCCATGCCGCCGCAGGATGTCCAGAATTGTTCGCCGAGTTTCTTGCATGAACTTTGGAGTCCCCAAAATAAAACTGATCGTGATGATAAAAAAGTTTATCATTTTCCAGCGTGCGGGTCAATTTACTGGGTATCGCCGCCGGTGGAAACGACGCGCTTTCGAGGCACAAATACCGGGTGGGCGCGTTTTATTGACGCGGCGGGTACGGTATGTTAGGCTTGTGCATCTTTGCACTTTTCCGCCCACCGGGAGTCGTTATTTTGCAGGAAAGCGTTGCCTTTCAGGGCATTCATGGCGCGTATTCAGAGCAGGCGCTGCGCCAGCATTTTGGCGACTCGGTTGCGGGTTATCCGTGCCCAAACCTCACCGATATGTTCGACACGATCCTGTCGCGGCAAGTGCGCTGCGGCATTCTGCCGGTCGAGAATGCGCTGGCAGGCGCGGTCAATCAGGCTTATGAACTGCTGATGGACTCCGACCTGCGCATTCAGGCGGAGGTCATCCTGCACGTGCATCACGCGCTGATGGCTCCGCCCGGCGTCAAGCTCGAGGACGTCACAGCAGGTGCGCTCGCACCCGCAAGCGCTGGCGCAGTGCGATCAGTTTTTGCGCCGCCACCACATTAAGCCGATCCCGTACTACGACACTGCGGGATCAGCCCAAGACCTCGCCACAGAAGGCGGCGACGGGCACACCGGCGCGCTTGCCAGCGAACTGGCGGCGCAGCTCTACGGCTTGGACATCCTCGAAAAGCAGGTCGAGGACGTACCGTTCAACTACACCCGCTTCTTCATCCTCGGCGACGACGATGCCGCCGCGCGGCGAGTTCAACAAGACTTCGCTTGTCTTTGCCACGCGCAACCGTCCGGCAGCGCTTTACGAATGCCTCGGCGAGTTTGCCGAGCGCGGCTTGAACCTGACCAAAATCGAATCGCGTCCCCGGCGCAACCGCCCGTGGGAGCCGATCTTCTTCCTCGACTTCGAGGGTCACTGGCAGGATACGCCTTGTCAAGAGGCGTTGGCGCGGCTGCTCCAGCGCGCTTCGTTCGTGAAAATGCTGGGATCGTACCCGGCGGTCAAAAATCAGTCGGTGGGGATTTGACGATGCAGAAACTCGAACGTCGCCGTCTTGGGCGCGACCGGCGCGGTCGGTCAGCGCTTCATCCAACTGCTGGAAAATCATCCTTGGTTCCAAGTCGCGGAAGTGATCGGCTCGGATCGCAGCGCGGGGCACATCTACGGCGAGATCACGCGCTGGGTGCTCGACGGCACGCCGCCCGCCGTCGGTCGCCGATCTGCCGGTCAAGCCGCTGGATGCCGATTTCGACTCGCCGCTGATCTTCTCGGCGCTGCCGAAAGAACCCGCCTATGCGCGCGAGGTCGAACTGGCGGCGGCGGGACACGTCGTCTGCACCAATGCCGGGGCGCATCGCATGGACGCGGACGTGCCGCTGCTGCTGCCGGAAGTCAACGCCGACCACATCGGCTTGATCGACGTGCAGCGGGCGAATCGCGGCTGGACGACCGGCGCGTTGATCGCCAACTCGAACTGCACGGCTATGCCGGTCGTGATGGCGCTAGCGCCGCTGCTGCCGTTCGGCGTGCGCAAGGTGAGCGTCGTCAGTATGCAGGCGATCAGCGGGGCAGGCTATCCCGGCGTCCCGTCGCTCGACATCCTCGACAACGTGATCCCTTACGTCGGCGGCGACGAAGAAAAGCTGGTCGAAGAACCGCAGAAGATGCTCGGCAGCTTCAACGGCACGAGCGTCGACTTGCTCGACGCCGTGATCAGCCCGTCGTGCAATCGCGTCGCGGTGCTCGACGGTCATCTGGTGGTCGTGTCGGTCGAATTGGCGGCGCAGCCGAGCCTTGAAACCATCATCGACGCATGGAATAGTTTCCGGGGTCCCGCGCCGGTGCCGTCGCTGCCGACCGCGCCCGAACAGCCGATGCACTATCTACCGCAGCAGGATCGCCCGCAGCCGCGCCGCGACCGCAACGCGGGCAACGGCATGACGACCTCGGTTGGTCGGCTGCGCCCTGACCCGATCCTGGGCTACAAGTTCGTCGCGCTCTCGCACAACACGGTGCGCGGCGCGGCGGGATGCAGCATCCTGAACGCGGAACTGCTCGCCGCTCAAGGCTATCTCGGCGCGTTTCGCCCGCTGCAAAGCTTAGCAAACGCTTAACAGCAATCTCGCCGTAGCCGGCGCGGCGAGTCAAGGGTTCTTAATGATTGTTGAAAAACGACGTCTCGGAGGCGTTTGATGAAGGTTTTTATCGCCGGGATTGACGGCTATCTTGGGCTGGTCTCTGGCGCAGCACCTGACCGCGCGCGGTCACGAAGTCGCCGGCAACGACCTGTTCCTGCGCCGGCAGTGGGTCGAGGAAGTCGGCAGCCAGAGCGCGATCCCGATCTACAGCATCGACGAGCGGCTGCATGCTTCCGCGAGCGTTTCGGCAACGACTTGAACTTCCGCGAAGGCGACCTGCTCGATTACGCGTTCCTGCGCGGCTTTCTGGCGGACTTCCAGCCGGACGCGATCGTCCACCTGGGCGAGATGCCGTCCGCGCCGTATTCGATGATCGATCAGGCGCACGCGGCGTTCACGCAGCAGAACAACGTGATCGGCAGCCTCAACGTGCTGTGGGCGATGCGCGAAGTCTGCCCGAAGGCGCACCTCGTCAAGCTCGGCACGATGGGCGAGTACGGCACGCCGAACGTCGACATCCCCGAAGGCTTCTTCGAGGTCGAGTTTCGCGGGCGCAAGGACACGCTGCCTTTCCCGCGCCAGCCGGGCAGCTTGTACCACCTGACCAAAGTCCACGACACCCACAACACGATCTTCGCCTGCAAAATCTGGGATCTGGCGGCGACCGACATCATGCAGGGCGTGGTCTTCGGCACGCAGATCGACGCGATGGGCGACGACCCGCGCCTGCGCAGCCGCCTGGACTTCGACCAGTGCTTCGGCACGGCGATCAACCGCTTCTGCTGCCAGGCGGTGATCGGGCACCCGCTGACGCTCTACGGCAGTCGGCGATGCAGAAGCGCGGCTTCCTGCCGCTGCGCGACTCGATGCAGTGCTTGACGATTGCGCTCGAAAACCCGCCGAAGCCGGGCGAGTACCGCGTGTTCAACCAGTTCGAGGAATGCTACACGATTGAGGAACTCGCGCACAAAGTGCGCGAGGCGGGCGACGCGGTCGGCTTGGAGGTCGAAATCGAGCACTACGACAACCCGCGCAACGGAACAGGAGAAGCACTACTATAATCCTGACCGCCAGCACCTGATCGACCTCGGCTACCAGCCGACGCACGACGTGGTCGCCGAGATGCGGATCATGCTCAACGACCTGATGCAGCACAAGGAGCGGATTCTCGCCAAGCGCGACATCCTGATCCCGGACATCCGGTGGGATGGCACGCATCGGCGCTCGCATCAGCTCGATCCACAGACGCAGCGGTCAACTCCTAACGCGCGGACGACATTTCATAGGTCAACCAAGCGCGGGGAAGCGCGGAGCGACCGTCCCGCGCTTTTTATTTGGGTGAAAAGAGGCAGAATGTCTGACAGTGATGCGTCACATCGAGGTTGAAGGCGGTTACAATGTCCGCGATTTGGGCGGTTATCCGACGCGGCGACGGGCGGCGTCACGCGCTGGCGCAGCGCTGATCCGGTCGGGCAATCTCGACCAGATCACGCGCAGTCGGGTCAGCAGCGGCTGCTCGACTACGGCGTGAAGACGGTGATCGATCTGCGCGACGAGACCGAAGTACGCGATTACCCGGACGTGTTCGCCCAGTCGGGCAGGTGTCAGCTACCTGCAACCTGCCGCTCTCACGCGAGCGGCTTTGTCGAGCAGCGTGACGTATACCCATCTGGGCGAACTCTACTGCCGACTATCTGAGTGTGTTTCAAGACAACCTCGGCGCGATCATCGCGCGCGATTGCCGAAGGCGAAGCCGGGCATTCTGTTCCACTGTGCTGTCGGGAAAGGATCGCACCGGCATCGTCAGCGCGCTGCTGCTGGGCACGGTCGGCGTTCCGGCGGATGTCATTGCCGAAGATTACGCCCAGACGAGCCAGCACATCGCGCCGCTGGTCGCCGCAGTGGCGCGTAGAAGCTGAGCAGCATGGCCATGATATGCAGCAGTTTGAGCGCGACGTCGCGGCTGAGGCGGCGACTATGCTGGCACACGCTCAACGCGCTCGAGACGCGAATACGGCGGCGCGGCGAGCTATCTGCGCGACGTGCGGCATCACCGATCAACAATTGGCGCGTTTGCAAGCGCTTCTAGTTGCTTCATGAAGAAGGGTAGAATCGTGGTCCAATATCTCAAACTGCAAGACTTATCCGAAGCCGATCTGCAAGCGGCTGATGCGCCGCGCCGAAAAGGACATCAGCGACCTATTCCCGCTGGCGCAGTCGATGATCGACCGCGTGCGCGCCGAAGGCGACGCGGCGGTGGTCGAGTACGCGCGCAAGCTCGACGCGCCGGAGTTCACGGCGTCGATGATGCGGGCGACGCCGGAGGATTTCGCCGCCGCCCGCGCAGCGCTCGATCCCGGCCGTGATCGCGGCGATTGAAGCGGCGCACGCCAATATCCAGCGCTTTCACGAGGAGCAACTGCCGGAGCAGATGTGGTTCATGGAGATTCAGCCGGGGATCATGGCGGGCGAGAAGGTCACGCCGATCACCAGCGTCGGGCTGTACGTGCCGCGCAGCAAAGGCTCGTTCCCGTCGGTGATGCTGATGCTGGCGACTCCGGCGAAGGTCGGCGGGCGTGCCCAAGATCGTCGTCGTGACGCCGCCGACGCCGGACGGCAAAGCCGACGACGCGACGCTGGTCGCCGCCGAAATCTGCGGCATCGACGAGGTCTACGCCGTCGGCGGGATTCAGGCGGTCGCGGCGCTCGCCTACGGCACGGAGACGATCCCGAAAGTCGTCAAGATCATCGGACCCGGCAACAGCTACGTCACGGCGGCGAAACGGCTGCTGTTCGGCGTGGTCGACGTCGGGCTTGCCCGCCGGACCGAGCGAGTCGATCATCCTGTGCGACGAGCACGTCGATCCGCGTCTGGCGGCGCTCGACCTGCTGGTCGAAGCCGAGCACGGTCCCGAATCGGCGGCGATTCTGGTCACGCACAGCGAAGCGGTCGCGCAGGCGGTGCTCGACGCGCTGCCCGGTTACATCGAGCCGACTGCCCGAATGGCGGCGCGCGTTCATCAACAACGTGCTCTCGAATTACGGCGGCGTGCTGCTGACCAACAGCCTTGACGAGTCGATCCAGTTCGTCAACGACTACGCGCCGGAGCACCTCGAAGTGCTGACGGCGGATCCGTTCATCACGCTGGGCAAGCTCAAGAACGCGGGCGAAATCCTGCTCGGTCACTACACGCCGATCCCGACGGCGAACTACTGCCTCGGCTTGAACGCGATTCTGCCGACCGGCGGCTTCGCCCGCAGCTTCTCGTCGGTCAGCGTGTGGGACTTCCTCAAGCGCAGCGGGATCGGCTACCTGTCGCGTGAGGGCTACCAGCGCTTGCAGGGGATCACGACGACGCTGGCGGATTACGAGGACTTCCCGGCGCACGCTCAGGCGATCCGCAAGCGCAACGAGATTCTCGGCATCTAGTGTCGATGGCGGGCAGAGCAGTCTGCCCGCTCTCACTGCCTGACCACGTACTCGGTACTAGCAGTGCTTTATGGATACGCTTCAGCACATCCAAGCGCTTCAATTCACCGACAAGCCGCCGCCGAAGCGCTGCTGCTCGACTTTCTGCGCGCGAACTACCCGTTCGACGTGGTGTGCGGTCGAGCTGCGCCCGCTGGCGGTGTCGCTGAACTCGTTCAACGGCTTCATGACGCTGGCGGACGGTACGCGCTGTTTCTTCAAGACCCACATCGAGTCCGACGGCGTGATCGACGAGTATTATCACGCGGCGCTGCTGGCAGAGGCGGGCTATCCGGTGCTCCAGCCGATCTACAGCGCCAGCGAAGTCGGGCAAGCAGCTGCTCGTCTACGAGGTGATCCGCGATCCGTCGGTCTTCGATCTGGCGTGGGCGATCGAGCAGGGCGAAAGCGACCGACTGCCGGAACTGACGCAGCGCGCAGAATCGGGCCGACGATCTGCTGTTTCAGCTTTACCTGAACTCGCTGGAATGGCAGAACGCCGAGCAAGCCGCCGCCGCGCCGATCCACCAATTGTTCTATCACCGGCTGACCGGGGGCAGGCTGGCGCGCTTCTACGACGGCACGCAGATCGCGCTGCCGGGCGGCGTCGCGTCGATGGCGGAGGTGCGGCGCGCGCGCTGGGAGATCAACGGGCAGCGCTACGACGTGACGCTCGACGATCTGATCGCGCAGGCGATCGCGCTGCTGAATCCGGCGCAAGCCGCGCCGTCGATCATCGGGCACGGCGACGCGCACAACGGCAACGTCTTCTTTCGCGGCGCGGATCAACCGCTGATGTACTTCGATCCAGCCTTCGCCGGGCGGCACGATCCGCTGCTCGACCTGACCAAGCCGCTGTTTCACAACGTCTTCGCCATGTGGATGTACTATCCGCAGGAGAAGGCGGCGCAGACGAAGATCAGCCTGGCAGCGAGAAGGGGACGTGTGGCGCGTCGAGCACGATTACGCGCTGCATCCCGTGCGCGAGATGTTCCTGCGCAGCAAAGTCGAGCGCGTGCTGATCCCGATCCTGCGCGAACTCAAGCGGCGCGGCTGGCTGCGGACGGATTGGCGCGCTTATCTCAAGGCGGCGCTGCTCTGCTGCCCGCTGCTGACGATGAACCTGACCGACGGCGGCAAGTTCCCGCCGGAGATCAGCCTGCTGGGGCTGGCGATGGCGGTCGAGATGGGCGCGGAAAGCGCGGCGCAGCGCAGCCTGATCGACCGGACGCTGGACGAGGTGGAAGACGCACTCGGGTAGACGTTGAAAGGGGTTTAGGAACCAGACGATAATCCTAGGCGAGCTGTTCCGCCATTACAGAGTCGTCGCCAGCTCAGGCGAGTTCGTTAGGACGGTGTACTCGCCCCTCCCTGAAGTCGGGAGGGGTTGGGGTGGGGTTTAACGACAGCGCTTCCTTCAGCCGCGCGAACGTGGGCGACTGTTCGAGGAAGACGTAGCGCACCGGGACGACGATACACTGCGTCCCGCCAAGCTGGCGCAGATATTCGACCGCTTTGAGCAGATTGTTGCTCGAAATGATGATCGTGACGGTGTGCCAGTGGCTCTCCGTGCCGTGAATCGGCGCGACGGTGGGTCCCTGCAAGCCGCGCGTGAGCGGGTTGGCGGCGATCTTGCGGGCGACGTCCTCGGCGCTTTCGCCGTGGATGTTGACCGTCACCTGCGAGAAGCCGCGCCCCTGCAGCGCGGCGTCGATCTGTTCGAGCATGACGCGGGCGGTGTCGAGCACCGCCGGGTTGTCGCGGAGCGCCCGCCGGTTGCCGACCAGACACGCTTGCGACTCGACGATCACGCCGTCGGGCAGCGCCTTGAGGTGATTTTCGCGCAGCGTCGTCCCGGTTTGCACCAGATCGACGATGATGTCGGCGTAGCCGATGGTCGGCGCGGCTTCAATCGCGCCCTCGGCGTTGACCAGCGTGAAATGGTGAATCCCCTGCTCGTGCAAGATACTGGCGGGCGAGGTTGGAGTAGGTCGTCGCCACGCGCAGATTGCGCCGCTTGTTCTCGCGGAAGTCGAGCGCGACTTCGGTCAGGTCGATCATGCTTTCGACATCGACCCACGCTTCCGGCACGGCGACCAGCAGCTTGCAGTCGCCATAGCGCAGATCGTCGTGAATGACGATCAGGTCTTCGTGCGGATGCTCGCGCACCACGTCCAGCCCGGTGACGCCCAACTGCGCCGTGCCGTCCGAGACTTTGTAGACCACGTCGGTCACGCGCTGAAACAGCACGTCGACGCAGGGCAGGGCGGGGATCGACCCGGTGTACTGGCGCGGATTGGGCTTATCGACGCGCAAGCCGCAGTCCTGCAAAAAGTTGGTCGTCGGGTCGGCAATCGCGCCTTTGCTGGGCAGCGCTAGCGTTACGCGGTCGGTCATCATCGGCGTCTTCTCCAGATCGGCAGCGAGAGCTTCGTAAGTCGGAATAGGCGTGATCGCCATGCCGGAGGTCGCCATTCGGCTGCGCGACGAAGCGCGTCGTCGGCTTGCGCTGCGTCGGATCAGAACGACGGCATGACCGTGCGCGCGCAGCGCCTCCGCCCAACGGATCGCCGCCGGGTAAGCGTCCGGCGCGGCGGCGATGGCGAGGGTCGCTGCGGGGCAGTCGGCGCGATTCGGGCAGCGCCAGCAGCAGTTGATCGACGTAGTAGGCGAAGCCGACCGCCGGGACGCTGTGGTCGCCGCCGACCAGCCGGGTCAGGTCGTCGTAGCGCCCGCCGCCGCCGAAATGACAGCCCGAGTCCGACCACAACTCGAAGACGATGCCGGTGTAGTAATCCCAACTGCGCGCCAGCGCGGGCTGAATTTGGATGCGGTCGGCGCGGGATGCCGTAAGCGCCGAGCAGGTCGATCACCGTCCGCCACTGCGTCGAGAATGTGCTGCGCTTCGGCTGGTCGGCGCCGATCAAGCGCTGCGATCTGGGCGAACGCCTCGTCCGGCGGCGCGGAAATCGCGCTCCACGCTTCCAAGAAATCGAGCGCGGCGACGATCTGGGCGCGCTCGCCGGCGCGCTGGCGTTTTTGCAGCAGGCGGCGCACGATGTCGTGGCGGGTGCGCCCGCCCATCGTCACGCCGTGCTGAGTCGCGTCGAGCAGCACGTCCAGCATCTGCTGCGTGCTGAGTTCCGAGCCGATTTCGGCGTCGACGGCGGATCGTCAAAGCCGCTTTTGCCGAGCAGCAGCGTGTCAATCTGTCCAGCACGTACGGCTCTTGCCGAATTGCTTTGAGCGCGTGCAGGTGATTGAGCAGAAAACGCTGCGTGCGGCTGTCGAGTTGGAAGCGGTCGAGCAGCAGGCGCATCAATTCGACGTGACCGATCACCAGCGTCCGGCGATCCAGTCCCTGCGCCGCCGCGCACTTGATCGCCAGCGCCATGATCTCGGCTTCGGCGGCAGCGCCGCCCATGCCGATCAATTCCGCGCCGATGCTGTAGCGCTGATGATCGCCCGACGCTTCCTCGAAGATCGAGCCGCCGAACTGCCAGCGCACGACCGGCTGCGGCTGATCCGGGAAGCGCGTGACGTAGGTGTGCGCGGCGAGCGCGGTGAATTCCGGGCGCAGCGCAAGCTGGCGCCCCATGCCGCTCGAAGGTGAACAGGCGGTGGATGATCTGGTCGCCCGCTTTGGTCAGAAACAAGTCCGCCGGTTGGATGATCGGCGTCTCGATTTTTTCGTAGCCGTAAGTCGCGCATGAACTTCTCCATGCGGTAGGCAAGGGGATTGATGCGTTGATCCTGCACGTTGCGGATGCTCCCAAGATGTCGCATTGAGGCATCATGATAACCTGCTTTGGAGCAGACGCAATGGTCGATCAGATGATTACGGATCAGCTTTCTCCCGCTCTATGCAATTGAGAGGGGCTTGGGCGTGACGGTTTGTCGGGCGCACCGATGTTGCGCCCTTGTGACGCTAGCGATACGTCGCCGCTGCTGTAGACGTAGACCGCCGCGCCCGTGATCGTTGGGGACGCGTGAGGTCGATCTCCGAAGCCGCCCAGTTGTAGAGCCACTGCGCATCGGTGATCGACAGGTTGACGCAGCCGTGACTGTGGCGATAGCCGAAGCCGTCGTGCCAGTAAGTGCCGTGCAAGCCGATGTCGTGGTCGAAATACATCGTCCACGGGACTTCTTGAAGGTAGTAGAAATCGGGCTTGCCGAACGCGCCGCTCATCAGCGTGCGCGGAAAGCGGACGTAGACGTGGAACAAGCCCTTCGTTCGGTGCCCCAGTCCGCCAGACCGGACGAGACCAGCGTCGCAAACACCGGCGTCGATTCTTCGTAGGCGATGGCGACCTGCTCGTACAGATCGACGCTGACCCACTTGTCGGTATCCACGTCGGCGGGGCGCTCGACCGGCAGCACCCGCGCGATTTTGCGCTGCTCGACCCACTGATCGACGCCGACCTGATACCAGTCCCAGCCGTCGACGGTCGACGGTCGCGTAAATGTTGACGACGGTGTAGCGCAGAGATCGCCAGCGTGCCGTGCCAGCGGTTCCGCGCCGGGGGTCGCGCTCGGCACGGCGTTGACGAGTATCCACGCAATCGGGTAGGGCAGTTCGGCGGGCAGCTCGACCCCGGCATAGCGCGAGGGCAGCACCGGCTCGAGCTTGTCGGTCGGCACCCACTGATCCTCGTTGATCTGCGTCCAGCCATCGACCTGATTCTTGATCGTGATGAAGTTGAAACCCGCGTCGAGGTGATCGACGACGTTGCCGTTGGGCGCGTCGTAAATGTCCACCGCGTCGAGCACGCGGGCATAGCTGCGGTCGTAGAGCATCTGCTCGTCGGGATAATGCTGGACGACCTCCGGCTTCGGGTAGGCGAGAATTTGATCGTTGGGGATGCCGGTACAGGGGTCGCTGCACGAGTTGTCGGCATGGACGATCAACGCTGTCAACAGCAGAGCGATCAAAAATCCAAGCCGTACCAATTGCCTAGCCATGAAGGTTGTCCTCTGATGTTTCGTCGCCAGTGCGGTAGTCCTATTTATAGCAGACATTCGGCTAAACGCTTCAACGTCGGCTCGACCTACGGCTGATCGGCTATCGCTGCACGGTCGCCCAAATGGTGCGGATTTTCGCAGCTTAACGGCGCAAATCGCAGTTTTTGCCTATACTTAATAAAATACTGTGGCTTTAGTTGCTGCGGCTTTCTACGTGAGCGTAGAAGCCCATAACGAGAGGGGTCCTTATGACACGCAGATTATTCGGTTTGTTCGCACTCATTATTTTGTCGCTGGGCTTGTTCACGCAATCGGCATTCGCATCCGCAGCGGAGCAGGCGCAGTACGCCGTGCCGCGTCTGGTCGTGAATACGAGCTTCCTGAACGTGCACAGCGGCGATGGTCCGCAGTATACGATCATTGCGACCGTGGTCGGCGGGATGGAACTGCCGGTACTGGGCACCAACGGCGACAACTCGTGGTATCTGGTGACGACGCCGGTCGGAGCAGGCTGGGTCGACGTTTCGTTCACGCTGGCGCGCGGTGATTTCACGCAACGTCCCGGTGATCGAGGTCGTGCCTCCTGCCCAGACGCCTGCCGACGCCGCTGACGATCGGACTGCCGCAGTATGCTTCGAACCCGATCATCGCTTCGGCTCAGAATTGGGTCAATACGACGGCAGCGCGGCACGTTGAAAGTGCTGACGGTGAACTTGCTGACCCAGCCCGTTCGACGCCGCCCCGATCATTGGGCTGATCTTCAAAGACACCAATCTTGAATACCCGGTGTTGGGTTATGCTTATGATGGTGTCGGCATCCACTGGGCTTCGATCTTCGTCCCGAATCTGGGCACCGGCTGGATCGCGGCGGACAAGCTCGACATTTACGACACGTGCTCGACCAGCACGGCAGCGTCAGTGCCGCCGCACAGCGGCAGGCGTGCCCGTGCCCGTCGTTGGGTCGGCGCACATCGTCGTCAACACGAGCTACCAGAACATCCGCAGCGGTCCCGGTGGCGGGTTTCGGGGTCATTGCGACGGTTCCCGGCGGCACGACATTCTACCCGGTCGGCGTGACCAAGGATGCCAGTTGGTATCTGGTGCGCGGCGACTTCGGTCAGGGTTGGATTTCCAGTGAGTTTGTGCTATTCCGGGGCGTGTTTAGCAGCGTCCCCGTCATTCACTATGCTTATTGAGCTGTGAGGATTGAGCAAAACCTATGCGTATCATCTATGTCGAGGATAACCTCGCCAACGTCGCTCTGATCGAGCGAATTTGCCACATGAACGAAGACGAACTGGTCACCTACAGCGAAGCCGAATTCAGCGCTGTCCGAGATCGATCCCGGTTCGGCAGATTTGATCCTGATGGACTTGAATTTGGGTCCGCGCAGTATGGATGGTCTTGCGGCTGACCCGGATGCTGCGTCAAAAGGGAGTCAACGAGCCGATTGTGGCGATCACTGCCTATGATACGATGGGTTATGCCGATCAATACGTGGCGGCGGGCTGCAACGATTACGTGCGCAAGCCCGTCTCGATTCGCGGGATGCTGAACCTGATCAACGGCTACCGCTAGGCCGCTCACCGCTTCATCGCTGCTCGATTAAAGACACCTCAACGTTTCCGCGCGAGGTGTCTTTGTTGATTCAAGTGGGTGCCAACCAACGCCGCCGGGCTGCCAGATCCCCCTCTCCCCGCTTGCGTGGAGAGTGGCCAGGGGTGAGCTGGGCTGAAACAGTTACAACCGAATCGGCGTGACGCTGCCCGCCGTCAGTTCGGTCAGCGCTGCGGTGAAGCCGTCGACTTGATCGGCGGGGAAGGTCGCCAGCACCGTGACCTCGGCGGCGAAGGCTTCTTCGTCGACGTGCCGCCGTGCTGCGCGATCAAGCGCTTGACCTGCTCGAAAAAGTGGTAGGAGATTTCGATGCCGAGGCGTCT
Organism: uncultured Chloroflexia bacterium; assembly: GCA_963848465.1. Lineage (GTDB taxonomy): Bacteria > Chloroflexota > Anaerolineae > Aggregatilineales > Phototrophicaceae > Flexifilum. The sequence goes on along the minus strand of CAWKDY010000020.1, from coordinate 215,996 downwards.
GCTTCTCGATCTTGCGCATCGGTGGCCAGCGACTCCAGCCCGGCGCGCGCGCCCTCGCTGTAGGCGCGGACCAGCCCGCCAGTGCCGAGCTTCGTCCCGCCGAAATAGCGCGTCACCACGACGATCACGTCGCCGATGCCGGAGCCGCGCAGCACCGCCAGCACCGGCGGTCCCGACGTGCCGGACGGCTCGCCGTCGTCGCTCATCCCCTCGATCACCGAATTGCCGAAGCCAACGCGATAGGCGTAGACGTGATGGTTGGCGTCGGGCATTTCGGCGCGCACGGCGGCGAGAAAGGCTTTCGCCTCGTCGACCGTCGTCACCTGCCCGACGGTGGTGACGAAGCGCGAATTCGCAGCGGTCGGTCGTCACCCGGTTGGTCTGCGCCGGGATCAGGTAGCCGTCGCTCATGACGGATCGGGGTTGGATGCGACGAAGACGCGGAAGACCGGCGGCGCGATTTCGAGCCGCTGCTGGCTTTTGTCGAGCCGGAGCAGCCGCTTCTGCATCAGCATGGCGACCGCGTGTTCGGTCTCCGGGCTGACGTTGTAGGGCGTCAGGCGGGCGACCGCTTTGAGGACGTACTGCTCGGAGCGGTTGAGGCTCGTCCAGATCGGTCTGGCATTCGGTGCGAATCGCGCTGCGGATCGCCAGCGCTTCGGCAAGCGTGTCGACCGATTCGGTCGCGGGCGCGAGATTGCTCATCTCCTCAAGCGAGGCGAAGCCCGCGCGCAGCAGCCCGGCGTAGCGTCCGGTCGCCTGCAAGCAGCAGTTCGTTGACGTTCTCCGGGAAAGCTCTTCTGGCGGCGGCGCGATCAGTTCGGCGAGCATCTTGCGGGCGTCCTTATCGTTGTAGGGACCGACGTAGAGGACGTTATCGGTGAACAGCTCGATGAACGGCTCGATGTCCAGCGCGGGAATTTCGTAGCGCTCGACCAGCGTCGGCAGCGGCGAGCGGGTGAAGGTCATGTAGACCAGATTGGCGCTTGTTGGCGTCGCGGATGCCGCGCAGCGTCTGGAAGAACTTGACCGGAAGCTGCTTGAGCATCTCCTCGAACTCGTCGAACATGAAGACGATCTTGTAGCCCTGGCGCAGGAAGAACTGCAAGCCGACCTCGAAATAGCGCAGCGCCATGTAAGCGTAAAGCGGATTGGTGCCGTTTTGCAGCGCGAGATAGGTCTCGTAGAAGCGGTTGGCTTCGTTTTCCGGCAGCATGTCGAAGGGGTAGAACGCCAGAAACAGGCGGTGCATCAGCAGTTCGTAGCCCGCCCAACAGCGCATGCGGATCGTTCTTGTCGGGCGGCAGCGGTCCGAGCATATTGGCGTCGATCGTGATGAACTTGACCTGCTGCGCCGCTTCCGCGCCGAGATAGTGCTCGTGGACGCGCGGATCGGTCAGGTGGGCGATCAGGTTGGACTTGCCGACGCTGCCGATGCCGACCAGCGAGCAGGAGGTCGAACCGGCGACGTACTTCATGATGGTCTCGACTTCTTCTTTGCGAAAATCCAACTCGTATTGGCGGGTCGGGTTCATCGTCCATCCGATCTGTGCGAGAGTGTCCGTTGCCAAATTCTAGCACAGATGAGAGAATAGGACGCTTCCAACCAATGGTAACATCGAGCCAGAGTGCAGCCGATGCAGCGCGCGCGAAACTTCAAGTATCTTGACTACATTATGGTGCTGTTCGTCACCGTGCTGCTGCTCAGCAACCTGCTGAGCAGCGCCAAGTTGATCGACATCGGGCTGAGCCTCGGCTCGATCCCGCTGTTTTTCGACGCCGGGACGCTGGTATTTCCGGTCTCGTACATCTTCGGCGACATCCTGACCGAGGTCTACGGCTACCGCAAGTCGCGCCGGGTGATCTGGTCGGGCTTCTTGGCGACGGCGCTGATGGGCTTCTTCGTCTGGCTGGCGGGCGTGCTGCCCGGCGAGGCGTCGTGGCAGGCGGGCGTCGGGCAGGATGCCTACAACGCCGTCCTCGGCGGGATTTGCGGGCTTGGTCGTCGCCAGCCTCGCCGCCTATTTCATGGGCGAGTTCAGCAACAGCTACGTGCATGGCGCGCATGAAGATCATGACCAAGGGGCGCTGGGTCTGGATGCGCACCATCGGCAGCACGCTGGTGGGCGAGGGCATCGACTCGGTCACCTTCTTCACGATTGCGACCGCGCTCGGCGTCTTCCCGCCGGATGCCTTCGTCTCGCTGGTCGTGACCAACTACATCCTCAAAGTCGGCATCGAGGTCATCATGACGCCGATCACGCTGCGAGTGATTCGCTGGCTCAAGCGCAGCGAGAACGAAGATTACTACGACTACGATACCGACTTCAACCCGTTCAAAGTCGGGGACGTCTAGTCGATTATCCCCATCTCGCAGGTATGGGTAGGGGCACGGTACGCCATGTTCGGTATCTTCGCTTTCCTCTACGCCCGCACCAGCCTCTAGCTTGACAATCAGAATACCTCTTCTATGATTGATATAGCGGTTGCGCTCTCAAGCCTCGCCCAAAACGCCCATCAGTTGGCATCTCCAACGGCGATACCTACGTGTACGGGGAGATGGTTCATACGGGTGCGGGTCGTGAGAGTAACGTTGGTCGATTTGATCGAATAATATGTTACGGGCGAAACCAGTGGCACGCAATGGCGCGCGAGAGCCTTCCCTCAGCCTTCTCGGCGGTGAGGTCATAGCGGGCGTCAAAGTCTGCGGCCGATCATCGATCCGCCGCATCTGATTCAGCGGTACTGGTTGATCTCGTCGCGCAGGCTGCGCGCTTCGGCAGCCGGATCGTCGGCGAAGATCACCGAGCGCGACGCATTGATGATCAAGCCTTTGCCGGTGCTGTTGATGCCCGCTTTCACCGCTGCTTCGACGCTGCCACCCTGCGCGCCGATGCCCGGCACGAGCAGCGGTCATGTCGCCGACCAAGGCGCGGATCTGGCGCAGTTCGTCGGGCACGGTCGCGCCGACGACCAGCATACAGTTGCCGTTCGCGTTCCACTGATCGCGGACGCGCTCGGCGACGACCTGCCAGAGCGGTTTGCCCTCGACCAGCAAGCACTGCAGCTCGCTCGTCGCCGGGGTTCGAGGTGCGGCAGAGGATGATGCAGCCCTTATCGCGCGCGCTGGAGAAACGGCTGCAAGCGCCTTGCTGCCCATGTAGGGCTGAAGCGTCACCGCGTCGAAGCCGAGCCAGTCGAAAATCCCGCTGACGTAACCCGCGTTGCTGGTGCTGTTGTCGCCGCGCTTGGCGTCGCAGATCGTCAGGATGTCGGGGTGATTTGCACGCAGGTAGTCGAGCGTCAGCTTGAGGTCGCGCAGCCCTTGATCGCCGCGCGCCTCGTAGAAGGCGATGTTCGGCTTGTAGGCGCTGACGTAGGGATGAGTCTGCTCGATGATCCAGCGGTTGAAGGCGAACTGCGGCTGCTCGGCGCTGCGGAAGCGCTCCGGCAGGCGCTCGATGGCGCTGTCCAGCCCGACGCAAAGCAGCGAGTTGACGGCATCGGCGCGGCGGTCGTATTTCTCGATCGCCGAAGTTGGGCTAATTTGATCGGACAATTTGTTCGCTCCACTCTTGGATAGCGTCAATCGCTTCGGGTGATAGGCGGCTCTGCTCCCGTGCCGCTTCGACGAGGGCGGGGAGGGTCGTCAGGGTGATCAGCGGCAAGTCGGCGGCGCGGAAAGCCGGCGTCGCCTGCGGAAAGCCGTAGCTGAAAATCGTCAGGCAGGCGATCACGTCCGCGCCTTCGGCGCGCAGCGCCTCGACGCCGGACAAACTGCTGCCGCCGGTGGTGACGAGGTCTTCGATCAGCAGGACGCGCTTGCCGGCGACCTCGCCGCCTTCGACGCGGCGCTTCATGCCGTGCTCTTTGGGCTGCTTGCGGACGAAGACCGACGGGCGCTGCATCGTGTAGGCGAGCGCGGCGCTGTGGGGGATGCCCGCCCGTCTCGATCCCGGCGATCACGTCGAAGTCGAGCGCTGCGCGCGTCGATTTCGGCGCGAAAGCCGTCGATCACGCGATGCCACGCTTCCGGCTCGAAAGGCAGGCGGCGATTATCGACGTAGATCGGCGCGACGATGCCGGATTTGAAGGTCACGGGCGCGTCGGGCGTGAAGACGACGGCGCCGAATGTCGAGCAGCGTCTCGGCGACAATCTGTTGCTGTGCTCATGGGCGGCTCTCCTGTTCGATCAGGGCGGCGGCGAGCGGTCCGCGATAGATCGAGGCTCGAATAATACTGCATCGCTTTGACGCCGTGCTGGGCGAAGGCGCGATAGGTCGCGCCGTCGCTGACGCCGCCGCAGGCGATCAGGTCGAGATCGTAGCCGCGTTCGGCTTTCTCGGCGGCGAGCAGGGCGACGGCATCCAGCGCGGCTTGGTGCAGGCGTCCGCCGCTCGATGCCCGCGGTCGTGCCATCAGGGGCGGGTTGCGGCGAGCGTGTTGGTGGCGATCACGGCGCTGACGCCGGTTTCGGCAAAGGCGCGCAGCAGGGCGCGGTACTGCTCGTCGGCGAGATCGGGACTGATTTTGACCCACAGCGGCAGATGCGATGCGCAGCGAGCAGCGCGACGGCTGCCGCGCACAGCGACCGGGCGCGGGCTTCGGTCTGGTGGCTGCCGGGATCGTCCTCGGTGTTGGGGCAGCTCAGGTTGAGCGTGAACCACGCTGGGCGGACGCCGCGTTCGAGGAAAGCGGCCAGCGCTTCGAGCACTTCGCGGCATTCCTGATCGGGGTCGGTCACGCCGGGGCTGACGGCGACGTTGATGCCGAAGATCGGCGGCAGGTCGCGGCGGCGCTGCGCCAGAAATTCGGCGGCGGCGAGCTGCGCCGGGATTCTTCAGCCCGACGCGGTTCTGGGTCGAGCGGGTCGCCGGGTCGCGCCAGAGGACGACGCCGGGATTGCCCAAACGCGGGTAGCGGGTGAACGAGCCGAACTCGACCGCGCCGACCAGCAGCGGCATCGAGCGCCAGCCGGGAATGATGTTGCGATGCGTCGCTTGAGCGGCTGACGCTTCGTCGGCGAAACCTTCGCCCTTGACGAAGCCCGCCGCGAGGATCAGCGGATGGCGCAGCCGGACGCCGCCGACCATCAGCGGGTGCTCGACGAAGGCGAGATCGTGCGCCCAGCCGATCAGCGGGTGGAGCCAGCGCTGCTCGTCGAGCCACGCCAGCAGCCGCAGCATGCGCATCGTGCGACTGCTGCGCGCGTCGTGCGGGCGATCAAGCGCGGCGAGGATCAGCGCGACTGACCAGCGGTAGAGGGCGAGGAAAGCGCGGTGCATCAGTCGAACACCTGCGTCGGCGCGAGGTCGCGCCCGAAACCCGGCTCGACCAGGACGTTCTCGCCGTCGTAGACCTGCGTCGCCGCGAATCCAGACGCCGGTCACGCGACCGGGCACGCGCATCCCGGCGAAGGGCGACCAGCCGCAGAGCGTGTGCAAATTGGCGTTGTCGATCGACGTAGTGGGCGTCCAGTATCGACCAGCGTGTAAGTGTCCGGCGGCGGATGCGAGGCTGAAAATCCGCTGCGGATTGGTGGCGACCAGCGCGATCAAGCTGATCGGTAGTCAGGCGCCTTCCTCGACGGCGAGGCAGAGCAGGGGCAGGGTCGTCTCCAGTCCGGGCACGCCGTAGGGCGGATTGTCGGACTCTTTCTCGGCGATGGTGTGCGGCGCGTGATCGGACTCGATCACATCGACCACGCCATCGGCAACGGCTGCCCACAGCGCGTCAACGTCGGCTTGCGTCTTGAGCGTCGGCTTCATCAAGCCGAACGCGCCGAGCCTTGGAAGGTCGTTTTCGGTCAAGTAGAGGTGATGCGGGGTCACGCCGATGCTGATCGGCAGTCCTTCGGCTTTGGCGGCGCGGAGCAGGTCGATTTCCTCGCGGGTGCTGATGTGGCAGAAATGAGTTTGGCGGCGGTAGCGGCGCACCAGTTCGAGGATCTGGGCGACGGTTTCGCCCTCGGCGTGGACGGCAATTGGCTTGCCGGATGCCCACGCGCGGTAATGGAGCGGCGCGCTGCGCCTGATCCTCGATCAGCAGCGTGCCGGTAGTGGCGTTGTTATAGATCTTCAAGCCGACGACTTGATCGGCGACATCGAAGTATTCCTTGTCGTTGTTCGTCTGCGCGGCGCCGAAGTACAAGCCCCAGTCGCAGACGGCTTGGCGCGCGATGGCGCGCGCTTCAGTCGCCAGCGCGTCGGCGGTGATGGTCGGCGGCGGCGTGTTGGGCATGTCGAGCACCGCCCAGTAGCCACCGGCGAGCGCGGCGGCGGTTTCGCTGGCGAAAGTCGCCTTGTGCGCCCATTCCAGATCGCGCAGATGGACGTGCGGATCGAGCATTCCGGGGATTCGCAGGATCATGCTTTGCCCAGTAGCCTTAGCGACCAGCGCCATCCGCACGAACATGCCGTTCTCCATTTGGCGGAAGTAGACGCTGCGCTTGTCGGCGTCGAGCACGTCGTGATCGGCGGGCGTGCCCATCTCGTGACGGCGGGGGAGCGGGTGCATCAGGATGGCGTCGGCTTTGGCTCCGGCGAGCACGTCGGGCGTCATGATGAAGTCATCGGCGATGGCGTCGTAGTCGGCTTTGTCGTCGAAGCGCTCCTGCTGGATGCGCGTCCAGTAGATCACGTCGCTGGCGGCGAGCACGTCCTGCAAGTTGTCGGTTTCGAGGAAATCGATCTGGCGCTCGCGCAGAAAGTCGATGATCGCCGGCGGCAGGCGCAGCGAGTCCGGCGAGACGAAGCACAGGCGCGTCCCGGTGACGCCGTAGAGCGCGATCAGCTTGGCGAGCGAGTGGACGGTGCGCCCGTTGCGCAGGTCGCCGACGAGCGTGATGGTCAGGTCGTCGATGGCATGCTTCGAGTCGAAGATCGTGAACAGGTCGAGCAGGGCTTGGGTCGGGTGCTCGCCGATGCCGTCGCCGCCGCTGATCAGCACCGACTTGTGTCCAAGCCGCTCGCCGAGCCGGTCGAGGTAGTAGGCGGCTTCGTAGGACGAGCCGACTTCGGGATGGCGCAGGACGATCACGTCGGCGTAGCAGGCGGCGGCGCGGACGGTGTCGGCGAGATTTTCGCCTTTGTAGACCGACGAGAACTGAACGCCGCCGCTGGTGGCGATCACGCCGCCGCCGAGCCGCTGCATCGCCGCTTGAAACGACATATCGGTGCGGGTGCTGGCCTCGTAGAACAAGGTCGCCATGACCTTGCCCGCGCACAGTTCGCGGACGGTGCAGGTCGCCCCGGCGAACGCGGTGGCGCAGTTCGCTCGCCAGCGCGAAGATGTCGTGCATGTCGGCGCGGGCGAACTGCTCGACGGTGACGATGTGCTTGCCGGCGAAATCGCCTTGAATTGGGGCGGGGACGAATGCGCGCGTGAATTGTTCCGACCGGCGCAGATCAGAAGGTGCGACCACTCAATATACCTCCTAAGCGACTAAAAAAAAGACCACTCAACCCAACGGCGGAGTGGTCTAGAAATGCGAGCAATCAATAGAGGCAATCGGACGAAGGCGACAGGGTGATGACATGAGACAAACTGCTCCCTTCAGGTAAATTGCCCGGAAGAATTTGTGCGTCCTGATGATAATCGATAATTGCAATTGTGAACAGAGTTTCTTAGAATTAACCTCAGTTTAAACTGAACAACCGAACCGCACAACGGGAGAGCCTATTGCAGAAAGCACAGGTCTCAATGTCCGCTGTTCAGTCAGCCTCGACCTTTCGGGTCGAGGTTGCAGCCAGCCAACACGCGGCTGGTTATCGTGTGAACCGTCTCTACTTTCTTCAGGGCGCTCCCGACAAGGGGATCAGCGCCGAAGCCATCGCCCAACTTAGCCAAACACTGCTTGCCGACCCGGTGACGGAAACGTTCACCGTCAGCCACGCTATCCCCGATTTCTCGCCAAGTGCAGAAGCCGAAGCGACAGCCGAAGCGTAGCCGCCCACAGCATCGAAGTCACGCTGCTGCCGGGTGTCACCGACGCAGCGGCGGACAATCTGCTGCACGCCGCCAAGCTGCTCGGCATTCGAGGGGTTGGCGCGGACGGCGACCGGGCAGCGCTACTTGATCGACGAGGCGCTGTCGCCGCAAGAACTGACCGCGCTGGCAACTCAATTCGCCAATCCGGTGATCCAGCGGCTACACCATTGACGAGGCCGATCATGCCGCCGTTCGTGCCCTATCAGCCGACCGACGCGACCGTCGAGAGTCATCGCGCTGCGCGACGCGGACGACGCCCGCCTGCTGGCGATCAGCGCGGAGCGGCGCTTGGCGCTCAACCTTGCGCGAAATGCAGGCGATCCGTGATTACTTCCGCGGCGAAGATCGCGAGCCGACCGACGCCGAACTGGAAATGATCGCGCAGACGTGGAGCGAACACTGCATCCACAAGACGTTTCGGGCGAAAATCGACTTCACCGACACGACGACCGGCGAGACGCGGGTGATCGACGGGCTGCTGCGAACCTACATCCGCGCGGCGACCGAGCAGGTCGATAGAGCGTGGGTGCATTCGGCATTCGTCGATAACGCCGGGATCGTCGCCTTTGACGACCAGTACGATCTGGCGTTCAAGGTCGAGACGCACAACCATCCATCGGCGCTGGAGCCGTTCGGCGGCGCGAATACCGGCGTCGGCGGCGTCGTCCGTGACGTGCTCGGCGTCAGCGCGCGTCCGATCGCCAACACTGACGTGCTCTGCTTCGGCTTCCCGGATACGCCCGATAGCGCGCATCCCGACCGGGACGCTGCACCCGCAGCGGATCGCTGAAGGCGTGATTCAAGCGGCGTCGAGGATTACGGCAACAAGATGGGCATCCCGACGGTCAACGGCGCGGTGCTCTATCACCCCGGCTATACGGCAAATCCGCTGGTGTTTTGCGGCTGCCTCGGCATTCTGCCGCGCGGATCGCACGTCACGGGCGCGCACGACGGCGACCTGATCGTCGTGATCGGCGGACGCACTGGGCGGGACGGATTGCGCGGGGCGACCTTCTCCAGCATGGAGATGGACACCATGACCGGCATAACCGCCGGAAGCGCCGTCCAGATCGGCAATCCAATTCAGGAAAAACAAGTGCAAGAGGTGGTGCTGCGGCTGCGCGACGCGCGGCTGTACCACGCCATCACCGACTGCGGGGCGGGCGGCTTATCCTCGGCGGTCGGGGAGATGGCGGCGGGATTAGGAGCGAGCGTTCAGCTCGAAACCGTGCCGCTGAAATATCCCGGCTTACGCCCGTGGGAAATTTGGCTCAGCGAGGCGCAAGAAAGGATGGTGCTGGCAGTCGCGCCGGAGGATTGGGAACGCTGCTTAGCGATCTGCACCGGACAAGACGTTGAAGCCGCCATCATTGGACGGTTTGAAGCGACCGGGAGACTCGGATTGACGTTTGAGCAAGTTTTCGTCGCCGATCTCGCGGTCGATTTTTTGCACGAGGGGATTCCGCAGCTTCAATTGAAGGCGGTCTGGACGCCGCCAGCACATACCGTAATAACTGACGAACCAGCGGTCGATGTGCGCGACACGCTGCTGGCACTGCTAGCGCATCCCGACATTCGCAGCAAAGAGCCGATCATCCGGCTCTACGATCACGAGGTGCAGGGCGGAACGACGATCAAGCCGCTGGTTGGTGCGAAAGGGCAGGGGCACGGCGACGCGGCGGTGCTCATCCCGCTGGAGACTCAGCGCGCCGATTCGAAACGGGGCGTGGCGCTGTCGGTGGGGATCGCGCCACGTTACGGCGAAGGCGATCCGTATGCGATGGCGTGGGCGACGGTTGACGAAGCGTTCCGTAATCTGGTCGCCGTCGGCGCTGATCCGGATCAAGTGGCGCTGCTTGGACAATTTCTGCTGGGGCAGCCCGACGCTGCCGGATCGGATGGGCAGCCTCGTGCGCTGCGTCGAGGGCTGCTACGACGCGGCAATCGCCTACAATACGCCCTTCATCTCCGGCAAGGACAGCCTGAATAACGAGTACAACGACGTCGACGGGACGCGCCACGCCATCCCCGGCACGCTGCTGATCTCGGCAATGGGCATCGTGCCCGACGTGAGCCATGCGCTTACCTCCGATTTCAAGGCGGCAGGCGACCTGCTTTATCTAGTCGGCGCAACGCGCGCCGAGTTCGGCGGGACGCATTTCGCCCTGATCAGCGGCTTGAGCGGCGGAGTCGTGCCGCAGCCGGTGCCGGATGCGCTCGATACGATGCGGGCGCTGCACAAGGCGATCAGTGCCGGGCTGGTGCGCGCCTGTCACGACTGCGCCGAAGGCGGCGTCGCCGTCACGCTGGCGGAGATGGCTATCGGCGGGCAGTTGGGCGCGGCGGTGCAGCTCGGTTTCGACGGCAAGCTGCTGTTCAGCGAGTCGCAGTGTCGCTTTGTCGTCGAAGTCGCGCCGGAGCATAGCGCTGCCTTTGAGCGGATGCTGGCGTCGCTCACGGTCGTCCGTATTGGGACGGTGAGCGTGCAGCCAACGCTGACGATCACGACCGCACGGGAAACACTCGCTTGCGAAGTCGCAGAACTTGAACTCGCATGGCGTGGCGCAAGCGAAGCAGAGCCCCTCGAACCCTCGCCGCAAACGCCGAAACGGTCGCTTCCTCAGCGCGTCGCCAGCGCAGGAGTAACGCCACCGCGCGTGCTCATCTTGCACGCGAACGGCACGAACCGCGATCACGAGGCTGCGCTGGCGTGCGAATTGGCGGGTGGCGCGCCGGAGATCGTCCACGTCAACCAACTGATCTGCGGCGAACGGTCGCTGCTGGATTATCAAATGCTGGTCGTACCGGGTGGCTTCTCCTACGGCGACGATCTCGGTGCGGGAACGCTGTGGGCGCTCGACTTGCGCCAGCGTTTCGGCGCAGACGTGGAGCGCTTCGTCGCGGAAGGTCGCCCGGTGCTGGGCATCTGCAACGGCTTTCAAGCGCTGGTCAAAGCGGGTCTGCTTCCCGGCGCGGCGAGATCAGCGAAAAGTAACATTGACCTACAACGAAGCTGGACACTTTGAGTGCCGCTGGGTGACGCTGCTGCCTAACCCGAACAGCAGCGAGCTTGTTCACGCAGGGGCTGAGCGAGCCGATCCTCTGCCCGGTCGCGCACGGCGAGGGACGGTTCGTCAGCGCTGATCCGGCGACGGCGGAGTCGTTGTGGGCGGACGGGCTGGTCGCGCTGACTTACGGCGACGCCGAAGGCGCAGCGGTCGGCTATCCCGGCAATCCGAACGGATCAGTTTATGGGATTGCTGGATTGTCGAACGCGGCGGGCAACGTCTTTGGCTTGATGCCGCACCCGGAAGATCACGTATTCGCGTGGCAGCATCCCCGTTGGTCGCGCGGCGAGCGCGGTTTCGATGGGCTGCGGCTGTTCAAGAACGGGATCAAGTACGCATAACTGAGGGCGCAGCACGCTGCGCCCCTATAAATACAATTGAACGTGAAGCAGGCAAGGAGAGCTTATGTTTAGTCAGGAAGAACTGGCGCAGGCGCAGCCCATTCAGTCGGTCGAATCTAGAGGGCTGGGGCGAGAAAGAATCGGGCAAGGTGCGCGACATCTACCAATGGCGCGATCAGCGCGTCCTGATCACGACCGATCGGGTCTCGGCGTTCGACCGGGTGCTCGGCGCGATCCCGTTCAAGGGACAGGTGCTCAATCAATTGAGCGCGTGGTGGTTCGAGCAGATGCGCGACATCGTGGATAACCACGTGATCGCCATCCCTGATCCGAATGTGACGGTGGCGCGGTCGGCGGAAACGCTGCCGGTTGAGGTGATCGTGCGCGGCTTCATCACCGGCGTGACGAGCACGTCGCTGTGGACGTTGTATGCCAACGGTGAGCGCCAGCCCTACGGGATTTCGCTGCCGGATGGCTTGCACAAGAACGACGCGCTGCCGACGCCGATCATCACGCCGACAACTAAAGCGACCGGCGGCGCGCACGACGAACGGCTGACCCGCGACGAAATCCTTGAGCGCGGCTTGGTCGAACCCTCGCTGTGGGAGCAGGTCGAGACGGCGGCGATTGCCGTATTCACGCGCGGGCAGGAGATCGCGCGCGCGGCGGGGCTGGTGCTGGTCGATACCAAGTACGAATTCGGCTTGATCGATGGCAAGCTCGCGCTGATCGACGAAATCCATACGCCCGATTCGAGCCGCTTCTGGACGCTGGAATCGTATGCGCCGGGCAAAGAACCGGCGAATTTCGATAAGGAATATCTGCGCGAGTGGTTTGTGGCGCAGGGATATCGTGGCGAAGGCGCCGCCCCAGCCATTCCGCCGGAAATCGTTGCCCACGTCGCCGAGCGCTACGTACAGGCTTACGAACGCCTGACCGGGCAGACGTTCGCCCCCGGCGAACAGCCTGCGCAGCAGCGGATCGCGCGCAATATGGCGGCGTATCGCTCCAGCGTGGAAGGATAAGACGATGACGGCATTGGTTCCGATTCTGATGGGGTCGCGTTCCGATCAAAAGCACGCGCAGACTATCGCCGATGCGCTGGCGCAGTTCGGCATCGACAGCGAAATGCACGTCGCGTCGGCGCACAAAATCCCGACGTATCTGCTCAAGCTGCTGGAACAGTACGAAGCCGACCCGCGCGCAGAAGGTCTACGTTACCATTGCCGGGCGCTCGAACGCGCTGAGCGGCATGGTCGATGGTCAGGTCTCCGCGCCGGTGATCGCGTGTCCGCCACTCTCAGATAGTTTCGGCGGCGCAGACATCTTCTCGTCGCTGCGGATGCCGAGCGGAGTCGCCCCGGCAGTGATCCTCGACCCAGCGGGCGCGGCGTTGTTCGCCGCCAAAATATTCGGGCTGACCGACCCGGCAATTCGCCAGAAGGTCGCTGATTTGCAAGCGCAAAACCGCGACCGCTTGCTGCAAGATGACGCCGACTTGAATCGTCCGGGATGACTATGCTTTCAAGCAAGGACTCGGAAATGAATGATTTTGCCGATCTGTTCACGGACGATCATCCGCACGACGAGTGCGGAATCTTCGGCGTCTATGCGCCGGGACGCGACGTGGCGCGGCTGACCTTCTTCGGCTTGTACGCATTGCAGCATCGCGGGCAGGAGAGCGCCGGGATCGCCACCAGCGATGGGCACGCCGCCTACCTGCATAAAGAAATGGGCTTGGTCTCGCAGGTCTTCAACGAGGATAACCTCAGCCCGTTGAAAGGCCACTTGGCGATTGGGCACAACCGCTACTCGACCACCGGATCGTCACATCTGCGCAACGTGCAGCCCTATCTGATCGAGACGATTTACGGACCGTTGGGAGTCGCGCACAACGGCAACCTGACCAATGCGCTCGAACTGCGGCACCGGCTGCTGACGCGCGGCGTCGGCTTGTCCTCGACCACGGACAGCGAGGTGATCACGCAGATTCTCGCCTCGCCACCGGAAGTTTGGGCGAGCGAGAACTGCCTACATGAACGGTTATCACGTCGGCGAGTGGGAGCAGCGCTTGCGCGCCTTCACGCAGGTCGCCGAGGGCGCGTATTCGCTGGTGGTGCTGACGCGCAATGCCGTCTATGCGCTGCGCGATCCGCATGGGCTGCGTCCGCTGTGCCTCGGCAAATTGGCGGAGGGCTACTGCGTCGCGTCGGAGTCGAGCGCGCTGTCGACGATTGGCGCGACCTACGTCCGCGAGATCGAGCCGGGTGAGATCGTGCGGCTGGACGACGACGGCGTGACCTCGATCAGTGGACGCGCGCCGGAGCAGCGGGCGCTGTGCAGCTTCGAATACGTCTACTTCGCGCGCCCTGACTCGGTGTTGGAAGGGGAGACGATCCACAATGTGCGCCAGCGGATGGGGCGCGAATTGGCGCACGAAGCGCCGGTCGAAGCCGACGTGGTCGTCCCGGTGCCCGACTCGGCGACGCCAGCGGCGATTGGCTACAGCCGCGGAATCAGGTATCCCGTTCACCGAAGGGCTGATCAAGAATCGCTACATCGGGCGAACGTTCATCCAGCCGGACGATCATCTGCGGCAGATGGGTGTTCAGTTGAAATATAATCCGTTATATTCCAACCTTGAAGGTAAGCGCGTCGTGCTGGTGGACGACTCGATTGTGCGCGGCAATACGGCAGGTCCGCTGGTTGAATTGGTGCGCTCGGCGGGCGCGACTGAAGTCCATCTGCGGGTATCGTCGCCGCCGGTGCGTCATCCGTGCTTCATGGGCGTCGATATGGCGACTTACAAGGAGCTGATCGCGCACCGGCTGAATACAGATGAAATCTGCAAGCGCGTAGGCGCGGACAGCCTCGCCTATTTGAGCCTGCCGGGGATGCTGCGTGCCATCGGCGATACGCAACCCGAAAGCGGTCGAGCAGGGGAGCACTGCACGGCGTGCTTCTCCGGCGAGTATCCGATCCGCGTGCCGGATTGGTTGTTCGCGGAAGACCGCGACAAGCTGCTGTTCGAGACGGTTTGGGGGGCACAGTAATGTCGAAGCTCCGGGTTCTCGTGGTCGGCAGCGGCGGGCGCGAACATGCGCTGGCGTGGGCGCTGGCTCGGTCAGAATCGGTGGAGCTGGTCTACGCCGCACCGGGTAACGCCGGGACTCGTTGGGAGGGTTCCGATCAGCGCGCGCCATGCAGTCAGCGTGGCGATTATCTCGCTTCGCCATCAACACGCTGGTGAAGTTCGCCCTTGAGCAGCGCATCGACCTGACTGTGATAGGACCTGAAGGTCCGCTGGCAAACGGGATTGTCGATGCTTTTGAAGCGGCTGGGCTGCGGGTGTTTGGTCCGACGAAAGCGGCGGCGCAGTTGGAAGCCTCGAAAGCCTTCTCGAAAGCTTTCATGCAGCGCTGCGGCGTCCCGACCGCCGCTTTCGGCGCGTTCACCGATTACGAGGCGGCGCGGCAGTTCGTCGTCGACTTCGGGCGCCCGGTGGTTGTCAAGGCGGACGGACTGGCGGCGGGCAAGGGCGTGATCGTGTGCGAGACGCCGGACGATGCCTTCGATGCCCTCCGGCGAATCATGATCGAACGTGAGTTTCGCAACGCGGGCGATCAGGTGGTGGTCGAGGAAAGACTGAGCGGCGTCGAAGTCTCGGCGATGGCGTTCAGCGATGGCGCGCACATCGCGCTGATGCCGTCCGGCGCGTGACCACAAGCGGATCTTCGACGGCGACAAGGGTGGGAATACGGGCGGCATGGGGGCGTTTGCTCCAGTGCCCGACCTGCCGCCCAATTTCGCCCGTGAGGTCGAGGACACGGTGCTGCTGCCGATCGTTCGCGGGATGGCAGCAGCAGGGGACGCCTTACGTCGGCGTCCTGTACGCGGGGTTGATGCTGACGTCGGATGGAATAAAAGTGCTGGAGTACAACTGTCGCTTCGGCGACCCGGAGACGCAGGTCGTGCTGCCGCTGTTCGAGGGCGATCTCGCGCAGACGATGATCGCGTGTATCGAAGGTCGGCTGGATCAGCACCGACCCCGGTGGAGGGATGGCGCATGCGCGACGGTCGTGCTGGCGTCGCCGGGATACCCGGGCAGCTACCCAACAGAGCTGCCGATCTCCGGGCTGGAGGGCGAGGCTGAAAACGTGATCCTCTTCTACGCCGGGGCTAGCGAGCTGGGCGGGCAAGTCTTGACTACCGGCGGGCGCGTGCTGTCCGTCAGCGGCGTCGACGCAACGCTTGATGGCGCGCTCAACCGGGCTTATCGCCGGATTGAGACACATCCACTTCGAAGGGATGCAGTTCCGCCGCGACATTGGGCGAGTGCTACAGTGAGGTGAACGAATGACACAGACGGATGCCTACAGTCGCGCCGGAGTTGACATTGCCGCCGGGAGCAGAGCGACGGCGCTGATGGCGGACGCGGTGCGCTCGACCTATGGCGCGGAAGTGCTGGCGGGGATCGGCGCGTTCGGTGGGCTGTTCGACGCGGCGGCGCTCAAGCAGATGAATGCGCCGGTGTTGGTCGCTTCGACCGATGGCGTGGGCACCAAGACGAAGGTCGCGGCGCAGCTTGGACGCTGGGACAGCATCGGGCAGGATTTGGTCAACCACTGCATCAACGACATTCTGGTGCAGGGCGCGCAGCCGCTCTTTTTTCTGGATTACGTGGCTTCGTCACGGCTGAATCCCGATGAGATCGCCGCGATTGTCGGCGGTGTGGCGGCTGCCTGCCGCGAGGCGGGCTGCGCGCTGCTCGGCGGCGAGACGGCGGAGATGCCGGGCGTTTACGAGCCGGGCGAAATCGACCTCGCGGGGACGATTATCGGCGTGGTCGAGCGCGAGAAGATCATCGACGGCAGAGCGGATTCGCGCCGGCGACGCGATTCTGGCGCTGCCGTCGTCGGGCTTGCACACCAACGGCTATTCGCTGGCGCGGCGGGTGCTGGCTGACCTTGATTGGAGTGAAGTACGTGCCCGAATTGGGCGGCTCGGTTGGCGATGCGCTGCTGGCGATTCATCGTTCCTACCTCGCGCCGGTGCGCCAATTATGGGCAGGCGGCATCGACATTCGCGGGCATGGCGCACATCACCGGCGGCGGCGTGATCGACAATCTGCCGCGCATTCTGCCGGAGGGAATTGGCGCGCGAGATCCGGCGCGGAACGTGGGCAGAACCGCCGATTTTCGCTCTGATTCAGCGGCATGGCGCGGTCAGCGACGCCGAAATGTTCCACGTCTTCAACATGGGCTTAGGAATGCTGGTGATCGTGCCACCCGAGCAGGCGGAGGCGGCAAAAAGCTCTGTCACCGAAGCGGTAATAGTCGGAAGCGTGAATTCCAGCGGCAAAATCACGGTAGAGTAGGGCGGTTCAATGACGGCGCGACTGGTTGTCTTGATTTCCGGCTCCGGCACGAATTTGCAGGCAATTCTCGACGCAGTGGCACAGGGCGCGCTCGACGCCGATGGTCTGCCTTGTTGTCTCCAATCGCAAGGCGGCTTATGGCTTGGTGCGCGCTGAACAAGCGGGCATGCCGACGCTCTATTTTCCGTTGAAACGCTATACAGACGCTGGGCACAGCCGCGCAGGATTATGATCGCGCGCTTGGCGGAGCAGATCGCGGCGTATGCAGCCTGACTTGATTGTGCTGGCGGGCTGGATGCACATTTTCGACGCCGTGTTTCTGGATCAGTTTCCCGAGCGCGTGATCAATTTGCATCCGGCGCTGCCGGGGCAGTTCGCGGGCATCAATGCGATTGAGCGCACCTTCGAAGCATATCAGCAGGGCGCGGTCAGCAGCGGCGGCTGCATGGTGCATTTCGTGATCCCGGAAGTCGACGCCGGGCGCGTGATCGCGCAGGTTGAAGTTCGCGCTGCAAGCTGGCGATACGTTGGAAATGTTTGAGGCGCGCATTCATGCGGCGGAACACCAACTGCTGGTTGATGCGATCGCGCAGTTGATAACAACAGGGTTGGTGACTGAAATCGCTTCGAGTAGGATAATTTGTCCATTACTTCGTGATAAGTATCATTATCACGAGTAATACAATGCCCTCAGAATTCGCGCCAGCCCGAACTACCCAGACGCTTTGACCAACCGCGTCTAAAGCGGCGCTGAGTTTCGGCCCATGAGAGAATGCCTCCGGTTGCGCTGTCCGCCTCAACACAGCAGGCTCCGACCGCCGCAGCCCAGCGCGCACAGTCCTCAATTGAACAACCGCGTAACAACGCCGCGATCAATCCCGCATAGGCGGCATCACCCGCGCCGGTTGTCCCGGCAACTGTGACCTCAAATGCTGACTGCAGCACTTCCTGATTCGCCCACGCTCCCTCATCGATCAGCGATCCCGGCAACCGTCGCAGTCGTTCATGATTATTGGCGCGCAGATAGATGCCTGCTTCGCCCAATTTGAAGCCGACCACAGCGCAGTCACCAATTTCCAACAATTCGGCTGGCAAAATCACGCACGTAATCCCACGAGCCGAGCGCCGCGAACGAGCCACCCCAGCGATCATAGTCAGCCCGGCGCAGCATGAACAGTGCTTCATTTAAACTGGGCACGAAAATGTCAATCTGCGGTAAAGTGTGCTCAAACCAGCGTCGCCAATCCAATCGCCCACTGATGCCAGTGGGATCAGGAAACGACATGATCCATTGAAGTAATGACGTCACGCTGCCGGACGCGTGGCAAACAGTGCTGCGAGTTCGCGCCCGTCGTCCTCCAGAAAATGCGGCAGCAAGGTGGGATAGCCGAAGTGGAACAGCCGCGCTTGTGCGACGATATCGAGGTCAACGTCGGCGGCGCTGAACGTCTGGTTGGGACCGGTGCAGTGGAGAAAGATCCGGTCGCTGTGTTCCGGGGCGAGTACAATCGAATAAGATCCCGGCTGATCTCGTATCCACCTTGATCGCTTGGGCAAACGTTGGATTGTGTTGCGAAGTAAATCGAGGGTGGCGCGCCCGATGAAGTCCGAGCCGACCTTCGCCATAAGGCGCACATCCATGCCGAGCCGGTGCAGTGCCAGTCCGGTATTCGAGACCACGCCGCCGGTGGCGAACTTTAATCTCCCCACCTCAAACAATTGACCGGGAGAAGCAAGCGCGCTCAAAGGAACGAGATCCATCTGCGGCAGCAGATCGAGGCACAAATGACCGCAAACGACGGCATCAAACACTTTTTTCATAGGCTTATTCGCTAAAGTGACCGCCCTTCTCGCTCGCAAGTATATTAATAGCGCTATTAACAAAAATTAATGGCGCAGAAAGTGCACTCCCCTACCCTTTCAACAGCCGTCCATACCCAAGCTAATGACGGACTCTACAGGCGAAATTATACCGTCAAAGCACGTTTTCGCCGCTCGTGGGCAAGGATCTGCCGAGTGAGTACAATGAAAGGAAGTTCGTTTTCCGGGTTGATAGGTTGGATTCGGGAGAAAATTCGGTGCAAGCAGACATTCTCTGGCTGGAAGAACAGGCGGAACTCACCTTCGAGCGGCTGCTGCCGCGAATTGAGGCGGCAGTCGCAGACATGCCCGATGCGAGTTTGCTTGCTTGAGCGCCTGAGGGAACACTTCGGCGATGCGTTCACGATGTTCTTCCAACTCTACGGCGGGCATTACGACTTTCTGTATCACCTTGAGCGACGATCTTGACGGTCGCGGACGCTTTCAAGCGCGATCTGAAGAGCTGAAGGCGCTGGATGCGCAGCGACAGGCTAAGCCCGACTGGTTTCAAAGCGAGCAGATGATCGGCGCAGTCGGCTATGTTGACCGCTTCGCGGGCAATTTGGACGGCATTCGGCGGCAGATTCCCGTACTTTCGAAGAACTCGGCTTGACCTATCTACACTCTGATGCCGCTGTTTCGCGCGCCCGAAGCACACAACGACGGCGGCTATGCCGTCAGCAGTTTCCGCGAAGTCGACCCAGCCTTAGGAACGATGGCGCAGCTTGAGCAACTCGCCCATGACCTGCGCCAGCATGGGATCAGTCTTGTGCTGGACTTCGTGTTCAATCACACCTCCGACGAGCACGACTGGGCGCTGCGGGCGCTATCTGGCGAAAGCGAGTATCAAGCTTACTATCGCATGTTCGATGACCGGGGGGTACCCGACCGCTACGAGGCGAACTTGCGCGAAATCTTCCCGGAACAAGCACCGGGCAGCTTCACGTATCGCCCGGAAATTCAGAAAATGGGTCTGGACGACGTTCCACAATTTCCAATGGGATTTGAACTACGCTAATCCGGAAGTCTTTCGCGCGATGCTAGGCGAAATGCTCTTTTTGGCGAATCGCGGCGCGGAGGTGCTCCGGCTGGATGCTGTGCCGTTTGTCTGGAAAGAGCCGGGCACGAATTCGGAAAATCTGCCGCAGGCGCACACGATCATTCGCGGTTTCAACGCCTTCGTGCGAATGGCTGCCCCTGCCCTACTCTTCAAATCCGAGGCAATTGTCCACCCGCGTGACGTGCGGAGCTACATCGATGCCAAAGAATGCCAGCTTTCGTACAACCCGATCCTGATGGTTTCGATCTGGGAAGCCTTGGCGACGCGCAGTGTGGATTTTCTGCGCCACACCATGAACAAGCAGTTCACGCTGCCGCCGGGCTGCGCGTGGATCAACTATCTGCGTTCGCACGACGACATTGGCTGGGGTTTTGCCGATGAAGACGCCGCCGAAGTCGGAATCAGAGGCGTGGATCATCGCTATTTCTTGAATCTGTTCTATTTGGGGCGCTTTCCCGGCAGCTTTGCGACCGGGCTGCCGTTCAATTTCAACCCGCGCACGCAGGATATGCGGATCAGCGGGACGACGGCGTCGCTCGCTGGGGTGGAAAAAGCTTACAAACTGGATGACGCTGCCTATCTGGAGACCGCGATTCGCCGGATCACGATGATTCACAGCCTGATTCTCTCGATGGGCGGTATTCCACTGATCTATTTGGGTGACGAAATCGGGACGATCAACGACTACAGCTATCGTGATGACCCGCGCATCGCCGACGACAGCCGGTGGGTGCATCGCCCCGTTGCCGATCCGGAGAAATACGCACGTCGGTACGATCCGATGACGGTCGAAGGGCGCATTTTCGCGGCACTGACGCACTTGATCGCGCTGCGGAAGGCGAATCCGCACGCTTGCCGACGGTGCAGACGCGCTTCATCTCGACCGGAAATCCACACGTTCTGGGTTACACCCGGCATAATACGCTGTACTTTCTGGCGAATTTCGCCGAGTCGACGCAGTACGTGAGCATCGCAGTGCTGCAAAATGAGTGGTCGGGAATGCGCAGCGCTTACGACCTGATTGCCGACGCACCACTGCAGCGGGCGACAGCATTCAACTCTGTGCCATATCAATTCATGTGGCTGACGTCGTAGGCGACTAGTTCCGGCGCAAGCAGTAGATACGCGGATGCAAGCCGCGCAGGTTGACACGGATGATACGCTCGGTTTGCCAACTCGCGATCTTGGGCGAGCAGTTCCTCAATCAGCTTGACTTCGTGGGTGATCAAGACGAAGCGCGCATCTCGGACTAGCAATGCGCGCTGCCTCGTGCAGCATCAACGGATACAGGCTGCAGATTGGTCTTGATGCGATCCGCTCAACTGACCGAACGGCAAGATCGGCGCAGAGAACATTAGCGCTGCTCGGACGCAAATGGCAGCCGAGTCAAATCGGCAAGCTGCAAGCTGATCCCGGCTGAGCGTGCTGCTAGCGGCAGGTTGGCTTGGGCGCAGTTGAGCGCGACGGCGTCGTGGTCGATGCCGACAATGCTTCGTGCTTGCTCGAAAGCGAGCCGCTCGATCAGCAGCGTGCCAGAACCGCAGCCCAGATTGACGAAATTGTCATCAGGCTGTGGTCGAGTCAAGCGGATCATGGCGCTGGCGGTAGCGGCATTGAGAGCGCCTTCGAAATTGCAGACACGCCATGAGCGTGTCACCAGCGGGCGTGGCGAGAGGCGCACCAGCGTCTCCCAGCCGCCGCGCGCGGGACGAATTCGCAGCCAGAGATCGCCCTTCTCGTCGGCAGCGGTCGAGTCCGGTCGCTTGGCGATCTCAGCTTTGATGCGCTGCATTACCGAAGACTCCGAGCCGGCTGCCGCGACGTAGAAGCTGTGGTAGCCTGCCGCCGGCAGCAAGCCGTCGGACGCGCTCGATCTGTGCCAGCAGCAGCGGAAAGTTCGTATTGCCGAGCAGTGCTTTCGGGCGTGGTATGGCGAAGTACTGCCGCGAATAGATCGACTGCACCGTCCTCATGGCAAGCAAATTACGCGCATCGCCCTCTATAGCTGAAGCCGACTTCGCCTTGACTCTGGTCGAGAATCTGCGCGCCGTATTCGCGAAGTTCCTGCTCGGTGACAAACTCCAGACCCGGCGTGACTTCCGCTTCGTAAACCGCCGACTCCGGTCGTCATTTTTCGATTGCGAGTTGCGTTTCATGCACCATACCCATAGAATCCGCGCTGTATGTGAGGCTGGATTGATTTCGCCAGAGCCGAGCAGCTTATAGAAGTAGAGAAAGAAAGCGAACGCAATGCGCTTGATAAAAGCCGCAGCCTGTCTGTTGACAATTCGTCCTCGTGGCGACAACCGCACAGATGCAAAGCGACGAAGTGATCGCTCAAGCCTATCGCACTGTCAATGTGCGCAGTGGTCCGAGCACAGAATACGACATTATCGGTCAACTGAACAGCGGAAATGAAGCCCGAATCACCGGACGCAGCGATGAAGAAAGCAATTGGCTGCGAATCGAGTTTGAAGCGCAAGAAGGATGGGTTGCCTACTTTACGGTGACCGTCGTCGGCGATGCCAACACGCTGCCGGTCGTCGAGCCGCTAGCGGATCGCTCGGATGCGCCGGTTTTGCGCACGTCCGACTCCGACGGTCGAGCATCGTTCACGGAGATATCTTCATTTCGGCATTCCGGCGAGTTAACGTGCGAAGTGGTCCCGGCATGGAATACCAGCGGATCAGGCACGTTGGAACCCGGAAGCAGCGCCGACGTCACGGGGCGGACGGATCGATGACGAATGGCTGCAAATCGACTTCGACGGGCGAGCAAGGATGGATTGCCTACTTTGTCGTCACCGTGACTGGCAGTCTCGACGACGTAGCCGTCGCTAGTGTGCCGGCCACCGCTGCGACCCGGATTCCGCCGCGAAGTGCAAGTCGTGACCCGCTACAACGTGAATCTGCGCGCTGAACCCGTGATTGGCTCGCCGATTATTGACGTGATCCCGTTCGACATGACGCTGACGACCAACGCACGCTCGAATAACCAGGGAACATGGCTGCGTGTTTCTTACGATGGTGGCGAACAAGGTTGGCTGCTGAGCACGCTGGTGAACTATCAGCGGCAGCTTGAGCACTCTACCGATCATTCAACCCGCGGCTGTTGGCGACTAAGCATCAGCAGTTCGTGATTACTGATCTTCGGCGCTTTGTCTGGCGAATTGCGGGCAGCGTCTCCGCCAAAATGAAACCGTGCTGAGCGGCATGTTCGGCAGCGGCTACGGTATCGGCGACAAGCAGCATTTCGACGCCGCTCTGCCGCGCCTGTTCGACGACTGCTGCGAATTTCCCGCTGGCGCCGCTTTCCGGTCACGTCACGGATGTAGACCGCACGAATGCGCCCCGGATAGGATTGAATGACCCGAAGATAAATTTCAGGGTCATGCTCGCCGCTGTCGCCGATCAGCAAGAACGACAGGTCGGGATGAGCCTTGAGCAGCCGCTCAATTTGCCCTAACTTGTTGCGCACCGGATCGGGCGCGACAGATGCCGCGGCGATAAGCCCAGATGGATCAGGAAAATCGGTCCCGGTGGAATTCCCTTCACGGCGAAGAAATCGGCGATCAGGTCGTATAGATTCCACGGGCTGTTGGAAACGTAGAAAATCGGGTTGAAACGTACCGCGCGTGCCGCGCTGAAGGGCGTGATAGAATTCTGCGACACCGGCAAATGGCAGCCGCGTGTGGGCATTGTAGAGGAACGTGTTGCGCGCCAATTTCAGCAGATTGACCACGTCCGAGCGCAGCACCGTGTCGTCAAGATCGCTGATAACGCCAAACTGAGCGTCGGCCGGCGGAATCAACACCGGCGCGATGGTGACCGCGCCCACTTGACCGCGATATGCGGGAAGTTCCAGTCGCACATCCTGCCACGCATCCGCTGTGCGATCAAGGGCGGATCAAGCTCGATTTCGAAGTCGAAGAAGCCAGCAGCATCCGTCCTCACCTGCTGCTCAACGTTGCCGATGCGTGCCGTCACAAGCACGTCTACCATTTTGTGACTGTTGAAACGGTGATAGGTATTGCGCAGATTACGCCACTTGGAGTCCTCGTCATGACCGCTGACGACACGGTGCTTCTCAAGTACTCGCCCCTTGAGGTAGATGACCGACTTGTCCCATGACCGACGTAAGGGAGAATTTGCACGGAACTCGATTTGGCTTTCAGTCTGCCGAACCATTTGCTTCAGTTTGGCGTACAATAGCCCGATGCGATTGGCAATCAGCGTCAAATAGCGTTCCTATCACGGTCGCATGGTCAACAGAGCAATTGTGTCAATCCTGATTATAGAATTCTGAGCCGCTAGTTACAAACCATGCTCACGAGGAATTAAGCCGATGAAAGAACTTCCGAAGTTCAAGAAACACAACTATGACCACGTCCTCGCGCTTCGTGAGCGAGGTATTGACCCGGCATCCTGATTCGGAACGAGTCTTACGTCCGGCAATTGAGCGTGCTGCCGGACGGTCACTATCGTGTGACTGTTCGATCTCGGCTATTTCATACTGGAATCGGGCGAGCCGACGAAATCGCAGTGGAACGGCTTGAAGAAGAAGTTCAAGCGGCACGATAAGGATATTTTTGTGTTCAAGGAGCACGGCATCGCCCCGGCAGCCGAGCAAGGCGGCCAGCGCTGGGGCTACGTCGATTTTGGATTCTTCGCCGAAGTTCGCTGAAGCTTTCGCCGCCGCTGCAACCAGTTCGCTCAGCGCGAGCGCGGGTCAAGGATGTCACGCAGACCATCGCCGATGAAGTTGAAGGCGACTACCAGTATCGCTATCGCCATGCCGGGGAATAGCCACATCCACCACTGGTCAAAGTAGTCGATGCCGACAGCAACCATTCGTCCCCATTCCGGCGATGTCGGTTCGGGACCTAAGCCCAGAAAGCTCAACCCGGCGAAGGTCAAGATCGCGTTGCCGATGTCGAGCGTCACCAGCACCAGCGTGGGTGCGAGGCAGTTTGGCAGAATCGTGCGCAGCAGAATGTAGCCGCCTGATGCGCCGAGACACTGGGCTGCTTCGACGTACTCATAATTCTTGACCGTCAGTACGAGACTGCGCACGAGCCGTGCGTAGCTGGGCCACCAGACGACCACCAAGGCGATAATCGCGTTGCGGATGTCCGGTCCGAGTGCCGCCGTGACCGCCATCGCCAAAATGATGGTCGGGAACGACATAAACAGTTCGCTCAGCCGCATGATCACTTCGTCCCAAACGCCGCCGAGATAGCCCGCCGTCGCGCCAACCAGCGTGCCGAGCGTGCCGCCGATCAGGATTACCAGCAACTCCAGCAGGCATCGTGATTCGCGCCCCGAACAAGACGCGGCTGTAGATGTCGCGTCCCAGTTCATCCGTCCCCCAGTAATGGACGGCATTGGGAGCCTGCATCCGGTCGCCGATGTTTTGCGCCAGCGTGTCGTAGGGTGCAAGTTGCGGCGCGAAGACCGCTCCCAGCACCCAGATCACCACGACGACGATGCCGATCACCATCAGCGGGTTCTTGCGGGCGAGGTAAACCGCTTTGTCACGCCGCGCGAATGCGCGGGTCGATGAAATAGTAGAGGATGTCAACGAGTAGATTTACCACCACGTAAATAAAGGCGATTAAGATGCTCACGCCCATGATCGCCGGAAAATCCTGCGACGTCGATGCGCGAAAGGTATAGCGACCAATGCCGGGCCACGCAAAAATTGATTCGGTCAGCACCGCACCCGCCAAGAGCGATCCATACGACAAGCCGATCACGGTCACGATCGGCAGTAGCGCATTGGATAAGCCGTGCCGCAGAATGACGAAACGCTCGCGCAGCCCTTTGGCGCGGGCGGTGCGCATGTAATCGGCGCTGAGCACCTCCAGCATGGACGAGCGCGTCACGCGGATGATCAAGCCCGACGTGTACAGCCCCAGCACGATACTCGGCAGCACCAAATGCGAGACCGCATCCTTGAACGTGTCGAATTGCCCGGCGATCAAGCTGTCAATCGTGAAAAAGCCGGTAATAGTTGGCGGATCAGCGATCCGCACACCCAGCCGACCGGGTCCTGCGACGATGCCAAGCTGCGCGTGAAAGACGGTCAGCCCGATCAGTGCCAACAGGAAAACCGGCACGCTCACGCCGATCAGACCGAGTATGCGTACGACATAATCAATCGGGCGGTTCTGCCAGACTGCCGAGACGACCCCGAAGACCACACCCATCGCTACGCCAAACACGATACTGGTGGTCGCCAGCTCAATCGTCGCAGGCAGAAATTGGGCGATGTCGTCAGCGACCGGGCGGCGCGTCTTGATCGAGCGACCCAGATCGCCGTGCAGCAGATTGCTGACGTAGACCAGATACTGCTCGACCGGCGACTTGTCCAAGCCCCATTCGGCGCGAAAAGCGGCGACGATTTCCGGGTTATTCAACTGGTTCTGCGGCAAGTTCGCATTGATCGGGTCGGCGGGCACCGCGTTGGCAATGACGAACGCGACTAACGTAATCCCGATCAGCAGCGGAATGACAAACAGAATTCGGCGCAGCACATAGCGGTAAAGCGGCATTCAGACTCTCATAGCCTACACGTAGGGGCAGAACTTAATTCTGCCCCTACCCCAAAGATCAATTAGCTGGTGCGGCTCAGGAGCGAAAGATCCACCAGCCACTGCGGATGCCAGACGTAGCCCTCAATGTCCGAGCGATAAGCGGTCTGAACTGCCGGTTGCAGGAACGGCGCCCAAGGGCTGTTCGTTTGCAGATCGTCTTGAATTTGCTGGAACAGCGCGACGCGGGCGTCAGTGTCGGTTTCAACGCGCGCTTGATCGCGCAGGTCAAGGATGGTCTGATCAGCAATAGCTTCCGTCCAGTTGGCGCGGTCGGCGACGATCCCACCGGGCAAGAACGAGAGCGTGTCAATCGGGTCGAGCACGTCCGGACCCCAGAACCAGTAGCCGAGCGCTTCCTGACCATTACGGTATTCTTCCAGCGCGACTTGAAGCTCGCCGGGGTTGAGGGTCACGTTAATGCCCACGTCGGCGAGGTCAGCTTGAATCTTCTGGGCGTTGGTTTCCATGTTCACGCCTTGGAAGGTGAAGATCGGATAGCTGAGGGTGATGTCGAAGCCATCGGGATAGCCCGCTTGGGTCAGCAGGTCTTTTGCCTTCGCCACATCGCGGCTGAGCGCGTGATCTTCGCCGTATGCGCTCTGAATGCCGATCGCCATCGGCGATGCCGGAGTTAAACCGCCCCACAGCGCCTTGTAACCCTCATAGTCAAGCGCATAGCGGATCGCTTCCTGCACCATCGGGTCGGAGACCGGTCCACCGACGTCAGGATTGTCGTTCATGAGCAGGAAGTGGACGATATTGCCCGCGCCGTTATAGATCGAAATGTCGGGGTTGTTTTCCAGCGACGGAATCTGATCCGAGGTCAGGTCGAGCGCGATGTCGATTTCGCCGGACTCTAGCGCGACCTTTTGTGTCGCCGCTTCGGGGATATTGCTGATGATGATACGGTCAAAGTACGGCGCATCGCCCCAGTAATTGTCGTTACGGGTGAGCACGGTCTCGACCTGCGGCTCCCAGCTTTCAAGCACGTAGGGACCCGTACCGGCTGACGTTCCGTTCAAATAGGTCTCGGCGTCGTCGGTGGTGGAGGCGTCTTCGGCATCCGTGCCACCGTTCGCCTGCACGACCGCAGCGTCGGTGACAGCAAGGGCGGTATTCGCCAAGTTCGCCAAGAAGGAGGGCGATACTTCCTTAAGCGTAATCGTCACGGTACTGCCGTCGGTCGCCTCGATGCTATCGACGTTGTTCATCAGGAAAGACGGATTGCCCTGCACGTTCTTGAGGCGTAGGAACGAGAAGACCACGTCATCCGCCGTGACCGCATCGCCGTTAGCAAACTTGGCATCGCGCAGCGTGAAGGTGTAGGTCAAGCCGTCGGCGGAAACGTCCCAGCTCGTCGCCAAGCTCGGCTCGATGCTGGCGGCACTGTCGTTCGGGAATGTAACCAGTGTATCGTAGGTCAGCTTGTTGACGATTCCGGTTGTCTGGGTGTAACCGCGCGCAGGGTCAAGCGAGTTGGTGCTTTCGGCATGACCGACGACCAGCGTCTTTTCCTCTTGCGCAGCCAGCGCCCCGGCGGTGAGCAGAAGCACCACCAAACCCAACGAGAGAATCCGAAGTAAGCGCATACCTTTTACTCCTGACAGCAACTGATAAAGCGTTACGAAATATTACAAGCGACAGCGGGATTGTAGCGAGAACAGTTTCAACTCGCAAGGAGACCAGACCAGTTTGGCACTATGTCCCACTTGGGTATGTCGTGTTATAGTCGCTCCATCTCATCGAAGGCGACAGGTGCACAATGGCTACTTATTCCGAACGAATTCAAAAGTTCCAGCAAATTGTCGATGCTGATCTGGTCTTTCTGCCGATTTCGTCTGACCTCCAGTATCTCGCGGGCGTTCCGCGCGACATCCCCAACTTCGGCGCGACGATCCATCCCGGCGCATGGCTGGAGGGCGCGTGGATGACACCCAAGCATGAGCCGATCTTGACGCTGCCGCGCATGACTGCCGAATATGGCGGATTGAACCGGCTGAAAGGCGTTGAACTGCGGGTGTTAGGCGATTGGGACGACCCTGATGCGCTGGTCGCCGACATCATCAAGGGCTTCAACCTGCCTGCCAAACCGCGCGTCGCCGTTAGCGATTGGTCACGCGGCGAAACGATTGTCCACTTGCAGGCGCTTCTGCCGGATGCGCAATTCATCTCGGCGACAGACATGCTGCGCTCCTTACGTGTGATCAAAGGCGAAGACGAAATCGCCGCGATGCGGAAGGCGGGGAAGTCACCGAGGCGGCGTTTGCGGATGTACTCAAGCAGTTAAAAATCGGCATGACCGAACTCGACGTGATCAGCGAAGTCGATCACCAGATGCGCAAGCATGGGTCGCGCGGACCGTCGTTCACCACGTCGATGTATAACAGCGGACCCAACTATCCATTGATGCACGGCGCGCGCGAACAGTCGTGGAACCGCCAACTGCTCGCGCCAATGTCGCTGCTATTCGATTTCGGCGCGGTGCTCGGCGATTACTGCTATGACTACGGACGCACGGTCTCGTTCGGCGCTCCGAGCACGCAGCAGCAGAACGTCTACGACACGGTGATGGCGTCACAAGCCGCCGGAATCGCCGCGCTGAAGGCGGGCGAAGTGACGGCTGAGCAAGCCGACGCTGCCGCGCGCAAGGTCGTCGAGGACGCGGGTTATGGTCCGAACTTCCGCCATCGTTTGGGGCATGGTATCGGCGTTGACGTTCACGAGCCGCCCTTCCTGACCAAGACCAACACGACCGTTCGTGCAAGAAGGGATGCTGTTCACGGTTGAGCCGAGTATCCTGTTCGAGCATGGCTTTTCGGCGCGGGTCGAGGACATCATCGTCGTCCGCCCCGGCGGCGGCGAAAAGCTGACCAACGGCTGGCAGTCGCTCATCGTCGTCGAATAGGATCAAACGTTGAAATTCAGTTTGCGCTTCAACAACGATTTGCCCGCCGCGCAATACGTGACGCTAGCGCGCGCAGCAGAAGCGGCGGGCTTCGATCAGTTTTGGGTCAGCAACGATCTGTTTTTACGCAGCGCGCCAGTGATCCTAACCGCGATTGCTGCCGCGACCGAACGGATCGAGGTCGGGACGTGCATCGTGAATCCGTACACCATCAACCCGGCGGAGATCGCCACGTTCGCGGCGACGCTCGACGAAGTTTCCGGCGGACGCTTCAATCTGGGCATTGCGGCGGGCGCGGGCGACTTTCTGAAATGGGTTGGCATTGAGCAGACCAAGCCGCTGGCGGCGGTGCGCGAGTCGATCACGGCGATCAACCGACTTGCTGTGCGGCGAAACGGCGGAGTTCGACGGCACATTCTTGCACTGGAACAGCGAAGCCTATCTGCGCTTTGAGCCGCGCCGCCGTGTGCCGATCTATATCGGCGCGATGAGTCCCAACATGCTCCGCTTGATCGGCGAAGTCGCGGATGGCGGGCTGCCCCTGCTCTTTCCGCCTGAACATTACGAGACGGTGCTGCCCTACATCCGTGAAGGCGCGGCGCGAGCCGGACGCAGCCTTGATGAGATTGACGTTGCCGCCTGTATCTGGTGCTCGATTGGCGACGATCAGGCGGCTGCCGAGGATGTGCTGCGCGAGAAGATCGCCTACTACGGGCATGGGCTTAGCCCGCTGATCTGGGATCAGCTGGGTTTAACCCGTGCCGACTTTGACCCGATTGAGCAGGCGATCATGGTCGAGCGCGACACCGAGAAAGCCAAGCGGATGGTCACGCCAGCGATGCTGAAGATCGGCATCACTGGAACGACGCGCCGACTTGATCGAGCGGTTGGAGCATCTGGTCGAACTGGGCGTGCGCCACTTGAGTTTCGGTCCGCCGCTCGGTCCCGATCCGCTGGCAGCGATCCAGTCGATTGGGCGCGATGTGATCCCCCATTTTCGGCATCGGTGAGGCGCGAAGATGGAATTCGAACTCTACGATCTGCGCGTGACCGTTACCGCGATTGAGGGGCGCTCAGTCTGTAGCATGAAAGTTGGCGACTATTTCGAACTGACCGAAAGCAGCAAGCTGCGCCTGCCCGCCGGACAGCATTTTTGCATCTATGCGCTGGCGGCGGTGCTGCCGCTGCTGGCGGCGAAACAGCGCCAGCTTGCCGCCAACGACTGGCTCGAACGCGACTCGCTGGTCGCCTGCCCCGATCCCGACGAGCGGCTGATCATGCGGATTGAGCGTATCGCCAAGCAGACGCTCGACAGCGACGCGCTGACGTGAAACAGTTCAGCATTGCCCTGCAAACCGACAAGACCCCAGCCGAGTACGCGGGGCTGGCGCAGTTGATCGACCGCTACGCGTTCGACGTGGTGAGCGTCTACTGCGATGCCCCTTTTCATCCGAGCTATGCCGCTCTGCTGCTGATGGCGCCGTACCTCACCCACGCCCGCATCGGCGCATCGGCGATTGCCACCCGCGCGCGTCCATCCGATTGACATCGCCGCACAGACTGCCCTGCTCGCGCAGATTGCGCCGGGTGGCGTTTACGTGGGCATCGCGCGTGGCGCGTGGCTAAGCGATTACGGCATCGCCGAACCGGACAAACCGATCACCGCTATTCGCGAGGCGGTCGGCGTCGTGCGCTATCTGCTGGAAGGCAAAACCGGCGGTTATGAGGGCGAAGTCTATAAACTAGCTCCACACGTTCGCGCGCCCTATCCCCTACCCCACTCGCCGATCCCGGTATTGATCGGGACGTGGGGGCGCAGTCTTGTGCGCGGTTGCGGGCGAAATCGCCGACGAAGTGAAAGTCGGCGGCACGGCGAATCCCGACCTCGTTCCCATCATCCAAAGCTATATCGCGGCGGGCGAGCGCCGCACCGGGCGCGAAGGTTCGGTTGGGTTGTGCGTCGGAGCGGTCACCGTGATCGACAACGACCGCCAATTGGCGCGGGCGGCAGCGCGACGGGCGGTCGCCCTGTATTTGCCGGTCGTCGCGCCGCTCGATCCAACTATCCACGTCGAGCCGGAATTGGTCGCAAGGTTGCGAGATCAGGTCGAGCAAGGCGACGAAGATGCCGCTGCTCGATTGATCTCGGACGAGCTGCTGGATCGCTTCGCCTTTGCCGGGAACGCTGCTGACATCATTCGGCAAAGCGAAGCGCTGTTTGCCGCTGGCGCGACGCGGATCGAGTTCGGCACGCCGCATGGATTGCCGCCTGAAAATGGCATTCGTCTGCTCGGCGAGCAGGTGCTGCCTCACTTGCAGCGTTGAAAATCATTTAGTCCTCTACAGGGTTCAGACGCCCCTACTCTACCCGATTTACCCTACCGCCGTCGGCGTGATCACCCTCACCCCGACGTCAAACCAATACCTGCCGGGCGGATTGACAAAACGATAGGCGGATTGCGCGGGTACATTACTGAAGGCGAATGAACTGCCTTTCACCATCTCGTTGCTACCAGCGCACGGTCCTACGGGGTCGTAGGTGACAATCTGCGCATCGTAGTTGGCGTCATAGCAGTCTGAAACCCACTCACCGGCATTGCCCGCCATGTTCAACGCGCCGACCCAACTTGCGCCCTCCGGGTAACTGGTGACGGACACTGTGCGTCCTATAATCCCCCGGACGTTCGCCTGATAGTTGAAGCTATTGCCCCATGGGTAGAGCGGCGCGCTCGGACCGCGCGCCGCATATTCCCATTCCGCCTCGGTTGGGATGCTCCCGCCGCGCCACTGTGCGTAGGCTTCGGCTTGCTGAAGCGTCATCCCCACGCGCGGCGTGTCCGATTGCGGCGACGATGCGTAGCTGTCGAGATTAGCGAACGGCGAGCCGGATTCCTGCCGATACTGCTCCCACTGCGCGTTGCTGACCTCGTACTTGTCGATCCAGAAGTCCTGCGAGATGCACACCGTTCGCGCACTATGTCGCCGATCTGTCCGCTTATGTCGAGAAGATCATTGCTGCCCATCGTGAAACAGCCCGCTGGCACGTAGACCTGAACCACGCCGTGCGAATCGGTGCGTTCCTGCGGGAATGTTCCGCCGGAAGAATCTGACCAGACGCGCTGGATCACGCTAGGATTGACTTGGCGCGGGTCTAAGGTTGATGCCGTTGTCGCTGAACGCGGCATCAGAGATGTAGACACTCCCCTGCTGCCCGATGAAGATGATCGAACTGGTCTGAATCGCGGCGAAGGCGATGAAGCGATAGCCATACTGGTTGACGCTGAATTCGAAGCTCTTGGAAAACTGCCAGCTTCTGCCCGTCATCCAGCTCGGTCGTAGACAAACGCGCGCACATTTTCGTTGGGCTGAAAACCCGCTAACAAGCCGGTCGTCAGCGCGCCCCGGAAGAAGATCGTATCAGTGATCCCCGGCATGGTGATCTGCAAGTCGGCTTGCATCGGGCTGGTGATCGAGATGCGCCAGTCGCCTGGCGTGAGCGGCGCGCCGCAGCGGCAGCGCGGCGACGTAGACCGGTTTGCCCTGAATACTCGTCCAGCTTACGAAAACAGTCGCCGCCGATCGTGAGATTGCCGTTGGGCGCATAGACGCGAACGTCAGACGGCTTGATCTCGCGCGTCGGAGCAGATCGACGGCAGTTGAACGCGAAAATCGGGAATCGCGCTCATGAACTGCGGGCGTGTCGTTGTAATCCAGCGCGCCATTGACGATTTCATGCTACAGATTCAGAAACGGTCGATTGCCGCTGGTGCCAATCGATGCCCCGGCGACCAGATCAGGGGAAAAGAAGTCGCCGAGGTCAATGACTAAGCGTAGCACCGGGATCGTCGGGTGTCGCCGTTAGCGTGGGAGTTGGTGTCTCAGTCTGTGCTGCGGCGGGCACGAGCGACTCAAACGACAATGTCAACGTGATCAAGCAGCAAAAGAATTATGGTTGACAGGGATCGGCTATTCATGTGCCTCCGTCTCACTATCTAATTCTCGCGCCGGTGCAGCAGAATGATCTTGCCCTCCCTATACCGGTCACGGCGCGGTCAGTCACTTCGGGCGTTTCGGTCGCTTCTACGTCGCGGTTTCAGCAGGCGGCGTGACCGTCTGGCGCTGCGACCAACGGTCGGTCGCTTGCTGCCGCGACTGCTCGTAGCGCGTGCTGGCGGCGGCGATGTCGAGGTCGTTTGCCAACTTGAGCGCCGCATCATAATCGTGCGATGCTGCTGCGTAATCGCCGAGCCGCATGTAGGCGTCGCCGCGCCAGCCGTAAACCGTCATCGCGCGCTCCGGAGCCAGCAGATCGCGGTTGGCAGGATCGTCATAGATGTCGAGCGCGGCGTCGTAATCGTCCAGTGCCGCATTCAATTCGCCGCGCGCATAATGCGCCTGTCCGCTGAAGATGTAGGCTTCCATGACCGGAAATGCCCACGTATTGTCGTTTCGGTCGGCATAGCCAGAGATCGTCTCCTGTACAGTGTCGGTGAAGGCTAGGTATGCCGGGTTCTCCGGATCGTGAAGCGCAGTCGGGTCTTGCGCGGCTTGCAGCGCCCACAGAAAGAAACGGACTTGCACCGCGGTCAACAGAAGCTTTCTGCCGCACGCCACCGTCAAGATCAGCAGGCTTGAGGTGACTCTCGTAGAGCTTGATGTAATCATCCGCCTGCCTCAACGTGCCCGCAGTCAACCCGGTTCGCGCTACATCCATCATTGGCTTCGGGCAGCCACAGCGCGCGCAAGGCGTAGGCGTTCGCCAGCCCAGCATATGCGCGCGCCTCGAAGTCCGGATTGACGCGCCCGGCGACGTCGAGGCTCTGCGTGTAAGCGGCGTTGGCTTCGTCGGTGTGAGCGAGCGTCGTGCCGCGATCACAGCGACGGGCGGCTTGCTGCGCCTGCTTCATGTGGGCGTTGCCCTTGCAGCGCGTAGACGATCTCCTTGCCGTCCTCCGTGTTCCAGCCGGAGACGGCGAGCGCAGCGTCGTAGGCGGTCAAGCGCCTCATCGTATTTGAGCGTCATGTAGTCGAATAAGCCGGTCATGATGTAGGACAGCGCCGTGATGCGGGCATCCAACTCTTGATTGCTGCCGGTTGCATAAGCCGGAATGTCTTTGCCAAAAGCGTAGGTGTCGGTGATGTCGGCGGCTTCGTTGAAGTAGCGACCGGTATCAATATAAAACTCCGGCTCCAGCATCGCGCGCTGTTGATCGGCGTCATAGTGAATCACGCCGTAGATGACAACCTTCGCGCCATGCTCTACCAGCCGGGCGGCGGCGGACTGCCTTCGTCGCATCGCGTGTTGCTCCGGTGATGCGGGTCACGCCCTGCGGACCATCCATCTGGTAAGTCGGATAGCTGCTGGTGAGTTCGGCTTGCAACTGCGTATCGAGTGACTGGGCGAAATTGGCGATGATCTGGTCGGCTTCGTCCTGTGGGATCGCATCCGGCGGATCGACGACGAAGTAGCTGACCAGCACGCCGACGTCGTAATTCGCTAGCGAGACGGTCGGAGTTGGCGGCATGGGGGTAATCGTCGGCAGCGGTGTGACGGTCGGCTGAATGCCAACAATCCCCGCGCGCGTCGCCAGCATGATGCCAACGAACGCAAGGATCACCAGGGCGATCGATTGCGGCAGCGACCCTACCAGAGCGGAGCAAAATTCTGAACCGCGCTTGCGGGGCGGCAGCGCGACCAGCAGGCGGCGCAAGCCGTCGGGATAGCTCAACGCGAGATCGGTGAACTGCAAATGTCGAGCTTGAAAGTCGCGAGGGTAGTGGGCTGCGTCCAGACGACGAACCAGCACCGGGTAGATCGGCTTGTTCTCCGCCTGCGCCTGCTCGATTTCAGCTTTGCAGAAGGGCGAATCGAGGAAATCGGGCGAGATGCAGGCGATCACGCCCTCAGCGCTGGACATCTGGGTGACGAGTTCACGCTGCCAATCCTCGCCGGGTTCGATGCCGCGCTCGTCCACATCCATCCAGAGCAGTAGCCGCTCTGACGCAGATCGGCAACCAGCTTATCGACGGCGATCCGGTCGCTGCGACTGTAGCTGACAAACAAATGTGATCGAGGCTGTGCTTGGCTCATACAGGCATTATACGCGCATAAAATGGGCGTGCAAGGCACGCGGGTTTGCTCTATAAGTTCGGGGATTTTGTCCGCCTTCTTTCCATTTATCAGAGAAAGAGGCGGACAGTCACTGATCGGACCTAAAGACTGCGTTCGAGGTTATTCGTAGCGCAGACGTTGAGCGGTTTTTCGCCTGAGGCGCTCCACGCGGTTGAGATCGCGGCGATCAAGGCGACCGCCACGCATAGACAGCATCAGCAGCAGCGCCGTCCCGATCGGGATGGCTGACGCCGGAGCGCCGGTCGCGCCGATCAAGCCGACGAGCGCGACCAGCCCAATGCCGACGCCGATCAAGCCACCAATCAAGCCGAGGATGCCGTTTTCTAGCAAGATCATGAACAACACCCGCTCGCGCTGCAAGCCGACCGACTTCATTACGGCGATCTCGCGCCGTCGCTCCATCGTCGTCAGCGCGACCGAGTTGGCGATGACGACGCCGCCGACGATCAGACCGAGCACCGCCACCATCGTCGGGAAAGCGGTGAAGGTCGCCAGCAGAGCTGCTGATCAGCTTGGTAATCGCCGCGTTCTCGATGACGAACACGCCGAGCGTCCCGGATAAGGCGCGTCGCAGCGCCGGAATCTGCTCTTTATCGACCTGAGCGATGATGCTAATGCCAGTCGCAGCGATGTCGTCGGGGAAAGCGCTGGCGAGCGCGTAATTTTGCCCCTCGATGCCGTTATTGATCATCTGCTGCGACGTCACGCCGACGACCTCAAGAGGTTAGCTGCTGGGCTCTGCCCTGAGCCGCCGAGCAGCCCGCCGCCGCTGCTGATCTCGAAAGTGACCTTGCTGCCGACGCCGATCCCGGCGGCGGTGAGATACGGGTTGTCGGCGACCACCATCACCGGCTTGCCGACGTCGTCAGCGTCAAGCTGACGTCCGGCGAGCAATGTTTCGATCCGGCAGCCCGGTCACGTCACGGGCATCGACGCGCCCCAAGATAGTTTGAAGCACGGCGAACGTATCCAGCATCACGTCTCCGTTGTCGTCCGTCTCCATCGTGAAGATGCTTTCCGCCAGCGATGCCGTGCGCGCTCGCAGATCGTCGGGCGTCAGGATTTGATCGCCTTCCTGAACCGAGACCAGCGTCATATTGTAGCTGCGCTGCACCTGATAATGCTCAACGCCCGGCGTTTCTTGAAGCGTGCGTTCGATACTGGCAAGCTGGAGTGGCATCCCCACGCTGATGGTCACATTGCCGCCGCTGGCTTCTTCCAGCGAAAATTGCAGCAGATTGTTGACCGAGTCGGCGAGCAGCGTGATTGTGCTGAGCGAAAACACGCCGACGACCAGCGCCAGCAGCGTCATGGCGGCGCGGTTGCGCCCTGCCAGCATCTGCCGGAGCGAAATTTTCAGGTCGATCAGCCCGAACGAAGGCAGGAAGCGCCCGATCAGCCAGATGAGCAGCGACAGCAGCAGATAGAGCAGCCCGGCAGCGAGGAAAGCGCCTACTACAATCGCCAGCGCTGTGGTGAAACTGCCGAGAATTTGCTGACCGATCAGGCTGAGGGCGACGATGATCAGCGCCAGCGCCAGCAGTGTGCGCCAGCGCCCGGCTTTGGGCACAATCGCATCGGTCGGGCGCAGCACGACGCCGGGACGCACCTGCCCCGCCGTGAGCGTTGGCAGGAAGCCGAAGGCCGTCGTCACGACCACGCCGACCAAAAATCCGGTGATCGCGGGCTGGGCTGCCAAGACGAACGGCAGTTGAGTCGCCACCAAGCGTTCGGCAACACCGCGAATCAGGAAGACAGCGCCCCAACCGAGCACGATTCCCAACAGGCTGCCCAAGATGCCCATCAACACCGCTTCGACGAGGAACAGAATCGTGATCTGCCCGGCTTGCAAGCCCAGCGTCTTGAGGACGGCAACCTCGACGGTGCGCCGCCGGACGATCACCTGCATCGTGTTGATGATGCCGATGCTGCCGATCAGCATCGAAAGCAATCCCATGACCGTCACCAACTGGTCGATATTCTTCGGCAAGGCTCGGTGTAATTCTCGCGCAGGTCTTCGGTCGTGGTCGTAATCACGAAGGGAAACGCCGTGTCTAGCGCGGCGCTGATCTCGGTCTACGGCGCTTGGATCGCTCAGTTTGACGTAGATCAGGTCGGCTTGCGGCTGGACGTCGGCGAACAGCGATACGGCGTCGGTGTCCAGATAATAGAAGCCGAACAGCGCCACCAGCATCCCCGAAGCCGGGTCTTTGACCTCCTGTGACGTATCGACAATGCCGCGCACCGTGAAATCCGGCTCCGCGCCCGCGATCTTGACCGTATCGCCAACGTGAGCTTCCAGTGCATGACGCCACATCTGCGCTGATCACAATGTCGGTCGGCGCGGTGATCAGCTCTGACAAGCGGCTTGCCATCCTGCGACGTGATCGTGCTGTAGAACGGATAGACCTTCGGATCGATCACGATCGGGTTGACCTGCGGCGTCTTCCAACCCGCTGGCGTTCGACACCAGCGACGTGCGCTTCGCCACCGCCGAAAATCAACGACGTCATTTCAGCGAGCGGCTGGCGGTAGGTGATCTCCGCCTGACCGGGATAATTCTGCTCGAACCACGCGCGGATCGCGTCGACTCCGGCGAGGCTGATCTGGTAACTATCCTGCTGCTGACCGAAAAACGACTGCGTGCTCTTGATCAACAGCCCCTGCTCTGCCGCCTGAGCCACGGTTTCGGTATCGCCGCGCGCCATAAAGGTCGAGCCGGATTGAATTTGAATGTCGCCGCGATTGCTTTCTTGCAGCCCGCCGGTCAACGACGATTGAATCATGACCGCCAGCGTTTGCAGCGAGACAATCGCCGCCACGCCTGCCGCGATGCAGAGCAGCGCGAACACCGTCCGCTGCCGGTTGACGCGGAGATCGTTGAATGAATGCTTCAGATAGAAGGCGAAATTGTCGATCATCCCCTACTCCTGCACCAGCGTATGGAGTTCGCCGGTCGCGCGCTTGTCCTTGAGCAGACGCACGGCAGCCTGCTGCGCGGTCGAGCGCGGATCAACGTCGCTGGCGATTTCGCCGTCGACAAGGCTGACCAGCCGATCAAGCTGCGACGCTACGTCCGGGTCATGGGTGACGATAATCACGGTCGTGTTGGTCTGCTGCTGCACGGTGCGCAGCGCAGTCATGACGGTATCGCTGGCTTCGGTATCCAAGCTGCCGGTCGGCTCGTCGCACAACACCAGCGGCGGATTGTTGGCGAGCGCCCGCGCAATGGCGACGCGCTGCTGCTGTCCACCGGAAAGCTGGGTCGGGCGATGGTTGAGGCGATCCCCTAACCCGAGCATCTCCAGCAGTTCTTTCGCGCGCTGATTGGCGCTGCCGCGATGATGTTTCGAAAACTGCATCGGCAGCGCGACGTTTTCAAGCGCCGTCAGCGTCGGGAATCAGGTTGAAAAACTGGAAGACAAAGCCGATCTTCTCGTTGCGGATGCGCGTCAGAGCGCGCTCGTTCATCGACGTGATGTCGGTGTTGTCGATGATGACTTTGCCGCTGGTTGGTGTATCCAGCCCGCCGATCAAGCCGAGCAGCGTCGATTTGCCGCTGCCAGAAGGTCCGATAATCCCCATGAACTCGCCGCGAGCGACGGTCAGCGAAACCCCCCGGAGCGCGTGAACGGTGACCTCCCCAAGTTGCAAGTCTTTACGCAGCGCTTCGACGCGAAGCACGCTGTCGCCGTGATTTGTCTGTGCCATTGTGTCCCCCAAGCCTTACTGTCTATTACTCTCTATGTACGTTGTTTTGGCGAAGAAGTTACGGCAGTCAACGTCATGCTCGCGTTCTATCAGCTCACCGAATGTATCAGTATAGGGGCATTTGGGGATCCGGGTGGAAATGCTCGAATTGGAATTGACAATTAGAGCTGGTGAGGAAAGCACGAAGTTCGCCGGATTTAGCGCGATAATGGGAATTATTGGTCTGTTGCGCGCATGGGCAGAGGCAGCACAATCCTGTGTGAAGGGCGTCCGTTTGGGTAGTGCGCGCGATTGTGTTTGTCAGCGCGTGCCCAAGCTGGATGATGCACGAAATTCAAGAGCAGCGAATATTAAGAGGAATTTTGTCGTCGCGTCATCGCCGATTGAGGGAGTCGCGAACAGCATGTCCGTCTTCGCTCGCAGTGGAAATGAAAAGTGGATTCTGGTAGTGAAGGCCACCAGAATCCGTTACCTATGCGATATTTTCCCAAAACGTAGACGATGTGACGTTTGTCACTGACGTGTTCGCGTTCACTGTGCCACTTTAGTATCTGATTGGGCAGCCCAATTATTCGGTTTCTCTGAATTCTGCGCGCTTGGACTGTGGGACCGAGGATGAGAAAAGCTGTAACTTATTTTCTCCGCGTCATTCCTTCGAGCGAAGACCTCGCTCCACCTGTGGCTGACTTGCTCCACCAACATTACCCAGATCTGTGCCTGCGAAGGATCATCTTCGTGCCGTCGCAGGAGTATAGTCTTCGTGATCCGGGTCGTCGCTTCATCCGCTGGGATACCCAGCGAACCACTCCGGAACAGATACTAGTATTCGGAGATGATCGCTTGGTGGTGATTGAGCAGCACGCCGATGGGTCACTTAACGACACCCTGATAGGGTTTGAACATGTCGTTCGGGTAGACTGGGCGCTGATCCTCCTTTATGCATATGTGAAGTTTACTTGGGTCGCCGACCACACTTTTAAGACCTTGAGAATTGAATACAATGGCGTAGGCGACGGGCTGATCCGCGCCGAGCTGGAGCGTCTGCGCAAGACGCAGCACGATCCCGAATCCGACTCTGCCGTTCTTGAATCTCTGGATCATGATGCTATCAGGAAGGCGCTGTCGCTCAAATTCAGTAATTACCTGCGCTACGCGTTGATCCGGCGAATCAGTGCGGCAAATTCTCTTTCAGCCAAGCTTTGAGCGGTCACGTCGCGATTGGCGACCTCGTACATCAGAGGATCGAACTCTGGCGCTCACCACGGAAGCGATAATTATGTTGGAAGAAGCCCATGAATTGTCGAATTACGGGATATTGATCCGTTACTTTCCGCTTCGATCCATCCGAAATATCCGGTTTGACCCGACACGCGACCAGGTGTGGCTACGCTTGACGGTCGGTGTCGGAGCGCTTGGCGAGGAAACGTCAGTGCTGTTATCGGAACACAATGCAATCTGCCTCAGCGACGGATTACAGCGCTTCACTCCCTCCATCGCCGTCGAGTGGACGAGCGCAATAGTTGGCTCACTGACCCAAGCCAACCCGTTAACAGGATGCTACTAACGGGTATCAATGAGCGCATCATTGGTGAACGCGGCATCGACACAATTGACGTTTGTGCACAGCACCGTGCTCAAAACCACTGTCGATTTCAGCCGACAGATGTCTACAAACCTACACTAGACGTATTTCCATAATATAACTACCATGTTATAGCGTCTTCGCTGCGAACTGCGTGATAGCTGTTGATAACTTTAACTTGAGGTAAGCATTGATGTCGACAAGTCAAGACCAGTATCGTTTGCCTCCGGTTACGCTTTTGATCGTCATTATTGAGTTCGCCATCATCCTTTTCGCTGCTACTTTAGCTACGCGCAATTTGCAGGATATGTCACCCATTCTACAGTTGAGCGGTCCTGATTTGCCGCTGCTCACCCATGGCGCGGGATTTGCAGCTCGCATTTTTCAGGAGACGGGCGCGATTCCGCTATGGAATCCCTTCATTGGGAACGGCGAGCCAATGCTTGAAAGTGTCCAGTCGTTCCTGCTCAATCCGTTGATGTCCGGTCCTATACTTCTGCTCGGTTCGATTGTTGGCAGCAAAGTTGGCTTGCTGCTCCATATCGTGATCATGGGACTAGGTGGTTGGACGTTAGCGCGAATGCTCGGGTTGCGCTGGGCTGGACGGATAATGCTGGGCGTCTTCCTAGTTGCTAGCGGGAGTATGGCAGCCCCAATGGGGCGCGGTTTATACCAATTGACGCTAAGTCAGGCTTACGTTCCTTGGATATTCGCCGGGTTGATTG
Organism: uncultured Chloroflexia bacterium; assembly: GCA_963848465.1. Taxonomy (GTDB): domain Bacteria; phylum Chloroflexota; class Anaerolineae; order Aggregatilineales; family Phototrophicaceae; genus Flexifilum. The sequence goes on along the minus strand of CAWKDY010000020.1, from coordinate 174,650 downwards.
GTACGCTGTACTCGAATCGCCGCTGGTGTATGGGTATGTTCGTCGTGGCAACGATGCTGTTGGTCTTTGCCGGGACATTTTGGTATGTGCTGCCAACGGCGATCTCATGTGCAATTCTTAGTGCCTTTGCTGTCCGATTATTTACAATTAACATCAATCGACATGCTTTGCGTCGATTACTCATTGCCGCTTGCTTCATCGCCGGGTTGTGTGCAATTCGCATTTTGCCGCTTGATAGATCGCTGCTGCACCATCCTTCCGACTCTGATCCCAGTCAGACAACGTTTCTGGTCAAGGTTGGCACCTATTTTTCCCCACATACGCCATCACCGGAAGGCAAAGATTGGTGGATGAATTATCACTATGTGCTCCCATCGCTTTTTGGCATCCTGATCGTCGTGTTGCTGGTCGCGGTTTTCGTAAGGGGCTATCGGCGCGAAGCGTGGGGACCCTCGCTGTGGCGCATTTTTGTTCCCGCTATCCTGATCATTTGCTTGTTCACGGTTTGGGGACAAGGCGAAACGGATTTCAAAAAGTGGGTGTATGAACAGATCCCGCTGTTGAACGACTGGCGAAATACGGGGCGGATCGCGGCAGCAGCGAGCATCTGGGTGGTCGTTCTCGCCGCAATTGGTTTTGATACGATTATCAATTATCTGACGCAGTCTCTTCGCCGCCATGACCTGATCTTTAGCGGTATTCAAATGCCCGATAAATCGCGCCATTTCATGATGTCGAGCAGTCCGTTGATCGCTGGGCTGCTATTGGTTTTCGGAATTGCATCGCTCGATGTATTGGGAAATTGGGATCGCTTCAACCATCTATTCGACGTGACGCAAACACTGACACGCGATAATTATTTCCACGGAGAGGTTGAGGGACTCACCTATCTGCGTTCGCGCTTTCCCAATTCGGTATTGCGTGTCCAGACCCAAGCGTGGGTCAATCACTTTGGTTTCTCAGATACATTGTCGCGCTATGTCTTTGGAGATGCCGACGTATTTACGAATGGACTGCCCTCCACAATCGGCGGTTACGCGCCGATGTACTTTATCGGAGAATTCGCAGTTGGCAATAACTATGACTTTCTTAACTGGATAAAAGAGAACGGGTTCAGAGCTTTCGAGGATTCTCCGCAAATCAATGATGTGCCGATCGCTTGGTATAACCCCGATATTCCTCCCTACGCTTTTTGGGTACCGGAAAGCCGTCTGATCATGGACAACGGTAAACCTCTTACGCGTTCGGAAACCCAGCCCGTCACCTACATCCATAATATCGACAGCATCGACTTAATCGTCAGCGACTACCCTGCTGATGCTGTGTTGGTCGTTAATGAGACAGATTATCCGGGTTGGACGGTGACGATAAACGGCAACCCTGCGACTGTAGAATCCATCTCTGGACGTCTGGGAGTTGTGTTGCCATCTCCTCGCAATCCCGGCGAACCAACCCACGTAACGTTTAGCTACCAACCCAAGTCGCTTCGAACCGGCGCTGGCATCCTGTTTATAACCTGCATCATCTTTGCGGTTTATATACTTCGGCTGGATAAGCGCGTTCAGATTCCTGAATTTGTACGCAGACGGCTTGGTAGGATTAGCAAGAGCGCCGTTACTCTCTTGATCACGCCCGGAGCGTTTGAGGAATACAACAGCCGAGAATTACCGGCGGCGCCACCCGAACTGCCCAGCGGAGTTTACATAGCAAACAGTGAACAAAACAAATTCCTCTGACCTTTAAGGTCAGAGGAATGAGATGCCCCATAGGGGATTCGGACCCCTGTTTTGGCCTTGAGAGGGCCACGTCCTAGGCCTCTAGACGAATGGGGCAAAGAACACTGCGTCATCTTAGCAAGACGCTTGTCATTGGTCAAGACGGACTTGACGCGAATTAGGAATGCGCTGCCGAAATATTCCCCACCAAAAACCAGTGCCCCACGCGAGATGTATCACTGCGTACACGAATGGAAGTCGCCACATCAGCAAACGATTGCCGTCACCATTGCTCAAAGAGAACGCCGCAATCAGGATCATATAAGCGAGATACCCTACCCAAGCAATACGTAGTGCTGAGTGGGCTGAGCGCGATAAAGCAGCGTGATAGCGGCTGGCAAGTAGATGCACAGCAGCGGCGCGGCAACCTGGCGCAAGCGGATCGATGCCGGATGCTGGCGCAGAGTGACGGACTTCCAGCAGCCATAGCGAAAATGCTGGCGTGCCAAGTTCAGCCAGCGTCTCAGAACAATAATATTCCGAGCAAATCAGTTGCGAGAGGTAGATTTTCCCGCCCTGCTGACGGATGCGATAGTTAAGCTCGTAGTCTTCATTGGCGACAAGGCGCTCGTCAAACACGCCAACCTGTTCCACCGTGATCCGTCGCCACGCGCCCATATAGACGGTATCGACGTAGCCCGAACGTTTGAGCCGCACGAAAGGCAGTAGGGATGGCGAATCTGGACAATGCCAGCCTGCGCAATCGCGCGTCCCATCGGTGTATGCTCCGCGCGGGCGAAGCCGCCCCCCGACCACTTGTGCCTGCGTAGTGTGGAGTGCTTCAACACAGCGGCGAACGTAATCAGGAGCGATAATTGTATGACCATCGACTCGAACGATTACGTCGCCCGTCGCTACCTCGATGGCGCGATTTAAGCCTGCCGATTGGATCTTGCTGGTGTTTGATACAATCCGCAGCCGATGGGCGATAGTCATCTGTCCGGATCAGCGTGACTGGTCTGATCACTGCTCATCCCATCCGCAATCACTATCTCCAGTTTGTCAGGGGGATAGTCTTGACGCAGCACAGCGCCGAGACTGCGCTCGATGAAGCGCGCCTCGTTACGCACTGGCATGACTACCGTCACCCTTGGCTCGGAATTCACCCTCCCGATCGATTAACTGGCATTGAAGCTTGGCTGTCCTGTGTTAACATACTGCAAAATTGCGATCTTGGACGGTTGCGGGTACGATGTGCGGACTTTGCGGTATCTGGTACTTTGGTTAAATCAAAACATCGACGAGCAGTTACTTCGTCAGATGACGACCAGCGCTGGCTCATCGCGGACCCGACGGCGAAGCCTATTATGTCGACCACTCGGATGGATTGGTTTGGGATTTCGTCGCCTGAGTATAATCGACCTCGAAGGGAGTTCCCAACCGCTCGTCAGCGAAGATCAATCCAAGGTTATCGTCGGTAATGGCGAGATCTATAATTTCCGTGAACTGCGGGAATCGCTCGTACCCTCGTCATCAGTTCCAGACGCGGGGCGACATCGAAACCGTTCTGCACCTTTACGAAGACGAAGCCGAGCATTGTGTGCAGCGGCTGCGGGGGATGTTTGCCTTTGCGCTTGTGGGATCGTACTCGGCAGCGGCTTACGCTTGCAGTCGATCACTTCGGACAGAAGCCTCTGTATTATGCGCTTGATCGGGAAAAGGTTATTTTCGGGTCCGAGCTCAAAGCGCTGCTGCGCTATCCGGGTGTCTCGCGCGAACTTGATGCTGCAAGCGCTTGACGAATATCTGTCCTGTGGCTACATCACTGCGCCGCGCTCGATCTTTCTGCTCCGTGCGCAAGCTGCCGCCGGGATGCACTCTGACTATCGATCGCGCGGGCGCTGACTGACCTACGCCACTATTGGCAGCCGACTCTTTGCCACTCCCGATCACTACCATCAGGCATCATTTGATGAACTTGCTATTGACCTGCGCCGTCGTTTGCTGGAAGCGGTTCGTCGCCACGCCATCAGCGATGTTCCGCTAGGAGCATTCTTGAGCGGCGGGATTGACAGTAGCGCGGTCGGTGGCGCTGCTCCAGCGAGCGAACAGCGACAGACCGCTGCGAACCTTCAGCGCCGCTTTTGCCGAGCAAAGCTATGACGAGAGTCCTTTCGCCCGGTTAGTCGCTGATCACTTTCAACGGATCACGAAGTGGTTCCGCGTCCTAGCCGTCCGACGCGCATGACAGCCTCCCCGCATTGATGCAGCAGTTCGATGAGCCGTTCGCGGATTCGTCGATGATCCCGACGCTGTTGGTTGCTCGACAAGCGCGCAAATCGGTCAAGGTTGTGCTTGGCGGCGATGGCGGCGATGAGGTATTTGCTGGCTATTTCCAGCATCTGTATGGCTATCGCCAGTCGCTGCTGGAGTCGCTGATTCCGGCGGCGCTGCATTCTTCGGCGGCGCGCGCTGCGCACCTGCTCCCCAACAGCGGTTAAGGTCAAACCTTATCTTGCCGCGCTTGACCAGCCCTACGGCCGCTGGACGGCATCGGCGGGGTTTTTCACGGCAGTCCAGCGGCAGCAGCTCTATAGTCGTGACTTCGTTGAAGGTATAGTCGCTGCTAGCGGACAAGGGCGTGTTTCTGAATCGACGCGGCTGGACGGACTGTCACAGTTGCAGTATAGACGATCTGACAACCTATCTGCCCGGTGACATTCTCGTCAAGGTGGATCGGGCGGCGATGCTGGCTTCGCTTGAAGTGCGGTCACCGCTGCTTGATCTCGATCTGTTCGAGTTCATGGCGCGCGTGCCACCGGCATATCAAGTTGGGCTGCGATCCGGCAAGCGATTGTTGAAGCGGGCGCTTGAGCCGCTGCTGCCCGCAGCCGATTTTGCGACGCGAGAAGCAGGGATTCAGCATTCCTCAAGCGGAATGGCTGCGATCGGTTTTCGCGCCGCAAGTCAGGGCGCTACTGGATCATCCCCAGCACGGATTGTTTGACCTCGGCTTACGTGCAGAACCTCGTCCGTGAGCATATGGCTGGCACCGTCGATCACAAAGATCGGCTGTGGGCGCTGGTCTGCTTTGATCTGTGGGCGCAGGAATACTTATGAGCCGGTCGATCTGGCAGGTCGATCCGGCCCATTTGACGCCTTACTACGACCACGCAGTCTGCCACGCGCTTGCGCAGTCGGGTGCTGACGTTCGCCTGTTCACATCGCAAAATCCTGTATGACAGCGCCCTACCCTATCCGACCGACTATGCGAGCGAGCAGATTTACTTTCATAAACTGGAATTCGCTCGACTGCTCGATCACGCCGCGATTGCGCCGCTGCTTGCGCGCCATCAGTTATCCGCTGGATCACCGAACGCTCTTGCAGCTGCGCGCTGGCGGAGTCACCCGGACGTGATCCATTTTCAATGGCTGCATCTGCCCCGCATCGATCTCTGGCTAATCGAGCAGCTTAAGCAGCTTGGCATCCGCCTCGTCTATACCGTTCACGATGTTGACGAATTTGTTTGCTTATCAACGACCTATCGACTACGTGCAGCTCTACGCGGAAATGGACCGGATTGTCGTTCACACTGAGGCAAACCGCCAGCCTTGATCGAGTCGCTCAAAGCTCGATTCCGGCGGAAAAAGTTGAAGTCGTCCCGCACATTGCTGTGAACTTCCCAATCCCACCCGGATCAACGCGCGAGACAAGCGCGACGAATACTCGGTGTTCCAAATGAAGCGCTGGTCGGTCTGTTCATGGGTACGATGCAGCAGTATAAGGGTGTGGATATCCTCGTTGAAGCCTGTTTGTCGGCACAGCGAGAATGTGCCAGATCTCTGGCTGATCATCGCCGGGCGCTGCGACGATCAGCAAATGCTGGCTCAACTGCGGCGGCTGCGGGATCGCTCGGTCTTGCATTTGACTTACGTTCCAGCTTCGCAGGTGTGGCAGTATCATCTCGCGGCGGACTTTGCCATCTTCCCTTATCGCCAGGTTTCGCAGAGTGGCGCTTTGATCACGGCGATGGGTTTCGGCTTGCCGGTGATCGCCTCCGACGTTGGTGGGCTGCCGGAAACGGTAGCCGGAAATGGCTGGATCGTGCCGGCGGGTGATGCGAAGCGCTTAGCGGACGCACTGAAGGCAGCTTATCAACATCCCGCCGAACTCGCGCTAATGGGCGAGCGGTCACGGGCGCTAATTCGCCAACGGCACAGCGCCGCCCTTGTCGGCGCGCGCCTGAATGCGATTTACGAGGAGATTTGCTCCTGCAACGCATTCTCTACTGCACCGACAGTTTGATCGCCGGGGGAACGGAGCAGCAATTGGTCGAACTCGTCTCGCGCCTTGATCGGCGGCAGTTCGAGCCATTCGTCGTCTGCCTCTACGGTGATCGCGCCGGGCGCAGCCTGCATTTTGCGGCGGCGCTTCAGGCGCTCAAATTCCCGTCATCGTGCTTGACCTTGGTTGGTCGGTGATCGACAAGCTGGAAGGCAGTGCTCGCCTTGTCCAGTTGATCCGGCAGATTTGTCCTGACGTCGTTCACGCGCTGAATTATCACAGTAATGGACTAGCGCGGTTTGCTCGCCTGTTTGTGCGCTGGCGGATTCCCCTCGTCACCTCGGTATACGTTGAATACACGCGCAAACAGTTGCTTTATGAGCGTCTGTTTGGTGGCTCGGATACGCTGACCGTCTGTAACAGTCCGCAGCTTCAGGATCAACTTTGCGCGGCAGCGCCATATCGTCCAACGACGCTGATCTACAATGGCATTGATCTGGTGCGTTTCTCTCCAGAGGATCGTTCGCTCGAAACTGCTTCCGTTGTTTTCGTCGGGCGTATCAGCCAGCAGAAGGCAGCACACGTCTTAGTCGAAGCGGTCGGTATCCTGAAGCAGCGTGGTGATCTCCCGCCGGATTTTCGGGCGAAACTCATTGGCGAGCGTGCCGAGGCGCACGCTCAGCAGTTGATCGATGAGGCGGTGCGGCGCTATCAGCTTGCCGATGTTGTCTGTCAGTTTCCGCTGACCGATCACCCAGAAGACTATTTTCGCACTTCCGCTGTCAGTGTCCTGCCCTCTTTGTGGGAGGGACTGCCAAACGTGGTGCTTGAGTCATTGGCGTGTGGCTGCCCGGTGATCGTTTCAACGGCAGCTAATCGCGCGGGGGTTGTTCAGCATGGCGTTACGGGTTGGGTTGTGCCGACCAATGACGCTGAAGCCTTAGCTGCTGCGTTGCGCGGGGCTCTGACATTGCCAGATGAGGTGAGGCAGCAGATGTCTACCGCCTGCCGCGAGGCAGCTTTCGGCTTTCGACGTGAAAACGATGGTGCGGGGATATGAGCGGATTTATAAGTCCTTGAGCAGTTGTTCATAGATCTGCGAGTAGGCGTTGACCATCCGGCTGATCGGGTACTTTTCGGCTTCACGTCGAGCCTGTTCGCCCATTTGCTGGCGGACGACTGGTGGTGTATTGACTGCTTGTTGAATGATGTTTGCTAAGGCTTGGCTGTCTCCGGTTGGAAATAACCATCCGGTGTTTCTATCGCTGACGAGGTTGGCGCGATTGGCGGCGGTGGATGCAATAACTGGTCTACTGGCGGCGAACGCCTCCAAGATGACGTTGGGAGCGCCTTCGGATTGAGATGGCAGGATGATCGCGTGGCGTTGGCGTAATACTGTTTGATGTCGTCTGTTGTTGTCGGAATTGCTGGATGGTTTTGTTAAGCTTAAGTTCTTAATGCTTTGTTCTAGTTTATTTTGAGTAGCGCGCGAGGTGATCTCCCCTATTAGGGTTATCTTGAGTGTGTTTCTGGTTTCAGAGGGGAGCTGAGCGACTGCGTCGTACTAGTGTGTTGTGATCTTTACGCGGGTCGATCCGTGCGGGCATGAGCAAGTTGAAGGTGTGAGAAAGTGGTGGATGAGTATGTATTTTTGTAGTAGTTGAGATCGATAGCGTTGGGTATGGTTGTTGTGTGTGGATTGTGTTGAGGTGTTTGTGTGTTAATTTGGTAATTGACTATGCGAAAATCACTAGAGTAGTGGAATAATTTCTTCAAGCCGAAGTGGCGCGCGGCGATAGTTCTTCCCTTACTGACGTGATCAGCTTATGCTGAGGGCACATTAGCCGCGTCGATTGCGCGATCAAGTTGGGATAGTGCAGCCAGCTATGGACGATCTGCGGCTTCAAGCTCCACATCAACCGGACGTAGCGTTGAAGCGCGTGAGCGCGATTGCCCAGCGTTAGGTCGCCATGCTGCAGGCTGAATAATGGAATACCAAGTGATCGCAGAGCAGTTTCGTAGTGACGAAAATGGTCGTAGGTGGTCACGACAGCATGAGCTCATAGCGCGCGCGGTCGAGGTTTTCCAGCAGATAAACGAGTTGGCGCTCAGTTCCGCCAGCACCAAGCGTATCTATAAAGTGCAAAATCCGAACGGGCATTGATTCTCCTACTCGGCTGCCCCTGCCCTACCCAACTCTAAAGAGCATATCGCAGATCAATCATGGAAGTCGTGCTGTTTGTCAAAATCATTGATCAAATCGGCGGAACCGAAATTGGGACACAACGACTGGCGCGCGCACTAAGTGCTCGAGGAATTCAAGTTACGCTCTTGTCAACTCAGGGGTTGAGGCAATGGCGAAAACATCCGCTGGTCTATGACTATGCGAATAATATCCGGCTCATTCGCCTACCGGTCTGGCAGCGCTCACCGGCAGTTTTCGCGCGAATGCTTCGGCTTGCACTCGCGTTGGATTTTCCCGACTTTACTGCGAAACACGCAAATCATCCACCTCCGCAGCTTAAGCAGTCGAAACTCTGCACATGGCACACGCCGCGCGTCAGCACGGTATCAAGACTCTATGTGTCCCCGCCGCGAGCGGCAGCCGTCGGCGACGTGGCGCTCCTACCAGCCGTTTGCCGCTCGACCAACTTGACGCGATTGACTGGATCAGCGTCTTGACTCCCGCGCTGCAAGCGAGATTACGAGCGCTTGGATTTCCCGGCGGACGCATCTCGGTGATCCCCAACGGCGTTGATCCAGTCATTTTCGCGCCGCCGAAGCCAGCCACCTGCCCAGTCCGCACGTCATTTTCGTCGGGCAATTTCGCCCAGAGAAGCAAATTGACACGCTACTTCAGGCGTGGCAGTTAGTGCAGAGAGCGTTTCCCGAAGCCGCCACCCTCACGCTAGTCGGTGGGCAGAACCTAGCCGATTATCGGCAGCGAGCAGCAGCACTTGGCATTTCGCCGAAATTCACCGGCAACGATTGCGCCTAGCCGACGTACGCGGACGAACTTCGCAAACACAGCATTTTCGTTATGCCCGGCAGCTCCGAAGGGATGTCGAACGCGCTGCTCGAAGCGATGGCGGTAGGATTGGCGCCCGTCGTCAGCGCTACACCCTCGAACTTGCGGTTGTCCAAGATGGCGTGAATGGGCTTGACCTACTCCTGCGATTGCACCTTCGATCTCGCCACCCAGCTTATCCGCCTGCTGGAAACTCCCCTCCTGAGGAAGCAGCTTGGCGCGGCAGCCCGCGCGACCGTCCTTCAGCATTACACGCTGGACCGCGTTGCCGAGGCTTATTTTGACCTCTATCGACAGCTGATAGGCAAAACTCCCTAAGATTGGCTTCCTTGAAAACAAAAAACCGCTGGCGAAGCAGTTTCGCTTCATTCAGCGGTACGATTCTCGCCTTAACGGACTAAAGCGAGTCAATATTGGAAAGCGCGCCCAGAGGGATTCGAACCCCCGACCGTTGGTTCCGAAGACCAATGCTCTATCCACTGAGCTATGGGCGCAAACCTAACTCGATTGTAGCCGACTTTATCCGCTGGTCAACGGGCAATGTAGCCGCCCAAAATGCCCCGGTTGTGGCGCGTCACTTGCAGCCCAACTCTGTCGCCCAGTTTCGCCTGCACCTGCTCCGCGTCCGCCAGCAGCATACCCGCCTCACGACGCTCGCCCCAGCGGGATCAGCACCGCCGCCAGATTCGTCTTGCGCCCGCGCCAGCTCGAACGACTCGTCTAGTCGCTCCAGCAGGGTCACCGACTTGCGTCAAGTCTCGGCGCGCGCCTTGCAGATCGCCGTGCTGTTGCTCGTAGCGCGACCAGATAATCGTGTAGACGCTTGCCTCGGTCGCCGATCATCGCCCAATAGTGTCAGCGCCCGTTCGGCCAGCGTCCGGCAGAGTCTTGAAGTTGCCGAGCAGCAAGTTGCGCTTCGCTCTGAAGCGCGAGACCGCGCCCGGTTTCGGGCAGCGTCGTCAGCAGCTTGGTATGCCTCGATGCCCCTGCCCCGCTGGATCAAAATCTGCGCCTCTTGCATGCTCACCTTTTCCAGCAAGATCAGCCGATCTGGGCGCGCTGGACAAACCGCTTTGCTTGCTCGAGCAGCGCCTGCGCCTGCCGGAAATCGCCTTGATACTTCGCCAGAATACTCCACTCCACGAAAGCGTGCGCTTGAACCGTGAAACTGACCCGCCCGCCCGCAGTCGCTCGACCACTTGATAGAACACCTGCTGCGCACCTGACCAATCCGCCAGCCGCCGCAAACAGACCCCATAGGCGAGCCGCAGTTCCGGGTCGGCATTCGTCCCGGTGCACCGACGATTCCGAGAATCGCGCGCCACTTCGCCCAGTTTCCATGCCGTACACCAAGCCGCCACAGTCGCCCTAATCCACGCCGCCCGGCGCGCTTGGTTGACGGTCGGGAAATGGGTGATCAGGACTTGCTCGATCACGTCAAGCGCCGCAGCGCTCTCCTCCATTTCGCCGATCAAGTCATCAAACATCGCCTGGATCGCCGGTGATGTCACGTACTGAGTTTTGATGTAAGTGCGCGCCGCTCCGACCAGCACGAGATCGGTGCGCATTCGTTTCGATGACGTGCTGCCGCACCAACGCGGCGATTTGCGTCGGATCAAACCGCCACAGCGCCACCAGATCCAGCAGTCGAACCGGATGTGGAAACAGCGTCAAGGCGCCCCACAATCGCTGAAGCGCCGCACTAAGCGTGCCATACAGCCGGTCAAACAGTTCTTCCTCTACCGTGCTGTCGAGAGTGTCCCAGTCCGGGCGATCCCACTGCGCCGCCGTCAGCTTGAGCGCTAACGGATTTCCGCCAACGCGCGCCGCGAGATCGTGGGCAATCAGCTCGAGATCCCGCCCTTCGAGTTCAATCGTCGGGTTTAAGCGCAGCAGCTCGGTCATCATGCGCTCCGCCGCCGCCGACTCGATCTCCGGCAGAGCGAGGTGCAGCGCAAACCGATTTGCTGGCATGCCGACCGGATTGATCAGCACGACAACCGCCGCGCCGAGATCGCGGAGCAGCACGTCGATGTCCGACGCCGATGCGACCAGCGAACCAGCATCGTCGATAACTACGGCGACGCGGTAAAGCAGCAGATGCTCGCGCAAGCTGATCGCCCCACCCTCTTGCAGTAGCTCCTCAGTAAGACGTTCGCGGACGAACTGGATCGACAGTGGGGCGTCGATCCACAGCAATTGATCAAGTAGGTCACGTTCGATGAAGTGGCGCAGCAGTTCCTGCACCAGCGCGGTCTTGCCGATCCCGCTTGCCCCGCTCACCAGCAGATGACACGGCGACAAGCTCGGCAGTTGGTTTTCCAGATCGTCCAGCAACTGCTCGCGCCCGATCAAGTGCAGCGCCGCGCTGTAGGGCAAAGCCGCCAACAAGCGTCGCTGCCGCTGATCACGCCGCGCCGCCTTTTCCAGCCGGATCAGCCGGTGGGTCAGAACGCGCGTCCCGTAATTGCCATAGCGCGTGACCGTCCGAGCTTCGATTCCGTAAGCATCCGCCAAGTCTTCGACCGCAAAGTCGAGATCAGCCCGCACGTAGCGGTAATAGAGCAGGCTCCACGCGATCAGCAGCGTCGCACCGGCATCGCGGTCGCTGGCTATCGACTCGCGCGCTTGATCGGCGTCCTCGCGGTCATCGGCGGGATCAAGCCCAAAGTTGGCACGCTGTTCGCTGAGCGCAGTGCCGATCTCCTCTGCGAGTAGTTCGCGCAGCGCAAAACTCCGTGCTTCGTCACTCGCTGGCATCGACGGCGCGTTGACGCGCAAATCGATTAGCAGGAGTTGGCTCAGCGCTTCCGTGTCCGGCTCGCGCGTGGTGTAAACCAGCGAGTGTAGCGCCGCCGCCACGTCCTTACGGCTGATAAATGGCGCAGCCATCAGGAATTCACGAGTTCATTCTTGCGAACGCTCCTTGAGCGCCTGTCGCATCTGGCGATCGCTGTCGCGCTTGGCGAGGTCGGCCCGCTTGTCGTACTGCTTCTTGCCCTTCGCCAGCGCAATCTCGATTTTGGCCCGCCCACGCTGCAAGAAGACCATCGTCGGCACGACCGTATAGCCGCGCTCGCGGATCTTGCTCATGATCTGCGCGATCTCCTTCTTGTGCAGCAGCAGCTTGCGCGGGCGCATCGGATCAACGTAGCCGTAGACGCCCGCCTGTTCGTAAGGCGAAATGTGGACGTTCATCAGCCACAATTCGCCTTCGCGTTCCTGCACAAAGCCTTCCTGCAGGTTGATCCGGTTGGCGCGAATCGACTTGATCTCCGATCCGCGCAGCACCAGCCCCGCCTCGTAAGTCCTTTCCAGATGATAATCGTGACTCGCTCGCCGGTTGCGGGCGATCACCTTAATGCCTTCGCCTTCAGTCATGACTTTACCTCATCGGGCAGCAGCCCGTTTGCGTTATTTCCGTCCATTCGACAGCGGCGTGCTCTCAAATACTATCGGCTTCCGGGGTTGCCTCGAACTCTGCCGTTCGCGCTCGATCTGCCGCACCGCTTCGCCCAACTCGACGTCGCGCCCCTGCGCATCCGGCGTCATGGCAATGTCCGGCTGCAAGCCCGACCCCATCCAGCGCGTGACGCCTCGGCGTCAGCCACTCCGCCGCCGTGATGTGCAGCGACGATTGTCCGACAGCGGAAAAATTTGCTGCACTGTCCCTTTGCCATAGGTCTTCTGCCCGATCAGCACGCCACGCTGGTCGTCCTGAATCGCCCCTGCGACCAGTTCCGCCCCGCTCGCCGTCTGATCGTTGACCAGCACCACCAGCGGCAGATCGGTCAGCAGTCTTCTGGGTGCGCGTTGAATGTCCTGCTCGCCCTGCTGGTTGACCTCGAACACCAGCGGTCCCGCTACCGATGAAAGCGTTGGCGACCTGAACCGATTCTTGCAGCAGCCCGCCGGTATTATCGCGCAAATCGAGCACCAGCGACTGTCACCTTATCGGTCAGCTAGCGCGTGCAGCGCAGTCTTGAGTTCGTCCGGCGTGCGCCCGGTGAATCGGGCGATCTGCACGTAGCCAATCGTCGGGTCTTCCGCCAGCACGCGCCACGTCACCGACGGCACGTTGATCACCTCGAACGGGATAAACGCCGTGAAGTCGCCGCCCGTCGCCGCCCTGACGACCGTGATCTCGACGCCGTTGTCGTCCTTGACTTCGCCCCGCAGCAGTTGATCGATGCTGTCCTGCGACAGCATTAGGATCGAGCGGCGTGCCGTTGACCGCTTGCAGAATGTCGCCGTTGCTCGATGCCCGCTTTGAGCGCCGGACTATCGTCGTAAGGATAGAGCGCGATCTCGCCCTGCTCGTTGCGCTTAATCTGCACGCCGATGCCGCCATAAGTCCCCGCCAGCGCATCGGATTCGCTGGCAGCCACCGGCGGATCGATGAAGAAAGTGAAGCGATCATTGAGCGAGGACAGCATCCCGCGAATCGCGGCGTACTCGCGCTCGGTCGTGCGACGGCTGCTCGCGCACGATAGTGCCGATCGAGCAGCCTCTGCACCTCGTCGAGCAGCGGATAGCCGCCGCTCGACGCCGCGACGACCGGCGGCAGCGTGCACGAAATCGCGCACGAAAAAGCCCGCGGCAGAAAACCAGTGCCAGCAAGATTCCGATCCCGACACCCAGCAGCAGCGACCGTCTGTAAATCGTGCGCATTTTGTTTGTGCATCACGATCAGTTTCACGCTTATGATAAGAGAAGCTAAATTTTAACATTGCGCATGGTAAAGCCAAAGTACCCGGTTGAGAATCTCATGAACCCCAAACAAGCGACCGCTGGTGCTCGTCGCCGACGACGAGATCAACACGACCATTATGCTCCAGCACATTTTCGAGCGCGACGGCTATCGAGTCGAGCGCGTCAACGATGGCTTCGCCGCCGTCGAAACTGCCAAGAAGAATTCTGCCCGACTTGATCCTGCTCGACATCCGCATGCCTCGCCTCGACGGTTTCGAGGTCCTGCGCTTGCTGCGCGAAGACGAGCAGACCGCCAACATCCCCACGATAGTCATCACCGCCAACGCCACCGCCCCCGCCGATGTCGAGCGCGGCTTGAACCTCGGCGCGGACGATTACCTGGAGAAACCCTTCGCGCCGCAGGAACTGCTCGCCCGCGCCCGCAGCAAGATTCGCGCGCGCCAGCTTGAGGACGCGCTCCACCGCCGCACGCAGCAGCTTGAAGCGCTGCTGCACGTCAGCGAGCAGCTTAACCAGCACCTCGAACTGGGCGATCTGCTCGACCTGATCGTCAGCTTGACGCTCGACTGCTCCCCGGTGATGCCGCGATGATCCATCTGCTCGATGACAACAGCCAGGTCATCGAACACGACCTCGTCAATCGATCTGGGCGCGCGGTGCCACGCTCGATCAACCGTTCGTCAATCGCTGCCTGCAGCGCTGGCGAAGCCGTCCTCTGGGACGAACGCCAGCTTCCGCTTGAGCGGTTCAGCAGCGGCATGACCGCGACGCTCCAGCATGGCGAGCAGATCTGATCGGGCTGCTCACCTGCTCGAGCGAAACGCGACCCTACGACGACAATCATCTCCGGCTGTTCAGCGGCATTCGGCAGGCAGGCGGCACTGGCGCTGCGCAACGCGCAGCTCTACCAGATACAGGCGAATTATGCCCTACACCTCGAAGATATGGTCGCCGAGCGCACTCAAGAACTGCAGTCAGCGCAGCAGTTATTGATCCGTTCGGAAAAACTCGCCTCGATTGGGCATCTTGGCCGCCAGCATCGCCCACGAGATCAACAATCCGCTCATGCCGATTGGACTGCTGCTTGGAGCGTCTGGTTGATGAACTAAAAGAACAGCGGTGCGCCAGTCGATTTCGGCGAAATCGAGATGATTCAGGAGCATGTCGAGCGCATCCGGCGGATCGTCCGCAATCTGCTCGACTTCGCCCGCCCAGACACCAACCTGCGCCCGCTGGACGTCAAACACGTGCTGGAAGGCATCGTCAAGCTCAATCACAAATTCTTCGAGCACGAGCGCGATCCAAATCGAGACTCAATTTCGGCGCGACGCCGCCGGTCTTCGGCAGCAAGGATCAGCTTGAAGCGGTCTTCATGAATCTTGCCCTCAACGCGCAGGCAGCGATGGAAGGCGGCGGCAAGCTGACGTATTCAGCACTTCATACCGATGACAAGATCGGTCGTCATCGAGTTCATGGATACCGGGCGACGGCATCCCGGCAGCCGAGACATCGACCGCATCTTCGATCCCTTCTTCTCGACCAAGCCGACCGGAACCGGGCTAGGTCTGTTCGTCTGCTACAGCGTCGTCGAGGGGCATCACGGCACGATCGAGGTCGAGAGCAAACCGGCAAGGGCACGCGCTTCACCATTCACCTGCCCGGATACTCCGAATAGACATCCGCTTAGATCAAAGAGAGATGCGCCCAGTGCAGGATGCATCTCTCTTGCATTAACAATCACTAATCGAACTCAACCCGGCGACTACTGCGGCTGCCAGGTGCGGCAAACTGCGCTGTCGCTCAGGCTGCCGGCGGCGTAGCTCTGCGCCGTCGACCAGATCGATCGCAACCGTCAGCAGCGTCGAATTATCGCTCGCAGTCGACCATATGCACGCCGATTGCCGCGACGCTTGCGTCCAGCGCAGGGCTATCTTCGCCAACGCGTTCATCACCTGCGGCAGCAGCGTCCGCATTGCTCGACCCGGAGCTGTGCAGACGTTCGACCATCAGGTCTGCCCAAGCGTGGTTTCGACTTCGGCTAACGCCGCTCTCAGCCAATGGGAAGTCTGCCAGTGCGGTATTGAGTGCGCTAGCGTCCATCATCTCAAGCGCCAACTACCTCAGTCGCCGTCGCTTCGAGCGTGAGAGTCGGCGCTGTCGGTGGCGACTCAGCGCCTCGGTCGGGATCACTTCCGGTGTCGCCACTTCGGTCACCATCGGCACTACCATTTCTTGCGTCGACTCTTCGGTCGCTGGCGAGCATTTCCGCTGGCGTCGACTCGACGCTGACTGCGACGTTGAGTCGGCGTCGGCGGTTTCCGCTGCGCACCGCCGACCGGCAAGAATCAGAATCACGAGGATGAGCACAATGACGACGACCACAGCGACCGCCACCAGCGGAACGATACTGCTCCGGCGAGCGGCGCGCGGAGACAGCTGCCGTTTCTCGGGTCGTTGCCGCTGCCGACAACGCCGGTGCCGCGTTCGAGCTCCGGGAACTCCGCCTCAGGCAGGCTCGGCGGCGCGGCGGGCATGGTACAAGCGGCACGGCATCGATTTGGGCTTCTGCCGAAGGCGTCGCAGCGCTCCCGCGCAACTGCGCCAGCAGTTCGGCGGCGCCGGGATAATTCGGATTGATCCGCAGCACGTTCTCCAGCGCTTCGCGTCCCTCGTCGGCATCCGTCAGCAGCATGAGCATAAATCCACCATGCGTCCGCGTTGTTCTTGTCCGCACGCAAGAATCGGGTCGAGGATCGCTCTGGCTTCCTCGTATTTCCCAGCTTCAACGAGTTCGTAGGCCCGTGAAAGAGCCGATTGCGTTTCGTCGCTGCTCATGCAAATCGATCTCCTGCGTGGTAAGCCCGCACAGTTGCAGTGTACAACGAAGCGCACTACCGCGCAAACAAAAAACCCACCTTATACAAAGTGGGTTCTTACGACACCGATACTTACTTGGTTGCCCCGGAGAGGACTCGAACCTCCACGTCCAATAGGACACAGGCCCTCAACCTGCCGCGTATGCCATTCCGCCACCGGGGCGTTCAACTGAGCGGTATTATACTCATGCGCCTAAACCGATGTCAATCCTTTTACGACGCGCGCAAATTCGGGTAGCGATATGGCAATATTGTCAGTGACAATGAACAGGTGAAATCTCATGCGGATCGCCCTTGATGCGATGGGCAGCGACAACTTCCCGGCGCCCGATGTCGCCGGAGCGGTGCTGGCCGCGCGCGAATATGGCGACACCATCCTGCTCGTCGGCGACCCGGCGCGCGATCGAGCCGGAACTGGCGAAGCACGACACTGCCGGGCTGAATCTCGAAGTCGTCCCCGCCGCCGACATCGTCACCATGCACGACAAGCCGAGCATCGTCGGCAAAGCCAAGCCCAATTCGTCGATGCACGTCGGCATGAACCTGATCAAAGACGGCAAAGCCGATGCCTTTGTCACGGCGGGCAACACCGGCGCGGCACTCAGCATCGCCACCCTGTATACGCTGCGCCGCATCCCCGGCGTCAAACGCCCGGCGCTCAGCGGACTCATCCGCGATCGGCGGACCGCGCGGTCATCCTGCTCGATGTCGGCGCGAACGCCGACTCCAAGCCGGAATGGCTGGCACAGTTCGCCCTTATGGGCAAAATCTACGCCCAGAATTCGCTCGGTCTCGACGATCCGCGCGTCGGCTTGCTCTCCAATGGCGAAGAAGAAGGCAAAGGCAACGAACTGATCCGCGAAGCCACTCCGCTGATCGCCGCGCTGCCGCTCAATTTCATCGGCAACATCGAGCCGAAAGATCTGCTCAAAGGCGGCGCGGATGTCGTCGTCAGCGACGGCTTTGTCGGCAACATCATGCTCAAATCGCTGGAAGCCGCCACCAGCGTGATGGGCAGCTTGATCCGCGAAGAAATCATGGCGGATACGCGTTTCCAAAATCGGCGGGCTGCTGGCGCGCGGCGCGTTCCACCGCGTTTACAAACAGGTTGATCCATTTGAGGTTGGTGGCGCGCCCCTTTTGGGCGTGAATGGTGTTGTTATTATCGGTCATGGTCGTTCAAACGACAAAGCCATTAAAAACGCCATCGGGCAGGCGCGTAAAGCCGTGTCCGGGCGGGTGATCGAAGCAATTGAAGCAGGGCTGAAAGAACAGGATGAAACCGAGAGGAGGTAAGCGGCACAGCGTGCCGCTGCAACACAATGGAACTATTACGCAATGGACGCCCGCGCGTCGTCATTACCGGAATGGGATGCGGTCACTGCGCTTGGTGGGGTCAAAACCCTCTGGGAAAGTCTGAAAGCCGGGAAATCGGGCATTCGCCGTATCGAGACGATTAACGTCGAGCACGTGCCCGGTCAAGATCGGCGGTGAGGTGCGCGGCTTCGACCCGACCGACTGGATCGAGCCGAAAGAAGCCCGCCGCATGGGGCGCGCCTCGCATTTTGCCGTCGCCGCCGCGACGCATGGCGGTCGAAGACGCCGGGCTTGACCGCGCAGTTGATCGAAGAAGAAGGCGAGCGGGTCGGCGTGGTCGTCGGTACGACGCTCGGCGCGCACGAAATGGCGGAGCAGAACACCTTCAAGTACAAAACATCCGGCTTCCGCAAGCCCAACCCGCTAACGCTGATCAACTCGCTGCCGAACATGCCGGGGCATTACGTCAGCCGCTTCTTCCGCGCCTTCGGTCCCCTGCTCGCGCCTTCGACGGCTTGCGCTGCGGGTACGCAGTCGGTCGGCGAAGCCAGCGAGATGATCAAGAACGGTCGCGCCGACATGATCATCACGGGCGGCGTCGAAGCCGTGCTGCAAGACTACGCCATCGCCGGTTTGAAGCGATGGACGCGCTGGCAACTGGCTACAACGACAATCCCGAACGCCGCCAGCCGTCCCTTCGACAAGAACCGCAACGGCTTCGTCTTCAGCGAAGGCTGCGCCGATCATGGTGATCGAAAGCCTCGCTCACGCCCTCAAGCGCGGCGCGCACATCTATGCCGAAATTCTCGGTCACGCCTCGTCGTCGGACGCCTTCCACATCGCCGCGCTCGACCCGACCGGCAACGGCGCGTGGCGCTCGATGCGCTGGGCGCTCGAAGACGCGCACGTCAACACCGACGACATCCAGTACATCAACGCGCATGGCACGTCGACCCAAGCGAACGACGCGATGGAAACGCTGGCGATCAAGCGGCTGTTTGGCGAGCAGGCGTACAACATCCCGATCAGCTCCACCAAGAGCATGTTGGGGCACGCGCTCGGCGCGTCCGGCGCAATTGAGATCGTCGCCTGCGTCATGAGCCTCGTCGAAGGCGTCCTGCACCCGACCATCAACTACGAAACGCCCGACCCGGCCTGCGACCTCGACTACGTGCCCAACGTCGCCCGCGACTTCAAAGGGCTGAAATACATCCTCTCGAACAGTTTCGGTCTCGGCGGGCAGAACGCCTCGATTGTGCTCGGCGCGTTCTAGTCGCATCGCACTACATCATAAGCACAACATCGTAACGCGCGTGATACCATAGGGCATCGACGCGCGTTATTTTTGTGCTGGCTATAATAGCCGTCATCTGTTATTGTAAACAGCGGACGAGCGAGATTTTGGAAGAATACCGCAGCGTCGATGATTTGCTGAACAAGCGCGACGTCAAGCGCGCCGAAATCCTGATCGCGCGCCGTCTGCGCGCCGACCTGCCAGCGTCAGGAACGCGGCGCACTCCTTGATCGCCCGCGCCCGCGCCCGGCTGCTCAGCGCCCGCGCCGACGACGCGCTCGACGACCTCAACACGCGCCCGTGCGCTCTCTGCCCGACGAGTTCGATGTCCCGCTACACGCTGGAACTGCTCGGCGACTGCCATTTCGCCCGCTTTGAACTCGCGAGCGTCGGCTTTGCCGACCGCAGCGACACCGCGCAGCGCGCTCGCCGCCTACGATCAGCATGCTGGACGCAGTTTCCCGCATTACGACAATCGCGGCTGGATTTACTATCAGCGCGGGCGCGTCCTGCTGACCGAGAACCGCATCGACGAAGCCGTTGAGTGTTTTCAGCAGGCGCTGCTCATGCCCAGCACCGTCCCGGCGCTGACCGCCTACTGCTACGAGCGGCTCGGCTTCGTCGCCTTCTACGAGCGGCGCGAGTTCGATCAAGCGCTCGAGTTTTCTCGACAAAGCCGTCGCCACCTACCCCACCGGCGAAGATCGGACTCTGGCTGGTTCACGTCCACACCCTCCGCAGCCGCGTGCTGCCGCGAGATGCAGCGACTACGACGCCGCCGTCGACGCCGCCAACACCGCCATCAACATCGCCGCCGAGCGCCGAGGGCAAAGCCGGGCTGGCCGACGCGCTGCTCACCGCCGCCGAAACGCTCGTGCTGATCGAAGGGCGCGAGAACGACGTCATCGCCCATTTGCAGCAGTACATTCAGATCAGCAAGAAGCCGCTCGGCATCGACGTTACCTGGTCGCGCATCCACGAGATGCTCGGCGACGCCTACTACAAGAACGAGCAGCTTCAGACCGCCGTCGCCGCCTATCAGGCGGCGCTTCAGTTCAATCCCTATACGCCCTGGGAAGTTTCGCTCCACTACCGCATCGCCCGCGACGCTTCTATCAGCTGGGCGACTACGAGAAATCGGTGCAGGCGATCCAGAACATGCTCCAAGCCGCCGAAGCCGACGGACAGGCCGTCGGCGATTATCGCGTCTACAACATCCTCGGCAACGCCTACTTCGCGCTCAGCAGCTATCGATGACGCCATCACCGCCTACCAGACCGCGCTGCAAATCGCGCCAGCCAACGCCGAAAACCTCGACAAAATCAGGCAGTATTACCAGTTCGCACAGAGAATTCAGCCACCCGGTATAATGGGGTACATTTGCACCGCAGTCGAACATGGAGTCTGCATGAGCGAAAACGTCATCGTGATCGGCGGCGGTCTCGCCGGTTCGGAAGCAGCGTGGCAGCTTGCCGAGCGCGGCTTTCACGTCGACCTGTACGAGATGCGCCCGCGCAAGACGACCGGCGCGCACGTCAGCGACCGCCTCGCCGAACTGGTGTGCAGCAATTCGTTCGGCTCGAAACTGCCGGATCGCGCTTCCGGGCTTGCTCAAAACCGAACTGGACATGCTGCGCTCGCTGCTGCTCGCCTGCGCCGAACGGGCGGCAGTCCCGGCGGGCGGCGCGCTGGCGGTTGACCGCGACGCCTTCGCTCAAGTCCGTCACCGACGCCATCAGCCAGTCACCCCAATATCCGCCTGATCCGCGAAGAAGTGACCGCCATCCCCGACGCGCCGACCATCATCGCCACCGGTCCGCTCACGTCGCCCGCAGCTGGCGGAGAGCATTGGCCAACCTGACCGGGCAGGATCATCTCTACTTCTACGACGCGCTCGCGCCCATCGTCGCGGCCGACAGCATCAACATGGAGATCGCCTTTCGCGCCAGCCGCTACGGGCGCGGCGACGAAGACGAGCGGCGATTACATCAACTGCCCGATGAACAAAGAGCGAGTACGAGCGCTTCGTCGCGGCGCGTCCTGGCCGCCGAAAGGATCGAAC
The DNA here is from genome assembly GCA_963848465.1 of uncultured Chloroflexia bacterium. Classification (GTDB taxonomy): domain Bacteria; phylum Chloroflexota; class Anaerolineae; order Aggregatilineales; family Phototrophicaceae; genus Flexifilum. The sequence continues at coordinate 153,360 of CAWKDY010000020.1, read as the reverse complement.
TGCGCGATTTCGAGCAGGAGGACGAGCATTTCTTCGAGGGCTGCCTGCCCATCGAGCAGATCGCCGCGCGCGGGCACGACTCGCTCGCCTTTGGACCGATGCGCCCGGTCGGGCTGACCGATCCGCGCACCGGCGAGCGTCCCTACGCCGTCGTCCAGCTTCGGCAGGATAACCTCGCCGGGACGCTCTATAATCTGGTCGGCTTCCAGACCAACATCCGCTGGGGCGAGCAGAAAGCAGTCCTGCGCCTGATCCCCGGTCTGGAACACGCCGAGTTCGTGCGCTTCGGGCAGATGCACCGCAACACCTTCATCAATTCGCCCGACGCTGCTCGAGCCGACGCTCGCCTTCAAAAGCCGCCCCGACCTGTTCTTCGCCGGGCAGATCACCGGGCGTCGAGGGCTACATGGGCAACGTCGCCACCGGGCTGGTCGCCGCGCTCAACTTGGCGCGGACGCTGCGAAGGCAAGCCGGCTTGGATCATCCCGCCGACGACCATGCTCGGCGCGCTCTGCCACTACATCACCCACGCCGAGCCGAAGCTATTTCCAGCCGATGAAAGCGAACTTCGGCATCCTGCCGCCGAACTGAGCCGCACATCAAGGACAAGCGCCTGCGCTACGCCGCCTACGTCGAGCGCGCTCGCCAAGCGCATGAACGCCTCGATCCTTGTTCTGGAAGACGCTTATCTCACATGGAGACTGTTTCGTGACCGTATTCCGCAAACTCATTCTTGTCCTCTTGATCGCGGCGGTGGCGTCAGTCGCCAGCGCGCAGGACGCATCCCGATCAATTCAGCGGCGACCTCGCTCTTGCAGCACGTCGTCGATCAAGTCGCGGTCGGACCACATCCGGTCGCCTCGCAAGGCTTGATCGAAGCGGGTAACATCATCCTCAATCGCTTGGACGGCTTCGGCTGGACGACCTCCGAAGACTGGCACGTCGTCAATCTGGGCAACCGCAGCACCTTTGGCGCTGACGCCCAGAAGACGCTCAACCTCTGGCAGCCGCTCGAACGTCGGCACGCTGCTCAGCGATCAACTCGACGCGGCAGGCGACAGCAGCACCGACCAATCAGCTTTCGACCCGCTGATCGTCCCGGTGCGCAATCTGGTCGCCAGCTACCGGCAGCGGCAACACGATCATCATCGGCGCGCACTACGACTCGCGCCTCTTCGCCGATCACGATACCGATCCGGCAAAGCAGTTCGACCCCATGCCCGCCGCCAACGACGGCGGCAGCGGCGTCGCCGTGCTGCTGGAACTGGCGCGCGTGATCAGCGAATACTACACGCCCAATCAGGAAATCCGCTTCGTCTTCTTCGATGCCGAGGACAACGGGCACATCGAGCCCTGGGCGTCGCTGCTGCCTGCAGACCAACGGCTTCCTGATCGGCTCGGCGCTCTACGCCAACACGCTTGAGCTCCAGACGAGAACATCGATTACATGGTGCTGGTCGATATGGTCGGCGACATGGATCAAAAGCTGCCGATTGAGGGCTACTCCAATCAGGTCGCGCCCAGATCTCGCCAACGCGCATCTGGTCGACCGCCGCCGACCTCGGCTACGGCGATCAGTTCATCACCACGCCGCGCAGCGCCATCACCGACGACCACGTCCCCTTCATCCAGCGCGGCATCCCGTCGGTGGACATCATCGACCTTGACTATCCTTACTGGCACACCGCCGAAGACACGCTCGATAAGGTCAGCGCGGACAGCCTTGAGCGCGTCGGACGCACGCTGATCGCCTATTTGGAGCAGTCCGGCGCGATCACCCGCAAGGGTTGATGTGGTACACTTGCCGAAAACGAGAAGGAAACTATGCCCGTTCCCGCAAATCGTCTGAAGACGCTCCCGCCCTACCCGCTCGCGCTGCTCAGCCCGCGCGTCCGCGAACTGAACGCGCAGGGTATGGACGTGATCGGGCTGGACATCGGCAGCCCGGACATGCCGCCGCCCGACTGCGTGATCGACGCGCTGGATCGCATCGGCGCGCGATCCGGATCATCACGGCTACGCCGGCTATAAAGGCACGCCGCCTTTCGCGCCGCGATCGCCCATTACTACCAGCAGCGCTTCGGCGTCACGCTCGACCCGGAAACGCAGGTGCTCCCGCTGATCGGCAGCAAGGAAGGGCATCGTCAACCTCAGCCTCGCCTATCTGGATCGCGGCGATATGGCGCTCGTGCCCGACGTCGGCTATCCGTCCTACGCGATGGGCGCGCGCCTGGCCGGCGCGGACTGTTCACTATCTGCCGGTCGATGAGGCGGGCGGCTATCTGCCCGATCTCGACGCCGTCCCGGCCGATGCGCTGGCGCGTGCCAAACTGCTCTGGATCAACTATCCCAACAATCCGACGGGCGCGACCGCCGAACTCGATTTCTACCAGCGCGCCGTCGATTTCTGCAACCAGCACGACCTGCTGCTGGCGTCGGACAATCCCTACGTCGAAGTGACCTATCGACGGCTACGTCGCCGGGAGCGCGCTGCAAGCCCGCGACGCGCCTGAACTGCACCGTCGAGTTCATCTCGTTCTCGAAGTCCTACAACATGGCGGGCTGGCGGCTCGGCGCGGCGGTCGGCATCGACCGAAGCGCATCAAGACGCTGCTTCAGATCAAGAGCAACGTGGACAGCGGGCATTTCCGCCCGATCTACGACGCCGGCGTCGTCGCGCTCGAGCAGGTCTCGCGCGCAGTGGATCGACCAGCGCAACGCCATCTACCAGCGCCGCCGCGACCGCATTCTGGCGACGCTGCCGCAGATCGGGCTGAGCGCGCAGCAAGCCGAAAGGCTCGCTCTACGTCTGGGCGCACGTCGCTGAGCGAGGTCGGCGACGGCGGCAGCTACGCCGAAGCCGCGCTGATCAACGCCCACGTCTCGGTCGCGCCGGGGCAGATTTACGGACCCGGCGGCATGAACTACGTTCGCATCAGCGTCGGCATCGCCGACGAGCGGCTCGAAGAAGCACTGGATCGTCTGAAGACGTGGTACGCCTCCCGGTGAGGCATAATTGAGAACCCTATGAACGTGAACTAATTCAGCAGCGCGAACGCGCCTTTCTGGTCGGTTTGGGGCTGCGCGGCAGCCGTCCGCTGCTGAGCGTCGAAGACTCGCTGCGAAGAACTGGCGCTGCTCGCCGACACCGCCGGAATGGAAGTCGTCGGGCAAACCTGGCAGAACGTCGCCCACATCGACTCCGGCGACCTTCATCGGCTCCGGCAAAGTCGAAGAAATCAAGGAGATGCTGCTGGCGACCGAAGCGCAGGTCGTGATCTTCGACGACGAACTCTCGCCGCGCCACCAGCGCGAACTGGAAAAGCGCTTCGGCGAGGAGACCAAAGTGCTCGACCGCTCGGCGCTGATCCTCGACATCTTCGCCCAGCACGCCCACACCCGCGAAGGCGCGCTTCAGGTCGAACTGGCGCAGTACGAATACCGCCTGCCCCGGCTCACCCGCGCCTGGACGCACCTCGCGCGACAGGCGGCGGCGCTTCCGGTCGCGGCGGCACGGGCGGCGTCGGCTTGCGCGGTCCCGGCGAGACGCAGCTTGAAGTCGACCGCCGCGACATCCGCCGCCGCATCAGCAAGCTGAAAGAAGAAATCGAGAACGTCCGCGCCCACCGCAGCCGCCACCGCGCCCAGCGCGAGCGCACCGGCATCCCGCTGATCGCGCTGGTCGGCTACACCAACGCCGGGAAATCGACGCTGCTGCGCGCGCTCACCGGCGCGGACGTCTACATCGCCAACCAGTTGTTCGCCACGCTCGACCCGACCACGCGCCGCTCGACCTGCCCTCCGGGCGGCAGGCGCTGATCAGCGATACGGTCGGCTTCATCCAGAAGCTGCCGACCACGCTGATCGCCGCCTTCCGCGCCACGCTGGAAGAAATCAACGACGCCGACATCATCCTCGAAGTCGCGGACGTCAACCACCCCAACGTCGTCCAGCACATCGAGAGCGTCGAGGACACGCTCGCCGAAATCGACGTGCCGCCGGTGCCGCGCATCCTCGTCTGGAACAAGATCGACCTGTGGGGCGATCAGCCGCTGCCGCAGGTCGACGATCCGGAGCAGTACGCGGCGGAAGTCGCCGTCTCGGCGACGCACAGACATCGGGCTTGGATCGCCTGCTCGAAGCCATCGAAACGGCGCTGGCGTCAGGCGCTCTACACGGTCACGCTCAAGCTGCCCTACGAGCGCGGCGAACTCGTCTCGCAGCTTCACGAACTCGGCTCGGTGCAAGAGCAGACGCACACCGAAGACGGCATCGTGCTCACGGTTCAGCTTCCGCACGCCCTCTACGAACGGTTCAAAGAATATCGAGTGTAGACTATGTTCAAACGCATTGATCGTTCTCCTGCCCTCGCCCGCTTGCTCGAACAGCTCTCGGCGACGCTCGCCAGTCAGCGCGGCTTGCCGATCGTGCTCGGCGTGGTGCTGGTCGCCATCAGCTTCGTCGTCCAGTTGATCAACGTCTACAACCCTTCGCAGACGCTCGACCTGATCTGGACGATCACCCATCACGTCGGGCTGCTGCTGGCGCTGATCGGCTTGCTGCTCGTGGAGCCGCTGGGTCAGTAAAGCGTCATGACCGCGTTTGACTATCGTGTCCTCGACACGCTCGACGAATTCGAGGCAGCCGTTGCGCTGGAAATCGCCATCTGGGGGCTGCACCCGCGCGATGCCGTCCCGGTCAACCTGCTGCGCGCGCTTCAGCACAGCGGCGGCTCGCTGCTCGGCGCCTACGACGGCTGACCGCCTTGATCGGCGATTGCGCTGGCATTTCCCGCCCGCAGCGACGAGCGCTGGGTGCTCTGGTCGCACTTGACCGGCGTCGATCGGCGCTATCAGGGGCAGGGCGATTGGCTTCGCGCTCAAGCTGCTATCAGCGCGAATGGGCGCTTGCCAACGGCTTTGACGAAATCCGCTGGACGTTCGACCCGCTTCAGCGCGGCAACGCCAATTTCAATCTGCACCGGCTCGGCGCGATTATCGACCGCTACTACGAGAACTTCTACGGCGTGATGGAGGACGAGATCAATCACGCCGACCTCGCCGTCGGATCGCGTCGAAGCGATCTGGCGGCTGCGCGATCCGCGCGTCGAAACGCGCCTGAACACCGCCTGCATTGCGCCGACTATCGTTCCGGATATCCCTACCCTGCTCGGCGATCAAGGGCAGCCGGTGCTGTCCGCCCTCGATCCAACCCAACCGCATTATCTGGTGCAAATCCCGCGCCACCTTCATGAACGCTCGCCGATCCGCTGGCATGGCGCTTGGCGCTGCGCGCAGCGCTCTCGAGACGCCTTCGACTATGGCTACATCGCCGTCGATTTCAGCGAAGACAACGCTTATCTGCTGGAACGTATATGAAGGTTGCCTAAAAAGTCGGGCAAAAGATCAGTGGGTTGTCTTTTTGCTCTTCACGAATTTGAAATATAATTTCACCAGTTGTCCCCCGTTTTAATCTTGTGTTACATTTTGGAGGTCTTTCATGTCAACGCGAGCGCGGCTCTTATCCTTGTTGCTGCTCTTAACTCTTGCGCTATCAGCCGGTGTGGTCATGGCGCAAACCGAAACGGAGAACTCCGTCTCCTCTCCCCGATCTCGGTGGACGCGAAATCACCATCGCCGTCGAAAATGCCTATCCCCCCTACAACTACATCGACGAAAACGGCAATGCAGTCGGCTGGGACTACGACACCTTCCACGACATCTGCAAGCTGATCAACTGCACGCCGGTTTATCAGCAGATGGCGTGGGATGGAATGCTGATCGGCGTATCGCAAGGGCAGGTCGACGTCGCCGCCGACGGCATCACCTACACCGCCGACCGCGCCGAGTCGGTCGATTTCTCCAGCCTCTACCAATCCTACGACGAAACCCTGCTGGTGCGCGGCGACGAAGACCGCTTCACCACCTCCGACGAACTGAAGGCGATCCCCGACTATCTGGTCGCCACTCAAATCGGCACCACCAACGAGATCACCGCGCATAACCTGTTCGGCCAGGACAACGTCAAGTCCTACGACACCTTCGGCGCGGCGATTGAAGCGCTGCTCAACAACGACGTGGACGCGGTCGTGGTCGATCGTCCCGCTGCTGAAGGCTACGAGGCGGCGCAGGGCGGCATGAAGACCTTCGCCGAATCGCTTGCTGGCACCGAAGGTCTTGCCTTCGCCTTCCCCAAGGGCAGCGATCTGGTCGAGCCGATCAATGCAGCGATGGCGGCTCTGCAAGCCAGCGGTCGTTGGGATCAGATTTACACCCGCTGGTTCAACCAGCCGAACTGCCTGATCTCGCCGGGCGCGAAGTCGTACCATCGCGGTCGAAAATGCCTACCCGCCCTACAACTACATCGACGAAAACGGCAACGCTGTCGGCTGGGACTACGACACCTTCAACGCGATCTGCCAGCGTCTCAACTGCACGCCGGTCTTCCAGCAAATGGCGTGGGATGGAATGCTGCTCGCCGTCTCGCAGGGTCAGGTCGACGTCGCCGCCGACGGCATCACCTACACCGCCGACCGCGCCCAATCCGTCGATTTCTCCAGCCTCTACCAGTCCTACGACGAAACGCTGCTCGTCCGCGCCGACGAAGACCGCTTCACCACGTCGGCAGAACTCAAGGCGCTCCCCGGCTACCTCGTCGCCACCCAAATCGGCACGACCAACGAGATCACCGCGCATAACCTGTTCGGTGCAGGACAACGTCAAGTCCTACGAGCACTTTCGGTCGCGGCGATTCAAGCGCTGCTCAACAACGACGTGGACGCGGTCGTCGTTGACCGTCCCGGCCGCCGAGGGCTACATCACGTCGCAGGGCGGCATGAAGACGCTCGCCGAATCGCTCGCCGGCACCGAAGGGCTTGCCTTCGCCTATCCCAAGGGCAGCGACCTCGTCGAGCCCGATCAACGCGGCGATGGCGGCGTTGGAAGCCGACGGCACATGGGACGACATCTACCACAAGTGGTTCGAACTCCGACCTAGCAGCTAGTAAGTATTCGTGCTTAAGGGAAGGCTTAGGCGTAAAACCCTGAGCCTTCCTGCTTATCATTGACGGGAATCCTCATGACGCAACCCACCACCGCCGCACCAGACTATCAACCACCACGCCAGTTCCTCGATGTGCGCGCTTTCTCACGCAACCTAATCGAGCGGCGAAGCTGGTTTATCGGCTTTATCCTGCTCGATATCCTCGTCATCTACGCGATCGTCACCAGCCCGGCTGTGATCGACGCTTGGAATTACATCTGGCCCGGCATCACCGTCACGGTCGAAATCACGATCATCTCTTTCATTCTGGCGACCGTTATCGGGCTTGTTCATCGCGCTGGCGCGAGTCTCGCGCAACGTCCTGATCTACAACACGGCGACGCTTTACGTGGAATTATTTCGCGGGCTGCCGCTGCTCGTGATTATCTTGATCTTTTCCTTCGTCGTCACGCCTGCGTTCATTCAGTTCGCGGCGGGCGTCCCCGCGCTCGACGACATTCTCCAGCGCATCGCCGGAATCGATCCGAACCTGATCGGCACGACGACCATCAGCATCCGCAACATCCCGGATACCACCCGCATCCTGTTCGCCTTCGCGCTGACCTACGGCGCGTTCATGTCCGAAGTCTTCCGCGCCGGCATCGAGAGCATCGGCAAAGGGCAAACTGAAGCCGCGCGCTCGCTCGGCATGAGCTACGTTCAGGCGATGCGCTACGTCATCCTGCCGCAGGCGATTCGCAACGTCCTGCCGGCGATGGCGAATAACTTCGTCCTGCTGCTCAAGGATACGTCGCTGGCATCGGTCGTCGCCGTGCCGGAAATCTCCTACCTGACACGCCAATATTCCAGCAATCGCTTTCGCTACCCGGAAGGCTTGCTCTGTCTGTCGCTGATCTACGCCAACCTGACGATTATCATGTCGCTGGGCGTGACTATCTGGAATCCCGCTTGCAAGCGGATAAGCGGGAGGATTGACCGATGGCAGCCGAATCTGAACCGATCATCAGTGTCCGCAACGCGACCAAGCACTTCGGGCGCGTCCATGCGCTCAACGACGTCAGCCTGGAAGTCCGACAGGGCGAAGTCGTCGTCATCATCGGACCAAGCGGATCGGGCAAAAGCACGCTGCTGCGCTGCATCAACCGGCTTGAAACCATCGACGAGGGCGAAATCTGGGTCGATGGCATCCACCTCACCCACAAGGCGACCAACATCAACCGCGTCCGCGAAGAAGTCGGAATGGTCTTCCAGTCGTTCAACCTGTTCCCGAACTTGACCGCGCTCGGCAACGTCATGCTGGCGCAGCAGATCGTCCGCAAGCGCGACAAAGACGAAGCCGAAGTCATCGCCCGCAAGCTGTTGGAGAAAGTCGGCATTCCCGAAAAAGCCGACGTGTACCCGGCGAAACTCTCCGGCGGACAGCAGCAGCGCGTCGCCATCGCCCGCGCGCTGGCGATGAACCCGAAGATCATGCTGTTCGACGAGCCGACGTCTGCGCTCGACCCGGAAATGATCAAAGAGGTGCTCGACGTGATGCTCGACCTCGCCAAAGAAGGCATGACGATGGTCGTCGTCACCCACGAGATGGGCTTCGCCCGCGCCGCCGCCGACCGCGTGATCTTCATGGACAAGGCGATAAAGCTCGCCGAGACGACGCCCGCAAGGACTGTTCGAGAACCCCGAACACGAGCGCCTCAAGCTGTTCCTGAGCAAGATTCTTGTAGAAATAGCAAGGACGCACAAGTGTGCGTCCTTAACTGATCCTGTCGCTGTATCACTGCTATCTATTCAGATCATAGCATCAGTATGTTCGTACTGGCAAGTGCACATTTGTCCACTTTTTTGCAGCGGTCAAGTTCTCCCAATCTTCGCCCAGTACATGTCCGGCGTGAACATCGTGTGGACGAACAGGCGCATGTCCGGCGTGATCGTCAGCCCGGCGAGCGGCGCGGACAGATCGCTGTACAGCACGATTTCGACCTGATCGTTGCGTGCAGCCGCCATTCGCCAGGCAGACTTGCGGATCAACCCGCCCCACCAGCCCGCGATTGCCCAGCGCGTAGGCGAAATACAGCTTGCCGTCGCTGCCAAGCTGCAGACCGGTCGTGTTCTGCAAGCCGCTGACCAGCACGATGATTCGTGTCGGCTCGGCGTCCTGCCCGCTCACCAGCGTCGAGATCAGCGAGTACCATTCAATCGAGCGGCGGGTGCTGCCATAATTGGCGACGTAGAGCGTCTGGTCGTCGTGGACGATGCCCATCGGCGCGGCCAGGCCATCGCAGCAGCACCTGATCGTCGCCGCTCCGGCTGACCAGATGGATCGTGTTGCTCAAGCAGGCTGGTGATCAGAAAATGCTGATCATCCACGTAGGAGATGCCCCACGGACCGTCTCAGATCGCGCGACGATCGTCTGGACGCCGCTGCGCGTCACTTTCGTGAACGTGTTCGCCGGCATAATCCGGCACCCACAGCGTCAATGGTCGTTGTTGCGCGTCGGTTCTCGACGTAGAGCGCTCTGCGCGTTCTTGATGCCGTAGATGTAGCGTGCGCGTCGTCGCCGGTCGTGTCGTCGATCTCGTAGACCGTCCCATCGCCGGTAGCAGGCGGTGTACAGTTTGCCGTTGAACCACGCGATCCCGTTCGGGCGCTGGACGTTGCCTGTCAAGCGCGTCAAGTCCGCCTGCGTCAGCGACTGAACGAGGCATTCGGCTCAGCGTAACCGACGTCAATGAGACTGCCGTCGCCACCGGGGTGCTGACGAGCGGCGCTGTCGGTCGGCGTCTTCGAAGGCGCGGGCGTCGGCGTAGTCGTACCACTCTGTGCGCAGCCGAAACCACCGCCAGCGCCAGATCCAGCGCGGCGGCAGCAGATTACCGTGATCAGTCTTATTCATAGCTTTTCCTGCTCATTCACCTGATCAATCGGCACTGAGACGAAAAAAGTCGTGCCGCTGCCCGGCGTCGCTCTGCAGCCAAACCCTGCCGCGATGATTTTCGACCACCGCTTTGACCAAACTCAAGCCCAGCCCGGAGCCGGTGACATGTTCGGTGCCCTTCTGCTTCGCCCGATAAAAGCGGTCAAACACGCGCGTCTGCAGTTCGCTGGTCGATGCCGACGCCCGTGTCTTCGACCGCGAAGATCATCTGCTCCGTCCTGCAATCGACGCGCGACTGTCGACGCCGCCCATCCGGCGGCGTGAACTTGATCGCGTTCTCGACGAGATTGATGATCGCGCGCTCGAACTGCTCGACGTCGCAGGCGAATTCCGGCAGCCCATCCGCGACTTCGGCGCTGAGCGTGATTTTGCCATCCACCGCCCGCTCGCGCAGTTCGTCGAACGCATTCTGCGACGATCCGCGCCGGATGGCACATTTCCAGCGACAACGACCCTGATTTTAGCCGTTCGAGGTCGAGGATGCCACGAATGATCCGCTCCATGCGCTGAAGCTGCTTGTCGATCAGCTGACCGTCGTCCCAGACTTCCTCGTCTCGCCACGTCATCAGGTCGTCTTGCAGCAGGTCAAGGTTCGCCATCGCCGCTTGCAGCGGGTTCTTGAGGTCGTGGCTGGTCATGCGCACCATTTCGCTCTTGATGCGATCCAGCTCCTTAAGCTGCGTCACGTCGTTGAGCACCGCCACCCAACCTCGAATCCGCTGCCGCCCCAGCCGCGTCAGCGAGCACAGATAATATCTTCTCGCCGTAGCTGACTTCGTAGGTGTAAGCGTGCTGATGCTTACAGATGGCGCATGACTCGCAGATAATGCGCTCGGCAGCACGTCCGGCGGGACTACCTGTTAAACCTTCTGGTCGATAGCGTCGTCGGCGAAGCGAGAATAACGCTCTTGCCGCCGGGTTCGCAAAAATCAGCTTGAAGTCGCGGTCGACCGCCAGCACCGGGTTCGCCGTGCTGTCGAGCACCGCCTCAAGCTGGCTGCGCGCGATCTCGACCTGCTGCGTCAGTTCCGCCTGCTCTTTGAACAAACGGTTGTGGACGATTGCCACCGCCGCCTGCGCGCCCAGCAGTTCGAGCATAGTACACGTCTTCGCGCCAGAACAGCCGCCCGTGCCGCTGCGCCGCGACCACCATCAGCGCGCCAATCGCCTCGCCGCCGTGAATCAGCGGCGTGCAGATCACCGAGCCGAACGTCTCGCGCGCGAACGGCAGGTCGTCCGACGCCGCGCCACTCGCGGGCGTAATCGTCCAGGTGGATCGACTGCAGCGTGCTGCGTCACCGTGCCGGCCAATCCATCTCGGCAGCGCGGGCTGCACCCGCAGCGGATTATTCGGCAGTTCGTGGGCGTAGGCGAGTTGCAGCCTGCCTTTCGTGTTCAGAAAGATGCCCACGCCGTCCGCGCTCAGCAGCGTCGCCGCCAGCATCGCAATCTGGTTCAGCAGCAGATCGATCCCCGCCTGACTGGTGATCGCCACGTTGACCTTGCGGATCGCCTCGACCTGCGATTGCGCTCCGCCAGCGGGCTGATGATCTCCTGCCCCAGAATCGCAAAGCTGATCGAGCAGCGCCGAGATCGCGCTGATGTTGATCGACAGCGAGAAGATTTGCAGTTCCGGGTTCAGAAAGCCGAGGCTCTGCCCCATCACGAACAGCACGATCCCGATCTCCAACAGTCCGCGAGCGCGCTTGCGCCGGTAGCGCCAGAGCAGGTAAAGCGTCGCCCAATCGAAGATCACGTAGAACACGACCAGCAGCGGCTGCGATTGATAACTGAACTCGCCGGTGCGATGGTGACAAACGACGACGGCGCGTTGGCGATGATCGGCAGCAGCCGCACGATCAGCAAGCACCAGCAAACTCGACCAACCCCAGCGCGCGAAAGCGGCGAGTATGCGCCTTGACGATCACGGCGGTCAGGACGTAGATCGCCACGCTCGACCCGGTGAAGCCCAGCTCCATCAAGCCGATCATCGGCTTGAGCAGCGGCGACTGCGCGATCGACCAGCGTCAAGCCCTGCGCCAGCAGCGACCCGCCGTTCCAGAGGATCACCAGCAGCAAAAACGCCGCGAAGAATTGGTTCAGTTCTTTGCGAACGTCGTTCCAGAGGATGATCACCAGAAATGCCAACGCCAACGGCAGCATCACCGCGTTGATCAGCAGGGTGATGGCGTTAAGTCCGGTCATCTAGCCGGAGCGCTCTCAGACTGATTTTTGCGGAGCGATTGGCTGTTTCTCGAAGCGATAGCCAACCCGATGCTCGGTGAGGATGTAGGCCGGCGTCGCCAGCGTCACGCTCGATCTTGCGCCGAAGCTGGCTGATGTAGACGCGCGGATAGTACACGTCGTCGATGTACTCGCGCCCCCACACCTGCTCCAGCAGGTCGCGCTGCGAGACAACTCGCCCGGCGTTCTCCATCAGCACCGCCAGCAGTTTGAACTCGGTCGGCGTCAGATGAACTTTCGTGCCTTTGACGTAGACCTGCCGCCGGTGCAGGTCGATGCTCAAATAGCCGTCGTCGTAGCGCTGTTCGGTTTCCGGCGCTGCCATCTGCGCGCGCCGCAGCAGCGCCGCAACCCGCGCGACAAACTCGTTCAGGCGAACCGGTTTAGCCAGATATTCGTCCGCGCCCGCGTTCAACCCCTCGATAATGTCGTCTTCGGTGATCGCCTGCGCCGACAACATCATGACCGGCGTATCGGAAACCTCGCGAATCCGTCGGCAAACCGTCAGCCCATCCATACCCATCAGGCATGATAATATCTAAGATAACGATGTCAGGTGTTCGGAATGAAAGGCGCGGACCGCATCTAGCCCGTTTTGGCAGACGATAACGTCATAGCCCTCGCGCTTTAGTTTACGGCTGAGTGCTTCCCGAATTGCCTGCTCGTCGTCAACAATCATCACTTTCATAATCTCAGTGTAGCATTGGCTGAGTTTTGGGACAAGAGGGTGATCTGTCCTATTCATGAGTGTCAGAGCTATAATGTTACTTTGATGTAGTAGCAAATAGAGAGGTAGCGGATGGAAATGCACCGCATGACAAAGCATACAGCGCCCCGTAATCGCAGCTTATTGGCGCTGCTGGTCTTGCTCGCTGCTGATCGTGAGTGCCTGCAATTTGAGTGGTGCTCCATCCGAAGAGCAAATTGCTCAAACCGACACGGCGTTAGCCACTGATCCCGCCGACGCGCACCCCGCAGTCGACCAGCGGCATCCCGACGACGTTCCCGGTGACGCAGCTCCCGAACGTGCCCACGTTCACCTTCCCGACGTCAATCGTTCGTCATACCCGACCAGCCAACCACCGCAGGTTTTCCCGTCGAGCACGCCCCTGCCGGTCAGCATCGTGATCCTCTCGCCGGTCTCCGGCAATGTCGTCGCGGGCAACGTGCAGATTTTGGGTTCGGCGATTCATCCGCAGTTCCTTCAGTATCAAGTCGAATTCGGACCTGACCCTAACCCCGGCAATCTCTGGTTCCCGGCGACCAGCGCGGTCACCAGCCCGGTGTTGAACGGCTGCTCGGCATCTGGAATACGACCACCGTTCAGGACAGCCGCTATCAACTGCGCCTGCGCGTCTATCTGCGCGACGGCACGCTCTTGACCACCGTCATCAGCAACATCGCCGTGCAGAACCGCATCAACACGCCCGTTCCGTCGGCGACGCAGAACATCCCGCGCCCGATCGCCGCCTTCACGCAGGACAAAGCTTCAGGCAACGTGCCGCTAACGGTGCAGTTCGGCAACCAATCCACCGGCACGATCAACTCGATTGTCTGGAATTTCGGCGACGGCAACAGCAGTTCCGAAGTCAATCCGAGCCATACCTTCGGCGCTCCGGGGCTTTATACCGTGACGCTCACCGTCAATGGACCCGGCGGAACGTCGAACGTGACGCGCCAGATCAACGTCACCAGCCCGACCGCTCCGGTCGCTGGCTTCACGCAGGATCGCACGGCGGGCGTCGCCCCCTTGACGGTTCAATTCACCGATCAATCCAGTGGCAGCGTCAGCACCTATCTCTGGAACTTCAGCGATGGTTCGACGACCACCGAACGCAATCCCGTGCACACCTTCACCACGCCGGGAACCTATAACGTCTTCTTGACCGTGACCGGACCCGGCGGCTCGTCCAGCGTGACCCGCCAGATCACCGTCAACAGCGTGATCCCGCCGACCGCGACGCCAACTTCGACGTTACGCACCTTCACGCCGACTTTCACGCCATCGCCGACGAATACGGCAACGGCGACCTCAACCTTTACGGATACGCCTGTCGCAAGCGACACGCCGATCCCATTCGCAACCGAGACCGAGACGCTCCTTCCGCCGACCGCGACTTTCACCGCGACCACGATCCCAACGGAGATTCCGCCGACCGCTACCTTCACCGCAACCACGGTGCCAACCGAGATTCCGCCGACCGCAACTTTCACGCCAACCGAGATCCCCGCGCCGCAGGCGTTGTTCAACGCGAGCGGCGTCCCCAACAATCCACTCTCGGTTCAATTCACCAACCAATCCACCGGCGACATCACCGCTTATCTGTGGGACTTCGGCGACGGTACCACATCCAGCGAGCAGAATCCGCTCCACACCTACGCTGCTGGCGGCACCTATACCGTGACGCTCACGGTCGGCATTGCCGACGGTCGCACCAACAGCACCAACCAGCAGGTGACGGTCAGCGCGCCGCTGGTCGCGGGCTTCAGCGCCCAGCCCAACGGCTTGGACGTTCAGTTCACCAATCAGTCGAGCGGCGCACGTCACCAGCGTCATCGTGGGACTTCGGCGACGGCGCAACCTCGAATGAGGTCAGCCCACTGCATACCTACGCGGCTGGCGGCACCTACACCGTGACGCTCACCATCGGCAGCGCCGACGGTCGCAGCAACAGCGCCAATCAGCAGGTGACGGTCAGCGCACCGCTGGTCGCGGGCTTCAGCGCCCAGCCCAACGGCTTGGACGTTCAGTTCACCAATCAGTCGAGCGGCGCCGTCACCAGCGTCACGTGGGACTTCGGCGACGGCGCAACCTCGAATGAGGTCAGCCCGCTCCACACCTACGCGGCTGGCGGCACCTACACCGTGACCTTGACCATCGGCAGCGCCGACGGTCGCAGCAACAGCACCAATCAGCAGGTGACGGTCAGCGCGCCGCTGGTCGCGGGCTTCAGCGCCCAGCCCAACGGCTTGGACGTCCAGTTCACCAATCAGTCGAGCGGCGACATCGCCAGCGTTACGTGGGACTTCGGCGACGGCACGACTTCGAATGAGGTCAACCCGCTCCACACCTACGCGGCTGGCGGCACTTACACCGTGACGCTCACCATCGGCAGCGCCGACGGTCGCAGCAACAGCACCAATCAGCAGGTGACGGTCAGCGCGCCGCTGGTCGCGGGCTTCAGCGCCCAGCCCAACGGCTTAGACGTCCAGTTCACCAATCAGTCACAGGGCGACATCGCCAGCGTCACGTGGGACTTCGGCGACGGCGCGACTTCGAATGAGGTCAAACCCGCTCCACACCTACGCGGCTGGCGGCACCTACACCGTCACCCTGACCGTCGGCAGCGCCGACGGTCGCAGCAACAGCACCAATCAGCAGGTGACGGTCAGCGCGCCGCTGGTCGCGGGCTTCAGCGCCCAGCCCAACGGCTTAGACGTCCAGTTCACCAATCAGTCACAGGGCGACATCGCCAGCGTCACGTGGGACTTCGGCGACGGCGCAACCTCAAATGAGGTCAGCCCGCTCCACACCTACGCGGCGGGCGGCACCTACACCGTGACACTCACCATCGGCAGCGCCGACGGTCGCAGCAACAGCACCAACCAGCAGGTGACGGTCAGCGCGCCGCTGGTCGCGGGCTTCAGCGCCCAGCCCAACGGTTTGGACGTTCAGTTCACCAATCAGTCGAGCGGCGACATCGCCAGCGTCACGTGGGACTTCGGCGACGGCGCAACCTCGAATGAGGTCAGCCCGCTCCACACCTACGCGGCGGGCGGCACCTACACCGTCACGCTCACCATCGGCAGCGCCGACGGTCGACCAACAGCACCAATCAGCAGGTGACGGTCAGCGCGCCGCTGCACGCCGACTTCACGACGCAGGTCAACGGTCTGGACGTCCAGTTCGCCAGCCAATCGACCGGCGACGTTGCCGCCTTCATGTGGGACTTCGGCGACGGCGCAACCTCCAACGAGCAGAACCCGCTCCACACTTACGCGGGAGGCGGCACCTTCACCGTCACGCTCACCATCGGCACCGCTGACGGTCGCAGCGACAGCCGCACGCTCGACGTTGAAGTCGCCGCGCCGGTAACCGCACAGTTCACCTCACAGATCGCGGGCTTGGACGTTCAGTTCACGGATCAGTCATCCGGTGTTGTGATCGGCTACCAATGGGACTTCGGCGACGGCGCGACTTCGAACGAGCAGAACCCACTGCATACTTACGCGGGCGGTGGCACCTTCACCGTGACGCTCACCGTCACCGACGCCAACGGGCGCAGCGCCAGCATCAGCGCTGACGTCACCCTTGAGGCGCAGCAGCCGACTCAAGCCCAACCGACACTCGTTGACACCACGCCGATCCTGCCGGACGTCAACTCGCTGGCGGGTAACCTGAATAATATCTTCCAAACCGGACTCAGCACCGGCAAGCAGGCGACAGTTTTCGCCAAGGCGGGCGACAGCATCTTCACCCAGCCGAACATTCTCAGCCCCTTCGCCACTGCCGGGCAGTACACGCTCAACGGCAGTGATGACTTGCAGTCGGTCATCGATTGGTTCAACCAGACCGACCTCAACGGCACCACCAGCTTCAACCGGTTGGGGGTCGCGGTCAACTCGAATTGGACGGTGCAAGCCCTGCTCGACCCGAACAATGCTGATCCGTCGGTCTGCGCGAGTGGCGAGTCGCCGCTCGCCTGCGAGCTACGGATCACGCAGCCGTCGATCATGCTGGTCGCCGTCGGACAGAATGATGCGCGGAACGGCACCGACCCCGGCGCATTCCAGAACACGCTGGACGCAGATCGTCAGCACCATATCGTCCAACGGGACGATCCCGGTGCTGCTGACCGTCCCCGACGACGGATCGAACCCGGCGCTATCTGCCATCAACGACGCGATTATCACCGTCGCCAGTCAGAACGGCGTCCCGCTGCTCAACGCCACGCGCGCGCTGAACGAACTGCCAAACAGCGCACTCAACGCAGCACCGAGCGGCGCGGGCGACCTCAGCGCCGATGCCGTCAGCAACTACGGCGTCAACGCGCTCAATCTCGACCTCTTGCGCGTATTCGCCTCGATGCGTAACATCATCGGCATCAATCCGTAACCGCAGCGGGAGCTAACTCGGAGGGGCGCGGCTGTGCGCCCCTCCCGACAAAATCAAGATTGGAGTCGTGCAATTGAAGTTGTGGCAAATCGTGTGCCTTTGCGCCAGTCTCTGCCTGCTGATCGCGGCGGGCTGCACGACGACCGAGGACTCGTCGTCGCTGCTGGTCTCGCTGGTGGTCGACGGTCAGGAGCGCAGTTACCCGCAGCCGATGGCGATCACTGTCGGCGAGTTTCTACGCCAAGCGAACGTCGAACTCGGCGCGCTCGACGAAGTGACTCCGCCGCTGTTCACGCAGATTAGCGATGGGATGCGCGTCACCGTCACCCGCGTCCAAGAAACGCAGGAATGCGAGAATCAGGAAATTCCGTTCAAGGAAAATCGCATTCCCAACGAGAGCTTACAGCCCGGCGACGAACGGGTCGCGCAGCCGGGTCAGAGTGGCGTCGAAGAAATTTGCTACCGCATCACCAGCCGTGATGGCGCGCGCCAAAACCCCGTGCCTATCCGCACCACCGTGATCACCGCCGCGCAGGATGCGGTCATCTATGTTGGACCGACCGGACAGCTCGACTCCGTGCCCATCGAGGGGTCGCTCGCCTATGTCAGCAACGGTAATGCATGGATCATGCGCGGCGTCAGTTCCAACAAGCGCCTGCTGACGACCACTGGCGATCTCGACAATCATGTCTTCACCCTGACGCCAAACGGACGCGAGCTGCTTTTCAGCCGCAAATCAACCGATCCCGATACCTTCTTCAACCAACTGTGGCTGATCAACGACACGACCAACGCCAACGCCGAGCCGATTGTGCTGCGCCCGGAAAACGTGCTCTACGCCGATTGGGTGCCCGGTCTGGAGGACACGATCAGCTACTCCAGCGGCGAAATCACCGACAACAGCCCCGGTTGGCAAGCCTACAACGATCTCTGGCTGATGCGGATTGATCCCGCCAGCGGCGAGTCGCTCAACGCGCGGCAGATCGTGGATCGTTCTAGCGGTTGGCTCAACAGTTGGTGGGGAACCGTCTTTCAATGGTCGCCCGACGGCAGCAAGCTGGCATGGGTGCGCGCCGAACTCGATGGGCTTGGTCAATACCAGCACCGGCGAGTTCGACCCGCTGCTGACCTACCCGGTTTTCACCAATCGCCAGCCGTGGTCGTGGCGCGCCGACGTCTCGTGGTCACCCGACGATAGCCTGATCCTCACCACCGTTCATGGACTGCCCATCGGCAGCGAACCCGCCGAAACCAGCCCTGCTTTTCATGTCGCCGTCACCGCAACCGATGGCTCATTCAGCGCCGACGTGGTCGAAAACGCGGGCATCTGGTCGAAGCCGCGCTATTCGCCGCTGAGCAACACCCCAGCGGGCGAACGTGGCTACATCGCCTACCTGCGCGCGCGCGACCTTGCCAACAGCATCAGCGCCTCAGCGGAATACGATCTTGTCGTCGCTGACCGCGATGGTAGCAACGCGCGAGTTGTCTATCCGCCCACCGGGCAAGCCGGGCATCACCGCCAACGCGCCCTACTTCACGTGGAATCCTTCAGGCACGCAGATCGCCTTTATCTACAGCGGCAATCTATGGGTCGTTGACGTGGAATCTGGCGGTCGCGCACCAACTGACACTGGATCGCGGCGCTTCCAACCCTGTCTGGACGCGATGAGGCGCCAGCTTTTCATCCTCCTGATCGCACTGATGGTGCTGGCGGGGAGCATTGTCACGACCGGGGCGACGCTCCGCCAGCGCGACGACGATCTGCGCGGCTATGTCGATCCAGCGCAGACCGCCGACCTGCCCTATCGCCAGCCGCTGCTTGGCGTCAATGCCGAGCTGACGCAGTACGATTCAAGCACGCTCGCACAGCAGCTTGACCTGATGCGGCAGGCGCACGTCACATGGGTGCGTCAATTTTTCCGCTGGGACGAGATCGAGCCGCAGCCCGGCGTCTACCAGTGGGATCGGTGGGATGCCATCGTCCAGCCTTTCGGCGCAGAGCCGTAACCTTAAGCTAGTCGCGGTACTGGTCAATTCGCCAGCATGGGCGCGCACTAGCGAAGCCGACAGCCCGACCGCTCCCCCGCGCGATCCGGCGGATTTCGCCGCTTTCGCCAGCGCCTTCGCCGAGCGCTACGGCAGCACGATTGACGACTATCAAGTCTGGGACGAGCCGAACCTGACTGACGCTTGGGGCGGGGCAGAACCGCAGCCCGCCGACTATCTCGCCTTGCTCAGCGCGGCTTACAGCGCCATTCACGGCGCGGACGACAGCGCCACAGTAATCGCGGCGGGTCTCGCGCCGACCACCGAAACCGGACCTAAAAATCTCAGCGATATTCGCTACCTGAGTGACCTCTATGCACTTGGCGCTTCACCGTACATGGATGCGGTCGCCGCCAAGCCGTTCGGCTTCGACACCCCGCCGAACGACCGTACCGTCCGCGATGATACCCTCAATTTCTCACGCTTGGTCGCCTTGCGCGAGATCATGACCCAGCACGGCGACGGCGCGAAGGCGCTCTGGCTGAGCAGTTGGGGCTGGAACAGCTTGCCCGCCGACTGGTCAGGCGCGCCCTCGATCTGGGGCAGCGTGACCAGCGATCAGCAGGTCGGCTACACGTCAGCAGCGCTGGATCGCATCGAGCGAGAATTGCCTTACGTCGGCGGCGCAATCCTCTATCACTGGCAGCCGGACGCGCCGCCAGACGATCCGCGTTGGGGCTTTGCGCTGGTCGATATCGAAGGCAACCCTACCCCATTGTGGTCAGCGCTGGCGATGCGACCGCAGCCGCCAGCCGCCGCCGATGGGCTGTACTTCCCAGCGAACGCCTACGCCCGCTATAGTGGCGTCTGGACCTTCGGCGTGCTCGGCGCGGACATTGGTTGGGTGCAGGACAGTCAGCTCGATTTCAGCTTCGAGGGCAGCGATATCGCCCTGCTGCTGCGTCAAGGCGATTACGTCGCCCTGCTCTACGCCACCATCGACGGGCAGCCCGCCAACGCCCTGCCCTACGACGCTGACGGCAACACTTTCATCAACCTTGCCAGCGGCGATCAGCAGCCGCAGACTAGCCTCGTCACCGTCGCCCGCAATTTAGGCGCGGGGACGCACACGCTCCACCTCGTGGCGGATCGCGGCTGGGATCGTTGGGCGCTGGCGGGCTTCGCCGTCAGTTCCGGCGACCTCGCCACGCCTTACAACAACCAGATCGCCGTCGCTGCTTTCACCGCTGTGATCGCCGCGCTCGCCTCGGTCGTGACCGCGCTGCGCTTCAACTGGTCGCCACTGACGACGCGCACGGCGCGACTGTGGGCGCGGCTCGGCAGCGTCGGGCAGATCGCCGTCAGCGTGATCACGTCGCTGGCGCTGCTGGTCGGGATGCTGCTGACGTGGAGCGACGCCGGTGCCAACGCTCTTCCGGCGCGAACCCGTCCAGCTTGGCTTGGCGATTCTGACTGCCGGGGTGATCTACCTCCAACCCCATTTCTTGATCACGCTGGTGGCGCTGGTTGTCCTGTTCGTCATCGTCTATCACCGCGTCGATCTGGGCTTGATGCTGACGATCTTCTACGCGCCCTTCTTCCTGTTTCCGGTCGAACTCTACAAATTCGCCTTCCCCATGTCTGAACTGCTGATCCTGCTGACCGGGGCGGCGTGGCTGCTGCGCGCGCTCGCCGGATGGGGACGCAGTCGCCAGAGCGCCGCCCACTTCGCGCCGCCGTCGATTTTCACGCGCCTGACCGCGCTCGACGTACGGCGTGGCGGCGTGGGTCGTCCTCGGCGCGATCTCGCTGCTGTGGGCGGATCAGCGCGGCGCGGCGCTCACCGAGCTGCGCACGCTGATCCTCGAACCAAGCTCTGTTTTACCTGATCCTGCGCGCAACCGTCCACGACCGGCGAACGCTGCTGCGCTTGGTCGATGCGCTGCTGATCGCCGGGACGCTGGTCGCCGGGATCGGGTTAGTCCAGTTCGCAAACGGCGACGCCATCATCACCGCCGAGGCGGGCGCGCGACGGCTCGCCAGCGTCTACGGGTCGCCCAACAACGTTGGCTTGTTCCTCGGTCGCTGTATCCCGTTTCTCTTGGCGTTTCTGCTCCTGCCGGTCGATCCGCGCCGACGCTGGCTCGCGGGCGGCGCACTGGTGATCATGCTGGTCGCTGCGCTGCTCAGCCAGAGCGTGGGGGCGCTGTTCATCGGCATCCCGGCGGCGGTCGCGGCAGTGCTGCTGCTGGTGTTGGGCAAGCGCGGCATTCTGGCGATCCTCGGCTTGCTCGGCGTGGGCGCGGTCGGCGCGGCGGTCGCGCTGCGCTCGGAGCGCTTCGCCCACGTGCTCGACTTCGGCGAGGGGACGAATTTCTTTCGCATCCGCGTTTGGCAGAGCGCGGTCGAGATGATCCGCGACCACCCGATCACCGGGCTAGGGACTCGACCAGTTCCTCTACGCCTATCGCGGGCGCTACATCCTGCCGGATGCGTGGCAGGAGCCGAACTTATCGCACCCGCACAACTTCCTGCTCGATTGGTGGGTGCGGCTGGGCGTCGGCGGCGTGATCGTGTTCGCATGGCTTCAGATCGCCTTCTGGCGACGTGCCTTCACCCTCTATCGCCGCGCCAAACCCGATCCGCTCGCGCTCGCCCTCGTCGTCGGCACGATGGGCAGCATGATCAACTTGCTGGCGCATGGCTTGGTCGATAACAGCGTCTTCGTCAACGACTTGGCTTACGTTTTCGTGCTGCTGTTCGGGATCATGGCTCAGCTCGCGCCCGCCATGATCGAGGGAGAGTCATGAAGCCCACACAGCGGCGGCGGGGAACGACCGGCGCTCCTCGTCGCGCCGAGTTGGCATCGGGTTCTAATAATCTGGTAAACTTGGTTCCGGATTCTCGTACAGACAAAAGAGGTGGATGTTGCGCGTCTTGATCACAGGTGCTGCTGGCTTCATTGGCTCGCATTTATGCGACCGTTTCCTCGCAGAAGGACACAGCGTCATCGGCATGGACAACCTGATCACCGGCAATGTGCGGAATATCGCCCATCTTGCCGGAAATTCGCAGTTTCTGTTCGTCCGACACGACGTGACGAACTATATCTACGTCCGCGATAACCTCGACGCGGTGCTGCACTTTGCCTCCCCTGCCAGCCCGATTGACTACCTGAAGTATCCCATCCAGACGCTGAAAGTCGGCGCGCTGGGCACGCACAATGCGCTGGGCTTGGCGTTGGCGAAAGGTGCGCGTTTCTTGCTCGCCTCGACCTCCGAAGTCTACGGCGATCCGCTCCAGCACCCGCAGCGCGAGGATTACGCCGGTAACGTTGACCCGATTGGACCGCGCGGCGTCTACGACGAAGCCAAACGCTACGCCGAAGCCCTGACGATGGCATATCACCGCACGCAGGGCGTCGATACCCGCATCGTCCGCATCTTCAACACCTATGGACCGCGCATGCGCCTCGATGATGGTCGCGTCGTGCCGAACTTCATCGGTCAAGCGCTGCGCGGTGAGCCGCTGACCGTCTACGGCGACGGATCGCAGACGCGCAGCTTCCAGTTCGTCGACGACCTGGTCGAAGGCGTCTACCGCCTGCTGATGAGTAATTTCAACGACCCGGTCAACATCGGCACGCAGGAAGAGATGACCATCCTTGAGTTCGCCCAGCAGGTCAACGCACTGACCGGCAATCAGGCGGGGATCGTCTTCAAAGAGCTGGATCGCATCAAGGGCGACCCGCAAACGCGCCGCCCCGACTCGACCCGCGCCCGTGAAGTGCTGGGCTGGCAGTCGAGCATCCCGCTGAGCGTGGGATTGCCCAAAACCGTTGACTATTTCCGCGAGGTGGTGTGACCCGACTCGCGGTTCGCGGCCTGCCACTCAGCGCTCGATCTGGCTGGCGCTGGCGCGGCTGGTGGGCATTTTGGCGGCAACGCAAGCCGTGGGCGTGACCTTGGCGGTCTTCGCCCTTGCCACTTTTGCGATTCTCGGCGCGATCACGCCCTTGAGCGCGCTCGGCATCCTGCTGATCGTCGCCCCGCTGCGGGCGCTGATCGCCACCGAAGCGCCGCTGCCGCTCCCGCTCGACGTTGGGCAAATCACGCTGATCGCGCTGATCGGCTTCTGGCTGGTTAACCGCATCGCCCGCAACCAAGCCTTGCCGCGACCGCGCCGGACGCCGCTCTACTTCCCCTTAATCGGCTTCGTCGCCGCCACCGGCATCACCGCCTTCAACGCGCTCTCGCTGAGCGCATGGCTGAGCGAGTGGCTGAAGTGGGTGCAGATGCTGCTGCTGGTCGCTCATCTGCCTCGACCTCGGCGCATGGGAGTGGTTGATCTTCGCGCTCGTCCTCTCCGGCGCCGCCAACGCGCTGATCGGCATCTACGAGTATTTCGGCGGCAGCGGCGCGCTCCATCCTGCTTGATCGACGACGGCTTCTTCCGCGCCTTTGGCACGTTCGGTCAGCCCAACCCGTTTGGCGGCTTCATGGGCCTGCTCGCGCCGGTCGCGCTGATGGCAGCGCTCGGCTACGGCTATCGCCTCTGGCGGCGGTGGCGCGCTCACACGACCATGACTTTGACCACGTTCGCTGCGCCGCTGTTCTACGCGCTCGCCTCCGCCCTGCTCTGCCTCGGCGTGCTCTTCTCGTGGAGTCGCGGATCGTGGCTCGGCTTCGCCGTCGCGTTGGGTGCGATGCTGTTCGCGCTGCCGCGCAAATGGTGGTACGGCGCGAGCCGTCGCCGGAGTCCGTGCTGTGATGGTCGTGCTGCTGTGGCTCAGCGGACGCTGCCCGCCTCGGTCATCGCCCGCGTCCAGAGCGTCACCGACGAGATCGTCGCCGTCAGCGACGTGCGCGGCGTCGACATCACGCCGGCAAACTACGCCAACGTCGAGCGGCTGGCGCACTGGCAGGCGGCGCTCAACATGGCTGCGGCGAACTCCTGGTTCGGCGTCGGTTTCGGCAACTATGAAATCGCCTATCCGCAGTACAATCTACTCAACTGGCGGCTTGGCGCTCGGTCACGCCCACAATTACTACTTGAATGTTTTCGCAGAGGCTGGCATGATTGGCTTGGTCAGTTATCTTGGCTTGTGGATCAGTGTGATTGCTGTGACGTGGCGCGCGCGCCGCCACCCTGACCCACTGGCGCGGCTGATCGTCGTCGGGTTGCTCGGCACGTGGACGTATCTCGCCGTCCACAGCCTGACCGACAACCTGTACGTCAACAACCTGTTTTTGCATCTCGGAGTGCTGCTCGGCGTGCTTGCCGTGCTGCAATAGACATTCAATGCGTGAGGATGGAATGAATCAGACCACCACCGTCAAGGCGAACGTTCGCCCTTCGCAATCCGTTGAACGCGCCAATCTACGCGATCGCCAACCGCTTCGGCGGCAGCAAAGCCAAAGAAGTCGAGCGTTTCCTCAAGTTTGCCATCGTCGGCACCGTCGGCGCCGTCATCGACTCCGGCACGCTTGTTCATCCTGCAAGCGACCATCCTGCCGCCCACGCTGCAAAACCCGGACTGGAATGTCGCTATCGCCTCGACCATCGCCTTCATCGCGGCGATTATCAGCAATTTCTTCTGGAATCGCCTCTGGACGTACCCGGACTCGCGCACGCGATCATGGCGGCGACAGATGACCCAGTTCGGCTTGGTCAGCTTTGTCGGCTGGGTCGCGCGCACCATCTGGATCACGGCAGCGCACGAGCCGGTCGGTCACGCGCTGATGCCCATCCTCCTGCCGCTCATCCAGCTTCAGCGCCCCGGCTACATGCCGTCGCCCACCGGCGAAGCCAAGCTCGGCACGATGGCGACGTGGTTCGTCGGCGTGATCGTCGTCATGATCTGGAACTTCTTCGTCAACCGCTTCTGGACATACAACGACGTGGAATAAAGCAGTGCTGAGTACCGAGTACCGAGTACTGAGTAAAAGCAATCCTCGTGAAACCAAGCGCGGTTTTCGCGTAGGGGCACAGCGTGCTGTGCCCTTTTATTCAGCGGTTGGCTTACCGACAAGGAACGTCATGTTGACTCAGTACTCAGTCACTCAGTCCTCAGCACTCAGCATTGCTATCGACTACACCCCCGCCTACGAACAGGGCGGCGGCATCGGGCGCTACGTCCGCGAGTTGGTCGCCGCGCTCGCCCGCCAGCCCGCCGAGTTCGACTACCGCCTGTTCGTCTCCGGCGCGGATCAACTCCCGCCGCTGCCCGGCTCAAACTTTCGCTGGAGCCCCACCCGCCTCAGCCCGCGGTGGCTGGCGCGGATCTGGCGCGCGCGCGCATCTCCCGCTCCCGGTCGAGCTGTTCACCGGCACGACCGATCTTTACCACGCGACCGATTTCGTCCTGCCGCCGACACGCGCGCGCCGCACGCTGCTGACAGTTCACGACCTGTCGTTCGTGCGCGTCCCCGAAACAGCCAGTCCCAGCCTGAAAGCCTATCTGGATGCGGTCGTCCCGCGCTCCGTGCGCCGCGCCGATCACATCCTCGCCGATTCGCAGGCGACAAAGAACGACCTGATCGCGCTCTACGACACGCCCGCCGACAAAATCACCGTGCTCCTCAGCGGCGTCGATGCCCGCTTCCAGCCCACCGACGATCCGGGCGTTCGCCAGAAATACGCCCTGTCCGACCGCCCCTACCTGTTCTCGGTCGGCACGGTGCAGCCGCGCAAAAACTACGTCCGCCTGATTCAGGCGCTGGCCGTGCTCCGCGAGCGCGGGCACGATCTCGATCTGGTCATCGCGGGCGGCAAGGGCTGGCTCGAAGACCCGATCTACGCGGCAATCCATCACTGAAGCTCGGCGATCACGTCCACTTCATCGGCTTTGCCGACGACGCCGATCTGCCCGCGCTCTACAGCGCCGCGCTGATCACCGCCGTGCCCTCGCTGTACGAAGGCTTCGGCATTCCGGTCTTGGAATCGATGGCGTGCGGGACGCCGGTGATCACCTCGAACGTCTCGTCGCTGCCGGAAGTCGCCGGAGACGCCGCCCTGATGGTCGATCCGACCGATCTCGACGCGCTGATCGCGGCGCTGGAGCGCTTGATCGGCAGCGAAGCGCTGCGCCACGACCTCGCCACGCGCGGACTCGCCCGCGCCCGCGCGTTCACGTGGGATCGCTCAGCGCAGCAGCTCAGCGATATCTACCGCCGCTTGCTGGCGTCGTAATCCGGCGACCATATGATCACGAGCCTTAGTCTTTGCTATAATTTGTAAATGTGTTGACCTTAGTAGGGGATAGAAGATGTCGCGCAGATTTACGATTGACCCGGCGAAACCTTTCTTCATCTTTGATACCGCTGGCGAATGGCACGCGACCGCGCTCAACTGGTACATCTTTGACGGGCGCGGCGACTACATCGGCTTCATCCGCAACGAAGGCTACGACGTCTACACCACTTCCGGCGAATGGATCGGCAACATCTACCAGGATGGGCGCATCATCCGCAACCGCAACGCGGATCGCCCGCCGCTGCTCAAGAAACTGCCGCCCAAACCGCCGCAGACCGAAGCTGCCGCCGCGCGCGCCGCTTGCGCCGCTCCCCGGCGATCTCGGCTACAGCAGCTCGACGTGCTCGACTGGGACCCGGAAGTCTTCAAGCGCATCTCCGACCTGATCCCCGACGCGGGCGAGGAGTAATTCGTGCGCGAACAAAAGCGCATTGCCGATTCGCGTTTCACGCTCAGCGCCTTGATGGGTCCGCAGGACGCGAATTCGCACGGCAACGTTCACGGCGGCGTGATCATGAAGATGGTCGATGAGGCGGGCGCGCTGGTCGCCATGCGCCACGCCGGTAATCTGGTCGTGACCGTCGCCGTCGACTCGATGACCTTCATGGAGCCGATCCGGATCGGGCATCTGGTCATGTGCAAAGCCGAACTGACCTACGTCGGGCGCACGTCGATGGAAACCCGCGTCGAAGTCGTCACCGAAAACCCACTGCGCAGCGAACCCAAGACGACCAATATCGGCTACGTCGTCTACGTCGCCATCGACGCCGACGGCAAGCCGACCGAAGTTCCCGAACTGATCTACGAGACGCCGGAGGAGCTTCAGCGAGCGGAGCAAGCGAAGCAGCGGCAGGCTTATCGTAAACAGCAGCGCGATCTGGAAAAAGCGTGACCACCACCGAACCCACCGACGCCGAACTCCCCGAACTGCAGAATTCGACGCTGCTGCGGATCCTCAACGATGCCGGTGCGCAGCGCATCCTCGCCACGCCCGCGCCCGAACTCGGGCTTTCGGATGCCCCGCCCTACCCGTTCATGGCGGTCGTCGGGCAGTTTGAGATGCGCATCGCCCTGCTGCTCGCGGTGATCAATCCGGCGGTCGGCGGCGTGCTGCTGATCGGACCGCGCGGCACCGGCAAGACGACCACCGTCCGCAGCCTGACCGACATCCTGCCCGACGTCGAAGTCAGCGATTGCGAGGACGGCGCGCTGCCACTCGACCTCGAACAGCCGAACGCCGCCGTGCTCTACCCCGACTGCTACGAGAAGCTGCAAGCGGGCGAGCCGATCTCGCATTACGAGCCGGTCAAGCTGGTCGAACTGCCGCTCAACGCCCGCCTTGAGGACGTGGTCGGCGGCATCAACGAGCGCATCGCCGTCCAGCAGAACCGCGTTCGCTTGGAGCGCGGCATCCTCGCTCGCGCCGACAACAATCTGCTCTACATTGACGAGGTGAACCTGCTCAACGACGAAATCGTCGATGCCATCCTCGACGCCGCCGCGCAAGGCAGCTACACCGTCCGGCGCGGGGCGATGGTCGGGACGTATCGCGCTCGCTTCGTCCTGATCGGCTCGATGAACCCGGAGGAAGGTCGCCTGCGCCCGCAGATCTTGGATCGCTTTGGCTTGCGCGTCAGCGTGCGCGGGCTGACCGATACGGCTGAGCGGCTGGAAGTCTACCGGCGCGTCCGCCAGTATCGCCAGCATCCCGGCGCCTTCGTTCGCCAGTGGGAACCCCACACCGCCGACACCCGCGATGAAGTCATGCTCGCCCGCGAACTGCTCAAGGAAACGACGCTCGCCGACGATGCGGTTGAGGTCGGGCTGGCGCTCGTGCGCGACCTCGACATCGACTCGCACCGCGCCGAATACACCATGTTTGAAGCCGCCCGCGCCTACGCCGCTGCCGATGGACGCGACCTCGCCACCGCCGCCGATATTCGCGCCGTCGCGCCGATGGCGCTGCGCCAGCGCCGCAGCGAGTTCATGGTCGACTTCTTCGAGTCGCAGCAAGCAGAAGACGAGCAAATCCGCACGCGCATCGACCAACTGATGAAGTGAGGAAAGTTTTTAGTTCTTGGTCTTTAGTGGTTAGTTTCAACCGGATACGAGGTAAGGTTAGACATTTCCGGGTACGAACTAACAACTAATCACTGACCACTATCAAAAGGTTCCCTATGCGCTTCTACATTCTCCTCGGCTTGATGCTTGTGCTCTATTTGTTTCCATGGTTGGTGAATCCCGCCGCCAGCCTCAGCCCTAACGCCTACGATCTAGCCGAGTGGGCGAGCCTGCACCCGGCCGTCCATGCGCAGACGCCGATACTGCTGACCAGTCTGCTGCTGCGGCTGCCGCTCGCATGCCTCGCGCTGCTGGTCGCTTTCTCGACTCGTCGCGGGATCATCCCGGCGCTGCTGATCGGCTTGATCGCGGTCGCCTTACTGCCGCCGCTCGAATTCATCTACTCATTGGACGATCCCAACTATCGTCAACAGGCGACGTTGGCGCTGCTGGCATTGGTCGGCGGCGCGGTCGGCTGGAGCGGTCTCTTGCCACGTTATCGCCACTGGATCGCGGCGGCGGTCGCGCTGATCGGCGCGGCGGCGAGTTTGATCGGTTTGGCACAGGGCTACGACTTGATGCGTGGTTTCGAACTGCCCACCCAGATCGGGTCGGGCGGAATCGCGTTGGGGATCAGCATGATCGTCACTGCGGGAGCAGTGGCTTTAAACCAAACAGGGCAGCGTTAAGGCTGCCCTGAGCGGTTGGTTATCCTGATTATAAAGCCGGTGGGATGCTTTAGTGCGTCATCCGCTCGTCGATGTACGTGACCGCTTCGCCGACGGTCGTGATCTTCTGGGCGTCCTCGTCGCTGATCTCGCCGCCGAATTCTTCTTCGAACTTCATGATCAGTTCGACCAGATCCAGCGAGTCGGCTTCAAGGTCTTCACGGAAACGGGCAGTAGGAACCACACGCTCCGGGTCAACGCCCAAGAGTTCAACGACTATACTACGAACCCGATCTTCAGTTGATGCCATTAGTCTACCTCCAGATAGCGCGGCAATTGGGTTAGCGCACAAATTATACTGATAATATCCTCTATCGCCAGTGTTGACCAGCCTCGGAACGCAGCAAGACAGCACAGCGCAAAAGGTTGACTATCAATCTCCCCACAACTATAACCCCACAGTGGCGCGATTGTTTCGCAAGGAAGCGCAAACAGTCGATTTTCCTCAGGCAGATTCGCATTGGCGAGCTTGAATCACGCGGCTTCATCATGGACGGTTTTGATCCACGCAGCCGGACGCCCCCGCCTAATGACCTGCTGTTCGTTTCCGAAAAAATGGGCGTTTCCCCGACAAGATGTTAGAATGAGCGACGCGAGAAAGAGGTTAATTACCCATGAGCAAAGTCTTGAGCAATCCATCGATTGAAGATCGCAAAGCGGACCATATCCGCATCAACCTCGAAAAAAACGTCCAGTTCCCGCGCTTGACGACCGGGTTGGAGCGCTATCGTTTCATGCACCAAGCGCTGCCTGAACTCAACCTGAGCGAGATCGACAGCAGCGTAACGCTGTTCGGTAAAACACTAAGCGCGCCGATTGTCATTTCGTCGATGACCGGCGGGACGGACACTGCGCAACAGCTCAACACCCGGCTCGCCGAAGCCGCGCAAACGCATCGGATTGCGATGGGCTTAGGATCGCAGCGCGCTGGCTTGCGCAATCCGGACGTCGCCGACACTTACCACGTTCGCGCCGTCGCGCCGGACATTCTGCTGTTCGGCAATCTTGGCGCGGTGCAGTTGAATTACGGCTACGGGATTGACGAATGCCGCCGCGCCGTCGAGATGATCGAAGCGGACGCGCTGATCCTGCACTTCAACGTCTTGCAAGAAGCGGTACAGCCTGAAGGCGATACCAATTTCGCCGGGCTGCTCCAGCGCGTCGAGGACGTCTGCGCCAAGCTTGCCGTTCCCGTGATCGCCAAAGAAGTCGGCTGGGGGTTTTCCGAGCAGAACGTCCACGACCTCGCCAATGCCGGGGTTGCCGCCATCGACGTTGCCGGTTCGGGCGGCACGTCGTGGAGCGAAGTCGAATATCATCGCGCCCCGACCGCCTTTCATGCCCGCGTCGCCGCTGCCTTCGCCGATTGGGGCATCCCGACCGCCGACGCGATCCAGTACGCGACGGCTGGCGCGCCCGGTTTACCCGTGATCGCCAGCGGCGGGCTGCGTGACGGCATCGACATCGCCAAGAGCATCGCCCTCGGCGCGCTGGCGGGCGGCATTGCCGGTCCCTTCCTGAAAGCGGCGGACGACTCGCCCGAAGCCGTCGATCAACTGATCCGCGAACTTGTCGCCCAACTGCGCATCGCCATGCTGTGCAGCAGCGCCCGCACAATTACCGAACTCCAACATACACCGCTCGTAAAAGGTGATCCGCTTTGACCCAAGAGCTCGCTAACCGGTATCTCGCCGCCATTGACGCTGCCATGCGTCAGGTTATCGACAGTATTTCGCTCGCCGACGCCGAGGATTTCCGCACCATGCTGCGCTATCCGCTCGGCTGGGTTGATGAGCACAACCAGCCTTACGCTCAACACACGGGCAAACGCATCCGCCCGATATTGCTGCTGCTCTCGACTGAAGCCGCTGGCGGTGACTGGCATACCGCCCTGCCCGCCGCTGCCGCCGTCGAACTGCTGCACAACTTCTCGCTGATCCACGACGACATTCAGGACGACAGCGACATCCGGCACGGACGCCCGACCGTCTGGAAGATTTGGGGACGCGCGAACGCCATCAATGCGGGCGATGCGCTGTTTACTTCAGCGTACTACGCGCTGAACCAACTAGCAGCCACCGCCATCGACTCGCAGGTCATCCTCTCGATCTGGGCAGTCTTCAACCGGACGAACCTCGAACTGACGCGCGGGCAGCATCTCGACATGCGCTTTGAACAGCAGGCGGCCGTCAGCGTCGAGGAATACGTCTCGATGATCGGCGGGAAATCGGCGGCGCTGGTCTCCGCTTGCGCCCAGATGGGGGCGTTGATCGGGTCCGGCGATGAGGCGCTCGCGGCGCATTTCGCCGACTTCGGGCGTGACCTCGGCATCGCCTTCCAGATTCGTGACGACATCCTCGGCATTTGGGGCGAACCGGAAATTACCGGAAAGTCAGCCGCGACCGACATTCTCTCGCGCAAGAAGTCGCTGCCGGTGCTCTATGGGCTGGCGCAAAGCGATGATTTGGTCGAACTCTACCGCCGCCCAACGTTCAGCGACGCCGATGTGGACGAAGCCGTCGAGCAACTCGACGCGGTTCACGCGCAGGATTACGCCGTCGAGCAGGAAACGCGCTATTTCCGCCGCGCCGTCGACGCGCTGGAAGCCGCCGATTCACAGGGCAAAGCCGCGCAGGGCTTGCTCAGCCTCGCCGAAGCGCTGTTCAAGCGCAGCGTGTAAAGAGCACGCGAGGGGTTACTAGACGAACTCCCGAAAGACCATGTTGCTCAACAGCCGCCCGTGATCGGTGAGCTTCACCCGCTCGTCGTCAACTGCCAGCAAGCCATTGCCGACGAACCGCTCGATGATCGCGCGATGCAGATCGACCAGATCAATGCCGAAGCGCTGGCTGAACTGCGCGCGGGGGATACCCTCCTGCGTCAGCCGCAGCCCCATGATCAGCGTGTCGGTGATCTCTCCAGCGCGATCCATCACCACCGAGTTCAGCGGTCGCGGGCGTCAGCGGATAGTTGTACATCCCACTGCTTTCGCTCATATCAGTCAGCGCTTTGATGTAGCGCTGCGGTGAGAGGATCGTCGAGTAGCGAACGCCACCGGCGAAGCCGTGCGCGCCGGGACCGACGCCGACGTAATCGTCGTTGTGCCAATATTGCAGGTTGTGGCGGCACTCGAAGCCGGGGCGCGCCCAGTTGCTGATTTCGTACTGGGCATAGCCAGCTCCGCGCCAGCAAGTCGCTGGCGAGTTCATACATATCCGCCGCGAGATCGTCGTCCGGCTCTGGCAGCCGCCCCCGCTCGACCCACGCTTTCATCGGCGTGCCGTCTTCCAAACCAAGCGCGTACAGCGAGACATGTTCCGGCTTGAGCGCTAGCATCTGCCGCAGGCTCGTTTCCCAAGTCTGAAGCGTCTGATGCGGAAAGCCATAGATCAGGTCGAGGTTCAGGTTGTCAAAACCCCCGGCGCGCGCCGCCGAAACCGCCCGCACGACCGCGTCGTTATCGTGGCGTCGCCGGAACAATTGGAGTTCGTTGGCGTTGGCGGACTGCATCCCGATGCTGATCCGGTTCAGCCCAATCCGCCGCAAGCGCGATGAGGTAATCGCGGTTCAAGATCATTGGGATTGGCTTCTAGCGTGATCTCGGCATCCGCGCTGACGTTAAAGCCGCGCCGCAGCGCCGCCAGAATCCGCGCGAACTGCTGCGGAGTCAGCAAGCTGGGCGTGCCGCCGCCGAAAAAGATCGTCCCGACCAGCTGATTCGGTGCGCTCGCGGCGACGAATTCAACTTCGCGGATCAACGCGCCGACGAACGGCTCGATCAGCGCGTCGAGGTGCGTGTAGGTATTGAACGCGCAATAGGTGCACTTTGTCGCGCAAAATGGGACGTGAAGATATACCGACAATTGATTATGCAGCATGTTACAGTAGGCTTAAATTCCCCAGAAGCTAGATTGCGGTATTCTGGCAGGTTCAATATAATAAATCAAGGTCATCATTAATCATTTGCTTATCATTTTCAACTGACGCAATTCATGGATTGGTTGAGGCGATATTAGGATGCCAGAAACAACACAATTTAGCGGTACTGGAGACGACAACAGTCAAGATACGACTCTCAAAGCCAATTTTGTCTTGCAAAATCGCTATAAGATCATGGGTGTGCTCGGCGGCGGCGGCATGGGGACGGTTTACCAAGCACGCGACCTTAACTTCACCGACGTGCGTCGTCTGGTCGCCATCAAGGAAATGCACACGCATGGCGACCGACGCAGCGCTGCGCGCGTCGATGTTAAAGACGTTTCGCCGCGAAGCTAATATCCTCGCCGCGCTCAGCCACCCGGCAATTGTCAAGATTTACGACTACTTCGACCTGAATGACCGCGCCTATCTGGTCATGGAATACGTCAACGGCAGCGACCTCGAACTGTTGATGTCCAAGACGCGCAGAGCTTCCGATCGAAAAAATCATCGAATGGGCGATTGATCTCTGCGACGTGCTCGAGTATCTTCACGATCAGAAGCCTGACCCGATTGTCTTCCGCGATATGAAGCCGTCCAACGTCATGATCGACAGTCTCGGCAAAGTCCGGCTGATTGACTTCGGTATCGCCAAGACGTTCGTCAGCGGTGTCAAGCACACCATGATCGGCACGGAAGGCTATTCCGCGCCCGAACAGTATAAGGGCGACGTCTCGCCGCAAAGCGATATTTACAGTCTCGGCGCGACACTGCATCATGTGCTGACGCGCAAAGACCCGCGCCTCGAGCCGCCGTTCAGCTTCCACGAGCGCCCGATTCTGGACTACAACGCCGACGTCAATCCCGGGCTGGTGATGATCGTCGAAAAAGCGCTCAGCTTTAAGGCCGAAGACCGCTATGAGACCTGCGCAGACATGAAAGACGCTTCGAAGCACTGCGCTATCGCCCGACACCGCATCGCTGCAGCGCCGCTGCGCGGCACCGCCATTCAGGAAGTCACGGGGCGAGACCGACTTCTTCGAAGACGACACCGAAGCAGGCGCAATTCAGCCGCGCTGGATGTTCAAGACGGAAGACGAAATCCGGTGCAGCCCGGCAGCGATCAAGGACCTCGCCTTCGTCGGCTCCTACGACAACAATGTGTGGGCGCTCAACCTTGAAACCGGGGAACTGGTCTGGAAATACGCTACAAAAGGCGGCATCGCCTCTTCCCCGGTCATCGACGAGACCAACCGCCTGGTCATGTTCGGCTCGGAAGACACCAATTTCTACGCGCTCGATTACCGCAGCGGGCGCATCGAGTTGGACGCACCAGACCAAAGATCGCGTGCGCGGCACGGCACGCGTCGAACATGGGCACGTCTTCTTCGGCAGCGACGACGGCAAAATCTACGCGCTCGGGCGCGGCGAACGGTCGGGTGCTCTGGTCATATGATACGACCGCGCCGGTGCGCAGTCGTCCCTTCGTCACCAATGACCTCGTGATCGTCGGCTCCGAGTCCGGCGAAGTTGTCGCGCTCAGCCTGTCCGGGGCGCGCAAATGGAGCTACCGCACCCGCCGCGGCGTGATTTCGTCGCCCTATGTCGATATGAAAGAAGGGATCTGCTACGTCGGTTCGGCCGATGGCTACATGTATGCCGTCGACGTCGACAACGGCTATCAACTCGTGGCGCTTCCGCACCAACGGACCGATCATCTCGTCGCCGATTGAACACAAGGGTATGCTCTACTTTAGCTCGGCCGATGGCTACTTCTATGCCATCAATGCCCAGTCTTCGCGCGAGCGCTGGAAATTCCAGACCGGAAAAGCCGCTCGTGGCGTCACCGATCATCCACAAAGATCGCCTCTACTTCGGGGGAACGGACGAATATTTCTACTGTCTGAACTGCCGACACCGGCAAAGAACGCTGGAAATTCAAGACGAATGGGCCGATCACCTCTGCCGCCTGCATCGCGGACGACGTGATCCTCGTCGGCTCGATGGATCACATCGTTGTACGCACTTCCGCTGGTAGGTTGAGGCGACTTTGATCCATGTGGAGGCAGTTTCATGATGAATTTGTTTCGCCGTCTTTTCAACGTCAGGAAAAAGCCGGATGCAACCGTGCCAGCACAGCCAAGCACTGTTCCAACCGAGCCAGCGGCGACGTCGCCGACTCCACGCCACCTGCACCCGTGAAACCGGATGAAGCACCTGCCATCGCTGACGCCCGATTGGACTGGACAGCGTGTTCATGGGACGGCGCAACCCGCCCGCTCCCCGAAGAAGCGCTGATCGCCTTCATGGGCAACGGACATCTCACCTTCGGGCAAGCCACCGATGTCGGCATGGTGCGCAGCAACAATCAGGATGCGATCTATTCGTTTTTCTCGACCCTCCGCAGCGTCGGACGAGCGCCCCGACTTTGGCTCTGTTCATCGTCGCCGACGGCATGGGCGGGCATCACGACGGCGAAAAAGCGTCAGCGATGACCGCGCGCACGGTCGCTCTTGAGGTGACGAACGACCATCTTCGTGCCGATGCTCGCCGGAGATACCGAAGACCAGCCGCCGATCACCGAAGCGCTGACCAGCGCCATCGAAAAAGCCAACGCCGAAGTGATCAAGCAATGTCCCGGATGGCGGCACAACTCTCACTTCCGCTGTCATTATCGGCGATCTTGCCTACATCGCGCACGTCGGCGACAGCCGCATTTACCTGATCACCAAAGACTCCATCGACCAACTCACGCGCGACCATTCGCTGGTGCAGCGCCTGATCGAACTCGATCAGCTCACGCCCGCGGAAGCCGCCGATCACCCGAACAAGAACATGCTCTACCGCGCGCTCGGGCAAAACGAGGCGGTGGAGATCGATATCACTCACCCGCCGCCTGCCCCCGAAATCCCGCCTGCTGCTGTGCAGCGACGGGCTTGTGGAATCAGGTCGAAGAGCAAGAAATTGTCGGATGTCGTCAAGCAGACGCCTCAACCCCGCAGGAAGCGTGCAACAAATTGGTCGCGCTGGCGAATAAGCGCGGTGGGAGTCGATAATGTTACCGTGATCCTGCTGCACATGCCCGGTTGAGCTGAAAACTAAGACATGGAATGATCGACTTTGATCCGTACATAATTCTTGGCGTCTCTCCAGACGCTTCCCTGACGAAATCAAAGACGCGCATCGCCGCGCTGCTCGCCGCCTGCATCCGGACAAGAATCACGAATAAGGGCGCGCTCGCTCAGTTTCAGGACATCAACGTCGCCTACGAGCTCCTGAGCGAGCCGGATCGCCGACGACGTTACGACGAGCAAGTCACGCAAGCAAACACCGCGCGAGTTCGATTTCCTGCTGCGCGTGACGCCGAGCAAGCGCTCGCTTACGCCCCTGCCCGAGCCGCAGGTCATCTATATGCTGGTCGAAATCCTGCCCGACCCGCGCGCCCGCGACGGCAAGAAGAACTGCAAGCAGCAAATCGCGGCTCAACCTGACGCTGGTGCTGGATCGCAGCAATTCGATGAACGGCGTCGCGCCTGGAGCGCGTCAAGGTCGCCGCGCACCAGATCATCGACCAACTGAACAGCGATGACGTCTTCTCGGTCGTCACTTTCAACGACTTCGCCGACGTGCTCATCCCGGCGACGTCCGTTCAGGATAAAGCCGGCCTCAAAGCGCGCATCAGCATGATGTCGGCGGCCGGCGGCACGGAAATCTATCAAGGGCTTGCCGGCGGGCATCGAGCAGAATCGCCAGTTTCTCGCGCCGAAACTGGTCAATCACGTCATTCTGCTGACCGACGGCAACACCTACGGCGATCAGGAGCGCTGCGTCGACCTTCCGCAAAGCAAGCGCCGAAGGCATCATCACCAGCGCGATGGGCTTGGGCAGCGACTGGAACGACAAGTTTCTCGACGAATTGGCGTCGGTTTCCGGCGGCACCTGCGAATATATCAAGTCGCCGACTGCGGTCGTCCGCTTCCTGAACGATCACGTGCGCAGCCTGGTCAACGTCTTCGTCGAGCGGCTTCAGCTTTCGGTCGCGCCTGACGCCGACGTGCGGCTGGAAACGGCGTTCAAGCTCGCGCCCAATTCGCAGCCGCTCGGTGGAGGAAGAGGCGTCTTCCGCTCGGCAATCTGCAGGTGAACCGCATCACGTCGGTGCTGCTTCAGTTTGAAATCCCGGCCAATGTCCGAGACGGCTTCCGCTCGGTCGCGCGCTTCATCGCGCGCGGCGACATTCTCGCCAACGAGGACCCGCGCTTTCAGGCGCTCAGCGATTTTTCGATCGGCGTCAGCGCAGCAAGCCGAGCCGGAGGAAACACCGTCAGCGTGCTCGATGCGCTCGGCAAGCTGACGCTCTACCGCTTGCAGGAACGCGCGCAGGAAGCGCTGGAAAACGGCGACGTTCGAGGAAGCCACCCGCCGCCTCGAAAATCTGGCGACTCGCCTGCTCGAACGCGGGCAAGACGAACTTGCGCAGCAGGCGCTTGCCGAAGCGCAGCAGGTCGCTTATACCAGCAGCTCTATCCGACAAAGGGCGTAAGGCGCTGAAATTTCAAACACGCTTCTTGCTGCGACCGGGAGAAGACACACCAGAATGAAACTGAGTAAGGGATCGCAGTTCGAACCGCTGATGCTTCCTGCTCTGTTCAGATGAGCAGGGAAGTGCTGTTTACTGATACTGTGAGAGGATACGCAATCTCGGTGTTGCGTCAGCATCTATGAAGATTTGTCCATCTTGTGCGCTACGTCAACCGCGAAGGATTTCTCTATCTGCGAGGAATGCGGACAGCCCTCGAGCAGGATGCAGGCACTACGCTTGCCAACGAGACAGCTCGAAGATGGGACGGACGACTTCGCCGCTCATGCGACCTGGGGAACGGCGCGTTTTGACAAAGACGCGTCGATCATTCATGCACATCCGCGACGCCACCGATCCGATCACGTTTCAGCCGCCCACCCAAACAGTCCTCGGGCGCGCCGACACCACCAGCACGCAGAAACCCGACCTTGACCTGACGCCCTATGGCGCGCTGGAAAAAGGCGTGTCGCGTATCCACGCGGCGATTTTCCGCAACGACGATACACTCACTCTGGTCGACAAAGGCAGCGCCAACGGAACGCATCTCAATGGTCAGCGGCTCGTGCCGGATCAGCCGCGCGTACTGCGCGACGGCGATGAAATCCGGCTGGGCAAACTCATCGCGCACATCTACTTCAAGCCCAGAGCGTACATAATCCCTCAGCGGAGGCTGGATGATTACACTGCTCGTTCATATCAATAACGCGGAAGCCTTAAAGTCGACGTCGAGGAATTGCCGAAGCCAAATGACAACTTCATCATCGGCAAAAATCCGCGCGAACGCACCGAAAAAGAAGTCACCTGGATCGAAGAAGGCGTCACGACTCTGATCATCCCGATGTGGCGCATCACTTTCGTCGAAGTGCTGCCCTCCGCCGAAGACGAAGCCGTTGAATTCCCGCTGCCCTTCCGTACCGAGTGAGACGGAACTATGACGACCAAAATACCAAGAAGCAACCCGCGCGATGGCAAGCGCATCCTCGTCGTCGACGACGAGCCGCGCATGATCAACTTCATCCGCATGAACCTCGAGCTGGAAGGGCATCAGGTCATCGAGGCGCACAACGGCTTGGAAGCGCTGGAAGCCGTGCGCACCAAGCTGCCCGACATCGTGCTGCTGGACGTGATGATGCCGGAACTCGACGGCTTCGAGACGCTGCGGATGCTGCGCGAGTTCAGCACCATCCCGGTGATCATGCTGACCGCCAAAGGCGAGGAAAACGACAAGGTCTACGGGCTGGAACTGGGCGCGGACGACTACATCCCCAAGCCGTTCGGTCCGCGCGAGCTGTCCAGCCGCATCAAGGCGGTGCTGCGCCGCGCCGATATGCCGTCGGCCTGCGCCCGTCGCAGTCGATCCTCAAGATTGACGACCGCCTGAGCGTCGATTTCAACCGCCGCGAGGTGATCGTCAACGGCGAGCGGATCAAGCTGCGCCCGACCGAGTACCGCCTGCTCTACCACCTGATCGAGAACGCGGGCTGGACGGTGCCGCACGATCAACTGCTGGCGAAGGTGTGGGGCTACGAGTACCGCGACGAGGCGCACTACGTCCGGCTGTACGTCAACTACCTGCGCGAGAAAATCGAGGAAGACCCGTCGAACCCGAAGTACATCCTGACCGAGCGCGGCGTCGGCTACCGCTTTGTCGATTTCCAGCACCAGGCCGAGCCGAAAACATAGCGTCTAGCCGGTCGAGTATGCGCTTAAGTGCCGGAGCGAGGGTAAGTTGAGCGACCGGATGGCTGCTAAAAATGCTCGCGCCACGCGACCCGAAAGTGCCGGATCGACAGCTATCGGTGATGGATTGCGGCGTTGGCTGGCGATTCGTCGATTTTGAGACATGAAGCCGTAACGGACGAAAGATAGATCATTGTCTGACACTGTCACACTTGCTCGAAGTCTACGAGTCGCTATATTGATGCTGCGAAATATCCTGCTGGACGAACTGCAACTCAAGGGGCGCTCCAATCGTGACGTTCGCGCAAAACAGCGACGTTGTTCGACAAACAACGAATGATCGAGTTAGCGGTGGATACAGCCGGGGCGCTATTGCCCTAATGGCTGATATCGTGAATATTGTGGATTGCATCGTTCAATCGTTTATTGCCCGTCAGTGAGTTTGGACGATACAATTCAACTGATCGATCAAAGCATATGTGCTCATGACGTTATCCTCAAATCGCAGATACTGCACGGCGATTATTCCCATTCCCTGCGCGCAACTTGGCAGCAGTGGGCAACGCACTCGGCAAACTGCACGGCAATCTCGATGAGTACTCTGTCAATTCACGCGCGCGAACTACCGCCAAATCCTTAGCAACCCGTCTTGGTTCAAAGGTCTGGGTGTGCGCGTGTATTTCCCTCCTGATTGGGCGCTTCAATGAAGCCGCTAGCGGTTTAAACACGCCAGCTACGAAGTGCCTAACGACCAAGCTCAAGGGGTCGTCCGATAACACGATTTGAATGCTGCCCCTTCAGTGGACGGCTAGGTTCTAGGTAGACCACGGATCCAAACCTGATGGCGGCGATTTAGCTAATCGCTGACCGCCCATCTTATACGCCTCCTACACTTTTTTGACGTTCCTCTGACCTCGATCCCGTATACTGATAGACATAAACTTCTATCGGAAGCATGAGGGGAATAGTCATGAGTAAAATTGTAGGAATTGACCTCGGCACGACCAACTCCTGCGTCGCCGTGCTGGAAAACGGCGAGCCGGTCGTGATTGCCAACGCGGAAGGCAGCCGCACCACGCCTTCGGTCGTCGGCTTTACCAAGAACAACGAGCGCATCGTCGGTCAGGCGGCGAAGCGGCAGGCAGTCGTCAATCCTGAAAACACCGTCTTCTCGGTCAAGCGGCTGATGGGCAAGTCGCTCGGCGGAAGTCGGCGACGAGACCAAGCGCCTGCCCTATCAGATCGAGGCGGGCGCGACCGGCGACGCGCGCGTCCACATTCCGGTCGAACAACAAGAGCTACACGCCGCAGGAAATCAGCGCGATGATCCTCGGCAAGCTCAAGAAGGACGCCGAAGCCTATCTTGGGCGAGACCGGTCACGCAGGCGGTCATCACCGTCCCGGCGTACTTCAACGACTCGCAGCGTCAGGCGACCAAAGACGCGGGCAAGATCGCCGGTCTGGACGTGCTGCGCATCATCAACGAGCCGACGGCGGCAGCGCTGGCGTATGGTCTCGACAAGAAGAACAGCGAGACGATCCTCGTCTTCGACCTCGGCGGCGGCACGTTCGACGTGTCGATCCTCGAAGTCGGCGACGGCGTGGTCGAAGTCAAGGCGACCAGCGGCGACACGCATCTGGGCGGCGACGACTGGGATCAGGTGATCGTCGATTGGCTGGCGGACGAATTCAAGAAGGATCAGGGCATCGACCTGCGCAGCGACCGTCAGGCGCTCCAGCGTTTGACCGAAGCGGCCGAGAAGGCGAAGGTCGAACTTTCGAACACGGTGCAGACCGAAATCAACCTGCCCTTCATCACGGCGGACGCCAGCGGTCCCAAGCACCTGACCATGACGCTGACGCGCGCCAAGTTCGAGCAGTTGAGCGCCGACCTGATGGCGCGGATGCGCGCGTCCGGTGACCCAGGCGCTGGGCGACGCCGACCTGAGCAAGAGCGACATCAACGAAGTGGTGCTGGTCGGCGGTGCGACCCGGATGCCGATGGTGCAGGAGCTGGTGCAGTCGCTGCTCGGACAAGACGCCGAACAAGAGCGTCAACCCCGACGAAGTCGTCGCGGTCGGCGCGGCGATTCAGGCGGGCGTGCTCGGCGGCGAAGTCAAGGACGTGCTGCTGCTCGACGTGACCCCGCTGAGCCTCGGCGTCGAGACGATGGGCGGCGTCATGACCAAGCTGATCGAGCGCAACACCACCATCCCGGTGCAGAAGAGCGAAACCTTCTCGACGGCAGCCGACAGCCAGACGGCGGTGCCCATCCACGTGCTGCAAGGCGAGCGCCCGATGGCAGCCGACAACATGTCGCTGGGCAAGTTCCAGCTGGAAGGCATCGCCCCCGCGCCGCGCGGCATCCCGCAGATTGAAGTCACGTTCGACATCGACGCCAACGGCATCCTCAACGTGACCGCGACCGACAAGGCGACCGGCAAGGCGCAGAAGATCACCGTCACGGCTTCGACCAACCTGCAAGCAGGGCGAGATCGACCAGCTGGTGCGCGAAGCCGATCAGCACCGCGCCGAGGACGAGCAGCGCCAGCGAAGTGGCGCAGGCGCGCAACGAAGCCGACACGCTGGTCTATCAGGCGGAGAAGACGCTGAGCAGACTCGACGGTAAGCTGTACGAAACCGACCGCGCCGCGATTGAGCAGCAGATCAACGACCTGCGGGCAGCCAGCGCGAGCGAAGACGTCAACGGCATCCGCAGCGCGACGCAGGCGCTCCAGAACGCGACCTACGCGCTCTCGCAGCAGATGAACAGCGATACCAGCGCCGCGAACGGCGGAAGCAGCAATCCGCAGCAACCGAGCACGGCGAAGACGTGGTCGAAGGCGACTTCACCGAAGCCTAAGCCAAGCTGAGCAAAAACAAAAGCGCCGGACGTTCACACGTCCGGCGTTTTTGATTCTTACCCCTCACCCCGGAACTTCGTTCCGACCCTCTCCCACGCAAGCGGGGAGAGGATGTAAAACCGGCGAGGGTTTGGGGATAGAGAGACACAAATCACAAATTTATGAGGCGGGTTCTTCGACTTCAACCTTCAATTCGGCATATGCCTGCTCGAACGACGCGAGCATTTCGGCTTTCGCCTCGTCGTCCAAGAGGCTGAGGCGAACCGCGTTCAGCGCCAGATTTTCCAGTTCAGCCTGCGTCAGCCCGCATTCCTCGACCGCAGCGAGATATTCCTCGTTGAGCGACGTTTGGTAGATGCTGGGCATGTCCGAACCGATCACCAGCGAAACGCCTTCGTCGTACAGCTTGCGAAGCGGATAATCGGCGAGGTTTTCGACCCACTTCTGCTTGACGGCGCGGGTCGGGCTGACCGCCAGCGTGATGTCATTGTCGATTAGCGCGGTTAGCGCATCCGGCGAGCCAGCGACGCCCCACGCATCGATCAAGCGGGTCGGGTTCAAGACTTCAATCGCCTTAAGAATGCCGTCCACGCCCTTCTCGCCCGCCCGCACGACGCGGGCGATTTCTTTCTTTTCGACGGTCTTGAAGGCGCGCTCGAATTGCCCGACCGGCTGCGAGTTTTCGTCGCCGCTAAAGCCGAGCGCGACCACCCCGCCGCGACGCGCGGCGGCGGTCGTGACCCAACGCGCGAGTTCGTCGGCGCGTCGCGGTTCTTCGCGCGGGATCACGAACACCCACGCCAGATCGATCCCCCACGCCCGCTGGGCACGATCGCGCCCGTCGTTGATCACCGCTAGAAAGTCGTCGTAGCTCAGCGGTAGATCAGGAAAGAGCGCCGGGTTGACGCTGACTTCGGCATAGCGAACATTCTGCTTCGCCAAATTGGTCGCCGCGTCGTAGATGAGGCGCGTCAGGTCGTCGGGCTGCTTGATCCAACTGCACGCCATCCGCGCGATTTCGTAGGTGCGCTTGTAATCCGGCTCGTCGATCAGGTTGACCCAGTCGTCGAAGTGCTTGAACGATTCGGAAATCTCGTTGCGTTCCGCCAGCATCAGCAGCGTTGGCGTGTAAATCGCGCCTTCAAGGCTGATGTTCAGTTCGACCTTAGGCATTGCCTCGATAAAACTTACGTTGACCATGAACTTATTCCTTCTCTTCACCGGAATGAGCATTAAGCGCGACCGCGCTGTTGGGCTGCGGCTGGATCGCCGCCTTGATGAATGCCGTGAATAACGGGTGCGGCGCATTGGGGCGGCTCAGGAATTCGGGATGGAACTGAGTTCCCACCATAAAGGGGTGATCGGCGAG
Organism: uncultured Chloroflexia bacterium; assembly: GCA_963848465.1. Lineage (GTDB taxonomy): Bacteria > Chloroflexota > Anaerolineae > Aggregatilineales > Phototrophicaceae > Flexifilum. The sequence goes on along the minus strand of CAWKDY010000020.1, from coordinate 109,619 downwards.
TTCAGCGATCTCGACTAACTGCCCGTTCGGGCTGAGTCCGCTGAAGCGCATCCCACTGCCCGCGAAAGCTTCACGGTACACATTGTTGAATTCGAAGCGGTGGCGGTGGCGCTCGGAAATTTCCGGCACGTTGCCATAAGCGCGCGCTGCAACCGAATTCGCTTCCAAACGGCAGGGATAAACGCCGAAGCGCATCGTGCCGCCCATATCCGTAATGCTGCGCTGTTCCAGCATCATGTCGATGACGAGATTTTCGCTGTCCGCCTCGAATTCGCCGCTGCTGGCGTCTTCCAAGCCGAGCACGTCGCGGGCAAACTCGATGCACATCGTCTGCATCCCCAAGCACAAGCCGAGGTAGGGCACTTGATTCTCGCGGGCGTAACGCCCCGCCAGCACCATGCCCTCGACGCCGCGATAGCCAAACCCACCGGGCACGACGATTCCTTGCATCGATTCCAGCACGTCCCAACCGCGATCTTTTTCCAACTCGCCCAGAGTCCATCCAGACGATTTCGAGTTCGCGGTCAAGCGCGCTGGCGGCGTGAAACAGCGCCTCTTTGACGCTCATGTAGGCGTCATGCAGCTCGACGTACTTGCCGACGACGCCGATCCGCACCGGATCAGTCGCCGCGCGCATCCGGCGGGTCATCTTGCGCCAGCTCGCTCAGGTCAGGCGCGCCAACGTCCAGCTTGAGCTGCTCGACCAGATAGTCGCCAAGCCCGGCATCTTCCAGCGTCAGCGGGACGTCGTAGAGCAGATCGGTCGTCTCCAGCGCGATGACGGCGCGTTCTTCCACGTCGCAGAACTGGGCGATCTTGCTGGTCACTTCGCTGCCGACCGGGTAATCCGTCCGCGCGATGATCACCTGCGGCTGAATGCCGATCCCGCGCAGTTCGCGGACGCTGTGCTGGGTCGGCTTGGTCTTGAGTTCACCGGTCGCGCCGATGTAGGGCAAGAAGGTCACGTGGATGCAGATCGAGTCGTTGCGCCCGACGCTCGAACGCAACTGGCGGATCGCTTCGAGGAACGGCTGCCCTTCGATATCGCCGACCGTGCCGCCGACCTCGACGATCACCACGTCGGTGTCGTTCTCGCTGCCGACCAGCATAATCCGCCGCCGGATCTCGTTGGTGATGTGCGGCACGACCTGAATCGTCCCGCCGAGGTAGTCACCGCGCCGCTCTTTGTCGATGACGTGGCTGTAGACCTGCCCTGCCGTGACGTTACAGGGGCGGGTCAAGCTCTCGTCGATGAAGCGCTCGTAATGCCCCAGATCGAGGTCGGTCTCCGCGCCATCGGCGGTGACGAAGACTTCGCCATGCTGGTAAGGACTCATCGTCCCCGGATCCACGTTCAGATACGGGTCCAGTTTCTGGATGGCAACTTTCAAACCACGCGCCTTGAGGATACGCCCGATGGCGGCAGCCGTCACGCCCTTCCCAACCGAACTGACGACGCCACCTGTGCAGAAGATATATTTCGGGTTCATGCCCACCCTTATGCCACCACTCCGCTGACAAAAAACAAAATTACGGCGGGGATTGATCATCCCCGCCGTTCAAACTCACATCGATACAGCGTTCGGTACTAAACGAGTTGTTCGAGATCGTCGGCAGTTCGGCGCATGTCGAGCAGGATCAAGCCGAGCCGGGCGCCTTCGCGGACCAGTGTCGTGAGCACCGCTTCCTCGCCCACCGACATCAAGATGACCAGCCCATCGTCACCACGAATGTAGACTTGATCGAGACCACCGCGTCCGAGTTCGGTCGCGATTCGCTCACCGAGTGAGATCATCGCCGCCGACATTGCCGATACGCGATCCTCTTCGACGTTCGCCGGGAGCGAAGAAGCCATCGCGAGACCATCTACGCTGACGACCGCCGACGCTTCGATTTCGGGCGTCGTCGCTTGCAAGTCGCGCAGGCGATCTACCATTAACTCTGTGCGCGATTTCGCCATTGTGGACTGCTCCTAGAGTTGGACGCGCCGCCGAAGGATCAGGTTTATTATACAGGACGGCGCGCAAACGGCAAGCCGGATCCCGGCAATTGACCTCACCCCCTGCCCCCTCTCCATTCCATAGAGAGGGGGAGAAAAACCGCTTGGTTCTCCGCAGCGCATCCAAATCTTGAACGGCTATGGGCGGCGAATTTCCCGCTCTCTCGCGCTCGGCAGCCGCGTGCGGGAAGGTAGTCGAGTCTGTTTTTCTCGACAACATCGGCTATACTGGAGCCGACTTGTCAACGAGTGAAACGTCTCTATGTCCAATTATCCATCAGAAACCCGCCAGACAAACAATAACAATCGTCCACGCAACGTCGAAATCGTCCAGCAAGTGGCGGAACGCATCTCCCACAGCGTCAACCAAGTGATTATCGGCAAGCGCAACGAAGTTCGTCTGACCGTGCTCGGATTGCTAAGTCAGGGGCACATCCTGATCGAGGATATTCCCGGCGTCGGCAAAACCATGATGGCGAAAGCCTTAGCGCGCTCGATTGGCTGCACCTTTAGCCGCATCCAGTTCACGCCCGACATGCTCCCTTCGGACGTGACCGGCGTCTCGCTGTTCAACCAGAAAACCCGTGAATTCGAGTTCCGCGCCGGTCCGGTCATGGCGCAGATCGTCCTCGCCGACGAGATCAACCGCGCGACGCCCAAGACGCAGGCGGCGCTGCTGGAGGCGATGGAAGAAAAACAGATCACGGTGGATGGCACGACCTATCCGCTGCAAGAGCCATTCCTGCTGCTCGGCACGCAGAACCCGATTGAATACGAGGGGACGTTCCCGCTCCCCGAAGCGCAGCTTGACCGTTTCCTGCTGCGGATTCAGCTCGGCTATCCGTCGCCGGTCGAGGAGATGTCGATCCTCTCGCTCCAGCAGTACGAACACCCGATCCAGAACGTCCATCAAGTCGTCAGCGTGCAAGAGTTGCTGGCGGCACAGCAAGCCGTCCGCGAAGTCTACGTCGCCGAGGAGATCAAGCGTTACGTCATCGACCTCGTGACCGCCTCGCGCCAGCACGCCGACGTGTATCTGGGCAGCAGCCCGCGCGGGTCGCTGGCGCTGTTCCACACCTCGCAAGCCCGCGCCGCGATGGCGGGACGCGACTACGTGATCCCCGACGACGTGAAAGCGCTCGCCGAAGTCACGCTGGCGCATCGCATCATCGTCGGACCGGCTGCCCGAATCAAGGACATTTCTTCGCGCACCATCGTTCAGGACATCCTCGCCACCACCCCGATCCCCGGCGCCGTGGTGCGCTAGGCTGGTCGCCATGAGCATGTCACCTCACCCCCCTACCCCCTCTCCACTGCGTAGAGAGGGGGAGCTAAGAACCTCCAACTCCAGCTTGCAATGGTGTGAGATCGGGAGATTACACATCAAGTTAATTGCAGACTAACATGCAGAACCGACGCAATGCGATCTACGGGCTGCTGATCCTCGTCCTGCTGACAGGCTTGTTCACCGGACGCGCCTTCTTCTTCAATATCGCCTATTTGCTCGGCGGGCTATTGATCATCTCGCTGATCTGGTCGTGGACGTCCGTCCGCTGGATCGCCATCAGCCGCCGGACGCGCGCCCGACGCGCTCAGGTCGGGCGCAGCCTCGACGAAGCTTTCGTGGTCAGCAACCGCGCCTTCCTGCCTAAGCTCTGGCTCGAACTCCGCGACAACTCCAATCTACCGGGACATCGCGCCAGCCACGTCGTCCCGGCGCTAGGCGCGCGATCCAATTATCGCTGGTACGTCGAGACGCCTTGTCTGGTGCGCGGCGAGTTCCGCCTCGGTCCGATGACCATCCTCAGCGGCGATCCGTTCGGGCTGTTTCTCTCGGCGCGCAAGCTCGGCGCGACCTCGAAAGTGATCGTCTATCCGGCGACCGTCCCGATCAGCCGGTTCGAGCTGCCGATGGGCATCCTCTCGGGTGGCGATGCCGAACGCCGCCGCGCCCAATTTGTCACCACCAATGCCGCTGGCGTCCGCGAGTACGTGACCGGAGACAGCTTCAACCGCATTCACTGGGCGTCGTCGGCGCGCAAAGAACGGCTGATGGTCAAGGAGTTCGAGATCGACCCGCAGGCGGACGTCTGGCTGTTCGTCGATTTTTCGGCGCAATCGCTGGTCGAAGAACTCAGCGTCCGGCGGATCAACGGTTACGGAGCGGTTATCCCGTCGAGCGCGGGGATTCCCCCGTCAACCGAGGAATACAGCGTCGTGATCGCCGCGTCGCTGGCGCAGTATTTCATCGAGCAGGAACGCGCGCTCGGCTTCGTCGCCTACGTGCCGCACCGCGAGGTCTACCAGCCGGAGCGCGGCAACCGCCAGCTATTGCGGATTTTGCCGACGCTCGCCGTCGCCCGCAGCACCTCGAAATACTCGCTGGCGCAGGCGCTCACGCTGGAGACGCCGTATCTCACGCGCGGGACGACGCTGGTGATCGTGACCGCCTCGCTGGACCCGACGTGGATCACCGAGGCGCAGATTTTGTCCCGGCGCGGCATTCGCCCGACCTGCGTCTTGATCGACCCGTTCTCGTTCGGCGGGATCACGCCGCCCGACGAAACTCGCGCCATGCTCCGGCTGGGCAAAATCCCGTCGATGCTGATCCGCAAGGGCGACGATTTGTCGGCGGCATTGGCACAAAGACCGCTGTAAAGACTTTTAACCCCACCCCCAACCCCTCCCCGACTTCAGGGAGGGGAGAGTGCCCGCAGTAGGTTGCCGACACTTCGCGTTATGCGCAACAAACAGCAGTTATTCCGCGCACCGCAAGGTGAGCCAGTGGTATTGACCAGCTAAAACATACCCTTGCGGTGCGGGCTGGTGCGCCGGGATGACCGCGCCCGCCGTGTCCCAGCCGAAGCGTGCGCGAATTGTTTGGGCATAACGCAAGGCTGACGCGCTCTGTTCGCCTTCGACCCACAGACCGCCGTAGGTTAGCGTAGAGACGGAGAATCAGGAAAACGTCGGGAGAGAGCGGGGCGCATAACGTCGCGGCAGCAGCCGAGACATACAAACGGCAGCTTGACGAATCTGCCACGAAACCGCAGCGCTCGAACACAGCCAGCGACGCCACGTTGTCGATGCGCACCAGCGCTCGCGCCATCTGTGCGCCGCGCTCGCGCCCAACCTCGACTGCTCGCGTCACTAGTTCCCGCGCGATCCCCCTGCCCCGCCAAGCGGGATGCACGCCGAGCAGATCAACTTCCCAGCGCAGCGTCCCATCTGCCGCGACGGTCGAGAAGGCATCGACGAAGCCGATCAGGGCGTCGCCTTGCGTTTCGACCAGCGTCGCATGGTTCGATTCGAGACTGACTCTGGCGATCCAGTCGGGATTCGGGTTATGATCCGCCCACACGGCTTGGATTAAGTTAGCAATTTCGGGCGCATCGTCCGCAGTAGTTTGTCGCATATAATTCTGTCCCGGTTTATCACCTGAAAGGCTGAGCAACACCACCAATGGAAATAGTCCTTACTCAGCACTCAGTCCTCAGCACTCAGCACTTGCCTTATGCGTAACGCCTATTTATACCTCGCCGTCTTCACCAGCGGCATGACCTCGCTCGCCGTCGAGATGGGCGCCTCGCGCTTGCTCGGCAGCGTCTTCGGGACGAGCAACCTCGTCTGGGCGAACGTGATCGGCTTGATGCTGCTTTACCTGACGGTCGGCTATTTCGTCGGCGGTTGGTGGGCGGATCGCTCACCCCATCGACAGACACTCTACCGCATTCTGCTGTGGGGCGCGTTCCTGAGCGGCTTGATCCCATTGATCGCGCGCCCGATTCTGCACGCCGCCGCCAGCGCCGTGATCAACATCGACGCGGGTGTCGTGCTCGGCTCATTCGGGGCGGTACTGGTGTTGTTCGCCATCCCCGTGACGCTGATGGGCACGGTCTCGCCGTTCGCGATCCGATTGGCGATCACGGACGTCAGCAGCGCCGGGAAGACGTCAGGACGGATCTACGCCATCAGCACGATTGGCAGCATTCTGGGTACGTTTTTGCCGGTGCTGGTCTTGATCCCGGAACTGGGCACGATTCGCACCTTTCTGGTCTTCGCGGGCATCCTGTTCGTGATCGGGCTGATCGGCTTGTGGCGCGAACGGGGCGCGCGGGCGCTGATCTACCTGTGGATGCCCGCCGCCGTCGCCGTGATCGCGCTGCTGGTGCTCAACGGCACGCCGCTGCGCTCACCGCTGGCGGGCGCAACGCTGCTCTACGAAGCCGAAACGCCCTACAACTACATTCAGGTGCAGGAGGATGGCGCGGGCAACCGCTATCTGTTCCTGAACGAAGGCGAAGGCGTCCACAGCCAGTGGAACAAGGACGTTTACGAGTACGGGCGGACGTGGGATTTCTTCCTGACCGCGCCCTACTTCAACAGCCCGCCCTTCGCGCCGGGCGACGTTCACTCGCTGGCGCTGGTCGGCTTAGCCGCCGGGACGATTGCCCGCCAATATACGCACGTCTACGGCGACGATTCCCATCGACGGCATCGAGATCGACCCCGGCATTGTCGCGGCGGGCGACCAATTCTTCGAAATGAACACGATGCCCAACCTCAGCGTCTACGTCGAGGATGGGCGGTATATGCTCAACAAGCTCGATAAGCAGTATACCGTCGTCGGCATCGACGCCTACCGCCCGCCCTATATTCCGTGGCACCTGACCACCGTCGAGTTCTTCGAGGAAGTCCGCACGCACCTGACCGACGACGGCGTGGTCGTGATCAACGTCGGGCGCACTCCCACCGACCGCCGCTTGATCGACGCGCTGACGGCGACGCTGCTGCAAGTCTTCCCCAGCGTCCACGCGATGGACGTCCCGCAATCGTTCAACACGATTCTGGTCGCCACCGTCCAGCCGACCAGCGACGCCAATCTCGCCGCCAATCTCGCCGCGCTGCCCGCCGACGCCGCCCCGATGCTCCGCGACACGCTGACGCTGGCGGCGCGGACGCTCGTCCCGGCGCAGCCGTCGCAACTGGTGTTCACCGACGACCACGCGCCGGTCGAGTTGCTGGTGGACTTGCTGGTGCTGAACTTCCTGCTCTCCGACGACCTCGATCAACTGCGCCCGGAAGGATGATCTGATGCACGTATTTTTACCTCACCCCCCAACCCCCGCTCCACTGCGTAGAGAGGGGGCGTCCAACGACCCACAACAGCGTGAGGTCACTAATTCGCACATCAGGTTAACTCAATGACGACGACTACTCCCCGCGCACAAATCGGACTGATCCGCGCGGCGCAAACGTTGATCACGGTGGTCTTTCCGGTGATCCTCGTGTTGATCGCCGTGCGCTTGGTCATGTCGCCGCTGTTCTTGCAGTTCGAGTACAACCGCGCCGATTTCCCGCCCGATCCGTTCGGCTTCACCACCGCAGATCGCTTCGCCTACGCTCCCTACGCCCTCGATTATCTGCTCAACGGCGCGGACATGAGCTACTTAGGCGACCTAACCTTCCCTGACGGCTCGCCGCTCTACCAAGCCTCCGAGCTGCGCCACATGAGCGACGTCAAAGTCGTCACGCAAGCCGCCTTCGGCAGCGCCTTGATCGCCGGAGTCGCCGCGCTTGCCGCCGCGATCTTCCTGCTGCGCGTCCGCCGTCGCGCGCTGGTCAATGCGCTATTTTCCGGCGCGCTGCTGACACTGGGCATCGTCGCCGCGATCATCGTCGTCGCGCTGTTCAGTTGGGAGTCGTTCTTCGTCACCTTTCACCAGCTTTTCTTCCAAAGCGGGACGTGGTACTTCCCGACTTCCGACACGCTGATCCGTCTTTTTCCGGAGCAGTTCTGGTTCGATGCCGCCTTGACGATTGGCGGCGTTACAGTCGTCACGGCTTTCCTCGTGTTTATCCTCACGTTACGGGTTAAAAGAGCTTAACAACCTTTGACAGCATAGGTTCCGGGTGTTAATATTATTCGTTAGTGTAGAGCGAGTGGGGGCATCAAACTGGCTGTTACGCTTGGGAAATGGCTTACACCCGGTATTGGCGTCAAACGCTGGATTATTCTCCTCCTCATTGGCGTCACCGTCCTCGCGTGGAGCATCTGCTGCATTATCCTGTTGGTCGCAGGGATCAGCATCCAGCCGTTTTCACAATTCGGCTGGCTGAGCATTGTTGCCTGCATGGCGAGCGGCTTTGCCTTAATCGGGGTATCGCTGCTGAAAGTAGCGCGCAGCATCCTAGCGCCCTATCGCCTACGCTACCAGAAGCCTTTGATTGACGTCGTCTACACGCACAGTCGGCGGCAAAAGGGGCTGAAGGTGGTCGCAATCGGCGGCGGCACGGGGCTGCCCGCGGTCCTGAAAGGGCTGAAAGCCTTCACCAGCAACCTGACCGCAGTCGTCACGGTGGCTGATGATGGGGGAAGCTCAGGACGGCTGCGGCGCGATCTCGGCGTGCTGCCCCCCGGCGATCTCCGCAACAACATTGCGGCACTCGCCGACGACGAAGACCTGATGACCCGGCTGTTCCAGTACCGGTTTCAAAACGGCGATCTGGGCGGACATGCGTTTGGCAACTTGTTTATCAGCGCACTTTCCGGCGTGACCGGAAGCCTCGAAACCGCCTTGATCGAGACCGAGCGGATTCTCAACATTCAGGGGCGGGTACTGCCCGCGACATTGGCGGACGTGACCCTGACGGCGAGCATTCGGCTTCCCGGTTCGCGACGCGCGGTTACGGTGACCGGCGAATTGAACATCACGGCGGCGGGTGGGCAAATCGAGCAGATCGCGCTGGTTCCCAAGTCAATCGAAGCGTATCACGGCAGCACGCAAGCGCTGCTGGACGCCAACATCGTCGTCATCGGTCCCGGCAGCCTCTACACGAGCATCCTGCCGAACCTGCTCGTGGACGGAATCACCGATGCGCTGCGAGCAACGAGCGCGTACAAAATCTACATCTGCAATATCGCGGTGCAACCCGGCGAAACGACCGACTTCACGGTCGCCGATCATGTACTGGCGTTGGAGCGGCACATCGGGCGGGGAATGTTTCAGGTCGTGGTGGCGAACAACAATTATCCGACCGAAAACGCGGGCGTGACCCGTTACGTCCAGCCCGCGCCGGAGCATCACGAAATTTTGCAGCGGTATGACGTGTTATACACCGATCTAGTGGACTCTGATCGCCCCTGGCGGCACGACCCGCAGAAACTTGTGAAGGCGATCTTATCCTTAAGCGAAGCGGAGCGCGTGGGCGTCCAGTTCACGAAACCGCCTATCGCTCACGTGCAGTAGGCTTAAGCAGCGTATCTAAAGGAGATACAAACATGGCAATTCGCGTAGGTATCAATGGTTTTGGGCGGATTGGGCGTCTGGCGATGCGGGCGATCCGCGCAAGCTATCCCAACGAAATCGACGTCGTGGCTTTCAACGACTTAGGCGACCTCGACACGATGGCGCATCTGTTCAAGTACGACTTCGAATTACGGGCGCTATGCCGGAACGGTCGAGAAAAAAGACGGCGCGCTGGTGATCGACGGTGACGTGATCAAGGCGCTCGCCGAACGCGACCCCGCCAAGCTGCCGTGGGGCGACCTCGGCTGCGACATCGTGATCGAAAGCACCGGATTCTTCACCGACCGCGCGTCGGCAGCCAAGCACCTCGAAGGCGGCGCGAAGAAGGTCATCATCTCCGCCCCGGCGAAGAACGAAGACATCACGATCTGCCTCGGCGTCAACGAAGAAAAGTATGACCCGGCGAAGCACGACATCATCTCGAACGCCTCGTGCACGACCAACTGCCTCGCGCCCGCCGCGAAGGTCGTCAGCGATACGTATGGCATCAAGCACGCGCTGATGACGACGATCCACAGCTACACCAACGATCAGCACCTGCTCGACCTGCCCCACAAAGACCTGCGCCGTGCCCGTGCCGCCGCCGTCAGCATGATCCCGACGACCACCGGCGCCGCCAAAGCGGTTTCGCTGGTCATCCCGGAACTCAAGGGCAAGTTCGACGGTATGGCGATCCGCGTGCCGACCCCGACGGTCTCGCTGGTGGACTTCGTCGCCGTGCTCGAAAAACCGACGACCACTGAAGAACTGATCGCCGCGTTTGACGCCGCCGCCGCCAGCGACAAGATGAAGGGCATCCTCGGCGTGTCGCACGAGCCGCTGGTGTCGATTGACTATCGCGGCGACAGCCACTCCAGCACCATCGACGCACTGGCGACTCAGGTGATGGATGGCACGCTGGCGAAGGTCGTGACGTGGTACGACAACGAGTGGGGTTATTCCTGCCGCATCGCCGACCTGGTCGTCTTCGTTGGCGAAAAGCTCTAGGTAAAGACTCTCCTCGCTAGATTGACACGGCAGAGGCGAGGCACAGCCTGACGGTTGCTGCCCTCGCCTCTTTTTATGGAGAAGAAATCATGAACAAAATGACCATCCGCGATGTCGATCTCGCGGGCAAGCGCGTCCTCGTACGCGTCGATTTCAACGTGCCGCTCGACGGCGACCGCATCACCGACGACACGCGCATCCGCGCCGCCGTCCCCACCATTAACGCGATCTTGGCGCAGAAGCCCCGTTCGGTGATCCTGATGTCGCATCTCGGTCGCCCGAAGGGCGGACCGGACCCGAAATACTCGCTCAAGCCGGTCGCGCCCGCGCTGGCGAAGCTGCTGGGGCGTGACGTGGCGTTCTCGCCGAAGACGTGTCGGCGAAGTCGCCGAAGAAGCTGCCGCCAAGCTGCCCGAAGGCGGCGTGCTGCTGCTGGAAAACACCCGCTTCTACCCCACCGAGGAAAAGAACGACCTCGAACTCGCCAAGCAGATGGCGACGCTGGGCGACGTGTTCGTGATGGACGCCTTCGGTTCGGCGCACCGCGCCCACTCCTCGACCGTCGGCGTGACCGAGTATCTGCCCGTCGGTCGCCGGGCTGCTGATGGAGAAGGAAATCGACTATCTGGCGAGCGCGATCGAAGACCCGGAGCGTCCGTTCGTCGCCATCCTCGGCGGCGCGAAAGTCTCCGACAAGATCGCCGTGATCGAATCGCTGCTCGGCAAAGTTGACAAGCTGCTGATCGGCGGCGGCATGGCGAACACCTTCTTCAAAGCGCAGGGTTACGCGCTGGGCAACTCGCTGGTCGAGGCGGACGCCATCGAGACGGCGCAAGACCTGCTGACAAAGAGCGGCGGCAAGCTGGTGCTGCCGGTTGACGCCGTGATCGGCGACAAGTTCGACAACGACGCCAACACGCAGGTGATCACCGTCAGCGCCGGTGTGCCCGAAGGCTGGGCGATCTACGACATCGGTCCGGCGACAATCAAGCTGTTCGGTGAGGCGCTGGCGGGCGCGAAGACGGTCGTCTGGAACGGTCCGATGGGCGTGTTCGAGAAGCCGACTTTCGCCAAAGGCACCAACGAAGTCGCGCAGTTGCTCGCCAACCTGACCAAAGCGGGCGCGACGACCATCATCGGCGGCGGCGACTCGGCGGCAGCCATCGAGGAAGCCGGACTCGCCGACCAGATCACGCACATTTCAACCGGCGGCGGTGCCAGCCTCGAAATGCTCGAAGGCAAGACGCTCCCCGGCGTAGCGGCATTGCAAGACAAGTAACGCAACCTCACCCCCCGACCCCCTCTCCACTGCCTAGAGGGGGAGAGGACAAATCAGCAGCCTGAGGGTGTGAAATCCAACACAGGCAAAAATGGCTCTAAGCAAAACGAGGTATTCATGCCGCGTTTCGTCCTTTTTTGTTAGAATGAGAGGACGAGTCCATTCACAGAAAAGAACTGCTTCATGCCGCTGAACAAAGGCGATCTGATTGGAGCCTACGAGATCGTCGCGCCGATGGGTCAAGGCGGAATGGCGACGGTCTACAAAGCATATCATTCGCGCCTGAACCGCTTCGTCGCCATTAAGATGATCCATCACGCTTACCTCGGCGACGAGAGCTTTCTCGCTCGTTTTGAGCGCGAGGCGCAGATCGTCGCCGCGCTCGAGCACCCGAACATCGTCCCGGTCTACGACTTCTCCGAGCACGAGGGCGAACCCTACCTCGTGATGAAGCTGGTCGAGGGCAGCACGCTCAAGTCCGTGCTTAGCGCAGGCGAGCTACCCGTCAACGATGTTCTCGCCATCATGGAGCCAATCGCCCGCGCGCTCGACTATGCTCACAGCCGGGGCGTGCTCCACCGCGACATCAAGCCGTCGAACATCATCCTCGACCGACAGGCGACCGCTTACCTGACCGATTTCGGGCTGGCGCGGCTGAGCATCTCCGGCGCGACCACGCTCAGCACCGACATGATGATCGGCACGCCGTACTACATGTCGCCGGAACAGGCGGCGGGACGCGGCGCGGTCGATCACCGCGCCGACCTGTACTCGCTGGGCGTCGTCTTCTACGAGCTGTTCGTCGGGCGGGTTCCCTTCAGCGAAGGCACGCCCTACGCGATCATCAACGACCACATCGCCCGCGATCTGCCGCTGCCCCACACCCTGAACCCGGACGTGCCGATCGAGGTTGAAATTGCCCTCTTGCGGGCGTTGAGCAAAGATCCTGATGATCGTTATCAGAGTGCCGGAGCATTGTTCGAGGCAATCCGCGACGCGGTAAACGACAGCCAGCAGCAGATAACCATCCTGAGCGCCGGACGCCAAAGCGCCGTCATCTCAATCGCTCAGTCGATCAAATACGTATCAGAAACCCGCGAAGGCAAGAAAACGCCAGTCGCGGCGGCGACCGTCGGCAGCCGTCCAAACGCGGTTGCGCGCTGGATCGCGGAAATAGCGCTGATCTTAATTGGCATTGTCGCGATCATCCTGCTCGCCGCCTTCGCGCTCTCGCGCCAACCAGATCAGACCGGGGAAGCTGTGCCGACGCTGGCGGTACTCGCTGCCGCGCCGAGCGCGATTCCTGCTCTCATAGCAGCGAACCCCACGCTCGCGCCCACGTCGACCTTTCCGCCGACATGGACGAGCATCCCCACCGCAGCACCTGCGCCAGCACAGTCCGTCTTACCGCCGCCGACGCATCTGCCGCCAGAGCAGCCGAACGGTCAAGCTGGTGCGAACCTACCGCCACCAACCCTAAGACCTATACCGATGCCCGACTTGGGGCTGAGCGAAGCGCAGGCAGCAATCGATCAAGGTGACGCTTTCATCGGCAATTATCTCGCCCTGTATCGAGCGCAGTTGCAGGCGGGCGACGTTGCCGCGGCAGGTCGAACGCTGGCAGAAGGTGCGACTCACGCGCCCTATATCGATGCGTACTGGCTGACCGCTGCCGACATCGCCGTGAACAGCGGCAACGACAACTTGGCGTTTTTGTGCTACAGCAACGCCTTGGAGCGCGGCAGAGGGCGCACGTGCCTATCAGTCAGTTCGCTGGACCGCAGGCGAATATCTCTACCGCGCGGCGACGCAGATCGACCGTCTGAACTCTTGCGGAAATTCGCGGACTGAGCCAAGAACTGGCGCAAAACGACTCGCCGATTGTCAACGCGATGATCGGGCGCGCCTTCCTGACCAACGGGAACGACCGGCTCGCCGGAAGTCAGCATCGCCAAATCGCTCACGCTCAATAACGACCTCGCGGAAGGACACCTCGTCTACGGCGAACTGCTGCACGCGCAAAGCGACGACGAACGGGCGCGCCTAGAATGGCAGCATGCACGGGACCTTCCTGACGCGCCCACATGGGTGCGTGACCGCGCCAATGAATTGCTATCTACCACTCAATTGAAGTGAGGAATCAAATGCGTACACCGATCATTGCTGGCAACTGGAAGATGTTCAAGACCGTCCAAGAGTCGGTCGATTTTGTCAAGCAGCTCGCGCCCGCGCTGGAAGCTTACGGCAGCGTCGAGCGGGTCGTCTGCCCGACGTTCGTCGCGCTCTACAGCGTCGCCGAGGCGCTCAAGGACACGCCGATCAAGGTCGGCGCGCAGAGCGTTCACTGGGAAGAAAGCGGCGCTTACACGTCGCAGATTTCGCCGACCATGCTGCAAGGCATCGCCGAGTACGTGATCATCGGGCACTCGGAATGCCGCGCTTATCTGTGCGAAAGCGATGCCGACGTGAACCGCAAGGCGAAAGCCGCCCTCGCGCATGGGCTGAAGCCGATCATCGCGGTCGGCGAAAGCCTTGAGCAGAATGAAGCGGGCGACACGCACGTGTTCGTCAGCGGGCAGGTTCGCGCCGCGCTCGAGGGCATCTCGGCGGTGGATATGGAGAAGATCGTCATCGCCTACGAGCCGATCTGGGCGATTGGCACCGGGCGCAGCGCCAGCGGTTTGATCGCGCAGCAGGTTATCGGCGGCACCATCCGGCAAACGCTCAACAGCCTCTACGGTGAGGCGGTCGCGGGGACGGTTCGCATTCAGTATGGCGGCAGCGTCAAGCCGAACAATATGGCAGAATACATGGGTCAGCCGGACATCGACGGCGCGTTGGTCGGCGGAGCGGCGCTCAACGTGAGCGACTTCGCCAAGCTGATCGAGATCGCCGCACAGGAGAAAGGCGCAGAAGCCTGACACTTCCGGAGTTTGTCGTTCCGTGGCTGCTCGTCGGCGTGCTGCTCTACGTCATGCGCCGCCTGGAACGATGGCTGCACCAGCATATTTTTAAAGTCGGGTGGCTGCTGACGAAGAATCTCCAGACGACCACCATACTTTATTACACCTTTTTTCTGCCCGGCGTCGTCCTGCACGAGTTCATTTATTGGCTCTTCGCGGGGTTCATCAACGTCCGGGCAGAACGCGCGATCGCGTGGCCCGAAGCACAGGCAATCGCCGAGCTTAGGCTGAATTTCATCCGGCTGGCGCGCAACACCGGGCGAATTCGAGATCGCTTTGATCAGCATCGCCCCGCTGCTGGGCGGGTTGGCGGCGATCTGGCTGATCACGCAACAACGTGCTCGACCTGAACGCGATCATCGCCACGCTGCGCGGCGGATCGTTCACGGACGTCGGCGCGGCGCTGGCGCTGCTGATCTCAACACCCGACATCTGGTTATGGGTCTACTTGATCTTCGCCATCGCCAGCACCATGATGCCCGACCGCGAAGCGCTCAAAGGCTGGCGTCCGATTCTGATCGGCGTCGGCATTCTAATTGTGGTGCTGTACGCGCTGGGCGTCGCGCAGGAAGTCTTTCTGGATAGGCTGGCAACGCCGATCACCGAGGGGTTGAACCGCCTCGCGCTGACCTTCGCCGTCGTGATCGCCATCGACCTGCTGGTTACAGGCGTATTGGGTACGATTGAAGCGATCATCGAGCGCATCACCGGCGACAGCGCCACCTTCCAGAACGGCAAGCTGGTCGCCATCACGCGCGAAGAGATGCTGCGCCAGCGCGAACAGCAGCACGCCAAGCAAGAACGGCAGCGCCAGCAAGCGCAGACGCGCGCGCCTGCCGGGACGCCGTCGATCTACAAGCTGCCCCTGCCGATCCCGGAAGCGCCGGGCAGAGACCTCGCCGAAACGGTAGTCGTGAGCCGCGAGCCGCAGTCAGCGCTGGTTTCCGGGCTGCCAACGCCCGCCCAGTCACCCGTGCGGCGCAATGAGCCGACCATGATCCCCGGCGTCGCCGTCGCCAAGAGCGACGAGGAACTCGCGCCGGAAAAACCGCTGCAAGAGGCACACATTCCCACGCCGGGATTCTTTGACGATCAGGACGATGAAGAAGACGAATCGGAAGCAGAAGCCGAAGAAGACGAAGCCGAAACCCGCCTATAGTGGTTGAGGATCAAGAAGCTGGCGGCGACGATCAGCCCCATCACGCCGAGCGCGACGAACTTGAACAGGCGGCTCCCCGTGATCAGTGTGAGCACGCCGAAACAAGCGCAGAAGACGTAATAGCCCAGCACGATCTGGCGCTGGCTGACGCCGAGGTCGATCAGCCGGAAGTGTAGGTGTCCCCGGTCGCCCGTGAACGGGCTGCGTCCTTCGAGCAAGCGATTGACGACTTGCCACATGCTGTCAAGCAGCGGCAAGCCCATCACCAGCAGGATGGTCGCCATCTTCGCGCCGCCGATGATCGCCAGCGCGCCCAAGGTATAGCCGAGAAACGTCGCCCCGCCGCCCATGAAGATCCGTGCCGGGTAGAAGTTGTAGAGGACAAACCCCAGCGCCGCACCCATCAGCGCGAGGTGCAGCAGACTGACGCTGGTCTGCGCCGGTTCAACCCGAAAGGCGCTGTTGACGAACAGCGTCGCCCCGGCGATCAAGGTCACGCCGCCTGCTAAGCCGTCCGCGCCGTCGAGCCAGTTCATCGTGTTCATCATGCCCACCAGCCACACAAGGGTAATCGCCACCGTGACGATGAACGACCAATGCGAAGTTTGCTCACCCGTGAACGGATTGTTGAAATACTCGATGAAGATTTGGAAGAGGATGGCTATCGCCGCGCCGAGGAACTGCCCTAGAAACTGCGGCAGGGGCGCGAGTTCGAAAATGTCGTCCAGCAGCCCGAAGATGAAAACGACCGTTCCGCCCGCCAGCAACCCGATCAGCCGGATCACCTCGTAGGGGTCAAGGCGCGGGACGGGGAGAAGCTGCGCTGCCAGCACCGCGACCACGAAGCCGCCGTACAGCGCGATCCCACCGAGTTTTGAGACGCGGCGGGCATCGGCTTCATTGGCATGACGCCCGCCGAACTTCGAGGTAATGCCGAAGCGCCTACCCAGCCAGTCCGCCAGCGGCACGAGCAACAGCGTCGTGCTCAGCGCCAGCCCGAATACCAGCAGATAGATCATGTATAACTCATCATGTCCCGAACTGGCGATCCCCGGCATCCCCTAACCCCGGTACGATGAAGCCGACATCGTTCAGGTGATCATCGACCGCCGCGACGTGAATCGGCACGTCAGGATGCTGTCCGCTCAGGTGCGCGACACCTTCCGGCGCGGCGATCAGCCCGACGTACTTAATGCGCGGCACGCCCCAGCGCTTGAGGATGTCTATCGTCGCCGCCGCCGAGCCGCCGGTCGCCAGCATGGGGTCGAGCACGAGGCAGATCTGCACGGTCGGTTCCTCCGGCAGCCGGTTGTAGTACTCGACCGGGCGCAGTGTGTGTTCGTCCCGGTACAAGCCGATGTGCCAGACCTGCACACTGGGCAGCAGCATCAGCGCCCCTTCGACCATGCCCAACCCGGCGCGCAGCACCGGAACGAGACCAATGGTTTCTTGGTTTTTGTAGCCCTGCGCCATGCCCATCGGCGTCTTGACTTCGCGCGCTTCGAGCTTCAGGTCTTGCGTTGCCTCGTAGACCAGCAGCAGCGCCAGTTCGCGGACGAGTTCCCGAAAAGCGCGATGATCAGTATCTACGTCGCGCAGGACGCTTAATTTGTGCTGCACGAGCGGGTGATTTGAGACGTGGAGTGAGTCGGTCATAGAGAGTTCCTTTCAGCCGCGCAAATTGTACGTGGTAGACTACGCGCTGTCAAAGCCGAGTCAGTAAGTCATGATGCTCGCAGAAGCGTTCAATTGAACGCCCCTACAACCTCACCCCCCGCCCCCTCTCCACTACGTAGCGAGGGGGAGAACAACAGCCAAATGCAGTCGAGCGAACGCCGCTTGATTGATCGGCGGCGCGTCGGCTATACTAGTGAATAGAACATTTTTCCAATTTTGGAGCACTCCATGTCCGATGATGGACGTTTGGTGAGCGGCGGTCGCCGCTCCGACGACCGCGAAAACATTGCCCTCCGACCAAAGCTGCTGTCCGAACTGATCGGGCAAGATCGCGTTCGAGAACAGCTCAAGATCATCATCGAGGCGGCGCAGGGGCGCAAGGAACCGGTTGATCACATTCTGTTCTACGGACCGCCGGGTTTGGGCAAAACCTCGCTGGCATACGTGATCGCCAACGAGATGAACACCAACATCCGCATCACGGCGGGACCTTCGATCGAGCGAGCGGGCGACCTCGCCGCCATCCTGACGCATCTCAAGCAGGGTGACATCCTGTTCATCGACGAGATTCACCGCTTGGGACACGCCGTCGAGGAAATCCTCTACCCGGCGATGGAAGATTTCGCCCTCGACATTGTGATCGGCAAAGGACCCGCCGCTAAGAACGTTCGGCTTAACCTGCCGCGCTTTACCGTGGTCGGTGCGACGACTCAGCTTGCCTTGCTGGCGGGTCCGCTGCGCGACCGCTTCGGCGCGCGCTTCCGGCTCGACTACTACGATCAACCGGCGATGGAATTGATCGTCGCCCGCGCTGCGGGAATGCTCAAGATCGAGATCGAGGCGGAAGGGTTGAGCGAGATCGCCCGCCGTTCGCGCGGGACGCCGCGTGTCGGTCTGCGCCTGCTGCGGCGCGCGCGGGATTATGCGCAAACGCGCGCCCAAGGGATCGTCACGGGAACAGTGGCTGGCGAATCGCTCGAACTGATGGGCATCGACTATCTCGGCTTGGACGACATCGACCGCCGCGTGCTGCAAACGATCATCGTCAACTACGAGGGCGGTCCGGTCGGCTTGCCGACGATTGCCGCCTCGATCAGCGAGGATAGCTCGACCATCATGGACGTGTACGAGCCGTATCTGATGCAGTTGGGTTTCCTGAAGCGGACGCCGCGCGGTCGTGTCGCCACCGCCCGCGCCTACGAGCACATTGGCATCCCCTATCCGGGCGGCAACGGCATTCAGCCGTCCCTGCTGTAAGGGATAACGCCATGGATTTTCCGGCATTCGGGCGCATCCTGCTGATCGTCGGCGTCGTGATTCTGATCATCGGCGGCATCTTCGTGCTGTTCGGGCGCAGCTTCAACGGCTTCCCCGGCACCATCCGCATTGAGGGACAGGGCTTCTCCTGCATGATCCCGATCCTCGCCTCGATCATCCTCAGTATTGTGCTGACTGTCGTCTTGAACATTATCATTAGGCTGATTAACCGACCGTGAACCTTTCCGACTACGACTACGACCTCCCCGACTCCTTCATCGCCCAGACCCCGGCAGACCCGCGCGACTCGTCGCGGCTGCTGCTGCTCGACCGTGCGACCGGCGCAGTGGATCACCGCATCTTCCGCGACATCGTCGACCTGATCAATCCGGGCGACGCGCTGGTTATCAACACGACCCGCGTCATCCCGGCGCGCCTGCACGCGACCAAAGCCGAGACCGGCGGCAGCGCCGAAGTGCTGCTGCTGCGCCAACTGGACGAAACGCGCTGGCAGGTGATCGTCGGCGGGCGGCGCGTGTTGGCAGGGACAAAGCTGATCTTCGGCGACAGCGGCATCAGCGCCGAAGTCACCGAAGTGCTGCACGAGAGCGAGCGCGTCCTGCGCTTCAGCCAGCCGATCAACGACTGGCTCGATCAGTTGGGCGAGATGCCGCTGCCGCCCTACATCCACACCCGGCTCGACGACCCCGAACGCTACCAGACGGTCTACAGCCAGCAGCAGGGATCGGCGGCGGCGCCGACGGCGGGCTTGCACTTCACGCCGGAGCTGCTGCAAGCGCTGCGCGCCAAAGACGTGACGCTGGCGCAGGTGACGCTGCACATCGGCTTAGGCACGTTTCAGCCAGTTAAAGAGGAAAATATCCTCGACCATCAGATGCACAGCGAGCACGCAATCCTCACCGCGACCGACGCCAAGCTGATCAACGAGACCAAGCTGGCGGGCGGGCGCGTGATCGCCGTCGGCACGACGGTCGCGCGCACGCTGGAAACCGCCGGGATTCTCAGCGAAGGCGGCGACCCGGCGCACCCGGATCGCGCGACCGATGCCTGTCCTTGGCGTCCGGTGATCGCCTTCAACCGCGACACCGACCTGTTCATCTATCCCGGCTACCGCTGGCGGGTCGTCGATGCCATGATCACGAACTTCCACCTGCCCAAATCGACGCTGCTGATGATGATCAGTTCGTTCGCGGGACGGGAAAACGTCCGCAACGCCTACGAGATCGCCAAGCGCGAGGGTTATCGCTTCTTCTCGTTTGGCGACGCGATGTTCATTAGCTAAGAGTAGGGCAAGAGATTTAACGCAAAGGCGCGAAGACGCAAAGTAGAGATCAAGAAGAACTTTACGTTGAATCCTTTCTCCTTTCGAGGATTGACGTTCGCGTGAGCGTCCACTAAAATAGGCGTTCTTGTCTGACCAATTTTCCCCGCTGATCTCGTTCCGACGAGCGCAGCGGTGCGAAGAGAGAATTGGAGAAATCCATGTACGCAATTGTTCGTTTGGCGGGTGGCAAGCAGCACCGCGCCGAAGTTGGCACCACCATTGAGGTGGAACGCCTCCCCCAAGCTGTTGACGAAATCGTTGAACTTTCGGACGTGCTGCTCATCGGTAACGATGATGCGACCGTCATCGGTCAGCCGACGGTTGCCGATGCTTCGATTACGGCAACTGTCGTCGCCCAGTACCGCGCCCCCAAGATTTTGGTCTTCAAATACAAGCAGCGCACCAAGTTCCGCCGGATGCGCGGACATCGCCAGTACTACACCCGTCTGCGGATTGACGCTATTAACGTTTAAGGATTGAAAAATGGCTCACAAAAAAGGTGGCGGCTCCGTCCGCAACGGTCGTGATAGCAATGGACAGCGCCTCGGTGTGAAGCGCTACGGTGGCGAATTCGTGATCCCCGGCAACATCATCGTTCGCCAGCGCGGGACCCAGTTCCATGCCGGAGAGAACGTCGGTCTGGGCAAGGATTACACCATCTTCTCCAAGATCGAAGGTTACGTGGTCTTTGAGAAGCTGCGCGGCAAACCGGGTCGCAAGCAGATCAGCGTTTACGCCGAACCGCCGCAAAAACAGTCGTAAGAACGGGCGGTGTGCAGCCGTCTATACAATACCCAAGGTAAGCACACGGACAGACCGTGTGCCAAAAAAGGAACAACATGAAGGAAAATATCCATCCCCAATGGTATCCTGAAGCGAGCGTCACCTGCGCCTGTGGCAATCACTGGACGACCGGTGCAACCGTTCCCGAAATCCGCACCGACATTTGCTCGGCGTGCCACCCCTTCTACACCGGCGAACAGCGTATCGTCGACACTGAAGGTCAAGTGGATCGCTTCATGAAGCGTCTGCAAGTTCGTGACGCCAAGCGCGCTGCCGTTGAAGAACGCGAAGCTGCCAAGACGCCGTCGAATTTGCTGCTCGCCGAACTGGGCGTCGACAAGCGTTACGTCAACATTCTTGCCGAAAACGCCATCGCAACTGCCGGTGAGTTCATCGCCAAGCTGGAAGAAGGCGGCGAGGACGCTCTGCTGGAGATTGCGGGTATCGGGCGTAAATCGGTCGCTGACTTGAAGAAGGCGCTCCGTAATCGCGGTTACGACGTACCGATGAATGAGTAAGTGTAACAGCTAAAGTTTAGAAGGCAGGCATTTGTCCAACCAACAAGTGCCTGCCTTTCTTTTTGCCTATTATTCATTTCAGGGGGCATGATGATCCACCACTCTGGGCGTATCGAGGTGATCTGCGGCAGCATGTTCTGCGGCAAAACTGAGGAATTGATCCGCCGTGTCCGCCGCGCCACCATCGCCCGGCAAAACGTCCAAGTCTTCAAGCCAATCATCGACCATCGCTACGGCGTCGAACGAGTCACCAGCCACGACGGACAAAAGCTCGAAGCCCAGCCGATTGCCAACCCCGGCGAAATCCCCGCCCTGCTCGCGCCGGAGACCACCGTCGTCGCGGTCGACGAAATCCAGTTCTTCGACGTCTCGATCATCCCGATTCTCGAAGAACTCGCCACCAGCGGCATCCGCGTGATCTGCGCCGGACTCGACCTCGACTTTCGCGGCGAGCCATTCGGTTCGATGCCGCAACTGCTCGCCCGCGCCGAAGACGTCACCAAACTCCACGCGATCTGCATCGTCTGCGGCGAGCCAGCCAGCCGCACGCAGCGGCTCGTCAATGGCAGCCCGGCACGCTACGACGACCCGATCATCATGATCGGCGCGCACGAGGTCTACGAGGCGCGCTGCCGTGAGCATCACGCCGTCCCGCGCGGCTGAGCCACCAAGCGGGTGAATGACGGAAGATCACCCACCCGCAATATCCATCTTTCCGTATATTGCGACCTTCATATAAAGAGGTGCTGGCATATTTTCAAAAATAGGTCTAGAATTACTTAGCATGGCAAAGCAATTTGCAAAATAGCATATTCTGAGGAGAGCGAAATGGCTGTAGCGAACGCAAGCATGTCTGCGGCTACGTCGGTACAGAGCGATTCAGGGCTGTGGCTGAGAAGTCGGAACTGGGACTTGATGTTCATCACCCTGAGCGTGGTTTTTGTACCGCTGCCCTACCTAATCTATCTGTTGTTCGTCAAGTTGGGCGCCGACGCGGACGTGAGCCGTAACGTCGTCAACGGATTCGTCGCCATTGCCATCGGTGGACCGCACATGATGTCCACCTTCCTGCGAACCGGCTTCGACAAAGAGTTCTCGCAGCGCTACCCGATGCTGATCCGCTCGTCGATCATCATCCCGATTGTAGTGGTATCGCTGGCATTCCTGAATCTGCATCTACTGCTGACGATCTTCTTCTTCTGGGCGGCGACTCACGTGCTGCATCAAGTGACCTACATCGTCGAACTTTACAACCACAAAGAGCACAAGTTCGTCCGCCCGGATAAAAGCGCCGTCTCGCTGCAAGCACGTTTGATCGACTACGCGGTGATCATGACCTGCTTGTTCCCGTTCGCAGCGCTCAAGATCAGCCAAGGCTCGTTCGACATCGGCTCGAACGACCTGACTTCGGTCATTCCTGAGCTGTTTCAGCACGAGTGGTTCTTCGTCCTGATGAGCGGCGCCTTTTTCGTCGCGGTTGCCGCCTTCGCCATCAAGACTTACCAAGAGTATCGCGGTGACTACATCAACTGGCCCAAGACGATCTTCATCCTGCTGACGGTGGTTGTCGCCTTCATCATCCCGGCGCTGCCCAACCTCGACACGGCGTTTCAGGGCTTGAATACGTGGCACTCATTCCAGTACCTCGCGCTGACTTTCTACATCATCAAGATTCGCCAGATGTACGCTGGTATGGACAAGACCGCGCCGCTGGTCGCCCGCTTCAATAAGGGCAAAGACTCGCGCGGCTTGTTCGCCCTCAGCGCGATGATGCTGGTCGGCTCGGTCGTCGTCTTCATCGTGGTCTACACGCTGGCGGGGATCCTCAAGCCCGGTATCGACTCGAACCTGCACTTCGACATCGCCTACTACACGTCGATCCTCTCATTCCTGTGGATCCACTACTACCACGACCACTTCCTGTTCACGAACTTCGAGGCGCTCGACGAAGCCTTCGGAGTTGAATCGGCAAAGTAGCCGACAGCGCAACTAACATCAAACGAGGGCGATCCGCTTAGCCGGATCGCCCTGTTTTATTTCTGCTTTGGCAAAATCATGTCGTAGCGGTAAGCCTGCCCCTGCCCGTGCATAAAGTCCATTACGACAGCGAGTCGCTGACCCATTGCATGGCGTCGACCGGCACGCCATTGATCCACAGTTCCCAGTGGAGATGCGCGCCCGTGACTCGCCCGGTGCTCCCTGTTGTGCCGATTACCTGCCCGGCGGTCACGACATCGCCGACTTTCACGTACTGCTCGGTTTGGTGGCAGTAAACCGTGAATACGCCCCAGCCATGATCAAGGATCGTCACGTTGCCGCGCACGTCGAGCGCATCGGCAAAGACGACCGTTCCCGCCGCCGCCGCTTGAATCGGCGTACCCGGCGCGGCGGCAAAGTCTGTCCCGGTGTGGTAGCGGCTGTATTCGCCGCCATTGTAAGAGCGGCGATTGCCAAAAACAGACGACAGCGGCGCGGCAACCGGCAGCCCAAGCAGCCCGTCGAAGTAGCGCGTTGGCGTGAAATTGCCCGTGATCTGCGCCAGATCACTCAGTTCCGCCTGATCCATCACCGGATCGATCAGGTTCGTGCGATCCGCGACAATCTGGATCGTTTCGGTGCCATAGCCCCCGGAAACCACCTGAATGTTGATCGGGAGCTGCGTCACCGCTCCGCTGCTATCCGTCAGGGTCAAGCTGAGCGGATAAATGTTCATCGCCGTCCCTAAGGGCACACTGGCATACAGTGTGTGATCAGTTCCGTCGGCGCTCACGCCATCGTGCAGCGTGTGGTCGAGAAACGTTCCGCTGATGGTCAGCGCTTGCGCCGTCGTCAAATGGATACGTCCCGCTTCACCTTCGACGAAAATCAACGGCGAGATCGTCAGGCTGGTCACCGCCGCTGGCATATCGAGCGCGAGCTGCGGCGGCGTGATACCGGGGATGATCAATTCCTGCCCCGGATAGATCAGGGTCGGGTCATTGAGCCGATTTGTTTCTGCCAGTTCATTGACGGACACGCCATACTGCTTGGCGATGCGAAACAACGTTTCGCCGCGCGCAACCGTGTGCACGACAATCGTGCTCGGCTGGTCAGGCAGCAGCGCGACTTCGGACGCATCAGCAGAAACACTGCTCGGCGCCACCGGCGAGGGTTCGAGGGTGTTATCCGGAATCGAGATCGGGGTTGCCGGTGCTGCCGATGCGGTGACGTCGAGCAGTTGACCAACGTAGATGCTCGCGGCGTCCGCCAGTTGATTTTGCGCTTGCAAAACACTGGCATCGACTCCATACAGTTCGGCAATGCTTTCCAGCGTCTCGCCGGGCTGGACGATGTGCATCACCGTCTGCGGCGGCAGCGGCGTCGATCCCGGCGCGGGCACGAGCAGCCGCTGACCCGTATAAATGCTTGATGGATCGTTCAGGCTGTTCAAGCGAGCAAGCTGATCAATGGTCGAGTCGTAATCGACGGCGATACCGTAGAGCGTTTCGCCGCGCTGGACAACGTGAATCGTCACGCCGGGCGGCACTACCGGCGTCGCATCTTGGGCAAAAACAGAGGCGGGCAGCCAAAGCATACCCGCCAGCAGCAAACCTATAAAATAGCGATACCGCATTTATTCCGCCTCAACCGCCTCATCGAAGCGAAGCCGATCCCCAATCTTGACCCGGTCCAGCACACCGGGATTGGCTTCAAGATAGTACTGTGCTGGCGACTTCGGCGAGTACATCGGTCGCCATGGTTTCGCGAACTGCTTGTCAACCACCTTGCCGGATGCATCGAGCCAAACCACGCCGATGCTGAAGAGCATAAAAAACATGTGGATCGCAGTGTTCGAGCGGCTCTCGCTGCCCGTGACGAACAGCAGCCCTTGATCCGACGGGTAAACGCGGGACAAGCTGTAAGCCCCGGAAATGACACCAGAAGCTCACACACAGCCTGACCCGCGCCAGAATGACTTCGCCGGTCGCAGTGTTTCGCAGAACGCGCCACTGCGTCATGGGAGAATCAGCATCTGCCCCACGAAGATCCGGTTCGCGTCATAGATGCCGTTGACTTCGATCAACTGCGAAATCGGCACGTTGAAGCGGATCGAAATTCGATACAGATTATCGCCCGGCTGCACCTGATAAACCTGCGGCGTGAACAAGGTCGGCGTCGGCTGCGGGAGCGTCGTCGCCGTCGGCGCGACTGGGACTGGCGTCGAGGTTGGGCTACCCGCCGCCGGAATCTTGAGCACCTGCCCGACGTAGATCATATTCGGGTTGACGATCCCGTTAAGCTGCGCCAGCTCGCGCGTCGTCATGCCGAAGCGCACCGCAATCGTCGAAAGCGTATCGCCGTACTTGACCACGTAAGTCTGGGTCGCCACCGTCGCGGCTGCGCCAGCAGTTCCCGCGCCCTGCACGACAATCGGCGCTTCGGTCGGCAGCGCCATCGGCACCATCGTCTCGGTTGGGATGGCAGTTGCCGATGGGATTGCGGTGGGAGTGTAAGTCGGCAGCAGCGTCGGCGGCTCCGGCAGTGACGCCTGCGTCACCGGGATCATCAACTGCTGCGTCTCGAAGATGTGCGCGGCAGCGTCCAATTGATTGGCGATGATGATGGCCTCGACCGTGCTGCCATAGCGCGTCGCCATCTGCGCGACCGTATCGCCACGCACGACCGTATAGGGCAGCATGTAGGGGAACACGGTGATATCTAGCGTCGGCGTGGGCATGGGCGTCGGCGGAATCTCCGTCGGTGGAATTTCGGTCGGCACTTCAGTCGGCACTTCGGTGGGAACTGCCGTCGGAACCTCAGTCGGGATTTCGGTTGGCACTTCACTGGGGACTTCGGTCGGCAGCGCCGTCGGTGCTTCGACCGTCATCACCATGACTTCGGTGACTGCTTCGGTCGGCTCAGCGACGACTTCGGTCGCGGCTTCGGTGACTTCCGGCGTGATTTCCTCGAACGGAATGACCTCAATCGGGGTTGCTTCAATTGGCGTCGGCTGAGCGGGCAGCGACTCGGCAGTCGCCGCAACCTCCGGCGTCATCTCAACTTCCGCAGTCACGGCAGCGGTAGCTTCCGCGCCACTCGCTGGAACGAGCGCGGCGTCGTCCAGATAGACCACATTGTTCATCGCGATCTTGTTGACGGTCGAGCGCACGAAAACGGTGACGCTGTCGCCCCCGGCGAGCGCCGTGACGCTGTATTGAACGTATTGATCATAAGTGACGGTGGGGTCAGACCAGACGATCGCGTCGCTGGTCGGGTCGGTGCCGCCGTTGGGGTCAATGCCGACCTGAACCGCCATATCGCTGTCGCCGTCGCTGACGTCCGGGCTGTCACCGCTCGATGACCAGACGTAGGCATAGATGCTAAATTGCAGTTCCTCGCCCGCCGTGACCCCGCTCACCGTCTGGTAAACGCCGCCATCGTGCGGCGCGAAGAAGGTGAAATACTGCTGGGCGTCGCTCCCGCTGTGAATGCGCGGGGCGCTCATGCCGTTGGCTGTATCCGACGCCGGATAATATTCCGGCTGCAGGTTGTCGGCGGTGTTCAGATACCATGCAGTCCAACCCTGAGCGACCATGCTGGGCATATCGCTGGAAATCGGCTCAAACGGGGTTTCGAACCCGGGATTGGTGAGCAGATTGCCTGGCGCTTGGGCTTGGACAACACTCAAACCCATAGCCAGCATGAGGCATAACAAAAGCAGTTCGGAAAACAGGCGATCTATTCATCAAGATTCCCCTAGCGTCAGGTGCGGATGCATATTCATAAGTGTACCGCGATCTGCAAGTTATGCGCTTCTGCTCTGGCAGCAAATAAGTCCTGTTTGTTCTGGTCTTAAGTCGCGGATTTCGCCAGCACTCGCTCAATCGCTCTCGATCAAGTCTGCCGGACCAAACGGCTTGATCACCAGGTTCTCGGCGTTGGAAGTCAGCATCTCCATCACCCGCTGATCAAGCTGACCGCGCGCGGTAACGATGATAATCGGTATTTGGCACGTTGCCGGGTCCGCGCGCAACTGCATCATAGACCTCCCAACCGTCGATATCAGGCATCATCAGGTCGAGCAGCACAAGATCGGGCTTCTCGCCTCGACCGTCTCCAGACCCTCGCGCCGCCGCTCAGCGCCGATGAACTCCAAGCCTTCGCGCTCAACGATCAAGCTCATCAGGTCGATCATGTCATGTTCGTCTTCAATGCAAACGACGCGGCGCTGCATATTTCGCTTTCCGTAGCTGCAGCAATTCTCCCGTCAGTCTACCACGAAACTTGAGACGTGTCCATAAACATTATCCTTGACATTATCATGGTTCGGCGAGATGTAAAGATCGGCGGCTTTTGTTTTATACTAGCCGCGACGTCGAATCGAACCATACACGCCTATGCCAAAAATCATCATTGGCTTATGTACGGTCGAATTTGAGCTGCCGGGTGTCACCACGCTCAAGGAAAAGCGCAGCATCCTGAAATCGCTGCTGACGCGGCTGCACAATCAGTTCAACGTCTCGACCGCCGAAGTCGATTTCCACGACGCCCTGCAATCCAGCGTGATCGCCTTCACGACCGTCACCACCGACACGCGCCACGCCAACCAGACGATCAGCACGATTCTGAACTGGATCGAAGCAAACTACCCGGATGCTCTGATCGTCAACCAGGAAATCGAAATTCTTAGCGTGCAGGTGCATGTACCTTCACGAGTACCAATCCAAAGCAGTATTTCGCGCGTTTCGGCATCCCGACGCCGCAGGGGCGCACCGCCGACTACCGCCGCAGATGCGCGCGAGCATCGCCGCCGAGTTCGGCGTGCCGGTCGTCGTCAACGCGCAGGCGCTCGATCAACCAGCGCATTTTTCGCCTGGCGCCAACGCCGGACGAAGCCGAGCACGTCGCCCGCGACATTCTCGCCATGACCATCGCGGGCGTGCGCGTGCGCACCATCCTGATCGAGCCAGCCGCCGACGTTGCCGACGGAATACTTCCTCGGCATCTACGGCGGATCGCGGCAGCGACCTGCTCATGCTCGCCTCGACCGCAGGCGGCAGCGAATTCAGCCAGATCGAGCAGGACCAGCCGAAACCGTCGTCCGCGAGACGATCAACCCGTTTCTCGGCGTGCTCGAATTTCAGGCGCGCAACCTCGCCAACGGCATCAACCTGCCGCGCGAACACTGGAACGCCTTCACGCAGATCGCGCAGAATCTCTACCGCTGCTGCCTCGCCTGTGACGCCGTGCGCGCCGAGATCAACCCGCTGGCGCTGACGCGCGAGCGGCGAACTGATCGCGCTCGGCGGCAAGCTCGTCATCGACGACAACGCGCTCTTTCGCCAGCCGGAACTGGCCGCGATCCGCGACGTGAAAGCCGAACACGAAAGCGCCGTCCAGGCGCGCGCCGCCGGGATCAGCCTACGTCCGCCTGAGCGGCAAGATCGGCTGCATCGTCAGCGGCGCGGGGTTGGGCATGGCGACGATTGATCTGCTCGCGCATCACGGCGCGCCGCGTCGAGCTTTCTCGACCTCGGCAGCGACATCCAGCGCGACAAGATCAGCGCCGCGCTGCGCCTGATCCTGCCCGACGCGCGGGCGGTCCTGTTCAACATCTTCGCCGACAAAGCCCGCTGCGACGACATCGCCCGCGAACTGCTCGGCCGCGCTCGACGAGACGCAGCCCGCCGTCCCGCTCGTCATTCGGCTCGCAGGTCGTAACGCCGAAGCAGGGGCACGCAGCGCTCAAGCACGGCGGGCTTGCCACTGCTCTCGACCGCCGACCAGCAGCGAGCGAGGCGGTCGAGCAGCTGATCGCTGCCGCGAAAGGAATCACCGATGTCCATTCTGGTGGATGAAGAGACGCAGGTGATCGTGCAGGGCATCACCGGGCGCGAAGGCAGCTTCCACACCGCGCAGATGATCGCCTACGGGACGCAGGTCGTCGGCGGCGTGACGCCCGGCAAAGGCGGCGAGTGGATGCACGGCAAGCCGGTCTTCGACAGCGTCGCCACGCGCCGTCGAAGCGACCGGCGCGAACGCCACCATCATCTACGTCAGCGCGCCCTCCGCCGCCGACGCCATTTACGAAGCGATTGACGCGCGAAATCCCGCTGATCGTCTGCATCACCGAAGGCATTCCGCATGCTCGACATGCTCAAGGTCTACGCCTATCTGCGCCAGAATCGCACCAGCCGCCTGATCGGCCCGAACTGCCCCGGCATGCTGACGCCCGGCGCTCGAAAGTCGGCATCATCCCCGGCTTCATCGCCAGAGCGGGCAGCGTGGGCGTCGTCTCGCGCAGCGGCACGCTGACCTACGATGTGGTCTACCAGATGACGCAGGCGGGCATCGGGCAATCGACGATTGTCGGCATTGGCGGCGATCCGATTATCGGGACGAGCTTTGTCGACGTGCTGGAAATGTTCGAGGATGACCCGGAAACCAACCGCGTCGTCCTGATCGGCGAAATCGGCGGGCGCGCGGAGATCGACGCCGCCAATTTCATCCGTGCGCGCATGACCAAGCCGGTCTTCGCCTGTGTCGTCGGCACGAGCGCGCCGGAACGCACGCGCATCGGTCACGCCGGAGCGATTGTCATCGAACGCGAAACCAGCGCCGCCGCCAAAATCGACGCGCTGCGCGCCGCCGGGGTGATCGTCGCCGACGACCCCGATCAGCTGGTCGATCTGCTGCGCTAAGCGCTAGCGCCCGAACAGCGCGCAGAAATTGGTGTGGATAGGTCGGCGCAGTTCGACAGCCCGCTTGCAATCAGCCAGACCACCAGCGCGACCAGCCCGCAGCCGCCAATCGCCACCAGACAGCCGCACCACGCCACCGGTCCGCCGCTGATCACGTGCACGATCACGCCGAGCAGCGTGGCTGAACGACGCCGACAATCGCCGTGATGAAATGCAGGCCGGACAGCAGGAACGGCAGCACCAGGCACAGGCCGCACAGCCCGACCGACCAGCAGCACCGCCGTTCGCCATGAGTTGATGTGCTGCAAGAATTCCATCGCTGCGCTTACCCTGAACACGTCGCCCGTCGTCGTCGTCGGTCTGACGACCACGAGACGTCGGCGTTGGCGCGCTGGTAGCAGTCGCAGTAGACTCGACGGGTCGGCCTTCCCCGTCCACAGCAGGAAGCGCACGTCGGTCTGCGACACACACGGCGTTCGGCGCCGCTCTGCTGCGCCGAGGCCGTCGAAATCGCCAGTCCGCGCTGATCCGCTTCCGAGATCAGCCACAGGCGCAGTCTGCTGCCCCGGCGCGCTCGCCGGTCGTAATCGACGATCTCCTGCTGCACCGCCAGCACGATCAGAAAACACGGCAGCAGCAGAATCGACAAACCAGATCACCAGCGCGATGATACAGCCCGCCCGCCGGAGTGGGCTGCGGCGCGGCGCTGGCGGCGTGCTCGGCGTGGATCGTTTCTTCGGTCAAAATCAGTCCTCATTCCGTTCGGCAAAGCGCATCTGAATCGCGTCGCGTGCGTCGTAGCTCACGTGGACAAACAGCGGCGGATCGGCCGGCTGCATCGCCAGAATGCGCGGCAGCATCAGCGGCAAATCCTCGACCAGATCGAGCGCGTACAGCGCGTCCGCGCGCGACCCAGTGCAGCGTTCCTTCGCGATTCGCGCAGACGTCGCGGCGGTCGCTGACCGCCGTGAACACGAACAGCATGATCCCGGTCGCCTCGCCCGCGTCGATATTATAGACCGCCCGCAGGCGAACGTCGCGCACGTCCAGCCCGGTTTCCTCTTTGATCTCGCGGCGCGCGCTCGTCAGCGGGTCTTCGTCGCGCTCGATGTGCCCGCCGACGCCGTTGTAGCGGTTCGGAAAGACGCGCTTGTGCGCCGCACGCTTCATCAGCAGTACGTCGTCGCCATTGAGCACAAAACACAGCGTGCGCGGGATCGTCAGCCAGCGGTTTTCGACGGCATTCGCGCCCTGTTCCTGTGCGCCCATGTATAAATCCTCTAAATTGACCCGCAATTCTGTCATGTACAAACTGTATGAACTACCACATTGTCGATTGCGCCGACGCATGTTAATCTTAACAGATATCTCGACAGCACAGGTACAGGTCATTTCCATGATCGACACGGGTCGGAGCAGTGTCCCTACGCCAGATTTACGCATCGTTCCGGTGAGCAGCCTGCATCCGCACGAAGAGCACGACAGCCAGCGCTCGAGCCGCTGATCGAGCGCATCCGCAGCGAAACCGACCATGATCAACCCGCCGCTGGTCGCGCCGATGGACGACGGCGACCAGTACGTCATCCTCGACGGCGCGAACCGCGTCTATGCCTTTTCCGAACTGGACTACCCGCACATTCTGGTGCAGGTCGCCAGCTACGACAGCGGCTTGGTCGAACTGAGCAACTGGCAGCACGTCGTCGCCGGCTGGAGCGAACGACCAGTTTATCCAACATTTGCGCCAAATACCCGAAATTGACCTCGCGCGCGGGCGACGACCCGCAGGCGCATCGCGCACCTGCTGCTGCGCGACGACCGCGCACGTCGCCGTCTGCGCTCCGGCTCGACGACCGTGCACGAGCGCAACGCCGCTCTGCGCCAGGTCGTCGCCGTCTACCAGCAGAACGCGCGCCTGCACCGCACCGCCTCTGACCGATCCCGACGAAATCTGGCGGCTGTTCCCGGACGCGGTCGCGCTGGTCATCTTCCCGCCCTATCACCCGCCGACATCATCGCCGCCGCCCAGCAGCACGCCTATCTGCCGCCGGGGATCAGCCGCCACATCGTGCATGGACGCGCGATCCGCGTCAACTACCCGCTCGACGCCCTGCGCGACCCGACACGTCCGCTCGAACAGAAGAACGCCGATCTGCTCGCATGGATGCAAAACAAGCTGGCAAATCGGCAGGTTCGGTATTATGCTGAAGCGACCTATCAGTTTGACGAGTGAGCGAGCGAGATGGCGCAAACGGTTGAGCAGGCGCTTCAGCAGGCGAAACTCTACACCGACGACATGCTCTACAGCCTGATCCACCTGCCGCCCAACGGCATCATGGCGGCGGCGGGCGTTCTCGCGCAGATCGGCGAGCCGTTCGGCGCGCTGATCGCCGACAAGGACGAAGTGACGCTCGTCATCCCGGCCGACATGGTCGACGATTTCGCCAGCCGCCTGCGCGACCACCGCGTCGGCGCGATCCGCCTACCGCCTGATCACCTTTGATCTTGAACTGGAACCGACGCTGACCGGCTTTATGGCGCGTGTCGCCGCAGCGCTGGCCGACGCCAGCGTGCCGATCCTGCCGCTGGCCGCCTTCAGCCGCGATCACCTGCTCGTGCCCGGCCGACCATTCGCCGCCGCCTGGGACGCGCTCAAACAGCTGCAAGCAGAATGGATAACCGCGGACTTATGGATATTCCACTTCTACGACGAGCGCGCCGCAAGCCGAAAGACCGAGCGTGCAAAATCGAGGAACTCGAAACGGTCGTCTACCCGGATCGTTTCCGCGTGTTCGTCCACATCCGCGTCGACGCTGTTTCGAGGAGCGCCCCAATCTGCTGCTGACCGCGCGCACGCGCCGAGGGCAAAGTCGCGGCGGAACTGAGCATCATCGAGACCATGCACCACGACATGGAATTCACCATGCACCTGCGCGGGCTGAGCGATCCGGCAGGCGACTACACGCTCACCGCCGAGTTGTACTACGAGACGCGCAACCCGCCGCAGGATCGGCGCGTGGTCGAGTTCGTCGTCCCCGAAGCGGCGGACGATAATGTGGCTGACGCCGGCGCAGGCGCAGGCGATCATCGCGCACGCCCGCGCTGAAGCGCCGCGTGAAGCCTGCGGGCTGATCGCCGGGCAGCGGCGAGCGCGCCGCCGAGATCATCCCGATCCCCAACGCCGCCGCCGACCCGCATGCACGCCTACTACATGGACGAGCGCGCGCTGGTCGCAGCGCTGATCAGCCTCGAAGCGCGCGGGCTGGAACTGATCGGCTTTTACCACTCGCACCCGCACAGCGATCCGATCCCCTCGCCGACCGACGTGCGGCAGGCGACCTACCCCGACACGCCCTATCTGATCGTCGGGCTGAAGGACGGCGCTGCCCGCCTCGCCGCCTGGCAGATGCGCTACGGGCAGGTCAGCGAAGTGCCGCTGCACGTCGGCAGCGAGCCGCCGCCCGAAAGCCCGCAGTCACTCTCGCAGCGCGCAAAAAACCGCTATCCTTATCAGCGCGCTGATCGCCTTTGTGCTGTTGATTGTGGTATCTTTATCCTTGCTGCCGCCTGCGCCCGTTATCCCGCGCTAACCGGAGAACGTTCCATGCTCGTCACCGTCCTCATCGTCGGACTTGATCGGAATCCTGGTCGGCGGCGTGATCAACCTGCTTGCCGATGACCTGCCGCACAAGCGCCCGCTGTCGCTTTCCGCCGCGCTACGCCGACGGCACGCCGCGCCCGCCGATTGCCTGGCTGGGGATCACGGCCTTTCTGTTCGGCAAGCGCGTCGCGCCCGACGGCACGAAGCTGCGCTGGCGCTATCCGGTGACCGAACTGTTCACCGCCGGGCTGATGATCCTGACGATCCTCGCCACCAGCGACGACCCGATCATGACGCCGCTGCAACTGACCTTCTGGCTGATCTACATGGCGATCTTCTCGCTGATCACGGTCATCGACCTGGAACACCGCCTGATCCTGTTCGTCGTGATCATCCCCGCCTGCGTCATCGCCCTGCATCGACGCGGCGACGACCGGTTACGGCGCAGACCTGCAGCGACGCGCTGATCGGCGGGGCGGTCGGCTTCGGCGTCTTCTTCCTGCTGTATCTGGGCGGATTTCTGTTCATCTACGTCATGGCGCAGACGCGCGGGCACTCGACCAACGAGGTCGCCTTCGGCTACGGCGACGTGATGCTGA
Source organism: uncultured Chloroflexia bacterium (assembly GCA_963848465.1). Taxonomy (GTDB): domain Bacteria; phylum Chloroflexota; class Anaerolineae; order Aggregatilineales; family Phototrophicaceae; genus Flexifilum. Next base: position 75,464 of record CAWKDY010000020.1, on the reverse strand, counting down.
TCACGCTGGCGGGCTTGATTCTCGGCTGGCAGCCGCTGATCCCGGCGATGTTCCTGACGGTCTTTCTCGGCGCGCTCGGCGCGGTCGCGTGGCTGGTCGGTCGCTGGCTGACCGGCAACCGCTACAGCCTGTTCACGCCGCTGCCCTACGGTCAGTACATCATCGCCGCGACCATTATCATGCTGCTGTTCAGCACCGAAGTGACGCGCGTTCCTGCGCCAGCCGACGTAGAACCCGTGGGGCAGCGCAGCTGAGCCCTAGCGCTCATCTCGCCTGCTCTGCCGCTCGATAATCCCGCCGCCCAGACACACGTCGCCGTCGTAGACGATCGCGCCCTGCCCCGGCGTGATGTCGCGCAGCGGCGCGTCGAAGCTGACGCGCATCCGCGCGTCGTCCAGCGGCGTGATCGTCGCGGGAGCGGGCTTCGCCTTGTAGCGAATTTTCACTTCGGCGCGGAACGGCGCAGTCGGCGTGATGCCGCTGACCCAGTTGACGCGCTTCGCCGTCAGTTCGCTGCCGCCCAGTTCGTCCGCCGTCCCGACGATCAGCGCGTTGCTGCGCCGGATTCATGCCGATCACGTAGAGCGGCTCGGCGCCGTAAACGCCCAAGCCCTTGCGCTGACCGATCGTGTAATTCGCCAGCCCGCCGTGTTCGCCGATCACTTCGCCGCTCGCGCCGCACAATCGGTCCGGCGTTCATGACTTCCGGCGCGTGCTCGCGCAGGAAGCGGCGGTAGTCGCCGTCGCCCAGAAAGCACAAATCCTGACTGTCCTTCTTGCTGGCGGTCGGCAGGCCGAAGCGCGCGGCGATCTCGCGGACTTCCGGCTTGGCGTACTCGCCGACCGGGAACATCGTCTTGCTCAACTGCGCCTGCCCCATCACGCTCAGGACGTAGCTCTGATCCTTGTGATCGTCCAGCCCGTTCTTGAGCAGGAAGCGCCCGCTTTCGTCCTGCGCGATGCGCGCGTAATGCCCGGTCGCCAGATAATCGGCGTCCAGCGCCAGCGCGTTGTTGAGCAGGAACTCGAAGCGGATGTGACGGTTGCATTCGAGGCACGGGTTGGGCGTGAAGCCCTGGCGGTGCTGGTCGATGAAATACTCGACAATCGTGCTGCGGAAGACTTCTTTGGTGTCCAGCACGTAAAACGGGATGCCGAGCTTGTCGGCGATCCGGCGCGCGTCCGCCATCTGATCGGGCGTGCAGCAGCGATTATGCGCGCCGCCCGCCGACCGTTTCTTCCGACCAGAGCCGCATCATCATGCCGATCACGTCGTAGCCGCGCTCGACCAGCAGCGCCGCCGCCACCGAGCTATCGACGCCGCCGCTCATCGCCACGACGACGCGCGTGTTGCTGTTGTCGCTCACAGTAAACCCTCTACTCTAGTTATGCCTGACGTTAACGACGTCTTGGCGGCGAATCATGCTTCGCCACTCATCACCATTACTCAGTTACATGTCTTGAGGCTTGTGCAGCTTCTCGACCGTCTCCGCCAGCGTCTCGACCGCGTAGTCGATGTCGTCCTCCGTCGTCTGCTGCCCGACCGTCAGGCGCAGGCTGCCAAGCGCCAGTATCGCGCGGATAGCCCATCGCCAGCAGCACTCCAGACGGCTCCGGGTTGCCGGTCTTACAGGCCGAGGCGCTGCTCGCCGCCACGCCCTTCAGATCGAGGTGGATCATCAGCATATTGCCGTCGATGCCGTCGATCACGAAGCTGGCGTGCGACGGCAAGCGCTGCTCAGGATGCCCGGTCAGGTGCGCGCCGGGAACGCGGCTCAGCACGCCGTCGATCAATTGGTCGCGCAGCGCCGATAATGCGCCGTGCGCTCGTCCAGTTCGGCGTATGCCAGTTCGAGCGCCTTCGCCATGCCGACGATCCCCGGCGTGTTGTAGCGTCCCGCCGCGCCGATCATTCTCGTGACTGCCGCCCGCTCTGGCTGGCGATCAGTTCGACGCCTTCGCGCACGAACAGCGCGCCGACGCCTTTCGGTCCGTAAAATTTGTGCGCCGAAATGCTCATCATATCGACGCCCAGCGCCTGCACGTCGAGGCTCAACTGCCCCGCCGCCTGCACCGCGTCGGTGTGGAAGATCACGCCGCGCTCGTGCGCCTGCGCCGCCAACTGCGGGATCGGCTCAATCGTGCCGACCTCGTTGTTGGCGTACATCACGCTGGCGACCGTCGTATCGGGGCGAATCGCGGCGGCGAAATCCTCGACATCGACCATGCCCGCCTGATCGACCGGCAGCAGCGTGCGCTCGAAGCCCATCACGTCGGCAAGCTGCGCGGTCGTGCGCAGAACCGCGCTGTGTTCGACCGGCGACGTGATCAGGTGTCTGCCCTTCGCCCGCTGCGCCCACGCCGCGCCGCGCAGCGCCAGATTATCGCTTTCCGTGCCGCCGCTGGTGAAAACGATTTCGGCTGGCTTGCAGTTGAAAATCCGCGCTATACTTTCGCGGGCGTCTTCAATCGCCTGCTCGGCTTTTCTGCCGAAGCTATGCGCCGACGAGCCGTTGCCGTAAACGTCGCTGAAATACGGCAGCATCGCTTCCACCACGCGCGGATCGGTCGGCGTCGTCGCAGAATGATCGAGATAAACAGCCGATCGCGATCTCATGAGGATCGCCTTTCAGTTCGACGTGAATACAATCTTGTTTATTTTACCCGATGATCTCGCGTGTGTCAGGGCATCGGCTTTCGGCGATTTGACATGCGTTTTGGCAAAGACGCGGTAAACTAGAGAGCGATTCGCCCACTGAACTAGCTGATCTGACAACTCCGACAAGGATCGGGGTTTCTTCGTTGTAATCAGGAGAGAAGCATCATGTCCATCATTGAACAAATTCACGCGCGCGAAGTGCTCGACTCGCGCGGCAACCCGACGGTCGAAGTCGAAGTGACGCTGGCCGACGGCGCGTTTCGGTCGCGCGATTGTGCCCAGCGGCGCATCCACCGGCGAATACGAAGCGCTGGAACTGCGCGACGGCGACAAGAGCCGCTACGGCGGCAAAGGCGTTCTGCGGGCGGTGCAGGCCGTCAATGGACCGCTCAGCGACGCCCTGCAAGGCATGTACGCCCTCAACCAGATCGAAATTGACCAGCAGATGATCGAGCTGGACGGCACGCCGACCAAGAGCAATCTCGGCGCGAACGCGATCCTCGGCGTCTCGCTGGCGGTCGCCAAAGCCGCCGCCAATTCGGTCGGGCTGCCGCTCTACGCCTACATCGGCGGCGTTCACGCCCACGTCCTGCCCGTCCCCATGATGAACATCATGAACGGCGGCAAGCACGCCACCAACAGCACCGACTTTCAGGAATTCATGGTCATGCCGGTCGGCGCGAGCACGCTTCCGCGAGGCGCTGCAATGGGGCGTCGAAATCTATCAGGCGCTCAAGAGCATCCTGCACAAAGCGGGTCACTCGACCACCGTCGGCGACGAAGGCGGCTTCGCGCCCAGCCTCGGCTCGAATCAGGCGGCGCTCGACGTGATCATGGAAGCCATCGCCAAAGCGGGCTACACCCCCGGCGAGCAAATTCGCATCGCGCTTGACCCGGCAGCTTCGGAAATCTACAACGACGGCAAGTATCAACCTCGCCATCGAAGGGCGCGTCGCTGACGCGGCGAGGAAATGGTCGAATTCTGGGCGGACTGGACGTCGCGCTACCCGATCATCTCGCTGGAAGATGGGCTGGCCGAAAACGACTGGGCGAACTGGTCGAAGCTCGTCGCCGCAATCGGCGACCGCGTGCAGATCGTCGGCGACGACCTGCTCGTGACCAACGTCGAGAAAGTGCGCCGCGCCATCAAGGAAAAAGCCGCGACCAGCCTGCTGTTCAAGGTCAACCAGATCGGCTCGCTGACCGAAGCGCTCGCCGCCGCGCAGTTGAGCCAGCGGCACGGCATGACGGTCGTCACCAGCCACCGCAGCGGTGAAACCGAAGACACGACCATTGCCGATCTCGCCGTCGCCATGAACGCCGGACAGATCAAGACCGGCGCGCCCGCCCGCACCGACCGGGTCGCCAAGTTCAACCAACTGCTGCGCATCGAAGAAGAACTCGGCAGCGCCGCGACTTATGCGGGCTTACGGCGCTTTACCAACCTCAACCTCGACCTCTAGGCGGAAAGGGTTTGACTTTGATCAGCAACCGCATCAACGGCAAACGCACCAAAATCGTCGCCACCATTGGCCCCTCCTCCAGCGACGAGGAAACGCTGCGCCAGATGATCCGCACCGGGCTGGATGTGGCACGCATCAATTTCTCGCATGGCGATCACGAGACGCACAGCAAAGCCATCGACGATGTGCGCCGCATCGCCTACGAAGAAGGCGCGGTCGTCGCCATTCTGTGCGACATTCAGGGACCGAAAATCCGCATCGGCAAGATCGCCAACGAGCCGATCCACCTTAAGCATCGGCGACAAAATCACGCTGACGCTCGACGAAGCCGACGGCTCGAACAACGTCGTCCAGCTTCCGCATCCCGAATTCATCCGCGACATCAAGGCGGGGATGCAGCTTCTGCTCGACGACGGCAAGATGGAATTCACCGTCAAGGCGACGACGCCGCGCTCGCTGATCTGCGAGGTCGTCGTGCCCGGCGACCTCACGTCGCGCAAAGGCGTGATCGCGCCGAACGCCCGCCTGACGCTTTCGGCGATCACCGAAAAAGACCGCGCCGACGTCGAATTCGCGCTCTCCAAAAATACCGAATACATCGCCATGTCGTTCGTCCGCTCGGAAGACGACATCCGTGAAATGCGCTGGCTGATCCGGCATCTGGGCGGCAACGCGGCGATCTGTCGCCAAAATCGAAAAGCACGAAGCGCTCGAAAATATCGAGAAGATCATCGAAGCCAGCGACGGCATCATGGTCGCGCGCGGCGATCTCGGCGTCGAAACTCCGGCGGAAGAAGTCCCCTTCCACCAGAAGCGCATCATCCGCCTGTGCAATGCGGCGGCCAAGCCCGTCATCACGGCGACGCAGATGCTCAATTCGATGGTCGATAACCCGCGCCCGACCCGCGCCGAAGCCAGCGACGTTTACAACGCCATTCTCGACGGCACGGACGCGGTCATGCTCAGCAACGAAACGCGCCAGCGGGCATGTATCCCGCTCGCGCGGTCGAGACGATGGTCAACATCGCCGCGATCGCCGAGCAGAACATTACGCGCCGCGGCGAAACGCGGGGACCGCGCCATTATCACGCCAGTACTCGAGGGACGCGAAGCCGTCTCCGACGCCATCAGTCAGGCGACGACGCAAATCGCCGCAGACGCTGAACTGCAAAGCGATTGTCACCTCGACGATGAGCGGCTACACGACGCGGCGCGTCGCCAAAGAGCGCCCGCACACGCCGATCATCTGCGTCACGCCGAACGAGACGACCTATCGCCGGATGGCGCTGGTCTGGGGCGTGTTCCCGCTGCTCGTGCCGGAATTCAGCACGATTGACGAAATGCTCGGCATCGTCGTGCGCGCCGCGCACAACAATAATCTGGTCGATGCGGGCGACATGCTGGTGATTATCGCGGGCGTGCCCTTCGGCATCGGCGGGCAAACCAATTTCCTGAAAGTTCACATCGTCGGCGAATCGGGCGAACTCGAACATCGCTAAGCAAGATAAGCGCATGACCGAGAAGATTTTGCAGCCTACGAGATGTAGGCTGTTTTTATTTATCCGAGATTGGCTCGAGACTGCTCTCCAACAAAATGATGGCTTGGTTAGTCCATTCGATTACAGCAGCCCATTCGATAGGTCGAGCGTTCCAAGTGACGCGCTTATTTCCAAACGCCCGCCTGACATAGACTTCATAGCATGTTCCATCGAGCACAATCCCGGAATTCTCGACGGTATCGGGTAGGCAGAATCAATCGTGCCTGTTGGAGCAAGGGAATGACTTGTGCCGCGTTTAGCGGTGCAGCCGGAGTTTTCAATAGTTGGCGTAGTCTGCCAGCCATGTTTCAAACCCATCAGCGGATCGAAAAAGCGCCGACTATCCAAGACGCGCCGCCAACATACGCGAGTCAGCACAAACTCTTGTTCGCCATCATTAGAAAACACGCCCCAAGCGACGTGATTCTCGAATGAAGGCATCACGGCGACGTAAATTACAAGCTTATCAAGTTGTGGATTGGATGATTCGAGGTTGACAAGCCTATCGCGTGCTTGCGCCATCAGAACTGCAAAATCCGACTGTCTGTTTTCTACCAACAAGGTTAACCATCGTCGTTGTCGACAAACTCTAGGGTTCACTCTGACGGGTGGCGCGGATGCCGTAGTTCGGAGCAGGCGCGTAGTCTTCGTTGGCGCTGGCGGTCTGTCGCGTTGAGTGTGGGTGTGCGCTGGACGATCTCCGCCGAAGTTCGGGACGGCAGTCGCGCAGTACGGGCATAAATCCCACGCCAGATCGAGCATTCGGCCGCAGCGAGCGCAGGGTCGCTTCAGACGCGTATGGCAGTTCGGGCACGCCTGCCATTCGTCTTGTACGCGCTGTTTACAGCCGGGGCAAACCGGCTTCTCTTCGATCTCTTGCAGTAGCGCTTCTTCTTCGAGCGAGCGCTCGTAGGCTTCGGAGAGCGTCTCGCGCGGGCGCAGGAACAGGTAGATCAGCAGCCCCGGAAAAGTCAGCACCGCGACCATCAGCGACGCCACGATCTGCGCCAGCAGGTCGCGCGAGCGGGCGCGCATATCGCGGTAGGTCCAGATAATCATCGCCAACCAGAACGCCGCCAGCACCATCCCGCCGTAAACGATCACCCCGGTGAATAGGCTGCCCGTGTCTGCGAGATTGAACATGCTTCCGACTCCGAGATTTACAAGCTTTATGCAGTATAGCACGCCCTTAAGCATCTGCAATCAGGCTTCTAGTGTAGGATGTGATTACTTATAATCGGCTTCGTTACTAAAGAGTAAACCGTGAACAATCCAGACTCAGTGGCGTCCACTGTCAGCGAGACCTTGCCCGAATTAGGTGAGCGCTTGCTCGCTGACGGCGCTGCCGCCCTAACCAACGCCGAGCTGCTGGCAGCCATCCTCATACACAATGAAACCCGAGAAACCGCGCTGCAGCTCGCGGAAAAGGTGATCGCCGCGAGCAATGGGCTGCACGGTTTGGCGCAAACCAACCTTGCCGAACTGCAACGGATCAGCGGATTAGGACGCGCTGCTCTCGCGCAAATACTCGCCGTGCTTGAACTAAGCAAACGGCTGATCGCCGGCGAGGACGCGCGAACGCGACGATTCTCACGGCCGCCGACGCCGCTCGCTGCGTCGGCGACATGCGTTTTCTCCGTCAAGAGAATGTGCGGGTGTTGCTGCTCGATCTCAGCGCGGTGCGTGATCGGAATCCAGACGATCTACATCGGCACCATCAATATGTCGGTGCTGCGGATCGCCGAGGTCTTCCGCGACGCGATGACGCGCAACAGCCCGGCGATTATCCTCGCCCACAATCACCCATCGGGCGATCCATCGCCCTCGCCCGAAGACATCGAACTGACCCAGTCGGTCGCTAACGCCGGACGCCTGCTCGACATCAGCCTGCTCGACCACATCATCATGGGCCATCAAGGCTGGGTTTCGCTGCGCGACCTGGGCATTGCCTTCTAGCCGCCGTCGAGGGTCAGCGGAATCTCCGCCTGATCGACCAGCAGCGACACTTCGCTGACGTACACGTCGTATTCGTGCCCGCAGGCATAAAAACGCAGGTTGAGGATCGACTTCGGCACGCGCTCCGGCGCGAAGGTTTCCTTGAGGTTGTGGCTCTCGTAGGTATACCACGTATCGGGGTTGATCTGCTCGTGCTGCTCGTTACAGCTCGCACAGCCTGAGGGTAGGAAGCGATTCGGATCGACAAACGCATAAAAGCCGTGAAACCAGCTCACCGGATCGCCGCCGTTGACCGGGATATAATCCATTCGCAGCATGAACGGGCACTCACTGCCATCGACGCCGCAGGTGCTCAGCGATTGGCTGACGATCTTGAAAGTCGCCCGAATCGAGACCGATTGAAACTGCGAAACGTCGAAGCCTTCTGTCCCCGTGCCGAAGCCCTGCAAACAGCGCGTCTCGCCATGCGACTGGGCGCCGTTGTCCCGAAACAACTGAAGCGCTGGACGAGAATCTTCAGTCGCCAAGCTGAACGACCCGGCGGGGTCGGTATCCTGTACGTTGAGGCAGCGCCAGACCTGCGGCTGCACTTGATCCGAATTGGAGATGAAGTCGATGACGTTCGCCGAGCTGAAGGCGGTATCGCCGAGCAAGGTTGTCAGCGGCGCGCTGACAAACTGTTTTCGTCGCTGCTTCGTGTTCGCCTGAATCGAAGCGGTCTGCCCCGCCGGAACAAGGCGATTGTGCACATCGGCGCGCCATCAGCAGCGCTTCGCCGGTGTAATTGATCAACTGCACCTGTGCATTGCTGGCGCTCAGCGTGTAGTGACCCGGCGCCGTCAGCCGAACCGAGGGACCCAGCGTAGTCGCAAAGCTGATCAGCACGCGACCGGTCGAGGTTATCCGGCACGAAAACGTCAACTTCGCCGTAAACGTCCTCAAACTCGAGCCAGTACGCATCCTGACTCAAGTCAAAACGAGGGCGCGAATCCTCGCTCAACGCCAGCGACGAGCCGCTTTTCAGCGTCACATTCGCCACCAGCCGGTTGTCGTGCTGAGCATCGGAAAACGCGACGGACGCCTGCGACTGCGGATCGGTCGAGACGACCGAATTCCGCGTAATCTCCTGATCACTTTTGACCGCCGTGTCGGTCAAGTCCGTACCAATCCAGCGTCGCCGTCCCGCGCGCGACGTGGATCTGAGCGCTCAGCGGCACGCGCGACTGAAAGACGAAGTAATTTGCGCCGATGATAACGAAAATCAAGATCGCGCAGAAGACGGCAAACGACAGCAGCATTACGCCCCACGCAAGCTGCTGCGTATTGACCCGACGGGGCATTGCTCTAGGCAGCATTGCAGTCAAGCGCGCTTCCTCAACCCTTCGACCAAAGCGCGAGGATTATAGCATATCTCGCCCAACCACTACTCTCAGCGGGACGCCTCAGGTATAATGGGGCATTGAATAAGGTACGTATTGAAATTGTTAGGGAGTTCGCTTTATGTCCGGGCATAGCAAATGGTCAACTATTAAGCGCAAAAAAGGCGCTGAGGACGCCAAGCGCGGCAAAATCTTCACCCGCCTCGCGCGCGACATCGCCATGGCTGCCAAAGAAGGCGGCGGTGACGAAGAAGGCAACCCGAAGCTGAAGCTGGCGATTGCCAACGCCAAAGCCGAAAACATGCCCAAAGACAACATCGAGCGCGCGATTCAGCGCGGGACGGGCAAGGGCGAAGGCATTGAGATGGAAGAAATGACCTTCGAGGGCTACGGACTCGACGGCGTCGCCTTCATCGTCGATACCCTGACCGACAACAAGAATCGCACGCTGGCCGAAGTCAAGCGCGTCTTCAACCAGGGCGGTGGCAGCATGGCGACGGCGGGTTCGGTGGCGTGGCAGTTCGAGCAAAAAGGCTATATCGAACTGGCGGGCGATGATATTGACTTCGACGAAGTGTTTCTGGTCGCCGCCGAAGCGGGCGCGGAAGATGTGGTCGATGAAGACGGCACGATTGTCGTCTACACGCCGCGCGACATGTTCGGCGCGGTCGAACAGGCGCTGCGAGGCGCGACTACAAAGTCGCCGAGGCGGAGCTGCGCTGGATCGCCAAGAACGAAACCGAAGTCGGCGTTGAAAAAGCGATGCAGAACCTGCGCCTGATGAACGATCTCGAAGAACTGGACGACGTGCAGTCGGTCGCGTCGAACCTGCTGATCACCGACGAAGCGCTGGCCGCTTTCGAGACCGCCTGATGCTGGCTCTGGGGATCGATCCGGGCACGGCGACGGTCGGCTACGGCTTGGTGCGCGAGCTGGACGACGGCACGCTGCAAGCCGTCAATTATGGCGTGATCACGACCCCGCCCACGCTGGCGATGCCGGATCGCTTGCAGATGATCTTCGACCACCTGACGGCGCTGATCCGCCAGTACCAGCCGGATCGCGCCGCCGTCGAGGAAATGTTCTTCGGAAAAAACATCACGACGGCGATCACGGTCGCGCAGGGGCGCGGCGTGATTTTGCTGACGCTCATGCAGGCGGGGCTGCCGATCCAGGAATACAAGCCGAACTACATCAAGCAGTCGATCTCCGGCTACGGCGGCGCGAAAAAGCCGCAGATGCAGGAGATGGTGCGGATGCTGCTCGGTCTCGACGCGATCCCCCGCCCCGACGACGCCGCCGACGCGCTGGCCATCGCCATTACCGACATGCATAACGCGCATTACGCCAGCATTTATGACTGAGTAAATCATGATTGCCAGTGTTGAGGGAACAGTCGCCGCAACCTACGCCGATCATCTGGTCGTCGTCGTCGGCGGAATCGGCTTCAAGGTCTTCGTGCCGCGCAACACGATCATCGCGCGCGAGGGTGAGACTGGCCACTCTCATACCGAACTGATCGTCCGCGAGGACTCGCTGACGCTCTACGGATTCTCCACTCTCGCCGAGCGCGACATGTTCAACCGCCTGATCACCGTCAGCGGCGTCGGTCCCAAGCTCGCGCTGGCGATCCTCGGCACGATGAGCATCGACAGCCTGCGCAACGCCGTCGCCAGCGGTCAGCCCGAACTGCTGACGCGCGTTCCCGGCATCGGCAAGAAGATGGCGGAGAAGATCGTCTTCGAGCTGAAAGACAAGCTCAAGGGCGCGGACGGGCTGATCAGCGCCGGAGCGGTCAGCGACGTCAACAAGGACGTGCTCGACGCGCTGATCGGCTTCGGCTACAGCATCGCCGAGGCGTCAGCCGCGCTCGAAGTCGCTCCCGCCGGATACGCCCAACAATTTCGAGGAACGGATGCGCCGCGCCTTGCAGTATTTCGTCTAGTTTTTAGTGATTAGTGGTTGGTTAGTCGCTCTGCATACAGACAATGTGCTTGATCGAGTTAGTGTAACAGAATAGTGAAACATGGGTGGTTCTTGCTAGAGCACGCACATGTCGTGCTCCTACGCATGCACATTCTCTGAACTTGAGCCAAGAACTAAGAACCAATAACTAAAAACTAATCACTTGTACTCCGAAAGGCTGGCTGTGGACAACGACCTGATCGGAAAGCGCGTCGCCGTTCTCGACAAAGGCTTCGTCGAACTGCTCGACCTGATGCCGCACCCGGCGACCGGCGTCTCCGGCGATCTCGCCATCGTCAACGCCGCGCGCGTCAGCTTTCTGGGCGAAAGCAAAGGCGAAGACGCCGACAAGAAGCTATTCTTCTACCTCATGCGCCACCAGCACACCAGCCCGTTCGAGATGGTGCATTTCAAATTTCGCGTGCGCGCCCCGCTGATGACGTACTGGCAGTGGGTGCGGCATCGCACGTTTCACTACCAGTCCGCCAACGCGCAGTCCGGGCGCTACACGCCCTTCGAGGAAGACGATTTTTACGTGCCGAGGCGTGGCGGCAGCAGTCGAAAAGCAACAAGCAAGCCAGCGAAGGCGAGATCGACGCCGGAAATCAGCGCCGAACTGACCGAAAAGCTGCTCCAGCACTACAATCACGGCTTCGACCTCTACCGCGAAGCGCTCGACGCGGGCGTCTCGAAGGAGATGGCGCGGCTGTTCCTGCCCGGTTTCAGCGTCTACTACACGTGGGTGATCAGCGTGGACGCGCACAACCTGATGAACTGGATTCGGCTGCGCATGGCGCCGGACGCGCAGTACGAAATCCGCGTCTATGCCGAAGCGATCTACGAGCACTTCTTCAAGCCCGCCCTGCCGTGGACGGCGGAAGCCTTCGAGACCTACGTCTTACGCGCGGGGATCAGTGACGCGCCGCGCACCGGGCACATCTGCAGCCCGTCCACGTCGAGCGGCGCGACGTCCCACGTATAAATGCCGACGGATTTGAACAGGTCGGCGTCGAACGTGTACGACGTCTCGGTCGTCGTCGCCTGCACCAGCGTGACGAGGTTGCCGTCGTAGAGCCGCACCAGATACGCCGCTGCGTCATCGACCGGCGTCCAGTAGACCGTCGGCGCGCTGCCGTAGGCGAACTCGCGCTGATTGCTTGCCGGGTCGGCGGCGAAGTCGGCGCAGTCCGGCTGCGAGCGGCGCCGCAGCAGCGCGGCGTTGGTCAGGTCCGGCGTCGGCGTGTTGGTGAGGGTCGGCGTCGGCGTGAGCGAAAACGTCGGCGACGGCGTGAAAGTCGCGTGAGGGCGTCAGCGTGATTGAGGGCGTCGGCGTGATCGACGGCGTGTACGAGATCACCGGCGTCCACGTCGGCGGCAGCACGAATGGCGTCCGCGTTGGCGTCTGCAGTTGGCCTGTGTCGCCGTAGCAGTCCGTCGCCGTCAGTTGGCGGCTGATGTCGCCGCCACCGTCGCCGCTGCCTGCTGCTGACCCCCGCACGCGCCCAAAGCAGGGCGACCCCAATCAATCCGATCCCCCAGCCAGCGCATCTGCATTGTCTACTCCATTGTGCCGGTAATTGCGCCGATCACGAGCAGGACGACGACGACCACGCACGCCGCCGCGCCGATGCTGATGTACCATAAAATCGCCGGGCGCGCCGCGGCTGCTTCGCCCGCGTAGCCGATGATCAGCCGCCAGCCCACGCCGTAAAAGACCAGCCCCGCAGCCGTCGAGATCAGCGCCGGAATCACGCGCGTGCTGCTGTCGAAAAATATTGCAGGTAAATGCTGATCGACCAGCGGCGTAATCGCCAGCGTCAGCGCCAGCGCAAAGACCGCCGCCAGCAAAATCCGCGTCAGGCGCGATAAATGAACGATCCGCTCGATCAGGCGTTCCGAAGCAGGGCGCGATTGGGCTGGCTGGCTCATCAGCTTTCCATCCTTGTTGATCATGTGCGCCGAAGCGCGAACGAAGTAATCGACCATGACGCTGCGCATCGGCTCGTCGATGCCCACCTCGTCAACCGCCGCGAGCATGTGCCCCAACCAGCGGTCGCGCGCCGTGCTGGTCGATCACGAAGGGCATCGTGCCGCATCCGCAAGCGCGGATGTCCGCGCTCCTCGCGTATAGTCGTCGGTCCCGCCGAAGAACTGCGACAAAAACAAGAACTGCCAGCGCTTCCCCGCTTCGAGTTCAGCCGGGAAAACCGGGCGCAGTTCCGGGTCGGCTTCGACGCGTCGCGTAGAACATGTCGACCAGCTGGCGAAAGGTTGGTTCGCCGCCGACGAGTTCGTAGAGCGTCGGTTGATCGCTAAGCATCAGGCGTCGTCCTGTGAAAGTCTGACTGGACAATTAAGTGCATAAAGGTACAATGTCACCTATTATACGCCATCCGTTGACTAAGGAGCACCAACTATGAGTTCTCTCCAACGTCGAGTTGGGATGCTCATCCTAATTGCGCTCGTTATTAACCCAACAATGCTTTTTGCACAAGACGCAACCCCGATTACGGTCGTCGGTTCGGGTATCCCCGCACCGCTGATTCAGGCGTTCGCGACGGCCGCTAACGCCAACGTCAGTCTCGACGTGACCGGCACCAATAATGGTTTCACCACCTTCTGTAGCGGCGGAGCCGACCTGACGAGCGCCCCGCGTGCCATCAGTGCTGCCGAAGAAAGCGCCTGCAACGCCAACGGCGTCAGCTTCCTCGAGTTCCAGCTTGGCTACGACATCATGGCGTTGATCGCCAATCCGTCGAGCGACTTCGGGCAGTGTTTGACCACCGACCAGTTGAACGCGCTGTTCGTGCCGAGCAGCACGGCAAGCAATTGGAACGAGATCGACCCGACCAGCGCCGACATCCCGCTGAGCCTGATCGTCCCGCCCGACAATACCACTCCCTTCGCCCTGCTCGACAGCCTCGTCGAAGGCGTCGGACTGCGCAATGACTTGACTTCGGTCGCGGACGACCAAGCGGTCGTCGCTGCCGTGAGCAGCACCCCCGGCGCGATTGGCGTCGTCAAGCTGCCCGCTGCTCTAGCCGCTGGCAGTCAAGTGAATATCCTCGACCTCAATACGACCACCGCGGGCTGCGCCGGTCCCTCCGCCGAAGACGCGGCAGGGCGCACTTACGCCGGTGCCTACACCCTCTACGCTTACGTCAATGCCGACCGCTTGACTGCCGTTCAGCCGCTGCTTGACGCCGCTTTCGCCGACGACAGCGCCGCGACGGTGACCGCTCAGGGCTACGTCCCTGCGATTGCCGACTCGCTCGCTACCGACCGTCAGATTGCCGCCGACGTCTTGACCGGACGCCAATTCAGCAAGGACGTGACCGCCTTCAACATCCCTGCCAATCTCGTCGGAACCATCAACATCGCGGGATCGGCGACTGGCGCGGATTATCTGAAAGCGCTGACCGGTGCGTTCGTCCAGCAGTATGCGGGCGTGACCGTCAACCAGACTTATCTCGGCGAGCCGGACGGCGCGCGCCAGCTTTGCAACGGTGGCGTCGATCTGATCACCGCCTTCCAAGACCTCACCGCCGATGAACAAGGCAACTGCGCCGCCAACAACATCGCCACCCAGTCGTTCGATCTCGGCAGCCAAGCCGTCGTGATCCTCGGCAGCGGCGATTTCCTGACCTGCCTGACCACCGACGAGTTGGCAACCGTTTGGAGCGCCGCCTCTGAGAAGACGGTCACCAACTGGAATCAAGTCAACGCCAGCTTCCCCGACCTGCCGATCACGCTGGTCGCGCCATCGGTTGGCGACCCTTACGGTGACCTCCTGATGATCCGCTCGACCGGCACCGAAGAACCGACCCGCGAGGACTTCGCCGAAACCAAGAGCAGCGCGGAATACCGCGCCACCGCGATGGGCAACGTCGAAGGCGCGATGACCTACATGAGTTGGCTGGACTATCAGAACACCGGCATTCAGTCGAACCCGCAGGTCGTCGCCATTGACGCCGGGAGCGGTTGTGTTGCCCCGTCCGCCGCGAGCATCGCCGATGGATCGTATCCGCTCACGCGCTCCTTCAAGCTGATCGTCAATCAGCAAGCGATGACGCGCTCGGAAATCCAATCGCTGCTGTGGACGATTGCCAGCGACGCGAATTACAGCATGTTGCAGTCCAACGGCTACATCGGCTTGAGCTTCAGCGCCCTGCCCGACCTGCGCGACAGTTTGCAGCAGATGTTCATCAGCGCGGCGAACGAAGCCGCCCAGCGCGCGCTCGCCACACCAGAACCGACGGCAGAAGCGACACCCGAAGCCACCGCCGCCAGCTAAAACGTTTTCTTCGTAGGGGCGCAGCGCGCTGCGCCCCTACACGACGACCCAATCATTTGGTTTTACCACCCCGGCGCGCCTAAGCGCCTTAGAACGGAGCAGCCCATGCGCGGAGAACTCGTTGCGGTCGACCTTGAAACGACGGGTCTCGACCCCGCGCAGGACGAAATCATCGAGATCGGCGCCGTGCGCATGCGCGAAGGCGTCATCATCGACGAATTCCAAACGCTGATCGACCCCGGTCGTGCCGTCCCTACGCTGGTCACTTCGCTGACCGGAATCCGCACCGAAGACCTGATCGGCGCACCCAAGATTCAGAGCCGTGCTGCCGCAACTGATGGCATTCGTCGGCAACTCGGCATGGATGGCGCACAACATCAGCTTCGACGCGAGTTTCCTCACGCGTCAGGGCATCATGCAGAATAATTTGCGCATCGACACTTACGAACTCGCTTCGGTGCTGCTGCCCCGCGCGGCGCGCTACAACCTGACCAGCCTGACCAGCCTGTTTGACTTTGACATCGGCAACGCGCACCGCGCCCTCTACGACGCCAAAGCGACCGCTTACCTGTATTGGGTGCTCTGGCAGAAGGCGCTCGAACTGCCCTTCGCCACCCTGCGCGAGATCACTGACGCAGCGCAGGGCTTGAACTGGGACGCGCGCTCGGTCTTTGAGGCGGCGCTGCGCGAGCGGGTGCTCCAAGCCAACGACGACATCCTCCGCGACGACCTGTTCACCCCTGACCACACCGAACGCAAGCCGCTGCGCCCCAACGAAGTCACCGAGCCGCTTGACCTCGAAGCCATGACCAACATGATCGCGCCGGACGGCATTCTCGCCGAACGGCTGCCGAATTACGAGTACCGTGATCAGCAGGTGACGATGGCGCAGACCATCGGCAACGCCTTCAATCGTGGTCAGCATCTCATGGTCGAAGCCGGAACCGGCACCGGCAAATCAATCGCTTACCTGCTGCCGTCGATCCTCTGGTCGCTCCAGAACAACGAACGGGTCGTCATCTCGACCAACACCATCAACCTGCAAGAGCAGTTGATCGACAAGGACATCCCCACGCTGCGCGACGCGCTCGACCTTCAGTTCAGCGCCTCGGTGATGAAGGGACGGTCGAACTATCTCTGCCCGCGCCGCCTGACCGCCGTGCGCCGCCGCCGCCCCACCAGCGTCGATGAACTGCGCACGCTGGCAAAGATCCTTGTCTGGCTGCTGGAGAGCAAAACCGGCGACCGTGGCGAGATTTCGCTGCGCGGCACGGAAGAAAACCTGACGTGGCAGCGCCTCAGCGCCGAGGATGAAGGCTGCTCGCTCGACCGCTGCCGCGCCGTGATGGATGGCGCGTGCCCCTTCTACAAGGCGCGCAAAGCCGCAAATCCGCCCGCGTGCTGGTCATCAACCACGCGCTGCTGATCACCGACGCGCTGATGGAAAGCCGCGTCCTGCCGGATTACCGCTATCTGGTAATCGACGAGGCGCATCACCTCGAAGAAGCGACCACCAACGGCTTGAGCTTCCGCGTCGATGCCGCCACCCTGCGCCGCCGTCTCGCCGACCTCGGCGGACCGAAGCGCGGGCTGCTCGGCAGTCTGCTGACCAGCGTCAGCACCGCGGCGCCGGACAAAGAGTTCAAGCGGCTGAGCGCCTACGTCGACAACATCTACGACGCCACCAGCGCGATGGAAGTCCACATCACGCGGCTGTTCAACAGCGTGCGCGCCCTGCTGGTTGACCTCAACATCTCGAAATCGGATTATCTTGTGCAGGTGCGCATCACCGAAGCCGTCCGCAGCCGCAACAGCTTCGCCAATATTCAGAGCGCTTGGAATACGCTTCAGCCGTTTTTTGAGGTGCTCGGCGAGGCGATGCACCATCTCGCCATCGCCTTGACCCGGCTCGAAGAGTACAACATTCCCGAATACGAGGAACTGGTCAGCAGCACCGAAACGGCATCACGCTACCTCGAAGAAGTCCAGCTTCAACTGACCAATTTCGCCATCACCCCCGGCGAGAACACTATCTACTGGATCGCCGCCGGGCAGGACAGCGACTACCTCAGCATCCAGAGCGCGCCGCTGCACGTGGGACCGCTGGTCGAGGAATATCTCTGGGGCGCGAAGGACTCAGTCGTGATGACCAGCGCAACGCTCCAAACCGCCGGGAGCTTCGACTACATCCGCGAGCGCCTCAACGCCAACGCAGTTGAAGCCGTCGAGGTGGGGTCGCCCTTCAACTACCATGACTCGACCTTGGTCTACGTCCCCAACGACATCCCCGAACCCAACGACCGCTACCGCTACCAGCAGTCGGTCGAGCGGGGGCTGATCGAGCTGACCGCCGCGCTCAACGGGCGCGTGATGGCGCTGTTCACCAGCTACACCCATCTACGCCAAACCGCTCAGGCGATCACGCCGCGACTGGCGCTGGGCAAGATCACGGTCTTTGACCAGAGCGACGGCAGCAGCCGTCAGAGTTTGCTCGAAGGCTTCAAGTCGACCGAACGCGCGCTCTTGATGGGCACCCGCAGCTTCTGGGAGGGGGTCGATATTCCCGGCGAGTTGCTCAGCGCACTGGTGATCGTCCGCCTGCCCTTCTCGGTGCCGACCGACCCGGTCTTCGCCGCCCGTGCCGAAACCTACGGCGACTCGTTCAATGATTTCACGCTCCCCGACGCGATCCTGCGCTTCCGGCAGGGCTTCGGTCGGCTGATCCGCACCAGCACCGACCGGGGGATCGTCGCCATTTTTGACGGACGCATCCTCAGCAAGCGCTACGGCTCGACGTTCCTCGCCTCGCTGCCGGACTGCACCGTCAAGACCGGGACGCTGACCGATCTGCCCCAAGCGGCGCTGGATTGGCTCGATAAGTCGTAATTTTGCGGTAAAATAGAGACTTGTGACGTTTATCGAGCCTATTTGACTATGCGAACACCTGCGGGCAAGGACTGCCGCTTCTACTATCAGGATTACAATCGCGGACGCAACATTCAGGAATGCCGCCTGATCAAGGGCAACCCTGAATCGCTGCCCTGGCGTCCGAAATACTGCGCGACTTGCCCGGTGCCGGAAATCCTCAACGCCAACGCCAGCCCCGATCTCGAACTGACTTTGACCGTCAAGCCGCGACTGCTCGGTCTAGGGCGACGTCTTGAGGTCACCGCTTACTGTCGGCGTCACGGCATCGCCATTGAAGACCCGTATGTTGGCTGTCCGAAATGCGTCGCTGAACGTCCCGGCTTGGACGTTTTCCGGCAAGCACTTGACCACGAAGACTCGTAAATGACGGCGATCGGGCTGATGCCGAGCACGCTCCTGTTTGTCGCCGCAGCCGGTCAAGGCGCGTGGCTCGGTCAGCATTTCCCGAATTACCAGATCATCACCATCCCTGATCCGCAGCGAGTGACGACGTACTGCCGCGACGAGGCACCCGCCGCCGTGATCGCGCCGGTCAGCGATACGGCGATCAAGCTCTTCGGGCAAATCGGCAGCCTGAGCAAGCCGGAACGTCCGTTGCTGGTGCTGCTGGTGGACTCCCCTGCCGAGGCAGTGAAACACGGAAAAGCCGCCGACCTCGCCATCTCGGCGGAGTGGCTGCCGGTGACGCTGCTGACTGCGCTCGAAAAGCACGCCGAGTACCACGTGTTGCGCCGCAATGCCAGCGCTGCCGCCGAACACAGACGCTCGACTGAGGAAATCCACCTGCTTAAAAACGCGATTGTCCGCACCGTGTCGCACGAACTCAGGACGCCCATGCTGCAAGTGAAAGCGGCAGTCGCCATGCTGGTCGGATGAACGAGCCGAGGGGCGCGCGGCGCTGGTCGATTACGCGATGGGAGCGACAACTCGTCTTGAGAATGTGATCCAGAACGTCACCCAGCTTGCCGAAAGCCTCGAAATCGACCTGCAACCCGCGCAGGTGAGCGATTCAGTTGCGCAGGCAGTCCGTAACCTGCGGCGAAGTTGGGAATATCGAGATCAAGTTGACCGGATTGAGATCGACGTGCCGGACAAACTCGCCTTCGTGCTTGCGGATCAGCAAGGGATCGGCACAGTGCTTCAGCTTCTGCTCGAAAACGCGCTGAAGTTCAGCAAGCAGAACGTCAAGGTCACGGCGCAGGCGACCGACAAAGGCATTTTGGTCGCCGTCCACGATCAGGGCATCGGCATTGCCTCCGACCAACTGGACACGATTTTCGACTTGTTCTACCAAATCGACTACACCGAAACCCGGCGCTTCGGCGGCGTCGGCGTGGGTTTGACCATTGTTCGCCTGATCTTGGAGCAGCATAATACGGCAATCAAGGTTGAAAGTACCCTCAAAAAAGGGAGTATTTTCTCGTTTACACTGCCCTATTTCGAGGCAATAATGCTCACCGATCCCTCAGCCAATTTTCGTTGACACAAATTTGGGATTTTAGTAAAATGAATTTAGAAAATTTAGTTTGTTCTGAATATCACAATTTAACCAAATCGCTTTATAGATAGGATTTTCAGGAATGACCATCCACGATACCGCACGGTCATTGCCGGTGACAGGCTCGCAGACCTGCCGGATCAGTTCGCGCTGCGTTCTCACAGGTCGAGACCTTGATGGATGACGTCGTCGACAGCGACGTGGCGGTGCTGCGCGATGCCAGCCGTCACATCCTCTCGGCTGGGGGCAAGCGCGTGCGCCCGCGCTTGGTTCTGCTGGCTTACGCGGCAGCCGGTGGTGCTGATCCGGCGGAAGCCGTGCCGGTCGCGGCAGCAGTAGAACTCGTTCATACTGCCAGTGTCGTCCACGACGACATCAATGATCACGGCGTGGTGCGGCGCGGTCTCCCCTCCGTAAACGCGATCTGGGGACGCACGTTCGCCCTCCTGACCGGCGATTTCCTGTTCACCAAAGTCTACGAGCTGATGGCTCCCTTTCAGAGATTTGAACGTGATCCTCGCCGATGCCACCGTCGCGTTGGTCGAGGGCGAAACGCTCCAAGCCAGCGCCGTCAAAGACAACAGTTTCACCCGCGAAGTCTACTACAAGATCATCTCGCTGAAGACCGCCGCGCTCTTCCGCGCCGCCGGAGAACTCGGCGCGCGCATCGCTGGCGCCAGCCCGGAACGAATCCACGCGCTTGCCAACTTCGGTTTCAATATTGGCTTGGCTTTCCAGGTCGTCGACGACGTGCTCGACCTCACCGGCGATACCGAACAGTTGGGCAAGACCGCTGGCATCGATCTGGAACAGGGTCGCGGTTATGCCGCCACCTATGAACCCGACGCCGCCGTCGTCGCCCTCAAAGAGCGGGTGCTCAAAGGCGACGCCGTCGCCGAAGCGCGCGAGCAAGCGCAGCAGTTCGCCGAGATGGCAATCGCCGAACTCAGCGTGCTGCCTGCCTCCGAAGCCAAAGACGCCTTGATCGGCTTGGCGCACATGATCATTGAACGGACGTTCTAACGCTATACCTTCAGCATAACCCCGGTTTGCAAAGAGTCAAGGGACATTTGGTGGACAAATGTCCTATTTTTTTCATGCCACCAGCGGCACGGTACAATCGAGCACCACAGCAACTACGAACCATCTGCCTGAAGTTGTGAGGAGTGAATACTGTGACTAAAGTCGTGTCCGTTGAAGCAATGCGGCAGATCGAAGCCGCCGCTGATGCTGCCGGGATCACTTACGCCGAAATGATGGAAAGCGCCGGAAGCGCGGTTGCGCGGCGCGTGCTCGACCTGATCGCGGCGCTGCCCGACCCCACTGAAGCGCGGATCACGCTGCTGATCGGACCCGGCAACAATGGTGGCGACGGGTTGGTCGCCGGGCGTGTGATCGCCGAGAGCAGCGGCGCGCTCGTGCGTTTCTACCTGCTCACTCGCCGCGACGAAACCGACCCGCACTTGAAGGCGGTGCAGGATCGCGGCTTGCTCGTCGCCAACGCCGAGGATGACCAGCGTTATCGCGTGCTGACCAATATGATCGCCAGCGCGCACGTCGTCGTCGATGCGCTGTTTGGCATCGGGCTGGAACTCCCCCTGCGCGACACTGCCGCCAAGCTGCTGCGCGCCGTCCAGAAAGCCCTCGACGTGGAAGACGGCGAAGCCGATCCGCGCCCTGTCATCCTCAGCCAGCCAACGCCGCGCCGCGCAACCCGCCCCTACATCCTCGCGGTTGACTGTCCCAGCGGACTCGACTGTGACAGCGGCGAGATCGACAAGAACGCGCTCGACGCCGACGAAACGGTGACGATGATCGCCGCCAAGCCCGGCTTGTTGACTTTCCCCGGCGCTGCCGCCGTCGGCAAGCTGACCATCGCCTCGGCGGGCGTCCCGGCGACCACCGCCGGTCTCAAAGACGCGACCACAGCCGTTGCCGATCCGGACAGCATCCGCGCGCTGCTGCCCCCCGCCCGGTTAACTCGCACAAGGGCACCTACGGCAAAGTGCTGATCGTCGGCGGATCGGTCAACTACACCGGCGCTCCGGGACTATCCGCCCGCGCCGCCTACCGTTCCGGCGCGGGATTGGTCACAGTTGGAGCACCCGAGCCGACGATCCGCGCACTGGCATCGCAGATCAGCGAAGCGACGTGGCTGTTGCTCCCGCATGACATGGGCGTTCTCGCCGACAGCGCCGCGTCGCTGATCCGCAAAGAGGCGGCGACGTACAATGCGCTGCTGCTCGGTCCCGGTTGGGGACGCGAGGATACCACCCGCGACCTGCTCGCCAAGCTGCTCGATCCGGACGGCGCGCGTCCCGCGTCGCATCGCCCGATGGGTTTTGCTGGCAGCGCCACCCCCACCGAAGATCGACCCGAAGAATTGACCGTCCCGCCGCTGGTGATCGACGCGGACGGCTTATTCTTGCTGGCTCAGCTCGAAGACTGGTGGACGCGGCTCCCCGCAGGCACAATCCTGACGCCGCATCCCGGCGAAATGGCGACGCTCGCGGGTATCGACATTCAAGACGTGCAGAAACAGCGCCGTGAGATCGCCGGGGCGAAAGCGCAGGAATGGAACGTGATCCTCGTGCTCAAGGGCGCGCATACTCTGATCGCCGCACCGGACGGGCGAATCACGGCGCTGCCGTTCAAAACGTCGGCGCTGGCAACCGCCGGTACGGGTGACGTGCTTGCCGGGCTAATCGTCGGGCTGCGCGCACAGGGCTTAGCGCCGTTCGACGCCGCCGTCGCCGGGGGCTATCTGCATGGGCTGGCGGGAGAACTCGCCGCGCAGCGAATCGGCAGCGAGCGCAGCGTGATCGCGGGGGACGTGGTCGAAGCAGTCGGCGCGGCATTCCGCGCGGTGGAAACGTAGCGAGAATCGTAGGGGCGGGTTTGAAACCCGCCCCTACAGAAAATAACCATCAACGCTGCGAGAACTAGCCGCGTCCCAGTTCAGCGAGGCGGCGGCGCGCGGCGGCTTTGCCTTCTGCCATACTCTCCGCCACCGGGTCGGAAGGCACGGCGGCTTCAAGCGTCGCGCGCAAGTTCTGCCCGGTTTCGCTGACCGACTCGGCAACGTCACGGCGAAAGGCGCTGCCGCTTTTCGGCGCTTTGAACAGTGCAACTACCCCGCCGATCAGCAGACCGACCAGCACGCCAAAGATCAGCATGCCGCCGTCGAGTTCCTCATCTGGCTTCAATTTCGCGCCCGTCCCGCCGCAGCGCGCGGCGAATGCCAAACATGTTTCCCAGCAAGACGGATGCTCCTGCTAAGAAACCCTGCACGTGGATGACCGGTTCGACGAGGTTCTCGCTGACGAAGCCGACCGTCCCCTGCGCCGTCTTGACGGTTTCCTGCGTGTTTTCGAGGATCGGTTTAACCTCGGTTTGCAGCAAATTGACCAGCCGCGCCACTTGAAGTACCAGCACCGCCAGACTAATGACAATCAGCACGCCTTCCAACGCGAGGAAGATGATCACAATGTCGCGGATCGTGCGGATGATCGTGGCGAAATCGCCATTGGTCGCCAGCGCTAGCACGAGCGCGATCACCAGCAGCAGCACGATCAAGCCGATTAGCGCTGCGCTGGCGATCAGCACGGTACGCCGCAGATTGAAGCTGGACTTCGCCTCGTCGTGCGCCGTTGTAGTTGGTGAGTCAGTCATCCTATCCCTTTGATCGCATTGAGCGTTTACGGGTTCGCTGCGACGTCAGCAAGAATGCAGCGGTCAAAGCGACGAGCGAACCGAAAATCGCTGCAACGATGTGCAGCGTGCCTATCGAGTAGACTTGAATTTGAAACGTGACGCCGATGATCTGCCCCAAAGCGAAACCGAACCAGCTTGCAAGCAGGAAGATGGCGAGCCGACGACCATTGCCGCCAAAAATCACATGAAAGGTTGCACCGAGCAGCGTCGCCACGATGAATGCAAACGTCAAAGTTGGGCTGGGCAAAGCGGCGACCTCCACTGAAGACAATAGTGATTGTAACATGAAAAAGCATTTTGAACATCATTTCAAAACGATCTATAATCTGTGCCTATGACGACAATCGACCATCGTATCCTCATTCCCGCTGCGCCCGACGTAGTGTGGAACTTTATCAGCGACGTTACGCGCAATCCACAATGGCAGGTTGACTGCTTTGAGGTGATCTTCCTGACTTCCAAGCGGGAAGGACCGGGGATGCGCTGGCGTTATTCCACACCGAACAGCGTCGAATACGTGATCGCGGTGACGGCGTGGTACAACGGACTGGGTTATGAATACTATTTCGTGGACGGCGTGCCCTTCCGCGAGAACAAGGGGCGCATTCGCCTGCAAGAGATCCCCGAAGGCACCATCGTCCAGTGGACGTTCACCTATGAGCTGGGCGGGATTCTCGGCGGCGTGCGCAGCGCAGGCTTGAAGCGCCAGATTAACCATACCATCGCTGACAGCCTGAAAACACTTTGGCAGGAGATGAAACAAGCGGGGGTCGAGCGCAGCCACGAGGCGAAGTCGCTCATGCGCGATGCTCCCGACGTGGCGACACGCTCAACCTACCAGCCGCGCCACCCATCGGCGATGGCGCAAAGTCAAGAATATACGGAAACGCAGCCCACGCCGCTGCCGTCGACGCTTGTCGCCGAGCCGCCCGTCAGCGAGGGCGATGGGCAGAACATCCCGGTGATCGTCGAACCGCCGGTCACCGACGAGGATACGCGCCCGCGTCGTCCGGTCGTGGAGCCGCTATCAACACCCGAGCCGGAGGTTCCGGCGGCAGTCATCCCATCTGACCTGAATGAGGAGCCGGAGTTCCTCGCCGATCTCTCGCGCTTTGAACCGCCGCGCGAGCCTTCCGATACGAAGCCGCGCCTTCCGGTCGAAGTGCCAGCCGAATTGCACCCTGAAGCCACTGAGCCGCCTGCTGCTTCAGTCGAGCCGTTGGCAGCAGCCGAACCTCCGGCTGCGCGCGAAAGTGAAGTCCCGGCGAGCGCTCAGGAAACCGAACCGCTCGGATTCCAGCCGCCGGAAATCCTGCCCGACGACCCGACTGACGCCAAGACGCTGCCCGCGCTAGAGATTGAGACGGCAGAGGGCGAAACCGTTAGCGCCGTCGAGAATGAAGTCACGCAGCCCGCCAGCGCAGTGCCCGAATTCGAGCGGACGCCGCTCGCGGAGCCGGTCGGTCAATGACGACGATACCAAGAGTATTTGGGAACGCTTCGGCATCCCGCGCCCCGGCGAGATCGAGCCGCAGCCAGTGGTCGCGCCCGAACCGGAAGCGCCGGTTCCAACGCCGACACCTGCCCCGGTTCCGGCACCGACTGCCGCACCGATAATATTGCCTGCCGCGCCGCCGCGTACCGGACTGCGAGTCGTCCTGCGGCGCAAGCTCTTTCGCCTGCGCCGTCCGTCGGCTATGCCTGAATGACGAGAAAAGCCGACGTCCGACCCTGCACCTCTTCCCAGACTCGATTGACGAAATTGCCGTAGGCTTCGGCAGCGATCGCCACGAGATCGTAATGATGTTCGCACAGTTCGTCGGCGATGCCATCGAGCGCCGCGCCCTGCCGCAGCTTGAGCCGCCCGCCGATGCCCGCCGCATTCAAGCGTTCGCGGCATTCGCTGACGTGTTGGTGCCGCTCATCCTGAGCGGACAGGACGAGCGCCAAGTCCGAGACCAACGGACGTTTACCCGCATCGTCCAAGCCCATGAGCAGCGTCACCTCGGCGCATTCACACTCGCGCTCCGCTAGCGGAATCAGCCAATCGAGCACGCGGTGATCAGGCACATGTCCACGCAGAACGTGCAGCATTGAGTGTGGCAGCGAAGGGTCGCGCATGGGCTGGCGCAGGATCAGCAGCGATGCGGAAGTGTGAAACAGGTCGGCGGGCAGCGGCTCGTCGGCGATAACGACGAGATCCGCCATTCCGGGAGCAAATGATCCATCCGGCGCAACCTGCCGCTCGACCGTAGCCATCCGCCCACACGCTGTCACCATCGCTTCAACGTACACTGACGCGGCGTCGAGCGCCTCCACCGACCGCCCCCAGCAGCAGATTTCCAGCACGCCGCCGCGCTGCGGGCACTGCCACACTTCATCGAGCCGCTGACGGATCATCTCAGGATAGCTCTGCACCGGGATCACCGATGCATTGAGCGCCGTTTCCAGAACCTCGACAACCTGATGATTTTCGGGATGCGCCATCGCCAGTGTGATCCCATCCGCGTCCTGCGCGATCGGCAGCGCAAGATAGTAATACGCCAACCGCCGCGACAGTTGACGCGCCAATTGTAAATCTAAGTCGATTTTTTCGAGCGAAAGAAATGCAAACATGGCGTCTTCCTAAGAGGGTAATTTCTAGAGCGGAGCCTAAGTCGCTTGATCCTCGATCCGCCCCTTTTATCAATTATCGGCAGGCGATGCCAGCATTGAGTAGGCAAAAGGTAATAATCTTGCGCGCCGATCCACACTTGATCACCGGAGCGAAATGCCATCACGCTGACATTGGTAAAGAGGTCGTGCAGAAATTGCCGCGCCTTCATCGCTCGCGACTGCCCGCAGCTAGGCTCTAGAGTCAAAATGGACGCCTCGAAATTGACCGTCTACCCGAACTGCTCGAGAGCGCTGGTTACAGGACGGTGACAACTTGGTCGCAGATTTTCCGCATCCTAACGGATGAAGGCGCGCTCCTGTGCGGCGATGGCATCGTCGATGCGCTGAAGATGATGCGGCATTACGTCAAGTTCAGCCATTTCGCTGCGGCTGTAGTAGCCGTAGCCGGTCGTTTCGTCGCTCAAGCCCAGCTCGCCGCCGATCACTTCCGCCTCAAACGAGAGCGCGACGATCTGCCAGTGGTTACCGTCGGCGTATTCGACGATCATGTCCGGCGACGAGTACACGCCGATCAACTTAACGACGCGCACGCGCAGCCCGGTTTCTTCCCACGTTTCCCGGATGCAGGTTTCCTCGACGCTCTCGCCCGGTTCGCAACCGCCCCCCGGCAGACACCACTGCCCATTGTCTATCCGCCGCGTGAGCAAGATACGCTCGCGCGCCTCATCAAAAATTGTCGCCGAACAGCCCGTCCGCAACTGCGCCTCAGCAGCGATGCGGTCGCCAAAAATCAGCTTCGCCATGAAAGCTCCAATCCATCGATTACCAGCAGCAAGGTCGGGCGATCCGCCGCCAGAGCAACGTACTAGCGAGCCGGATCACGCCGGTGCCGCGTGGCTTACGCTACCGAGATCACAGTGAGGATTCAGCCTTCGCCGTCGAGTTCAACACTTCGTAAACTTCCAGCACCGGATGACCGGTGAAAGTCTCGCGAGGCAGCGTGCTGGACCGGGCGTGTCCGTCAAGGAACGCGGGCGATTCAGTCCACGCCTTGAAGTGCGCTTCCGACTCCCAATAGGTCATGACGATGTAGGGATCACCTTCACTCAGCGGGCGCAGCAGTTGAAACGACACGAAACCGGGCATCTGATCGACGAGATTGGCGCGTTCGCCAAAACGCGCTTCAAATTCGGTCGCATACTGCGGATTCACGGGAATCCGGTTACAGGTCACGATCATGATAACCCCTGATAATAGACTGACATGGCTGCGACGACGTTTTTGCCTCGCATTGCCGTGAGTGTAACACCGCCGGGGTGAACCTGAAAAACCTACATCATGGCGAGTCGCCGTAGGGGTTTAGAGGCGCCCGGATGGGGTCAGCTAGCGTGCCAAGCGTGGCTAGCCACCTTGCTGCAGCGGCAAACCGATCACCAGCTGATAGGCATCACCCGACAACGCATCAAAGCGCAGCGATCCATCATGCAGCGTCAATATCTGCTTGGCGATGGCTAAGCCGCGTTCTTGTAACGACTGTAAAGGGCGATCCGGTTGACTCGCGCCCAGCAGCAGCCGGAGTGTCTCAACTGAACTGAGCGAGCCGGGGTCAGTCTGGATAACGATCTGAATGCAAGCAACCGCATCTTCCTGCCACATGTTGATCACTAATTCGCTGCCGTCCGCAAGCACGCTGAGAGAATTCACGATCAATTCGGTGATGCTGTAGCCGAGGGAAGTCCGTTGACAAGGGATCTGCAGCTTGCGATCCAGCCGATCAAATCGAATGAACGCTCCCGCATTCCGTTTGGCGAAGCCGCGAGCTAGATTGGTAGCAGCTTCGACGGTCGCAGCAAGGTTAGTCGGTTGGCTGCCAGCGCAGATAGCTTGGGCGTCAAGGATGCCCAGATGAAGTTGCGCGGCAAAGGTCAATTGTTCAACCGCATGGCGGATGTGGCGACTGCCAAGCCGGAGCGCCTGCAACATCTCATGCAGTTCAGCGCTGGAGAGTCGGGCAAGCTGCTGGGTGATCAGTTCTTGCATCGTCACCCACGAAACGAGCGACTCGCGCAGTTCCGACGACAGGATTTCGATAATCTGCTTGCGCTGCTCATCGAAGTCCTGCTCGCTCGCCTTGTCCTGCTGCGCTTGCCGCTCCAACCGCGTCCGAACGGCAGTCAGCAATTCACGAGAGGTAAACGGCTTGGTCAGGTAGTCATCCGCGCCAAGATCCATCCCCTCCCGCAGCGACGGACGATCCGCTTTCGCGGTCAGGAAGATGAATGGTGTTCCCGAGGTTTCCTCGTGCCCCCGCAGCGCTTCGAGGACTTCGTAGCCGTCACAGCCGGGCATCATGATGTCGCACAGGATCAAGTCGGGGCGTTCCCGCAGCGCAGCCGAGATACCGAAGCTGCCATCCGCAGCCAGGACAACGCCAAAACCCTCCATGAGCAGCAGATCGCACACATTTGCACGAATGGATTCGTCATCTTCAACCACGAGTATTTTGGTCACAACGTGTCCCTACCCTATCACTTTGAATAATCGATCATAAGCCGTATGCAGACGAGTTCCGCAGCTATTCCCAATCTGGTGCAATACCGCAGCACGCATAAATTCGCTGGGGGAAAGCGGTGAGGAAGTGGAATACGCTGGTGGCAGATCGCGGTCTTTTTTGCCTTGTATTCGTCACACTCGTACAATTGCAGGTTATGAGTGTCACTTGTATTGTATAGGCGGCGGTTTCAGTCTGTCGTTTAGGTTTGAGGGAATTTCTCAACACAAAATGTACAAACTTCATCCGCATCACGCCATACACTAGTCACATAGAGCTATAGAGTCACACCGGCATCACCTTAATACGCAATGCAGCCGAACGTCGCCGACGCAATGAATAAAACGGTACACTACGAGCAACGTCGCAAAAGCAGGCTCAGCCGTGAACTCCACCGGCACAAGCTGCTGTTCTTGGCATCCCTACTGGCATTGTTCGCCCTCGGCGCGAACTCTGGAACAATTCTCTCGCTGAGCGCATCAGGCGGTGGCAACTTCAACGAGACTATCACCATCAGCGCGACCGTCCGCGCCGACGACAAAGTCAATAACAGCAACTTGTACTTTGAAATCCGCGCCGCCGATGGTTCGGTCGTGGCGACGAACAGCTTTGACGGCGTCCCCTCGCTAGAGAGCGGCGAGACGTTTTCCTACTCGTGGCAGTCGAATAACGGATCGTATCCTCTGCAAGGTGACTACAGCGTGTCGATCTGCTGGAGTCCCGGCAACTCGCACAACTGCAACATCGCCTCAGCGACAACCAGCTTCTATTCAGCCAATACGCTAGGACCACTGCTCACCGTGATCCTAGTGCTGCTCATCGGGCACTGGCTGTTCATGCGTCGGGAAACGCTCTTTGGTGCGGCAGGAGCCGCATTGTGACCTGGACTGGAATCCAGATTGCCGGATTGATCTACATCGCCGGTCTGCTGTGGATTCAGCGGCAGCGTTGGATGCTGCTGCTCTACGTGTGGAAGGCATTCGGCTTGGCTTTCATCGCCCTCAACATCGCGGTGATCGCCAACTGGCACGTCGCGTTGGCATCGCTCGAATCCGCGCAGATTACGGCGATCCTCAACGCAGTCCACGTCCCCGTTCAAGTGATCGACGGCACGACCCTGCTCGTCCCCGACGCGACCGGCTGGTCAGGGTTGAAGGTCGGCGTCGAATCCTCGACGCTGATCGAGTTATCGGTACTCTGCGGCTTGCTGCTGTTCTATCCCAAACAGACAGCGTACCAGCGCAGTTTCCGCCTGCTCATTGGCATCGTCGGCACCTACCTGCTCAATCTGTTACGCCTGTTCATCATCATTGCCATGATTCTCTTGTGGGGCAAACCAGCGGTCGCCATCGGTCATGCGCTCGTCGGGCGCTTAGCCTATTTTATCGGCGTCGTCTTGCTCTACTGGTTCTTGATGACCAAGCCCACCATTCGCCGCGTCCATGAGGTCATGACTGAATCCGGGCGGGTACTGCGATGATCTCACGCGACGCCGTGATCTCGCTGCTGCTCATCTGGGGCGTCTGGCTGCTCGTGCCACTGGTCACCGACGGGCTGTCTACCCTGTGGCAGATGCTCTGGTCGTTCCTCGGCTTGCAGCGCTATCACCTGCCGGAACTGCCGACCGAGGACCTCCCGATGGTGTCGGTGATCGTCCCTGCCTACAATGAGCAGGCGAACATTGACCGCTGCATCATCAGCCTCAAGAGTCAAACGTATCCTCATCAGCGGATGGAGATCATCATCGTTGACGATGGGTCGCAGGACAGAACGGTTGACCGGGTGCTGCGGCACGTTTCACACTGGGGCGGCGGCAATGAATACCTGCGCACGACCAGCTTCACCGTTCTCGCCTCTGACTTTGAGGGCGGGATTCACCTGATCCGGCGGAAACGCGGCTACGTGAGCGAAAACGGTAAGGCTGCCGCCGTGAACGCAGCGCTCGAACTGATCACTGGCGAGATCGTTATCGCAGTTGACAGCGACATCGTGCTCGAACCGGATGCGGTCGAAAACGCGGTTCGCTGCTTCATGGCAGACGAGAACTTGGTCGCGGCGACCGGGCACTTGATCATCGACCCGTACTTGGTCATCGCCGTCGATAAAGACGGAAATCCGCTGATCGACGCGAAAGGAATGCCGGTCAGTCAGCCGCTGTCGACGTCGCAGAAGCTGCTCACCGCTTGTCAATTCCTCGAATATGCGATGACGTTTCATCTGGGGCGCTACGCCGAGAGCCGCACCAATACCATGTTTACCATCGCCGGAGCCTGTTCGGTCTTCCGGCGCAGCGTCTTTGACAGCGCAGGGAAGTATCGCGGGCGCACCGTTTCCGAAGACGCCGACTTGACGCTGTCGATGCATCAACTTGAGGGCAAGCGGATCGGTTACTTACCCGGAACCCGCGCGCATCTAGCGCCGGTACTCGTTTGGTCGGAACTCTACTCGCAGCGCGTTCGCTGGCAGCGCGGCGCGCTGGAAGTTATCGCGGTGCATGAGCAGCCCAAACACGAGCGCAGCCGGAACGCGATGTTCTGGCAAGTCGCGCTGCCGCTGCGCTTACAGGTCGACCACACGCTGGCGATGCCCCGGCTCGTCTGGACGTTCATGATATTCGTCCTCCCGCTGTTTGGCTATTCGTGGAACGTCATCGGGTTGGCGGTGATGCTGTTTTTCGCCTTTTACACCACCGTCAATGCGCTGCGCATCCTCGTCGCCTATGGTTTCAGCTCTCCGCCGGAAAAAGTCTTCATCCGCAAGTACATGGGGTATATCGCGGCGTTTGGCGTGTACAACATGTTCCTCTTTTGGACGCGGATGAGCGCGATATTGATGACGATGTCAGAAAGTGCAACATGGGACGTTGGCAATCCGCTGCTCGACAATTTAAGATCCGGCAAATTCTTGCGATCGGTCCGCCAAACCGCGACCAACTTATTCAGTTTGGACATCTGATCTTCCCAGCAGTTTTGCTGATCGGCGGCATTCTGGCGCTGATCGCACCGATCTGGCAGCAGGGTTTTCCGTGGGGCAGCGACAGCTGGGGGCATTTGTACCGCGCTCAGTACATGGGAAGTCTGATCCGTCAAGCGGGTCTCGTGGACGGCTTCGCCAAAAGCGCGTGGACGCCGGATTGGTATCTAGGCGATCCCATGCGGGTTTACTATCCACCGCTCGCGCTCTGGATTTTGGGACCGCTGACCGCGCTGACCAACAACGTTTTTGTCGCCTATCGCATCTTCGTCAGCGCGATCTTTTTGATCCTTGGCGGCAGCGTCTACGCGATTGGAACTCGTTGGGGGCATAATCGCTGGCTGGCACTGGCGGGAGGTATCCTCGCCGTCGCCGCCCCTTACACGCTGCGGACGATCTTTTCGGAGGGCAATCTATCGCGCGGTGTGGCGATCCTGTTTCTGCCGTGGATCGTCTGGTTGACCGAGAAATCGCTCACCGGAAAGCGAACGCATTTCGCCTTCGTCATCCTGAGCTGCCTGTGGGCGTTCGCGCTGATGGCACACGTAATGCAGGCGGCGATCTTCGCCGTCGCGCTCAGCGTCTATGTCGTCGTCCGCCTGCTCAGCGACGTGTACATCCCGCTGCGACGAGGCATACTCGTCCTCTTGACCATCCCTGCCGGGCTGCTCCTCGCCGCCTTGTATCTGATCCCCGCTTACGGGCATCTCGAACTTGCGGGCGTTCCCAGCCTGCCAGTGGATAAGATCGACCTCTTTTCGATCTCGCTGGATGCGCTGCTGCCCTACCACGTCAGCATCGAAGCGATCAGCATCGGCATTGTGAGTTTGGGATTGGCGCTGCTCATCGCTCTCCGCGCCAATTCAGTGCAGCACCGCGCGCTGATCTTGTCCAGTTTGCTCTGTCTATGGCTGGCGTTCGGTCCGCAGGGGGGCTTGTTCGAGTTCATCCCGTTGCAAGAACTCGCTGCTGCCGGAGCGCTTTCTCAACGTCGTGGCGATCTTCATACCGCTGATCGTCGCCACGACGGCGCAGGTCAAGCTGAAGCCGCTGCTGATCGTCGCGGCGCTGATCTTGGTCGGCGCGGTCGAATTCGTTCCAGCGTGGCGGGTGGTGATGATGCGAGCAGCGCCACCCGACGAAACCGCTATCGCCAGCGCGCTGGCTCAGGGAACGCTCGACGGACGAGTTGCGCCGTTGACACTGCCCAACCCAACCTCGTCGCAGATTTATCTGGAAAGCGTGGTCGGTCAGCATGAGAATGTCTCCGGATGGGCGCTGGAAAACACGCCACAGCAGGATGCCGTTCGCCGCCTGATATCGGCAGTGACGCAATCGCCAGACTACCTTGAGCGCGTCCTCTCGTTGTGGAATGTCGATTACTTGGTCACACGCACGCAAGGCGCGGCGAGCGACAATACTTTCGCCGCTGCTGTCCCCTATGAACAGGTGGACGCAGCGGACACGCTTAGGCTCTGGCAGCGCACCGAACCGACCACGTTTACGCAAGCTCTCTCCGACCAGCGCATGTTGATCATCGGCGATAATGCCACGTCATGGCTCTACGCCTTCCCTTTCGCCAGTGAAGGCGAGTTTGCCGATCCTGCCGAGTACACGCCTGAATATCTCGCCCATTTCTCCGTGATCGGCATGAACCGGCTCGCGCCGGACAGCGACGTCGAAGCAGCACTCGGCGACTGGGTGCGCGCGGGCAATACGCTGATCGCCGATTTGAGCGGGTTAGGCAGCATCTACGAGCAGGGTTATACGCTGTTCGGCGTCCATGCGATACCGTTAGCACTCGAAGAACGCCCGCAGATCCGCTTCACGTCGGAATTGAGCACATTGAGCGGCGCGGTGAGCTTCCCCTTGACCGACGGCGCCTGGATCGGCGCGACCTATTATGGACTCGACCAGATTGTCGCGTCGGTCAGCTATCACGGCGAGGAATACCCCCTGCTCGGCTACCAAAAGGTTGGCGCGGGCGAGTCTGGTTTGTCGGGTTCAACTTGTTCTATGCGCTGGACGTCGCCCAGCAGTTCGAGGCAAGGGAAGCACTGACGAATTATCTGCTGCAAGGTACGAATGTCAATCGAGACTTGGAACTGGCATCATTCCCGGTTACCTCATTGGCGAAATCGTCCAGCGAAATACAGTTCCAGTATCACGCCGACGAAGCGACCAGCGTCGTCTTGAGCATGACCTACTTCCCACGTTGGCAAGCGCTGCTGGACGATGAACCGCTTGAGCTCGGAAGCCACGAGCACCTAGTACTCGTCAACCTGCCGACGGGCGATCACGTCATCCGCCTGAGCTATGATCCTTTTGGACCGGTTTCCATGCTCGGATTCGCTGTATCAGCGCTGTCACTGGTCGCGTTAGGCGGAGCAGCTTATGCTATGAACCGGCAACCCGTGAAAGCGCGGGAAGATCGCGAAACGAATTTCGCCGACAAACTCGAACTACCGCTGCCAACTCCAGAGCCGGAGTTTCGGCACGAAATCTGTCCGAGCTGCGGCTATCCTCACGCCATCGCCGGTCCACCCACCGAGAAAACGTATCCCTTCATCTCGATTGAGTGTCCGAGTTGTGGCTTTAAGATGAGTGATCTCACCTGAAGCGCGTTCTTAAGACACATCCTTGAAGGTCACGGGTAAGGCTCCTTGACCCGTGACCTTTTGCTTCAGAGCTAGGTGGTTAAGCGACAAATTCGCGAAGTCGCTTCACCCACAATAACAAAAACGGGAGGGGTTCACCCTCCCGTACCTTGCTACAATCTGGTTGACCGCAGCGACTGCTGCGGATCGCCCAAGTATCAGAGACCGACCCTGACCATCGAGATGTAGAACAAATAACGTCCTAATACCTCGGATACCAGCACCAGCGCGAAAGCGAGAAAGGCGACACTGCTGACAACACGCAGTTTGCTCTCACTTGAGGCATTCTGATAGACGAAGATCGCCAGCAAACCGGCGCCCACGAACAATAGAATCAGCCGCGAGGCGAAAATCACGCCATTTTGCTGCGCCAGCAAATCGACGCTAGCGATCGCTGCCGGGTTAGCCCCGGACGCGAGCTGGGTTAGGTAGAGCGGGACGACGACGAACTGCAAGCCGAGCAAGCCAATCGCGAGCAAGGCGATCCAGCGCAAGGACGTCGCTAGCATGGAGTACTGCACGTTCTTGGGATCCATGTTTTTCCGGCGAACGTACCAGAAATTGGCGACAAAAGCCGCACCCATCGCCAGACCACCCAGCAGAAAGGTGGTGATATAGAAGTTGATCGGGGTCGCAATCGTATCCCATGCGGGAACTGTGACGATCCGGTAAACCATCGACATGGCGTAGACCAACACCACGCCAACCAGCGCGACGATCAAGGCGAGGGCATTACGAACATTCGCCGTGCTGATCTTGCGCCACTGCATCAAGGCGAAAGCTGCGCCGAGAACGCCAAAGGCGATTGACAGGATGATCTCGCGGCTGAGCCAAGAGGTCGCGAAGTGGGAAATCGCGCGCGGCGCGTTGATGGGGTTCCCAAGGTGCAGGAAGGTGACCAACAAGCCGAGAACAACCACCGGACCAATTGCCAGCAGCGCCCGGTCGCTGAGCTTATCCGCCTCGTCGAGACCGTTGCGGCGGGTGGCAAAGTAGTGTACCCCGCCGAGAATGACAAATGCGCCGACCGCCATTTGCATGACGACCGTGAAAATAACCAGTGCCCATTCGTTCGGATTCATGACTTAAATCTCCTCAGGGTTGGCAACCGGCCCAGCACCGACCGGAGCGGCATCACGATGTGGCGTGATGATCAACGATGGATCGGTGATGCTGGCACTAGGCAGCGGCGCGACTTCATGGATGGTTCCGTATTTTGCTTCCAGTTCCGAACGCTCGCCAAATTCAAGCGCGCGCGACGGGCAGGCGGCGACGCAAGTAGGTTCTCCCCCGGCGTCGATAGCGTCATAGCAGAAGTTGCATTTGGTCATGATGCCGCGCTCGGAGTCGAACTGCGGTGCATCATAAGGGCACACCCACTGGCAGTAACGGCAGCCGATGCACAATGAATAATCGATCATGACGATGCCGTCGTCGCGTTTGTGCATGGCTTCCGTCGGGCACACTTCGACACAAGGTGCGTTCGCGCAGTGATTGCAGGCGACCGAAACGTAGTAACCGGAGACGTTCTGCGTAAACGTGCCGTCGGGGTTTGCCGACCAGTCGCCATCGCTGTATTCGGCGACGCGCCGCCAAGTCACGCCCGTTTGCAGATCCCATTTGTCCTTGCAGGCGACTTGGCAGGCTTTGCAGCCTGTGCAGAGATCCGAGTTGAAGTGAAATGCATATTGAGTAGTCATCGTTTGCCTTCTTACACTTTCTCGATCTCGACCAGATTGGTGTGCTGTGGGTTACCCTTTGCCAGCGGTGAGGGACGATAGGCTGTTAGGATATTGACGCAGCCATTCTGATCGACACCACTGGAATCCGGTGTATACCACGAGCCTTCGGGAAGAGAGACCACACCGGGCATAATGCGGCGGGTGACTTTAGCGGGAACTTTGGTGCGACCGCGATCATTGTAGACGTAGACCGCGTCGCCATGCTGAATACCGCGTGCTTCCGCGTCGATGGGGTTAATCCAAACTTCCTGCGGCGCTGCCTCAATCATCCAAGGCACGTTGCCGTAAGTCGAGTGGGTCCGTTGTTTGTAATGATGCCCGATCATCTGCAGCGGGAATTTTTCGCGCAGCGGGTCGGCAGAACCTTCCCATGTCGAGACGTAAATCGGCAGCCCGCTGATGACATCACCTTCGGGGAGCGTCCATGTCTGGCTGATATCGTGGAGTGCCGCCGAGAAGATCTCGATCTTGCCGGAAGGTGTCTTGAGCGGATTCGCCACTGGATCGGCACGGAAGGTGTCAAAGGCGACCGATGGCGCACCCGGATTATTTACTTTGTAGATACCCATTTGCTGGAAAGTATCGTAATCCGGGAAGTTCGGGTTTTTCTCGCGGGTCTGGTCGACGACAAAGTGCAGCCAATCCTCAACAGTACGACCTTCGGTGAATTCCGTTTCGACGTCGAGGCGCTTGGCGATTTCCGTGCACATATCGTAAACGTGCATGGTCTCGAACATGGGCGGGATCGCTTGGGTGGTGAAAATCGCATAGCCCATATTGCCGGTGTCGCCGTTGGTGGTGATGTCGTTCTTCTCAAAGTTGGTCGTATCAGGCAGCAGGATATCGGCGAATTTGGCGCTGGGCGTCATGTGGTTTTCGATCACCACAATCATTTCGCACATCGTGTCGTCTTCGAGGATTTTCTTGGTCACATTGGCATCAGAATGCTGGTTGATCAGGGCATTCCCGGCGTAGTTCCAGATGAACTTGATCGGCACGTCGAGCTTATCTTTACCCTTGACGCCATCCGCCAGCGCGGTCATTTCTGGTCCACGCGTGATCGCATCGGGCCACATGAAAACCGAGATCGACGTGGCGACCGGGTTAGTTAGAGTCGGGAAGGCTGACGCAGCTGATCTTGTACGAGTTATCGCGCGCGCCAGTGCCGCCGCCATGAATGCCAACATTACCCGTTAGGATTGAGAGCATCGCGATTGCGCGGGCAGGTTTCCTCGCCATTCGCTTGGCGCTGCGGACCCCAACCTTGAGCGATGTAAGCGGGCTTGGAGAGTCGCGATCTCACGTGCAAGTTGGGTGATTTTTGCCGCCGGGATACCGGTGATCGGCGCTGCCCATTCCGGTGTCTTGGCGGTGTTATCCGCGCCGGTACCAAGGATGTAGTCCTTATAGCTATCCTGATCGGTATAGCCTTCCGGCATGTGTTCCTTGTCGAAGCCGACGGCGTAAGTGTCCAAGAATTCCTGATCGTGCAGGTTCTCGGTGATCATGACGTAGGCAATCGCGCTGACCAGCGCCGCGTCCGTGCCGGGGCGGATCGGAATCCACTCGTCGGCTGCGCTGAGCGCAGTATCGGAGTAACGCGGGTCAATGACGATCAGCTTGGTGTCGCTTTTTGCCTTGAATTCTTGCAGGCTGTAGGTAAGACCACCACCGCTCATGCGGGTCGCAAAGGGGTTGTTCCCGAAGTAGACAACCAGCTTGCTATTGACGATGTCTTCAATGCTGTTGTTGACGTTACCAGCGTAGGTATAAGGCATCGCCGCTGAAATCTGGGCGGTGCTATAGGTGCCATAATGATTCAGATAACCGCCGTAGCAGTTCATCAAGCGAGCGATTGGGGTCGAGGCGGGGGGCCAGACTTGGCTACCGTACCACCCAATGCACCGGTCGCATAGTTGATGTAGATCGCCTCATTGCCGTAGTTGGTCACGACGTCCTTGAGCTTATTGGCAATCGTGTCGAAAGCTTCTTCCCACGTGATCTGCTCGAATTGACCATCGCCTCGCTTGCCCGTCCGCTTCATCGGGTATTTGAGCCGATCAGGGTTGTAAATGCGCTGGCGAACCGAATGCCCACGCACGCACGACCGCACTTGCTGATCCGTGCCGAACACGTCGTTGCCCGTATTATCGGTATCGACGCGAACGACAACGCCATCTTTGACGTGCAAGCGCAGAGGACAGCGACTACCACAGTTGACCATGCAGGCGCTCCAGATGACCTCGTCTGCCGTGGGTGGTAGATCGCGCGTCGCCGCTGCCAGTTCCAGACCGCTCGCAGCGATCGCCGCAGTTCCGCCCAGCGCCGCACTCCACTTCATGAAACTACGCCGTGATAACACAGCGCTTGTGACAATATCTTGAATAAACTCATTGTCACTCATGGACTTTTTCCTCCCCAACTTCCCTTAGAAAATACTACGGGAGATCAACCATCTCTGGCTTATGTACCGCTTGACAATAAGGATACCGTCGCGATAGGGTGATCCGCCTCATCCGGCAGAGTAGTGTTCGTCACCCGATCGGAGTATTTTCATTCGACATACTAAAGGATTTTGGGAGCGAGTCGCGCGATCAGACGCCCGTATCCCGCTAGGTACAAGCATGGCAAACGACGAGATGTCTCAATTACGGGAAGCAGACAGCACTGGATGAACCGACATCCACCCCACCCGCTGGGCTGGTGGTGATGACGGACTCTGGAATCAAAAACCCGCTGGATCAGCAGCGGGTTCTGAAAATTGACTTCAACAGGGTGGGTAAAGGGACTTGAACCCTCGACCTCTTGTTCCACAGACAAGCGCTCTAACCAACTGAGCTATACCCACCATATGCAGGGGCAATTATAACATGGAATCTGCGCAGTTCTAGCCCGTGTTTCGCTCGATTTTGCGCGCAACGATCACCGTGACGCTGCTGCGAGGACACACTTCCGCGAACACTTCGACCTGAAACGGAGCGAAAAACGCCGCCAACGACACCTGACTCGGCGAAGTTGGTCGCTGCCCCGTGATCCGGTAGAGCCATTCGATCACGCTGCCAAGCCTGCCGCCACCGGTGATCTGAGCGTTGGGAACGACGATCAGCACCCCGCCGGGCTTCAACAAGCGATTGACTTCTGCCAGCGTCTCCGGCGCGATGATGAAGTCGGTCG
Source organism: uncultured Chloroflexia bacterium (assembly GCA_963848465.1). Taxonomy (GTDB): domain Bacteria; phylum Chloroflexota; class Anaerolineae; order Aggregatilineales; family Phototrophicaceae; genus Flexifilum. Next base: position 36,357 of record CAWKDY010000020.1, on the reverse strand, counting down.
GGAACGTGCTGATCACAGCGGCGAAACTTTCGGCGGCGAAGGGCAAGCGCTGCACCTGCCCTCTGGCAAGGCGAACCGGCAAGTGCTGGCGCATCAACTTCCATCGAGCAATCCGCCCCATCGCCGGGGATAGATCGCAGCCGACAGCGCGATACCCCGCCGCATGTAGGTCGAGCTGCAAGTTGCCCGTCCCGTGCGCGAGTTCGAGGACACGATCATCACTGGTTAGGTCAAGGTGCTTCAGCGAGGCCCGCGCCCAGCAGCGCCACGCTCCCAGCGATACGATCCAGCTTACCAGATCGTAGGTGAACGCGAGTTCGTTGTAAAGCAGGCGAAAACCGAACCGGACGAGCCGCCACCATACGTTCATCGATTATGATTCAGGCGGCGCAGTGGAGCGATCATTTACGCTCGACCTGCACCTCGCCGTCTTGAACGCGAACCTGATACCATTTCACCGGCGTCACCGCCGGGGGCGCGAGCACCGCGCCACTGCGAATATCGAACTGCGCGCCGTGTTTAGAACACTCAATCGCGTAGCCGTCCAGTTCGCCTTCCGACAGGTAATATTCTTCGTGCGAGCACATGTCTTCAAGCGCATAGTAGTGATCATCGACGTTGAAAATCACGACCCAAACGTCGTCAATCTCGACAACGATCCGGTCGCCGGATTTCAGTTCAGCGACGGTAGCGACAGTGACAAATTCCGGCATTTACTCGTCTTCCTCAGCTTCGTGTTCCAGCCGACGCCATTCTTCGACGCCGTACAAGCCCACCTTGAGCACCTTGAGCGAGAGCAGCGCGCACTTGACCCGGTTCATCCCAATCGGGATGCCCAGCATTTCAAAGATGTCTTCTTTGTCGATCTTGCGGATCTCATCCAGCGACTTGCCGAGGATTTCTTCGCCGAGCATCGACGCCGCTGCTTGGCTGATCGCGCAGCCTTCGCCATCCCAGCCGATTTCAGCGACGCGGTTATTCTCATCCAGCCGGAGCGTGAGCCGCAGGCGGTCGCCGCAAAGCGGGTTATGCCCTTCATGATCGACGTCTGCCGGGTTCGAGGATGCCGCGATTGCGAGGGTGCATCCCGTGATCGAGGATGTTTTCACGGTACATATCTTGCATAATATTGCCTTACCTACTTCCCCCAACACTGCGCTTGCTCATGAGCAGTATTCGGCACTCAGTACGCATTGCTCGGAACTATATACTAAACGTCTTTTTGGCTTTGTACAGAGCATCAATCAATTGGTCGACTTCGTGCGGCGTGTTGTAGACGTAGAAGCTCGCCCGCGCCGTCGCCGAGACGCCAAAACGGTCGTGCAGCGGCATAGCGCAGTGATGCCCAGCCCGCACCGCGATCCCTTCGGCGTCGAGCATTTGGGCGATGTCGTGCGCGTGAATTTGCTCCATCGTGAAAGTCGCCACCGCGCCCTTTTGATCAGCTTCAGGACCAAACAGCGTCACACCGGGGACTTCCGCTAAGCCGATCCAGCGCGTATTCGGTGATCTCGCGCTCGTGCGCCTGCACGCGCTCCATGCCCAACGCGTTCAAGTAATCGACCGCGTAGCCGAGTCCAATCGCCTCGGCAATCGAGGGCGTGCCTGCCTCGAACTTGTAAGGCAAGTCGTTCCACGTGCTGCCGGAGAGCTTGACCGTAGCGATCATGTCGCCGCCGCCCATCCACGGGGGCATCGCCTCCAACAGATCGACCTTACCATAGAGCACGCCGCTCCCGGTCGGACCCAGCATCTTGTGCCCGCTGAACGCCAGAAAGTCCACGTCGAGCGCCTGCACGTCAACCGGCATGTGCGGCACCGACTGCGCGCCATCGACCAGCATCAGCGCGCCCGCGTCATGCGCCTGCCGCGCCATCGCCGCAATCGGGTTAATCGTCCCCAGCACGTTCGAGACGTGCGTCACCGCGACCAGCTTGACCGGATTGTCGCGCAGCAGCGCCGCGTAAGCCTCAAGGTCGAGCGTGCCATCGTCCAGCACCGGCACGTAGCGGATCGTGAAGCCCTTCTCTGCCGCCAGCATTTGCCACGGCACGATGTTGGAGTGGTGCTCCATCTCCGTCAGGATCACCACGTCGCCGGGCTTGAGGTTCGCCCTGCCCCACGACTGCGCGACCAGATTGATGCTCTCGGTCGTGCCGCGCGTGTAGATGATCTCGCGCTTGCTGCTGGCGTTGATGAACTTGCGCAGCTTAATCCGCGCCCGTTCGTACGCGACGGTCGCTTCTTCGCTGAGCTTGTGAATGCCGCGATGCACGTTGGCGTTGTAGCGACGATAGTAATCGTCCAGCGCGTCGATCACGAGGCTGGGCTTCTGGCTAGTGGCAGCGTTGTCAAGGTAGATCAGCGGCACTCCGTCGTGGTGCTCCTGCTGCAAAATGGGGAAATCCGCACGGATTTTTTCGACATCGAGATTTTGGAGCATGAAGAAACTCCTCGGAGTAAATGAAAAGGGCGCGTCTGCTTGCTCGACGCGCCCGGTGATTTTAGCTCGTCCGCCCGACGATTTTCGCTTCGAGCGCCGCTCGTAAGCGATCCTGCACGCGCTCAAAGGGTATGCGTTCGAGCAGTTCCTCGAAATAGCCCTCCGTGACCGTCAATTCAGCCACGTCACGGGGAACGCCGCGACTTATCAGGTAGAAGATCGGCGCTTCGTCGAGCGACCCGAAGGTCGCCGCGTGGGTGCAGCGCACGTCGTCGGCTTCGATCTCCAAGCCGGGGATCGCGTCCATACGAGCTTCTTCGCTCAAGATCAGGTTGCGACAGGCTTGGAAGCCGTCGATCTTCTGCATATCCGGCAGCGACTTGATCATCCCCTGCCAGAGCGTGCGCGCCTGATCTTTCGCCGCGCCCTTGAACAGCAGGTCGGAGACAGTCAGCGGTGCATTGTGGTTCTGCTGGGTGTCGAGGTCGAAGAACTGCTTCTCGTCGGCGAAGAACATGCCGCTGGCGCGTAAGTGCGCCCCCTGCCCGTCGAGGTCTGCCTCGATGAACGACTTGACAAACTTGCCGCCCATCGTGCCAATCACCCAGTCCAGATGAGCATCACGCTCGACGCTGGCACGCTGATGGCTGAATTCATACGTCCGCCGGTTCCAATCTTGCAAGCTGACGTAACGCAGATTCGCCGCCTGCCCGACCAGCAGTTCGGTCGCACCGATGAAGGCGGACTGTTCATCAATTGCCGCCGACTGATAATCGACCAGCATCGTCGCCTGCGCCGCTTCGTCCAGCGCGACCAGCACATGCCCCAGCGTCGCTCCCGGTTTCGTGTTGTACATCACGACGTGCAGCGGCAGCTCGACGACTTTCCGCGGCGGTACGTAGAGAAAAACGCCGTGAGTCCACAGCGCCGCGTGCAGCGCCGCGAATTTGCCGTCACCCGGCTTGACCGCTTTCGTCATCAAGCGCGGACGCACGAGGTCTTCGTAATCGCGGCACGCCGTCAGCAGATCGGTGAAAATGACGCCCTGCTTGGTGAGTTCGGGCGAGATTTCGCTGCGAACCAGTTTGCCATCGACGAACACGAGCGTACCGCCCTGCGCGTCGCCGATCAGCGGCTCAAGGATCGCCGATGGAACGCTGTCAAGCTGAGCGCCACCGTCGGCAGCAATCAGCGGGCTGGCTTCATCCCAGTGAATACTGCGATAGTCGGTGCGCCGCCATTCTTCCTGCGCGATGCTGGGCATCGGCATTTCTTCGTACAGTTCCCAACCGACGAGGCGGCTTTCGCGCAGCCATGCCGGTTCGTTATTCGCTTCACTGAGCGCCTCGACATCAGCGCGCGTGTAGAGTGGCGCCTCCGGCGCGGCGGAGCGGCGTCTTCTCGCTACAACCACGTTTTCATTCTCCTTATCATCTGTAACGGGATATGCCTAGCTCACACCAACGATACGCGAGAAATCGGATTCAGCCCCGCCCCGCAGGGCAACCATGCACAGCGCTGCAACATACGGTGGATAGCAGCCCTTTTCTCTGGTTGGTCATTTGGAATACATATCCAGTCAGTGGTTTCAACAGTATAAACCGGCTTTCCCAACCCTGCTCTTTCCAGACTAAACGCCTCGTAGCCAAGCGCGCGAATCTGATCATGTAGAGCTTCAACACTGGAACCAGCCCGAACCAACTGTCTCTGAATAACTTCGACAATCATCACAGGCTTGTTTGCCTTGAGATAGGCGCTTGCCCCACGCAATACTGCCGTCTCTACGCCCTCGACATCGACGATCACTAGGGTAGAAGGACTTAACCCGAGCGAATCAAGCGTAACACTTTCAACAGTGAAGACTTCGCGGTCGTCAATGTCCTCATCCCCCAAAATATGACCGATGCCGGTCTTATGCGTGGATGGTGGCGCGACGAAATGCACCTGAGCGGTTTGATCGCTCAGCGCAACTGGGTAAATTTGCACATTAGGAAAACGTACGTCCACGAGCGCAGCTTTCAACGTCTCAAGATTCGCAGGAACAGGTTCGAACGCCGAAACTCGCCCATCAACTCCAACAATATCTGAGAAGCCAACCGTTTCAGTGCCTACGTTCGCCCCAATCTCAATGATGTGATCACCAGGCTTACACACGGCTAGAGCAACGGCTATATTCCGCCACACACAGTACCCCAAAACACTGAAGTAGTACGCGTGGCGCTCGACCGTACACCCGTGGAAAATCGAGCCAGTCTGCGCCCGGACGGTGAAGCTGTATTGATCCTCACGCGCAAGTCCCACCGGATAGATCAGCTCTCGCACCCGGTGTGCAAGCAGCGGCGGCAGCGGTCGGCAAATCCTTTGCGCCAGTGTTAGCCGTTTAGGTTTGGTCGTGTGTTTCACGTAGTTAGCCATATTGGTGATGTGCAGGGCATACAGCCCAGCTTGCGTTGACTACGCTGTACGCCCTAAATGAGATGGTTACGAGTTACCCGACCGAGCCTTCAAGCTGAATCTGGATCAGGCGGTTCAATTCCAGCGCGTATTCCATCGGTAGTTCTTTGACCAGCGGCTCAATGAAGCCGTTGACGATCATAGCATTGGCTTCGTCTTCGCTCATCCCGCGCGACATGGCGTAGAAGAGCTGATCCTGCCCGACGCGGCTGACCGATGCCTCATGCCCCATCGTGACGCGCTTGGCGTCGCACTCGATGGTCGGATACGTGTCTGACCGGCTCTTGTCGTCCAGCAGCAGCGCGTCGCAAACAACATTGCTTTTCACGTCGTCCGCGCCTTCGACGATCTTGAGCAGACCGCGATAACTGGCACGCCCGCCGTCCTTGCTGATCGACTTGCTGATGATCTGGCTGGTCGTGTGCGGCGCAAGGTGCGTGATCTTCGCACCGGCGTCCAGCACCATCCCCGCGCCCGCGAAGGCAATAGAGAGGACTTCGCCGTGCGCGCCTTCACCCGCCAGAATCACCGCCGGGTACTTCATCGTGACCTTCGAGCCGAGATTGCCGTCGACCCATTCCATCGTCGCGTTCTTGTAGGCGACCGCGCGCTTGGTCACGAGATTATAGACGTTGGTTGACCAATTCTGGATGGTCGTGTAGCGGCAGCGCCCGCCGTCTTTGATGATGATCTCGACGACCGCGCTGTGCAGACTATCTTCGCTGTAGGTCGGAGCGGTGCAGCCCTCGACGTAGTGGACGTAAGCGCCCTCGTCGACGATGATCAGCGTGCGCTCGAACTGCCCCATGTTCTTGATGTTGATGCGGAAATAGGCTTGCAGCGGCATTTCGACGTGGACACCCGGCGGTACGTAAATGAACGATCCGCCCGACCAAACCGAGGTGTTCAGCGCCGCAAACTTGTTATCCGACGACGGAATGACCGTGCCGAAGTACTCCTTCACCAGATCAGGGTGATCACGCAGCGCCGAGTCCATATCCGTGAAGATCACGCCCTTATCTTCAAGGTCTTTCACGATGCTGTGGTAAACCACTTCGGACTCGTACTGAGCGGTCACGCCTTGCAGATACTTCTGCTCGGCTTCGGGGATGCCGAGGCGATCAAAGGTGTTCTTGATGTCGGCGGGAACGTCATCCCAATTGGTGCCCTGCTTTTCGGAAGCACGCACGAAGTAGTAAATGTCGTCGAAGTTGATGCCGCTGAGATCAGCGCCCCACGTCGGCATCGGCTTGGCGAGAAACTGCTCGTATGCCTTCAGGCGATACTCGGTCATCCACGCCGGTTCGTTCTTCAGCGCGCTAATCTGGCGCACGATGTCGGCGTTCAGACCCTTTTGGCTCTTGAAGTTGTAAGCGGACTCCGAGTTGTGGAAACCATATTTCTCCAGATAGCTGCCGCCCGCATTATTGAGCGCGGCTTCTTCTGGTGATAGTTGCTTTTCGCTGGGAATTAAGTTCTCAACCATAGGGTTGCTCCCTTTACACTATTCAGCGATGCCGAAACGTTCACGCACCCAATCGTAGCCTGTTTCTTCCAATTTGAGTGCGAGTTCAGCACCGCCCTGTTCGACAATACGACCGTTGAACATGACGTGAACAAATTCCGGTTCAATGTAGTTGAGGATGCGCTGGTAGTGGGTGATCACCAGCACGCCGAGGTCGGGTCCACTTAGCTTACTTACACCTTCGGCGACAATTCGCAGCGCGTCGATGTCCAGCCCGGAGTCGGTTTCGTCAAGGATGGCAATTTTCGGGTTCAATACCGCCATTTGCAGCACTTCGGCACGCTTCTTCTCACCGCCGCTGAAACCTTCATTGAGGTATCGTCCGGCAAAGCTGTGATCCATTTGCAGGTAATCCATCTTTGCGCGCAACAAGCGGCGAAAATCGCTGACGGAAATGCCCTTGCTGTCCGGGTCTTCAGCCTTCATCCGCGCGTTGATCGCCAAGCGCAGGAAGTTCGCCAGTGTAACGCCGGGAATTGAAATCGGGTACTGGAATGCGAGGAACAAACCAGCGCGACTGCGCTCGTCGGGCTCCATCGCCAGCAGATCTTTGCCTTCGAATATGATCTGCCCATCAGTGACAGTATATTCCGGGTTACCTAGCAGAACGTTGGCAAGGGTGCTTTTGCCGGAGCCATTCGGTCCCATCAAAGCATGAACTTCACCCTGCTTAACCGTTAAGTCAACACCCCGCAGGATCGGTTTGTTTTCGACTGACGCGTGTAGATTACGTATTTCAAGTGCAGCGCCCATTCCGGCGGTTTCCTCCCGTAAAGTTGATCGTAGTTAAATTTGCTTCGTACCTAAAGGTGCAAAGACTACGTTGAGTATATCAGCGCGGTAGGGGAAAGTCAACATTATTATGATGAAGCTTATAAAAATTGACTTGGAATTCGCCCTGTGCTACGATTTGCCCAGTTAAGGGTGTTTACCTCAGGCAAGTGAAGCAGGGAAATATGAGCGACCAAACTCGACAAATTACCGAAGAAGGTCTGCGCGACGCGCTGCGCGCGGTAGTTGATCCTGAAATTGGCATGAACGTGATCGAACTCGGTTTGCTACGCCGGTCAGAGATCACCGATGAGCGCTGCCACCTTGAAGTCATCATGACGACGCCATTTTGCCCCTACGCGCCGCAGTTGCTCGAACAGATTCGGCGCACGGCGCAGGAATACACCGCTCTCCCGACGACTATCGAGATGGGGATGCAGATGTGGGACCCCACAATGATGGAAGAAGGCGCGGCGGATGACTGGGGGCTGTTCTAGTCGCTAAGCGTTCGAAGGGGCGGAAGTCAGTTCTGCCCCTTCGAACGCCCTGCTCTGCCGAATATCGGACTTGCATCGAAAATCGCGTTCGAGTATACTCTGGATAGTTGCTTCAACCGGGGCATGGCGCAGACTGGTAGCGTGCTTGCATGGGGTGCAAGAGGTCGTGGGTTCAAATCCCGCTGCCCCGACAACCAAAAAGCCTTTCACAAGTTTTGTGAAAGGCTTTTTGCTATATTGTGACAATCCGCGAACGAACATGAAAGATGGAAACTAGAAATTTTACCAAATTCCAGTTAGAATATTCGTTACGGCAATTCTCCGCCGGAGTTGAACCTTCTGTCCAAGCGCTGTGTAATAGTAGTGGACGAGCGAGTGCAGTCGGTTCTCGCACTGTATGGTTCTTTTTTTAGTGAGATAGGAGTGAAGTACGCATGAATAGAGTGGTCAAGCTTTTGACACTCGGCATTGCGGTGGGCATGCTCGCAGCCCTCGCCGTAATCCCTGCCGCTGCCCAAGACGAATGCTGTCAGGGTGGCATCATCATTGAGGGCAACCTCGGTGGCGACGTTGCAACGATGAACCCCATTCTCTCCAGTGACACCGCCAGCCAGCGGATCGTCGGATTGACCAACGTCGGTTTGTTGGGCGTAGATCCCGAAAAAGCGGTCATCTCCCAAAATCAACTTGGTGCGCTCGCCGAAACTTGGGATGTCTCCGATGACGGCACGGTCTATACTTTCCATCTCCGCCAAGACTTGATGTGGACCGATGGCACCCCGATTACTTCCGCCGATGTCATGTACTCGTGGGAAGCAATCAAGGCTGGCGCGGCTGGCACCATCGACGTTCCGGCAGCCTACGTCATCGACCCGACCGGCGCGAGCGGCATTCTCGACGTGACCGCCCCCGATGACTACACAGTGGTCGTGACCTTCGCCAATGCGGAGTGCACGGCGCTGAGCTATGCTGGCGCCCTCGTCCCCGTCCCGGTGCAAGCGATGCCCGAAGACATCAGCACGCTGATGGACGCTCCCTACAACTTGGACCCGACCGTCACCAGTGGTCCGTTCATGTTCAGTGAACTGCGCCCCGGCGAGCAGACCAGCTTGGTCGGCAGCCCCTCCTACACCGATGCAGTCGACGGTATGGTCAAGCCCGCCGGTTACATCTACAAGAACGTGCCGGATCAGACGGTCATCATTGAGCAGTTCCTCGCTGGCGAACTGAACCTGATCGACAACCCCGCTGTGGCTCGTCGTGAAGACATCCGCAACAGCGATGCGCAGGTTTACAGCTATCCCGGCAACTCATGGGACTACATGGCGTTCAACCTCGCCGACCCGAACAACCCGCAAAACGCATTCGACGAAGCTGGTAACCCGATTGATCAGGGTCACCACCCGATTTTCGGTGACGTTGCAGTTCGTCAGGCGATTGCCCGTGCAGTCGACGTGGACTCGATCATTCAGGCAGCGGTCTTCAACGAAGGCACCCGCATGTCCTCCTTCCTGATCCCGGCGTCGTGGGCGTATGACCAAACCCTCGCCCCGCTGCCGTTCGACCCCGAAGCCGCCCAGCAGATGCTGACGGACGCGGGCTGGACGGATGAAGACGGCGACGGCGTGCGCGAAGCGCACAGCGCGATGTATGCCGAAGACGGCACGCCGCTTCAGTTCACGCTCTACACCAACGAAGGTAACACCCGCCGTGAAGCAATCGGCACGCTGATTCAGGACGAACTGTCGCAGGTCGGTATCAAGGTTGACTTCCAGACTATCGACTTCAATACCCTGCTCGATATCATGGACAGCCAGACCTTCGACGCGATTATCCTCGGTTGGCGCAATGGCTACCCGGACGATCCGGATGCGACCCAGTTGTTCACGCCCGGCAGCGACGTGATCGGCAGCGGCAGCAACTTCACTTCGTTCAACAATCCTGAGTTCAACGCCCTGAACGAACAGGCGAAGTCCGTCGCCGGTTGCGACCCGGCAGTACGCGCACCGCTCTATGCGCAGATGCAGACGATCATGCAGCAAGACCTGCCCTATCTGTGGCTGTTCGCGCAGAACGGCATGTACGCTGCGGGCGCAGGCGTCGAGGGTTTCGATCCTCGTCCGTCGAACCTGCTGTGGAACGTGGATGCGTGGTCGGTTTCTACTCCGTAAGCGTCTCCTAAGTCTTTAGCTTGGGGGCGTTCGCGTCCCCAAAAGCACTGCTCCGGTCGCCCCCTTAATTGATGAGGGGGCGACCTGTACCACCCATCCCAGACGTCTCTAGCGCGCCTGCCGCGCCGGAGCAACTTATCGGTAGCCGGATTTTTAGCGCGGCGTGGCTAGAACTGCCAAAGCCCGCTTCCGCCTCTCGCCAACGGCGAGGGTATTGTGCGGGGAAGCACGATGATTAAGTACACCCTTCGTCGCCTGATTCAGGCGATACCAACCTTCTTCGGGATCACGGTCCTGTCTTACATGTTGATGGCGGCAGCACCGGGAGGTCCGGTCGCCGCGCTCACCTTCGGACCAAATGTCCCGCAATACCAAAAAGAAAGGCTCGCAGCGCAGCTCGGCGTCAACGATCCACTGCCCATTCAGTACCTTCGCTGGTTGGCAGGTGATGATTGGATGCGCTGGGATGCTGATGGCGACGGCATTGCCGACCACAGTTTTCTGCTGCCGCTGACCGATGCCACTGGCGATCCTTTGCCGGTTGGCGATAACAAAGGCATTCTACGGGGTGATTTTGGTCGCTCCTTTTCTTACAAACGCCCGGTCGCCAGTATGATCGGCGAGCGCGTTATGGCAACGATGGAGCTGGGCGCAACGTCGCTCCTGCTGGGTCTCGCCGTCGGCGTACCGATTGGTATTCTCGCTGCCGTCCGCAAGAGCGGTTGGTTCGACAACGTAACGCGCGTACTCGCGGTCGTTTTCAACGCCGTCCCAGTCTTCTGGCTGGGTCTTATGCTGATACTCATATTTGGGTCATGGCTACACGTCTTGCCCATGGGGAGCCGATGTTCGGCGCTCTCCATTGGCGGCTGTCCGCCGATCTGGGGACGCATCGAATACTTGATCCTGCCGACTTTCGTGCTGGCAACCGGCGCAATCGCTGTTTACTCGCGCTACATGCGCGCCTCGATGCTCGACGTGATGGGTCAGGATTACATGCGCACCGCTCAAGCGAAGGGACTTACAGGACGCGTCTGTTTGGTTTCGTCACGGCGCGCGCAATGCCTTGATCCCGTTGGCGACCTTCCTCGGTCCCGCGATCACCGGCTTGCTCGGCGGCGCGGCGATCACCGAGACGATCTTCTCGTGGCCCGGCTTGGGGCGCTTCGCCGTTGAAGCCGTCAAATCCCAAGATTATCCGGTCGTGATGACGGTCGTCATCATTGGCGCCGTCGCCACAATTTTGGGTTATATCCTTTCCGACGTCCTCTACGCGCTGATCGACCCGCGTATTCGGTTCGACTAAGGGAGGCTGCGACATGGCAACTACAGTAGCAAAACTCAACATTAAGCGCGAAAAGCCCGAAGTCGGTCAATCGTTGACCCAACTGGCGATGCGCCGTCTGCGCCACGATAAGCTCACGCTAGTCGCGCTGGGCGTCGTCCTATTGATGACGTTGTTAGCGTTGTTCGCGCCCGCCATCACTAATGCGCTGGGCGTAAGTTCAACGCGAACCGATCCGCAGAACACTTTCCTGCAGCCCGGTTCGCCGGGTCACATTCTGGGCACTGACGACCTCGGTCGGGATCACCTCGCCCGCTTGCTTTACGCCGGGCAGGTCTCGCTCAGCGTGGGCTTTATCGCCGCGAGCCTTGCGCTGACGATTGGCGTCAGCCTCGGCATCATCACCGGCTACTACGGCGGCATCGTCGACGACTTCATCAACTGGGTCATCGCGACACTCAACTCGATACCATCGCTGTTCCTCTTATTAATCGTGGCAGCGGTGCTGCAACCTTCGCCGCAAACGCTGATCATCGTGCTCGGCTTGTTGGGTTGGACGACAACCACTCGACTGGTGCGCGGTGAAACTCTGTCGATCCGCGAGCGCGAGTATATCCTGAGCGCGCGCGCTTCCGGTGCGTCGCCCTTGCGGATCATGTTCTCTCACATTCTGCCGAATCTGTTCTCGATCATCGTGATCACGCTGGCAATCGACATCGGCAGCCTGATTCTGGTCGAAGCGGCGCTCAGCTTCCTCGGTCTGGGCATCAAGCCGCCGACGCCAAGTTGGGGCAACATGCTCACCGGCGCGCAGAGCTACTTCACGAAGGGCGCTTTCCTCGTGGTCGCGCCCGGTTTGCTGATTTTCATCACCGTGCTCTGCCTGTATGTGATCGGCGACGGAATGCGCGACGCTTTCGACCCGACCAGCAAAGATTAGCGAACGCTCCAAACCGTAGGAGCAGGTTTAGAACCTGCCCCTACGGGATCATTTCCCTCCCCCACCCACGTGGACTGCCCAACCGCTGCAATTAATGTTATTCTCTCCGCATAGTTGATGCAGAGTGGGTATTTCCCGTGAACGACGACCTGTTGCAGCAGCAAATCGCCTACTACCGGGCGCGCTCCGGCGAATATGACGAATGGTTCTACCGGCAAAACCGCTACGACCGGGGAGCGGCGCTCAGCCGTCAGTGGTTTGACGAGGTGAGGGGTATCCGGCGCGATTTGTTCGCACTCGGTCAAGTCGAGTCGGCGCTCGAACTCGCCTGCGGCACGGGCATCTGGACGCAGGAACTGCTCCAGCTAGCCGAGCACGTCACCGCGCTCGACGCTTCCGAGGAAATGATCGCAATCAACCGCGCCAAACTTACCGCCGCCAACGTCAGCTACCAGCAGGCGGATTTGTTCGCGTGGCAGCCGGATCGCCAATATGATCTGGTCTTTTTCTCCTTCTGGCTCTCGCACGTCCCGGCGGATCGGCTGGACGGCTTTTCTGGACGCCGTCAGCGCGCCGTCAAACCGGGCGGGCACGTCTTCCTGATCGACTCGCGCCACGAGCCAACCTCGACGGCAAAAGACAGCCCGCTGCGCGACGACGAGCACATCTTTCGCACGCGCAAGCTCAACGACGGCAGCGAGTTCAAGGTCGTCAAGGTCTTCTACGAACCGGACGATCTGCGCCATCACCTGAGCCGTGCGGGTTTCGGCGCTGACGTGCAGACCACCGACCATTATTTTATTTACGCAAGCGGCATAAAGGAGTAGAACATCGATGCAGTATCGTGATTTTGGACGAACTGGCTGGAAAGTCTCCGAGATCAGCTTTGGCGCGTGGGCAATCGGCGGGGCGTGGGGCAAAGTCGAGGACTCTGATGCGCTGGCAGCGCTGCACAAAGCGCTCGACTTGGGCATCAACCTGATCGACACCGCCGACGTCTACGGCGACGGACACAGCGAGCGGTTGATCGCCCGGCTGCGCAAAGAACGCAGCGAGGCGTTCTACGTCGTCACCAAAGCCGGGCGGCGGCTCGACCCGCACACCGCCGACGGCTACAACAAGGAGAACCTGACCGCTTTATCGAGCGCAGCCTGAAGAACCTCGAAGCCGACGCCTCGATCTTGTGCAGCTTCACTGCCCGCCGACTGAGGTCTATTATCGCCCGGAAGTCTTCGCCGCACTTGACGATCTCGTGCAGGCGGGCAAGATTCAGCTACTACGGCGTCAGCGTCGAAAAAGTCGAAGAAGCGCTCAAGGCGATTGAGTACCCCGGCGTACAGTCGGTGCAGATCATCTTCAACATGTTCCGCCACCGCCCTGCCGAGCTCTTCTTCCCGGCGGCGCAGCGGCGCAAAGTGGGCATTCTCGCGCGGGTGCCGCTGGCAAGCGGGCTGCTCACCGGCAAGATGACGCGCAGCACGACTTTCGCCAGCGACGATCACCGCAATTTCAACCGTCACGGCGAATCCTTCGATCAGGGCGAGACCTTCTCCGGCGTTGATTACGACACCGGGCTGGAAGCTGTCGAGCGGATTCGAAAGCTCGTCCCGCCGGGCGCGACGATGGCGCAGTTCGCGCTGCGCTGGATTCTGATGTTCGATGCCGTTTCCTGCGCCATCCCCGGCGCGAAACGCCCGTCGCAGGTCGAGGACAACGTCCACGCCGCCGACCTGCCGCCGCTCAGCGACGCACAGATGGAGGAAATCGAGAACGTCTACGACGAACTAATCCGCGAGCAGGTGCATCAACGCTGGTAAAGGCGAGGTTACGCGGCATCAAAAACGCGGCGCACAGTATAAGTAGCGCCCCCGTTTGATTGGCACTTTACCCGCCCGCAGCGGGGTTCGGATCGACCGGCAGAACGCCCTGCGTGGTGCACGAGTTGTAGCTGCCGCCGAGGATCACTTCGAAATCGGTGGCGCGGTTCGGATCAGGCTCGATACGCACGTTTTCCGGGTCGACATTGAGCGCCTGCTGCGATGTCGCTCGACGCTGCTGCCTTTGCTCCGCCCGGTGTGGTCGATCAGGATCGTGTCGGTGTAATCGGTGTTATCCGCCGTGCCATCGCCAGCGCGTTGAAACCATCCCATACCAGCCGTTCCGCCGCCACGCGATCCCAATTCGCGTTCGCCGTGCCGTTGCGAACGCTGATCGTCGATCCCGCTCCGCCACAAGCTGATTCGCGGTCGGCGGCGTGTAGAAGTCCTGCAGCGTCTGCCGGATCGGTTCGTAGTTGGGGATTTGCACGTTGCTGCCGTCCGGCGGCTGCCAGGGCGTCGTGTGGTAGGTGCGCACCAGCGTGAAATCCTCAATCTGGCTCGGATCGATGCTCAGCGCCAGCGGCACCAAGCCGAGCACGTCTTCAAGCGTCATGTCAGTTTCGATGTACTGGCTGCCCTCGTTCCACAGCGGGACCATGTTGTTGAGCAACCCATTCTCTTTCGCCTTGCGCCAGACCGCGCGCAATACCTGCTGCTGGCGGCGTCCCCGGTCGAAATCGGTGCTGCTGTGGCGCGAGCGTGCGTACCACAGCGCTTCCGCCCCGCTCATCGCGTAGTATCCCACCGGCAGCACGTAATAGCCCTCATTGGTCGCTCGATACGCGCCCGTGCGGCACTTCCGAGTCCACCAGCGGCAGATCTTCAATCGCGCAATCCACCGCCAGATCAACGCCGCCGACCGCATCGACAATCGCCTTGAAACCAGTCAGGTTGACCATTGCATAGTAATGCACGTTGAATCCAAAGTTGTAGAGCAGCGTTTGCCGCAGCAGCCCAAAGCCACCGTCCGGGCCAGCCGCCCGCCTGCCCGTGAATATAGGCGAGATTGAGACGCTGCATCGTCCAGCCGGGCATGTAAACGTAGAGGTCGCGCGGGAGGCTGAGCATCGCCACTGTTCCCGCCGTGCGGTTGATCGAGACGACGATCATCGTATCGGTGCGCAGGAAACCGTCGTCGGTGATTTCGCCGTCGTTGCCCAGCAGCAGAATGTTCATCAGATCATCGCCATGCCGATCCAGCGTCGGAACGGGCGACGGGATCGCTGTACCGCCTGCACTCTGCCCTGCTGGCATCACTGTAGACAGGAACAGCGTCGGCAGCGGGCGCGGCGTGACTTCGGCGAGTGTCGGCGCAGGCGTGCTGATCGGGACGGCGGTCGCCTGCGGCGGCTGCGGTGTATTCGTCTCAAACTGAAACGCCAAATCGCTGCGCGTGATACGCCGCCAGTACGAGCCCGCCGTGACTCGTATCGCGCGCGCCTGTGTCGGCTGCGCCAGCGCCGTCGCTGTTTGCACGTAGAGCGGCTGGCGGCTGCGCGCTTCATTTTGCTCGCCAATGCGCCGCAGAAGTCCCTGCGCCACCTGATAGCCCGTCCACAGAATCCCAACAATCAGTAGCACGGGATCAGTCGGAAGGCGATCAATCCAAGCAGGCGAGCGCAAACGTGATCGTTTTTCCACAATCATCAATCTCCATTCAAAATTCGGGGCAACTATAGCCTATCCCTGTGGGCGCGGCGATGATCAGCGGAAGATCACAGGGATAGCGCAGGATTCGAGCAGCTCTACCATTCTGGTCATAGACGGTCAGCCGAATCCAATGCAGACCATCGTCGAATAGATCGCTGTTGATCTGACGCCAGCACACCGCCGATCACCGATTGGTTCGAGCGGCTGTATGCGCATGTAAGTCGTCGGTCGTATTCGGGCGAATGTCAATCCGGTAAAAGCCCGATGGTCGGCAGTGCCGCCGCGCCGACCAGGTTGAACACACCCGTTAGTCCTTCGCCAACGCTGGCGCGATGATCAAGCACGCCCGGCGCGGTACAGCCTTCCGGCGCCAGCGCCGTCCCTGTTGGCATGAACGGGGCACGCCGTCGCAACCGGGATGTACGGCGCGTCGCGGCACAGTAGACGTCAAACCCGGCGCCGATGTTGTCGCTTCGCTTCGAGGCAGTTGGCAGCACGCAGCACTTCGACCGAACTCCCGACCGCAACGCGCGACCGCATAAAGTGTATCGCCGTCTGCATCGTGTAGGTCATCCAGCCATCGGGGTCGGGCATCACCCGCAGCCGTCGGCAGCGGCAAGCCCGGTCGGCAGCAGCAGCGCCGTCGGCAGCAATGACGGCGTCGATCGCTGTCGGCGTCTGCGGTGGGCGTGGCGTCGGCGTAACGTCGCCGTCGTGAACTGGTCGGCGTATTGGTCGCCGTCGGCGAACTGCGTGTCGCCGTGTTGGTCGCCGTCGGCGGAACGGGCGTGTTCGTCGCTGTGTTGGTTGCCGTCGGCGGAACAGGCGTATGCGTCGCCGTATTGGTCGCCGTCGGCGGCACGGGCGTGTTGGTCGCAGTGTTCGTTGCCGTCGGCGGCAGACGTGTGCGTCGCCGTGTTGGTCGCCGTCGGCGGCATCGGTAGTCGCGGTGTTCGTCGCCGTTGGCGGTACGCGTGATAGTCGCCGTATTGGTCGCCGTCGGCGGGACTGGCTGTCGCGTATTGGTCGCCGTCGGTGGTACTGGCGTACTGGTGTTGGTCACCGTCGCGGTCGGTGCGTGTTCGGCGTGGCGCTCGGCACTGCCGTATCGGTCGGTGCGCAGCGTAGCGGTCGGAGGCACGTGACGTCGCGTTGGCGCTTCCGTAGCCGTATCGGTCGCAGTTGCGGTCGGCGCGGTCGCGGTGGTCGCCGTCGGCGGCTCAGTGTCGTCGGTGGCGACGTTGGCGGTATCGGACGGATACAGTCGCGTCGGCAGAGTCGGTCGGTCGACGGCGTAGTCGCGTCGGCGGTTGGGCAAGCGATGTTGCTGCTCGGTATTGACGTAACCGTCGCCGTCCAGGCGAACGAAGCTGTCGAAGGATTGGCGCTGCGACTCAGATGTGTGCGTCGGCTCGAGCACCGTCGACTGACGGCGTCGCATTCGAGAGCGAAAGCACAATTCGCAAACATCAACGCAAATGCCAGCACGCCAACAACGGCGATGGCGACGATGACTTCATTGCCGATGTCACGCCGCATTTAGCTCTCCACTTCCGGTGTCGGCTTCCAGCGGCAGCGTGAAATTGAAGGCGCTGCCCACGCCCGGCTGCGTTTCCAGCCAGATTTCCCCGCCGTGCGCTTCGACCAGCGCTTTGGCAATCGCCAACCCGACGCCGGTATCGCCCAAGCCCTGAATCAGCGGATTTTCGGCTTTATACTTGCGGGCAAAAACCCGCGCCTGATCTTCCGAGGCAATGCCGCCGCCGCGATCCTCAATCGAGACGAACATCATCTCGCCGGGCATACTGTGCCGTTCTTCGCCTGGATGCGCCGCGCGGTCACGTAAATCGCGCTGCCGGGCGGCGAAGCGAGATAAGCGTTGGTCAGCAACTGACCGACGATCTGGCTGATCGCATCGCGGTCGGCGCGCACCGGCGGAATTTCGTCGTCAAGGTTGAGATGCACAGTCAGCCCTTTTTCGCGCAGTTGGTTGCTCGCTGCCGTGATCGCGTCCTCGATCAAGCCGATCACATCGACCGGCTCCGGCATGAGCGTAAAACGCCCCGCGTCCAGAAACGTGATGCGCGTCAGGTCTTCGAGCATCGACGCCAGGCGCGTGATGTTGGCGGAAACGCGCTGCAAGAATTTGCGCTGCATTTCGCCCAGAATACCCGCCGATTCGTTCGAGCATCAAATCGACGTAGCCGACAATCGAGGTCATCGGCGTGCGCAGTTCCTGCACCATGCCGAGGATCAGTTCCGGGTTATCCGGGCGGTAAATCACCTGCGGCTGGCTGACGCCGCGCGCTTTTGCAGCACTTCGAGCCGGTCGTCGGCAGCGGCGAGCGCGGTCTGCGCTTCGTTCAACTGGCGCTCAAGTTCGCTGCGCTGCGCCGAAAGGTCTTCGATCATCTCCATCAGCGAGCCGACGCCATCCGCGCCAACTGCTGCAAGCGTTCGCGGTCGCCTCCGGAGCGCGCCATCAGTTGATCGCGCTCGGTCTCGACCGCCTTCAGCCGCGCCGGTCAGACGGTCGCGCTCGCGCTGCCAGCTCGCTGCGTTCCTCGCTCAAGCTGCTGAATTTGCGCGCGCAGCGGCTTTCTCGTCCTCGCGCAGTTCGGTCAGTTCCTGCTCGTAGCCGGCGATCTCCGCCAGCAGGCGCGCCTGCTGCTCGCGCAGCGCTTCCTGCCGCGCCATCAATTCATCGCGGTCGGCGCGCAGCTTGTCGCGCTGCTTGGTGATCGGCTTCGCGGTCGGACGCCAGATGCTTGACCTCGATCTTGCAGCGTTTGCAGCTGCTTGTCGCGCTCTTTCTCGCGCGCGATGGCGTCCTCGAACTGCGTGCGCTCGGTCAGCAGGGCGTCGCGCTCGCGCTGGAGCACTTCGTTCTTGCGTTTGCAGCGAGGCGCGCTGCTCGTACAACTGCCCGATCAACTGGGTGATGCCCGCCGCGCCTTCCTCGATGCCGAGCGCGCGAAGCTGCATTTCGATGTCCGTCAGCTTGCTGCTCAGTTCGTCGCGCTCGAGTTCAAGCCGCGCCTTTTCCTGACTCATGCCGGTCGAGCATGTCCTGCACGACCTGCGGCATCGGCGCGCCGCGCGCGCATTTCGGCAAGCTGCGCTTGCAGGCGGTCGCGCTGCTCCGAGCAGTTCCTCTTTCTCGCGGCGCAGCACCTCGATCATGCTCTTGAACATCGCTTCGTTGTCGGTCGAAACCGCGCCCAGCAGCGCCGTTTCCGCTTCGCGCAGGCGCGCCGCCAGCCGGTCGCGCTCGTCGATCAAGTGCTGATGTTCCTCGTTGAGCGCGATGATCCGCTGCGAAATCGTCTGGCTTTCTTCGGTGTCGTCCAGCGACGACGCGACCCGGCTGCGCTCGTAGTCCAGTTCGATCTTGAGCTGCGTCACCTGATGCGAAAGCTGGGTGATCTGGTCGCGGGCGGCTTCAAGTTCGGCGCTGACTTCCTGCCAGACCGCCAGCATGCGGTCGCTGTCGAGGTTATCGAGCGCCGCACCCTGCTCGCAGCGCTTCGATCACATCGTCCTCAGGGTGCGCGTCTGCGTGCCGCCCGGCTCAGCGCCAGCAGCCGCGCCGCGATGATGCCGATGCCCTTCAGCAGTTCCTTTTCCGACTCGCTCAGTTCGCGCCCGGAATACGGCATCCCGACCACCAGCACCGCCAGCAGTTCGTTGTCGGTGACCAGCGGCTGGAAATAGGTCGGACCAATCGGCTCGATGTCGAGGCGCGAATAGAGGTCGTGCAGTTCTTCGACGTTGCGGTCGGGGTACAGCGGGCGCTGCTGGCGGCGCTCAATGGCGTTGACCAGCGTCGGCTGCTCGTCCAGGTTGAGCGACAGGCTGGTGATCGACGCGATCCATCACCTTGTCGACGCCCCCAGGTGATGTCGGCATAGTTCGCCGCCTGCACGGTCAGCAGCGCGCCAATGTCCGTCTTCAGCACATCGACCGCCGCCGAGCACGATCTGTTCGGGGATCGTGTCGAGCGTGGCATTTTCGAGAATGATGCCCAGCGCCTTCATCAACTGCGCCAATTCGCGCTCGGCGGTGATCGCCGGCGTGCGGCGTGCGGCAGCGATCTCGATGCGCGTCACCTGCCGCGCTGCTGCGTCTCGTTCAGGCGCTCGACTTCGCGCTTCCAGCGCGCCGACCACCATCCGGTAGATCAGCGCCGGCACGATCAGCAGCGAGGCGAGAAACGCCAGCCGGATCGCGCCGGCGTAATCGCCGATGATGTTGCCCTGCGCCGTCTGGATCAGCGTCCCGGCATAGCCGAGCAGCAGCACGGCGAAATAAACCAGCTTGAGCGGCGCGTCCATCACCAGCCGAAAATAGACCAGCGTCAGCATCAAGCCGAAGACCGTCAGAATCGCCGGGATAAACGTCCAGGCGACGCCGTACACGCTCAGGTTGAAATCGGTGCGCGTGTAGATGCCCGCCCAGTGCGACGCCCGTGATCGATGTAGCCGATCACGACGATCACCAGCAGCAGCAGCGCGGATCAGGTTCGGGCACGTCGCCCCCAACGTCGTGATCGGCGGTCAGAAACGCCCACGCCAGCAGCAGAATCGTCGTCACCTGCACGACCCGTTCCAGCGGCGGCAGAATTGCGTCGGCGGGCTGGGTGGAGAGCAGCGCAAACATCGCGCCGACCATCAGCAGCGCCCACGCGATCACCGATCCGATGGTCGCCAGCGTATAGCGACCGGAAGTCCGGTCAGCCGGTCGGCGCAAGCGCTGCCCAAGCGCCATGAAAAAACCCGCCTGACTGAGCGCGATGACCGCGAGGTAATACAGCAGATCGCCGGGCGGACGAACGAACAGATTGGTGAAGTCAACCGGTGTTTGTGGCAAGTTGACAACCTGTAACGAAAAATAAAGCTGTCTTAACGAAGTATAGCATAAACGGGCAAACACGCATGTAAAATTCCTGCTAAAGCCTCAGCGCGCAGTTGACGCTGTCCCCTGCCTTCGCTAAACTGATGGGGTTATTTGAATTCGCTGGACGCGCATGGTGATCTCAAAGCGGCGCGTTGCCGCCGCAGTCAAACGGTTTCCTCTGGTCCTGAGCGTGATGCACACCGTTTGGCGCCTCACCCGTCCACGCTTTTCAGCCGGGGTCATCGGCGTGCTGTTCAATGCGCAGGGTGAAGTGCTGATCGTCGAACATGTCTATCACCCCTACCCGCAATGGGGGCTGCCCGGCGGCTACGTCGATCGCGGCGAAGACCCGCGCGATGCGCTGGCGCGCGAATTCCGCGAAGAACTCGAGCTTCAGGTCGAAGTCGGGCGGTCGTCGCCATCCAACGCCCACGACGTGCATGGCGATCACCTCGACCTCGCCTTCTTATGCCATTCCGACGATCAAGTCGGCACGCTCTGCAATGAACTGCTCGATTATCGCTGGGTCGCCCCGGAGCAGCTGCCGGAAATCGATCCTTTTCAGCGTAATGCAATCTCCCAAGCCGT
The DNA here is from genome assembly GCA_963848465.1 of uncultured Chloroflexia bacterium. GTDB lineage: Bacteria > Chloroflexota > Anaerolineae > Aggregatilineales > Phototrophicaceae > Flexifilum. Next base: position 15,257 of record CAWKDY010000020.1, on the reverse strand, counting down.
CGATTTAATGGAACTGTACCATGACAACCAGTTTAAGTGGTCTAGGCACGCGCCGCACTCGCCGCCGTCTGCCCATTCATTCCGGTCTTCTCGTGGGTGTTTATCTGCTTGGCGCTTGGACTGCTGATGCTGGAGCTGATCCGCTTCAGCCAGCAGGTCGAACGCTACGCGGCGGACGTCGTCGTCGCCGGAGTCGATGTTGGCGGGCTGACGACCAACGAAGCCGCCAACAAGCTCGAACAAGCTTACGCCACGCCGATCACGCTCTGGTATGACAACAGCCCGATCCAGCTCGACCCCTCGTCGGTCGGCTTCCGCACCAACCGCGAGGCGATGCTCGCGGCGGCGCGCTCCGGCGGCACGGAGAATTCCGCCTTCTGGTCACGCTTTTTCAACTACCTGACCGGGCAGCAGGCGCAGAAGGTCGTCAACGTCGATCTGCTGGCGGATTATCAGCAAAACCTGCTGCGCCAGTTCCTCGAAGACGTCGCCGCCCGCTACGACCGACCGCCGGGTGACGCCAGCTACGACGTTTAGACGCTCACGTTCCGGCCGGGCAGCCCCGGCTACGTCCTCGACGTGGATCAAGCCGTCGCGATGGTCGATACGGCGCTGCACGACCCGACCAACCGGCAGGTGAGCCTGCCGATCGCTGGCGCGGATGGGTCGCGCATCGGCATCAACGCCCTGCACGATCTGATCGTCGCCTACCTCGACTCGCAGGGCTTCATCTACGACGGACAGTCGACGGTCGCGTCGGTCTTCGTCATGGATCTGAAAACCGGCGAGGAAGTCAACATCATCAGCGACGTGGCCGTTTCCGCCGCCAGCACGGTCAAAGTCTCGATCCTGATCGACTACTTCAGGCATCTGCTGTTCGCGCCCAACGACGACGAAGCCTTCCTGATGGCGCAGTCGCTGCTGTGCAGCAACAACAGTTCCTCGAACCTGATCATGCAGATCATCGGCAATACGACGACATTTTCGCCGGTATTGCCGACGTCACCAACACCGATCAGTATCTCGGCGCGCGCAATACTTACATTTCCGCGCCGTTCGACCTCGGCATTGCCGATCAGGTGCTCGGCTCGATCCCCGCGCCGCGCACGACGCCCGAACCAGAACTTCAACACCGGCGCCGATCCCTACAACCAGACGACGACCGAAGACCTCGGCACGCTGTTCAGCATGATCTACGACTGCGCCAACTTCGGCTCCGGGCTGATGGCAGCCTACCCTGATGGCGACTACACGCAGACATGAATGCCAGCAGATGCTCGAACTGATGAGCGCCAACGATCTCGGTCGGCTGCTGCAAGGCGGCATCCCGGCGGGCACGCGCATCTCGCACAAGAACGGCTGGCTCGACGACGTTCACGGCGACGCCGGGATCGTCTTTCCGCCCAACGGCAACAACTACGTGATCGCCGTCTTCGTCTGGAAAAACACCGACTTCTTCAGCTATGCCGAAGCCTGGCCCCTGATCGAAGGCATTTCGCGGGCGACCTGGAATTACTTCAGCCCGGAAACGCCGCTGATCGCGCCGCGCACCGACCTGCCGCCGCAAGCGCAGGAATGCGCCAAATTCGCCCCGCCCTACGGCGAGGTCAACCTGGATGACATCAATAGCTGGCGCACGACCGCGACCGACTCGTCGCCCGCTGCGCCTGTCGACGCAGCAACGCCGGAGGGTTCCACCGACACCGATGCTGGCGGATCTGGATCGGGTTTGAAGTAAGGCAGACCGGGTCTATTTGACCTTCGAGGCGAGATAAGCACGGGCTTGATCCGGGTTTTCAGCAATCGTGAAGACCAGATCAAGCCCGATCATTTCGAGGACTTCGCGGACGCGCGGACTGAGCGCCGCCAGCGCCAGATCACCTTTCTGATCGCGGACGCGCTGCCACACGCTGACCAGCATCTTCAGCCCGCGCTGGAGATGTAATCCACATCGCTCAAGTCAAGGATCAGCCAGCGGTTGCCGACGCCAAGCTGACGCAGCAGCGCCGTTTCAACGAGCTGTGTCTGCGCTGCGTCGAGCCGCCCGCTCGGCGTGATCAGCCAGACTTTTTCCGAGAGCGGCGTCACCTCAACCGCTCCGTGAGTGGTCGGGCGCTTGCGCGTTGACGCGACGGGTTCGGCTGGCGTCGTTTGACCATCATCAGGCGGTTGCGCCCGCCTTCATAGCGAATAGGTCACGTTGTCCATCAATTTCTTGATGAAAAAGATGCCCCACCCGCCCGGCTCGCGCTCGGTGATCGGCGTCTGGGGATCAGGATCGGGGCGCAGCAGCGGATCGAAAGCCGGGCTGTCGTCGATGATCGTGATCGTCAATCCGTCAGTCGCTCGGCTGGCAGATCACGTCGATCACGCAATCGTCGCAGTCCACACCGTAGCCATGTTCAACGATGTTGGTGCAGGCTTCGTCGACCGCCAGATAGCAGTGATGGATAGCGCGTTCGTCGAGTCCAGCGGCGCGCGCCTGTTCGACGACGAAATCGCAGGCGACAGACACATTTTCAAGAACGCCCGCAATCCGCAACTGACGTTCCCCAGACGGTCATGAGCGCTGTCCTATCCCTCAGTAACTGCCGACAGCTTCAGTCTGCGTCGGGAAAATCTGGAAAATCGTGTCCAGCCCCGACATCTCCAGACGTCCTGCACGCGCGACGACGGCTGCGCCAGGCGCAGGTCGCCGGAGACGTTCTGCAGCTTGTTGATACGCGGCGACCAGTTCGCGCAGCCCGGCGCTGCTCATATACGACACTTTCGACAAATCGAGCACAATTTGGCGTCCGCCACGCTCGATTTCGCCGGTCAGCGCTTCGCCGAGTTCGTCGGCGTTCATGCTGTCGATGCGCCCGACTGACTTCGACGAGGGTAACTGACAGTGTACCTGTTGCAGTTCAGAGACGTGAAAATCGACCATAGACGCTGCTCCGCCATGTGCACTCGCGTATGCTAACTGTCATTATACCGTTAAACCCGGTTTAGGCAGGATACTGCCTAGATCATCCTTAGGCGGAGCGGTAAAATGAGTGGCAGTGCTCAAGCGTGAGGTGTGAACCGTTGAACGTTGGGATTCTGATCTTACTGACGATTTTCATCAGCGTGATGATGTTCATCGTCCAGCGCGCCGAAGCGAAACGTCGGTTGTTCGTGATTGTGGTGATGCTGGTGGTCGGCGAATGATCCGCCGCTACGTGTTCTTCCGATGCGACCGCGCTGATCGCGCATTCATGATCTGCTGAGAGCTATCCGCAGTATCGCTGCGCTACGCCATCCACCGGAAGCGTGGATCGCGCTGATGCTCGCGCTGTCCTGAATTTGCTCTTCTGGGCTGCTCATCGGGCGCTACAACCCTGTCCGCAGCAGCGACGAAATTCAGGTCATCGGCATGGACGACTGAGTTAGAGCGACACGTAGGGGCAGGTTTGACAGCTGCTCCCTGCCGCACTGCATAATTGCTGTCTACCCGATCACGTTCAGCGGAATCACGTCTGCGTCTTGCAGCATCACCACGCTGATCCGCGCCGCGACCGTCTCCGCCAGCGTGCGGAACGCCTGCCCGGCTGCGCTGTCCGGCGCAGTGACCGACAATCGGGCGACCATAGTCGCCGCCCTTGCGCACTTCGGCGTCCAGCGGAATGCGCCCCAGGAAGGGCACGCCGCGCTCGGTCGCCAGCTTTTCGCCGCCGCCGTCGCCGAAGAAATCGCCCGCCATGTTCTCGACAATGCCGAGCACCGGGACGTTCAGCGTGTCGAACATCGCCGCGCCGCGCAGCGCGTCGGAAACCGCCACATCCTGCGGCTGCGTGACGATGATTACGCCCGTCAGCGGGAACGACTGCGCCAGCGACAGCGGCGCGTCACCGGTTCCCGGCGGCAGATCGACGATCATGTAGTCGAGTTCGCCCCACTTCACGTCGGTGAAAAACTGGCGAATCGCGCTGTGGAGCATCGGTCCGCGCATGATCATCGGCTTGCTCGGATCGGTCAGAAAGCCGGTGCTGATCACCTTGACGCCGTAGGCTTCAATCGGCAGCATCTTGTCGTCTTCGACCCGCGGGCGACCGTAGCCAACGCCGACCATCATCGGCAGGTTCGGGTTCAGAATGTCGGCGTCGATCAAGCCGACGCGCGCGCCGGCTTCCGCCAGCGACACGGCGAGGTTGGTCGCTACGGTGCTCTTGCCCACGCCACCCTTGCCGGACGCGACGGCGATAATGCTGCGCATCGGCACGGACTGCCGCCCCATCAAGTTGCGGTCGGTCGGCACTTGCGCGTCCCACTTGATCTGGACACGGTTGATCCCCGCCACTTTGCCGACACAGCGGCATGATCGATGCTTCGCTGAAACACGTCTTTCAGCGGGCAAGCGGGCGTCGTCAGGACCATCGTAAATTTGGCGGTATCCCCCTCAACCGAGAGATCGCGCACCATATTCAGGCTAACAATGTCACGGTGCAGTTCCGGCTCGATCACCGTACTGAGCGCAGCCATGACCTGTGCGTTCACGTCACTCATGCTGTCTCCTAATACAATCTACAACAAATCAGGAAAAAGTATAACCTAGATCATAAAAATTCGTCAGTGACATTTGTTACCCGAACGACTTGCACCAGCCATGCTTCGAAGCGCCGTAAGCCAGCAGGTCACAGCAAACCGGGTATACTAAAGAGTGAATGGTTAGGCAGGAGTTTGAGGACTTGGAAGACCTTCAGATCGACATCACGATCATGAGCGGCGTCGATGACGGACTGGTACTCTCGTTTACGACCGCCAACGGTGACGGCGTGCTTAACCATGACGAATGGCATGCTCACGCTCGGTCGCCGCGACGATAATGATGTTTGTCTGCGCAACGATACCTTTACGCTCACGACAACACGCTCGGCTGTATCTGCGCGCAGAGCGAATGGTGGCTGGAAGACTGCGACAGCAAGAACGGCACGTTCATCGAGGAAGACGACGACGATGCCCGCGTGAGCGGCATGATCGAACTACAGCCCGGTCAATTGTTCCGCGTCGGTCGCACATGGCTGCGAATTCCAGCAGGAGGCGATAAGCGATGCCTGAGATCGGCTTAAGAGACATCCTGATCAACGCGCGGCAGGAATCCTACCGGATGCAGCATTACTACCTCGGCGTTGAGCATCTGTTTATCGGCTTGCTCGATATTCAGGGCGGGCTGACCAGCAGCCTGCTCGAAGAACGCGGCTTGACGACCGAGTACGTCGTCGATGCCATCCGCCGCAAAGCGGGCAAAGGCAACCGCCAGCGTCTGTGGGCGGGAATGCCCAATACGCCGCGCGCCGACGTCGTGCTCGGCATCGCCAACGACCTCGCGCTCGAAAGCGGTCGCCAGGAGATCAGCGAGCGCGACCTGCTGATCGCCATCCTCGACGAAAATGACAGCATTCCGGTGCGCGTGCTGCGCAGCTTCGAAGTGGATACCGCCCAGCTTGCGCAGTGACGCGCACGACAAGGCGCTCAATCCGCAGCGGAGCCAGCCCTACATCAGCATCGATTTCCGGCAGCAGCCGATGGCGCTGCCCGAAGAAGCGCTGTTCATCCTGCGGCGCATGTTCTACGGTTACGGGCGGATTCGCATCGAGCGGCGGCTGATCGGCGGCTACACCTCAGCGGTGATCCTCGTGGTCACGCCGGTGCAGGCGGACGGCATGGAAGACGCTGCCGGTCGTCGTCAAGATCGACGACGCCGACATCATTCTCGACGAAGCGCAGCGCTACGAGACGCACGTCCGCAGTTCGCTGCCGCCGCTGACCGCGCGGCTGGAAGAAAAGCCGACCACCTCGGAAACCTCCGACCTCGCCGGACTGAAATACACCTTCATCGCCGGGATGAACAGCAGCGCGCAGGATTTGCGCGAAGCCGCCCGCGACCTTGCCAACCTCGGCGAATGGCTGCGCCGCGAACTGTATCCCTATTTCGGCAAAACGTGGTGGAAGCAGAACCGCCCTTATCGCTTTCAGGTGTGGACGGAATACGATTGGCTGCTGCCGCCGCTGCTCACGCTCGACTACATGCCCCGACGAACGCCCCCTCGAACGCCGCCGTCGTGCGCGATCCGGTGCGGCGCGCCCGCCTCGCCCAGCTCGAATACGGCGATCCGGTCGTGGTCGAGAACTTCACGGTGCAGCGCGTCTACCACGACAAAAACATGATCCAGTTGGCGATTGGCAAAGGCTCGGAAGCGGCACGGCGCGCCTACAAGATCAACGTGCGCGGGCTGAATCTGGCGCAGGACGTTTACTATCGCGGCGAAGTGATCGAGCGCATCGCCGGGCGCGTCTGGGAGACGCGGGCGATGGCGCTGCTGGCGGCGGCGCAGTCGCTCGAACCGGATTTCGACCTCGACAGCGAGACGATCCCCGGCATCGGCAAGCCGGAACACCTGCCGAACCCGATCCGCGCCTACGAAGACCTGCTCGACCGCTACGTCGACGGCACGCTGAGCAAGATTCACGGCGACTTGCATCTCGGCAATATTCTCGTCGGACCGAACGCCAGCGCCTTCCTGATCGACTTCGCCCAGACGCGCAACGGGCATACGCTGTTCGACTGGGCGTGCCTTGAAGTCAGCCTGCTGACCGACGTGGTGATGCCGGTCGTCGGCGATGATTGGTGGTCGGTGCGGCTGGTGCTGCGCTATCTCGCCTCGCTGCACAAAGACGTGCCCGATTCGGGCGTGCCCGCGCTCAACGACGTGATGCAGCACGTCCTCGCCGTGCGCGAAATCGTCAAAGACTGCCTCGCCCGCGAGGGATCGTGGTCGGAGTATTACATGGCGCTGACGTTTTGCACGCTGCGCGCTTTTACGTGGGAGACGCTCTCGCTGGGCGCGCGGCGGTTGATGTTCTCGCTCGGCGGCTTGGCGATCCACGAACTGCGCGTCGCGCAGCACGCATGACCATGGACGACGGTCCCGCCACCGACTTTCTCACCGGACGGAACTGCTCTAGTCACGAACGGCTAGATCGCGCTGTCGGACTTCGTGCATTGCAGCCGGATGTAGGTCAGAGCATCCTCGACCGTGTGGAAAGTCGGAATCTGCAAACCGCCGGGTTGATGTTGATACGCCGTGCGCGCCAGACCGATCCAGCGAGAGGTTCCTATGTAGATCGTCTTGACACGGGGGTCTGCCGCCGACCCGGCGGTCAGTTTCAACGTTTCCTGCACAGTCTTGATAATGTCGACAAACGAACTCTCTGCCTGACGGTAGTCTGAAATGCGGAAAATCTGCCCATCAATACCCTCAATCATCTCGGCGACCTGCTCGAACATCTCCCGAAAGTCGTCGGTCGTTCAGAAATCCGGTGCAGGTCGTCAGCAGGATCATCGGATCATCGATTAAGCACTCAATTGTGATCGTCATCGTCGTCCTCAATGATAAAAGCCATTCCCTTCTAAAATCGATCTTATAGAAGGGAATGGCGCGCAGTTTAGCGCTTCAATTCGCTGAATTTGCGTTTCTGCAGTTAGACCTGCGCCAGTTCCTGCGCATCGAGGATTTCGCGGATCGACTCGATGCTCGGTTCGGCGGTGAAGATGCGGTTCGGGTACTGCGCCATGATGCCCTCAAGCCGATCTTCGTGATAAGCAATCGTCGCTTCCGGGTCTTTGAGGATATGCCCGGTCAGCAAGCCGACGACCGTTTCTTGCGGCTGGATCACGCCCGCATCGACCAATTTGCGCAGCCCCGCCAGCGAGCAAGCCGACGCCGGTTCGCAGCCGATGCCCTGCGCGTCGATCAGCGCTTTCGCGTCCATGATCTCCTGATCGCTGACCTGCTCGACCACGCCATCCGTCCACTTGCAGCGTGCGCACCGCTTTCGGGTAGTTGACCGGATTGCCGATCTTGATGGCGGTCGCGATCGTTTCGGCGGGGATCTGCTCGAACGGCGCGTAGTCGTTCTTGTAGCTGCGGTAGAGCGGGTTCGCGCCTTCCGCCTGAATCACGGCGATGCGCGGGCATCCGGTCGATCAAGCCGAGGTCGTACAGTTCGCGCAGCGCCTTGCCGAACGCCGACGTGTTGCCGAGATTTCCGCCGGGGCAGACGAACCAGTCGGGCACTTTCCAGCGCAGCTGCTGGATCGTCTCGATCATGATCGACTTTCTGCCCTTCCAAGCCGGAAGGGATTGACCGAGTTCAGCACGTAAATGCCGAGTCGAACTCAACTGGCGCACGAGTTCGAGGTTGCGGTCGAAGTCGGCGGCGATGCGGATGCAGGTCGCGCCGTAGGCAACCGCCTGCGCCAGCTTACCCAGCGCGATCTGCTGATCCTGAAACAGGACGATGCCGTCGATGCCCGCCCACGCGGCATAAGCCGCCAGCGACGCCGACGTATTGCCGGTCGAAGCACAGGCGACGCGCTTCATGCCGAGCACGCGCGCCTGCGTCAAGCCGCCGGTCATGCCGCGATCTTTGAACGATCCGGTCGGGTTCTCGCCTTCGTGCTTCAGGTAGAGCGTTTTGACGCCCGCCCATTCCGCCAGGCGCGGCGAGTGATAGAGGTTGGTGTTGCCTTCCGGACGGCTGACGATCAGCGCGTCGTCCACGTCGGGATAAATCAGTTCCTTGTAGCGCCAGACGCCGCTGTTGTAGGGCGCATCGAGCGTGCCCAGGCGGCTGGTCGAACAGTTCGCGGGTGATAGTGGTGCGCAGCGCCTCAAAATCGTGCTGGACGTCGAGCAAGCCGCCGCAAGTTTCGCAGGTGTAAATCACTTGATTCGATTGGGTATTGCCGACCACAATTCATACATTGTAATATGCTGCTCATGAGCAACTCTCACCCTTTGCGTTTGCCTATTCGCCTAATGGTGGCGGCGCGGCGCGGTCATTCGCCTAAGGATAACATCATCATGCCAATTTCCACAGCCGAAGCCTTCGCTCCCGCCACCATTGCCAACCTCGGCGTTGGCTTCGACATTCTCGGGCTTGGCGCTGCGCGAACCGGGCGATACCGTCCGCGCCGAATGGAGCGATGAGCCGGGCGTCAGCTATCGCCGCTATCGAAGGCGACGGCGGCAAGCTCCCGCGCAATCCGGCTGAAAAATACCGCCTGCGTCTCGGCGCGAACCGTGCTCGAAACCGTCGGCGAGCAGCGCGGCGTCAAGCTGACCATCCACAAGGGACTGCCGCTCGCCAGCGGGATGGGCAGCAGCGCCGCCAGCGCGGTCGCCGGAGCGGTGGCGGTCAACGCGCTGCTCGGCGAGCCGTTCAGCAAAGCCGAACTGCTGCCCGCCTGTCTCGACGGCGAGGCGATGGCGAGCGGCTATCACGCCGATAACGTCGCGCCCTGCTTGTTCGGCGGCATTACGCTGATCTACGGCACGGACGCCAGCGAAATCGTCCAGCTGCCGATCCCCGACGATCTGTATTTCGCGCTGGTCACGCCGGACGTCGAAGTGCCGACGGCGGAGGCGCGCGCCGTGCTGCCGCCAAGCATCCCGCTCAAGCAGATGGTCGCGCAGACGGCGGAGTCGCCCGCCTGATCGACGCGCTGCACCGGGGCGATCTTGAAGCGCTGGCGGCGGCGATGGAAAGCGACAGCGTGATCGAACCCGCGCGCGCGCACCTGATGCCGCTGCTGCACGAAATCCGCGCGGCAGCGAAAGCGGCGGGCGCGCTCGGCTTGGTGATCAGCGGCGCGGGTCCGACGCTGTGCGCGGTCTGTCGCGGCGCGGTCGATGCGCAGAAGGTCGCCACCGTCGATGCACGCGATCTATGCCGCCGCCGGGATCGGCTGCACCTCACGCTGGACGCAGGTCGCGTCCAGCGGCGCGCAGGTCGTCGCCCACACATTGTGAAATTGTTGACAAGCGAAGCGTGATTTTCTATACTCTCCGCCGATTCTGCTCACGCGAACATAAGCGATTTTTCGGCGCAGTAGAGGCGGCGTTCAAGCACGCCTCAGTCGTCGTCGTGGCAGCCACATCAAAGATTGCAGCGTTAAAAGGACTTCATTTACATGGCTGAGTTGGTACGGAACTACATCGGCGGGCAGTGGGTTGAAACGGGCAATACGACCTTCGACACCTTTAACCCGGCGACCGAAGAATTGATCGCGCCAGTGGCGCAAGCGGGCAAAGCCGAAGTCGATGCGGCGGTCGCGGCAGCGAAAGCAGCTTACAAGGAATGGCGGCTCGTGCCCGCGCCGCGGCGCGGCGAACTGCTCTACAGCGTCGCGCAGCTGTTGCAGGAACGCAAAGAAGAACTCGCCCGGCTGATGACGCAGGAGATGGGCAAAGTCCTCTCCGAAGCGCGCGGCGACGTGCAGGAAGCCATCGACATGGCGTACTTCATGGGCGGCGAAGGGCGCCGGATGCACGGCTACACCGCGCCGGTCGAAATGCCGGAGAAATTCGGCATGGCGCTGCGCGATTCGGTCGGCGTGATCGGGCTGGTGACGCCCTGGAACTTCCCGGTCGCCGTGCCAAGCTGGAACATCCTCCCCGCGCTGGTCGCGGGCAACACGCTCGTCTGGAAGCCGAGCGAAGAAACCCCGGCGACTTCGGCGGCGTTCGTGCAGGTTTTCATCGACGCGGGCGTGCCGGCAGGCGTGTTCAACCTGGTCCTGGGCGCGGGCGACGTCGGCGCGGCGCTGGTCGCGCACCCCGACGTGCGCGTGATCTCGTTCACCGGATCGACCGAAACCGGCCTGAAGGTTTACCAGCAAGCCGCCAGCCTGGGCAAGAAAGTCTGCCTGGAGATGGGCGGCAAGAACGCGATCATCGTGCTGGACGACGCCAACCTCGATTTGGCGATCAAAGCGGTGACGTGGAGCGCTTACGGCACGACCGGGCAGCGCTGCACCGCCACCAGCCGCTTGATCGTCCAGAGCGGCATCAAGCCCAAGCTGATCGAGGCGCTGGTCGAGCGCGCGCAGGCGCTGAAAATCGGCTATGGCACTGGAAGATGGCGTCGAAGTCGGGCCGCTGGTCAACCAGAAAGCGCTGGATAAAGTCGAGCGCTACGTCGGCATCGGCAAGAGCGAAGGCGCGCAGCGTCGCCGTCGGCGGCGAGCGCGTCGATCTCGGCAAGGGCTACTTCTATCAGCCGACGCTGTTCGCGGACGTGACGCCGGACATGCGCATCGCCCGCGAGGAGATTTTCGGACCCGTCCTGTCGGCGATCGAAGTCGACTCGCTGGAAGAAGCGATTGAAGTCAACAACAGCGTGATCTACGGGCTTGTCGAGCAGCATCTTCACCGAAAACGTCAACGCCGCCTTCCGCGCCATCCGCGACCTGACCACCGGCATCGTCTACATCAATCACGGCACGACCGGCGCGGAAATTCAGTTCCCGTTCGGCGGCACGCGCGGCACGGGCAACGGGATGCGCGAAGCCGGGCAGACGGCGCTCGACAGCTTCACCGAGTGGAAATCGGTTTACGTCGATTACAGCGGTCGCTTGCAGCGCGCGCAGATCGACAACCGCACCAAGCCGTCGTGAGCGAATTTTGAAGATGCGGATCATACTTTTGTCGCGGACTGATTCCCGCAACATAGGTTAAAATAGACGGAATGATGGATGTTAATCCACTTTACTGGGAATCGTCATACGAGATCGTGCTGCGCCTAATGGAGCTGCATCCTGCGGTGGATGTTGAAACGGTCGGGACGGAACAGCTTTACCGCTGGATTATTGCTCTGCCGGAATTCGCGGACGATCCGGCGCTGGTCAATGAAGGAATCCTCAACGATATTCTCCGCGAGTGGTATGAGGAGGTAAGCTCTGTATGAGCCAATTAAAACTGCGTGAACTGCATGACACGGAATTTCCAGTTCCGGACGAAATGCAGGACAACGTCGCCATCACCAGCCTGAGCCGCATCTACAACTGGAGCCGCCGCTCGTCGATGTGGCCCATGCTGTTTGGGTTGGCGTGCTGCGCGATTGAGATGATCGCCACCGCCGCATCGCGCTACGACCTGGCGCGCTTCGGCATGGAAGTCATGCGCGCCAGCCCGCGCCAGTCCGACCTGATGATCGTCTCCGGCACGGTGACGAAGAAGATGGTTGTGCCGATTGTGCGCCTCTACAACCAGATGCCAGAGCCGAAATACGTGCTGGCGATGGGCGCTTGCGCCAGCGGCGGCGGTCCCTTCAAAGAAGGCTACAACGTCGTTTCCGGCATTGACCAGTACGTCCCGGTGGATGTCTACGTGCCCGGCTGCCCGCCCACCCCGCAAGCGCTGCTGTTCGGGCTTGATCTCGCTGCAAAAGAAGATCGATGGGCAGTCGCTTTCGAATATGGACGACGTGCCCTGGTACGGCGTCGGGCCGTCCGACCCGGTGCCGATCCCGATGCTGGGACCCGACATCATCGACCCGCGCCAGATGGAACTGATTCGCCAGCAGGCGGAAAAAGCCGCGCGGGGCGAACCCTACGGCGTGCGCGAACTGCCGCCCGCCGTCATCGAAGTGGTCGAGAAGCAAGAAGCAGCAGCTTGCCGCACAAGCCGCTTCAGCAGTGGCTGCCGCACGCGCATCGTGCCGAGCAGCCGCGCCCGAAGTGCTGCCGCAGAAGTCGATCCTGTCAAAGCCGAGCGTCTGCGCAAGCGTGAGGAAGCGCTCGCGCGCAAACGCGCCCAGCGAAGCTGAGAAGGGTGAATAATGACTGATCAACAAACGCTCGCGCCCGCACAAACCGGCATCGATTGAGAACGCGATTGACTATCTGAAGCAGAAATATCCCGACGCCGTCAAGGATGACACGCGGCAGGGCTATTCCGGCATCGTCGTTGACCGCGCGCAGCTGGTCGAAGTCGCGCAGACCATGCGCGACGAACTCGGCTTCGACTATCTTTCCAGCGCGACGGCGTCGATTACCTCGGCGTCGAAGACAGCATGGAGATGGTCTACCACGCCTACCGCACTTCCGGCGGATCGGCGCTGGTGTTCAAGGCGCAAACCCCGCGCGAAAATGCCGAAATTCCGTCGCTGATCGACGTGTGGCCGGGCGCGGATTTCCAGGAGCGCGAAGCCTACGACCTCTACGGCATCAGCTTCCCCGGTCATCCGAACCAGAAGCGCATCCTGCTGTGGGACGGCTTCGACGGGCATCCGCATGCGCAAAGACTGGCACGAAGCCTACTACGAGCAGGACACCAAGCCGTTCGACAGCCGCTGGCCCAAAGGCTACGTGCGCCGCGCCGAAGAACTGAACGCCTACGGCAAGAACGTCAAGTATCCCGGCGGACCTCGACCTGTCGCGGCTGAGCGACACGTCGGAAGAGTCGGTTTACAGCGGCATGGGCCTGGGCGTCGATGTCGAAGACCTGACCGACGACGGCGGGTCTGAAGACCGATAAGCTGGTCGTCAACCTGGGACCGCATCATCCCAGCACGCACGGCGTGTTCCGCATGGTCGTGACGCTCGACGGCGAGACGATCGTCAAGCTTGAACCGGTGATGGGCTACCTGCACCGCAATCACGAGAAAATCGGCGAGCGCAACGCCTGGAATCACAACATGCCGTTCACCGACCGGCTCGACTACATCTCCAGCATGAGCAACAACCTCGGCTACGCGCTGGCGGTCGAGCAGTTGATGAGCGCGGGCGCGCGCTACCAGCCGCCGACCTACCGCGCCGAAGCGATCCGCGTGCTGATGGTCGAACTGACCCGTATCGTCAATCACTACTGGGCGATTGGCTTCCTGCTCAACGACCTGGGCGCGTTCTTCACGCCCGCGCTGTACGCCATTGCCGAGCGCGAGAAAATCCTCGACTTCTTCGAGGCGACGGCGGGCAGCCGCATGATGTGCAACTACATGCGCTTTCAGGGCGTCGCCAAAGACCTGCCGGAGCGCATTCGCGGCGTCGCCAACCTGGTCAACGACCAGGTGCGCGACTTCAACACGATGGATTACCTGACCGAGCTGATCAACGACCGCATCCCGCGCTCGATTGACGAACTCGACCACTTCCTGACCGGCAGCGAAATCGTCCGCACGCGCACGATCGGCGTCGGCTATCTGCCGACGGAAATGGCGATTGCCTATAGCTGCGCCGGTCCGCTGCTGCGCGCCAGCGGCGTCCCCTATGACGTGCGCCGCGCCGAACCGTACAGCATCTATCCCGAACTCGATTTCGACGTGGCGGTGCGCTACAACGGCGACATCTACGACCGCTACCTGATCCGCCTCGACGAAATGCGCGAGAGTGTGCGCATCCTCAAGCAGATTTTGCCGCGTCTGGAACAGACGCAGGGCGAGAGCTTCTTCTCCGGCAACAAGGCGATCTACATGCCGCGCGTTGCCGGTCGGCGAAGCCTATGGGCGCGTCGAAAACCCGAAGGGCGAACTCGGCTACTACGTCGTCTCGCAGGGCGACCCGAAGGGGCCGCAGAATCCCTGGCGCTATCACGTCCGCGCGCCCAGCTTCATCAACCTGACGCCGCTTGGCGCAGATGTGCAAGGGGCATAAGGTCGCCGACGTGGTGGCGATCCTCGGCAGCATCGACATTGTGCTGGGCGAAACCGACCGCTAAGATCAGATGCGGCGCGTAGGGCGGATCGACGTGTTCTGATGTCTCAGCACCCTACAGTACTCAGTACTGCTTTTAAGGAGCTGCTATGTACGGATTGGGAATCCTCAAAGGGCTTGGCGTCACGTTCAGGCACTTTTTCAACAGCTACATCGACGATCTGCAGTACGCCGGGAAGAAAGTCGGGCTGACCAATTTCGAGGCGCGGCAGGGCTTGAAAGCCGAAGGCATCTTCACGGTGCAGTATCCCGACGAAAAGCTGGCCGTGCCGGAGCGCTTCCGCTTCGTGCCGTTTCTGGTGATCGAAGACCTCGACAACCCGGAGCGCCCCGGTCATGACTGGTGTACAAGCTGCGGCATCTGCGCGAAAGTTTGCCCGCCGCAGTGCATCTGGATCGTGCGCGGCGAAGACCCGGACAACAAGCGCCCGTGCCGGAGCCGGAAGCCTTCTTCATCGACATCGACATCTGCATGAACTGCGGCTTCTGCGCCGAGTTCTGCCCGTTCGACGCGATCAAGATGGATCACGACTACGAACTCGCCAGCTACGACCGCACCGCCAATCACATCTTCGATAAGGAACGGCTGTCGAAGCCGTTCAGCTACTGGAAGACGATTGCGCCGACGACCGCCGCCGAAGAAGCCGAAGCGCGCGGCGGTTGGGAACACCCCGACGTGATCAAGGAACGCAAGAAGGCGGAAAAGCCGCCGCCGCGGGCTGCCGCCGCGAAACCGGCA
>CAWKDY010000019.1:0-76606 GCA_963848465.1 uncultured Chloroflexia bacterium | reverse complement strand
TAGTGGAGAGATGGCTCGCGTAGTCGTCAGCGACGGCGCTAGGCTCGCCGTAAGTTTCCGCTGGTCTCGCAAGACAAGCGAATCGGGCGGCAAAGAAATAAGGGGTGCCGAGCTGGCGGTCTAGCTCGACTCGAATTGCTCATCGTTTCTTTTCCCCGCACACGTCCGTGGGTGCAGGGACACCAACGTTAAAATCGGCGCGTGGTCGCCGAGCCTCGCACTCACGAGCGGCTGAGGGATCACAACACCCTAACTCGACAATACATGACTTTTCTTGTTGCGGTTAGTATCAAATGTCACTTCGATTCCCGGTCTGGGGAAGACCGGGAATCAACAGCGAGGCAGCGCGCGACCTAATGCGGCGCGCTGCCGACCTAGCGCTTACCGCGTGAGCTACGCAGTCCGCGCCGCTTGCGCGCGAGGTCTTCTTTGCTGCGGCGGCGGGCTTCTTCTTTCGGGTCGAGCGGCACTTCGCTGGGCTGCTTCGCTTCAGCCGCCGCTTGATCTTCGGACGCAGTCGCTTCGCCTTCCGGCGGGTTCGTTGGCTCGGCTTCGGGTGTTGTCATGCTCAATTCGCTCCTGTTTGCAACATCATCGCCTTCTAGCTTACCACTAAGCTGCAATTGGCGATCTTGTACAGACTTCATCCTGTTATTACAAACGATACTGGATCGAGCCGGCGGTTCGACGCTAAAATAAGGGTATAGGGTGATATTAGATTATGCTGAAAGGTGCCAAAAATGATTAAGGAACACGTGACCGGCTTCCAACATTTGGGGCTGCCGGTAACCAAGATTGAGCAGTCGGTAAGCTTTTACGAGCGATTGGGTTTCTCGGTGATCATGTCAACCACGCTGCCCGACCGACACCGAACCGATTCAGGTCAGGATGATGAAGCTGGGCGACTTCGTGCTGGAGTTGTACCAGTTGGTCGGCGCTGAGCGCGCGGAGCTGACGACGCGGCGGATGGGCACGTCGATCATTTCGCGCTGGACGTCGACCAGATCGAGCCGATCTTCGAGGCTATCCACGCCGCCGGGCTGGAGACAATCGAGGATGCGCCGGTCTTTCTGCCCTTCTGGGAGAAGGGGATCCGTTACTTCGTCGTGCGTGGTCCCGACGGCGAAAAAGTCGAATTCTGCGAGCGCATCAAGTAACTGGCGACCTCACCCGGTCAGGAAGTGGATCAGCCCCGGCGCTTGCCGAGGCTGATTTTGATTGCAGCAGTGTGTCCAAGCTGACCGGGCTGCGGTGACGGGTAGTTTAGCCTATAAAACGTGGGGTATGGCTAAGCTGGCTTCGCAAGTCGGGTTTCTCGCCAGATTCCTTAACCATAATTCAGGTTACGATGCGCCTTCGATCTCCTAAAGTGCCGAGAGCTTTTGAGGAGTTTCCATGAGGGGCAATAGAATCCGAAACGTGCTTCCCTTTGACACTTCACTTTCCACTTCTATGCTCCCCTGATGGAGTTCGATGATCTTTTGGGCAATCGGCAGTCCCAGCCCGAAACCGCGAGTTGTACCGGCTTTGTCAGCCCGATAGAAGCGCTCGAAAATGTGGAGAAGCGCTTCAGCACTGATGCCATCGCCGCCGTCGATGATTTCCGGCAACAGCCTTTCCCGCTCGATGATCTGAGCGAATCGTGATTGCCTCGCCTGCGGATGAGTGACGGACGGCGTTTTCGACAATTCGCCGCAATGCTTGTCTCAAATACTCACCATCGCCCTGCAAGAACAGCGGTTCCACGCTTAACTCAAGCGCAAAGTTAAGATTCCCTCCCGGAAACGCCAATTGCAGCGCATAGCAAACTCCGCGAAGAATTTCATTCAGATCAACTTGGGCAAACCGGAAATCCTGACCGCCGCCATCGAGTCGAGCCATCAGTGTCAGCGAATCAAGCAGCGTGATGATGCTGTTGATCTGAGTCTCGATGTGATGAACCTTCCGAGTTTTTTGCTCTAGATCGGAAGTTTTTCCCAATACATAGGTACTGGTTTGAATGATAGTCAGGGGCGTCCGGAATTCATGGGATGCTTGGGAGATAAAATCGGTGAGTATCTCTATCCGTTCTTTCTCCAAGATCAGTTCCCTGCGTTGGTCCTCTGCCTGTCTGCGCTCGGTGATATCCCGCGCGAAATTCTGCAAGACTTCTCGTTGATCGTACCAAGCGAGACGACTGCTGACCTCCACCGGTACGACAGAGCCATCCTTGCGCCGGAGTTCACACTCATAGACGCGCGTGCCACTAAAAGTCGACTCCCACGCAAGATTATTCTCGGAATCCGAGTCGCAGATTACTTCAACATCAAGGAGCGTAAGTTGCAGCAATTCCTCGCGGCTGTAGCCCAGACGCCGCGACGCATTGGTGTTGGCATCAATAATTCGTAGGGTTTCGGCGTCAACGATAAATATGGAATCCCCTGCCCCTTGGAACAAACTATCATATCTTTCGTTCGCCGCCTGCAATGCTTGGATGAGTTGTGCCTGTTCTTCTTCGTTATTGGGCATCAAGATACCTCTCCAACCGGGATGAGCTTATCAAAGACTTTCGGCAAAACCTGATCCAAATTCAGCCGAGCAGCACACATCGACAGAAGCATTTCCACATCCCCGTTGCTACAGTTGAGCACCCGGTGCGTCGAGAATTTCGTCAATCGTTTCCTGTAAATCGAGGTCGGGCGGAGGCAGCACCCGATCCATTTTACGCAGAAGTGGCTGGATCCACATTTGATTGAGTGGTTGAGTGGAAGCGGAATGAGATTGCGCGAGACTAAGTAATCGCAGCGCCTGTGTCTCATTCCCGCTATGGTGCGCCAGCCACGCAAATCCCGTTAGCGCCTTCAGGATCAAGAAGCCTGCCTGAATCTCCCGCCCGCTTTGCAGCCCAGATCGCCAGTGTTCAGCAGCGCCAGTCACATCACCCTGCATGAACAAAGGAAACCCAACGTCATTGTGACTGTTGGCGATATTCCAACGATCACCAATCGACTGCCAGAAATCAAGCGCTGCCTGAAACATAGCCTCGGCTTCAGCATAGCGACCCAGAACCCAATAGAGTTCGCCAATGGCGGACTTGCTGGCGGCAATGCCGCGCAGATGCCCGAACTCGCCTCCGGCAATCCAACCCTTCTTCAAGGTGTTGCCGCGCAGTTTCATAATTACCCAGCAGTGTGTTGCAGATGCCAAGGTTATTGAGTGACATTCCCAAATCGCGTATAGCGTTCAGTTCTCGAAGAATGGCAATGCTTTCGTCGAGGTAAGCGCACGCTTCGTCATACTGTCCTTGATTGCGGACAATGACGCTAATGCTATAGAGTGCCATCGCTAGTTGGGAAGGATTGTTCAACGTATAGGTGATAGCGAGACTGGCTTTGAGCGCCTGATAAGCCGCTTGATGATCGCCAACAAAGCGCAGCACCATGCCGCGATCTTCCAGAAGACGGGCTAACATGAGCTGATCGTTGGCTTTTTGCGCCAACTCAATCGCGTCCTGGTAGAGATCGAGCGCCATCGAGAAGTCACTGGTGATGTAAGTAACCTGCCCTAAGCCATCCAGCGCGGAGAGTTCTTCAGTGATCAGCTTGTGTTGGCGAGCATGAGCAAGTGTCGCCTCGAAGTGCTCCCGGGCTTTTTGGTAATCGCCCCACGTGAAATAATTCGTGGCGATAAGCAAGTTGATCTTCGCCCAGATGAGCGGATCGGAGGGTTCGAGGTTCAAAGCCCGAATCGCTGGTTCCTGTGCTTGATCAAGCCCCAATTGAAAGAGACTCTCGGCGGCTTTAAAAGCATAAAGGGCTTCTTTCTCACGGTTTCCGGCGTAATGCCAGTGGTCAGCTAGGATAGCAGCTTGGTGATCGTCATTGGGATAGATCGTCTCAATGGCTCGTGCTACCTGCTGGTGCAATCGTGCGTGTTCGGTTTCGGCTAGGTCAGCGACAACGGTTTCCCGCAGCTTGTCATGCGTGAAGCGCCACCGGTTATCGACCACTTCCAGCACTCCGACGTCGGCGCAGCGATTGAGCCAGTTTTCGACGGATACGTTTTGAGCAAGGTGCTCGATGAGTGCTTCGTCGATTTGCCGCCCAATCACCGCTGCCTGCTTCAGGAGTAGTTGTCCCCATTCCGGCACGCGGCTCAACCGACGTCGATTAATCCGCTGCACCCCGCCCGCCAAAACTTTGTCAGGGAGGGTCATCGTGCCGATAGCGGCTAAATGACCCGCTTCTTCTGCCAGCGCGCGCACAGTCTCCACCAGAAAGAAGGCATTTCCCTCAGTCTCGCGCTGCAACAGCTTCAAGACATTTGACTGCTTGCCCACTTCGCCGAGCATCGCCTGGCTCAGTTCGGCAATCATCGCGTCATTCAGCCGTTTGAGGTTAAGCAGTTCGGCATTGTTCAACTCGTCCGGCAAATCTGGACGCTCATCCTGGCGGTAGGTACCAACCAACAACCACCGCTGTTCCGCCGCAAACTGGGTCAAATGCTGGAGTACCGTCAGCCCTTCTTTGGTCCACTGCAAGTCCTCCAGCAGCAGCAGCAACGGCTGGGATTGTCGCCGCATGACATCGGCAACCACTTCCAACAAGCGTTGTTGACCCGGCGGTTCCTTCCAGCCGCGTATCCGGCACGCTGCGTCCGATGAGCGTATCGATCTGCGGCACGAGGGTCTTCAGCACACTGGCTTCAGCATCGCTCAAGTCAATCGATAGAATCAACCGGGGCAGGATGTCGCGCCACAATTGATAGGGAAATCCACCCCCGTCCACGCTCTGCCCGCGCACGACCAACACCTCTTGGATCAATGCCCGGACGCGCAGTTCGTCCAGCAAGCGCGACTTACCTACCCCGCTCTCGCCGCTGACCAGCCACACCGACCCGTGTCCAGCTAGCATCTGCTCCAATGCGCCTTCCAACTGCGCCAGCTCAGCGTCGCGCCCCACAAACGGCGCGGTCTGCAAGTAGCTTTCGCGAATCGCTTCGCTCTCTTCGGGCTGTGGTTGTTGGATTGCATTATTGAGCGCTTGGATAACTTGCTCGCCATCCTGATAACGCGCCTGAGGATTTTTCTCTAGGCAGGTCGCAACCACGCTGGCTAGCTGAGGATTATCAATCGCCGTGAAATCAGGAGTGTGGTGAAGAATGCTCGATACGACAAGGCTCGGGCTTCTCCGATCAAATGGATAGCGTCCGGTCAGTAGTTGATACGCCAGAATCCCCACGGCAAAGAGATCAGATTGGTAGCCAATCGGCTGGCTGCGCAAGGTCTCGGGCGCCATATATAACACCGTCCCACCGGGGCTTTTGCCTTGCCTTGCCTGCGTGGACAAACCAAAATCGAGTACCTTGACTTTTCCCTGTTCGGTAACCAACACATTCGCCGGTTTCAAGTCTCGATGCAGGACACCACGCCGGTGCAAGTAGATGAGCGCCTGTAGCAACTCGATTAACAAATCAACCTGAGTTGCAATCGACTGTCCACTTCCCGCCTCCAGAATGGTCCGGGGATTTTCCAGCAGTTCCATCGTGATGTAGGGTTTGTGATGCTGATCAAAGCCGTAGTCGAGGACGCTGATGATATGCGGATGCCGCAGTGACGCTAAGGTGCGGAATTCCTGTGCCAGATCCAACCGCAATTGATCGCCTTGAGAAAGGAACATCAACTGGGCGTTCGATACGGTCAGATGTTTCAGGGCAACGGTATCCCCCGTCAGACGATCATGGGCACGGTAGACTGCGCCGAAGCTCCCTTCGCCCAACTTATCGAGAATAGTGTAGCGCTGGTTGATCTGATTGATGGTTGGTGATGTCATTGGCAATGTAATACTGCTAGTGAATACTGCTTCATTTTAGCGTAAAAACAAGCCGCGGTGACTTGAGAAGCACATAGCGCCGCTGCCTATAGCTGAGATGTCGGCACTGTTTCTGTTCGCGTCAAAGCCGCAAATACAAAGTTGTAGCGGGACTATTGTAATTCAATTCTAGGGTGACATCGGCATAATTTACATGGAATTCAAATCGGTTTGACCTTGCAGAGCTACGGTCAAGCCGCAAGCGTATCCAGCAGCCGCCAGCATGGTCAGGAGAGGCGTACCCGTTCGCTGGTTCTTCGGTGATGAGCGTCCGCCGGTCGATTCCCCGGTTGGTTCCGGCGACGCGCTAGGCATCATCTGCACGTCGCGCCCGAATTCATGGAGTCAGCGCTGGATAAGCATGTGTTGAACGAAGTGAGCACGACGACCGGTGAGATGCGATCTTACCCGGTCAGAAAGTGGATCAGCCCCGGCGATTGTCGGGGCTGGTTTTTTTACAAGGCTCAAGAACTTACAATCAGACAATTATTCCTGCTTTAAATTCTTAAGGTCCCTTTCGATGTCTCTGACAATATATTGATCTCTTGGATTACTAATCTCACTTTGAAGCATTCGTTCCAAAGCACTAATTGCTTGATTGCCTCCTATCGAGGCAATCAAACGCTTTTTCACCCCTCGCTTGCTTAAATCCGTTTCATCATAAAATTGTTGTTCAAGATTTGAAATAACAGCTTCTTTAACCTGATCTTCAGGGAAATTCTCTATGAGTGGTCGCACAGGTACAATACTTATTTTGGCTTTATCGAGTAGATACTGTTTGATGGAATCTTTACCTGCGCCGACTTTGCCAAGCAATTCATAGGCATAGGGGATCAACCGATCACGAGAAGTGAGGTCAGCCGCCTCAATAAAGCCGATTAGTTTTTCTATGACACTGAGCAATCTAAAGTGTGAAATTTGCGTCAATATTTCCCTAAGGAGAGGTTCTTCCGTTTCTACTTCAAGTGCAGAAAACAAAAACGGCAATACTCTCGCATCAGAAGTGTTTCCTAGCGCTTTGATGGCATTCATGCGTATTATGCTACTGAAGTGGGCAAGATCGTCGATGCTACTTTGAATAGGTAACCACTCATCAGTAAGTCGTCGTATAGCATCAATGAACTTAGCACGACCTGTAGCAAGCCCTAAGTCTGCGAAATCAATTGCTTGCTTCGCATCCAGTTCTAATTCTGCGAGTATAGGCGAGACGTTATCCAACTTCTCCATGACTAACACGACATATGGTTTGTTTAGTGTCTTTGCCTGTTGAATTTCGCGTATGATTTCAGGTCGTACAGCACT
Organism: uncultured Chloroflexia bacterium; assembly: GCA_963848465.1. Classification (GTDB taxonomy): domain Bacteria; phylum Chloroflexota; class Anaerolineae; order Aggregatilineales; family Phototrophicaceae; genus Flexifilum. Next base: position 69,455 of record CAWKDY010000019.1, on the reverse strand, counting down.
CGAAGTAACAATAACAGCCAATATTGTAGACTGCTCAAGTCCATCATCAATTTCATCCCGCCAGCTTTCAGCAGGACGAATATCATTAGTATCTCTCCAATAGCTGAAATTTTCCTGACTTAGAGTTTCCGCGACCATTTCGGCAAAAACTGGAAAGCGTCTCTCATAGCTGATGAATGCATCTCTCATACTGCACCTACTCAAAAAGTACCATGACGGTCTAGAACAATCACGACGCAAATCAATGCTAACTCAAGAAAAGTGTGTCCAAGCTGACCTATAAGCCGCATTCTGTCACTCACCCGGGGGTGAGGGGCGATCATCTCTCTCGCTCGCGGATTACTCCGCGCGTCATGCAGTCTACCCGGCGCGAGACGGGTCGCCTCATTGCGCCTGCTTGACCTTGCTCCCGGTGGGGTTTGCCTAGCCGCGACCATTACTGACCGCGCTGGTGGTCTCTTACACCGCCGTTTCACGCTCGCCAAACGCACGCTGGCGCGTGCGCGGCAATACACATCTCTGTGGCACTCAGCCGTCGGGTCGCCCCGCCCGGTTTTTCGCCGGCACCGTACCCTCTGGAGTGCGGACTTTCCTCACCCCGACTAACGTCGAGGCGCGATCACCCAGTCTGCTTGGACACGCTTTCATTGTAGGTGATTTACCGTCCGCGTTACAGCCTCAACCCGGCAGGGACGAGCGCATCAGCGGTGAGGCGTGGGTTGTCAGGGGTGTCTGCGCCCATTACAATGAGGTTCGGTGGAGGGGGAACGGTAAGCGACGCAGCGCGTCGCCGTTGCCGTTCCTCTGCGCTTTTGGCGAGTTTACTGGAATGACGACTCTCGATCTTCACCTGCCGCGCTGGACGCGGCGGATTAACAGTGCATGGCACAGCGTGTTCGCCCCCGGCGACCTGACCGCCTTGATCATCGCGGTGGTGCTGCTGGCGCTGCCCGTCCTCTCGCTGGATGCGGCAGGCTGGCCCCTCGAACTCTCGACGCTGATGACGACCAGCATCCTCAGCGTCCTGTTCGGTTTCGTGCTGGCGCGCAGCCAATACAACGAACTGCTCGGCTTGCTGATCAGCGGGATCTACGGAGCGTGCTTCGTCCTGCTGATCGCGGCGTTCAACCAGCCGGGCAATCTCGGCGACGGCGTCTACACGGTCTTTTCCCATTTGTTCCGGTGGATCGTCGACGCGACCAACGGCGGCATCAATCAAGACGACTTGGTCTTCACCCTGCTGATCGCCAGCCTATTCTGGTTTCTCGGCTACAACTTGGCGTGGCATCTGTTCCGCATCGACCGCGTCTGGCGCGCAATTCTGCCGCCCGCGCTGATCCTGATCAGCAACAGCGTCTATTACACCGGCGACGCCAATCTCGACGGCTACCTGATCGTCTTCACGTTTTTATCGCTGCTGCTGGTCGTGCGCTCCAACCTCGACGCTCGCGAGTGGGAATGGTATCTCAACGGGATCCACGTCCCGCGTCGGCTGCGCAATCAGGTGTTTCGCGTCGGCGCGCTGCTGGCGCTGATCGTGCTGATCGCGGCGTGGGCAGTCCCCCGCAACGACGTTCAAGAACGTCTGCAAAACTTTCAAGAGTTCATGCAGTCCGAGCCACTGACCCAGTTGAGCGAGCTTTGGAACCGCCTGTTCGCTCCGGCGGACGTGCAGGGTCCCGCCACCGCCGACTACTACGGCGGCGACTCGCTCCAGCTTGGCGGCGCCATCCGCCTCGGCGACCAAGTCGTCTTTCTCGCCTCAGCGCCGCAAGGACGCCGCTATTACTGGCGGGCACGGGTCTTCGACTACTACGACAGCGGGCGCTGGACTTCAGCGGCGGATACCCGCCTGACCGATCCTGAAGCCCCGCTGACTATCGACAGCGAGCCGAGCAACGCCCGCGTCCCGGTGCAGCAGACTTTCACCATGGGCTTGAACGCCTCCCGCCTGATCTACGCCGCGCCGCAGCCCGCCCAAATCGACCTGCCGACCCGCACTGACCTGCGCTACACGCCCAATGCTAATCTCGTCGGTCAGGATATGCTGGTCTCGGTGATCCGCCCAACCAAAGTTCTGTATCGCGGCGACTCCTATACCGCCACCAGTTTGATGAGCACCGCAACCGCCGATGAATTGCGCAGCGCCGGAACGACTTATCCGCAGTGGGTGCGTGACCTCTACACCAACTACATCCCGTCGGTGACCGGGCGCACGATTGCCCTCGCCAACCAGATCGTCGCCGACGCCAACGCGCAAACGCCTTACGACAAGGCGAAAGCTATCGAGACGTGGCTGCGCTATAACATCACCTACAATGAGACCATCCCCCAGCCGCCCGCCGGACAAGATCCGGTCGATTGGGTGCTGTTCGATTACAAGCAGGGCTACTGTAATTACTACGCCTCGGCGATGGTCGTCATGCTGCGGACGATGGGTATCCCGGCGCGGATGGCAGCAGGCTTCGCGCAGGGGACGTTCAACAGCGACGAGAACGCCTTCGTGGTGCAGGAACGTGACGCCCATACGTGGGTCGAGGTCTATTTCCCCGGCTACGGTTGGATCGAGTTCGAGCCGACCGCTGCCCAAGCGCCGCTCAATCGCGGCGACGAACCGGCGCTGCCCGCCGTTCAGCCGACCAGCGTGCCGCCGACTTCCGACGCCGACCTTCACGCCCTCACCGCTGCCGACCGAGACGCCGCTCGCGGCGAACGTTCCGCCGCAGTCCACTGAAGGCACGCCACCGCTTACGCCGACCCTAACGCCGTCAGCGACCCCCTCGCCGGTGATCGTGCCGACGCAGCCGCCGCCCTTGCGCCCGCAGTCGCGCGACCCGTTCTCGTTCATCCTGCCCGCCGTCGGGGTCGCGCTGCTGGTGCTGTTCCTGATCGTGGTGGCATTAGGCGTGACGGTCTTCATCTATTGGTGGTGGGAATGGCGCGGCATGAAGGGGTTGAGTCCGATTACGCGAGCTTACGCCCGGCTGGAACGCTATCTCGGCTTGCTCGGCATTCACCTGCGCGCCGAGCAGACCCCGGACGAGCGTCGCCAGAGCATCATCCGCGATCTACCTTCCGCCGAACCTTCGGTCACGGCGATCACGCGGATGTACGTCAACGAGCGCTACGGACCGGATCGCCGCCCATCGACGCCCGATACGCCGCAGGGTCAGGTCGCCGACCGGGCGTGGACGGAAGCGCGCGGCAACATCTTGCAGCGCTTCCTGCGCCGGGTCTTCATGCCTTGGCGAAAACAGTAATGATGATCACGTAGGGGCACTACAATTGCTGGCTCTACTCGGCAAAGACCTCAAGCAGACGCCCGCCGCGATCCGACAGTTGATAGTAGACTTTACTGCCGCTGCGATAGGACTCGATCAGTCCAGCTTGCGCGAGCTTACCTAACTGCTGCGATACCGCCCCCGCTGTCAAACTCAAGCGCTGCGCGAGTTCGTTGGTATGGATCGGCTCGATTAGGGTTTGGAGCAGACGAGCCCGACTCGCGCCCACCATCAGCGCCAACGACTCATTCGGATCGGCGGGTTCAACCGGTTGCTGCCGCCACAAGCCCAAGCCGCGCGCCTCGTAGATCAGCATCGGCAGCCACTCCGGTGCAACTTGCCACGAAACCGCGCACTTGTTCGAGTCGCCGCGTGCGCTGAAAAGTGATGGCACTAACTGCAACCCATCCCCTTTTAGTTGAAAATCCGTTCCACCGTAGGCAATATCCGACGTGCTGTACTTGCCCCAGTTCACTTTGTCCAGTTGCAGAATGCCCCGATGGTAGCCGAGCGTATCTGAGATGCCTTCCAGCGTCACATCGATGCCGTACAACGCCAAAGCCCGCGCTCGATAGAGCACATCGTTTTCCAAGATGGCGGTCATTTGCGCCCAATGCGGCGCAAGGACAGCGTTCCAGTAGAAACGGAGTTCCTCGATCAAGCATTCCAGCGACTCGCGCGGGCGTTCAAGGAACAGGAGGCGAATTGGCGTCTCGCCATCGTACTGCATCACAACTTCGACGTTCTTGCGAATGGTCTCATTGGGTGTTTCGCGCACACGGTCGATCTCGTCCTCGAAATTGAGGATAGTCTTGATCGGCGTTGGCGTTAGGAAGTCAACGATGTACCCGTGTTGAAGGATCACGGCGCGCATGTAGGGAAAGTCGATCCGATCAAATGTGCGGATTGCTTCGTCCACCCATGCCTGATAGAGCGCATGACGCTGCGGGTTTAAGAGCAGTTTGAAACTCGACGTCAGCTCAATCAGGGGACTATACGCGAACCGCACTTTCTCGATGTCACCGGGACTCAAGCGTAAGGTAATCATCTCACCCTGTCACAAACAAGCGTTCTATCTACTATACGCCGAATTGCGCCCGCGACCAACGGTTTTAGTTTTTTCTAAATAGATTTGCGGCGCGCATCAACCCTGCTACAGTGTTGATACAGCCGATCACTGCCCAACGATTACGGCATAAAGAGAGGTATCGCATGAACGAGTACGACGTTTTTCTCAAATTGCGTTCCGATCGTGAATCAGCCGCGCGCGCCTATCGCCGCCACCAGTTCGCGCGGGAGGCGACCGGGATCCGCACCGCGAAGCCCAGTCGGTTCCGGCTGATCCTCAATGCCGCAGCGCGGCAAATCGTGAAACTGGTAGCACGCCGCCCCGTGCCCGCTGATTCCATCTGCCCTACCCCGCCCTGCGCCGAAACACTCCGCGCGAGCTAGCTTTCACCGCTTAAGGAAATTGGACGAGATGGAGACCTTAATCGCAAGCGGCATGGGCTGCACACTTCGTGTGACAAGCGCTCCTAACTCGCCCGCGATCATGAGGCTGTTGTCACACTTGTCCGCTGCTGACTTCTACATTGGATAGTTCGCACGTGTCGCGTAGACGACCAGACGGAGATCGAACGTTCCCTCAATCCACGCTCCACCGCAGGTGATCAAGGTCAAGTGCGAGAGCTGATCAGTGACCGGCATCGATTCTGCGCCATTCACTGCTGGAGCGCCAAAGACGCGGGCAATAACATCGGGAGCAGCCGCTTCTTGGTCGGTGTAGGTCGCCATCTCGGTGACGATAAAGGGAACTTCAAGTCCGCTTCGTTTATCTGTGATGATGATCACGTCGCCAATTTGCAAGTCACTCAGAAAGGCAAATACCGCCGGGCGTCCGAGATCGTCATCGAAGTGCCCTGCCATTGTCGCTGTGCCGACATCACCCGGAATACCACTACCACGATACCAGAAGACCGTCTGCCAGATTGGATCGTCCATTGCCATGCCGACGGGCGACGCCATCGCGTTTGTCTCTGAAAGCCCCACGCCGAGCACCGGGGCATTGATCTTGAGCGCTGGTATCTGGACTTCTAGGGGCACGGCAACTGGTCCCGCGTGTTGGTCGAGCAGCGGATTGAAGAGCGGACCCGGGATCAGCGGAACTGCCGGTCGAGCCGAAATCGGCTGCACATCGGGTGGATTGAGGGCAGTCTGGACGCCTTCCATCGCTGGCATGGCAGTCGGGCTGATTGCGGTCGGAATCTTCGGCGATGGTGATAGGGTGAGACCGGATTGATGAGTGACGGTTGGTACACTCGTAATGAGAAATCCGGTGTCAGGCGTCAGCACTTGGGCGACGACGGCACTTGAGGGCATTCTCGTCAGCAACAGCGCCAACGCGAACACCCCCAGTAGACCGCCGAAAGCAAGCGTCATGAGTATGACGACAGATGTTTTCCTCAGGCGTGACGCGGGACTCATGGCCTTGGGCTTATGATCCAATAGGTCGGTTGGGGAGCGCCACCGCCCGTATTCGGCAAACCGCCCACTGTCTGCGCCCCCGAATTGGTCTGAGTTGCGACCTCCGGCGCCCAAGCACCATAGACTGCCGTCGCACCACCGGGGACAGCCGTCACGCCAGAGCCGGGAGTTGCCGTGCACCACCGGGGACAGCCGTCGCCGTATTGGTCGCGGTTGCCGTTGCCGTCGCCGTATTGGTCGGGAGCGCCGGCGCAAGGCAAACCGGTGCGCCAACAATGTTGGTGTCCATGCTCACGGCGCCCGTTAATCCAAATGCTCGCCCGGACACGTTCGCACCGGTCGTTAAAGTAACACTTGCGAGCGCAAGAATATTGCCTCTAAAATCAGTGGTTGTGCCCAGCGTAGCCGAACTGCCCACTTGCCACCATATGTTGCATTCGTCAGCGCTGTTAATCAGCGCGACCGATGAGGCAACCTCAGTCGTGAGTGTGCTGCCTATTTTGAAGACAAAGACCGCAGTTGGGTCGCCCCCGGCGTCGAGTGTGAGTGCGCCTGTCATCTGAGCGGATGTGTCAAAACAATAGACGCCAGTCGTGAGCGTCAGTCCGCCTAAATCCTGCCCAGTCAAATCTTGAGTACACGGCTCGCCCGCCAGCGTATTATAGGCTGCGGTCGCATCACTCAGAGCTTGAGCCGCTGCCGCATCACCCGCGTGTATCGACGCGGGAGCCGTCACGATGCCGGGAGGGTAAAACCCTGTGACGGCATTTCCCGGCGAAACACCAAGATCGCCGTTGACCACAGTAGCTCCGGTATTGGTCACCGTAGTAGCACCGAGAACGGCGAAACTACCAGCTACACCTAAGGTAGGCGCTGTTTGTGCGCTGACCTGTTGTGAAATGATAAGCGTCATGCCCAGCAGCCCGACTAATCCAAGCAAGGCAATGCCGCTTGCCAACCGTCTGCGAATGCTTGGAGCAGCAACCATAGGGCACCTCAAATCCAGTTAGGTGGTACAAATCGGAATCAGGACAATAATATGTTATTTAATTTAAGTTTAGGCTATCATAATTTTGGCTAAAGTACAAGTAAGCTACCCAGTACACTTCGGTTTGTACCTCGCCTTGTCGGTTAGAAAACGGGATATAAAATCACATATTGCGGCTTATGAGGTCAGCTTGGACACACTGCTGCAATCAAAACAGCCCCGGCGTTTGCCGGGGCTGTTCTAACTTCTGACCGGGTGAAGTCGTACTTACTGTTCGTTGACGACGCTGAAGACCATCGGACGACGCTTGGTTTCGTTGTAGAGCATCTTGCTCAGCGAGTTTTGCAGGCGCTCACGCCGTTTGCCGTTCTTGCTCTGGCGCATATTCACCATCACGTCGTTGACCGTCTGCTTGACACTATCGATCAACTGGTCGGCATCGCGCAGATAAATGAACCCGCGCGAGATAATCTCCGGCTCGCCGATCATCTTGCCGGTTTCGGCATTGACGTTGACGACCACCATCATGAAGCCGTCGCGGGCGAGGATTTCGCGGTCACGGATCACCGCGCGTCCCACATCACCCACACCGCTGCCATCGACAAAGACGTAACCACCGGGGATCCGCTCACCCTTACGTATTCCGTACTTGTCAATCTCGATCACCATGCCGTTCTCGACGACTTGGATATTTTCTTCAGGGATCCCCATTTGCATCGCCAGCTTGGAGTGCGCCCGCAGCATCCGCAGTTCGCCGTGAACCGGGATGAAGTATTTCGGATTGGTCAAGCTCATCAAGAGCTTCATTTCTTCTTGACAGGCGTGACCGGAGACGTGAACCGGCGCCAGCGGATCGTAAATCACGTCCGCGCCGCGCTGGAACAGCTTGTTGATCGTCCGGCTGACCGTCTCCTCGTTGCCGGGGATGGTATGCGCCGAGACGATGATCGTATCGCCTTCCATCACGTCGAGGCTGCGATGCTGTCCGGTCGCCAAGCGACCCAGCACCGCCGACGGCTCACCTTGCGAACCAGTCGCCATGATCACCATCTGGTGCGGCGGAATGCTGTTGATCCGGTTGAGGTCAACCAGCAGGTCGTCGTCGATGTTAAGGATGCCGATTCGCCGCGCGGTCTTGACGTTCTCGGTCATACTGTGACCGGCAATCGCCAACTTGCGCCCGTGCTTCTTCGCCAGATCCGCCACTTGCTGAATACGCGAAATGTGCGAGGCGAAAGTCGCCACGATGATCCGGTTCTTCGCCTTCTGGAAGATGGTATCGAACGCCGCGTTGACGATGACCTCCGATTTCGTCCAGCCAGCGCGCTCGGCGTTGGTGCTGTCGCCCATCAGCAGGACGACGCCGCGCCGCGAGAATTCCGCGATTTTGGCGTAGTCGGTCTTTTTGCCGTCAATCGGCGTGTTGTCGAGCTTATAGTCGCCGCTGTGGACGACGATCCCGTACGGCGTATTGATGCCGTAGCCTACGCAGTCCGGGATACTGTGGGTGACGTGGTAGCTCTCGACCTTGAAGGGTCCAACTTGCAGGTCATCCCCCGGCTTAAAGACGTTGAGGGTCGTCTCGTTGAGCAGCCGCGCGTCGCGCAGCTTAACTTCGAGCAGCGCCGCCGTCAGCGGAGTTGCGTAGAGCGGAATATTCCGCAGTTTATCGACGACGAAGCCGACCGCGCCGGTATGGTCTTCGTGACCATGCGTGTACAGAATGCCATGTACCGTCAGTTCTTTACGTTCGATGCGGTCGATCAGATATTGGAAGTCGGGGATAATCAGGTCAATTCCCAGCATGTCATTCGCCGGGAACATCACGCCGGTGTCGATAATGATGGCGTCTTTGCCGAGTTCGACCACCGTCATATTCTTGCCGACTTCGCCGCAGCCCCCAAGGGGCACGATTCTCAGTTTAGGTTTCGATTTTGCCATAGCACCAATTGAGCGGCGCGCAGTCCGCACACCGCTTGTCCTTTCTTGTTATGCGATTTAATGAAATGTTCCACAATGAAAATTATTAAACTGGCGTCAATTTTTAGTTGTGACTACGCCTTCACCACCAGAACTCGGCGTAAAAGCATCATCACCTGTCTGTAGTTATGATCAGTATACCACACATTTGCTAAATCATTCTTTAACGGGCAGCTAAGGCGAAACCGACGTCACGCTTCACCCAAATTTGAAAGTCGCCGACTGACGTCGGCACGACCCGCACCAGTCGATAAGCCCGTGCCAGCGCCGCGTCAGGAATTTGCAGATGCATGTTAGGCACGCTCACGCTCATGACGTCGAACGGTGGCGCGAACGCCGCCTGATCGCGCAGGGTCACAATCCAACCAGGCGCGAGCGCAGCAACCGCCTGCCAGCGCGTGACTCCTTCGCCCGCCGCCAGAAATTCGACAAACGGAAAGCCGATATAGGTCGGATCGCGCAGCGCGAGGTACAAAAACGCTTCGCCCATGCCCTGCCCGCTCGACGGAACCGCTGCCGCGACCTGCTCGGCGGCGCTGAGCGCCTGTCCGTTCCAGTCCGCCGCGACCTGCCGCCCGATCAACACCGCGTTCAGGACGAACAGCGCCCAGACCGCCGCCAGCAGCGGCGCGCGCCAGCCGCTGCGCAGCTGACGCAGCGCTAGCGCCGTCAGGATCGCCATGCCGGTGATCCACAGCAGCGGGTAATACGGGTTCGGATCGGCAACCGTCAGCGCGTAGAGCGCGATCAACGCGCCGACGAAGACGCCCAAGCCGCGCTGATAGCGCAGTCCCGCCAGCGCTCCGACGATCAGCAGCCCGAATTCAAGCGGATTGGCAGCGACGTACTGCGCGTGCCGCTGGATCAGCGCCGCCAGCGGCGTCCAGCCTTCCGCGCCATAACTCACCGCCTCGTCGTGAATCGCCTGAAGGAAGCGTGCCGGATCGGGCAGGATGTGGACGGCGGCGTAATAAGCGGCTCCTACCGCGCCGCCGATCACAAACCACGTCAGCAAATTCCGTTCGCGCCGCAGTTCGACCAGCCACCACAAGCCGAGCGCGAGACAGGCGTAAGCTCCCAGCGGATGCACGTCGGCGCTAAAGGCGACGACCAACCCGGACAGCAGCGCCAGCCCACGAGATCGCCGCCGCTGCGCTACCAGCGTCAAGCCGACCGCGCTCCAAACCCAAACCGCCAGCCACGATTCCTGCCGCGCAATGTGCGCCGCCGCCAGCCAGAGCAGATTAGTCGCCAGCAGCGCCGCCGCGATCCACGCCGTCAACGTATCCTGTAACGCGCGGGTCACGGCAAAGACCACCACGATCAGCGCCAGCCCGCCGACCGTCGAGAAAACCCGCAGCGCCAATGGCTCGGTTGGGAAGATCGTCTGCCACAGCCGCGCCGCGTAGACGTAAAGGTTGCCGGTGACGGTCGGGGCATCGTAGGGCGTCATGCTCGCCTCAATTACGCCGGTGCGCTGGTACGTATCGACGAAATCGACGATGATCGCCTCGTCGGTCGCCGACCAGTTGGGGAATGCCGGGATCGACCACAGGCTGACGCCAACGCCAAGCACGACCATCCCGATCAGCAGCGGGCGGCGGATTACGGCGGTCGTGAGCGTCAGATCCCCACCGATCAGCGCGGCGCTGATCAACGGCAGCGCACCGAGCGTCCACAGCGCCAGCCCGAAGTCAACCAGCGTGAAGTACGGCGGCAGGAAAATCAGCGCGCCGGTCAGCGTAATCACGCTGCCATCGATCAGCAGCCAGTAGATCGCGCGCGGCGGAGCAAGCGGGCGCACTCGCCCCGATGCCGCGATCAGCAGCGTCAGCGATGCGAGCGCGTGCGCCAGCCAACCCCAGCGATAGTAGCTGAACGTCGCCCCCGAGACCAGCAGCAGCGCCGTGATCAACGCGGTCACGAATAGGTCGATCAACAGCAGCGCGCGAAATCGTCCGGCGCGCAGCGCAGCGATCCCGAACAGCAGCGCGTAGAGCGCCAGCGCCAGCAGCTTGAGTACGAGATTGTCCGTGTGAAGCAGGAAAAACAGTAGCAGCGCCGGTGGCGCAGCCCAAAACGCACGTCCCATTTTAAGCGGCGGATTCGGTCGTGCGATCCGCACGTCGCCCCGCCCACCAGCGCAGCGCCGCCGCAATCATCCCGCCGATCAAAATCGTGGGCAGCGGGTAGAGCGCCGAGTAGACGCGCGGCTCCGGTTGATCGACGATGCTGAGCATAAACGCCCACGCCAGCAGTAGCAGCGCCGCCGTTCCGATAGAACCACTCGCGCGAACGCCACGCCCAGATCAGCGCCGGGAGTGTCAGCCACTTGAGTAGATTAATCAGCGGAAACAGCGTGCTGAACAGCCAGATGCCCGGCATCCACACCCACTGTCCGGTGTAATAGCCTTCAGTGGAGCGCTGGAAACCCAATTTGCCGCCCGGCGCAAAGGTCAGCGAGTTCGTAGGATGGCAACGCTAGCGTCGCAGCGACCACGCTTTGATCGATGGGCGTCTGTGTCAGCACATCGACCGTTTCCCGTAGAACGCCCGCGATCATCGCCAGCGGTTGAGCGCGCACCGTCTCCATATAGACGCCGCGCAGCAGCCCATCAACCGCGCAGGGACCGAAGTAGTACGCCAACGTATAGGCGGACACAGGATAGCCACCCTCGAAGTCTTGGCTCTGAAATGCCGCCTGTTCTTCCGGCGATGCCCACGCCTCCGGGTTGCGCCAATCGCTGTAGGTGTCGCTCAGAAACAGGATTTCGCGGGGCGCGCGATGATTGAGCAAGTCAAGGTAGCGCGCCGAATTCGCACCGTTCTCCGCCGCAATCGTCAGCCCCTTGCCCTCGACACTTTCCGTCAGGCTGATGCCGCTGATGCAGCTCAACGTCGTCGTGCCGGTCGATGGATACTGGATTACAACCGTGTAGAGCGCGATCAGGCTCAGGCTGACGACGCCAAGCGCGGCGAACATGAGCAGGCGTGTCCGCCGCGCCAGATTGGTCAACGCAAAGAAGCAGACGCCTAGCAATGCAATCACCGGCGCGAAATTCAGCCGCGCCAACGCCGCTATGCCTAGTAGCAATCCCGCCAGCGCCGTCCACAAAACTGGATGATTCCGCCGTAGCCCCTGCTCGATCAGCCACAAGCCAGCGATCAAGCAGAAGGCAATCCACCATTCCGGCAACCAGAAATGAGCGAACTGCAAGCCGAACGGGTCGAGCAGCACGACCAGCGCGACGACGAAGGCTTCGCGCGGCGAACGGCGGCGGCGTAGGATGTCGTAAATCAGAAAGGGAATCGCTGCCGACAGCGCGACCTGCACCAGCAGCACGAGCCGGTCGTCGAACTGCCCGAATGGGCGCGCCGCCGCCACCACCGGCGCGATCACTAGCGGATAGCCGGTCTGGTAGCGCAGGTTGCCGATCAGTAGGTTGCCGTGCAGTAGTTGATCGATCAGATAGCGCTGCGCAGCTTGATTGTCGTCAGTGCCGCCCAGTGGGTAGCTGACGAACATCCAGCCGCGCACCAGCACCGTGATCAACAGCAAAATCAGCAGGTGGCGGCTGGCGCTCCGGCTAACGCTACGACGGACAATGCGGTGCGATGGGTCGGACATTATAGATTCAGATAGCGGTTAGCCATCGCATTGTGAACTTGATTGACCACGCTCAGCACTGCGTCGGGGTGATGCTCGCCCAGCACGCCGCCCGCTTCGAGGTAAGCGTCGCGCAAGATGCGCCCCCAGTTGCCGGTGCTGCGCAGCTTCACGTCGTTGATGTACTGGGTGACGGTCTGCGCTTGGTGACCGCTCGGCGGCTCGAGCATCCGCTCCAAGCTGGCATACACTTCGTCGATGTCGCGCGGCGCGATCTCGTCCACTTCTTCCAACGCCCGATGCATAAAGCGGCGCTTCATCTGGTAGAACTCGCCAAGCGTGACTTCGCGCCCGCTGTGCAGCATCAGCGTCATATCGCTGCCGAGCACGTCCGAGCGATCCTGCATCTGCTGGAACACGGCGAGGTCGAGCGATCCCAGCATGTCCCACATCAACTTATCGTTCATCATCGGTTCAAGATCGCAGCCATATTTGCGGAAGTAGGCTTCGATTACGACGTGGCTGAACTCGAAATCGACCAGCACCGCCGCCATCCGTGAAGCGCTGATGTTGGTCGGCATCCCGGTGCTTTCGACCGTGCAGACGCGCTTGGTCGTGCTTAAGTCGGGGCGGATGCGTCCGATCGGATTGTGCATCAGCGAAATCGGCTCGCCGTCATATTGGTCGTACATCATGGCGCGCCCGGTCGCGTTGGCGCGCTCCAGCTTGAGCAGCGTCGAGTAATGGTCGAGTCCGTTGGGCGAGAAATGCGGACTAAGCGGCAGATCGAGATAGCGCCCGGTCACGGTGACGGAGCGCAGATATTCGCGCGCGCAGAGCAAATCGGGGTCGCCGGTGCCATTGACAAACGGGCAGCCCTTGAGCACCGCCGAGTTCGCCACTGCGCTCGCGCTCTTGAGCATCGTATCGAAGGTCAGCAAGCCGAGCGCCTCGGATCGTCCGGCGAGATCGATGTGAATGTGGCAGCCTTGATTGCGGAACATGTTGACGTAGTGGCTGTTCGGGTCGCTGACGTGATAGCGCGCCTGCGCCGCTTGCAACCGTTCAGCGTACTCCGGGAACATGCCGTTGACTTCCAGCATCAAATCGACGGCAGTCTGCACCTTGGGGTGATCCGTCATCCTGAAATCCGATTCAGTCGGATAGCAGGCGAAGATCAGCGTCCGCAGGTTGGTATCGCGGCTGGTCAGCGCCAGCGCGGTCATCATGCCGTTGAGGGCGGCGCGGGTCTTGTTGTAGCCGACACTCGGGGCGATGTGCGCCTCGATCTGGTACTGGCACGCTTCACGGTCAAGCTTGGGATAGACGCCGATCCGCGCCGCGTGGTCGTAGTAGGCGTAGATGTAATTCTGCACTTCTTCTTCGGTCGGCGAATGTCCGTCAGGATGCACCAGCCCCATCTCGACTTCTGCGCCTAACACGCGCAGGCGGGTGTACGAATCTTCCGTCTCGGTGATATTACTGTGGTTGACGCTCGGGTTGAGGTTATAAGGGACGATGCTTTCGAGCGTCGTATGCCCGCTGTGGTAGCGCTCGCTGACGACGCTGCCCAGCACAATCGGCGTGCCGTTGATCACGCTGACGAGGACGTTGCCACTACCCGGTTGGGTCGGGTCGTAGGTCGTCGTCACCGGTGCGCCAACCGCCTCGGACAGCACGTCCAGCGGCAGGCTTTGATTATTCGGATCGGCGGCGAGCGTCTCCAGCGCGCGAGTGAACAGCCGCCGCTTCTGCTCGATATCTTGCCAAGGAACGTTATCGCTGAAGGCGGTCAAAGCCGCGTTAGACGGGAGCACCATCACCCACTCTTTCGCTGGAGTTATCGGAGACAGTGGTTAATTGTCGCTCATGGCGGCGGTTACGACAAGCCGAAAGTGGAAAAGAATCGCAATTGCGTCTATCATTGAAATTACTTTCCCCGATGATTTCGCTCTTGTGGAGGGCGCGCTGCATGACAACGATATGGCCCCTGCCGAAACTGGAAATCCGCGATCTGATCAGTATCGACGAATCCCGCCCGGTCGCTCTGCTGACGGGGGATCGTTCTTGGGCGGCGGTTAGCCCGCTGGTCAATCTGCCGCTGGTCGTTCAGGCAGAACCCTATCGCATCGAAGCTGACTATCTCGACGCGCTGGCGGAAGGCTTGCCGCCGCAGGTCGGCGTGGTCTACGGCATCGGCGGCGGCATGGTCGCCGACGCCGCCAAGTACGTCGGCTGGAAGCGCGGGCTGCCGGTCGTGATCGTCCCGACGGCGCTCAGTCAAGACGGCTACTTCACGGCGCTGGTCGCCGCACGCACCGATGGCAGTGTCAACTACATCACGACGGGACCTGCCGAAAAGCTGATCATCGACTGGGAGGTGATCCGCGCCGCGCCGCAGAACTTCCGGGGTGCGGCGATTGTCGAACTGCTGACTATTGTCACCGGCATCCTCGACTGGCGCTACGCGGCGGAACGCAACCAGAATACGCCGGACACCCGATTCGTCCCATGGGCGGCGGGCTTGATGGCAGGTATCGCCCAGCAAGCCTTCAAGATTGCGGCGGGAGTTGGGCGCGGCGACGTCGAGTCGCTGCGTAATCTGCTCGATTTGATCTGCATGGAAGTGCAGCTCACCAATCAAATGGGGCACAACCGCCCGCAAGAAGGCAGCGAGCAGTACTTCGCCTACGCGATTGAGCCGCGGGCAGGTAAGGGCAAACCCGTGCCCTACGCCGACATGGTCGGTCCCGGCATCCTGCTGGCGTCGGCGCTGCACGGTCAAGACACCACCCCGATCCGCCGCACACTGGAATCGGCGGGTATTCGGCTCGGTCAGCTTCGCAGCGAAGACATCGTCGATACGCTCAAGATCCTGCCGGAATACGTCCGCAAGCATAACCTGCCCTACAGCATCCTCAACGACCTCGATCCGACTGCCGAGCGGGTCCACGACCTGCTGACGACGACCGGCTTAGGCTAGTCCAAAGAAACCAAAAGGGCGCAGCGTGCTGCGCCCCCTACCCCCTCGCCACCCATTACACGCTCTCGACCCCGATGAGCGAACATTGACAAATCACTCGCTCAACGATTAGACAATTTGGTGACTGTTAAGTTTCATTACTACAATTCACTGATAGAATTGCGACAGGAGCGATCTAGCGTCACCTCCGATTCGGTCAACGCAAAGGACTCTGTGCATTCATGATTCGCTTTGGCACCGACGGCTGGCGTGCCGTCATCGCAGACACATTCACATTTGCCAACCTGCGGCAGCTTTCGCAAGCCGTCGCGGAATCGGTCAATAAACAGCATACCGGCAGCGATCTGCCGCAGGTCGTCGTCGGCTACGACACGCGCTTCCTCTCCGACCGCTTTGCGATGGAGACGGCGCGCGTCCTCGCTGGCAACGAGATCATCGTCTGGCTGACCCGCACCGACTCGCCCACCCCGGCGATCTCCTTCAACGTCAAGGACAAGGGCGCGGACGCGGGCATCGTCATCACCGCGAGCCACAATCCGCCGCGTTACAACGGCTTCAAGTTGAAAGCTGCCTACGGCGGCAGCGCAACCGCCGAACAATGTGCGCTGGTCGAAGAAGAAATGGTGTTGATGGAGCGCGAAGTGCGCGGACCCAATATCATGGATTACGACCACGCGATTGAACGCGGCATGATCCGGCGCTTCGACCCCTCGTGGTCGTATTATCAGCACCTCAGCACCCTGATCGATCTCGACTGCGTTTCGGAAGGCGAACTGAACATCGTCCACGACGCGATGTGGGGCGCGGGACGCGGCTCGTTCGCCGGGATTCTCTCGCGGACGCGGGCGCACCTGACCGAGATTCGCGGCGCGCTCAACCCCGGTTTCGGCGGCATCCACCCCGAACCGATCATGCGCAACCTCAACGAACTGGTCGCAGCCGTTCAGCGCCAGCAAGCGCAAGTCGGCTTGGCGACTGACGGCGACGCCGACCGCATCGGCGCGATTGACGCGCACGGCAACTTTATCGATCCGCACACCGTCTTCGCGCTGACGCTGCGTCACCTCGTCGAAAACAAGGGGCAGCGCGGCGAAGTCGTCAAGACGGTCTCGACCACGATGATGATCGACGCGCTGGCGAAGAAATACGACCTCAAACTGCACGAAACGCCGGTCGGCTTCAACCACATCGCCGACCTGATGATGAAAAACGACATCCTGATCGGCGGCGAGGAAAGCGGCGGCATCAGCGTGCGCGGGCACATCCCCGAAGGCGACGGCATCCTGATGGGCTTGCTGCTGCTGGAGATCATGGCGTACAACCACGCCCCGCTCCACGAGATCGTCGCCGACTTGCAGGCGAACTTCGGTCCCGCCTGCTACGCCCGCAACGACGTGCATCTCTCGCATCAGCGACCCAAAAAGCAGATCGTCCAGATGCTGACCGAGAGCGCGCCGCCGACCATGAACGGCGAAACTGTCGCCCGGGTCGATACGATGGACGGCATCAAGTTCTACTTGAGCGACGATAGCTGGCTGCTGATCCGCCCTAGCGGCACCGAGCCGGTGCTGCGGATTTACGCCGAAGCGCACACCCACGAAGCAGTCAAAGCGCTGCTCGACTGCGGCGCGGCGATGGGCAAGTTGGTATTGGCGTAGGGATTACCGGAAGAAATAGAGTAAATTGTAGGGGCGGGTTTGAAACCCGCCCCTACGATGTTCTAGACCACACTACCCGGACGACCCACCGCGCACGAGGCGCTGAAGCAAATCGAACCAGAACGGCGCGCCTTGCATAATGGCGATCACCGTCACGACGACGCCGAGCACTTTGCGGACAACTAAGCCGAACCAATTCGGGTTGTTGGCAGGATCGAACAACCAGAGATTGCGCATACTGCTGCATTCGACGGTGTTCTGGTTGCTCTGCTGACAACCGCCGTCAATCGGTGTGAATTCCCAGCCAATCGGCAAGCTCAAATCAAGCAGGGTGTTCAGCGTAGATTGAAATTGCTGCGCCAGTTCGTCGTTAGTGAGCGACGTGGTCGTTGGCGCTGGTGCAGCAACGCTTTCTCCCGGCGGGATCACGCTCGCGCCGGACTCGTCAGTAGCAACCGGCGTCGGCACTTGCGGCTGCGGAGTTGGCTGAATCTGCGACTCCAGCGCGCCGCTGTTGACGGCATCATTCGCCGCCGTGACAATCGCCGTCCGCAACGCCGGGTCATCCCACAACGCCTTCGCCATTTGCAGCGAGTCGGCGTTGAGCAAGACGGTCAGCAGCAGCCCGATGATCAGCGAGAAGAAGACCAAACGACGCTTGTACAGGTCGGTGACGATATTCATCCGCTCGTCGAACCAGTTTTCGAGGTTATGCTGCGCTTCGTCAAGCGTCTGCGCCGACGCGACGATCACCTTGAGCGCGCGCCGGAAAGCATCGTCGTTGACGCGCCGCAGCCCTTCGAGCAGCGGCAGCAGGCGGCTGCTTTCGGAGTTGTCGTTCAACTGCGCTTCCTTGCGCCGTTCTTCAATTGGCTGGAGCGCGCTGAGCAGCGGCGCTTGCATCCCCATCGGCAGCGCTTGGATCGCCGCGCGCAGTTCCGGCAGCCCGATCCCAGCACTTTGCAGTCCAAAAGCGAGGTCAAGCAGGTGAAATTTCTGCGGGCTTTCGGGCACATCATTGATCGCGGTCAGGAGCGGACCATACAGCGTGAGGTCGGCTTTCTCGGTCAGCAAGCTGGTGAGCACCTGCGCGAACGTCTGCGGGGTGATCCAGCTCACGTTCGTCACTTTGGCGCTGCTCATTTGCGCCGCCATCGCGCGGGCGTCGCGCCGGATTGTCGGTTTCGTCAGGCGTGATCATGTCCGCCTGAACCATTTTGATCAGCGGGTGCGCGAGGAACTGCGCCTGAAGCTCCGCGTCGGTCAGCAGCTCGATCAGCCCTCGCTTGAGGAACTCCGCCCGCCACTTCAACAGGTTGCTGACCACACCGTTGATGGTGGTCGCCAAGATACTCAGCAGGCTGAAGACGAAGATTAGACCAATCGCCACTTGGATGATCGCTAGCATAATTCCTCCCGCGCATGGAGCACTTCAGCAAGTGTAGCATGATTCCAATGTGGCGGCAGACGGTGTTATAATTCCGCGCACTTATCCGCATATATAGAAACAGAATCAAGGAGAGCGCAGTAGATGGCATACGACAAGATTGTTGTCCCCACCGGTGGTCAAAAGATCACCGCGACCGAACGGCAAGCTCAATGTGCCCGACAACCCGATCTCTGCTTTCATCGAGGGCGACGGCATCGGCAAGGACATTATGACCGCCAGCAAACGCATCTGGGATGCGGCGGTCGAGAAAGCTTACGGCGGCAAGCGCAAAATCGCCTGGATGGAAGATTTACGCCGGTGAGAAAGCAGCCTCGATCTACGACGGCAACTACATGCCGGAAGAAACGTTCGACGCCCTGCGCGAATACCTGATCGGCATCAAAGGCCCGCTGACGACCCCGGTCGGCGGCGGCTTCCGCAGCCTGAACGTGACCCTGCGGCAGGTGCTCGACCTGTATAGCTGCGTGCGCCCGGTGCGCTGGTATCGCGGCGTGCCCAGCCCGGTCAAGCACCCGGAAGAAGTCGACGTGGTCATCTTCCGCGAGAACACCGAAGACGTTTACGCCGGGATCGAGTACGAAGCGGGCACGCCGGAAAACGAAAAGCTGGCGAAGTTCCTGCGCGAAGAACTGGGCGCGACCTTCTTCGAGGGCGCGGGCATCGGCATCAAGCCGATCAGCGCGTTCGGCACCAAGCGGCTGGTTCGCGCGGCGATCCAGTATGCGCATCGAGCGCGGACGCGAGAGCGTGACGCTTCGTGCACAAGGGCAACATTCAGAAGTTCACCGAAGGCGCGTTCATGAAGTGGGGCTACGAAGTCGCCGCGCAGGAATTCCCGAACGAGACGATTTCGTGGGAGGACGTCGCCGAAGAATCACGGCGGCAAAGTGCCGGAAGGCAAGCTGCTGATTCAGGACGTGATCGCCGACATCAGCTTCCAGAAGATGCTGCTGCGCCCGAGCGAGTTCGACGTGCTGGCGACGCCCAACCTCAATGGCGACTACCTGAGTGACGCGATTGCGGCGGAAGTCGGCGGCGTGGGCATCGCCCCCGGCGCCAATATCGGCGACGAAGTGGCGCTGTTCGAAGCGACGCACGGCACCGCGCCGAAGTACACTGACCTGGACAAGGTGAACCCCGGCTCGCTGCTGTTCAGCGGCGTGATGATGCTGGAACATATCGGCTGGCAGGAAGCGGCCGACCTGATCACCAGCGGCTTACGAAAAGACGCTCGACCAGAAGATCGTGACCTACGACTTCGCCCGCCAGATGGAAGGCGCGACCGAGGTCAAAACCAGCGAGTTCGCCACCGCCATCATCGGCAATATGTAGGCAACTCCACCCCACTGCGGGATGACTCTGTAGGGGCGAACCCAGGTGTTCGCCCCTACGTTATTCCTCGTTAATCAGATACAGCCGGTTATCCTCAACCAAATACAGCAGCGGCGCGATCAGAATCTTGGGATAGACGGTACGCAGCCGCGCCACCTCACTTAAGATGAAGTCGATCTCGTTGCCGATCTCGAACAGGGGCGCAAAGCTCGTAAACTGGTGCTCTGCCTGTTCGTGCGTCCAGCCCGCATTGGTAACGAGGTTGTCGACGAACTCCGTTTTGCGCGCCGCTAAGTTGACCATGCCACAGTTATTGTGCCCGATCAGCGCAATCGCCTTGACGCCCCCGACCGCAATCGCATAGGAGACTTTGAACTCGCTGAAGCGCAAATTCGCGCCGCCGGTGCGGATGATGTAGGCGAAGTTATCGGGGATGCGCAGATGCTTGCGGTGATCCATGCACATGCCGACCAGCAGATCGGCGCGTGTATAGCTGTCCAGCGCCGCGCCGAGGTTGTTGTAACGCAGCAGGCGACCAATCGGCGTGTCGCGGTAGCGTGGCGGGATGTCGTCCTCGCTCCGAATGGGGTGTAAATCGTTCATCGGGCTAGAGCGAGTAGCGCTGTTTGATTTCGTTGGTGCAGTGCAAGTTATAGCCTACCAGTGCCGTTGACAAGTCTTCTTTAGTGAAGGTAAAGCCCGTTTTGACGTGGGCGTAACGGATGAAATCAGTGATCGTTTTGGAACTCATCACGTAAAGCTGTGTGCGGATGGTCGGCTCGGCGGTAAATTTCGTCAGAAAGGCTTGGGCGGTTTCCACGCTCATCTTAGGTTGTTCTCCTTGTCGGTGATTACCCCCATTGTCGCGCAAATCGCGCGCTCAGCCAAGCCCAATTCCTGCGGATCGCAGGTTTTTAGGAGCAGGTTTGAAACCCGCCTCTACACGATGTTGTCTAATCCCCCGCCAGCGGCACGTCGAGTAGCGCGGTAGCTCGCGTCACCTGCCAGGCGATATCCATTGCCCGGTCGTGCGCCTCACTGCCGTAAAAATCGGCTTCTTCCGCCGTGAAGACAGTGCCTCGTGCTCCTGCTGGTACAGGTATGCGGCATGCAGCGCAACGCCCTCTTAGACGATCTGCAAGCTGCCGAGGATGTTTCTCAATGTCAGACAAGCGCGAGATCGCCACGAAATCGGTGCGCGTCGCCTCGTTCTCAGCGACGAAGCCTGATTCTTTCCACGAACCGAATTATTCGTCTATCGTCGGAATCATGCCGACCAATGCCATAAAAGCATCGCTTTCGGTCGGCTGCCAAGCATCCGCCGCGTCCGCGAGTTCCACCGCATAGCGATGCAGTGTTTCCGTCCCAACGAGCAGCACGTTAGCGTCAGGCAGCAGTTCGTCGAAATCCTGCTCGACGTGAAAGTTTCACTGGAAAACTCCTCTGTGTGGTTGTCGAAGCTGATTCGTGACCTCACGATACTTAAATCTCGGCGCGATATTTACAAGGGGGATCAATTCAAACTTTTGCGCGGTGCGCCTCAAATTTCCATCCTGCAAAGCCAATTCTCAGCGCCCGCGTGTGCCGGAGTGAAGCACGGTTAAGTTTGTCGCTAACGGCGGATCGCATTTTTCATCCGGGAGGTAAAACCTGCCCGTCTTCACCAGTGGTTCGCGCCAACTCACGGAGCAAACGCGGCGGCGGCTCTCTCAGATGTACGGCGTTGCATCGAACGACCAACCCGCTTATGATCGCTCAGTCAGGTTGTTGACAAGCGAACAAACTCACGTTAGGATACAGCTACGTTACAGTAACGTAGTGTAACGTTATAGGACGACATTATGGAAAAACTAAACGTGACCATCGCTGACGTTGCCGAACTCGCGCAGGTTTCCAAAATGAGCGTCTCGCGCGTGCTCAATGGTCAGGCTGGTGTCTCAGAGAAAACACGACAACGCATTCTTCAGGCAGTTGAGCAGCTTGGCTACGAGCCAAGCGTGCGTTCACGATTGGCGGGTTCAAATCTGATCGGGCTGCTCATTCCGGATATTACGACAACTTATATGGGTGAGATTTTGCGCGGTGTTTCCGGCGCTGCCGAGCGTTTGAATTACGGCTTGATGCTGTACACGCAAGGCTCAGTTAATCATGCCCAGCGAACGAATTATTATCTTTCCCTGCTCAACAACGTGCTCGTCGATGGCGTGCTGATGGTCGTCCCACTCGATTACGAGGTGATCGTCCACGACCTCAAGGAACATGACCTGACTTACGTGATCGTCGACCACCACAACGGCACCGGCAACGAGCCAAGCGTCACGGCGACCAATCGCAAAGGTATGCGCGATGCCATGCGCCACCTGCTCGCGCTCGGTCATCAGCGCATCGGTTTTATCACCGGACGCATGGACATTGCCTGCTCGCACGATCGCTTACAAGGCTATCGCGAAGGTTTGGCGGAAGTCGGCGTACCGTTTGACCCTGAACTCATCCGCGAAGGCGACTTTATGCAGCCGACTGGTTTCCGGCAAGCGCAATCGCTTTTGCAGCTCCCGGAGCCGCCAACGGCGATTATCGCCTCGAATGACGTGATGGCGTTCGGCGTCATGGACGCGGCTAAAGCTGCCGGGTTGATGGTCGGTCGCGACATCTCGATCATCGGCTTTGACGACATCCCTATGGCTTCGCAGGTGTA
The DNA here is from genome assembly GCA_963848465.1 of uncultured Chloroflexia bacterium. Classification (GTDB taxonomy): domain Bacteria; phylum Chloroflexota; class Anaerolineae; order Aggregatilineales; family Phototrophicaceae; genus Flexifilum. The sequence continues at coordinate 46,997 of CAWKDY010000019.1, read as the reverse complement.
TCCAGCGTTGACGACAGTTCGTCAACCACTGGCGGAGATGGGGGAAGCCGCCCTCGACATGCTGGTGACGCTGTTGCAAGGACGCACCGTACTTAATCCCCGGCAAGAACTGCCAACTGAATTGGTTATTCGCCAATCGACAGGACACGTCTCTTCATAAGCGAGTGACTCGATAAATGAAGGGGAATTCCGTCGATATTGCTAGCACAACAAGCGTAAGCATCAGCCAGAAAGGAGGGCGAGAGCGTATACGACCAAGCCAGCTAGAGCGATGTACCCGTATTTCTCAAGAAATATTTCTAAGGAGCTATAAGTCATGACTAGAACTTACCGTTTCATGGCGCTGATCCTCGTCGTCGTGTTCGGCGCGGCGTTGTCCTTCAGCGCGGTTGCCGCCCAAGACCCCGTGACCATCAATTGGTGGCACATCAGCACGGCAGACGATCAAGCCGCCTACTGGCAGGGTCTTGCCGACGAGTACACGGCAGCCCACCCTAACGTCAATATTGACATCACCATTCTGGAAAATGATGCCTTTAAGCAGAAGCTCGTCACCACCATGCAGGCTGGCGACCCGCCGGACCTGTTCCAGAGTTGGGGCGGCGCCGTCCTGTGGAACTTTGCCAAGAACGGGCTGGTTCGCAATATCGCCCCGGAACTTGAAGGCGATTGGTACGATTCGTTTGCAGTTCCCGCCGCTGTCAACCTCTATGGTCAAAACGGCGAATTTTACGGCGTCCCGTGGGACTGGGGCGCAGTTGGCATGTTCTACAATAAGGCGCTATTCGCGCAAGCCGGTATCGAAGCCGTGCCAACGACGTGGGCAGAATTCCTTGCCGACGTGCAGACGCTCAAAGACGCAGGCATCACCCCGATTTCGGTTGGTGAAGGCGAAACTTGGACGGGACATTTCTGGTGGGTCTATCTGGCAACCCGTATCGGCGGTCAGCAAGCCTTCCTAAACGCCTATAATCGCACTGGCATCGTTCGCCGATCAGCCGTTTGTTGATGCCGGTCAGAAGCTCGCCGACCTCGTGGCGATGGAACCCTTCCAAGATGGTTTCCTCGGCATGAACCACAATGACTCAGAAGGTGTCTTCGGCAACGGTCAAGCTGCGATGGAACTGCAAGGGCAGTGGGGCGCATCCGCCCAAGCACAGTACAGCACCGACGGTCAGGGTATTGGCGACAATCTCGGTTTGTTCGCCTTCCCGATGGTCGAAGGCGGCGCGGGTGACCCGGCGGACGTCTTTGGCGGCGGCAATGGTATCGCTGTGGGCGCGAATGCCCCTGACGAAGCAGTTGACTTCCTGAAATTCATCACCACCCCCGAGAACAACGCGGCATCTGCGTTCTTCGGTGTGCCAGTGGTCAAGGGCACGGAATCCGCTATCACCGACCCGATCCTGCAGCAGATCGTTGAGGCTCGTAACGGCGCGCCTTACTTCCAGCTTTATTACGACCAATTCCTGCCGCCAGCAGTGGGTGGCGCGGTCGTTGACGCGGTAGCCACGATCTTCGCAGACGCGGCAACACCTCAAGAAGCCGCACAGGCAATTGAAGACGTAGCCGCTATGGAATTGACCCAGTAATCGAAGCCATAGGTGCCATTCGTTCGTGAATGGTTAGCATGGGTGTGGAACTCCATCCGGATGGAGTTCCACACCTTCTTCTACGCGATACAAGTCGCACACAAACTCGCACCAACCTTATTTAGCAAAGAGACTATCTTTATGTCGGCACCAACCCGCATATTGCCAAACCGCCACCGGCAAGCCAGCCGAGATAATCGACGCACCCAATGGAATACGGCGCTACTGGTCGCGCTGTTTACCGCTCCCCGGCATGATCCTGTTTTTCCTGTTTGTGCTGGTGCCAATCGGACAATCCGCCGTCTTCAGCCTCTATAAGTGGGATGGTTTTGGTCCGCCAACCAACTTTATTGGCTTGGGCAACTATGACCAGCTTATCCATCACTCCGTGTTTCAACTGGCGATGGGGCACAGCTTTGGCATCATGGGGTTGTCGCTGTCGATCCAGCTTCCGCTAGCGCTTGGATTAGCCCTGCTGGTAGGGCGTGGAAAACTGCACTTCAAGCGCGTGTTCCGCATGATATTGTTTATTCCTTATGTCTTTTCCGAAGTCATAACCGGCATCATCTGGCGTTACGTGTTGACACCCGGTCCCGGTATGGTCAACGTCGTGCTAGGTTCGCTCATACCCAATTTTCAGCCGGTTGCTTGGCTGGCTGACCGTAACATCGTGCTCTACGCCTATTTCGCGGTGCTGACGTGGAAGTATTTCGGCTTCCATATGATCCTTTACATGGCGGGATTGCAGGCGATCCCGGTCGACCTTGAAGACGCTGCTCGTGTCGATGGTGCGACTGAAGCGCAGGTTTTGCAGCACATCACCCTACCGATGCTCGGCAGCACGATTCGGCTCACCGTCTTCTTGTCCGTACTTGGTTCATTCCAGCAGTTCGTCCTCGTTTGGGTGCTCGACTCAAGGCGGTCCCGTCAACGCCAGCGAGGTGGTCGCCACCTATCTGTATAAGTACGGCATTCAGCGGTTCTTGCTCGGCTACGGCAGCGCAGTAGCGGTGATTCTATTCGCTATCACGCTCGTTTTCTCACTGGGGTATCAACGGATGGTTCTGCGTCAAGACTTCGTTGTCGAGCGTTTTTGAGAAGGTGAAACTATGACAACGATGCAGAAAATTCAAGGGACGCTACGGTCAGCATTAAAATACGCAATCCTGATCGTGCTTTGCCTGATCATCATGGGACCCGTTCTAACGGCAGTGTTGGGCAGTATCCGCACGACCGGCGAATTCAGTTCAGCACCTTTTGGCTTGCCGCAGAACGGCATTCAATGGCAAAACTATACCGATATTCTCACGGACGGCGCCTTCTGGAACTCGCTCAAGAACAGCTTGGTCATCACCATTTCCGTCACGTTTCTCAACGTTGCGCTCGCGAGCATGTTGGCTTTCGTGTTCAGCCGGGTAGAGTTTCGCGGGCGCACCTTACTGTTCAACATCTTGATGATCGGATTGTTGTTCCCGCTCGTGATCGCCATCCTGCCGATCTTCATCGAAGTTCGCCAGCTTCACTTGATCGACTCGATGTGGGGCGTTATCCTGCCGCTCGTAACCTTCGGTCTGCCCGGCAGCGTGATCATCTTGCGCAGCTTTTTCACCCATGTACCGATTGAGTTGGAAGATGCCGCCTATATTGACGGGGCAACCACCTTTGGTTTCTTCCGTTACATCCTGCTGCCGCTGGCACGCCCAGCGCTGCTGGCAGTGGCAACGCTGCAGGTGATCGCGGCATGGAACGAGTATTTCCTCCCCCTGATTGTCCTCTCCGATCAAAGCTTGTGGCCCCTGCCGCTCGGGATCATGCAGTTTCAAGGACAATATGGAACGGATTACGCGCGGATTATGGCATATGTTACACTCTTGATTATCCCAGCGGTCATCTTCTATCTTTTCGCCGAAAAATACATCGTAACAGGTCTGACCGGGGGCGAGCTTAAAGGCTGATATTTTACCGGCTTCCCGAACAACAAATGGATGAATCACTCATGACGACAACAATTCCATTGCATATCGGACTCAGATCTGCCCATCGAAGCACGGGTCGACGCGCTGGTCGCGGAGATGACGCTTGATGAAAAAATCGCTCAACTCGGCAGTTGTTGGGTCTACGAAATTCTGACCGGCATGAAATATGCGCCGGACAAAGTGGAAAAACTGCTGCACAGCGGCATCGGGCAGATCACGCGCTTAGGCGGTGCGAGCAATCTGCGTCCCGCTGAAGTAGCCGCCTTAGCGAATCAGATTCAGAAATATCTGATCGAGAACACCCGCTTGGGCATCCCGGCGGTGATCCACGAAGAATGCTGCAGCGGCTACATGTCGCGCGGCGCGACCGTTTTCCCGCAGGCGATTGGCGTCGCCAGTACGTGGGAGCCGGAACTCGTCGAAGCCATGGGCGACGTGATCCGGCAGCAAATGCGCTCGGTCGGCACGCATCACGCGCTCGCGCCGGTGCTCGACGTTGCCCGTGACGCCCGTTGGGGACGCACCGAAGAAACCTTCGGTGAAGACCCTTACCTTACCGCTCGCCTCGGCGTCGCCTACATTAAGGGCATTCAAGGCGGCGACTTGAAGCAGGGCATCGCCGCCACCGCTAAGCACTTCGTCGGCTACAGCATGTCCGAAGGCGGCATGAACTGGGCACCGGTGCATCTCAACTGGCGCGAACTGCGCGAGGTCTACCTGTTCCCGTTCGAAGCCGCCGTCCGCGAGGCAAAACTTGCCTCGGTCATGAACGCCTATCACGAGATCGACGGCATCCCCTGCGGCAGTTCGAAGGAACTGCTGACCGACATTCTGCGCGGCGAGTGGGGCTTTGACGGCACGGTCGTTTCCGACTATTTCGCCGTCAACATGCTGCAAGACTATCATCATAGCGCGCGCTCCAAAGGTGAAGCCGCATATATGGCGCTCGACGCGGGGTTGGACTTGGAACTGCCCTCGACTGACTGCTTCGGCGATCCGCTCCGCGAAGCGGTAACGCGCGGCGATGTGCCGATGGCACTGATCGACCGGGCGGTGCGGCGCATGCTGGAGCAGAAATTCGCGCTCGGCGTATTCGAGCATCCCTACGTTGACGTCGAAACCGTCGAATTCGACACCCCGGCGCAGCGCCAACTCGCCCGCAAACTCGCTCAGAAATCGATTGTACTGCTGAAGAATGACGGCGATCTGCTGCCGCTGAGCAACCAGCTTGACTCGATTGCGGTGATCGGTCCCAACGCCGACAGTGCGCGCAACTTGTTCGGCGATTACGCTTATCCGGCACATATCGAAACGCTGATCGAAGCTCGGACGCACGACAACATGTTCAACCAACCGCTGCCCGATGACATCGAGAGCGCCGAAGACTTCATCTCGGCGATCAGCATCCTGTCGGCGGTCAAGGCACAGGTCAGCGACAACACGCGCGTGACCTATGCGCGCGGCTGCGACGTCACCGACTCCTCGACCGACGGTTTCGCCGAAGCAGTCGCAGCCGCACGGCAGGCACAGATCGCGCTGGTGGTCGTCGGCGACAAAGCCGGGCTGTCGGATGCTTGCACCAGCGGCGAAGCGCGCGACCGCGCCGTCTTGACGCTTCCCGGCGTTCAAGCCGAGCTGGTCAAGGCGATTTACGACACCGGAACGCCAGTGGTCTTGGTGCTGGTCAACGGCAGACCGGTCAGTTTGGAATGGATCGCCGACTCAGTTCCGGCGATTGTCGAGGCGTGGTTCCCGTCCGAAGAAGGCGCGAACGCCGTCGCCGACGTGCTGTTCGGCGATGTAAACCCCGGCGGCAAGCTGCCGATCAGCTTCCCGCGCACGGTCGGGCAAGTGCCGGTTTTCTACGGACATCGCCCGTCGGGTGGACGCTCGCACTGGAAAGGCAATTACGTCGAGACCAGCACCCAACCGCTCTACCCCTTCGGCTACGGCTTGAGCTATACCCAGTTCGAGTTCGGCAATCTGCGGATCGATCCGGCGGTTGTCAGCGCCGGGGATGAAGTCACCGTGCAGGTGGACGTGACCAACGTCGGCGCGCGCAGCGGCGATGAGGTGGTTCAGCTTTACACCCATCAGCAAGTGCAGCATATCACCCGCCCGGTCAAGGAACTCAAGGCATTCCAGCGGATCTCGCTGGAGCCGCAACAGACCAAAACCGTTAGCTTCCGCCTCGCCGTCGATCAACTCGCCTTCTACAACCGCGAGAACGATTACGTGGTCGAGCCGGGGACGGTGAACGTGATGGTCGGCAATTCCTCGCAGGACGACCGCTGCACGGATGCATTCGAAATCAGCGGCGCGACAACGGTCATCAAGGACAAGGTTTTCTTCAGCCGCTAAGCGTAAAGTTGCCAGAAGTAGGGGTGCAGCGCGCTGCGCCCCTACGAAACCACCCCCGCCTTTCCCTGATTAATGACCTTCCGCTTGACGCTTGTGCCAGTCATCCGCAAACAAGTTGAAATGAGTCGGCTGGCGCGGGTGCGCCGCGATCACGTCTTCGTCGAGCGTCACGCCCAAGCCGGGTCCCTCAGGCAGCGCGAAATAGCCGTCGATCACCTCGGGCACGCCGGGAGCCGCTGCCTTGACGTAGGGGTCGGCAAAGTCGTTGAAGTGCTCCTGAATCTTGAAATTGTCGGTACACGCCGCCAGATGCAGCGCCGCTGCCGTCGAGACCGGACCGCCGACGTTGTGCGGCGCGACCAAAACGTAGTGGCTCTCGGCGGTCGCCGCCAATTTCTTAGTGTTCAGCAAGCCGCCGAAATGGGTGATGTCCGGCTGAATCACGTCCGCCGCCTGTAATTCGAACAACTCGCGGTATTCGTAAGGCGTGTGAATCCGCTCGCCGGTGGCGACCGGAATGCCCAGCGGCAGTACCGCGTTACGGACGTCGCGGAGGGCGCGCAGGTTTTCTGGCGGCACCGGTTCTTCGATCCACGCGGGCTTGAAGCGCGCCAACTCGCGCGCCATTTCGACCGCCGTCACCGGATTGAAGCGTCCGTGCATCTCGACCAAAATCTCGACGTCCTCCCCGACGGCGTCGTAGACCGCTTCGGTGAGTTCGACCACGCGGCGCTTTTCGGCGCGGTCGAGTTCGTAGAGTCCCGCGCCGAACGGGTCGAATTTGAGGGCGCGATAACCTTTCGCCACAACTTGCAGCGCCGCCGCGTGAAATTCATCCGGCGTGCGCTCGACGCGATACCAGCCGTTGGCATAGGCTTTAATTTTGTCGCGCACCGCCCCACCCAACAGCCGGTAAACCGGCTGACCAAGCGCTTTGCCGATAATGTCCCAGCAGGCGATTTCGACCATAGCGATCCCGGTCATGACAACTTCGCCGGAGCGTCCGAAATCCTCCCGGTACATGCGGTGAGTCAGGCGCTCGATCTCGAACGGATCAGCGCCGAGAACGTAACGCGGCGCGGCTTCATGCAGATACGCCAGTAGCGTATCGGTCTTGTTGAGCGGGCGCGCTTCGCCGATTCCGATCAGCCCTTCGTCGGTCGTGACTTTGAGGAAGACGATTTCGCGCCACGACGTCCCCAGCACCAACGGCGTAATGCTCGAAATTTTCATGGTGATGCCTTTCAGACCGGAATACCGAGGTCGGATGCGCCCGGCGGCGACATAATCGCGTCGGGGAGATAGCGCTTAACCAAGTCGAGCACCAGCCCGGCGCGCCGGACGCGCTCGCGCCCCAACTTGATCGCCAAATCTTCCAGATGCAGCCCGGTCGGGTAGATGCCGGGGGCATTGCGCAAGCCTAATTTGACGTAGATCGGTGCTGCGACGCGGATCATCTCCGGCACTTCGTAGAAGCGGACGAACCCGCCGAAGTCGTCCGGCACTTCGACGTACAGGTCGAGCGGCAGTTCGACAGCGGCGCGAACCGCCGCGAGTTTCGCCAGCGACAAATCAGTCGGCGGATTAAACGTCCCCGCCCCCAACTGCTGCATCAAGCGCGCCGAAATCGGGTTGGCAGCGCCCATCTGCACCGAGACCTTGACGATTAAATCCGCCGGTAAATCGCCCGCTTTGCGCAGCTCGTTGATCAGCCACAACTGCCCCTCGTCGGCAACCAGCACCGAGCGGATGCCGAGCGCGCAGGCGCGAATAACGTCTTCGGTCGCGTAGACCACTTGATCCATGCCCCGCAGCCGCGCACCTAAATTCTTGCCGCTGCTGGCGGTGATCTGCGCGCCCGTATCCCACGCGGCGCGCGGTCCAACGAACAGGCTAACCTCGATCTGCGCTTCGCGCCCCAAGCGCGCCATCTCCAAGATTTCAGCGTCGCTCAGCATCATGACGCCGCTGCCCTGCGAGACGCGGTGGACGGGGACGCTGCGCGCTTCGGCTTCGGCGAGTACGGCGCTTAGGACGTTCGGACCTTCGACGCTGGGGATTTCGACGCGATACTGCGCGCCATCGGGGAAACGCTTCTGCGAGTCAGGCAGCGCGTGGAGATCGCCGCCCGGCAAGCCCAACTGCTCAAGCCATGTGCGCGTTATTGGGGTCATCAATCGCCTCGTTAAGTATGCAAAAACATTCAATTCCGATCCCGGCTGACTTTAGCGCATCGCCGCTGCACCATCAACCAAGGGCGGTTGTCCAATTCGCGCTTCAGACAGCGTGATCGTGCCCAGCCATTGACGCAGTAAAGCCCGGCTTGCTCGACCGGGCTTGAGGTTCTTGGAGCAGAAATGTGCGGACAAAAACGGCGCTCGAGCCGCCTCAACCGCCGTCTTTGGCTTGATCGAGGAAGCAGCGCGCGAACTGGATAAAACGGTAGACGTCCGCGAAATTGGACGCGATTCCCACCGAGATACGGACAGCGCCAAGCACGCGATCCAGCACGATCATCAGTTCAGGCAGCGTCATGCGCTGGTCTTTTTCGAGCGCACTGCATAATTCCGCTTCGCTCAAATCGAGCGCCGTTTCGCCAGCGCCGGGGTTGCAGAAGCAGCCGGTACGCAGCGAAATGTTCTGCTCGTTGGCGATCTCCTCCAGTTGGCGGTAATCGATAATCTCGCCGTTCGGATCGTAGAAGTTCAGCGAGATCGTGCCGCCGCGCTGCTCGGTGGTGATCGGTCCGTAGATCCGGGCGAGCGCCGTGCCGTTGCTGTGCTGTAGCGTGCTCAATTGATCGAGCAACCAACCGGTCAAGCAGCGAACCCGCTCGTGAATCACGTCGATACCGATGCGCTCGATATGCTTCAAGCCGATCTCGACGGCGGGCAGGTTGAGGTAATCAACCGTGCCATCTTCGAAGCCGCGATAGTCATCGTGCAAATAATGCTTCTGCGGGCTGACGGTGGCAATCGTGATCGTTCCCCCGGCGAACCACGGACGGCGCAGCTTACCGATCTTGTCGCGCCGCGCCAGCAGCACCCCGATACCGGTCGGATAGCCAAAGATTTTGTAAAAGGACAGCGAAACGAAGTCCGGTTTATGCGCGCTCAAATCGAGGCGGTTGGTCGGCGCGAACGCTGCTGCGTCCAGCAGTACATCCCACCCCTTTTGCTGAGCGCGCTCGATCCATTCCAGTGGGTGCTGCACGCCGCTGAAATTGGACTGCGCCGGGTAAGCGAATAAGTTCGCGTGGGCGGAATTGATGCTGTCGAGGCTCGCCTGCAAACGTGCGGCATCGATCCGCAGATCAGGCGGCACCACCGGCGTATAGGTCACGGCGGCGCCGGCGTGCTGCGCGAATTCACGGATGCCGTTGACCGAGTTATGGTTGTCGAAGGTCAGCAGGTAGCTGCTGCCGGGCGAGAACGGATATGATTCGCCCAACAGCTTGAGCGCGCCACTCGCGTTCTGGGTGAAGATCACGAGATAGTCGTCAGGGCTGGCATTGAAATAGCGCAGCACGTATTCGCGCGCGTGTTCATCCAACTCCGTGGCTGCCATTGAGGTGGGGTTGCTTGAGTGAGGATTGCCGTAAATGCCGTGTTCGAGCACGCGCATGTGCTCATGAAGCTGCGACGTAGCGTAAAGGCTGCCCCCGGTGTAATCGAGATAGATCTGCCCCTGTTCGTCGAGTCGGGCGTAATCGCGCGCGCGCAGTTCATCCAGCGAAGCAGTTGACGCATACGTCGGATACTGTTCGAGAAAACAGTCGTAATCATCGTCCATTTCGCCAGCGAGATCGTCTACTGTTATGTGATTAACCATCGGTCGCACCCCAAAATCTGAACTACCACTATGTCGAGACAGTATCCTATTTTAAGCCAACATCTGCGAATAGATCACGGATCTTGTGCGACGTTGTCCGATCAGTTCTGTGATGTCCCGGCGAACCACCGTATGACTGGCACTTGTGATTGCCGGGCGGCTTGTGCTAACGTCGGTTCATCGTCAGCGCACTAGCGCGACGTTTGTTGAAGGGATAATAGGATTTTATGTCACACGAACGAACCGGCAATTCTTTGACTGAAATTATCGTCCATGCTGATCAGTCGAAGCCGATAAGCCCCGATCTATTCGGCATCTTCTTTGAGGACCTGAATTATGCCGCCGACGGCGGTCTCTACGCGGAACTGATCCAGAACCGCTCGTTCGCCTACACTTCGACGGATCACCCCGACTGGAATTTCTTCACCGGCTGGGATCTGATTCAGTCCAACGGCTGCTGCTCGATTACGCTCGGAGCCAAGTCGCCGCTGCACCCGAATAATCCGCACTACCTCATCCTGAACGTTAACGGCGGCGAAGTCGAGCTGCGTAACGGCGGCTTCGACGGCATTGTGCTCAAAGCGGGAGAATCCTACGACCTTTCGCTGTTTGCCCGGACACTGTCTGGCAAAATCGAGGCGCTTCAGGTGCAGTTGGTCAGCCGCTTGGGCGATGTGTTGAGCGCGGTGACGCTCGCGGAGCCGACCGGCGACTGGACAAAATACACTGCGACATTGACACCAAACGCCGACGAGCGCTTTGCCCGTCTCGTGCTCGTGATCAAGGGCACCGGCTCGCTAGCGCTCGACGTGATTTCGCTCTTTCCCCAGCAGACTTTCCACAACCGCGCGAACGGGCTGCGCGCCGATCTCGCGCAGGTGATCGCCGACCTCAAGCCGAAGTTCATGCGCTTTCCCGGCGGCTGTTTAGCGCACGGTGATGGGCTGGAGAACATGTATCGCTGGAAAGACACCATTGGTCCACTGGAAACCCGCCGCGAGCAGCCCAATATCTGGAATTACCATCAGAGCGTTGGGTTGGGTTATTTCGAATACTTCCAGTTCTGCGAAGATATGGGGGCGAAAGCCGTCCCAGTTGTCCCGGCAGGGGTCTGCTGCCCCAATACGGGCGCGAAATTCACGGGGCTCTGGGAGCAGGGGCAGCAGGGGCTACCGATGGACGAGATGCCCGACTACGTACAGGAAGTGCTCGACCTAATCGAGTGGGCGAACGGACCGATCACGTCAACATGGGGTGCCAAGCGCGCCGAAGCCGGACATCCTGAAGCGTTCGGGCTGGAATACCTTGCTATCGGCAATGAAGATCGCATTACGCCGATTTTCGTAGAGCGCTTTAAGCTGATCTACAATGCGGTCAAGGTGCAGTATCCGGAAATCACTCTGATCGGTACCGTCGGACCGCGCCCCAGCGGTGAAGATTACGAATTAGGATGGCAGCTTGCCCGCGATCTGCACATCGATATGGTCGATGAGCACGTTTACCAGACGCCGGATTGGTTCTGGGACAATTTACAACGCTTCGATACCTATGATCGCGCCGAACCAACCATCTATCTGGGCGAGTTCGCCGCGCACGACGTGGGGCGACGCAGTACGCTCCGTTCGGCGCTTGCCGAAGCCGCTTATATGACCGGGCTGGAACGCAACGGCGACGTCGTGCGGTTGGTTTCTTACGCGCCGCTGCTCGGCAAACAGCGCCGTCTTCAGTGGGAACCCGACCTGATCTACTTCGACAACGTCGGCATCTTCCCGACCATCAATTATTACGTGCAGCAACTGTTCAGCAGCAATTCCGGCGACCACTACCTGCCAATGAGCGGCAGCTTTGAGCAAGACCCGGCACTTGCGGTTGCTTGCGTTCAAGACTCAAACAGCGGCGACCTGATTCTCAAACTGGTTAGCCGGGCTGACCTGCCAGTGACAGCCACGATCACGCTGTCCGGCGTGGCGAGCGTCGCACCGATCGCGACCTGCACCACGATCAGTGGGAATCCGCTGGACGAGAATGCTTATTCCTTCTGGCATTCGCACATCACCGCACCCATCAGCCATGAGATCGAGGTCGCGCCGCAGTTCAACTATGACTTGCCCGCTCATTCGCTGACTGTGATCAGATTGAAGCTGCCGACGACTACCTAGCCCCGCCGCCGCACGGCAAACGACGAATTGCGCTTGCCCGATAGCTACACCCGATCTTAAATAACATAGAATCATGTGAAGCTAATTCGCGCAGACGGCAAAACACCGATGCGTACCAAACTTAGGAAGGTTTCAAAATGCAAATTCGTCTTTCTGCCGACAACAATACCCTCTACTGGCGCCTGAAGGGGGAAATTCTGAAGGTTGAACCGTGGGGTCCGGATGGCGTGCGCGTGCGTGCCACCACCCTGCGCGACTTCCCCGACATTCCCGGCGCGTTAATCGACCCCCTTCCCGACCCGAACGCTGCGGTCGCAGTCGAGGGTGAAAAAGGAATCTTGACCAACGGCAAACTCCGAGCAGAGATCTGGGCGGATGGCACCCTCCATTTCTTCAATACAGTCACTGGAGGCGTGCTGCTGCAAGAACCCGAACCGATCTTTAACCAGCCCCCTGCCCGCTGGTATCGTCCGCTACACAGCGACCTGTCGAAGATCGACGTGCATTTCTGCGCGCAAGCAGGCGAGCGTATCTACGGCTTGGGTCAGCACCAGCACGGTCTGCTGGACAACAAAGGCTGCGTCATCGACTTGGAGCAGCGCAACACCGAAGTCTGCATTCCCTTCTATATCTCCAGTTTGGGCTACGGCTTCTTGTGGAACAACCCCGGTGTGGGGCGCGTCGAACTGGGCACGAACATGACTCGCTGGGTTATGGATGCCACGCGCGGCATTGATTACTATATCGTCGCCGGTGATTCACCCGCCGAAATCTTGGAGAAGTACATCGACGCCACTGGTCATCCGCCGCTGTTGCCAGATTTTGCGCTCGGGTTCTGGCAGTGTAAGCTGCGCTATCGCACGCAGGAAGAACTGCTGGCGGTCGTCCGCGAGTACAAGCAGCGCGATCTGCCACTGGCGGTGATCGTTTCGGACTATTTCCACTGGCACATGATGGGTGACTGGGCGATGGATCCCCACGATTGGCCCGATCCGGCGAAGATGATGAAAGAACTGAAGGAGATGGGAGTCGAATTGATGGTATCGATCTGGCCGACTGTCAATCCCACCAATCCGGTTTATCAAGAAATGGCGGATCGGGGGCTGCTGGCACAGACAGTTCACGGCGTCCAAGCCCATACCTCAATTGCGGACACTACTCCTGAAGGGATGTCGGCGGTCGCTTACTACGACGCGACCAACCCCGAAGCGCGCGACTTTGTCTGGCAGCGGGTAAAGCAGAATTATCTCGACTACGGCGTGCGGGTCTTCTGGCTCGATGCCGACGAACCCGAACTGATGCCGATGCACGCTGAAAACATTCGCTATGCGTTGGGCACCGGCTTGGAAGTCACCAACATCTACCCACTGCTGCACCAGAAAGGTTTCTACGAGGGGATGCTTGCGGACGGTCAGGATGAGATCATTAACCTGTCGCGTTCGGCGTGGGCGGGCACACAGCGCTATGGCGCGGCGGTCTGGTCGGGTGACATTCGCTCGCGCTTTGACGTACTCCGGGCACAAATTCCCGCCGGACTGAATATTGCCATGAGCGGCATTCCGTGGTGGACGACCGACATCGGCGGGTTCATGGACGGCGATATTCGGACGGACTATTTCAAAGAGTTGATCGTGCGCTGGTTCCAGTACGGTGTCTTCTGCCCGTTGTTCCGTCTGCACGGTGTCCGGCAGCCGCTCAATGGGCTGTACGGTGCGCAGTCCAGTGGAGCAGACAATGAAATCTGGTCTTTTGGCGAGCAAGCCTACGGGATCATCCGTAATCTGCTGTTCCTGCGCGAGCAGCTCAAACCTTACCTGCGCGAGCTTAATCAAGCGGCTCATGATCATGGCACGCCACCAATGCGTCCGCTTTACTACGATTTCCCCGCGGACACTGCTGCCGCTAACCTTGCCGATGAATTCATGCTTGGCTCAGATCTGCTGGTCGCGCCAGTGACCGAACAGGGGGCAACTTCTCGAACGGTCTATCTACCAGCGGGACCGATTTGGGTGAATGCTTGGACTGGAGAAGAATACCGGGGCGGACAGCAGCTCCAAGCTGAAGCGCCCCTAGAGCGGATTCCGGTCTACTGGCGCAAAGGCAGTCTGTTCACTTTCCAATTCAACGAGTAAGAGGTTCGTGCGCGCGAAAACTTGTTCTGTACATCGTCAAATCCTTTGGGACACAGAACTCGAGAATTTGAAAGACGGTTTGAGAGATCCCGATATGGGGCAGTTTCAAGCCTGCCACTGGAAAAGTGGCTCATTATCAAGCCGAACAAAGCAAAGTAACCTATCCGATTGCGCGCTGCTCAGCTCGTTCGACCTGCAATCGTTTCGCTTTCCCTTGCTGCCCGGATCAATGAGGGGTGGGCTGGAGCCAACTCCGCCCATCTTTCGCAATGAACGTCTCGGCAGCCTTCGGTCCCCATGTGCCTGACCGGTAATTGGGGAAGCCTTTGGGCGCGGAATTTCCCCACACGTTCAGAATAGGCATCAAGACTGACCAGGATGCCTCCACCTGATCAGCCCGCATGAAGAGTGTTGCATCGCCTGCCATCACATCGGTCAGTAAGGTTTCATAAGCCGCCGGTGACTTTGTTTTAAAGCTTTCCTGATAGGAAAAGTGCATTTCCACCGGGGTCAAAAGTAGGCTTGGACCGGGCTGCTTTGCCTGAAAACGCAAGACAATTCCTTCTTCGAGGCTGAATGTTAATGATCAGATAGTTGGGCTGCCAGGCTTGAGAAGCCGTTGTTGGAAACGAGTGGTGAGGCACAGGTCGGAATTGGATCGTCACCGTTGAAGCCATCGTCGGCAGTCGTTTACCGGTACGCAGATAAAAGGGAACGCCCTGCCAACGCCAATTGTCAACAAACAATTTAATCGCGGCGAAGGTTTCGATGGGTAAATCAGGCGCCACACCGGGTTCAGATCGATAGGCTGGGACTTTTTGACCCTCTATCGAACCCGATCCATATTGTCCACGCACCGCCATATCCTTAACCTGCGCTTCGGAGATCGGACGGATCGCCCTGAGCACGTCGAGTTTCTTATTGCGGATTTCATCGGCATCAAAGGAAACCATCGGCTCCATAGCGATCAGGGTTAAGATTTGCATCAGGTGGTTTTGCACCATATCGCGCAAAGCGCCAGCATGTTCGTAATAGGCACCTCGGTGTCCCACCCCCACCTGTTCAGCCACGGTAATCTGCACATGGTCGATGTAACGGCGATCCCAAGTCGGCTCAAAATGGGCATTGGCAAAGCGAAAGGCGAGAATGTTCTGAACGGTTTCCTTGCCCAAGTAATGATCGATCCGGTAGATCTGGGCTTCGTCAAAGACTGTCGTGAGCATGCCATTGAGCGCAACCGCCGAAGCGAGGTCATGACCAAAAGGTTTTTCCACGACAATGCGGGTGCGGCGCTTATCGTCAGCCAACCCGGCTGCGCCCAGCCGTTGGACAATGGTTTCCACAATCCCGGGCGGCGTCGCTAGGTAAAAAATGTGATTTGCGGGACTTCCCCACTTTTTTTCTTGGTCTTTAAGCTGACTACTCAAGGCGGTGTAGGTAGCGGCGTCGGTAAAATCGCCGGAGAGGTAGGATAAGTTAAGCGCAAATCCATGCCACGTTTTCTTGTCTACCTCGCCACAGTCACAGAAGGTGGTCACACCATCTTGCAGCCGCAGTCTGAATTCATCCGGGCTTTCTTTCTTCAGATCCAACCCAATCACCGCGAAATGATCAGGTAACTGGTGGTCAAGCAGCAAATTGTAGAGAGCGGGAGCCAGCTTGCGCCACGTGAGATCCCCCATACTCCCAAAGATCACCAGAATGGTTGGTTCTAACGGAATTGTCATTGGAGCTGCCCCTTCAATTTGTTCATCTTTTCCTATGCCATTGCCTCTTCGAGTAGGCACTCTCAATCATATCAATCTAACCATCCCTTTGTCTTTAATGGCGCATAAAGTTCGGATGAGCCGCTAAACTCGTTAATCACTTGGGCACCTCCGTTCAGGCGAGAGGAGATTGGCGGTCAGTTGACTAAATTGTTTGTAGATTTCCCTCTAAACAGCAGCGCCTCGGAAAAGCATTCGCTGGCAACGCTCAAAACAGGTCCACCGCGATCCTCCGGAACACACAGATGATTGCAGCAGGTGTGCACATGGGAGTTTATTGTGCTTACAAATGTCACTACTTTCGTCCACAACTTCTGCTAGAGTGATTTTACAGTTTAGACTTGCGTTACCTACAGCGCGCCGCATTTGGAAGATCGCCGTGTGGTAAAGCCATCTCACTAGTCGCCGCGAAATATACACGTTTATCGAAGTGGCTCGCAAAGCCCAGTAAGCCAAATCTTGTGATTGTGGTGAATATAATGCGTCTTCAGAATTATGATGTCTCAATTCGTTCTCTGTTCTAAGCTATGAATACCGTCCACAAGTCCACCATCTGGAGTGCATTTTGGGCGTTGGCAGGGCGAGTCCCGCTGCGCCAGAAGATCATCGGGATCATCGTTGCGCCCCTTCTGATCCTCGGGTTTATGATTGCTTGGTGGGTTAGCAATCAATTAGGCGGCTGGCTGTCCTATTTACTCAGCGAAGAACGGGTCGCCCAAGCCATGTCGATTGGGATGCGGGGCGTCGTCATTATCACCGTCCTCGCCGCGCTCATCGGGCTGGGCATCGCCTTGTTTCTGACTTGGTTTCTGACCCGCCCCATATTGGACATGACTTCTGTAGCAAAGCGAGTGAAAACGGGCGATCTGGGCGTACGCGCACCGGTCTGGGCGAACGACGAGATCGGCGAACTGGGGCGGGCATTCAACGACATGATCCGCGGGCTAGACACGTCTCGGCAAGAACTGGAAACCTTCAACGAAGATTTGCAGCATCGCAACCACGAACTGGAAATGCTGTATCGGCTGTCTGATATGGCAAACCAATCCTATACCCTCCAGCAGGTAAGCGAGCACGGTCTGAAACTAACGCTGCAAAACACCAGCGCAACCGCCGGGCTGATCCTCATGCTCGCTGACGGCAAAGTCTCGTTCGCAGCCCATCACAATCTTAGCGAGACGTTTCTTGGAACTATGCTGACCTGCCTGCCGGAGTTTATCGCCGAACAGAGTCATTTGCTTAAGCTGGAAGACGCTATCGCTGTCACGAACACTCAAGACCAGAGCGATCTCCCACCTGATTTCATTCAAACCTGCAAACAGCTTGACTTTCGAACCGTCGTCATCACGCCGATTCGTGTCAAGCAGAAAATGTTGGGAACCTTGGTCATGCTGTATGCCGAAACCACCGAGCTAACGCCTCAGCAGCGCCAGCTCATCAGCGGCATCTGCAATCAATTGGGTACTGCCTTACAGAACAGCCTGTTGTGGGACGAACTTCGCTATAAGGAGCAGCTCCGCGCGCAACTGCTGAACAAGGTCGTTTCCGCGCAAGAGGAAGAACGCCGACGCATCAGCCGGGAACTCCATGATGAAACTGGACAGGCACTCACGTCCCTGTTGGTACAGCTCAAAATCGTAGAGAGGTGTGATAGCCTGCAAGAGGTTAAGACCCACATTGAGGACATGCGTCAGCGCACGGCGCAGACGCTTCAGGAAATCCGACGTTTAGCCGCTGACCTGCGTCCGGCTGCGCTAGATGATCTCGGTCTCATTTCAGCGCTGGAAGGTCATCTCTATGAATTCTCCCGAAAAACGAACATCGAGGTGAACTTCCAGCCACAACACGTCGAGAATATTCGGTTGCCCCATGAAGTTGAGACACTACTTTACCGTGTTATTCAGGAATCGCTGACCAACACCGCGCGCCATGCCAACGCCAAACGAGTTGAGGTTGCTTTTACCTGCGAGAATGGGCGCATTGACGTGCTGGTGAGCGACGATGGGCAAGGTTTTGACCCATCTGAAGTTCTCAATCCGAAAAACCGAAGTCTCGGGATTCTGGGAATGAGAGAACGGGTTGAACTGCTCGGTGGACAGTTCCAATTGACTTCAATGCCCGGTAAGGGGACGCAGATTCACGTCGAACTTACGCCACCAAAGAATGGAACGTTAACGAATAATGGCTGATCGGAAAGATTCGAATTGTTCTAGCTGACGATCACGCAGTTCTGAGGGCGGGTCTGCGTGCGCTGCTCAACAGTGAACCTGACCTGATGGTGGTGGGTGAGGCGGGCGATGGCGATGAGGTCGTGCAGCAAATCGAAGTACATCAACCGGACGTCCTTGTCCTTGACCTAATAATGCCAAGAGTCAAAGGGCTAGACATCATTGAGGAACTTATTGCCGCCCACCCGAACCTCCGGATATTGGTCTTGACCATGCACGCCGATGCGCAATATGTGCGGCACGTCCTCAAAGCCGGGTGTGCAGGTTATGTCACCAAGAGCAGTGCCGATACCGAACTCATCACCGCTATCCGCGAGGTCGCCAAAGGTAAATCCTACCTGAGTCCTGAAGCCACCGAAGTCCTGTTGCAGGACTACCGGCAGCAGGATGAGGTGAATCGCCGAAGAGGACGACCGGCAGAAATTGACTGAACGCGAAACTGAAGTGCTGGTGATGACGGCGCTTGGATACAGCAGCCGCGAAATCGGCGAGATGTTGTTCATCAGCCCCAAAACGGTCGACACCTATCGGCAGCGCTCAATGGACAAGCTGCACCTAGACAGTCGGGCAGATCTCGTTCAGTACGCACTGAAGAACGGTCTGCTGGAAAGCAAATGACGAAGCAGACGCAAGAGCAGGAAGAAATCAATCCGCAGTCGGATCACTATACCTTTCGGCTGCGGCGACGTTCGTTCGCCGAATGGTGCGGTTGGCTCATCTGGTTGATCATGCTCGGCATCCTAGTAGAGTATGGCATCACCAGCATATCCGAAGAAGAGCCTCAGGCGGGCATACTAGCAGGCGTCATAGCATTCGGATTGCTGTTTGCTGGCATCATTGTCGAATTAATGAAAAGTGTCGATTTGCGGAGTGAGTATGATACCCAGCCGCCTCAGACAGAGCATGACGACGATTCGGTTGGGTAAGTTTTGAGGAAAGTAGCCATGAACGAAGATAATCCGAGCCGCCGCGACTTTCTCAAGACGCTTGGCATCGCAGGAGCCGCCGTCGGGGTTGTGGGGACGGTTGGCATGACCGCTGCCGGCGATGCACTCGGGGCATCGATGTCTGGCGGTATCTACCGGCGTCCGTGGTGGGTTCGGCAGGTTGCGGAACCCACCACAGGGATCGAGTGGAGCCAGATCGAGCGCTTCGATGCAACCAATACGCTTTTGGGTCGTGGGTTGTGCCGCTATGCGACTGATGAAGAAAACGACCGCTTGATTCAAGTGCAGTACCAGATCGAACGGCAGCGCATGATCGACGTAACACCCGGTTACACGCTCAGAGACAATGCTCTGCAAAACGCCTTTGTGAGCGTGCGCGACGTAATGCCGCGCAGTTTTCTTGGTCCACAGATTGCCGCTCGCCCACAGGATGAGGAACTTTCGCGGTACGAGGGTACGCCGGAAGAAAACGCGGCGATGCTCAAGGTGGCGATGCAGCAGATGGGCGCAGCGACAGTCGGTGTCGTGCGGCTGGACGACAACACCCGTAAGCTGATCTACAGCGTCGATCCAGACGGGAAACGGCTTGAGTTCGAGGACGTCGAGCATAGCCTACGAAGATGACGAGAAGCGGGTGATCCCGAATCAGAGCTCAGTGGGTGGTCGTCTACACGGTGCAAATGTCGGACATTGCGCTCAAACGTGCGCCGACCAAAATTGCGGAGATCACGACCAAAGAGACCTATCAGCGCGGTTTGATGATCCAGAACAACACGCAGGAATTCCTGCGTGGGCTGGGCTATCAAGGTCTGGGTGAAGCGACGCTCAACGGTTTGGGCATCGCACCTGCCTTCGCTGTCTTAGCAGGGCTTGGCGAGTTATCTCGCCTGAATCGCGTGATCACCCCGGAATTTGGTCCAATGGTACGCATTTTCAAGCTGATCACGGATTTGCCGCTGGAACCGGATACGCCTATTGATGCTGGAATTGCGCGGTTCTGCCGCACCTGTAAGAAATGCGCCGAGGCATGTCCTCCCAGTGCTCTTAGTTTCGATACCGAACCCAGTTGGACGCCCATCGGAGAATGGAATAACTCGGGTCACCAAGCCTGGTTTGAAGATTCTATTCGCTGCAAACGCTACTGGTACGAAGAACTCGGAACCAACTGCGGCATTTGCTTCTCCGTGTGTCCGTTCTCAAAACGCAACGCCAGTTTCATGCACGATTTGGTACGAATGCAGATCGCCACTGTGCCCGTTGTCGACAGCATCACCCGCAATATGGACGATGCGTTTGGCTACGGCGTGCAGAAAAAACCAGAAGATTGGTGGACGCTCGACCTGCCTGAGTACGGCATCGACACCCACAAAGACTAAGCTGTTCGCTATTTCGTTAGCCTCGTCAGGAAAATGCTTACAAACGTTCGCCATATGTCGAGCTATTTTCCTGACAAAAGTTCCTCGCTCTCCCGACAGACAATTTCCCACTGAAAGCGGATACTAGGGGCATGGTACGGCACATACCAAGCTGCCGAAGCCACTCAAGGGGAAAACCGGTGAAATACCGGTGCTGGGCCGCAACTGTAACACAGGCTGTTCGCCTGTGAAGCCAGGATACCCTATCGACCGTCAAGCTTTACGCGCCTTAAAGAGTCGGATGATCCGTATTGTATGGATCACCGGCTCTTTTTTGTTTTTGGGGTTGAGGCGGGTGGAGTACTTGCAGTAAAGGAACGAGAAATGCCTGCTTACCAATATCGATGCACCGCCTGCGATGAGCACTTCCAAGTTCGCAAGCCAATGGCTGACATCGACAGCGAAACGGTCTGCCCGGAATGCGGCTCAATGCGGACAGCGCGCCTCATCAGCAACGTAGCGTTCTTTTCTTCGAGTGACGGGGTTCGGCGCGCGGTCGCCGGGGCATCTTCCTGCGGGAGTTGTGGTGCCGTCGGCGCCGGTTGCGCCAGTTGTCATCCTCGCTAGAACTCGATAATCGCCATTCATAGAGTGGGGTAAGGAGCAGTACAAATGCCATCAGGTTTGAACCGAAGAGAATTCTTAAAGGATCTGGGTTTGTTGGGAGCTGGTGCCGCCGGGTTGGGGATGCTGGGTCCCATTGAGGCGCTTGGCGAAACTTGGAGCGACAAAGCCGGAGTTGCGGCGCGTCCGTTCTGGGTACACCAAGTCGATAAGCCGACCGTCGAAATCGACTGGGATGCGATCTATCGTTTCGACGAGCGGAATACAGTTCGCAAAGGCTGGAGCAAGTATCTCGACGAAGAGACCTTCAAAGACCTGAGCACTCGCCAAGCGATCTATGACCGGAACCGCGAAGGACAAGACGGCTACACCATTCGTGACATCGCCATGTACAACGCCTCCGGCATCGGCGCGACCCAATCGTTCATCGGACCCACCAGCGCCAAGACACCGGAAGAAGCGGGTGTTGCCCCGTGGACAGGCACGCCGGAAGATAACTCGGAGATGATCCGGGCGGCGCTGCGCGCTTTCGGCGCGGCGACGGTGGGTTTCGTCGAACTCGACGAAAACACCGAAAAACTGATCTACGCGATTGACCCCGACGGCAAAGAAATGGTCATCAGCGAAGAGCAGGACGTGCCGGAAGAAAACGACACCCAGCGAATCATCCCGAAGAAAGCCCGCTGGGTTATCACTGGACGGTGCAGATGTCGGGCGAACAACTGTCGCGCGCTCCGTCACCGCTCGGTGCGGCAACGACCAGCCTCGCCTATGCCCGTAACCGCGCCATTCAGAGCCGCTTGCAGACGTTCCTGCGGGCGATTGGCTATTACGGTTTGGGCGAAGCCGAGACCAATGCGCTAGGCATCGCGCCGGCGTTCGGCGTGCTGGCAGGTCTGGGCGAGCTATCCCGGCTCAACCGCATGATCACCCCGGAATACGGTCCGATGGTGCGCGTCTTCAAGATGGTCACGAACTTGCCGGTGGCCCCGACCAAGCCAATCGACGCCGGCATCTTCAACTTCTGCAAGAGCTGCATGACCTGCGCGACCTACTGCCCGTCCGGCACGCTGAGCACGTCGCCTGAGCCGTCTTACACAACGCAAGGCGGCTGGAATCGGGGTGGCGTCAAAACGTGGTACGAGAATTCGATTAGCTGCCGCAACTATTGGGCGGAAGTCGGGACGAACTGCGGCATTTGCTTCAGTGTCTGTCCGTTCTCGGTAAGTGACCGCGCGCTGATCCATTCGATGGTGAAGGGCACGATTGGCACAACCACCATCTTCAACGGCGCGCTGGCAGAAATGAGCCGAACCGTCTACTCGTCTGGTCCCAAAGACCAGCCGCAGAAATCAGTTGAGGAATGGTGGAAGCTCGATTACGCGGAACTTGGGTTCGACACGACGCGCGGTCACGCCGACGCATAACACGGGAAACCAGAGAAGGAGTTATCTGTCATGCTTGGCTAATCCTAGGTATTTTGATCGGGGCATTGGTGGTATTCGGGGCGAAGAGCCGCCAGATTCAGCTCGCTTGGCTGGACTGGGCGTTGATCGCGGTCGGCGTGGTGTTTTTCTTGGTGGCTATCGCCAACTACAGCGGGTTCCATGGAGGAGCTTGAGCCGCGTGCGGCAATGTTCCTGCTGGCATCATTCGGCATTCCGGCACTGATCCTATTCGCTATCGCCGGTGTGCGCGTTTGGCGCAAACAAACGACTGCCGTCGTCGCCGGGAAATCGTAGGCTAACCATAATTAGCGAAGGGGAGTTCGCTTGAGCGCGAGCTTCCCTTCGCTCACTGCATAATCATGAGTAAGACGACAGCAATTTCACCGAAAGCCCGGTTCGAGCAGCGCCGAGCACAGCAGCGTCGACGGCAGCACATCGTCACGCTTGCCGCGTTTGTGATTCTGGTAGGCGCATGGCTGTTCGGGCATTTCAGCGTGGGCAGCAGTGACTACTCTAGCGTTGTGCTCGACGTGCTGCCAGAGTGCCGAGCGCGTCGAAAGCCGCGATAATGGTCTGTTCGTCGGCTATGACTGGCGATGTGGATCGTCGGCTACGCAATGGCGGGCAGCGCAACCGGCTATGGTGGACCGCTTACGCTGATGGTCGGCACCGATCCGGCTGGCAGTATCGTTGGCGTGAAGGTGATCGACAATCGGGAAACGCCCAACTTTTTCCAGCAGTTGGCGAATCACGGTTATTATGACCAATTCGCGGGCAAAGATTACACCAGTCAATTCAACCTCGGCAGCGACATCGACGGCGTGAGCGGAGCAACGCTTTCGTCGGAGGCAGTCGCGCAGAGCATCCGCGCAGCTGTCACGGGGCATCGGGGCGAACGCCATCGACGGGGCGATCATTCCGCCGCTGGAGGAAAGCGTTAAAATCGGCGTGCCGGAAGTCGTCCTGATCGCGCTGTTCGTGGTCAGCTTCTTCTTGCACCGACTGAAGCGTAAGCCGCAGATCAAGAAATATGGGCGCTGGGCGATCCTGTTGACCGGGCTGGTCGTGCTGGGTTTCGTCCTGAATAAGCCGTTCACGCTCGCCAACGTGATCACGCTGTTATCGGGCTACTGGCCCGATTGGCACAACAATCTGTACTGGTTCCTGTTGCTGGGCGGCATTTTGACCGTCACGTTGATACAGGGCAAAAATCCTTACTGTTCGTGGTTCTGCCCGTTTGGCGCAGCCCAAGAGCTGCTCGGATCGTTGACCGGCGCGAAGCTGTATCAGCCGCGCGCCATTTACAATAAGCTGCGTTGGCTGCAGCGCACGCTGTCGTTCGCGGCAATCGTCTTGGGACTGGCACTCCGCCAGCCGGGTGCTGCCAGCTATGAGCCGTTTGGCACCCTGTTTGACTTGAAAGGCTCAGGACCGCAGTGGCTGCTGCTGGCATTGATCCTGTTCGGATCGCTCATCGTTTATCGTCCGTTCTGCAACTACCTGTGCCCGCTCGACCCGGTCGTTGATTACATCGGTGAGGTTCGCCGGTTGGGAAAGAGCTTATGGCGGCAAAGAAAAAACGCCGTACCGACATCCGACAACCTATCTTGATCGTTTACGTGAGCGTCTGCGTGATCGCGGTGGTGTTGACAGTCGTGATCGCCTTCGGCGAAGCCAACGGCGCGAGTCAGCTCACCCAGCCGACCGCGACGCGCACGCTGTCGCCGCTGATCCTGACCCAGCAAGCCGATGGCTATGGTCCCAGCGCGACGCACCCGGTCAGCACGCCGACCCCAACTCACGCCCGACCCGGCGCGCCGACGGAAGTGCCGACGCTCGACGCTGACGAGCATTAGGAGAAGGTAGCTATGAAAGCTCCAGCGACGAAGTTATCGCGTCGCCAATTCCTGAGCATCACCGCCTCAGCCGGGCTGCTGCTGGCGGGCGGCTTAGGCGTAGCCAGCCGGAGTAAGGCGCAGGCGGCTGATTCGTTCCGCGAATCACGCCTCGTGATGGGCAGCATTGCCAACTTGACCATCATCAGCGCCGATGCGCAGCAAGCGCAGGCGGCTATCCGCGCGGCGTTTGACCGGATGCAGGGTCTAGAAGCCGTGCTCAGCCGGTTTCGTGAGCAGAGTCAGTTGAGCCAACTCAATACCGTCGGCTGGCTGAACGACGCTCACCCGGCATTGGTCGAGGTGCTGACGCGCGCGGTCGCCTATGGGCGGCTCACCGACGGCGCGTTCGATGTCAGCATCGAGCCGGTGCACAAGCTCTACCGGGATCAAGTGAGCCTTGGCAAGCTGCCGACTCGCGATGAGGTCGAGGCGGCTCGGCAGCATGTCAATTACCGCGAGATCGAGATCGGCGCGAGCAGCGTGCGCTTCAAGCAAACGGGTATGGCGATCACGCTTGACGGGATTGGCAAGGGCTACATTATCGATCAGGGTGCGGCGGTGCTGCGCGAGTACGGTTTCGACAACGTGCTGGTCGAGATCGGCGGCGATATGAACGCGCTTGGGCAGCCCGCCGAACGCCCGTGGCAAATCAGTATCGAGCAACCCGACAGCGCGCTAGCTCAGCAGCCGCTGATCGCGCACTTGAGCAGCGTGGCGCTGGCAACATCCGGCGATTACCTGAATTCGTTCACGGCGGATCACCGGCTGAATCACATCATCGACCCGAAAAGCGGCATCTCGCCGCTCGAACTGGCGAGCGCCAGCGTGGTCGCGCCGACCGCCGGTGATGCCGACGCACTGGCGACGGCGCTGATCGTCATGGGTAAAGAGCGCGGTTTGGCACTCGTCGATCAGCTAGAGAATGTGGAAGCATTAGTCATTCTCAAGAACGGTGCCATTCACCAGACTGCCAATTTCCCGCTCCACCGCGTCTAGCGCGGCGAGGCTGGTTTAAGGACGCAATGGAATTCGAACAACTCGACTAGACATTCACTATCCCAACTCGTGAAATGTGGGGGAAGTCCGGTGAAAGTTCCTACGGGAACTCAGTCCGGCGCTGTCCCGCAACGGTAAGAGGTCTGCGCGCGCAGACTTCGCAGCCCGAAGACCCAATTTCGCGTTTGGCTTGTGCATACCCTTCGTGGAAAGAGGGCGGCAAGCTCACGTAACAAGATCTTTCGCTCACGTGAAGCCCGCTCCCAAGCGGGCTTTTTGTTTCTCGAACTGGAAAGGCAAGACTGTCATGAAACGCTTTCTCACGCTACTGGTTGTCCTCAGCCTGATGGCTGGTTTCGCGGTCACGGTGCAGGCGCAGGCTACGGTCGTTGATTCGAATGTGACCGACGGCTGCGTTGACGCTTACGACGCCAACGTCGATTACTTCCCCGACAAAGTGTCGGTCGAGTACGCCCAGAACTTCTCGGTGGAATACTTCAACAATTACAAAGTTGTCTCGATGCTGCCCTGGACGGGCGCGGACACCGAGCTGCAGTATCTCCTCGTGCAGTGTGGCACGCCAATTCCCGAAGGCTATGACGACGTGCCAACCTTTGAAGTTCCAATTCAGCACTTCGTCAGCATGTCAACGAGCATCCTGCCCCACCTGACCGAGCAAAACTACTGGATCGGCTCGTTGGTGTCGATACGACCCTCTTTACCAGCAATCAAACGGTCATTGACTCGCGTCAACGACGGCACCATCACGGAAATCGGCGGCGGTGGCACGGGCGGCGAGATCAATTTCGAACTGCTGCTCAGCCTTGAACCCGACCTCGTCATGGCGCAGGAATTCTATGCGGGCGGGACGACGCTCAGCCAGCTTCAGGACGCGGGCATTCCCGCCGTCCTGAACTCCGACTATGCCGACACATCGCCACTCGGACAGGCGGAATGGGGCAAGTACGTTTCGCTGTTCTTCAACACTGAAGCGGCAGCCAACGCGACTTTTGATCAGGTTTCCGGCGACTACAAGACTCTGGCGGCGCTGGCAGCCGAGGTCGAACTGCGACCGACCGTGATCGCTGCCAGCCCCTATGACGGCACGTGGTACATGCCCGCAGGCGACAGCACTATCGCCCAGTTGATCGCGGATGCGGGCGGCGACTTCCTGTTCGCGGACGAAACCGGCACGAGCATTCCGCTCGATTTCGAAGTCGTGCTGGATCGCGGCATCGACGCGGAGTACTGGGTCAACCTCAATCAGTTCTGGGCGACGCAGGCGGATATGCTGGCGGACGACTCGCGCTTTGCGGACTTCCGCGCCGTGCAGGAGGATCACCTGTGGAACAACAACGCGCGCATGAACGCGAACGGCGGCAGCGACTACTTCGAGAGCGGCGCTGCTCATCCTGAAGTCATCTTGGCTGACCTGATCAAAATTTTTCATCCTGACCTGCTGCCCGATCACGCGCTCGTCTACTACCAGCAGTTGAAAGCCAACTAAACACCAAATCACAGGGGCAAGCAGCAGGTTTGCCCCTATCGTCACACCGAGTATTAGACGAGAAGGAAACGACGATGGCAGAAATAGCGATCCGAAAGTATGCAGTCAGCACTGACTCCGCCGCCCACGCCTTGCCCGCGATCAAGGGGAAAATTCTGCTCCTATTCGGGCTGCTGGCGATCTTGATCGCGGCTTTTCTGGTCAAGCTGGCGTTAGGATCGGTCTCCATCCCGCTGACGGATGTGGTCGCGGTGCTGCGCGGCGGCGAAGCCAGCAAAGCCGCGTGGCACACCATTATTCTTGACTATCGTTTGCCCCAAGCCCTGACGGCGATCCTCGCGGGCGCAGCCTTAGGCATCAGCGGCTTGCTGATGCAAACGCTGTTTCGCAACCCGCTGGCAGACCCGTTCATCCTTGGCATCAGTTCGGGCGCGAGCTTGGGCGTCGCCGTTGTCGTCCTAGCGACGGGAACCGTCACCATGACGTTCTTGACCGGGCTTTCTTTCGCGGGCGATCTTGCTCTGGCGGTCGCCGCAAGTGTCGGGGCAGGGCTGGTGATGCTCGTCGTGATCGCGGTTTCTCGCCGTGTCGCCAGCGGCATGACGCTGCTGATCCTCGGCTTACTCTTCAGCTACATGACCGGCGCAGTCGTCAGCTTGCTGCTTTACTTCGCCATCCCTGAGCGGATTCAGGCGTACATCAACTGGACGTTCGGCAGCTACAGCGGTGTGACATGGGATCAACTGGCGATCATGTTGCCAACGGTCATTGCCGGTCTGATCGTCACTTTTCTCCTGAGCAAGCCGTTGAACGTCCTGCTGCTCGGCGAAGAATACGCATGGAGTATGGGCGTCAATATCAAGCGCTTGCGCTTCGGCGTCATCCTCATTGCCTCGATCCTCGCGGGAACGGTCACGGCGTTTTGCGGACCGATTGGCTTTATCGGCATCGCCGTGCCGCATCTATGCCGCAGCTTGTTCAACACGTCCGATCATCGCTGGCTGATTCCCGCGACGATCCTCACAGGCGCAGTGATCTCGGTGGGCGCATCGCTGATTGCCGGACTGCCGGGCAGCAATATCGTCCTGCCGATCAACGCCGTCACCGCCTTCATTGGCGCGCCGGTCGTCATCTGGGTACTCCTTAGCCGCCGCAACGTGAAGGAGGTGTTTGCATCATGAACCTGCCGATCCTGCAAACCCGGGCGTTGACCGCAGGTTATCGCCCGAACGCCGGAAAAGAACCGATCTGCATTGTCAAAGATGTCAATGAAACGCTCTACGCGGGCGAATTGGTCTGCCTGATCGGTCCCAATGGGGCTGGCAAATCGACGCTGCTGCGAACGCTCGCGGGGATGCAGCCCGCAATCAGCTGGATCGGTGTCGCTGCTGGGGCAGGACGTTAGGACGATGAAAGCCGAGGTGCGTGCTCGTCGGCTCAGCCTCGTCCTGACGCAGAAGATGGATGTGGGTTTCTTCACCGGCTACGCGCTGGTGGCGCTAGGACGCAGCCCCTACACTGGGTGGATGGGAAAGCTCTCGGCACAGGATCATGCTGTCATTCAGGAATCGATTCGGCTCGTCGGGGCAACAGAATCTGGCAGATCGCGTCTTCAACACCATGAGCGATGGCGAGCGCCAGAAAATCCTGATCGCGCGGGCGTTGGCGCAGGAACCCGACCTGATGATTCTGGACGAGCCTACGGCGTTTCTTGACCTCCCCCGCCGCGTCGAATGTCTGTCACTGCTCGGTGATCTGGCACACCGCACCGGACGGACGATTCTGCTCTCGACCCACGATCTCGATCTCGCGCTGCGCAGTGCCGACCGCATCTGGCTGCTGCCCTACGGCGGCAAGTTGAACGCGGGCGTGCCCGAGGACTTAGTGTTAAGCGGCGCGTTTGAGCGTGCGTTTGCCGATCTGGGCGTCCGCTTTGATGTGGAAACTGGCACGTTTCAGACAGCGCGCCGCGCCAATAAGCAGGTTGTCCTGATCGGTCAGGGATCGAACTATTTCTGGACGCGCCGCGCTTTGGAGCGTGAAGGCTACAGCGTTGAATCACAACCCAAACCGGGATTGCCTGCCATTCGTCTAGTTGACGAGGGGAGCGCCTGCCAGTGGGTCATTGACGGTGATCGCCGTGTATCATGTACATCGATTGCTCAGCTACTCCGCACATTATCCAGCGATGAGAAACTGCTCCAGCGCACTTCTACCACGCCTTCGACCAGCGCAGATGCACCGAGCAAACGACAGTGACGTAGTCATTCGAGCGAGGCTACATCACATTGGGCGAGTGGTGCCAACGTCGATTGAAATCTTTACACCTGGATCGCTCGATGCGCTTCCGGCGTACTTGATCGGGAGAATTGAGAGTGTCTGGCAGCGCGATGGACCGACTTTCACACGCGGCTGCGCCCGAAAGTAAGCCGGTGGTGTACCGTAAGGCGACTCAGGTGAGTATGCGCGACTTGATCCAAGCAGCAGAAAATCCACAGCACAACCTCGCCGTTGGTGGGCAGGTGGAGTGCCTGGGTCTAGCGGCAACAGCTGTCCATCATCGAAACCTTTGGATGCAGGTTACGGATCCGTAATCAGGCTGAAACCCCATCGAAATCTTTGCCAATCATCTTAGAGGTGCAGTTGCGCTATGATTAGCATCGATGCAATTTTCTGTGGGTGAGGTTTTCTCCTATGCTGCCAAAATCGATCCGCTGGCGACTTCCGCTCAGCTATGCCGGTATCGCGCTGCTGGCGACGATCGCGCTGGGCGCGGTGCTGCTGATTACGCTGCGCGGCTACTATGCTTTGCGCGAACGCGACAATCTGATGAGCAATGCCCAGTTGATCAGCGACATGGTCGCCCACGCCCCGGCTGACGATACTGCGCAAGTCGCGGTGCGGGATCAGATCAATATCCTCTCGTTCATCTCGCAGTCGCGCATCCAACTGTTTGATACCAGCGACAATCTGGTCATCGATTCGGGCGACCCGGCGGACAAGCAGGTGACAACTCTCCCCGCTCAACCAGCCCCAGCACAGCCGGATGTGCTGTACGTCACCAAACCGAACCCGGCGCCAATCCTGCAATCTGGGCAAACCTTCTCCATCGCGCGCATCGTGCAGGCGCAGAGTGACACCCCTGCGGCTGCGGCGGGTGGACAAGCGCTCGGACAGCGTCCAAGGCAGTTTCGGCATCTCGGTGGCCGGCTCGCCTTATGGCATCAGCCTGAGCCGCGATTCGAGTCCCGCCAGTTGGTCGAACGAGACGGTCGCCGTCCAGATATTCGACTCGCAGCATCAGCCTATGGGCATGGTGGAGGTTTCGAACGGTCCCGCCTATGGCACGGAGATCATCGCCGGGCGTGATGTGGGCGCTGATCGGCGCGGGAGCTGCTGCCGTACTCCTTGCGGCGGCGGCGGGCTGGTTCATGAGCCGAACCATGACCGCGCCGCTGCTGCTGCTCACCGACGCCACCGCGCAAATGGCGCATGGACAGCTTTCGACGCGCGTCGGGCTGGAACGCACCGACGAATTCGGCACGCTGGCGCACGCTTTCGACGACATGGCGACACCGCGTCGAAACGACGGTCGTCGCGCTGCGGCGCTTCGTCACCGACGCCGCCCACCAGATTCACACGCCGCTGACCGCCGTCCACGCCGACCTCGAACTCGCCGCCAGCGAGCCGGACGCGCCCCGCCAGCAGATGTTCATCGAGCGGGCGCTGACCCAGCTTAAGCGGCTGGAAGCGCTGACCGATGACCTGCTCGACCTGTCGCGGCTGGAAGCGCACGCCCTCGACGACCGGCGCGCGCTGGTCGATCTGGGCGCGCTGCTGCGCGAGCTGAGCGAAGCGTTCGCCTCGCGCGCCGAGCAAGCCGGGATCGCCTTCAACGTCGAAACGCCGCGATCAGCCGGTCAGCGCGCTCGATCAACGAAACCCAGTTCCGCCATGCCATCGGCAATCTACTCGACAACGCCATCAAATTCACGCCGGAAAACGGGACGATCACCGTCGGCGTCCGGCGCGACGGCAATCAAGCTGAATTGTGGGTCAATGACAGCGGGATCGGCATCGCCGCCGAAGACCTGCCCGAAATCTTCAACCGTTTTCACCGGGGGCGCAACGCCGCCGCCTATCCCGGCAGCGGCTTGGGGCTGGCGATCATCAAAGCGATCGTCGAGGGGCATCACGGACAAATCAACGTCCAGAGCACTGCCGGCGATGGCACGCATTTCGCCTTACGAGTACCGGTAGGAGCATGCAGCATGACCGCTCACATTCTGCTGATCGAGGACGATCCTGCCGTCGCGCGCAGCCTGCAAGACGGGCTGACCCGCGATGGCGGCTATCCGGTCACGTGGAAAGCGTCCGGCGGCGAGGGTGTCCGCTTCGCCCGCGACCAGAACCCGCACCTGATCATCCTCGACGTGCGCCTGCCCGACGGATCGGGCTTCGATTTCTGCCGCCAGATGCGCCAGTTGGGGCTGCGCCAGCCGATCCTGATGCTGACGGTTCAGCGCGACGAGACCGACAAGGTGCTGGGGCTGGAAATGGGCGCAGACGATTACGTGACCAAGCCTTACAGCCTGCGCGAGCTGCTCTCGCGCATCCGCGCGCAACTTGCGCCGCGCTTACGGCGAACTCTCCAGCGTCGACGCCGATCTGCTGCACGTGGGCGACCTGGTGATCGACCGGGGGCGCGGGCAGGTCTGGCGCGATCACCAGTTGATCTTGCTGACGCCGACCGAGTTTCGGCTGCTGGTCTGTCTGGCGCAGCATCCCAATCAGGCGCTCAGCCGCGCCCAAATCCTCGATGCGGTCTGGGGCTACGACGCCGACGTGGACAGCGAGCGCGCCGTCAACGTCCACGTCCGCCGGCTGCGCGAAAAAGTCGAGATCGACCCCAGCAACCCCACGCTGATCTTGACCGTCCCCAGCATCGGCTACCGCCTCGCACGCCTGATTGCCATTCCGTAATTCGACTGAAACCACACTGCAACTCTCCTTGTCGATACTCAAGCTCGTCTAGTGTTTCAGAGGAGGATTTAGTTATGCGTAGGTTCGGAATTGTGATGATCTTGGCTTTGTTTGCGATCATTGGTGTTGGCGTGATTCAGGCGGCGGACGACAACACGGTGCCGACGTTCGGCGATGGACGAGTGAACAACTGGCAGTTGGACGAACCGGTTGCTGTCTTCTGTGTTTTCGACCACAGCGAAGACGTGAATGTCGGCGTCTTCCAGCGCATCGAGGTGTGGGGCTTGAGCGGCGATAAGCTGCTCGAAGCCAGCGCCGCGCAGATCGATGCCGCCAGCGGCTGCAGCGACTCTCGACCTCGGCAAACGGCTATGCGCTCGACCGCTCGCCGACGGCAGTTTCGAAGTCAGCGCGCCGGACGGCTACAGCTTCGTATGGATGCGCGGCGATCCGGGCTGCTAAAGCGCAACCGCGCGTGGACAACCGATAGTCATCATACTTCGTAGGGGCACGACAGGTCGTGCTCCTACGATTTTATTTGTCGCACCCCGCTGATTACGAAACCGTAATCGCCTCGCAACCGTACCGAAACCAGCTCCTGTCAACCTCAGCAGCAAGTACACCCAAGGAGAAAGCTTTATGCTGCCTAGAAAATGGTTCTTGCTCGCTGCCTTCGTCCTGTTGATCGTGCCCGTTCGCGTCGCTTGTCGGCGCAGGATCAGCCGACGATCTCGATTGCGCTGCCGTCGATCATGCGCAACGTGATCGACGAAAGCATCTTCGACGATTTCGAAAGCGCCAACGGCGTTCAGGTTTACGTCAATTACGTAGATGCGCTTCATCCCGCCTCCGGCAGATGATATGAATGCCTATCCTCGACGCGATCGACCGACTACGCCGCCGCTGCCGATGTGCTCTTTTTCCAGAACGTACAGTACAACCCCGCCGCTACTCGCGCCGGGTATCTGCTCGACCTCAGCCCGCTGACCAGCACCGACTCGTCGCTCAATCCCGACGATTTCTTCCCGGCGGCGTGGCAGTCGGTTCAGTGGGACGGCGGCGTCTGGGCACTGCCCGTTTCAGTGGACGCCGACATGCTGATCTACGACCCGGCGACTTTCGACCAAGCCGGATTGCCCTACCCCAACGATCGCTGGACGATGGACGACCTGACCAACGCCGTCAAAGCGCTGACGCAGTACAACGCCGACGGCAGCATCAGCGTCCCCGGTCTCTCGACCTTCGGCAGCACCGCCGCGCTGTTCCGCAGCCTCTACGGTCAGAACTTCTACGACGCCAGCGGCAACCCGACCTTCACCGACCCGGCGCTGGAAACCATCATGACCCAGTGGCAAGACCTCGTTGACGGCGGCTACGTCGGCTCGACCTTCACCAGCGGCAGCAGCAATCAAGTGCCGATGCGGATCATGGGCAGTTTCGGCTTAAGCTTTGGCGGACTCGATCAACAATCAATCGGCATCGGTCGCGGTCGCGCTGCCGGGCGGCAGCGTCGGGCTGACGCTGAGCGCGCTGGCGATCAGCAGCGGCACGCAGCAGCCCGAACTCGCCTACGCGCTGGCGAAATACCTGACCAGCAATCCGGCGCTGGTGAACGGTCCGCTTGGCGGATTCCCGGCGCGCCAGAGCCTCGTCCGGGACGCAGTCGCAACAGCTATCGCCGTCGGACACGACCGACGCTGCCAGCGCATCGACCAGCGGCGTTCGCTTCTTCTCGGCAGGATCATCGCCGGAGGCGCAGGCGGCGCTGACGCAACTGCTGCCGCACGCGCTCACGCTGCTCGATCAGGGCTACGGCGATTACGTCAACCGGGCGCTGAGTGCCATGTCCAGCGATGGCATCGACGCCCACACCGCGCTTCAGGATGCCGAAGCGCAGGCAGCCAGCGACTTGCAAGCCGCCAGCGATCAGCGCGCGCTGGTCAGCGTGGTCGTGGCGACGCCACCGCCGCCGGTCGTGCTTCAGCCGGGCGAAATCGCGCTCAATTTCGGCATCCAGTCCAACATCCATGCCGATCCCGAACCTCGATCAATGGCAGCAGTTGGCGACCGATTTCGCCGCCGCCGACCCGGATGTGGGCGTGGTCAATCTGGACGTCGACTTCGGCGACGCGACCGACTACGCGCAGCGCGACGACTGCTTCTGCCTGACTTCGAACGCCGTGCCCAACCTCGATTCGATCGACCATCCTCAACCTTGATCCGTATCTGGACGCCGATCCGAATTTCGACCCCAACGACGTGGTCGGCGGCTTGATGGCGCAGCTTCAGAAGGATAACCACACGTGGGCGTATCCGCTGACCATTCAGGCGGCAGACGCTCAGCTACAACGTGTCGATCTTCCAGCAAGCGGGCGTGCCGCTGCCGGAGGGCACGTGGACGCTCGATCAATTCATCGACGCGCTGCGGACGCTCAAGGATTATCTCGATAAGACGCCGTTCGTCTCCCACAACATCAACGGCGAATCGCTGATGATGCTGATTGCCGCTTACGGCGGCTTGCCCATCGACTACCGCACCAGCCCGGCGACCTTCAACTTCACCGATCCGGCGACCGTCGACGCCATTCAGCAGGTGCTCGACCTCGCCAAAAACGGCTACATCGACTACCACGCAGCTTGCCAGCACCGGTGCCGCTTTCAGCATCGCGGTCAGCGGAGAAGGTCAGCCAGACGCCATCACCAGCGACTTTCTGGGCGGCTTCCGCCAGATTGAGCGGTGGCTCCGAAGGCGTGACCAACGAGCGGCGGCTGGTAGCTTATCCGAGCGGCATCTATACCGGCACGAGCTACGGCATCGGCACCGGCTACATCAGCGCGACGGCGCAGAACCCCGACGCCTGCTATCGCTGGCTGAGCTACATCGCCCAGCACGTCGACGTCTTCGGCGCGATGCCCGCCCGCCTCTCGCAGATCAACGACCCGACGATCCAGGCGAGCTTGGGCGACAATGCGGGCTTCTACGCCGCCTATGCCCAACTGCTTCAGAATCCGACCACCATCGTCTTTCCATCGGCGGGCGGCAACAGCGCGGTCAGCGATTTCCTCATCCAGTTCTGGCTGAACCGCGCCTTCGACAACTACGTCCTGCACGACGCCGACCTTGAACGCCGAACTCAGCGACGCGCAGACCTACGCCACCGCCTTCCAGCAGTGTGTGGCGGCGCTGCCGCCCGAAGACACCAGCCGGCGGCGTCGGGCAGCGCGGCATCAACACGGGCATCCAAGACTGCGCCACCAGCATCGATTCGAGCCTTGCCAACCTGTTCCCCGGTGGGTGAGTTGCACCCCTCACCCTCGACCCCTCTCCATGTAAGCGGAGAGGGGCAGCATGGTTAAGTCTCCTGAATCGCTGCCGCGTAGCGCAAATTCGACAGCCTGGGGGGGATTTGCGTGCTTCAATTCTTTGACCGACTGCTGTTCGCGTTGGAAGCGGCTCTGGCAGCACCGCGTCCTCGTCCTGTGGACGCTGGTCGGGCTGGCGGCGGCGACGACGCTGGCGCTCAGCCTGACGCTCTACGTCGATGCCGTCAACACCGACCTGCTGACGACGCATCTGGGCGACCCGCCCTATGCCTTCCGCTTCCGCTATCTGGGAAGCTGGAACGGCAACATCACCCCGGCGGACGTGAGCAGCGCGACCGCCGCCATTGACACGGGTTTCGCCCGGACGATTGGTCTGCCGCTGGCGCAGTCGGTCAACTACGCCAGCGGCGGCTCGTGGGCGATCACGCTGGACGGCGCGGGCAGTCTCGGATCGCTCAAGCTGTCGTCGCTCGACGGCGCGGACGCGCAGATGCCATCACCGCCGGGGAGTGGTCGCCCGATCTGCACGCCGACGACGACGGCACGATCCCGGTGCTGCTGCCCGACTCGATGCTCTACACGATGGGCGTGCAGGTCGGCGACACGCTGACGGCGACGCGCTCCGGCTACGCGACCGCCAAGCTGCGGGTGGCGGCGCTCTGGCATCCGGTCAATGCCGACGATCCGTCGTGGATTTTCCCGCCGCGCTTCTTCGACAACGTGATCCTGATGAGCGACGCCGATCTGCAAACCTTCTTCGCGCAGGTGGACAAGCCGGTCGAGGAGACGGCGTGGTATCTGAACTTCGACGGCGGCGACCTGCGCACCTCCGACGTGTCCGGGCTGATCAGCCGGCATCGCCGACGGCACGCGCGACGTGACGGCGGCGCTGCCCGGCGTCCGGCTCGACCTCGACGCCGACCGACGGCTTGCAGAAGTTCGTCGCCGAGGTCAGACACCTTCACGCAGCAGTTGGTGATCATGAGCCTGCCGGTCGGCGGGCTGGTGCTCTATTTCGTCGCGCTGGTCGCCGGGCTGCTGGTCAGCCGTCAGGGAGAGGAAGACGCCGTGCTGCGCAGCCGGGGGATCAGCCGCCGCGCCATCCTGCTGATCCACGTGCTGATCTGGCTGCTGCTGACCGGGACGGCGCTGGCGATCGGGCTGATCCTCTGCCCGGCGGTGGTGCGCCTCGTCGGGCGGACGAGTTCGTTTCTGCAGTTCAACGGGACGCAGACGCTCGACGTGGTCTTCACGCCGCAGGCGGTGGCGGCGGGCGCGCTGACCGGCTTGATCGCGTCGAGCAGCGGCTTGTACTTCTCGTGGCGCAGCAGCGTCCAGACGATCACCGGCTTCAAGCGCAGCGCCGCCCGCGCCGCCAAAGCGTGGTGGCAGCGCGCCTATCTGGACGTGCTGCTGCTGATCCCGGCGCTCTACGTGCTCTACACGCTCTGGCGGCAGGGCGGCTTGACCACCAGCGCCGACGACCCCTTCAGCGACCCGCTGGCGTTCGTCGCGCCGACGCTGTTTTCGCTGAGCATCACCCTGCTCTTTCTGCGCCTGTTCCCGCTGATCCTCGGCTTGGCGGCGCGCATCGTCAACTTCGGGCGCGGCGTCGCCGTGCTGATGGCGCTGCGCGAACTGACCCGCTCGATTGGGCGCTACCGGGGCACGCTGCTGATGATGTGCTTCACGCTCAGCCTGACCGGATTCACCGCGTCGATGGCGAGCACGATTGACCGCACGCTCGCAGACGCGGTCGACTACCAGATCGGCGCGGACGCGGTGATCGTCACGCCAACCGACGCCCAGACCGAAGAAGGCGACGGTCGATAGCTCGACCGGGCAGACGACCGTCACCGTCACCGGCTTCAACACCCTGCCCGCCGACGACTTGCTGACGATCCCCGGCGTGCAGCAGGTCTCGCGCGTCGGGCGCTACCCGGCGCAGATCGTCCTGCCCAACCAGCGCATCAGCGGGACGATGCTCGGCATCGACCGCGCCTCGATTGCGGCGGTGACGCGCTTCCGCGAGGATTACAGCGCATCCCGATTGCCGATCTGTTCAACCGGCTGGCGGGC
The DNA here is from genome assembly GCA_963848465.1 of uncultured Chloroflexia bacterium. Taxonomy (GTDB): domain Bacteria; phylum Chloroflexota; class Anaerolineae; order Aggregatilineales; family Phototrophicaceae; genus Flexifilum. The sequence goes on along the minus strand of CAWKDY010000019.1, from coordinate 9,791 downwards.
AACCGCGACGGCGTGTTGATCAGCGCGCAGACTGCCGCCGCTTACAACCTGCGCGTCAATCAGGTGATCACGATGCAGGTGCAGGCGCTCGGCACGTGGTACGACGCCAAAGTGCCGATCCTGGGCGTGCTCGACTACTTCCCGACGCTCGACCCGGCTGACGGCTTCTTCCTGATCGGCACGCTGGAGCCGATCTTCGAGATGGTCGGCACGACGCTGCCCTACGACCTGTGGCTCAAGCTCGCGCCGGACGCCGACGTGAACGCCATCCGCAGCGCAAGCGGAGGCGCTCGGCTACCCGATCCTCGAATGGCGCGACCCGCAAACCGCGCTCGACGCCGCCCGCGCTGCTCCCTCGCGGCGCGGCGTGCTCGGCTTCCTCTCGGTCGGCTTCGTCGCCTCGATCCTGCTGACGCTGGTCGGCGCGATCATCCAGAGCGCCGCCTCGTTCCGGGCGCAGGCGGCGCAGTTGGGGTCGCTGCGGGCGATGGGCTTGAGCGGGCTGTCGGTCGGCGTCTATCTGTTCCTGCTGCAAACGCTGATGACCGGCAGCGGCATCCTCAGCGGCACGTCGATTGGCGTGGCGACGACCCTGCTCTACCTGCCGCTGCTCGACTTCAGCGGCGGACTGCCGCCCTATCTCGTCCGCGTCGCGTGGGGGAATATTGTTCTGGTCTACGCCGCCTTCGCGGCGATTTTGCTGGCGGTGACCTTCGGCACGACCGCCTTTCTCGGTCGTGAGCGCCTGTCCACCCTCGTCAAACTGGGAGATGCGTAACGTTGCGATTTTGCAAAACCTACCTCACCCCCGTGCCCCTTCTCCCACTTGACAGAGGGGGAGAAGCTAGCTAGCGAAGATCTTAAAGTCCCCTCTCCCCGTTTACGTGGGAGAGGGGTTTAGGGGTGAGGGGCACTCGTTATCATTCTTATGACTCTTTGCTCTTGCCGCCTGCTCCGGCGGAGACAACCCGCAGGCGAGCGCCGACTTCGACGCCGATCCCGACCGCGCCCGCCGTCGCCGCGCCGACCTACGCCGTCCAGCGCGGCGACGTGTCAGGACATCTTCGACTTCAGCGGGCGCTGGGAGCCGCGCGATCAGGAGCAGCTTGCCTTCGAGGTCGGCGGCGCGGTGCGGCGCGTCAACGTGCAGCCGCGGCGATACCGTCTCGGCGGGCGATTTGATCGCCGACTTGCAGATCGACGATCTCGAAAATCAGTTGGCTTCGGCGCAGCTTTCGCTGCAATCGGCGCTGGCGAACGAGCAGTCGAGCGCCGACAGCAGCGTCGGCTCGGTCGCCGACGCCGAGATCGCGCTGGCGAACGCCCGCCTCAGCCTGCAAAACGCGCAGAACAACCTGCCCTGGACGTCGGTCTCGTCGGCGCAGCTTCAAATCCAGTCGGCGCAGCAGGCGGTCGACAATGCTCAGCGCGCCTACGACAACGCCGTCAGCCATCCCGAAGCGGCGGGCGCAGCCTCGGCCGTCGATGGCGCCTATCAACAGCTGCTCTCGGCGCAGAACAGCCTGCGTTCGGCGCAGAACAGCTACTACTCCGCCGCCCAGAGCTACAACAACGCGCAGGCGCAGATCAAGACGCAGCAGAACAGCGTCATTCAGGCGGAACTCAATTTGCAAAAGGCGCAGCAGAACGCCGCCAGCGGCGGCACGTCGGACGCGGTGCAGTCGGCGCAGTTGAGCATCGACCAGATCAACGCCAAGATCGCCCAGTCGTCGCTCTATGCGCCCATCGACGGCGTGGTGCTCGACGTGACCATCAAGCCGGGCGATTCGGTCACCGCCTACAAGACCGTGATCACCATCGGGCGACCCGACCCGAAAGAAGCGATTGCCAGCCTCGCTTTCAGCCGACGCGCAGCGCCTGAGCGTGGGCATGGTCGGCGTCTGCCAGGTCATCAACCAGCCGGACACCGCGGTGCAGTGTATCGTCCGCCGCCTGCCGCTCAGCGCTCAGGACGCCGACCAGACCACGCGCATCGCCGCGACGCTGCCCGATGTCGCCGAGGGACAGTTGATCGACGTCCAGATGCCGCTGGAAGTCAGCAACGACGTGCTGTGGCTGCCGCCCGCCGCGATCCGCACCTTCCAGAGCCGGACGTTCGTCGTCTTGCAGACGCCGGACGGACCGCGCCGCGTCGACGTCGAGATCGGCTTGCAGACCGACGACCGCGTCGAGATCGTCAGCGGCTTGAACGAAGGCGACGTGGTGATCGGACGAATGAGCGCCTACATCTCCTGTCACCGCATCGTCAAAGTCTACCGCGTCGGCGGGCACGAACTGGTCGCGCTGCGCGGTATCGACTTCGAGATGGAGGAAGGCGAGTTCGTCGCCATCATCGGACCGAGCGGCGCGGGCAAAAGCTCGCTGCTCAACCTGCTCGGCGGCTTGGACACGCCGACCGCCGGACAGTTGATCGTCGATGGGCGCAACCTGCTCGAACTCAAGGGGCGGGCGCTGGCGGATTATCGCCTGCACCGGGTCGGCTTCCTGTGGCAGTCGGTCAGCCGCAACCTGCTGGCGCACCGCTCGGCGATCCGCAACGTCGCGCTGCCGATGATGCTGGCGGGCGTCCCGTTCTGGAAGCGCGGGCAGACAGGCGCGCGACCTGCTGGAAGCGGTCGGGCTGAGCGATCACCTGCACAAGAAGCCGGAGGCGCTCTCCGGCGGGCAGCAGCAGCGCGTCGGCTATCGCCGTCGCGCTGGCGAACAATCCGCCGCTGCTGCTGGCGGACGAACCGACCGGCGCGCTGGATCGCGCCAGCGGCGTGCAGGTGCTCGACCTGCTGGCATCGCTGCGCCAGCGCTACGGGCTGACGATCCTGATGGTGACGCACAGCAATACATCTTTATGTCATCTGCTTCGTTCAGTTACATCTCTCCGGCGAAGCAATCGGCCTGTAGCTCGACACGGACTGACGTTTGGTTCTGGCTTTCGCCCTGAACCTGCACTTGCGTTGCGCCGATCAAGTTTTGCACGTGGTGGCCGATTTCGTGCGCGATCACGTAGGCTTGCGCAAAATCGCCCGGCGCGCGCAGGCGGCTTTCCATGACTTCGTAGAAGCTCGGATCGACGTAGAGCTTGCGATCGCCTGGGCAGTAGAACGGACCGACGTCCGAACTCGCACTGCCGCAGCCCTCGGTGCTCACGGCGCCCCAATAGATCACCAATATCGGATTTTGATACGCGCCCGGTTGCTGGTTGTTGTAGCGCGGCAGGCGGCCTTGCTGGAATTGCGACGCCCAAACGCCTTCGATTGATGGGAGAATGGCCCGAAAGAATCGCAAGGCTTGCTCGCAGCTGGCGAGCTTTCGCACGTGCTGCCTTCGCCTTGGACGACTTGGCCACCGCCACCGATCCCGAGCAGCGCCATTATCGGGCGCGGAATTGTGGGAAGGCGAACCAGACAACGCCGCCAACGATGTCGGCGATCAGAATGCCGCGCAGACCTATGCGCCGCAGAGACGCAAACAGGACGTCACCTGGCAGACCGCCGCCGCCCATGCCGCCGCCGCTGCCGCGGCCACGATCTTCGTAATTGTCCGACCGGCGTTGGCCATCTGTGCGCATGTGCGTCCTCCTACCCTCAGGGTCCGTCTTAGCCCGCACGCCAGCGCTAGGCTACTCCGAGGAAAAAAGGTCCTGCTGGCCGCCATGTTCCATCGGGCGGTGAAACTGCGTGTGATCGAGCGCCAATCTCGGCTTATCGAAGCCAAACCGGCGGCATGCCGCGGCGAAACGGTCGGCGATCAGTTTCGCGTAAGGGCCCTCGCCCTTTTGCCGCTTGCCCCACTGGGATCGTAATCGCGGCCATTGCGCATCTGGCGCACCAGCGACATCACCCGCGTCGAGCGATCCGGGAAATGCGGTAGAGCCACTCGCGGAAGAGGTCTTTGATCTCAAGCGGCAGCCGCAACACCACATAGCCGGCACGCTCGCGCCCGCTTTGGCGCATTCTTCCAAGATCGCTTCGATCTCGCTGTCATTGATGGCCGGAACGATGGGAACCATCACGGTCACCGGCACGCCGGCCTCGGCGAGCATGCGTATGGCTTCGATACGCCGGTGCGGCGCGGCGGCGCGGGCTCCATGGCGCGTGCGATGCGGCGCTCCAGGGATGTGACGGAGATCGCCGCTTTCGCGAGCCCGCGCTCCGCCAAGCGCGCCAGTATGTCGATGTCGCGAATAACGAGCTGCGATTTGGTGATCAGCGACACCGGATGGCGCCAGCGTTCCATCACTTCAAGAATGCCGCGCGTGATGCCGTAACCGCGTTCGATCGGCTGATAGATGTCGGTGACGCCGCCGAGCATGATCGTTTTCGGCTTGTACTTAGGCTTTGAAAACTCGCGCTCAAGCAACTCGACGGCGTTGGCTTTCACGAACAGTTTGGTCTCGAAATCGAGGCCCGGCGAGAGACCGACATAAGCGTGGTTCGGACGCGCGTAGCAGTAGATGCAGCCGTGCTCGCAACCCCGGTACGGATTGATTGATTGGTCGAAAGAGATGTCCGGACTTTGGTTGGTCGAGATGATGCTCTTGGCCAACTCAGGCGTGACGATCGTCTCGAACGGCCTGGCGCCATCCTCCCCAACCCAGCCGTCGTCGTAGGCTTCGCGGGCAAAGCGCTCGTAGCGGCCACTCGCATTCGTGCGAGCGCCCGGCCGTGCAGGGGATCGTTTTTCATTCACAGGACTATAGTCCTATAATTAGAACATATCAAGAACGTATGGCACGCCCGCCCCAACGCGCGGGGGAGGGGGGGGGGGGGGGGGGGGGGAGCTTCGGCGGATGCTCGACCTGCAGGGCTGTGTAACAACTGTTAACGATATTCACCACGAACCAGGCCGAAGCACGAACGGAAGCGACGCCTGTGGAGGGGGAGGAGAAGGAGGGGAGAGGGGAAGGAAGGGGGGGGAGGAGAGAGAAAGAGGGAGGAGGGGGAGGGGAGGAGGAGGGAAGAAGAGAGGAGGGGGGGAGAGGGAAAAGAGGGGGAGGGGTGGGCGCCCCAAACATGAAAGATCGCCGGTCCAACCGGCGCCCTCATGCTTGTGAGCTTGTCATTGGATTTGCCTTTTCCTGCGCCCTGTTTTGTCCATCAGGGCTTGGGAAAGTTCAGGTCGAAACCCGTTAGACAACCATCTGTGCAGCTTGGTTCATCGTCGCGAATGCGAAGGGGGCGAACACTGCCAGCGCCGCAACCAGACAATACAACTTGGCCATTTCCTGCTCCATCTCTTCTCGAACCGTCCTTCGATCCGATGAGTGGAAGGTAATAGGTCCTTAGCCCTACCGATGTGACGCGCGTCACGAAGCGAAAAAGGCGAAGTCCCGATCGCGCGGCAAGAAGCGCTGGCCAGCGTCGACGTAGATGACTTGGCCTGTGACCGCGGGCGCCTCAGCAAATAAGAATCGCTGCAACGACGTCGTCTGGCGTGACGCCATAACCGAGCGGCGTCTTGTCGTGCTGTTGCTCGAACGATCTGGGGCTGACCTGGCGACGGCAACGCATAAGCGGGCGCAACGGCATTGACGCGCACGCCCGGCGTGAGCGCGCGCGCAAACATCTCGGTTGCGCCGGCGAGCGCGAACTGGAAATCGTGTAGGCGAAGTGATCCTGATATGGCGTCGCGAGTTTGTAATCGAGCAAGTTCACGACCGAGCGCTGCGGCGCATCGATCTGTGCAGCTAAGGCTTGCGTCAGCAACATTGGCGCGGTCGCGTTGATTGCGAAATGGTGCGCGAGCGCTTCTGACGTAAATGTCGCCGCATCGTCGTGCTTGAAGATCGCTGCGCAATTGACCAGGCCGATGATCGGCGCGCCTGCTAGCTTCGCGCACTGCGGGATGAATGAGGAGACAGCGGCCGCGTCGGCGAAATCGCACTGCACGGTTTTTGCGTCTCCGCCGTTTGCGCGGATGTTGGCGGCGACTTGCTCGGCTTCATCCGCGCCACTGGAATAGTGCAACAACACGCTCCAGCCGCGCGCGGCGGCTTCCTTGGCAATCTCGGCGCCGAGACGGCGCACGCCAGTGACGAGCAACCAGCGGCTCATAGCGCGCGCTCACGCCGGATGGTGACGGCGACCAATCCGTCGCCCGAGAGCACGGACGGTTTTTTCACCGTGACTTCCACCCAGCGCGCGCGATCAGAAAGCGAGAGACAATGCCCGGCAACGCGATCGGAGAGCGTCTCGATTAGGTGTGCGGGCTCGCCCAGATCATCGCGGATGAAATGCAGGATGCGATCGTAATCGGTGGTCGCGCCGATGCGATCGTTTTTGGTGAAATCGGGCGGGTCAACGAGCGCAAGCGTCACGGAGATACGCACCTCTTGCGGCGTTGCGCGCTCAGGGTCCGGGACGCCGACACGCACGAGCGCTTTGGCGTCGTCGATGCGAATGATCTGAAGGTCTGACATTCGCGCAATCTACTCAAGCAAACGCGATCAAGCCAGCGCCGAGCGCGACAATCGCCGCGCCGAGCCAGCGCCGCGGTCCGAGCTTTTCGTGCAGGAAGAGAAACGCGATCAAAGCGCCCCACACGACGGAGGTTTCACGCAGCGCCGTCACCTGCGCGATGGGCGCAAACGTCTGCGCCCACAGCACCAAGCCGTAGCCGGCGAAGCTGATAATGCCGATGCCAATGCCGCGCCATGGCGCGACTGCGGCGTCTTTCAGAAGCCGGGACGCGCCGCGCCGCCAAAACGCAAACGCGGCCATCGGCACAGACATTAACGCCATCGACCACCCAAGAAAGATCAACGCATTCCCGGTCGACGCGTGAACCCAGCGCGTCGACAAGCGAGTAGGACGCAATGCAAAGCCCGATCGCGACAGCCCAAAGCGTCGCGCGCAGCGGCGCGCGCGGACTGGCGCCGACGGTGAACACGCCAATCGACACCAGACCCGATGCCGAACATCTTGAGCGGCGGCGGGATCTCCCCGAGCCGTGAGCGCCGCACCTACGCCAACTAGCATCGGCGCCATGCCGCGCGAAAGCGTGTAGACATGGCTCATGTCGCCGGCGTCATAGCCTTTGAAGAGACAGAACCAATACGCGAGATGGATGCACACCGTCATCGCAAGGTACGGCCAAGCGGCCGGCGCGAGGCGCACCCAAGAAAATGATAATCAGCAACCCCGCGCCTAGTCCGCCGATTGCGATCAAGAAGAAATCCGTGACGCGATCCGTGCCGCCCTTGAGGACGGCGTTCCAGCTGGCGTGGATCACGGCTGAAGCGATGGCGGCGGCGATAGCGAGCGGCGGCATAAGTCGCTTGCTGTATGGACCGCGCCCGCCTTGTCCGCCAGTTCAAGCGTTTGCGGCATCGACGCCGCCAGTCCATAAGGCTCCCGCGGAGGGCGGGCATGAGCGCACAGAATTTGACGTCGTCGTTTATGGCGCCACCGGCTTCACCGGAAAGCTGGTCGCCGAGTACATGCTCAAGACTTACGGTGCGGAAGGCGACGTGCGCTGGGCGATCGCTGGCCGCGACGAAGAAAAGCTCAAGGTCGTGCGCAACGATATCGGCGCCTCGTACAAGCTGCCGATCATCGTGGCTGGCGCCAACAACTCCAATGCTCTGGACGCAATGGCGCATCGGGCGCGTGTGATCATCACCACTGTCGGCCCCTATCAGCGTTATGGCGAAGGTTTGCTCGCCGCGTGCGCCAAGGCTGGCACCGACTATGTCGATCTCTGCGGCGAGCCGAACTGGATGGCGGCAATGATCGCCAAATACGAGAAGACGGCCCAAGAGAGCGGTGCGCGCATCGTGTTCTCGTGCGGCTTTACTTCGATCCCGTTCGATTGCGGCGTTTGGTATTTACAGCAGGAAGCCCAAAGCGCGCTTCGGTCGGTCCGCTGACGCGTGTCCGCGGCCGCGTGCGCAAGATGAAAGGCAACGTTCTCGGGCGGCACAATGGCTCTCGTGCTGGCGACGCTTGAAGCTGTGAAGCGCGAGCCCTCTTTGGCGGCCCGGATGACTGATCCATTCCTGCTCTCACCGGAACGGCAGACGCCGCAACCGAATGGCGATGTCGTCACCGAAGACGCCGACATCAATTCGTGGGCGGCGCCATTCGTGATGGCCTCGATCAACACCAAGAATGTGCACCGCACCAACGCGCTGGCGAAGTATCCTTACGGCAAAGACTTCACCTACAGCGAAATGATGATGACCGGCGGCGGCGCGGCGGGCCAAAGCGCCAAGTCAGCGCTCAGCGCATCGAACATGCAGCGCGCATTCCTCGGCTTTGCGCCGACGAGGATGTTGCTGACGCAGTTCGCACTGCCAAAGCCCGGACAAGGCCCGGACGAGGAGGCACGCGAGACCGGCATGTATGACGTGCTCTATGTCGGCACGGCTGCGGACGGACGGTCTTTGCGCGCCAGCGTCTATGGCGACAAAGATCCGGGTTACGGCTCAACGTCCAAGATGATTTCCGAGGCCGCACTGACGCTAAACGACACCAGCCGTCAAACAACGCCAGGCGGCATCTGGACGCCAGCTGCGGCCATGGGAGACGCGCTCATCGCGCGCCTGCAAGAAAAGGCCGGACTGACGTTCAAGCTCGAGAACTAGCGCCGGACGAAGCGCGTGAGTTCAGTTCGGGGCGAGCCCCAGCTCGGCGCAAGCTCCGCCGCACGCTGGTAGTCCGCGTACGCCGATTGCGCATTGCCCAGCTCTTCGTACGCCGCGGCGCGATAGAAATAGGCGCGCTCTGGACGTTCGGGGTTCATCGCGATCGCCTGCGTCAACGTATCGACGGCCTCCTGATAGCGATCGAGCTGAACCAGCGCTATTCCACGCATAAGCTGCGCTTCGCCGAGCTCCGGATTGAGCGCGGCTGCGCCATCAAAATCCGTGAGCGCACGCGCATCATGACCGCGACGCATCAGCAGCACGCCGCGGTTGACGAGCGTTGCGGTGCGATCTTCTCGCGTCAAAAAATCATGATTGAGCGCCAAGCTGCAGACTGAGATCGCGTCGCGGGCGGGCCGGTCTGCGGTGGCTGCGACGTAGCAGTCCTGCGCCGGTCCGCGGCCATAGACGACGATTGGACCGACGCCGGTGTCAACGGCGATGGCGGTCGATGTAAAAAGGCTGGCGGCGATAAATGCGCCAGCAAGCAATGCTCGCTTCATGGTGCTTTCCTCCTCGCACCAGCAGCGGACGCCACTCCTGCCTCACGGCAATTCACGTTCCCGAGAGACAGGCGCAGCTCGTCGCAAAGCGCGTGGGCATGCGCGGCATTGCCAATCAGCGTTGGCCGATATTGCTAGCTTAGGCTGGCGCAGAAGCGCTGAATGCGCGCGCAGGCGTCTTCCAGGCACTGGTTCGACGTCGCGTACGAGATGCGGAAATTCGGTGAGAGTCCGAAAGCGGCGCCATGCACGAGCGCCACGCCCTCCGCTTCCAGCAGTGCGATGCGCGAACGCTTCGTCATTGCGATGACCGTGCCGGTTGGCGTTTTCTTGCCAATCAGCTCGGCGCACGACGGATAGACGTAGAATGCGCCCTCTGGCGTCGGACACTTCAGCCCGTCGCCTGGTACAACATCGACACGACAAGATCGCGACGTTCCTGAAACAGTCTTTTGTTCTTTGGAATGAAATCCTGCGTGCCGTTCAGCGCCTCGACCGCCGCCCATTGGGAAATCGAACACGGGTTCGACGTCGTCTGCGCCATCACGTTGGCCATCGCCTTGATCAGCCATTCCGGGCCGCCTGCATAGCCGATGCGCCAGCCAGTCATCGAATAGGCTTTCGAC
>CAWKDY010000018.1:0-215544 GCA_963848465.1 uncultured Chloroflexia bacterium | reverse complement strand
ACGCTGACCTGTTTATGGGGTGCGTTGGTCGCCGCTTGCTGCGCCGAAAGCAGGATATTCTTGTTGTTGGGCAGCAGGACGATCTCGGTATTCGCCAGCGCGTCAATCGCTTCGAGAAAATCGCCGGTGCTTGGATTTATCGTCTGCCCACCGTCGATGATATAGGCTGCGCCTAGTTGCGAAAAAACTTCGTGCATCCCTTTGCCGTTGGCGACCGCGATCACGGCGACGCCTTCAATATCCGTGCGGATCTTGGTTTCGTGATGCAGCCGTTCCTGTACGTAATGTTCGTACTGTTCCTGCATGTTTCGACCACCACGTCGTCGATGCTCGCGCCGGTGCCGATGGCGTAGCTCAACGCTTGACCGGGATCGTGCAGGTGGACGTGGACTTTGATCAGCTTCGGATCGCCCACGACCAGTGTTGACCAGCCGCCCATGTCCGCCAGCGCCCGCTTGACCGCTTCGATGCTCAAGCCCGCACCGCGCATGAGGAACTGCACGTCGTAGCCGTAGCCTTCGGCGTCTTCAGGTTCGAGCGCGTCCTGCCACGTGGTTTGCGGCGCGGTAATGGCGTGGTTTGTGCTTGCCGCCAGCCGTGCGGCTTCAAGAATCACGTCACGTCCGCACAACGCCCGCAGCATCCCCTCGAAAATCAGCAGCAAGCCCTTACCGCCCGAATCGACCACACCGGCTTTCTTGAGCACCGGCAGCAAGTCGGGCGTTTGGCGCAGCGCCGCGCGTCCCGCGACCAGCATCCGGCGCAGCAGGGCGATCAAGTCGTTGGTCGATTGGTAAGCGGCGACCACCGCTTCCATCATTTCCCTCAGAACCGTCAAGATCGTGCCCTCGACCGGCTTCTCGACCGCGCTGTACGCTTTGGCGACGGCGGCACGACTGGCGACGACCAGCAGCTTCGCGTCCAACGTCTTGTGACCGTCGAGTGCTTCGGCGACGCCCGCCCAGAACTGCGACAAGATCACGCCGGAGTTGCCGCGCGCCCCCTTGAGCGCGCCCTGCGCGATGGCGTACGTTAATCTGCCGACGTGCGGCTCTTCGAGATGGGCGATCTCGTTGTAGGCGTGGCGCATGGTCAGCCACATGTTCGTCCCGGTATCGCCGTCAGGCACGGGAAAGACGTTCAGTTGATTAACCTGATCTTTGTTGATTTCCAGCCATGCGAGACCCGATCCAAAAAGCTGCTTAATCAAATGACCGTCGACAATCGTATTGTCGTTGGCTCGGAAAGATTGTCGTGTGATCACTTTAGTATCCTGTTATTAAGTCCGGGAAAAATTTCGATACAAATAAAACTATTCATCGATACCTTGATTGCCGCGACGAAGTTGTTTCTTTTGCACAAAATTCCGGTTAGTACTCGTATGCTCAACGAACTTACTCAATCCTACTGATTCGAATCCCAGCGGCTCCCCTGTGTTACTTGTCCCTTGTCTAGCCGACACCTTTATGATAGTATCGCGCTATTCGTTACGGCAGTTTTCACCAGAGGCAAGCTGATGGCAGTCTGTGAAATGTGCGGTAAGAAACCGATGTTCGGTAACAACCGCAGCTTCTCAATGCGCGCAACGCGGCGCATGTTCAAACCCAATATTCAGCGTATCCATGTGATGGAAAACGGTAAGTCGGTTCGCAAGTACCTTTGCACCAAGTGCATCAAGACGCTGGCGAAGGTCTAGCTCTCGGCTCGTCCACCCTCACACCGCACCAATTAAGAATGCCGGTCTAGACCGGCTTTTCTTTTGCCTCCGTTTCTGCGATCACCTGCCGCAGCCCCGCTATTGCTGAGCTGATCGGCTGATGTGCGCTGTAGACGGCGCTGCCCACGATGAGCAGATCCGCGCCCGCCTCGATGACTGCTGGGATAGTTTCGGCATTGATGCCACCATCGACGGCGATGTCGATGCTGCGTTCTCCCACCATTTCGCGCAGGGCGCGAATTTTGGGCAGTGTTTCTGGCAGGAAGGTTTGTCCACCGAAGCCCGGATTGACCGTCATCACCAAGATGACATCCAGCATTGACAGGATTTCGCTGATGAATGATGCCGGGGTATGCGGGTTGATCGCCACACCCGCTGCGCAGCCCAGTTCCTTGATGGTCTGGAGCGTACGATGCAGGTTGGGGCAGGCTTCCCAATGAACGCTGATGCGGGTTGCGCCCGCTTTGGCGAATGCTGACAGTAGATGATCCGGCTCGACAATCATCAGGTGAACGTCAAGCGGTAGTTGGGTCGAACGACGTACTGCTTCCAGTATGACTGGACCCATCGTGATGTTCGGGACAAAGCGCCCGTCCATCACGTCTACGTGAATCCAGTCCGCGCCAGCGGCTTCCACATCGTGGATTTGCGCACCCAATTGACTAAAATCCGCCGCGAGGATCGACGGGGCGATACGTACGTTCTGCTTCAAGCAGCCTCACTATTCCAATCAGTCACTATTATGTTCATTTTAAAGGATAGCTGCGCAAATAGCGATTGTCTTTTGGTTCGGCGCGGATATTTACATGGCGTATTGTGATCCTGTTATACTCTGCGCCATGTAAATTGAGACAAATGCACAATTTTCGGAAAAGGAATCAACTCATGGAGTATCGCAAACTAGGGACATCGGGACTTACCGTCAGCGCGATCTCGTTAGGCGCGTGGCTGACCTTTGGCAGCAGCACCGTCGACGAAGAACGCTCAGTTGCCTGTATTCACCGCGCCATTGAACAGGGCGTCAACTTTATCGACGTTGCCGATATGTATTCCTATGGTCGCGGCGAAGAAGTAGTGGGGCAGGCGCTCAAAGGCTACAACCGCAGCCATCTCGTGGTGAGCACCAAGTGCTATTGGCCCATGAGCGATGACGTCAACGACCGGGGCTTGTCGCGTAAGCACGTGACCGAATCGGTCAACCAGTCGCTCAAGCGCTTCGACATGGACTACGTCGACATCTTCTTCTGCCATCGCTACGACGACGAGACGCCGACCGAAGAAACGCTGCGCGCTATCGAGGACTTGATCGCGCAGGGCAAAATCCTTTACTGGGGTACGAGTATGTGGACGGCAGCCAACCTCGACGAAGCCTATGGCTTGCTGCCCAAGATCAACATGGATCGCCCGGTTGTCGAGCAGCCGATCTACAACATGTTCGACCGCGATCAGGTCGAGAAGACCGAAGTTTCGGGGTCGGTCGAGGACGCTGCTGCCAAGTACGGGATGGGGCTGGTCGTCTGGAGTCCGCTGGCGGAGGGGATCCTGACGGGCAAGTACAACGACGGCATCCCCGAAAACAGCCGCGCCAAGACCGAGCGCTGGTCGGAAGACCAACTGCGCGCGGATCGCATTGAGAAGACCCGCGAACTGACCAAGCTGGCGCAGGAAATGGGCACGACCCCGGCGGCGCTGGCGATTGCGTGGACGATCAAGAACCCGCTGGTCAGTAGCTCGATCACCGGCGCGACCCGCCCGGAGCAGGTTGACCAGAACCTCAAGGCGCTCGACGTCAAGATCACCGACGAGATTAACGAGAAAATCGAGGCTATTCTCCAGAATAAGCCGCAATAACGACACGGATGTATTGTAGGGGCACGGTGCGCCGTGCGCCGTGCCCCATGCAATTACGCTGCCTGCGATTCTCTCCGACTTATCACCAACTTCTCGATCTCGGTGCCGAACAGCATCAGCGAGGCAATCGCCACCGTGCCGAGCAACTCCGCGATTCGCAGCGGGTAGGTTTCGAAGGTGAATTGCAAGAACGGCACGTAGATCACGGCAAGCTGTAGGATGAAAGTCGAAATCACCGCCCAGAGCATGAAATGGTTGTGGCTGAACCAGACCCGGAAGAACGAGCGCTTGTCGCCCGCGTGGATCGCCATGACGCTGAAGATTTGCCCCAGCGCCAGCACCGTGAAGGCGACTGTGCGCGGGATGCGGTCGGCGCGTGCCACGATTTCGCCTTGTCCTTCCGAGCTTTCCGGCGATTTACCTTCTGCGTGCAGGATTTCGAGGCGCGCTTCCTCGTCTAGTACATCCCAATCCAGCGGTGCGCTGCCGGTCAACTCGGTAAGCTGCGCCTGTGTCAGCTTCTCGACACCCAGTGTCGGACTGAAGGCATCGAGGTTGTGGGCGACGTGTCCGTAGAAGAACGCGCCCAGCGTCAGGGCAGCCAGCAAAATTGAGCGTGTCACAATCTGCCGCCCGATACCGTGCGCGAAGATGCTCTCGTCCACCCGGCGCGGCGGGCGATCCATGACGCCGGGTTCAGTCGGCTCGAAGCCGAGCGCGATTGCCGGTAAACCGTCGGTGACGAGGTTGACCCACAAAATCTGGATCGCCAGCAGCGGCACCGGCAATCCGATCAGGATACCGACGAACATCACCAGAATTTCCCCGATGTTCGAGCTGAGCAAGAACAGCACGAACTTGCGGATGTTGTCGTAGATCGTGCGCCCTTCTTCGACGGCGGCGACAATCGAGGCGAAGTTGTCGTCGGTCAGCACCATGTCGGCGGCGCCCTTGCTGACTTCGGTGCCGGTGATGCCCATCGCCACGCCGATATCCGCTTGCTTGAGCGCGGGTGCGTCGTTGACGCCGTCGCCGGTCATGGCGACGATCTCACCTTTCGCTTGCAGGTTCTTGACGATCCGCAGCTTGTGCTCCGGCGAGACACGGGCGAACGCGCCGTGCGTCTCCAACGCTTTGGTTAGGTCGGCGTCGGACATCGCCTCGATCTCCGCGCCGGTGATCGCTTTCGCGCCTTGCTCGATGATGCCGAGATCGGTGGCAATCGCTTGCGCCGTCAGCGCGTGATCGCCGGTGATCATGATCGGGCGGATGCCCGCCGCGCGCGCCGTCTTGACCGCTGCGCGGGCTTCCGGTCGCGCCGGGTCGAGGATGCCGATCAAGCCGAGCAAGATCAAGTCACGCTCGATTTCCGGCGTCACCTCCTTCGGCAGTTGATCGAGCAAGCGGTAGCCGACGCCGAGCACGCGCAGCCCCGCTTGCGCCAACTTGTCGATCTGCGCACGCCATGCGGCGCGCCGCTCAGCGGTCAGCGGTTGTGCGCCGGACGGCATGTGCTCCTGCGCCGCCCAATCGAGCAGTCGATCCGGCGCGCCTTTGGTGATCGACAAATAAGCACAGGCTGTCGCCGCGCAGAACAGGGCGCGGTTGTCATCGGTCTTGATTTCGTGGATGGTCGTCATCGCCTTGCGCTCGCTGCTGAAAGGCAGTTCGCCTACGCGCGGCAAATCCTGCTCCAATTGCGCCCGCGTCCAGCCGACTTTTTGCGCCGCGACCAGCAGCGCGCCTTCGGTCGTGTCGCCGACCACCTCGAATTCACCGTCACCTTCGGCTTCGAGATAAGCGTCGGTCGAGAGCGCCATCGCCTTCAAGAAGCGCCCGACCGTCTCGTCTTGGCGCGGGTCGAGTGGGCGCTGGCTTTGATCATCGCTGCGCGCGATGAAATCGCCTTCTGGCGTGTAGCCGACGCCGGTGATCTCGACGGCGTCATAGCCGGGCAGGGCGAAGCGCGTCGCCGTCATCTGGTTGCGCGTCAGCGTACCGGTCTTGTCCGAGCAAATCGTCGTGACCGATCCGAGCGTCTCGACGGCGGGCAGGCGGCGGATCAGCGCGTGTCGTTTGACCATCCGCGACGCGCCCAGTGACAGCGCCACCGTGATCACGGCGGGCAAGCCCTCCGGCACGGCGGCGACGGCGAGGCTGATCGCCGTGATCAGCATCTCCTGAATAGCGATCCCGCGCAGCAGCCCGGTGATGAAGACGATGATCACGACGGCGACCGCGCCCCGCACGAGCAGCATACCCAAGTGGTCGATCCGCTTTTGCAGCGGCGTTTCGCTTTCCTCGACACCCATCAGCATACTGGCGATTTTGCCGAGTTCGGTTTGCAATCCCGTCCCCGTGACCAGCATCTCACCGCGCCCGTAGGTCACCGCCGTGCCCATGTAGACGAAGTTATGCCGGTCGCCCAAGCCGACGTGCTCTGCATCGATGGCGGCGACGTTCTTGGACGCTGCCTGCGATTTGCCAGTCAGCGCGGCTTCTTCGACCTGTAGGTTCGAACTAACGACCAGTCGCCCGTCGGCGGGCACGCGGTCGCCTTCGCCCAGCAGCACGATGTCGCCCGGCACGAGGTCTTCGGCGCTGATCTGCTTGACTTCGCCGCCGCGCCGGACGCGCACCTGTGGCACCTGCATCGAACTGAGTGCTTCGAGCGCCTGTTCTGCCTGATACTCCTGATAGGTGCCCAACCCGGCATTGGCGACGACGATAGCGAGGATCACAATCACGTCCTTCACGTCGCCCAGAAACAGCGAGATCACCGCCGCGAGAATCAGGACGATCACGAGAACGTTCTTGAACTGCCCGATCACGAGCGCGATCAGGTTGACTTGTTCGCTGGTAGGGAGTTTGTTCGCACCGTATTGCTCCCGTCGTCGCGGGATGTCGTCGGGCGCTAATCCGCTTTTGGCGTCGCTCTGGAGTTCGGCGATAGCTGCGTCTGCGTCAAGGCGGTAAAAATCCGGCATAGAGAAACGCTCCTCATGGTTAGAAGTGCCTCTATTTATTGCCGATTTTCTTACGCAGCGCAACCACCAGATTTGCGGGGGTTATTGAGGGCTTTGTGAAAGTTACGCGGAATAGTGAGCGCAGCAGGGGCGGTCAATTGACCGCCCTACGAGACTTGCTTTTACTCAGCACTCAGTACTCGGTACTCAGCACTTCTTTTACATGTACTTCTTCATCAATTCGTCGAGCGCGTGCTTCGACGGGCGGAGCTGGTCGCCCTTGAGCTGTGCCAGCGGCGTGTCCGTCAGGTTGAGCGACTCTGGCAGCGTGGCGCGCGGCTCCTCGTAATAGATCAGCCCGGTCATCAGCAGTTGATCGCGCTCCGCTTCTTGCAACACTTTGTAGGCGTCGACCTTTTTACGCGGATCATGATCTCGACCCAGCTTCTTCAGCCGGATGTACGAGCCGTCGTGCATTTCGACTTCGATGACTTCGCCTTCTGCGTAAGGCTCGACCGTGATCTCCTGACGCTCCGGCACGTAACCGGCGGCGAACATTTCAATGTCTTGCAGCTTGATTTCGTGTTCCTTGCCGTAAGGATAGCTCTTGGTCGAGTCCGGCGAGTTGTTGAAGGTCACGCACGGGCTAACGATATCGAGCACCGCCATGCCTTTGTGGGCGATTGCCGCTTTGAGCAGGGCACGCACTTGCTCGGCATCGCCGGAGAAGCTGCGGGCGACGAAAGTCGCGCCGCCGACCAGCGCTTCGAGGCACAGGTCGATGGGGGGTAGTTCGTTCGTGCCATAATGGCGTAGGTGCTGATCTTGGTCGGCGGTTGCCGAAAACTGCCCTTTGGTCAAGCCATAGACGCCGTTATTCTCGATGATGTAGACCATCGGTACGTTGCGGCGGATCGAATGCTTGTACTGCCCAAAGCCGATGCTGCCGGTGTCGCCGTCGCCGCTGATGCCAATGGCGGTCAGGTCTTTATTCGCCAGCGTCGCGCCGGTCACGACCGAGGGCATCCGCCCGTGTAGCGAGTTGAAGCCGTGCGACCCGCGCAGGAAGTAGGCGGGCGTCTTGCTGGAACAGCCGATCCCGCTCATCTTGATCACGCGCCACATCGGTAAACCGAGGTCGTAGGCGACGCTGATGATCTGGTTCGAGATCGAGTTGTGTCCGCAGCCGGGGCAGAGCGTGCTCTTGTTACCGCGATAATCTTCGCGTTTCAGTTGAATGGTTTCAGTCATCGTCATTCGCCTACTTCTGCTCTTCTTGGAAAATACGAGTGTGGACCCAACGGGCGGTCATCGGCAGCGTATCGCCCAGCGCCAGCGAGATCAGGTTCGAGGCGTCGCCGGGGACTTCGGTGCGCAAAATCTGCCACATCTGCCCGTCGAAGTTGTTCTCGACCACGTAAACGCGCTCGTGCTGCTTGACGAAATCGTAGACTTCCTGCGCCAACGGTAGGGCGCGGATGCGCATGTAGTTGGTCTCGATGCCGTTCAATGCCATGCGGTCGCGCGCTTCGCGGATCGCCGGGTCGTTCGAACCATAAGAGATGATGCCAATCGATTTGGACGGATCGTAGTCGATTACTGGCTGCGGGACGACGCGGCGCGCGGTGTCGAATTTACGGTGGATACGGGTCAGGTTCTGTACCCAGTCGTCACTGCGCTCGCTGTAAATGCCCATGTCGTTGTGACCCGTGCCGCGCGCGAAATAAGCCGCGCGGGGGTGATCCGTGCCGGGGACAGTGCGGTAGGGGATGCCGTCGGCGTCGTAGTCGCGGAAGCGGAACCACTCGCCATGTTCGGCGAAGAATTCTTCGAGTTCGACTTTATCGAGCCGCTTGCCGCGATTGATCGGCGTATCCGGGTATTTGAACGGGTCGCTCAGCCACAGGTTCATGCCGATGTCGAGGTCGCTCATCACAAACACCGGCGTCTGGATTTGCTCGGCGACGTCGAAGGCGCGCCAGCCAAATTCGAAGCTTTCTTCCGCGCCATCCGGCAACAGGACGATGTGCTTCGTATCGCCGTGACCGAGGTAGTACAGGAACAACAGGTCGCCTTGACCCGTGCGCGTTGGCAAGCCAGTGCTCGGTCCAATTCGCGTGACGTCCCAGATCACACAGGGGATTTCCGCGAAGTATGCCAAGCCGGTGAACTCCGCCATCAGGCTGATGCCGGGACCGCTGGTCGCCGTCATCGAGCGCGACCCCGCCCAACCCGCGCCGACCACCATGCCGATAGCGGCGAGTTCGTCTTCCGCCTGCACGATAGCCACGGTGTTCTTGCCGGTCTCCGGGTCTTTACGCAGATCGCGGTGATCCATAATGTTATCGACGACGCTGGTCGAAGGTGTGATTGGATACCACGCGACCACGCTCACGCCGCCGTACAGCGCGCCGAGTGCCGCCGCTTCGTTGCCCTCGATTAGAATTTTGCCCTCGGTCAGGTTGAGCGGCTCAAAGCGGTAAGGATCGCGCTTGGTCAGGTTGTCCTTTGACCACTGATATGCCAGCTCGACGACGTTATGATTCATTTTCGCGGGCTTCTCCCTGCCGCTGAATTGGTCGAGCAGCGCGCTGTAAGCCACATCCAGCGGGATGTCGAACAGGAAGCAGGCGGCACCGACATAGACCATGTTGGTGATCCGGTCGGTGAAGTCCTTCGGAAATTCAGCTTGCTTGAGGATGTCCTTCACCGGCAGTTCGTAGACGGTGATGTCCCCGCGCGTGACGTTGTATTTCAGATCGCTGCTGGTGATCAGCACGCCGTCTTCGGGCAGGCTGGCGATGTCCTCGGTGATCGTGTCCTGATTGAAGGCGACCGAGACCTCGGTTGTCGCGCGCCGTGCCGTGTAACCGTCTTTACTAGCGCGGATCGTATACCACGTCGGCAAGCCCTTGATGTTCGAGGGAAACAGGTTTTTGCCGCTAACGGGAATACCCATCTTGAACAGCGAGCGGATCAAGACGAGATTAGAGGTTTGGCTGCCCGATCCATTCTTGGTGGCGACCATCAGCGCAAAGTCGTTGACTCCGGCTTTGTATCCGCTGATCTGTACTTCAGATTGAAGTTCAACTGCCATTTTCACGTCCTATGACTTTGCGATCACGATCCAGTGAGAGAGGCGAAATAAAACTATTTTGGCGAAATAAAGTCTCCTTCTGTCTCTGAACTTTCGATGTCCGGCGCGGCGTGAATGCGCTGCATCCGGGGTTGATAGCGGATCAAGTTGGTGTGTTCGATGAACAGCACTTTGGCGGCATCGTAATCGCCGTCGGAGATCGCTTGAAAAATGCGCTCATGATAATTCCACACCTGCTGGAGGTAGCTGTAATCGGAATAGCGGTTGAGTTCGACGGCGTTATAGGCGTCCCAATAGGCTTCGAGGATGCCGATCACGAAGGGATTGTCCAGCCGCTTATAGACGGTGAGGTGAAACGTACGGTGCTCGTCGTTGGGGATGCGAATCTGCTTGCCGTTGAGTTTGGCGCGCGCGCTGTCGAGACATTCGCGCATGATCTGCTTGTCCTCGTCGAGCAGGCTTTCACAAGCTTCGTTCCAGAAGGCGACTTCAATGTGATTGCGGACTTCGCCGAATAGCTCAAAGTTGTGTTGGTCTTGCGCGAGGGCGAACAGGAGGCTGAGGCTGACGGCAGGCGCGAAGCTGTAGGACTTCATCTTCATGCCCGTCTTTGACTTGACTTCGACTAAGCCGAGCGCCCGCGCGACTTCGAGCTGTTCGCGGACTTTACTGATGCTTATACCGAGGTGGTACTCGTCCTGAAGTTCGCTGATCGTGGGCAGCCGGTCGCCCGGTTGGAATCCCTGCCCCACGAGGTAGTCCAGCAGGTCGGAGTCGAGGTCAATTTCGGACATGAATGGTAATCCGGACAGTATTCATCAGATTAATCATATCAATAGGTTAAATGGAGTATAGCACGTGTGCCAATATTTGTCCATTGATGTTTGGATATATTAGACAAAAAGTTGGCGTTGCTGCTGTTTAGTGAGGATTGATGGTGTAGGGGCGAAACTCAGTTTCGCCCCTACACGACTGATCAAGGGGTGCGTTGTTTCAGCGACCCGTTAATCGACGCGATCACACGGTCGAGGTCGCGCTGGTTTTGCAGGAAGTCCATGTCGTCCATCTCGACGGTCACGACCGGGCATGCCGTCCAGTCGCCGATCCATGCGTCGTAGAGGCGATTCAGGTGCTCAAGGTATGCCGGGGCGATGCTGCGCTCGTAATCATTGCCACGCCGGGTGATATGCTCGCTCAGCTTGGCGACGCTCCCGCGCAGGTAGACGATCAGGTCGGGCGGGGGCAGGAAGCTGCTTACGGCGCGGTACAGACGGCGATAGGCGTCGTAATCGCGCTCGGACATTTGCCCCTGCTCATAGAGGTTGCGGGCGAAGATTTCGGCGTCCTCGTAGACCGTTCGGTCTTGGACGACGCTGCCGGGATGATCGACCAACTGGCGGTGATGCTCCAGCCGCTTGCCGAGGTAGAACACCTGCGAATGGAAGCTCCAGCGCGTCATGTCGGCGTAGAAGTCTGCCAAGTAGGGGTTTTCGGCGGCGGCTTCGTAGAACGGCTCCCAGCCGAACGCCTGCGAGATCAAGTTGGTCAGCGTGCTTTTGCCCGCGCCGATATTCCCGGCGATGGCGATGAAGTGTTTGGTCTGCGACATTGCGATTTTATCCAAATTCGAAGTAAACAGCTTTAAATGATCACGCATTCAGTATACGTGACAAGGTGCGAAACGCCATTGTCACTGGCTTACTGTAGCGTGACCGTCGCGCTGGCGATGGTCACCTGCTGCCCGTCACGGATCACCACCGCGCGGATCTCGACGCTGCCGTGATAGCCGCTCGTGCCCAGTGACGCCGACCATGGCACGGTGTACTGATCCGCGCCGGTCAGCGTGATCAACTGACTGTTGAGTACCGTGCCGCTGGCGTCGAGCAGCAGCAGCGTGAACTGGTTCTCCGGGATGCCGCCCGCCGTCCCGGTCACGGCGATTGGGCTGCCGGCAACGGCGCTGCCGTTCGCGGGCGAGGTGATGCTGCTGCCGTTGGATGGCGCAGGGTTGGCGCTGGCGGTCGCGGGCACGACGTTGACGCTCACCGCGCCAATCACGGTGATTTCGCCGCTGCCGGTTGGCGCGCTGATGCGAATCTGCGCCGCTCCGGTGTAGCCGCTGACCAGCACCGACGCCGACCAAGGCACGTCGGCGACGTGGTTGGGGTTGCTGAGCGTGATCGCCTGTTCCGGCGTGATTGACTGATTGCTAGTGTCGAAGACTTGCAGCACAAACTGATCACTCGACAGATTGGAGACAGTGCCACTGACGTAGAGCGGGCTGCCGCTGACCGTCGCACCGTTGGCGGGGCTGCTGATGATTGCGCTTTCGCCGCTGGCGGCGGTCGGGAAGGCTCCCGGCGTGCCGATGATCTGGGTGGTGGGCGCACCTGAGTTGCCAAAGGGCGTACGGGTGGCGCCGGACGTAGCGACGACGCCCGGCAGCAGGGTATCAGTAGCGAGTGGGATCGTGATTGTCGCCTGAACCGGCGGCGCTGACGGCAGGGCGGTTGGCGTCTCTGGCTGGTTGTTGAGGTTGCAGGCGCTCGTCAGCAGCAGCGCCGTGATCAGCAGGGCAGGTAAACGCATGGATACTCCTAAATCATGCTACTCAGGTGGGTATTGCAGTCATGGCAAATATTCTCAAGTCCGAAAACCAATGCCTCGGCTACGCTTTGTCCTTCGGCGCGGGTAGCAGGCGATCACACAACTCGCTCAGCACATTGTAGATGATCGGGCACAGGCTCGCGCCCTCGATGGTATCTGTCAGTGTCCAGCGAAAATCCGGCGTGAAGGCGGGATAGAGCCGACACGACTCCGGGCGATGCGTGTAGACCGAACACCGCTTGCCGTCGAGGAAGGCGCACGGTCGCGCGCGAAACACGCCCCATTCTTCGACCTCTGCCGCTGCCTCATGATTGACGTAGCGCGTCTCGACCTCGTCCAGCGAGATCAGCAACCCGTCAGCGAGGCGACGCGCGTCGTCCTCGACCAGATACACGTCAAGGCTGCGGCAGCAGTTGGCGCACCGCGTGCAGTCGATGGCGTCGACGATCGGCGTGGCGATCTGCTCGACGAAAGCGTCGAACTTGGCGTCGTCGAGTTTCGCGCGTCGTTCCAGCATCAATCGCAGCAGGTCGAATTCGGCGCGATGGGTGTCAGCAAGCTGGCGGATTGCCGCTAGATCGGTGATCAGTTCAGGCACTTCGGGCAATTCCTCAATCCATTACAGGACGATTCTACTACGGAACAACGCTGTAACGCGCTAATCCTACGTATAATCAAATAAACTGTATCAGCAACGGTCGAGGCAAAAGCTAAGAAGGGGCGTCTATGTTTCCCGGAGAAGACAAGCTGCAGGAGGGGATCGCTGCTTTTCAGGCGGGTGACCGCCTGAAAGCGCACGATTTGCTGTCCGAGGTGGTCAAAATTGATCCCGAAAACGAGCAAGCGTGGTACTACTTAGCGGCGTCTGAGGGTGATCCGGCGCTGCGCAAGCAGTATCTTGAGCAGGTATTGGAGATCAATCCCGGCAATGCCAAAGCCCGTGAGGTGCTGGATCGCATTCTCGCCCGCGAGTCGGAAGCGACGGCAGTGCCCGAACCAGCACCAGAACCTAAATCGACTGGTCAACGTAAGTCACGGATTCATCCGCTTGATCCGGCGCTCGGCTTAAAGCTGGGCGAAGCCGACGATGACGCTAACGGCGTCAAGCTGCCATTTCACATTCCCGATGCGCCGGAGCGCGTCTCGTGGGAGAACTTGTTCCGCGACGGCGTGATGCTGATCCGCATCGGTTTCAACATTCTGCTGCGCAAACCCGGCGTCTACGCCGATGAAGTGTCACAGGCGACGTGGTGGCGCTTCTGGTTGGTTGCGGGGACGGCGGCGGCGGGCAGCGCTGCCTTGTCGATCTTCAACGCGCTGTTTTTGCAGATTCGCTATTCGACGTCGCTGTTCAACATCATCGCCGTACTGCTGACGCCGTTCTTCGGCATCGCCCTCGGGCTGGTGACGTTGTACGTCGGCTGCTATGCCTCCTATCGCTGGGCGGTCAATCAGGGGGGGCGTGGCTCGCTGCTCGATCACAGCTACACGGTCGCACTGGTTTGGGCGCCGGTGGTCGTGATCAACAGCGCGCTCGGCTTAGCCTTCAACCTGTTCGGGATCGGCATGGGGCTGCTGACTCTGCTGCTGGATATTTACGAGGTCTATCTGATCGCCGAGGGCTTCGAGCGCCTGCACCTGTTTACGGATTCAAACCAGAAGTGGATTACGGCGGTCGTGATGATCATCGCGTCGATAGTGACGGCGATGGTGTTAGGGATTCTGCTGGGCGGCTTGTTCGTCGCCGGGGCGCTGCCGTTCGCGTTGTGATCACCGCCAATATAGAGATAACGACGTAGGGCGGGTTTCAAACCCGCCCCTACCGACATATCCGATTGCTACCTTACTTCCCGATATTCGTCAACCGCTCACCGACCTGCCGCAGCAGATCGTCGGATTTGCAGAAGGCGAAGCGCGCTTGCGTGCTTGCCATGTGGGCGTGTCCCGTGCTGTAGAAGAAGGTCGGCGGGATGCAGGCGACGCCGATTTCGCTGGTCAGGTACTTGGCGAAGTCAATGTCGTCGCCGTCGAACACTTCCGAGAAATCCGCCATCACGAAGTAAGTGCCTTCGGGCTGACGCGCTTTCATCCCGGCGTGATCGAGCGCCTGCATCATCAGGTCGCGCTTGTTCGTGTACATCGCCTGAAATTCTTCGTAATAGGTCCCCGGCAGACTGAGCGCGTAGGCGGCGGCTTCTTGTGCCGGGTGGTTGACTGCGAAGGTGACGAACTGGTGCGCCCGTCCGACGCCGGTCACGAGTTCCGGCGCGCCGTAGACCCAACCGACTTTCCAGCCGGTCGCGCTGAAAGTCTTGCCGAAGCTGCTGACCGTCACCGTCCGCTCGAACATCCCCGGCAGGGTCGCCATCGGGATGTGCTTCGCTTGGTCGAAAGTCAGGTGCTCGTAGACCTCGTCCGAGATCACCGTGACATCGTGTTCCTTGCATAGGTCGGCGATCAGCGTCATTTCTTCCAGCGTGAAGACGCGCCCGGTCGGGTTGTGCGGCGTGTTGAGAATGATCGCGCGGGTTTTGGTGTTGAAGGCTTTCCGCAGTTCGTCGGGGTCGAACGTCCACGACGGCGGATGCAGCGGCACGTAGATCGGCGTCGCGCCCGCCATGGTGATGTTGGGCACGTAGCTGTCGAAGTACGGCTCGATCACGATCACCTCGTCGCCCTTGTCGACCAAGCCGAGCACCGACGAGAAGATCGCCTCGGTCGCGCCCGCCGTGACGACGACGCCCGCGTTCGGGTCAATCTCGAGATTATAGAAACGGTTAGCATGCGCGGCGATCGACTGGCGCAGCGAGGGCGTGCCGGGTCCCGGCGCGTACTGGTTGAACTTGCCTGCTTGCAGCGCCTTCACTGCCGCCGCGACGATGTCGCTGGGCGTGTCGAAATCCGGCTTGCCCTGACCGAGATTGAGCGCGTTGTGCTGCTGCGCCAGCGTATTGATTTCGGTGAAGATGGTCGTGCCGAAGTCGGCGACCCGGTCGGACATTTTCGACATTGCTTTCCCCTTAGCTAAGTTTTTTTATAGTATACTTCATCCTTGATTAGCGGTTAGCTGAGTTCTTGGCGGGCTTCAGTTGCCAGTTGATCGACTTGTTCATTGAATTTATCACCCGCGTGACCGCGTGTCCAATGCCAATGAATTTGGTGCTGCTGGGTCAGATCGTACAACTCGATCCACAACTCTCGATTCAGCACCGGCTTTTTGGCGCTGGTCATCCAGCCGTTTTTGCGCCACGTCTTAATCCACGTCGTGATCCCCTGCCGGAGATATTGCGAGTCGGTGTAGAAATCGACTTCGCAAGGGCGAGTCAGGGCTCCGAGCGCACGGATCGCGGCGGTCAGTTCCATCTGGTTGTTGGTCGTGTGGGGATCGTTGCCGCTAAGCTCGCTTTGATGCTCGCCGTAAATCAGCAGCGCTGCCCAACCGCCGGGACCGGGATTCGGCTTCGACCCACCGTCGCTGTATATCGTTACTCTGTCGCTCAAAATCAAATCCTATACAAACAGGTAGGGGCGGGTTTCAAACCCGCCCCTACAAAAACACAATTTCACGCTGTGCTTAGTTCAGGAACTTCCGTAGTACGGTCTGGAGGATGCCGCCGTTGCGGTAGTACTCCACCTCGACCTCGGTATCGAGCCGGGCTGTGACCGTGAATTCCTTGGTGCTGCCGTCGGCGCTGGTGGCGATCACCTGAACGTCCTGCTTGGGCGTCAGCTCGCCGGAGATGCCGACGATGTCAAAAGTCTCGCGCCCGGTCAAGCCAAGCGATTTCGCGTCTTCGCCCGCCTTGAGTTGGAGCGGCAGCA
Organism: uncultured Chloroflexia bacterium; assembly: GCA_963848465.1. Classification (GTDB taxonomy): domain Bacteria; phylum Chloroflexota; class Anaerolineae; order Aggregatilineales; family Phototrophicaceae; genus Flexifilum. Next base: position 199,484 of record CAWKDY010000018.1, on the reverse strand, counting down.
CGCCCATCATCACCAGATTGCTGCGGTGGATGCGCTCGTAAGACTTGGCGATCACCGCCTTGACGCCGAGCAGCAGCGTGCCTTTGGCTGCCCAGTCACGGCTCGACCCGGTGCCGTATTCCGCGCCCGCCAGCACGATCAGCGGCGTGCCTTCGGCGATGTACTTCTCCGAGGCGTCGTAAATGCTCATGACTTCGCCGTCGGGCAGGTGCATGGTGATGCCGCCCTCGCTGCCGGGAACCAGTTGATTCCGCAGCCGGATGTTGGCGAACGTCCCCCGGATCATGACTTCGTGATTGCCGCGCCGCGTGCCGTAGGTGTTGAAGTCCGGCTTCTCGATGCCGTGCGCGATCAGGTAACGCCCCGCCGGACTATCCGCCGGGATGTCGCTGGCGGGCGAGATGTGGTCAGTCGTGATCGAGTCGCCCAGCACTGCCAGTGCGCGCGCGTTCTTGATTGGCTTGACCATTTCGGGCGTGCGTGGCATGTCGATGAAGAAGGGCGGCTCGTGGATGTAGGTGCTGCTGTCATCCCACAGATACACGTCGCCGTCGGTGCTGGGGATGGCGTTCCACGTCTCGTTGCCGTCGAAGACGTTACCGTATTGGCGCAGGAACATCTCCGGCGTGATCGCCTGCTGCACTGCTTGGAGCACTTCTTCTTGTGTGGGCCAAATGTCGCGCAGATAAACCGGCTGACCGTCCTTGTCATTGCCGAGCGGTTCAGTCGTCAGGTCGATATCCACCGTTCCGGCGAGCGCGTAAGCGACGACTAGCGGCGGCGAGGCGAGATAATTCGCCTTGACCAGCGGATTGATCCGTCCTTCGAAGTTGCGGTTGCCGCTCAGCACGGCGGCGGCGACCAGTTCGCCTTCGCGAACCGCGTCCGCGACCTGCTGCGGCAGCGGTCCGCTGTTGCCGATACAGGTCGTGCAGCCATAGCCGACGGTGTGGAAGCCGAGCGCCTGTAGGTAGGGCGTCAGTCCGGCTTTGTCGTAATACTCGGTGACGACGCGCGAACCGGGCGCGAGGCTGGTCTTGACGTAGGGCTTGGTATCCAGCCCCATCTCGACCGCCTTCTTCGCCAGCAGACCCGCCGCCAACATCACCATCGGATTGCTGGTGTTGGTGCAGCTTGTGATCGCCGCGATCACGACGATGCCGTGACCGACTTTGGCGCTGTTACCATTATCGTGTACCACTGCTGCGCGCTCAGCTGCTTCTTCACCGAGCGCGAAGCCGCGCTGCTCGACCGGCGCGCGCAGCGCCTTATTCGAAGCTGTCTTTCATGTCGCGCAGCAGAATGCGATCCTGCGGGCGCTTGGGACCCGCCATGCTCGGCTGCACGTCATCAAGATTGAGTTCGAGCGCATCGGTGAAGATCGGGTCGGGCGTGTCGTCGGTGCGGAAGATGCCCTGTTCCTTGGTGTAGCGCTCGACCAGCTGCACCAGCGCTTCGTCGCGCCCGGTGCGGCGCAGGAAGTTGAGCGTCTCGTCGTCCACCGGGAAGAAGCCCATCGTCGCGCCGTATTCGGGCGCCATGTTGGCGATCGTCGCGCGGTCGGGCAGGCTCAGCTTGCCGCAGCCCGCGCCATAGAACTCGACGAACTTGTCGACGACGCCGCGCTTGCGCAGCATTTGCACGATGGTCAGCACGAGGTCGGTCGCCGTCGCGCCTTCGGGCAGCTTGCCCGTCAGCTTGAAGCCGATCACCTGCGGCATCAGCATGTAGATCGGCTGACCGAGCATCGCGGCTTCAGCTTCGATGCCGCCGACGCCCCAACCGAACACGCCGAGTGCGTTGATCATGGTGGTGTGGCTGTCCGTCCCGACCAGCGAGTCGGGGAAGACGACGGTTTGCCCGTCCTCCTCTTTCGTCCAGACCGACGCGCGCCAGATACTCAAGGTTGACCTGATGGACGATGCCGGTCGCCGGGGGGACGACGCGGAAATTGTCGAAGGCTTTCTGCCCCCAGTGCAGAAATTCGTAGCGTTCGCGGTTGCGCTCGAACTCGCGCTGCGCGTTGAAGCGAATCGAGTCCTGCGTGCCGAATCGATCCACCTGTACCGAGTGGTCGATCACGAGATCAACCTGCACGCCGGGGTTGATCTCTCGCGGCTTTTCACCGAAGCGCGCCATGGCGCTCCGCAGCGCCGCGAGATCGACGACGGCGGGAACGCCGGTGAAGTCCTGCAACACCACGCGGGCGGGCTTAAACGGGATCTCGATCTGCTGCGGTGCGGCGGCGTTCCAGTTGGCGATCTCGCGCACCACGTCTTCCGTGACCTCGAAGTTGTCGAGGTTACGCAGCGTGTTTTCGAGCAAAATCTTGATGCTGAAGGGGAGTTGGTCGATGTGTCCGATATTTTGGGCGGCAAGCTTGCTCAAGCGGTAGATGACCGCCTCGCCGTTGCCGGTGTCGAACGTACCGCGTGTACCGAAAGTATCCACTCGCATAGAATCTTCCTTTATCGCTGAAGCTGCCGGCGAATCGGCAGCCGGCGGGAGAGAGAAAAAACTAGGAGACGGTCAGAATTTGATGGAGCGTTATTCTACCTGAAAACTTGCCTTTTGTCAGATGACTCTTTCACCGGCTATTGCGCCGGATGACGCTTTGCAGTTTGCCGCTCTCGTTGTAGACTAATGCGGATTAATCCAAGGTGAGGTTTTTATGGCGAAAGATCGCAACAAAACGAAAACGACAGCAACGTCGAAGCCATCGGCAAGCCAAACAGCACGGACTGCCGAGCGCCGTAAGGAACGCGAGCGCGAACGTCGCCGCCAGCAGATCATCACCGGCGCGATTATCGCCGTCGCCGTGATCGCAGTGGTCGTGTTCATCGTCCTAATCGTGCGCGCGCCCGCTGAAGCGCCGATCCCTGAAGCATCGTTGACGCGCTACGACGGCGTCACGCAAACTCGTACTGAAGACGGCTTTCCCCGCTTGGGTGACGCGAACGCACCCGTTCAGATCGCCGAATTTTCCAGCTTCGACTGCACTCACTGCCGTGATTTTCACGCGACGATGATCGACGAATTCGTCAACCGGGTCAAAGACGGCTTTGTGGCGTTTACTTATGTCCCGCTCTATGGCTACGGCAGTGTCTCCAATGGGCAGGGCGCGGCGCTGGCAGCGGTCTGCGCGGCGGATCAGGGCAAGTTCTGGCAGTTCCACGACGCGCTGTTCGATTGGCAGGGGCAGTACGGCAACCAAGCCTTCACCAACAACCGTATCCTCGCGGGGGTCGAAGCGCTGGGGTTGGATCGCGGGCAGTACGATAGCTGCGTCGGCAGCAGCGCGACCAATGACATTCTGACCACGGCGCTCAGCCAAGTGCGCGCGCTGCTCAACTTCAGCGGAACGCCGACGATTGCTGTCAACGGCGTTGTCCCGACCGACGAAAATCAGCAGCCCTTGACTGACAATGCCGCCATTCTCGCTTATATCGATACCGAAATTGAGCGGGCGAAATCGCTTTACGCCCCGGCGACGCCGGAAGCGACGGTTGAGCCTACAGTCGAGGCGACGGCAGAGGTTACGCCGGAAGCAACTGAAGCAGCAACCCCGGAAATGACGGCTGAAGCAACCTCAGCAAGTTAGCAGGCATCGATTGTGAGGGCAGGTTTCAATCCTGCCCTTACACCGCATCCGTGTTTACCCACGCTTTGCCAGCATCGGACCCAAATTGCGCCCGCCGAGTAGGTGCATGTGCAGGTGATAGACCTCTTGACCAGCGTCGTCCTTGCAGTTGACCAGCAGCCGGTAGCCGCTCTCGCTGATGCCCAGTTCGCGCGCGACTTGCTGGGCGACCACGAACATGTGACCAAGCACTGCCTCGTCCTCCGGCGTGACGTCGTCCACCGTCGGGATCTCGTGATTCGGGATGATCAGGACGTGGACGGGCGCTTGTGGATGAATGTCTTTGAAGGCGGTCACGCGGTCGTCCTGAAAGACGATCTCCGCCGGGATCTCGCGGTTGACAATTTTCGTGAAGATCGTAGGCATTTTTCGCTCTCCTAGAGCTGGTGCTGAGTGCTGAGCAATGAGTGCTGAGTAAAAACGACTAGTGCAGCAGCGATACGTCGTTTGTACTTCTCAGTACTCGGTACTCAACACTTTTCTTGACTTACATGGCTAATCCGCCGTCGACGTTGAGAATGTGCCCGGTGATATAGCTGGCTTCGTCCGAAGCGAGGAAGGCGGTTGCCAGCGCCACATCCTCAATGGTTGCCCAGCGACCGAGCGGGATATTCTCGTTGAGGCGCTTGGCGATGTCCTCCGGCAGCGAGGCGGTCAGGTCGGTGGCGACGAAACCGGGCGCGACCGCGTTCACGGTGATGCTGCGCGACGACACCTCGCGGGCGAGCGCTTTGGTCAAGCCGATGATCCCGGCTTTGCTGGCGCTGTAATTGGTCTGCCCACCGTTGCCCATAATCCCGCTGATGCTGGTGATGTTGACGATTTGCCCGTAGCGCTTGCGCATCATCGATTGGACGGCGGCTTTCGAGCACAGCCACGTACTCCGTAGGTTGGTTTCGATGACGGTGTCGAAGTCGGCGGCGCTCATCCGCATGATCAGGGCGTCGCGGGTTGTCCCGGCGTTGTTGATCAGAATGTCGATTTTGCCATAGTTGTCGATTGCCGTCTTGATCAAGCGAATGGCGTCGGCTTCTTGGCTGACATCCGCCTGCACCGCCTCGGCGTTACCGCCCGCGCCCTTAATCTCGGCGACGACTTCGTTGGCGGCGTCGGCATTGCTGTTGTAATTGACGATCACGGTCGCGCCCCGCCGCGCCAGTTCCAGCGCGATCCCGCGCCCAATGCCTCGACTCCCGCCGGTAACGACGGCGATCCGCTCGGTAAGCTGTGTCATAAAGTGTCCTCCATGAATGTGAGTTTGATTCGGTCATTATCGTAGGGGCAGGGTGCAAACCTTTGGGTTGCCTTAAACCCGCCCCTACAGCTTTGCGCGATTTATCACCCTCCGACCCAGCCGAGCAGGTCGATCAGCCCGCGCAGGCTGCCGGTCAGCGAGACCGCGCCCAAGCCGTTCGGGTTGGCGACGTAGACATCGCTTCGCCCGTCCACGCGTGGATTGATGCCGCTGAAGGCGAGCCAGCGTCCATCTGGTGAGTAGGTGGGTTCGCACATCGTCGGCGGTGGGTTGGGGCGCGCAATCGAGTTGAAGCTGCTGTCGTAGACAATTGATCCGTAAGGACACTGCCCGCTCACGCCGCCGATGGCGATCTTGGTGCTGTCCGGCGACCATGCTGCGCTCATCCCGTAGCGCGCGAACGGAGCGTCAGTAATCCGTCCGATTTCGACGCCGTTGATCTGCGCCAAGACGGTTGAACTCGACGCGCCCGCCGCTTGGAAGACGACCATCTGTCCGGTCGGCGACCACGCCTCCGACAGCTTGAGCGGCACGTCGCCGCTGTTGAGCTTAACCTCGCGCGATTTGCCGCTGACCACGTCGGTCGTCCACAACGAGCGCACCGGGTCGCCAAACAGCGGATCGCCGCTGGCGTAGGCGATCTGGCGCGGGTTGATCCACACTGGCGGCTCGTTCACCCAAACGTCAGAAACCTGCCGCACCGATCCATCCACTACGTTGAGCAGGAAGATGTTGCCCCCGGTCGGCGGCGCTTGATCGGTACCATCGCAGGTTCCCGGCTCACCGGGAATCCAGCTTGGGCAGCGCGCGCGATCCGACACAAAGGCGAGATAGGTGCCGTCCGGCGACCATACGGGCCAGAAGTCGTAAGAGCCTTGCCGTGTCAGGGAAGTCGGGTTGGAGCCGTCCAATTTAATCGTGTAGATGTCGAGGTCGTAGGCGGTTTGCACCGTGATGGCGAGCCGTCTACCGTCCGGCGACCACGACGGCTCGCTGTAGATACCGCGCTGCGTCAGCGAGCGGATTGGCAGGATGCGTGCGCTGAAGCGGATCGAGAGATCGCCGACGTATAAGCCGATGGTGCTCGATCCACCTTCCGGGCGCAGGTAGGCGAAGGAATTGCCTTTTGGCGAGAGGAAAATCTGCCGTCCGGTCGAACCGTCCAGCTCGGTGATGGCGACGCGCGATGCCGAATTGCCCGGCGAGACATAGTAGAGCGTTTCGACATTGTTGCCCGGCTGCGGCGTCGCATTGCTGACCGTGCGGTTATTCGTGTTGATAAACGCGATCATCGGCGCACTCAGCCGCGCGACCATATCGGACGGGATGTTGAGCGACTGTGAGCTATCGATCCCGAAGGAGAACGACGGTCCCGGCGTATTGGACGGCGTAGGACTCGGCTGCGGCGACGGCGTGATCGTCGGCGTTTCGGTCGGCGCTGGCGTCAGCGTCGGCGTTTCGGTCGGCGGAATCGGCGTGAAAGTCGCCGTATTGGTTGGCAGCGGCGTGATCGTGAAAGTCGGGGTTGGCGTGGGTGTCGGCGGGTTAAGAGCGCTGCAAGCAGCGGCACTGTAAGCAGCGGTCACGAGCAAGAGCAGAATGGCAACTCGGCGCAAGGGCATACTTTCGATCCTGATGAGAAATTTGCGCCGTTAGGATACCACAGAAATTCCGGGGAAGAGAGACGAAAGGGGCGTTTATTGGCGCCCCTTTCGTTCACAGTACGACGGCTAGCCTAAACAGTCGCTCGAACAGGTGCTGTAGCTTTCACCCGGTTCGCAGATCTGGTTGCCGCAAATCGCTTGGACGTTAATGGTAATGGTATAGGACTGCTGCGCTCCGTTGAGCAGAATCACCAGCAGCGTGTAAGTGGTGGTCTCGCCGGGGCAGACTTGCCGCGAGTTGTGACCGATGACCGGCTGACCCTCGAAGTAAACCGAGTTGATGTTGTCCACGTCCCAGCGAATGGTGGTGCAATCCCGGTAGCCAATCGGATTGTTGTCCGCTCGCAAGTTGGGTCCGGTCATCTGGGCGTTGGGCGTAGGTGTCGCCGTTGGCGGTAGCGGCGTATTGGTCGGCACGGGACGCGGCACGAGGATCGACTGTCCGGCGATCAGCCGGTTCGGGTTGTCGATACAGTTGCCCGCTTGCAAATCTGCCGTCCGCGCGTTCACCTTCAGCGCGATGATCGACAGATTGTCGCCCACCTGAATGACGTAGCGATAGCCCCAGTCGGTGCGCGGCGTACAAGCAGCCGACGTTGGCGTCGCGGTCGCGCCGGTCACAACCGCATCCGTCGGCGTGGTCGTTACCCCATTCGGGTCTTGAATGGTGATTTTGCGATCCAGCAGATTGATCGGAAGGTTGTGCATCGTCGTCATGTCATAGGGGCTTGGCTCGGACGGCGGACCGGAAACCTGCATGCCATTCTCGCCATTTCCAAGCGGTAGCCCGGTTTTCCGCCCAGCCGGGACGATCCGGGTTTCGTTGAAGGCGGTGATGACCCCGGTGCCTTCGACGACCGCAAAGGTCATCCGGTTCGTGTCTTGGTTGGTCGTCACCAACGCGGTAGAGCCAAGGACTACGTCCGCGCCGTTGAGGTTCATCGTAATCTGCGTGCCTTCTGGAGACTGGATCAACACGCCCGCTTCCGGTGCATCGGCGCATTGAACGTCGCCGATACGCGTGCTTACCGTCACCGCACGCATGTCCGGTGATGGGTTGTCAACCGTGGTATCGCCGAACAGCAGGAAGGTCACGTTCTGACCGGGAAGCGTGTCCGGTAGATTCGCCTGCGCCTTCAGGACGGCGATGCCCCAGTCATGGGTCGTCAAATCCAGCGGCGCGGTGCTGATGCGTCGCACATCCAGCAGGCTGACGGTATCGCCGGATTGCTGGAAAGTGAGACTGGACCCCGGGTCGAAGTCAACCGACACCAGCCGGTTGCCGTAGCAAGCTTGATTGCGACCGAGCGAGTCGCAAACCAGACCGACTGACGTTTCCGCCAATGTGACGAGTTCTTGACAGGTGACGTTGGGCGGGGCGGTGGAGATTTGTTCGGGTGGCTGCGCGACGGCGCTCTGTTGAGCCATAGAACAGCCCGACGCAAAGACGATCGCGGTCAACGCCAATGCCAGCAGAGGGATCAAGCCTGTTCGCCGCATATCTCTATTTCCTTTTCCGGAAAGTGTCGTAGTAATACTATAGGACAGACTGCCAAAAGGAGCAACTGTCTTTAACTCGGTTCGGTGTTGTTGAGCACGTAGTAAGAACCGCGTTTCTGACCCAGTTTACGCAGAAAGTCTTTGGCGACTAGATCGGCGAGGTCGCGGCGGATCGTTTCGGGATGGACTTCGGGGCACAGCGTTTGCAGGTCGCTGTTGGTGATGCGCGGATTTCCATCGTGGAGCAGATAGAGCAGGGCAGCTTCTTGCCGCGCGTTGATCGCCTGTCCTTTATACTCGCCGTTGAGCTTGGCGAGTGTGGCACTGTCTTCAGCAGCGATCGTGGCAGCGTCCGGCACGGGGTCATTGAACAGTGAGACCCGGAAGCCGCCCGCCGTTTCCGCGAACTCTGGGGCGTGTAGGTGCTGCTCGATCATCAGGTCGATCACGCGGTCAACGCCGTAGCCCAGCCGCTCGATGAAGCCCATGTCCGAGAGAATCTGTACGATCACCGGATTGCGGGAGAAGCGCTCGTCTTTGATGTTGTCGATGGTCACCGGACCCGGCAGCCCGCCGGGGCTGTGAACTTCCATGTGGTTGCGGAATACGAACAGCCGGATGCCGTCGCCGGCGATGGTGTAGTCGCGGTGGGCGGCGGCGTTGACCACCAGCTCGCGTGCCGCTTCGAGCGGGTATTCGAAGGCTTCGTCGCGCTCCATCGTCTTGCCGAGGCTCACCGCTTTCCGCAGGTGGTCGCGCAGGAAAGCTTCGGCGCGCCGGATCTGGTCGGGGATCGTGCCGACGATGTCTTCGCGCTGGAAGGTGTCACCCATTGAATCGCCGGGGAAGCGGGCAGCGGTGATCTCCGCGCCGCGAATATGCCGCTGCGGGTCTTTGCCAAACAGCAGGATTCCGGCGTTGGTCGGGCGCAGCCGACCATCCTGCTGGGCGAGGCAGCCGCGCCGCAGCAGCGCCGTCTCGACTTCGGCTTCGTTGATGCCGCCGAGCGTCGAAACGTAGGCTTTCGCCTTGTCCCAGTCGATGTCGTCGCGGCTGGTGCCGTGTGCGATTTCGGTTTCAAAGCTAAGTTCGCCCCGTTCGATGATCAAGCGGCGTAGCTCGCGCGGCTTGAGCGCCGTGTTCTCGATGCCCTGCCGGGTCAGATAGCGCCCGTCGAGCGCGTAGACATGGGGCATTCCCGGCGGGATGTGGGCGAGGATCACCTGTTTGTCTTTTAAGGGGACGGCACGCGGCATCGGGATGATCAACGGGGGTTCGACGCTCAAAGCCGCCTGAATCACCCGGTCGATAGCATTGCCGGAATCGCGCACGCCGACGACCGTCGCGGCTGGTCCGATGATGCCGAGCACCAACGTCCCGCCATGACTATTTGCCATCGCCGTGAGGATCGTCGCCATCGTGTCGAGCGGCGCGTTCTCGCTCAACCAATCGAGGCGTTCGGATCGTCCTGATTTAACGGTTTGCCACAGGTCTTCCGAACTCATAAGACAATTGTACCCAATTTTGCCAAGTGCATTATGCGACCGCCAAGTTGGTAGGGGACGAGTTTCAAAGCCGCCCCTACATTGGATTCTTGGGTGGTAGAACTATCTAATCGTCGTCGCGGTCGTCCTTGTCGCGCTCGCGCCGCAGTCGGTCGATCTTGCGCTCGCCTTCCGGCGCGGGCAGCAGCACCAGATCGATCACTTCCTGCATGTTTTCGACAAAGTGCAGGTCTAAATCCTGCCGCGCGCCCTTGGGCACGTCTACAAGGTCGCGCTCGTTCTGCTTAGGCAGAATTATATGCTTAATCAGCGCGCGGCGCGCGGCAAGCACCTTTTCCTTCACGCCGCCGACCGGTAAAATCTTGCCGCGCAGCGTGATCTCACCGGTCATGGCATAGTCGCTGCGGACTTTGCGCTCGGTAAATGCCGAGATCATCGCCGTCGCGAGCGTAATTCCGGCTGAAGGACCTTCTTTCGGCACCGCGCCTTCCGGCAGATGAACGTGAATGTCGAAATTCTCGAAGTCCTCATGCTGCACGTCGAGGTCTTCAGCCCGTGAGCGCAGATAGCTCAGCGCTGTCTGCGCCGATTCCTGCATCACGTCGCCGAGCGAACCCGTCAGCATCAGCGAACCCTTGCCGGGTAACACCTGTACCTCGATGGTCAGGATATCGCCGCCGAACGCCGTCCACGCCATCCCGGTAGCGACGCCCGCCTCGTCGGCATCGTTGGCGCGGATGTCGTCGAACGGCGCTGGACCGAGAAAGCGCGTTAGGTGCCCGACCTCGATGTCCGCCGGGTGCCGTTTGCCTTCCGCCACCAGCCGCGCGATCTTGCGGCAGACGTTGGCAATTTCGCGGTTGAGGTTACGCACGCCCGCTTCGTATGTGTATTCGCGGATCAGCGCCCGCAGCGAGGCATCGCTGAAGTGGACTTTGTAGCCGACCAGCCCGTTAAGCTCGATCACTTTCGGGATCAGGAACTGCCGCGCGATGGCGATCTTTTCTTCCTCAATATAGCCGTTGAACTCGATGATCTCCAGCCGGTCGAGCAGGGCGGGCGGCAGCGTGTCGAGTTCGTTGGCAGTGGTGATGAAGAGCACCTTCGACAGGTCGTAGGGCACATCAAGGTAATGATCGAAGAAGGCGAAGTTCTGCTCCGGGTCAAGGATTTCCAGCAACGCCGACGACGGGTCGCCGCGAAAGTCCATTCCCAGCTTGTCGATCTCGTCGAGCATGAACACCGGGTTGACCGTCCCGGCGCGGCGCATCGTCTGGATGATCCGCCCCGGCAGCGCGCCGATGTAGGTGCGGCGGTGTCCGCGAATTTCGGCTTCGTCGCGCACCCCGCCGAGGCTGACGCGCACGAACTCGCGTTCCAGCGCCGCCGCGATACTCTTGCCCAGCGACGTTTTGCCGACGCCGGGCGGACCGACGAAGCACAAAATCGGGCTGTTGAGCTGCTCCGGCGCGAGCTTGCGCACGGCGATATATTCGAGGATGCGGTCTTTGACTTTCGGCAAGCCGTAATGCTCGCGGTCGAGGATCGTCTGGGCGTGCTTGACGTCCAGTTGATCTTCGGTTTCCTTGTGCCACGGCACGCCGGTCAGCCAATCGATGTAGGTTCGCACGATGCCGACTTCCGGCGACATCGGCGGCATCATCGCCAGCCGTGAGAGTTCTTTGGTCGCCTTCTCGTGAACTTCAAGCGGCAGGTTCGCCGCGAGGATTTGCTCGCGGACTTCGGTGATCTCCTGCTGAAAGACGTCTTCCTCGCCCAGTTCGCCTTGAATGATCCGCATTTGCTCGCGCAGGTAGATTTCCCGCTGCGTGCGATCCATCTCCTGATGAATTTGGCTGGTGATCTCGTCCTTGAGTTCGAGCACGTTCAGTTCTTGATCGAGCAGCTCGGCGACGTGGTCGAGCCGCTCCTCGACGTCGAGCATTTCCAGCAAATGCTGGCGATCTTCGGTCGGCAGTGTCAGCGTCGAAGCGATCAAGTCCGCCAGCCAGCCGGGATTATTGGCGTTGAGCGCGTAGAGCAGCACTTCTTCCGGAATGTTATCGTTCAGTTCGATGGCGCGCTTGAATAGGTTGAGTACTGCCTGCATGGTCGCGCTGGCTTTGCGCGTATTCGGGTTGACTTCGTCGAGGATCCGCGCCTTGGCGACCAAATAGGGGCGCGCCTTCGTAAACTCGACGATCTCGACCCGGCGGCGACCTTGCGCCAACGCGCTGTAGCTGTCGTCGGGCAGCCGCAGAATGCGACCGAGCGCAATCTCGACGCCGGTCTTGTAGAGCTTGTCCGCGCCCGGATCGACCGCGTTGGGATCGGTCTGGGCGATGCCGATCAGCGTTTGCTGCGCTTCGTGAGCGGCTTCGGCGGCTGCCAAAGCCCGCTTGCCCAGCAGCGAGATCGGCGAGATGACGTTCGGGAAGATAACCCCGTCACGCAGGGGGATGATCGCGCATTCGATCAAGCCTTCGGCATCGACGTTGGCATTCTCGATGGTGTAGAAATCGTTTGCGCCAATGGTATCAGTCAAGCTATTTCCTTAATGATGAAAAGCAAAAACGGGGGAATACCTCTATTTTACACCAATGCCAGCAGCGACGAAAGCGTAGAATACCTGTTCGATGCGCTTTGTCTTATCTTTGCGTCTTGGCGACTTTGCGCCTTGGCGTTGAATCTTTTATCGCTCACGGGTGCTGCATTGCTTTCTGCCCCTGATCCGCTTAGACTTAGGCGCGGTCGAAAATGGCAGGATGTAAGGTTCGATGCGGATTCCAATTTGGCTGACGGTTCTCACAGCGTTGCTGGCGCTGATCGTAGTGCTGCTGATCGGGCAAATGCTGATCGCGCCGCCGCGCCCGCTAATTCTTGACGCGGCGTTCGCGCCGGAGACGATCACCCCGAATGCCGACGGCAGCGACGACGTGACGATCTTCACCTATGGGCTGTCTCGCAACGCCCATGTGACGCTGAACTTCACTGCGCCTGATGGCACGGTCTACGGCTTCCGCGAAGACGAAGCCCGCATCCCCGACGATTACCGTGTCGCCTTCAGCGGTGTCGTCGCCGGGTTTAGCCTGCCGGGCGAGGACTTCGGCGGTCAGCAGATCATCCGCCGCTTGATCCCGGACGGCGTTTATACGTGGGAACTCACGGCGGTTGACGAGTCCGGCGCGACCGACGCACGCAGCGGCACGCTGACCATCGAGAACGGCGACGCGGCGCTGCCGCTGCTGCCGGAATTCAGCGTCTCGCCGAGCGTGTTCACGCCTAATCAGGACGGCATCGCCGACCGCGCCTACATCAACGTTTTCTTGAGTAAGCCCGCCGACCTTAAGGCGATGCTGGTTGGATCGCTAGGCGATGAATACCCGCTGTCCGAACGCCAAGAGGAAATCCGCCCGGGCGAGGCAGGGCGGCACCTATTCGATTACGACGGTGGCGTAGACATGAACGCCGATCCGCCTCCGGATGGCACCTACACGGTTGTCGCGACCGCGCAGGATGCGGTCGGGCAGGTTGTCCAGCGCAGTTCTGAAATCACGATTGAGCAGGGCGGCAAACCCTTCGCCCAGATCATCGCTCAGCCGACCGGCGCGACCGTTGTTTTCGAGGCGCGCTCGTGGGAAGATCGCTTTTTCACCACCGCCGAGCACGCGGGCGATCTGGTCACGCCGCCGGACGATCCGGCGCTGCTGGCGATGAATACCATCACCATGCCGGTTGGCGATCTGCTGGTCTTTAAGCTGACCGTCGAGAATTACGGTGACGTGCCCATCCGCACGACCGGACCCGAACCGGGCACGGTCTATGCGTGGGATCAGCGCGCTTCGACCCTCGGTTTGCCGGACGAGCCGGGCGCGTGGCGTGTCGGTATCGACTGCACCTCCGCCATGAGCGACTATCCTTGGCGCTGGGCGCTCGGTAGCGCCGAGACGCTCGACGTCGTTCACGATCCCGAAAACGGCAATGTCTACTACTACCTGCCCGCCGGGGCGCGAGCGGTCGTCTGGGGCGCGGTGCGGCTGACCGACGACACCATCCGCAACCCGCAGGATTGCTGGGCGGGCTTGATCCACGAGAGCGTCGAGATCACCAGCGTCAACAATGTCGTCGGCACGCGGCAGGTTCAGATTGATCCGCCTGCGTCCTGACGTCCCGCGTTGCGCGGTGCCGAACCTTAAGTTGAATCAAGCCGCGAACGCCGTTACGATACCTATATAGATTTCATACTCACCTGACTCGTGATCGGAGGCGGGCACGATTAACCGCAAAGCCATCACTCTCACGCTTGTACTGCTCACAATCGCGCTGGCGGCGACTTCGTGCCGTCGCAGCGCGCCGCCACCGACCGTGCGTCCGTCGCCGACGTCTACGCCCCGTTCGACGCCGCTCCCGCCGCTGCCCACTGCGATCCCGCTTGGCTCGACCGGCAATCCGCTCCATCTCGTCATCGTCGCGCCATCGGCACTAGAGGCGGCGAGCGCTCCGGCTAACGCTGCGGCGACCGAAGCGGTCGATCCGACCATCAGCGATCTAGAAGCTGCGCTGCTTGAGCAAACCGACCTGACAGTCGCCGTCGAACTGGTCGAAACCGATGCCGAGGCGCTCGCTGCGCTCTGCGATTCGGTCACCGGGACGATCTCGGCGGCTTGGTTGAGCGGTCTGGGTGCGCTCACCGCCGAGGCGCGCAACTGTGGCAGCGTGGTGCTGCAAGTCGAACGCGGGACGCGCTCCAACGCGACCACCGGCGATGCGGCGGCGTTGGTCGTCGCCAGCGCTTCGCCGATCACCGGCGCGGGCGACCTCAGCGAAAGGACCTTCTGCCGCTTGGGCGTTACCGACCCGTATTCGTGGCTGATTCCGACGCTGATGCTGCGCGCGGCGGGCGTCTCGCCGGACGATCTCGTAGCGGTAGTCGATTACACTGATCCCAACGAAATGGTGCGCGCGGTCGCCACTGGCGATTGTGACGCTGCTGGAATCGCCGTCAGCGCCTATAACGATCTGCGCGTCAGCGCTCGCTCGTCAACCAAGCTGCTCATCCAATCGCCGACGATCCCTTACGCCGTCTTGGTCTATCCGGCAGAATTCCCGCTCGGTGAACAGCAGCGGCTCACTGATGCTTTGATCGCCATCGGTAACGGGACGCGCGCTGATCTGCTCGTCCCGCTGGTTGATCAGGATCAACTACTGGCAGCCACGCTCGCCGATTTCTCCAGCCTGCGGACGCTCATTAGCCGTGCCGGGATCGACCTCGCGCAGCTAGGACAGTAATGCTCGCGGTGATCGTGGTCTCGTGGAACACGCGCGACTTGACGCTGGCTGCGCTCGGCAGCCTCTATGCCGACCTCGAAGGCAGTGATCTCGCGGCGGAGGTTTACGTCGTTGACAGCGGCTCGACCGATGGGTCGCCGGCGGCGATTGCGTCGGCGTTCCCACAGGTTAAAATGATCCTCTGCTCGGAAAATGTCGGCTTCGGGCGAGCCAACAACCTCGCCCTCGAAGCGTTGCGGGTTGGCGGTCTGCCCGATGCGATCTACTTGCTCAACTCCGACACCATCACCCAACCGAACGCGACCCGCACGCTCTACGAGACGCTGCTGGCGGACAAGGAGATCGGCTTGGTCGGTGCGCACCTCAGCTATGAGGATGGGCGCTTTCAGCATAGCGCCTTCACCTTTCCCGATTTACGTCAATTGTGGGTCGAACTGTTTCCCACGCCCGGACGCCTGTTTGAGAGCGAGTTCAACGGGCGTTATCCGCGCCAACGCTATGAGCAGGTACTTCCATTTCCGGTCGATTTCGTGCTCGGTGCGACCATGATGCTGCGCCCCGAAGTGATCGAGCGCACCAGCGGCTTTGACCCGCGCTTCTTCATGTACTGCGAGGAGATTGACTGGGCGTGGCGCATTCACGATGCTGGCTGGCAGGTTTGCTGCGTCCCAGCAGCGCGCGTGACCCATCTCGGTGGCGCGAGCACCGGGCAGGTGCGCCCACGCAGCATCGTCGATCTATGGACGAGCCGCCTGATCCTGTTCGACCGCCATTATCCGGCGTGGAAGCGTTTGATCGCGCGCGGCATGATCGCCGTCGGCATGGTGCTCAAACAGCGCCAGACCAGCGATCCGGCGCTGCGCGACGCTTATCGCACCGTGCAGCGGCTGGCGTTGAAGCGGGGGTGAGATCGTGCGGCTGACGGCGATTATCTTGACCTACAACGAGGTGGAACACGTCGCCGACTGCATCGAAACGCTGCACTTCGCCGATCAGATCGTCGTCTTCAACTCACTCAGCACCGACGCAACCGTCGTTCGCGCGCGTGAAGCGGGCGCGGAAGTGGTCGAACGCCCGTTTGACAACTACGCTGGTCAGCGGAACGCCGCGCTCGACGCCGTGCGCGACTCGGCGGACTGGGTGCTGTTCGTCGACGCTGATGAGCGCATCCCGCCCGCGCTGGCGGTCGAAGTTCGCCAGAGCATCGATTACCCCGGTTACGCTGGCTTTCGCATCCCGCGTGATAACTTCATCTTCGGCAAGTTGACGCGCGGCGCGGGCTGGTATCCGGACTACCAGACCCGGCTTCTGTGCGTCGGTCGTGCTTATTACGATCCAGCACGGCAGGTGCACGAGGTCGTCGTCCTCGACGGCAAAGAGGGGACGCTCCAGCACGCGCTCGTCCACTACAATTATCGCGACCTCGCCCAGTTCATCGCCAAGCAGCGCCGCTACAGCGCCTACGACGCGCATATCTTGTTCGAGCAGGGCATTCACCCCAAGCCGCAGAATTACATCCTCCAACCGCTGCGCCAGTTCTGGTGGCGTTTCGTGACGCTTAAGGGCTATACCGACGGACTGCACGGCTTGCGCCTCAGTCTGCTGATGGCGTGGTACGAGTTCAAGAAATATTGGCTGCTGCGGGGGTTGTGGTAATCGCCTGATGTTTAGAAAGTAGGGTAGGGGCAGGATTCAATCCTGCCCCTGTGAGTGGTCTATTCGATGTGCGGGACGAGCAAGCCGTAGCCTTCGCTGCGTCGCTTGTAGATGACGTTGATGCTGCCGGTCGCCTCGTTGAAGAACATGAAGAAAGTATGACCGAGAAGTTCCATTTGCTCGATGGCTTCCTCCTCGTTCATCGCCGTGATTGCGATATCCTTGCGCCGGATGACCTGCTGCTCGGCTGCTTCGGCGGTTTCCTCAAAGACTTCCACTTCCGGGATCGCTTCAGCGATGTTGAGTTCTTCCAGCGATGCGGAGAAGCCGCCGCGCCCCTTATGGGTTCGCTTGCCCTTGAAGCGCTGAATCTGGCGGTACATTTTGTCGACGGCAAGGTTCAACGCCGACTCGATTTCGCCGCCAATCGTCTCTTGAGCGCGGAGAATCGCTCCGCGTTTGTGGCGTACCGTAATCTGGGCGACGGACATGTCTTCACCACGTTTGGTGTGTTCGCGCCCCAATTCGACCCGCACATCCATGATATTAGGCAGGTAGCGGTCGAGTTTATCGAGCTTCTTGTGGACGTAAGCGCTCAGTGCTTCCGTGACTTTTAGATTGTGACCCTGAATGTCAATGTCCATCGTCTCGAACTCCTTATAGTAAATTCAAGGACGCCACTGCTCGTCATGGCGCTGCTGTGACCGTCAAGCTGTAGACGGTTCGAGCGCCCGCATCGAGTGCTGCTCGCGCGCAGGCTTGCAGGGTTGCGCCCGTCGTAAACACGTCATCAACCAATAAAACGACCGCCCCCGCGACCTGTGTCGCCTCTGCCGCGAAAGCGCCTTCCATGTTAGTCCGCCGCTGGGAACGGCTCAACCCAACCTGCGGCGGAGTAGCCCGCAGCCGTTCAAGCGCGTTCGGCTCGCACTGGATATTCAAGGCAGCTTCCAGCTCCTCGCCCAATAGCTGCGCCTGATTATAGCGCCGCCAGCGCTGTCGTGAAGTGTGGAGCGGCACCGGGACGATCAAATCGAACCGCCAGTTAAGTACCTGCAAACAAGCGATCATGCGCGCGCTTAGGGGCGCGGCAAAACTCACCACACCTTCGTATTTCAGGGCGTGAACTGCCTGCTGGAGCTTGCCGTCGTGGAGTCCGGTTGCTGCGCTACGCGCGAGCGGCGGGAGCGCTGCTTGGTGGATCTGCAAGGGAAAGACGTCGAGAGCTTGCTGGCAGGTGGCGCACCAGCGCGCATCTACGCGCCCGCAGCCCGCACAGCGCGGGGGAAAGAGCAGGTCGATGCCTGCGTCGAACGTGCGTCTCAGGCTCAGAGGAGCGGACTGCCCGCCATGAGCCCGAAGGTGATCAAGTTTACGTGTGATTCCGACCTCCTCAGGCTTCGCAGCGAGCGGAGATTAAAATACTGCACCCACCTCTTTGCTACCAAACAAGATGATCAGCGATGGACCCAAGAGCACGATCCACAGCGACGGGAAGATCAGGAAAACCATTGGGATCATCATCTTGACCGGCGCTTGATGGGCTTTTTCCTGAGCTTTTTGGCGCCGTTTCACGCGCATTTGATCCGACTGGACACGCAGGATTTTCGACATGCTCACGCCGAGTTGGTCGGCTTGAATGATGGCGGCGATAAAGGCGGTTACGTCGGGGACGTCCATCCGGTTCGCCATGTCGCGCAGGGCGTCACGGCGCAGCTTGCCCAACTGAATTTCGCGCAGCACACGCCCGAAGGCGATGGCGAGGTCGTTTTCCCACTTCTCGTAAACCTTGCCCATTGCCATGTCGAAGCCGAGACCCGCCTCGACGCAGATTACCAGCAGGTCAAGAGCGTCCGGCAGCGCCCGCCAGATATCTTCTTGACGGCGGGAGATTTTGCTTTTCAGGTACAAGACCGGGAAGAAGTAGCCTAAGGCGACCGCGCCCAACGTGTAGAGCAGCGCCGTGCCCGCCGGGGTCGAATTGGAGCCGACGAAGAAGACAAAGAATGCACCCAAGCCGAAGGTAATGGTCACGACGATGCGCATGGCAAAGAATGAGGCGGGATCCAAGCTCATACCTGCCAGCTCAATCTGGTGACGGGCTTCCTCAAGCTGTTTTTGCGGCGTGAATTTCGTCGTGATCTGGGCGAACCGACGCATCAGGGGCAGCAAAACGCGGTCGCGGAAGGACAGCGAAAGCTCGATTTCTTCGAGCGACTGGGGCAATTCTTTGTCATCGTACTGCTGCAAGCGTTCTTGCAGTGGGTCGCGTCCTCGGTCTTCCTTCATACCGACATAGACCAAACTCCCGAACACAATCGCCCCGACGATGACGATAGCAAGTACAATAATGGGTTGCATAAGTCACCTATATGTCGATGTCTACGATCTTCTGAATGACGGCAAAACCGATCCCGATCATTGCCAAGCCCAGTCCAAGCAGGGGCCAACCGCACATGCGATTTTCGAACAGGTTGCCCATGTAGCCGGGATTGATGGTGTAGAGAAACAGTGCCAGAATGATCGGCAGGAAGCTGATAAGGTAGCCAGTCGCGCGTCCTTGTGAGGTGAGTACGCGAATTTCGCCTTTGATCTTGATGCGCTCGCGGACGGTGTGGCTAATCACCTCAAGGATTTCTGCCAGATTACCGCCGACTTCGCGCTGAATGTTGACCGCCGTGATCACGAGGTCGAGGTCTTCACTCTCGACGCGGTTGAGCAGATGCTCTAGCGCGTCCTCCATTTGGATGCCAAGCTGAACTTCTTGTACCACGCGCCGAAATTCGGTCGCGGTTGGTTCGGGTGCATCACGGGCAATCGCTTCCATCGATTGCAACACGCTGTAGCCGGATCGCAGCGCGTTCACCCATAAGCCGAGCGTATCTGGTAGTTGATCCTCGAAACGCCTCAGGCGAGAAGAAGTCTGCTGCGACACGTAAATCCGTGGCGCGAAAAAGCCGACGAACCCGGAGACGATTGCCATCACCAACTGCTGCCCGAACAAGACGAAGTACCCCAACGCGAAAAAGCCGAACATGGCAATGACGTGAACGGCAGCGTACTCGGATACGGTCAGCTTGATGTCCGCCCGCGCGAGCTGCGCTCGCCACGTTTTGCCGAAAGTGCGTTCCGAAACCAGCGAGTTGAGTCGTTGCTGAATCGCGCTCGGTTTCTTTTCGGTGGATTTCTCTTCTGAGGTGTCTTCCAAGTCGAGATAAGACATATTCGCGTCTTCAATGCGGGAAAGACGCTCTTCGATAATGTCTTTTTCCGAACGGACGCTGATGATTTCCCAGATGATCACGCCGACAGCGATAGCTACGGCGACACCGATGATCAAAACCGGACTAATCGTCATCGTGGTTACTCCATGATCGCACTGTAATCATTTTAGAAGGAAGCCGGAAAGCCCGTCAAGCTTTCGCGCTGGCGCACTCTAGTAGCGACCAACGCCGAATACCGACGGCGGCAGGTAAATGCCCGCTGCTTCGATGCGGTCGGTGAACTTCGGGCGAATCCCGGTCGGGCGAATGCGCCCGACGATTTTGCCGCCCTCGACACCGGTCTGCTCGAATTCGAAAATGTCGGACATCGTGATCATGTCGCCTTCCATGCCCTGCACTTCGGTGACTTTGACGACCTTGCGTGAGCCATCGCGCAGGCGTTCCTGATGGACAACCACGTCGAGCGCACTGGCGATTTGCTCGCGGATAGCGCGGACAGGCAAGTCCATGCCCGCCATCAGACACATCACCTCAAGGCGCGAAATCGTGTCGCGCGGGCTGTTGGAGTGCGCCGTCGTCATCGATCCGTCATGACCCGTGTTCATCGCCTGAAGCATGTCCAGCGCTTCACCGGAACGGCACTCGCCGACGATGATGCGGTCAGGACGCATACGCAGCGCGTTCACCACCAGGTCTTGGATCGAAACCGCGCCGCGACCCTCGATATTGGCGGGGCGGCTTTCCAGCGTGACGACGTGCTCCTGCCGAAGTTGGAGTTCGGCGGCGTTCTCGATGGTGACAATCCGCTCGTCGTTGGGGATAAAGCTGGAGAGGACGTTGAGCAGCGTTGTCTTACCCGAACCGGTACCACCGGAGACGATAATGTTCAAGCGCCCGATGATGCAGGCGCGTAGGAATTCGACGATCTCTTTGGTAATCGAGCCAAAGCGAATCAGGTCGTCGGTCGTCAGCGGTTTCTTGAAGAATTTACGGATCGTGATCGTCGGACCGACCAGCGAGATCGGTCGGATGACCGCGTTCACGCGCGAGCCGTCGGGCAGACGTGCGTCGACCAGCGGTGAACTCTCGTCAACGCGACGACCAAGCGGCGCGACAATCCGGTCGAGAATTCGCAGCACATGATCGTCATCCTCGAAGGCGATGTTCGCGCGGGTGATATTGCCTTTCCGCTCAACGAAAATGTTTTTCGGTCCATTGACCATGATCTCGGTTACGGTTTCGTCCGCTAGCAGCACTTCCAACGGACCAAAGCCGAGGATTTCCGCCACAATCGACTCGAACAGGCGTTGGCGCTCTTGCCGCGCCAAGACCATGCTTTCTTCGGCGAGAATAGCGTTGAACAATTCCTCGATATGCGCCCGTACTTCACCCTTGCGGGTCAAATCCATCGACGGGTCAAGTTCAGCAAGTAGACGATTTTGGACGCGCGTTTTCAGGTCAACGTAGGAGTTTTCGGCGCGACCTTGCGACCGCCCGATCACCTGTTGGTTGCGTGAACGCATGGCAGAAAGGCGTGACTCGTCGGCGCCACCGGTCTCTGCGCCCGGGTTATCGTCCTGACCGGGGTTATCGTTCCCGCCCGATCCGCCGCCTTTTTCAATCCGTCTCAATAACGACATGGCATCCCTCTCCAGTCTCTGCCGTTGCTCTTACATTAAACGCAAATCGTGCTGAGCGTCCCTTTAGTTTCTGCTGAGGAAGCCCAAGCCGGTCTTCTTCGAGCGCTTGTCGTCCTGTTCGCCGTCGCCCTCGACACTGCTGCTCATCAGCGAGGCATAAACGTGATCGGCGAAGTCGAGCAGATCCTTGACTGGCGACTTGCTGCGGTCGCGCGAGGCGACCACCGGGATGCCTTTGTTGACCGCGCTCAACACGATCGGCTCGTTGAGCGGGATCTTCGCCTCGATGACTTTTTTCAGATGTTTCTCGATGACTTCGCTCGGGATCGTCACGCGATTGCGGCTGCGCTCGTCTTCGGTGCGATTCAAGACCAACATCGTCTTGTCGGGCGGATAATTCAAACGATCGAAGAGATCGATCACGAAGCGCGTGTTCTTGACCGCTGCCAGCGTCGGCGTTGCAACCAACACGATCTTCGCCGCAATGTCCGATAGTGACAACAGTTGCTCGTCGATTTTGCGACTCGTATCCACCACGATGAAGTCGTAGTTGTTGGCGATCTTCTCGATGATCCGCGCGACCGCAGTCGGTATGGCTTCGACTTCCTCCGCGTATTCGGGGCGCTGCGGTCCGAGCAGTACTTTGAGTCCGCTTTCGTGCGTGGCGACCACACTGTCGAAGAAATCGGTATCCAAATCGTCGATCTTGTGAACCAGATCGAGCAGGGTGGACTGCGATTGGAGCTTGAGGAACACGCCGACATCGCCAAATTGCAAGTCAGCGTCGATCAGCAGCACTTTGACTCCCTTGCGCATCAAGCCGGCGGCGAGATTGGTCGCAATGGTGGTGCAGCCAACGCCCCCTTGCGGGCTGTAGACGACGACGATGTGTCCCGCCCGGATTTCGCTGCCTTCTGCGCCCGTCGGCTTGGCTTTGCGCACTTCCATCGGCATGTCTTGGATCGCCATCGCCTGCCGACGGATCGGCTCGTAGTTCTTGTACACCGAGCGGATCGTGCTGTACAGCTCATCAGGATCAATCGGCTTGCCCAGAAATTGACGCGCGCCCGCCTGCATCGCTTTGCGCATGTAGTCGGCGTCGGTTTGCACTGACATCATGATGACGGCGGCGGTCGGGACGGCTTTAGTGATCTCGTTCGTCGCCTGAATGCCATCCATATCGGGCATATTGATGTCCATGATCACGATGTCCGGGCGCAATTCCAACGCCGCCTTAAGCGCGTCGCGTCCCGTGCCCACCGACCCGACGACCTTGAACTCTACCTCGAAGGAGAGCAGTTTTTTGATGTTTTCCCGCGTCTCCTCGATGTCGTCGACGATCAATACACGGATGTCATTCTTGTCCTGTTTGTCCTGCATAATTCCTTCACATCCTCAACCGGATCATCACTTACTGAGTGTTGTCCGAGAGTTGAATTTCGGTGCTGGCGACCAGCTGACGAATACTGCGGATGGCGGGTTCAATCGAGAAAGGACGCTTACCCGGTAGATTGATTTCGTATTGGCTCATCAGGTAGTCGAGCGTGACTTCAGTGGTCGAGGAGCGGGCGGTATCGGTCGCCGAGCGCAGCGCCAGCGTGACCGGCACTTTGGCTTCGATGTACCACGTCAACACGACCGCTTCCTGTGGCGTGACGCCTAGCGTCACGATGTCCGGGCGCGGCGGTGTCGGGGTCGGCGGCGGCGGTGTGCCAGCCTGAGTTTGTTCCCCTTCAACCGGGACGGGCGTCGGCGTCGGTGGTATGCCGATGAAGCGACCATCGTTCGGGAAGTTGCCGACATGAACGATCAGCGCGTCTTGGATCGTCATCTGCGTGACGAGACGCGGGCGCTGGCGTTCGGATGGACCGACAATCACCGGACCGAGCGACACGCTGTCAACACGACCCTGAATGGGTGACAGCAGTTGGATGCCGTCGGCTGTGATCTTGAACAGAGTAATGTTGTTCGGGACGATGCTCTGGAAGGCTTCGTCTACGTCGACAAACAGCATCGAGATGATCAAGTCGACGCGGTCACCGTCCTGCGGAGCGTAAGCGATGCTGGTCAGGCGGTCAACCGGGATCGAGACGGCGCGCAGCCCGCTGGGCAGCACGGCTGCCGCGTCAGAACCGACGTGCGCCGCACCGGTCAGGTCGTCCACGACCATGTTCGAGAGGATCGGTTGTTCGCGGAAGATGTCGGTACGGGCGCGTTTGCCGATCACGTCTTCCATATTGGTGATGGCGTTGATCGGAGCGGCGTCTTGCGGCCACGGGCGAACCGCTACCGCGTTTGGCGGAATGACGATCCCGCGTGGTAGTTCCTGCACCGCGATGACAAGGTCAACAAAAATGATCGGCGTCGCCGTTGGCAGCGGCGTCGATTGCGGTGCCTGCGCGACCTGTGTGCCCGTCGTTGTATCGGTTTGGGCGACAGGGGCGGGCTGGTTCAACTGGGGCAGCACCACCACGATCACCACGCCAACGATGACAATTAGGATCGCAGCGATCAGGAATATACGCAAACGTCCCATGAATACCTCCGAATGAACGCTGTCCTCCACCACAAGCGGCAGCTTCGGACAAAAGATAAATTAACGCGCTTGTTTTCTTAATTTAGTGTAAGCGATGAACGCTAAATCGCAAACAGGTAGATTGTCCTGTGGCTACGGGAAAATCCCGGTAACATCTTAATGCTTCAGTCGTTGATCGGCAGTTCCATCCGTACCGACGTCCCCTCGGACTCGCTGCTCATGATCGCCATGCTGCCCCGGATTAGCTCGTATTTTTCCTTCAGGGTGATCAAGCTTTGCACGCGCGGGTCTTGATAGCCTTCTTCGCCGTTCAGGGCGGCTTCGGCATCAAAGCCGCGCCCGTTGTCCTCGACCGAGATCTTCACGACCGTGTTGCCGAGTTCGAGCCGGATCGTGATCGACGACGGGCTGGCGTAGTCACGCGCCATCGCCATCAGTTCTTGGATACCCCGGAAGATCATCACTTCCCGGTGGGTTGCCAGCCGTCGCTCGTCGCCGAAAATGTCCAGCTTCACGTCGATGTCGTTCTTTTCGCGGAACGAATTGACGTAGCGGCGGACGGTCGGCACGACGCCGAGGTCGTCGAGCATCATCGGGCGCAGGTCGAAGATGAACTCGCGCACTTTCTGGAACGTCACACTGGCAACGGACTTGAGATTGTCGAGTTCTTCGGCGGCACGCGCCGGATTGCGGTCGAACAGTCGCTGGCAGATTTCCGCCTGCAAAATGAAGTTGGTCAGCGATTGCGCCGGTCCGTCGTGCATCTGACGGGCGAGCCGCTGCCGTTCTTCCTCTTGCGCTTGAATGATGCGGACAATATTCATAGCGCCCTTGCCGCTGTCCTTGTTGTCGTCGGTGGTGCTGGCGGGCGACGCCGGCAGCATGTCCACCCCTTGCAACCGCTGGAGCATTTCTCGCAGCAGCGTTTGCTCTTGGTCGAGCTGGTCGCGCGTGCTGATGAACTTTTCTAGTTGCCCGCGCATCGTCGTCAGCCGGAACCGTGCCTCAATCGCCTCGTCATACTTGGTGCGAATGTCTTGACGGGGCACGGTTTCGATGTTGTCCTGCACTGTACGTAATTCGGTGAAGACGTCGTTATTGCGTTGCTGCTCGCGGTCAACCACGAGTTGGGTTTGGTCGACTTGAATCTTGAACTCGCTGAGCTTATCTCGAATCCGCTTCATTTCTTGGGTCAGCAAGTCGATGAGATCATCTCTGGATCGGGAGTCGGTGTGGAATTCTCGATCTACCATAGCTTTATCCTCGGTTATGAATACGGACCCAGCCATGCCGCAGCGCGGTGACGGCGGCTTGAGTGCGATCTTGGACGTTCAGTTTTTTGAGAATGGACGTCATGTGATTCTTGACGGTCTGTTGGCTGATTCTCAGTTGAATGGCAATTTCTTTGTTGCTCAAGCCATTGGTTACGAACTGCAGGATTTCCAATTCGCGCGGGCTGAGCGGTATGTAGTGCTCGTCCGGGTCGACGATGTAGGGTCCGCTCATCGCTTCGACGTTCGTGCTGATCCAGCTTTGCAGTTCGCCGCCGCTCATGCGCTGCATGCCGATCACGAAATAGCCTTCGGCGACGCTACGAATAATGTCGATTAAGTCGTCTGCCATGATGTCTTTGGGGCAGTAGGCGGATGCCCCGGCGCGCATGGCGTGGAGCACCTGCTGGTCGTCGTGATAAGCGGTCAAGAAGACGACAGCGGTTCCGCTGCGCTCGGCTTTTAGATGCCGCGCGACCTGCAAACCATTGATTGAGGGAAGATTTATGTCGAGCAGAACAACATCCGGTTGTAAGTTGGCTGCTGCTTGTAGCGCTTGTTCCCCGTCAGCACATTGCCCAACGATTTCGAGGTCGTCTTCGAGTTCCAAGGCTTTCTGCAAACCATCTCGGAACAAGGGGTGATCGTCGACGATCAGGACGGAAATCATATTGGAAGTGCGGCGCTCTCTAGTGTCGGTCATGAGCACTCATGGCGGTTAGTGGCTGTCCGTCCGGTCAGCTTACCGCGCCTCCTTTCTGTTAAGGGTTCTGGGGTATGTTCTGCAACGATAGCGATAATTTACACAGTATAACTCTATATTCACCGTCCAGTATACCTTTTTAATCTTAAGCTACGGTATAATCCCGCTCACTGGAGGGAACGTGGAACTGATCACGCAAGACGGGTTGGAATATTATCGCTTTGCAAGTTGGCAGCAGCTTAAGCATGGCGTCTTCACGCGTAAGGGTGGCGTGAGCAGCGCGCCGTTCGCCTCGCTCAACTTGGGTGGCAACGTCGGCGACGATCCGCGCGCGGTGCGCCGCAATCACGAGCGGATGTATGCGGCGCTCGGTGTTGACGAAGCGCGAGTCTGTAGTGTCTGGCAGGTCCACAGCACCGACGTGGTGATCGCCGACGCGCCGGTACGCGGACGGCGCTGGTTGGCGTGCGCCGACGCCATGATGACCGATCGCGCAGGTACGGCGCTGTCGATGCGCTTCGCCGACTGCACGCCGATCCTGCTGCACGATCCGGTACGCGGCGTGATCGCTATGGCGCACGCCGGGTGGCGCGGAACGGTGCAGGGCATTGGCGCGAAGGTCGTGCAAGCGATGGTGCGGAGCTACGGCTCGCGCCCGGCGGACATTCAGGCGGGGATCGGTCCCAGCATTGGACCCGACCGCTATCAGGTTGGCGAAGAAGTCGTCGCGGCGGTCGCCGATCATTTCGGCACGACCGCTATCAGCGACGATGGCTTGATCCGGCGCGATCCGGCGGACGGCACTGCCTACCTTGATTTATGGGCGGCGAACCGTCTCGATCTGGAGCGCGCTGGCGTCGAGCAGATCGAAGTTGCCGGGATTTGCACCGCCGAGCATACCGACGCTTTTTTCTCGCATCGAGCCGAGCAGGGGCGCACCGGGCGTTTCGGTGCGGTGTTGTGCCTAGCATGACTGCGATTGCGGATAATCTGGATCGCGTCCGCGATCAAATCGCCGCAGCCTGTGCGCGTGCCGGGCGCGACCCGGCGGACGTGATGCTGGTCGCCGTCAGCAAGACTTATCCGGCTTCGAGCGTGCTCGAAGCGGTCGCGGCGGGCGTGCAACATTTCGGTGAAAACCGCGTAGAAGAAGCAGAGACCAAGATTCCGGCGGTTGTGTCCGCGCTTGCTGACCCGGCGGCTGATCAGCTGGTGGTCTGGCACATGATCGGGCACCTGCAAAGCCGCAAGGCAAAGGCGATCCCGCCGCTGTTTCAGGTCGTGCATTCGGTCGATACCGCCAAGCTGGCAGAGAAACTCTCCGGTGCGGCGGTCGATCAAGGGGCGCAGTTGGACGTGCTGCTGGAAATCAATGTCTCCGGCGAGGCGAGCAAGGCGGGCTTCGCGGCGCACTCTTGGGAGTCGGATCCGGCGCTGCGGGATCAGCTTGAGCAGGACGTCGCGCAGATCGCGGTGCTGCCGGGGCTGCGCCTGCGCGGTTTGATGACGATGGCACCCATCGTTGCCGAAGCGGAATCGGCGCGTCCGGTCTTTGCAAGTTTGGCGGCGCTGCGCGCGGTGTTGGCGGAGTTGCTGCACCTTCCGCTGCCCGATCTCAGTATGGGCATGACGGACGATTATCCGGTAGCTGTTGAAGAAGGCGCGACGCTGGTTCGAGTTGGACGCGCGATCTTTGGGCAAAGAGAGAGAGTGTAACGGGCATGATCATCATCTATTACATCCTGACGATTTTCGAATTCATCCTGCTGGCGCGGGTGCTGCTGAGTTGGTTCCCCAACTTCGACCGCAGCAACCCGATCATCCGCTTCATTTTTGACATCACCGAGCCGATCCTCAAGCCGGTACGCAATTTGCTGCCGCAGACCGGTATGGTCGACTTCAGCCCGCTGGTCGTTTTTCTGATCATCACCGTGCTGATGCGCCTGCTGTTCTAAGTGGCGGCATTTCTAAGGAAATTTTTCATAGCTTCTTAGGGGTAAATCGCTTGTGCCGGTTTCAAGCGCATGATACCATGTCTGTATTCCAACCGTTTGGAAGATGAGGCGAAGGTACAGGCATGATGACGGCAAACCGCAGATTCGAGATAACCGATGCCAGAGGCGGCGCAGCGTTGAATATTCGCGTTGTTACGCAGGCGGAAAAAACCGAGATTGTCGGCGTGCAGGATGACGGCGTGCTCAAAGTGCGCTTGATGGCATCCCCGGCGGGCGATCCGGCGGCGAATCAAGAACTGATCGATTTTCTGGCGGCGCGCCTCGGCATCCCGACGAAGGCGCTGGAAATCGTCGCTGGCGCGAGCGGACGCGAGAAGATCGTCAGCATCGAAGGTGTAACCATTGATCAAGTCGAGGCGATGATCGGCAGCCGTTGAACGCTCGTTGGTGGTTTCTCGTGCTCGTTTTCAGCGTGGCGGCGTGCGCACCAGCCGCCACGAGCAATACCGCTGCCCCTACGCTGACCCTCATCGCTGTGACGGCGACGCTCACACCGACCATTGCTCCCGCTACCGCGACTCCCGGTGATTTGTCTGCACCGAACGATATCGTTCCGGCGACACCGCCTGCAACTTTGCCTACTAGCAGCGGCGCTGCGCTGATCCAGCGGGACCCGGTCGCCGCCGTGTTGGTCGAGAAGGCTCAGCAGATGATCGCGGGCGATCTCGATCTGCCGACCAGTCGCGTCCGCTTGATCGACTTGGTTCCGGTCGAGTGGACTGACAGCACGCTGAACTGTCCGCCGTCGAGCAGCACGCCCGTCCCGCAGCAAACGCTCGGCTATCGCATCCTCTTGCAAGTGGGCGATCAAACCTACATCATGCACGCCGATTTTGATCGTGTGGTCGCGTGCGCTGCCGAGAACGAACAGCTTCCGCCCGGCTTTCCGACCGAGGAACCAACGGTGGAAGTCACCGCCGAGGCGACGGCTGAACCGGCGACCTAAACGCTCGCCAGCTTCACAACCGTAGGGCGAGGCTTTTGCGCATCAGCACGCTGTCGAACGTCCCATGAGGGAAGGCGATATTTTCCCGCGCGACCTGTTCGAAGCCGAGCAGTACGTAATACTTGGGCAAAATCCCGTTACCGTGAATGCAATCGAGATAGACCTGTTTGAACCCCGTTCCCGCGAGGTAGTCTTCCGCTCGCTCGATCACAAGCTGCCCTAAATTCTGCCCCTTGTAACGGCGCGCCGATGCCAGCGTCGCCAGCCACTTGAAAGGCGTTTTCGGCAGGTGCGCTTCCCAGTAGCTTGGGCGATCATCCAGCAGCGAGACGACCGCCGCGAGGTCGCCATCAGCGAACAAGCCGAAGTTCTCCCCCTTTTGCTGGCGTTGGCGGTAGGTCTCATAGGGGAGCGGCTGGAGCCACTGGCGTACCCCTTGAGCGAGCAGCCATTGCGTCACTTCTTCGAGGATCGCGTAGGCGGCGTCGAGTTCATCCAGTTTCAGCGGGCGAAAGTCATACTTAGTCATTGCTGCGTTTTCGTAGCGATACATTGGGAATCCGGCATGAGTTTAGAGGCGCACCGATGTGCGCCTCTCTGCAAAATCGTTTTCATGCTCAAAATTACCGTGTTTTCGCGTTTGCTGCGAGGACTAAACTGCCGAGGGAAGTTCCACGCCGATCTGCAATTCGAGGTCGGCGAGCGCGCGATGGGCTGCCGTGCGGACTTCTTCGCGCCCGTCGCGCAGGGCGGAATAGAGCGCGCGAGTCGTATCAACCATGCCCAACTGCCCCATATTGAGCGCCGCCAGCGTGCGGATCGGCGCTTCGCCTTCGGTCAGCGCTTTCAGCAGCATCTGGTTCGCGCCGTCGCCAACCGGAAGGTTGTCGCCGCGTCGTGCCGCCCACACTTGCAGCCACTCGATTTCCTCGACCTTGGGATACGGGCTGGTGAGGCTCTCCGTCCGCCCGTAAGTCAGTTCCTGAAATGCCTGCTGCGCGGCGGAACGCACGTACCACTGCTCGTCTTCGAGGAAGGCGCGGTAAATAGCGACCAGCGCCCATGTCGTTCGCAGGCGGCGCAGCCCAAAGATCGCGGCGCGGCGCAGCAAAAAGTCCTCGTGCGTGACCGCTTCGTACAGCGTGGGATAGCCTTCTTCCGGCATGGCGGCGAGCGCTTCCGCCATCGCCTGTCGAAGCTGCTCGTCACCATTGGTCAGCGCGGAGATCATCGCTTGCAGCGCCTCGTCTGTGCCGATAGCGCCCAGCGCCATCCCGGCGGCGAGCTGCACGTTGCTGTCTTGATCGTTGAGCAGGGGAGTCAGGTCGCGCAAGGCTTCCGGATCGCCGACTGCGCCCATGCCGAGGCAGGCGAGGCGGCGCACGTCCGGGTCAGCGTTACGCGCGGCTTTGCGGAAGATCAGCACCACATTTTTGTCGCGCGCATCGATCAGCGCGGCAGTGATGCGCTCGCGGATCAGCGGATACTGGCTGGGGAGGATTAACTGCGTGCCGAGCGCGTTCAGTACCGTGCCGCGCCACGCGACGTTCACGTCGGCGTAACTGAGCCAGCGTGTCATTTCGATGATCCGGTTGAGCGCCAGATCCGGTGTTCCGCGCATCCGCTCGGCGACCAGCGAGTTGAGCGGGCGGTTGAGCGCGGCGTAGGCGATAGCATCGCGCCACGCGGGAAGTGCCGCCTTCTCGCTGAGCGTTTCGTGGGCGACGTCTTTCAGCATCAGGCTGGCGAGATAGGCTGCCAGCAGCGGGTGACGATACTGGTAGCGGTCGCCGTGATGCCGGGTCAGCAGCCCGCTCCGGCGCAGCATACCCAGCAGCTTGCCCTGCGCGCTGGTCGTCTCCGAGTTCGGCTTTCTTTTTGTCGCGTTTTCCTTTGGCGTCAGTCGTCGCCTCTTGATCGCCGTTGGCATCCGCCGTATCGACGTCAGCCGAGGCAACCGCGACCGAGTCGTCGCCGATTGCCAGCGATTGCAGTCGTGCTGTGTTGATGTAGCCTTCGTCGAGCTGCAAGGCTGCCATCTGCGCCATTTGCAGCAGCAGGTCTTCCGAATTATCGACATGCCGCTTGTAGTAGGCGCGTAACCAGCCTTCGACGCCGGGAATTTGGGTGTCTTCCGCATACGTGACCCAGATTTTTAGCGTTGTCTCCAGCGGCGTGAGGGCGCGCGCGTTGATCGTGGCGTGCTCGATCACCTCGTCGGCGGGCGTGGTGGCTTTGCGGCGCTTCTTGCCGATCTGCCCCCACGCACCCGCCCAACGCTCGGCGGCGCGCTGCACGTCGAGGTCGCTCCACGGGCGCATGAAGACCGGCGTCAAACCCAAGTTGAGCAGGTGTCCGTAGCCGGTCGCGGGTCCGACGACGATCACGAAGTTTTGGCGGTACTGCTCAAGAAATGCCTTCAGCCACGCCAGCGCGGGGAGGCGCTCGCTTTCGGGGAGATCGTCATAGCCGTCGATCAGCATGAGGATCTGTCCCCGGTTCAGTCGCTTGTACAAATTGCGCGGGATCGTGCTGGCAGTCACGCGCTTGACTGTATCCTGCACCGCCCGCACGACCTGTTCAGCGGGGTCGACTTCGGATCCCATTTCGGCGGCTGCCGCCATCAGATCGACGAAGTGGACGTAGACCGGCATCAAGCGGTTGAACAGCGGGATTTGATCTTGACCTTCTACTTCAGAGTCGGCATCGAAGACCATGCCGACCTCGTTAGCGAGTTGTTCCTTGGCGCGCTGCTGCATGACGATCCGTTCCTGCACGCGAACGGCGCGTTCCTTCTCCTCTAGCTTCGCTTCTTCGGCGTCGAGCCGCGCTTGCACTTGATCCGGCGGCGGCACGAAGCGCACTTTGCCGAGGCTGTGGAGCGCGATTGACATCAGTGCGGTCGTCCGCCCGCTGCCGGGGACGCCGAGCAGCGCCAGCGCTGTAGCGCCTTCGCTCAGTTCTGGGATCGATAGCGTTTCGACGTTGAACGGCGCTTCCAGATAAGGGTGATCGGGTACGTCGGGCACGACCCGGTAGACGCTGCGAACGACCTCGTTATCCGGTGGTACGGCGAATTCCGGCGTGGGCAGGAAGCGCGGCTCGATGACGATTTCGCTCAGCTTGACGTACTTTCCGGCGAGATGAGTTGTTTCGCACTGCTCGATCAAGTCGCTGATGTAGCGGCTGTCAGCGCTGCGCGTCGCCGAATTCTGCACCGTCTCCGCGCCCCTGCCGACCGAATCAAGCGTCGCCCGAATCATGTGGCGCGCCCGGTAGACTCCGTAGGCGGTTGCCCAACCCGCGATTAACCCTACTCCGAAGTTCTCAGCGTCAAAGCCCATACGTCGATCCCCGCTGGATAAATTCTCGTTCTTACCTTATTTTATGAAGACTCTACCGCATTCCGCATTGATTTTATTGATTTCCCGACAATTCCTTGAGCACATTTCTAGCCAACTAGTGGTTACAATAGAAGGACTGCGTAGATGTGTGCCAATGCGTTATAGTTGCCGTGAGGGGGATCAATGCCGCCAACGTGGGAAAATCCCGCCGTACCATACTTCAGGATAAACTCGATGCAATCACGACAGACAGTCCATATTACGGCTGCGGAGTGGCGTTGGGTGATTTTGATCGGCAGCGCTTTGGTGCTGTTCGCATTTTCACCGCTGCTCTGGGTAGCGCTCCGAGGCACGTCCAACTGGCAGTTTATGGGTGCGCTCCATAATTACCAAGATGGCGCGACCTACATTTCGAAAATGCGGCTTGGCTTCGATGGCGGGTGGTTAGTCTACTTCCAGCATACGCCAGAGCAGCACAGCGGCGCTTTCATTCAGGTGATCTACCTGCTGCTTGGACACTTGGCGCGTTTGATCGCCTTGCCGCCGATAGTGATGTTTCACGTCGCACGGGCTGGGGCAGCGCTGTTCATGTACGTTGCCATTTACCAGTTGGGCGCGTCGATCTGGATGCGCGTCCGCGCCCGCCGCATTTTCTTCAGCATCGCCGTACTGGGTGCTGGGCTGGGTTGGCTGATCGCGCCGCTGATGCAGACCGAGCAGTTCCCCGATTTTGCGATTCCCGAAGCTTTCCCGTTTTACAGCACCTTCATGAACGTCCATTTCCCGCTGACTATCGCTTGTCTGGCGTTGTTGGTTGGACTGTTTGTCATCGCCTACCGACCGGGGGCGGATCAAGATCCGACGATTGATCTGTCTATGCCCCTCGCTTCAGTCTTGAGCGTGGCGCTGGCGCTGCTCTACCCGCAAGCCTTGGTGCCGGTCGGCGCGGCGATCAGCCTCTACGTCGCTACCATCTGGTGGCAGACTCGACGCTTGCCGAGCCGCCTCGTGCGTTGGGCGCTGGCGGTGATTATCCCGGCGATTTCGGTAGCGGTCTACTATATGTTGACGGTGATTTACAACCCGGCGATGGCGGAATGGAACCAGCAGAACGTGACCATGTCGCCGCCGCCGCTGCTGCTCGTTCTCGGTTTTGGGATTCCCTTGTTGGTGGCGCTGCCGGGCATCTACCGGGCGATCCGGCGCTTCGAGCGCGACGGCGATCGGTTGTTTCTGCTCTGGGTCGCCGCTGCGGTGATCGCCATGTATTTGCCGCTCAACGTTCAGCGACGCTTCGCCGTTGGCTTGATGATCCCGATTGGCTATTTTGCGACCCGCGCTATCGAGGACGTGTGGCTGCCG
Source organism: uncultured Chloroflexia bacterium (assembly GCA_963848465.1). GTDB lineage: Bacteria > Chloroflexota > Anaerolineae > Aggregatilineales > Phototrophicaceae > Flexifilum. Next base: position 165,934 of record CAWKDY010000018.1, on the reverse strand, counting down.
CACATCAACCGACGCTGGCGCGCCTACGTGTTTGCGGTCTTCATCCCGATGATCGCTATCAGTCAGGTGCTGATGCTGTTTCTGCCGGTGCTGCCTGCTATCGTCGGAGAACCACAGCGAGTGGTCGGCATCTTCCTTGAGCGTGACTATGCAATAGTCTACGATAATTGGCTCAGCCAGCACACGTCGTCGGACGACGTGGTGCTGGCATCACCGCTGGCGAGTGTCTGGATTCCGGGTTGGGCAGGCGCGCGCGTCGTTTATGGGCATCCCTACGAGACACTTGACGCCGCCGCCAAGCAGCAAGCCGTCGTTGACTGGTATGCTGCTACGGGCGACTGTAGCGCGCTGCTCGATCAATATCACGTGCGCTACGTGATTTACGGTCCCGAAGAAGCGAAACTGGGTGCGGGGACTTGTGTCGATTCGCTGCAACTCGTGCAGCAGGTTGGCAGCGTTCGAGTTTATGCGCCTTAAGTTGCTGATCGTTGGGCTTGGCGTCGCCTGCTTGCTGGCGTCCGGTTTTCGCCCCGGCATGCTGCCTTATAACCCCGGTGCGACCTTCTCCGATGCGGCGACGTCGCATCTGCCTGCCGCGCAGTTCTTGCGGGCGTCGGTGCTTGAGCAGCATAGTTTTCCCCTCTGGCGCGAGACGATCATGGCGGGACAGCCCTTCGCCGCCGATCCGCTGAACAAAACCGCCTATCCGCTGCAATGGATCGCGCTGCTGTTGCCACCCGTTTATCACCTCGACTTGATGATTGTCCTGCACCTGCTAATCGCCGGGGCGGGGATGTGGATTTGGGCGCGGTCGCTCGGTTTGAGCGAATGGGCAGCCGGGATCAGTGCGCTGGCTTACGCGCTCTCGCCGCGTGCGCTCGGTCACACCGGCGCGGGGCATCTCGATTTGCTCTACGCACTGGCGTGGTTCCCCTTCCTGATGTGGGCAGTTGGGCGGATATTCCATGAGGATTCCGCTGTAGGGGCTGGCGCACGCTGCGCCCCTACGAAATATGCTATTCCTAGCGCTGTTCGGCGGCTTGATTTTGCTGGCGGACGTGCGCTTGAGCTTGTTCGCCTATGCGCTGGCGGGATCGTACGCCTTATACGAGGCGATCCGGCTGCGACGGTTAAGGCGGTTGTGGCGCTTTGCGCCCGCGCTGCTGCTGATCGTCCTGCTGACGCTCTCGCTTACACTGCCGCTGCTCGGTTGGCGACCCTACCTCAGCCGCGCCGCCATCACCCTTGCTGATGCCGGGGTTTTCTCGCTTCAGCCTGCCGGATGGATCGGGTTGCTATTGCCCGCACGGGGTGGCAATATCGAGTCGCTGACGGCAGTTGGCTTGCCGGTGCTGGCGCTGGCGTTGATCGGCGTGATCGCGGCGCGGCGCTGGTTTTGGGTGGCGGCTGCCGGGGTCGCGGCGCTCTACGCGCTCGGCATCAACGCGCCGTTCTGGACGACACTGGTCAAGCTGATTCCAGCGCTGCTCTGGTTTCGCGTGCCTTCGCGGGCGTGGTTCGTGGTCGCCTTGATCGCACCGCTGTTGGCGGGCTATGGCGCGCAGTGGTTGATCGACCATCGCTGGCGACGCGGCAGCTTGATCGCCTTCGCCGGGACGGTCGCGGCGCTGCTGATCGGTGGCTTCGTGCTGCTGAAGCTGCCGACGATCAACGGCTGGTCGATCCTGATTGGCGGCGGAGGTTTCGGCGTGATCCTGCTGCTGGTGAATCGGCTGCGTGGGGATCGTTTGGCGCTGGCGCTGATCGCGGTCGTCTTCGCGGATTTGGCGATCATCGGTACGGGCTGGCTGGAGTGGCGCGATTCGTCGGCGTGGCTGCCGACCGATCAGGTGCAGCTTGCCGAGCGCTTGACCGAATTAGGTGCGGATCGCGTTTATTCGCCGACCTACAGTTTGCAGCAGCAGGTCGCAGAGGATTATCATCTGCGGTTGTTCGGTGGCGTCGATCCATTTCAGTTGAGCGGCATTGTGACGGCGGTCGAGCAGGGCGGGGGAATTACCGCGTCGGGTTACAGCGTCGTCTTGCCACCGTTGATCGGCGCGCAGGGGGATGATCTGGCGACGGCGAATCGGACGGCGATCCCGGACACGGCGGTGCTCGGTCAGTGGGGCGTGACTCACGTCGTCTCAGCGTATCCGCTGGATGTGCCCGCACTCGAACTGGTCGATCAAGTGGGCGGTGTGTTGATCTACGCTAATCGCGACCCGGCGCTGACGACTGATTTCAGCCAGTTTCCGGCGTGGGCGAGTGGCTGGCAGGATTTGCCCGACGCCGCGACCGTCGCCGCGCTGAACCAACAGACCTTGATCGCCGCGCTGGTCTCCGGCGTGACCTTGCTGCTGGCGGTCGCCTCGCTGGCGGTCGCCCTAATGAAAGTCAGGCATTGATGCGGCTTTATTCACGCTTACCTCTGCTGATCCTCGCGGTGGCGCTGGCGGTTCTGTTCTACCAACTTTTGTTGGGTGATGCGCTTTTCTGGGGATTGCCCGCGCTCCAGTTCTATCCGTGGCGCGAATACGCCTTCGATGCCTTGCGCGCCGGGCATCTCCCGCTCTGGAATTCGCTCAACGGCGCGGGTGCGCCGCTCTTTGCCAATTATCAATCGTCGCTGCTCTATCCCCTAAGCTGGATCGGCTTCGTACTGCCGCTGGCGCAGACGATGAGCCTCGTCGCGGTGCTGCATCTGTTCATCGCCGGGTGGGGGATGGGGAGCTTCGCGCGTCGCTTGGGGGCTTCGACCCTCGGCAGCGGCGTGAGCGCGCTGGCGTTCGGCTTGTCCGCCTATCTGGTCGCCCGTACCGGCACCTACCCGATGATCCAGACGGCGGCATGGCTGCCGTGGCTGCTGTGGGCGGCGCTCCGGTTGCTCGATGGCGGGCGTCCGCGCAGCGCGGGCTTGCTGGCGATCTTCGCGGCACTGCTGCTGCTGGCGGGTCACGCGCAGACGGCGTGGTACAGCTTGCTGCTGGTCGGCGGCTTCGCCCTCTGGTGGACGCTGACCCATCGCCCGTTTCGCTGGCTGCGCTTGATTGGGGTCGCTGGCTGTCTGCTGCTCGGCGCGGGGATTGCCGGGTTGCAGTTGGTCGCTACCGCCGAACTGCTGGCGCAGTCGCAGCGCGCGGGCGGTGTCGATTTCGACTTCGCCATGAATTACAGCTACGCGCCCGCCAGCGTGCTGAATCTGTTCGCCCCCAACGTCTTCGGCACCCCGGCGGATGCATCTTATCTGCTGCCGCGCGCCTTCTTCGAGGACGCGGTTTATGTCGGGGTTATCCCGCTGCTGGCGGCGCTGGCGGCGGTGATCGGGCGAATCATCGGCTGGCGCGACAAGGAGCGCCCGGCGATCTACGCGACCACCTTCTTCTGGTTGATCGTCGTGATCGTCGGCTTCGTCTTTGCGCTGGGCGTCAACACGCCGATCTTTCCCTTCCTCTACCGGAATATACCGACTTTCAACTTGTTTCAAGCGCCGGAGCGCTGGCATTTGTGGACGGTCACCGGCTTGAGCGTGCTGGCTGGCATGGGCGTGACCGTCTGGGCGCGCGGTGCTCGCCTGCGCCGCTGGACGGCGCGCGCGACTTTTGCGTGTTTGATTGCCGCGCTGCTGGCGCTGATCGCGCCGTTCGTGGTCAAAGGCGACTCGCCCGCGCTCCCGCTGTTGGAGCACGCCGCCTTCGCGCTCGGCGTTCTCGGCGTGATCGCGGGCGGCTTGACGCTGGCTCAGCCTAAGCCCGATACCCCCGCGCACCGCCGTTGGGGAGTGATCGTGCTGGTCGTCGTCGCCGTCGATCTGGTCTGGGCGGGCTGGGGCTTGAACCCGGCGATCTCGGCGGCGTTCTACGAGTCTGTGCCCGCATCCACCCACACGACCCCGGCACGCGCCTATTGGACGACTGCCGCCGAGGAAACCGTCAAGTTCGAGCGCTTTTTCCCTTTCAAGAACTATACGGTTGCCGTCGATCAGTGGCGCGACCTGCGCACGACCGCACTGCCTAATCTCAACCTGATCGACGACCTGCCGCTGCTCAACAACTTCGATCCGCTGCTGGTCGGGCATTTTGCCGACTATCTCGACTTGATTGAGGCGCACCCGGAGGCATCGGCGGCGCTGCTGCAAGCGGCGGGTGTCGGCGCGACCTATACGCCGGAATTGCAGCCGCTCGAACGACCGGCGGCGCGGGCGTGGCTGCTAGCGGCGGTCTGCTGGCATGAGGATGAGGACTCGCTCAAAGCTGCGCTGGTCGATCCGGCGTGGCAGCCGTTGGGGCAGCTCCATATGCTCGGTGCGGGCGAATGTGCCGATCCGCAGCCGCTTGTCGGCAACGTCCTGGTCACGTCCGACGAGGGTAATGCGCTCACCCTAACCGTCGATGTGGGGCGGATAGTTGGCTCGTCGTCGCCGACACCGATTACCCCGGTTGGGTGGCGACGGTCGATGGCGTCGAGACGCCGATCTATCGCGCCAACCTCAACTTCCGCGCTATCCAAGTGGACGCTGGTCTGCACGAAGTTCGCTTCGACTATCAACCGATCTGGCTGCTGCCCGGTGCGCTCGTCAGTGTTGTCAGCCTGCTCTTGGCGCTGCTGCTCTACCGGTTGGGGGGGTGAGTATGTTCTTTTCGCCGTCGCCGCGTCGTCGCCCTCAGCTTCAGATCTCCGAACGCCGCGTCTTGATCGCGGCGGGTGACATCGCCGCCGTGATTCTCTCGGTGCTGATCGCCCTGCGGATTTGGACGATTGTCGCCCATTACAGATTTACGCTCGACTTTGTACTGTCGCAGAGCGGCTGGTTCGTCGGGCTGGTGCTGCTCTGGGTGCTGCTGGCGAGCGCCAACGACTTCTACGACCTGTCGCTTTCGGCGCGCCGCCGCCGGACGATGCGCCGCCTGATCCTGATTACCGCGCAGACGTGGGTTATCTACGTCGTCGTCTTTTTCGTCTCGCCGCCGCTGGCGCTGCCGCGCTTGTTCATCATCTATTATGGCGTTGCCTCCTTCCTCTTGATCAGCGTGTGGCGGATGGCGCGTCCCTTCCTCGCCGGTTGGGTCTACCAACCACGCCGAATCTTGATCGTTGGCGCGGATTGGGCGGCGGAAACCATGCTCGACGCGCTGCGTGCCTATGCGCCGGACGAATATGACATTCGCGGCATCATCGCCACCAAGCCGGAGGACGTCGGGCAGGTCTTTGACGGCGTTCCTGTGCTCGGTACCGGGCGTGACATGATGAACTTCGCCCGCCGGGATCGCATCAGCGAGGTGATCATCACCGCCAGCCACGATCTCCCCGTCGAGACCTTTCAGGCGTTGATGGACGCCTACGAGCACGGGATCACGATTGCGCCGATGACGCTGGTCTACGAGGGCATCACCGGGCGCGTCCCGGTCGAACACGTCAATAACGACTGGGCGGTCGTCCTGCTGCCGATCAAGAATGCTGACGGCGCGTTCGATCCTTACCCGATGCTCAAGCGCGGTATCGACATCGTGATTGCGGGGCTGGGGTTAGCTTTGTTTGTGCTGCTGCTGCCCTTCATTGCCTTGATCCAGCGGCTTGACTCGCGCGGCAGCGTGTTCTATACACAGGATCGCGTCGGGCGCAACGGGCGCATCTACAGGGTTTACAAGCTGCGCTCGATGATTCCCGACGCCGAAGCCGAGACCGGCGCAGTCTTCTCGCACGAGGGTGATCCGCGCGTGACGCGGGTCGGGCGCTTCTTCCGCAAGACCCGGCTTGACGAAGTGCCGCAGTTGATCAACGTGCTGCGTGGCGAGATGAGCATGATCGGTCCGCGCCCCGAACGCCCCGAACACGTCGCGCGCTTGCAGGAGAAAATCCCGTTCTACCGCACCCGCTTGATCGTTCGCCCCGGCTTGACCGGCTGGGCGCAGGTGCGCTACGACTATGGCTCGACCGACGAGGACGCGCTGGTCAAGCTGCAATACGACCTCTACTACATCCGCCACCAATCGCTGATTCTCGACCTCAACATCTTGCTGCGGACGGTGGGCAAAGTCGTCAGCATGAGCGGGGTGTAATTCTATGGACTGGAATCGCTGGCAAGCGGAACTGGAAGCACAAATTCCACACCTCAGGCGAGACTCGCTGAAACCTGATCGATTGCTCCCGCCTCAAGACAGCAACCTGATTCATCAGATCGAGCAGATAATTGAGCGTAAGTTGCCGAGCGACTTCGTGGAATTCTATCAACGCTACGGTGGACTAGACCTTCCTGATGTTTGGAATTCCTATCGTATTCGTCCACTGGAGGAACTGCTTCAGGGGATGTTTCGGAATGGCTCGTGGACGCCGGGGCAAATCCAATCACCGGAGTACAACGGACAAATTCTTATCTTTGGTGCTGACTGTGGCGGACAAAGCTTTTGCATTTTCTTTGACGATAAATCTGAGACTCAGCCTATTCTCTATTTACCGGATGCATATTGGAACGACGATGTCTGTGAATATTCGATCATTGCCGGAAAGTACATTGGTCCAAAGTGGCTTGCCCCCGACTTTTCAACGTTTCTTGAGCGGATTTTAGAGGACACTAAAGCATACGTTCGTGAAGACCCTGATTGGGAATATATGGATCACGACCTGTACGACGAGAAAAACCTGTGAATCTGCGCCGCCTGACCATCGAACGCTCGATGACGATCATCCTGTTTGCGCTGATCTTCGCGCTGGCGGCGCGCGTTCCGGTCGATACCGATACGTGGTGGCACATCCGCAGCGGCGAGTACACCCTCACGCACGGCATGATCTACGCCGACCCGTTCTCGTTTACCAAAGCAGGCGAGACGTGGATCAACCATAGCTGGGGGTCGCAGATCATCCTCTACGCCGCGTGGCAGATCGGCGGGGCGGCGGGCTTGTCGATCTTCATGGCGGCGCTGGCGACGGCGGGCATGTTCTTCGTCTACAAAATGGGCGAGGGCAGCCCTTACCTGCGCGCCTTCGCGCTGATCCTTGGCTCGGCGGCGGCGGCGGTTTTCTGGTCGCCGCGCCCGCAGATGCTCTCGTTTCTGCTCAGCGCGGTCGTGCTCTATCTGCTCTACCTCTACCGCCGCAAAGACGTCGATCGCCTCTGGCTGATCCCCTTGATCATGGCGGTCTGGGGCAATCTGCACGCCGGATTTTCGATTGGCTTCATCTTCATCGGCGGCGTGATCGCCGGGGAGCTGCTCGGACGCATCTTCGCGCCGCAAGGCGGCTACCTGACGTGGCGGCAAATCCGCAAGCTGATCGTCGTCGCGCTGATCTCGGTGGCAGCTCTGGTGATCAACCCCTACGGGCTGCAAATGCTGTTGGTGCCGTTCCAGACGGTCGGCATTGGCGCGCTGCGCAATTTCATTCAAGAATGGAATTCGCCCAATTTTCAAGGGCGCGAGACGTGGGGCTTCATCTTCCTGCTGCTCGGCGTGCTCGGCGCGGCGGGCGCGAGCAAGCGCCGCCTCAACTGGACGGATTTCATCCTCGTCAGCGGGACGGCGTTTATGGCGCTGCTGGCGGGGCGCAATATCGCCGTCTTTGCCGTCGCCGCGACTCCGGTGCTGACCTATCACCTCGACTCGGTCTTGACCGAGCGCGGCTGGACGCTGAAAACCGTCCAGCGGGTCACGCCCCGGATGGCGCGGATCAACCTGGTTTTGGTGGTCGTCGTGCTGCTCGGCGCGCTGCTGAAAGTCGCCGTCGTGCTGTCGCCCAAGCTGGTTGACACTGCTATGCGCGAGACGCTGCCGGTCGCGGCGGTCGAGTACATCGAGCGCGAGCAGCCGCCGCGCCCGATCTTCAACAGCTATAACTGGGGCGGGTATCTGTTGTTCGCCGCGCCCGATTATCCGGTCTTTGTCGATGGGCGAACCGATCTCTACGGTGACGATTTCTTGACCCAATATCTGCAAACCGCCATTGGTGGCGACGGCTGGCGCGCGACGCTCGACCGCTACGACGTCAACACCGTCGTCATCGAGCAGAGCAGCGGGCTGGCGCGTCAACTGCGCGATGAACCGGGCTGGCAGGAAGTCTACACCGACGCCCTGGCGTCGATTTTCGTGCGCGAATCGTAACGTGGGGTAGGGGCGGGTTTCAAACCCGCCCCTACGGACAACGATTATTGTTGGTGAATAGGGCAGCAAACTGACGTGAAGACGCAAAACGCGAACGCCATTCAAACCTCAACCCTGCTCAACGACTTTCGCTTGCTGTTGATCCTGTTCGTGACCTTTCGCGTCATGCTGTTGATGGTCTACCAGCCGATCTTCACACAGGGGATCGAGCGCGGCGTCACGGCGGGCGGCGATTTCTTCTACTACTTCCAACTGGGATCGCTGTCGGGGCAGGGACTGCTGCCTTTCCGCGACTGGTGGAGCGAGTTTCCCGCCGATTCCCGCTTTCCTCGATACCCTCATCTTTCAATTGTTTGGGCGCAGCGGCTACAACGGCTTCGCCCTGATCTTCGGCGTGATCATGCTGGCGTTCGACGTGGGCAACCTCGTCCTCGTCCGGCGCATCGGTTCGCGGCTTTACGGCGCGGCGACCGGGATGGCGCTGGCGTGGATCTACGCGCTGACGCTCGCGCCGCTGGTGCTGATCTGGTGGAACTTCGAGCCGCTGGTCGCCTTCTTCCTGCTCTGGGCGCTAGCGACAGCTGATCGAGCGCCGTGACCTGCGCTCCGCCGTGATCGCGGGCGTCGGCGGGCTGATCAAGTTTACGCCGCTGCTGATCCTCGGCGCGCTCTGGCGCTTCCGCGACGGCGTTCGGCGCTGCGTTATTCGCTGGTCGCTGTCGGGATTTTCGGCGTCGTCTATCTGCTCCTGTTCGCCCAGAACGCCGCCATGACCGCCCCCTCGCTGACGGCACAGTTCAACAAGTCGTCCTACGAGACCGTCTGGGCGCTGATCGATGGCAACTACTCGACCGGCAATTTTGGCGCGGCGCAGGAACGGCTCGACCCGGCGAACGCCTATCGATTGGAAGGCAATCCCGCTGTGATCCCCGGCGTCGTCCGCTTGGGCGCGGCGGCGCTGGTCGGCGCGTTCGTCTTCTGGCGGACGCGGCGCTTCGATCAGCGCGGCTTGGTGTCCTTTGTCGCCATCACCATGCTGATCTTCTTCTTGCAGGCGCAGGGCTGGAGTCCGCAGTGGTTGGCGCAAATCGTCCCGCTGATCTTGCTCTGCTTCCCGACCCGCGACGGCGTGACGACGGTCGTGCTGCTCTCGCTGGTGACCTTTGCCGAGTATCCATTCCTGTTCATCCGCACCGGCGACACTGGCGGCACCATCACCGGCTCGCTGGTGCTGCCGTTCGTCACGCTGGTGCTGACGCGCACCGCCATCTTGATTGGCGTCTGCGTCGCGCTCTACCGTCGCCTGCGTCAAGAAGCCGTGCTTACATCATGATCACGATAATGCCAGATATAGGGCGCAGCACGCTGCGCCCCTACAAAACACTTTGCAGCTTTGCGCCAAGCGAAACGAATTTGCGCCTTTGCGTTAAATCTTTTCGCCTATGCCCCGGCGTGATTTTCTCCTGTTTGCCCTCGTCGCCTGATCGGCGCGGTCGTGATCACGCCGGCTGATCGCAGCGCCGGGTTACGCCGATGCCTACTATCACTTCAACGCGGCGACGCGTCTTGCCAGCGGGCAGGGCTTGACCGACGCTTACGTCTGGACGTACATCGGCGCGCCCGATCACCTGCCGATGCCCTCGCATCTCTACTGGATGCCGCTTACGTCGGTGATCGCCGGGTTGAGCATGGCGCTGTTCGCCGCGCCCGGAAATTACGCAATCGCTCAGCTTCCTTTCGCGCTGATGTGCGCGGCGACGGCGCTGGTCGGCTTTTGGCTCGGTTGGCGACTGGGCGGATCGCGCCGTCACGCTTGGGTCGCCGGACTGCTGACCCTGCTTAATCCGTTCTACCTCAAGTTCTGGGGCGAGATCGACACCGTCGCGCCCTACGCGCTGATCGGTTCGCTTTGCCTTATCCTGATAGGTCTTGGAGCAAAAAGATTCACGATTGCAACCAAATCCGCTGCACTTCACCCCCTCTCTACGCAGTGGAGAGGGGGCAGGGGGGTGAGGTTGTGGTTCGCCGTCGGCGTCCTTGCCGCGCTTGGTCATCTCACTCGCGCTGACGGGATGCTGCTCGGCATCGTCGCGGCGCTGGTGATCGTGTGGGTAGGGGCAAGGCACGCCTTGCCCCTACGCCGCATCCTTATCACGCTTGCCGTGCTGATTCTCGGCTACGTCCTCGTGATGCTGCCTTACTTCGCCCGCAACCTCCGCGAGATCGGCACGCCGCTGCCGCTCGGCGGCACGCAGGCGATCTGGTTTGACCAGTACGACGACATCTTCAACTATCCGCCCGATTCCAGCCCGCAGACGCTATTATCGCGGCGGCTTGACCGCGCTGATCAACTCGCGCCGCGACGCCGTGATCAACAACTTCTGGACCTTCGTCGCCGTCGAGGGCATGATCGTCCTCGCTCCGCTGCTGTTGATTGGTTGGTGGCGTCGGCGGCGCGATCTGTTCCTGCTGCCGTTTGGGTTGTATGCCCTCGGTCTGCATCTGGCGATGACCTTCGTCTTTCCGTTCCCCGGTTTTCGCGGCGGACTGCTCCACTCGGCGGCGGCGCTGATCCCGTTCTGGGCGGCGCTGGGCGTCGTCGGCTTGGACGACGCGGTCGAGTGGGTGGCGCGCCGCCGTCGTCATTGGAACGCCCGCACCGCGCAAGACGGTCTTTTCCGGTGGGCTGGTCGCTTTCGCCCTCGGCTTGAGCGTTTACCTCGGCGTCAACGGGCGGGTGACACCGCAAGACCCGGCGATCTACGCCGAACTGCGTGCCAAGCTGCCCGCCGACGCGCGGATCTTGAGTGATGAACCGGCGGAACTGTATTACTATACGGGAATGGGCGGGGCGACGATCCCCAACGAAGCGCCCGACGTGCTGCTCGACGTGGCGCGGCGCTACGGGATCGATTACCTGTTGGTGAAGAACGATCCGGCGGCGCTGACCATCCCGATGCGCCCGCTGCTGGATGCACCGCCCGACCTGTTCTTGACGCCGATCCCGTTCGACTCCGCGAGGCTCTATGCCATCCACCGTTAGCCGCCGTTACGATGCCGTGATCATCCTCGCGGCGTTCTTGCTGGTCGCGCTCTACGTCGCCGCCGCCGGGGGCGATTTCCCGCTCGACGACAGTTGGATTCACCAAACCTACGGGCGCAATCTCGCCGTCTACGGCGACTGGGCGTATCGTCCCGGCGAAGCCAGCGCCGCCTCGACTTCGCCGCTGTATACGGTCGTGTTGGCGGCGGGCTACAAGCTGGGCGTGCCCTTTCGCTGGTGGACGCACGGCTTAGGCGCGTTGATGCTGGCGTTGACCGGCTTGATCGGCGCGCGCTTGGCTGCTCGGCTCGCGCCTAAGCAGAAGTACGTGCCGCTGGCGGCGGGGCTGGCAGTGGTCGGCGCGTGGCATTTGATTTGGGCGGGCGCGTCCGGCATGGAAACGATGCTGTTCGGCATGTTCACGCTGCTGCTGATCTGGCTGGCGTGGCGCGAACTCGATCCGCGCTCGCCGAGGTTCAGCGCGGTCGCGCTGCGCGGTGCGATCTTCGGCATCGCCGCCGGGTTGACAACTCTGACTCGTCCCGAAGGCGTTATGCTGGTCGGCATGATCGGCTTAGCGCTGCTGATCGTCCGCCCGAATATGACGTGGCGATCGCCTCTTGGTTTGGGGAGGCGCGGCGGTGATCTGCTGGCTGGTCGTGCTTGCGCCCTACCTGATCTACAACTACAGCCTGACCGGCGGCTTGCTCCCCAACACCGCCGCCGCCAAACGCGCGGAAAGCGCGCCCTACTTCGAACTCAGCCTGTTCTGGCGGCTCGAAAACGTGACTAAGCCGCTGCTGGCGGGCGGACAAATCCTGCTGATCCCCGGCATGATCGCTTATCTGTTCCTGCTCCCGCGCGACCGCCGCGCCCTCTTGTACCTGCTGCTCCCGCTGTGGGGCGTGGCGCTGATCGTGCTCTACGCCGTCACGCTGCCGCTTGAATACCAGCACGGGCGCTACGTGATCCCGGCGCTGCCCGCGCTGATCGTCGCGGGTGTCGTCGGCACGGGGTGGCTGCTGCAGCGTCACCCGATCGTCGCTGATCGGGCGGGTGGTGGTGCGCGTCGTCGCCGGGACGGCGGTTGTCCTGTTCGCCGTCTTTATCTTCGGCTTGGGGTTGAGCGCCTACGTGCAGGACGTCGCCATTATCAATCAGGAGATGGTAGCGACGGCGTTGTGGATCAAGGACAACCTTCCGCCGGATGAGCTGGTCGCAACCCACGACATTGGTGCGATTGGCTACTTCACTGACCGACCGATCCTCGACATCGCCGGGTTGGTCGATCCGGAAGCGATTGCGCTGGTCGGGCAACCGGACGCGATGTGGGCGTTTATGCAGGCGCGTGACGTGCGCTATCTGATGGCGCTGGATAATCAAGTGCCGGGCGGCGACCTGAACGATCCGCGTTTGTGCAAGGTCTTCGACACGCACGGGACGGCTGCGCTGAGTGGGGGACCCGGAGCCAGCAACATGAAGGTCTACGCGCTGGCGTGGGATGGTCATTGTAAGGCGGACATAGGCGACGGCGGTTAGTTGCGGCTGAAGGTGTGAAAACTGTATAATAACTGTTATGAATGACCTGTTTAAGAAACTCAACGTGCTGGTTAAATCGAGTTTGCGCGATGCTGCTGGCGCTAACCGCGGCGAGGATCAGCCTCCGCGCCGACCGCAGCGGCTCGGCAAGGACATTGACCGCGAGATCACGGCGCTGCGCGACCGGATCAACGAGGCGGTGCGCTACGAGGAAGAAATCAAGACCCGGATTCAGCGCTACGCCGACGAAGCCGAACGCTGGGATCGTGAGGCGGACGCCGCCGTCGCGCGCAATGACGATGCCGCCGCCCGTTACGCCATCGAGCACATGCAGCGGGCGCAGCAGCGCGTGACCATCGCCGAAGCTGACCTGCGCGATCATCAGCTTTCAACCGAGGATTTGATCCAGCGCGTCAACGAACTCGACGCGGCGGTCGCCGATGCACGGCGGGCACAGCCGGAAGCGGCTGAGAACAGCCCGCTGCCCGACCTCGCCAACGTGCTGCGTGAAGCACGCGAGAAAATCACGTCGTTGGGCGAATTAGTGGCGCAGCGCGCCGATGTGAGCGCCCCGACCGACGCCCCAGTTGACGATGCTGCGGTTCAGCCCCCCGGTCAAGCCGAGCGCCAACCTCAAGAGCAACCCGCGCCGGCGGAAAGCGCAGTCGATGACGATTTGGAACGCCGCCGCGAGCGGCTGAGCAAGCGTTAACTTCAGCGCGAGCGGCTGACCAAACGATGACGTGTCGTAACGACGATACCGGGTAGAGCGACGTATGGCATTCCGAAATTTGCTCGTGGTAACAGGCAATTACGACATCGTGCAGCAGATCCGGCAGGGCTTGGAAGATGCCGGGTTCGCCATCCATACGGCTTACTCGCACCTCGACGTGCTGTACCGGCTCAAATACGAGTCGTTTGAGGTGATTGTTGTTGACGCCGAGATGGTCAATCGCAACACTGGCGACCATACGGCGTCGACGCTGGCTCGGTTGCCGCGCCATCCGCCGTTGTTGATCTACGCGCCGCCTCCGCTAGCGCCGGAAGACGAGCTGGGCTGCCGAGATCGTCCTCACCGATTTGGATGGGAGCAGCATTCGTGCCGGAGTTGCCCGGGCGCTGCGGATGCCTGTTTTGTCCGAGCTGCCCCGTGAGTCCACGCCTGAGCCAGCGCCGTCGGTTGGCGTCCACACCTCGATTTTCTGGCGCGACGAAGACATCCAAACCCTGTTCGCGCTCGCCCGCTCGCTGACCGAGGTGCTCGACTTGACCGAAGTCTTGAACCGCATCGTGGCGGCGGCGCGCCACCTGACTAACGCTGAAGAAGGCATGATTCTGCTGCCGGACGGACAGTCCGGGCAGCTTTATCTCCGGGCGAAAGTCGGGATCGACCTTGAAGTGGCGGACAATTTTCGCATCAAGACGCGCGATACCATCGCCGGGACGGTCTTTCAGACCGGACAGCCGCTTTTATTGGCAGCCAGTGGTCCGCAGAAGGTCAAAACCGAGTATTTCGTCAATTCACTGCTTTACGTGCCCATCATCCACAAAGGGCAGACGCTCGGCGTGCTGGGCGTCAACAACAAGCAGAAGCACGACATTTTCACCGAACGCCACCGCGACCTGTTGATGAATTTGGCGTCTTACGCGGCGGTCGCCATCGAGAACGCGCGTGTTCACGGGCAGAGCATCCGCCGCACCTACGAACTCAAAGCGCTGATCGACGCCAGCCAAGCGATCAACGCCTCGCTTTCATTTGACCGCACGCTGCCCGCCATCTGCGACCAGTTCATCCGCGTCTTGAACGTCGGCTACTCCGAAGTCTATCGCTGGAACGAGCGCGAGCAGCGGCTCGACTTGTTGGCGTGGTCGCAGCAAGCGCGCTGGCGCAGCGGCTCGGAGCCGAACACCCAGCTTGCCGAGCGTCCCGCCATTCGGCACGCCTTGAATAATCACCGCCACGTCATGATCTGGGGTGACCGTCATGACATCCCGGTCGAGCGCGAGTACTTGGCTTGCGTCGGCGCGCGGGCGATGCTGGTGCTGCCTGTGCTCGCTGGTGAGCAGGTCATCGGCGCGATTCAGGCATACTATGTTCAGTCTCCCCGCGACACCCCGCCTGCCGAGTCGGTTTTTCTGGCGCAGCGGATTGTGCTTGAGGCGCTGGCGGCGCTCTCCAGCGAAAACGATTTCGCCTATTCTTTCAAGCCGCTCAACGACGCCTGCGCGGCGCTGGAGGCGGACTGGATCGAATTTGCGCTGCTCTCGCCCGACGGCTCGGCGTTGAAGCGCTCGCTCGCCGCCGGAAAAGCCGTTTGGAGCGCCGAACTCGCGCCGTACCTCGACCCCGCCACCTCTCGCGAACTGCTCGACGCGCTGGAACGAGAACCACTCAATTACTACACTGGTGAGGATGACTTGCCGTCTAGCATTCAAATGCTGTTCGCGCTGCGCGGGAGTCGTTCGCTGCTGGCGCTGCCGCTGATCATTCGCGGGCAGATGCAGGGCTTCGTGCTGTTCGCCGATACGCTGCACGCCCGCGCGTTCAGCCCGCGCGAGATTGATCTGGGGCGCGCCATCGTCGGGCAGGCGGCGACCGCGCTGGAGAACGTGAACCTCGTGCGCGACCTTGAAGCCAGCTTCCGCGAACTCAAGGACGCGCAGAACCGGTTGATTCAAACGGCGCGGCTTTCGGCGATGGGCGAACTCGCGGCAGCCGTCGCCCACCAGATCAACAATCCGCTGACGACGATTGTGCTCGACACCGAATTGCTGCTCGAAAAAATACCGCAAGATGCCGAAGCTGCCGAAGCCTTGAGCGCGATTTCGCGCTCCGGCAAGCGAGCAGCCGGGGTTGTCCGGCGCTTGCTGGCGATGGCACGCCCGACGACCGCAGATATACCACGTTCAGCGGTGGATGTGATATACACTATAGAGGAGATCATCACGCTGATCCGTCCGCACATCGAGCGTGAGGGGATTCGGCTGCTGGTGGAGGTTCCGTTAACGCCGCTGCCACCAGTAAGTGCTGTGCCCGGTGAACTCGACGACGTCTGGCTGAATTTGATCTTGAACGCCCATGATGCACTCGTTGGTGTACCCCGCGCCGAGATCGGGATTGCAGCCGCCCATGATCAGCTCAGCGGGATTATCGAAGTTACTGTCAGTGATAACGGTCCCGGCATCCCTGACGACATCGTCGGCGAGATTTTCAAGCCCTTTTTCACGACGAAGCCAATCGGTGAGGGGACTGGGTTGGGGCTGCACATTTGCCGCGAGGTGCTTGATCGCGTCGGTGGCGTGATCACCGTAACTACATCTTCCGAAGGAACACAGTTCAAGGTGCGCCTTCCTATCATGAGGAGTACGTAATCATGGTTCGAATTCTTGCGGTAGACGACGATCCGGAGGTTCTGGCGACCGTAGGACGTGTGCTTAAGAATGAAGCCTATGACGTCACCTTGGCGAGTTCGGCGGCGCAGGCATTGGTCGCCCTCGAACGGCAAATTCCTGATCTGCTGGTGCTGGACATCATCATGCCGGAGATGGACGGGATCACGCTCTGTCGCAAGCTGCGCGAGGATTCCCGCTTTATCCCGCTGCCGATTTTGTTCCTGACGGCGAAGGGCAGCACCGACGACATCGTGAACGGGCTGGACGCGGGCGCTGACGACTACGTAATCAAGCCGTTTGAACTGGCAGAACTGCGGGCGCGGATCAGCGCGCTGCTCCGGCGCGGCACGCGCGACAAAAAGAATGATGCGGTGCTTCAGTTGAACGACCTACGCCTTGACTCGGATACGTATCAAGCTTACGTCGACGACTTCACGATTCAACTGACCTCGACCGAACATCGCTTGCTGCGCTACTTGATGGAGCATCCGAATCAGGCGCTTTCGCCGGGGCATTTGCTCCAAGCCGTCTGGGAGTATCCGCCTAATACGGGCGATCCGGACCTCGTGCGCGCGCACGTTCGCAATTTGCGCGCCAAAATCGAGAAGGGAACTCACCGTAAATATATCCGCACCATTCACGGCGTCGGCTACATGATTTCGGCTTGAGAGAGGGGCGGCGGACGCGCGGCGGTATTTCATAAATATTTCACGTATTTTCCGGTGAACCGCGCTATTTCTCGGCTATACTGAGGCAGTGGATAGGATAACTCCTGAGTATGACGCATGTATGAAATAATGATTGTAGACGACGACGCCCAAGTACTTGATATGGTCGAACTGGTGCTTAAGCGTGAAGGTTATAGTGTCTTGCGCGCTTATTCGGCACACGATGCGCTGGAAACCGTAGAGACCGCCCGACCGGATCTGTTTGTTATTGATGCGATGATGCCGGAAATGGATGGCATCACGCTCTGCCGCAAGCTGCGCGCCCAACCACACACCGCCAATACGCCGATCATTTTCCTCACCGGGACGAACGCGCCGAACAGCGTGGTCGATGCCTTGAACTCCGGCGGTGATGACTTTATTCGCAAGCCGTTTGTGCCGCGCGAGTTGGCTGCGCGGGTGCGCGCCCACATTCGCCGCGCGACCTATTATATGGACAGCGACGTGCCCGCCATCCGCATCACGCCGTCGCAGTGCCGCGTTTTTGTCAATGAGCAGGAAGTGATGCTTACCCGCGTCGAGTTTGATTTGCTGCGCTATCTGTGCGCCGCGCCCTACAAGCTGCACTCGACTGAAGACTTGCTGGCGAACGTCTGGCAGTATCCGGATGGGGTGGGCGATGCGGCGCTGGTGCGCAACCACATTCACAACTTGCGCCACAAGATCGAATTTGATCCCGAACGTCCGGGCGTGATCCAGTCCCGGCATGGGCGCGGCTACGTTGTGAAAGCGCGGGTTCAGCTTGAAGAAGTGCATTTTAGCGGCGCTCTGTAAAAATACTCTATCATTTTCTTCACAGTAGCCGCACGCGCTTACACCTACCCTTATGGTATGATCGAAGTTGGTAGTATCGGTCGTGAGGGTGGGACATGCGCGATTGCTTCGTCAAGCTGATACAGGTCCTCGATGGAACGCCTGCCGTTTACGGCAAGCGCCAGTCTGGTCAAAGCGTAGTCGAACTGGCTTTGATCACGCCCATCTTGATCATTTTGCTCGCTGGCTTAATTGAGATTGGTTGGTTCGCCAACAATTATCTCACCCTGCTTGACGTAACCCGCGCCGGTGCTCGACGTGGCGCGGTGCTCCAAGACCAACAATCCCCGCTGTTCTGGGACAATAGATCCAGCTACATTCCCAACGCTTACCTTGATTCCCAATATCAGATGCCATTGGGCGTCGTCTCGCTGCCACCCGATTCCGCTGGCGATATCGCCACCCGCGATAATGGCACTGATGCAGAGCGGCTTCAGTATCGCTGGAGCGACGCGCATCCGCAGGCATGTGACCCGCAGTACGTTGACCGCGTTTTCTACAACGAAGTCATTTGCACGATGTTGACCACGATGGACCCGCTGTCCATAAATCCGGGCAACGGCATCGACGACATCATCGTGACCGGCTACTCGCTGCAATTGGTCGATCCTGAACAGCGGCGCATCCTAGCGCTCTCGCCATTTATCCCTATCGCCCCTTCAACAATGATGAGCCTCAAGTAGTCGTTGCCGGGCGCTACCCGACCAACGCCAATGAGTGCGACACGGATGGAATCGAGTGTGTTTTCACGTCCGGCAGATGACGGGCGCGACCCGTTCGACATCAATCACAACGGTCGTCGCGACCTTGCCCCGCCTGACGGCACCGACGCCTTCTCAGAAGTCGAGGGCTATGATCAAATTGCGACGGCAGGGGATTTTGTCAACGCCGAAAAGCAGGTCGGCTTTCCGCTGTTCGGCAATCACAAGATTCCTGATACCCCGTGTGTCGGCTCGGAATGGACCGTCTCACAGGTTGAAGACCTGATGAATCTGCAAGGTTATCAGCTCAACACCTCTGTCCGTAAATCGTACCTGCCCAGCCAAGGCTTGATCCTTGTCGAGATGTACTGGGAACACGAGATGCTGCTGAAAATCCCGGTCTTGTCGCCTGTCTTCCAAGCGGTTGGAAACGATGACGGCAAAATGGTTATCAACGTGTGGGCAGCATTCCCGCTGTCTACGGTAGAGCCTTACATTATCTTCTCGTGAGACTTCGCTCAGATGAACCGGGCGAGGTTCAGTAGGTAGACTATGAAACTGTGGCGACATTGGCGTAAAAAAGGGCAGACCGGACAATCGCTGATCATTTTGGCGGTGGGCTTTCTCGCTCTGTTGGGATTTGTCGGCATTGTGACCGACGTGTCGGTTCTGTTCGTCCGCTACAGCACCATGCGCCGGGCGATTGACGCGGCGGCGATTGCCGCTGCCGGTCAAATGCGGCGCGTAGTCGATGAAACCCCGACTGATAATATTGCCGATGGTGAAGCGACCAGTATCGCCAACCTTAATCTGGCGGCGCGCCAGTTCATCGAAGTCTATGGGCTGGACCCGAAAAACGTGATCGTCGAGACCTGCCGCTCGCAAGAAGTTGCCTACAACTATGTGGTTGATGCCGGTGGAAACCCAGTCGCAAAAGAAGCGATTGACTCTAATGGCGTGCCCTTGCTTTTGCCTAATGGCGACGCGAACCCGGCGGCTATTCCGTCGGAGGTAGCAAAGTATCAAGAGCTGTGCACCAAAGATGAATTGAAGCTCGTGCGCGTGACCGCCCAAATCAACTCCCCAACCATCTTTTTGAGTTTGCTCGGCTACCCGACGATTACGCTGACCGAATCGGCGATCTCGCAGACGGCGGTGATCGACGTGGTGCTGATCTTCGACGTCTCCGAGTCGATGCTCAATGAGACGACCTACGATGATTGGGATCACGTCCCCAACATGACGACCGCAAATCCCACTGACGAGGTTAAGTTAGGCGTGCGTTATGTCCCGCCGCTGCTGATTCGTGACGACGTCTATGATCATGTCCAAGATCCGACCGATCCCGCGTCGCTGCCTTCCTATCAAAATCCTTGGGGAAAGATCAACAGTAATACCCAACATACGCTTAATAATTGGACTCTTCGCACGTTGGTTACGCCTGACCCGTCTTTTCGGGACAAAACCATCGCTTTTGAGCCTGATACTACCGATCCGAGTGGTTTTCGGACCGTGACGATGCCAATTGGCGGCACGACGCCGCAGGGGCGTCAGGAGCCGCGCGAGTTTTGTCAGGTGCGCGCTTTCGTCCCGACGGTTTGGTTCAAATCCCCGGTTGAGCCTGACTTATATAGTGAATACTCTGCTTATTTTTCCGGCGTAGGCGGGAACGTCAACAACGAAGTTGCTTACTTCCAGGGTGCCCCCTATTTCATGGGTTTCGTGCCCATGTACAACTACTACGGCTGCTGCAATGACCCTGATGGACTGCTTGATGCCAATGGAAATATGGACTTCAGCGACCTCGTCTGCCAGCCGTTCCAGAAGGCGCGCAACGCGGCGGATTCGTTCCTGTCTCAGCTAGACTTCCTGCGCGGCGACCGGGTCGCACTGGTCACGTTTGACCGCGTTGCCAATCCGATTGACCCGGATGGCAACGGTCCGCAGGCGACGATGATCGAGACCGAGCATAATCTGGCTGATCCATCCGATCCGACTGGCAACACGCTGCTACGCAAAGGCGCGGTCGAAACTCTGCATTCGGTCGTCGGCGTACGCGCCGAGTATTCCAACTATGCCGACACCAATCACGACGGTCTCTGGGATGCGCTGGTTGACGGTGTTGGCGGCATCAGCACCACCCGTACCTACGACAATCTCCTGAATGGCGTCGCCGTCGGCGACCTCGTCAGCAATCCCGTCGCTGGCGCTTGTCCGTATGATAAGGCAACGCTTGACCCGCAGTGGTTGGAAGCGGCTGGACAATGGCACCCCGACGGCTCTCCGCGCGGCAACGCGCTGCTCGATGACATTGTCACGACGCCGGACTGGGCGCTGGCGGGATCTCCATCGATAGCTGAAGTCTCCGTTTCAACAGCTACGAACTCCGCGCCTCCTGCGCTGGCACCAACATCGGCGGCGCTTTGGCGGCGGGCAGCGCGACCCTCTACTCCGAAGGGCGGCGCGAGGGTGCGGTCTGGATCATGGTGCTGCTGAGCGACGGCGCGGCGGGTGCCAGCAACCCGGTGACGCGCATTGGCAGCGGCGATGACATCATCCAACCTCAGCCCTACGAAAAGATCGCGTCGGCAGCTCCGGGCAATCCCGCGGTTCCGGCTTTCGTTTACCAACCGCTGCCCGGAACCGGTGGTCCGGTCTGGAACTCGACGACCGGCGCGGGGGGTTATGGCGCCTTCGGTCTTTGCCCCTACGGATCCAACGATGCTGCTTCGGTCGGCGATCCGGGTCCAACGGAGTTGCTGGTCGGGGTCAACTTTCCGACCTGCAGCGATCTTAAGCCGGAAGTTCGCCACTACTGCGGCACCACCGCCATCCTGCCGGACGACGCGCTTAAGCCTGCGGACGAGACCTGCGTCAATTACTACAACGTCGATGACTACGCGCGCGATTGGGCGGACTGCATCGGCGTCGCCGATCTTCCCGGCGCGACCGGCTGCACCCGCTTCGGCGATGAGCTGTTGCCGACCATCTTCACTATCGGCTTCGGCTTGAACTACGACTATGTGACAGATCCGAGCGGACAATTGGTTCACACAGTTTGTGGTGCGACCGATTATGCCTGTATGCGCGGTCAAACGCTTGGCGGCGCGGGCGATAACCCCAGTTTGCAGCGACTTCGCACTGCCGATTATCTCGGTGAGGAACTGCTCCGCTATATCGCCGATGTGGGCGATAACTTCCAAATCGACAGCGATTACTGGCAGCAGGACATGGGTACCCGCATCGGCAACGGTATCGACCCGCTGGCGCCCGAATGGGGGCAGCGGGGACCATGCGAGGACGCTTACACCGGTCCTCTGAACGGAAATGGTGCCGCTTATGATCCGAAACCGCCGCGCCAAAGCTGCGGGAATTTCTTCGTGGCTTCATCAAGCTCGGAGTTGGAACAGGTCTTTAATGAAATTGCGTCGCGCATGTTCACGCGGTTGTCGCAATAGGGGGAATGCAGATGGAAGAACGCGGAGCGTTGCATGATAGGCGCAGGACTGGGCAAACATTGGCGGAGTTTGCCATCACCCTGCCCATTCTGCTGATCTTATTGTTTGGTATTATCGAGTTTGGGCGCATTTTTCAGGCGTGGGTGACGCTGCAAAATGCCGCGCGAGCGGCAGCGCGTTACACTTCGACTGGCGTCTACGATACCACTCTTTATCAGCTCGACTTGCAGATCTACGACACAACCGATGCGTCGTGGCATGGCGACTTGAATTCGATTGTTCCTTGTTTGAAGAACGAGGAAAACCCGGACAACGATCCGAATATTGCGGCGCGGAACCTCGCTCAGCGCGGTGTCAAGACGACTCTGCCCAACGCTGACTTCCCCGGCTTCAATACGCTCGATCCGGTCGAGGTCTATCAAGATGGACCTGAAGCGATCTATGCGACCTATTACGGCGGTGACGATTGCGATCCCACCGACCCGGAAGATCAATCGCGCCGCAAAGACCTCGCGCGGCTTCTATCGATTTGGAATGAGGCGCGGCGCGGCGCTGCCGGGCTTGGTCTCGGCGATCAACTGCTGCCCCAGCCACAGGTTGGGCTGCCCGCCGGTTGGACTGAAGATCCGCTGACATGGACGACCGCCTCCGGTCACTATCCTGATCCGAGCACGGTGCCATGGTATCAAGTCTGGGATCGCCCGCTGCCCGGTAGTCCGGAATTCGATCAGCTTCGCCATTCTGACGAACGTGGCTGGTTCGACGTGATGATGTGTAGCTCGCGCGCCAAACTGGACGAATCCAACTATTCGGCAGTTGAAACGCGCTTCCGGAACCCGCTCCAGCCGCCAGCGTCCATCGATGCGCGCGCGCCGGTCTGTCTGCTTGAGGAAGACCCGACATCCGGCGGCTTGCTGGAAACCTATGGTTGAACTCATAATCCGGATCGTCCGTGGCTGGATGCTGGTGGTCCCGGCGACACGGTTTACATCGTGATCACGTTCAATCACCCGCTGATTACCCCGCTCGGCTTGGCGGCTTTTCTGCCGTTGCAAGCCCGTCGCGTGGCAGTGAATGAGGCTTTCCGTAGCCCGCGCGCTGTGCCGCCGAGCTATGACCTGCCTAGCCCGCCGACTCTGCTCCCGACCGATACGCCGTCGCCGACCAGAGAAGGTACGGATACACCAAGTCCGACTGCGACGAGCACGTCGACCGAGACGCTAACGCCCACGCCGACTGATACGGCGACGCAGCAATTCCAGTGCACTGATGTAACCACGACCGGAATCGGCTACGGCAATGACCAGATTACAGTGACGATCAACAATGCGCGAGATTACGCCACCTACCTGAGCCGCGTTGTGGTTGTCTGGCAGCCGCCATCCGGCTACACCGGAATGGGCGCTACGGTGATGAAGCTCAACTCGCTGTCGATCTGGTCGGGCTTCGATAACGGAACGCCGTATACCGACGTTGGCAACGACGTAACGGTCGGTGCTGGCACGCCGACGCCTCCGGGTTCACCGGAGTATCCGTTCAGCGGGTCGGCAAATCTGATGCTGCCGCCCGGTGATAGTACGTGGACGCTCCAATTCACGAGCGCACCGGTGCCACTGTCGATCCTGCCTTTGTCGAGCTTCAACGGGACGACCTTCTATTTCGACGACCTGAACGCTTCGACCGACTGCGCTAGTCAGTTGAACACCGCGCCGCCCCCGACCGTCAATCCGAGCGAAACACCGTCGGCGACGGCAACACTGCAATGCGTCGACACGCCGGTTCAAATCTCGCCGCTGATGTTCGAGCCGGGCGATATGGTCCGCTTTGACATCACCAATAACGGAACCGTGCCCATTTCTCTGATCGGCTTCCAGATCAACTGGAATCGACATGGCTCATCGACGATGAGGCTCAACGAGGTCTGGGGCGATGGCAGCTATCCGAACGCGATAAGCGGCAGTACCCAGTTGTGGTATGCGGCTGCGAACCAAGACGCCGCACCGCCGACCATCGGCGGCGACGATAGCTCCGGTCTGCTAAATCGTGAGGGGACGTGGCTCGCGGGTCGCGCGCTGACGGTTAGCGCTGGTACAACGCGACCACTCTACATTCTCTTTGCCGGTGGTGCTAACGGCACGCTGCCGGGCGACTTCCCCGGTGTAGCGTCGACTGATTTTGCTGATTCGTCGTTCGTGTTCGACTCTGAATGCTACATGGTAACCAAGCTGGCGCCGTCGCCGCTGCCATCGGCAACGCCGACCTTTACGCCGACGGCATCGAACACGCCGACGGCATCGAATACGCCGACCAACACGCCGACGCCGACGCCTACCTTTACCGCGTCGATCACGATGACGCCGACGAATACGTTCACGCCGTCGCCCACACCGACCGCGACCAATACGCCCATCCCGCTCACCATCACGGTCACGGGAACCTGTACCTATCCGGGCAACATGACGTGGACCATTACGCAATACCAGCAGCAACAATATGCCAGCCGGGTCGACGATCAATTGGCGTCTCCAGCAGTATGATGCTGTCAGTAGAACCTGGAACAACGCTGTTCCTTCCAGCAGTGGTACGATTAATCCGCTCGCCGCTGGTGCGTCAGCGACGATCACGAGTATTCCGACCGGGACGTACTACGGGACGTTAAAACTCAAGGTAACTATCGGGCTGCCCAGCAACTATACGATAGCCAATACCGACCATCTATGGCAACGTGACCTGTACTGCGCCAACGCCAACAGCATCCAATACTCCGACGGCGACGCCAACAGCATCCAATACTCCGACGGCGACGAATACGCCGCTACCGACCAACACGCCGCTACCGACGAATACGCCGCCACCGACCAACACGCCGACGGCGTCGAACACGCCGACCGCTTCACGCACGCCGACGATAACGCCGACCGCCTCGGTCACCGCAACGCGCACGCCGACCGTAACGTGGACGACCTTATGGGGGCGGGCAAAACGAGTAAGTCTTTGTGCCGGGGTAGGTTTGAAACTTGTCCCGGCACCCGAAAATTACGCAATACCTAGATCAAGCAGACACGCCGCCCGATGAAGGCGGCGTGTTTCGTTTCGGGCACTATCGTCCCACCCGGCGGCACGCGCTGCTGGCGACTGTTGGGGAGAGTTCTTGGGAATTATGGCTTACTGTGGAGGATAGTGTGCTGTGTCTCCACACGACTATTGGCTCTTGAGTCGTTTCGTAGGGGAGCACGGTTGTGCCCTCTAGAGATTTGTGGGGTCTGGTAGATAGATTTGGTATGAAGTAGGGGCGAGCTACGACTCGCCGGTTTAGACGAAATTGGCTGTGAGATCACCACCGAACGGTCGATGTGCGGGAATTCGTATCCTGCGAACCGCGTACTAGCGGTGGACTCCCGCGCGCGCGAGTTTCGCCTCGAGCTGCAATCTTGTATCGCGGAATGAGAGTTCGAGGTAGGGGAATGCCAGCCATGCGTTCATTAAGCCGAACAAACCGCCGGTGACCACCCGGAATATCGGCAGTGTTTCTCGTGGCTGCCACAGGCTGAACGGCGGATAGCTCAGCAGTTGGCTGAAGCCATCGATGCCAATGGGCATCAACCCAAGGATGACATACAACCAGAGCGGTATCGGGCGCAGGCGTCGGCGCACGACCGGAATACTGTAGATCAACCCGCCGACGAACAGCATCGTATAGATGGCGATGTCGCGCTCGCACAGTGTCAGCTTGTAGCCCATGCGTGGATCGCCAAAAAAGTCTTTGGATGCAAATTGAAGATCATACGTCCAGAGATAAGGATCAAACTGATCGACGCTTGGAAAGGTGCTGCGCCCCGCTTGCCCGACCCAGTTCGACAATGCTTGATCGAACTCCGGCGATTTCATGATGTAGGTCTCGTAGGGCGTCAGCGTCGTGCTGCTGATGGCGCGCGGGTAGGCGATTTGATCCCCGTAGAGGAAGAACGAGCGAAAAGCGAACTGGTGACAGAACGGTCCGTAGATGAAGTAGAGCACGTGGGCGGGTTCGGTCAGCCCGAAGTGCATCAGCGTCGGGGCGACCCACGGCAGCGTCGCGTAGATGCCGATGATGATCAACGCGACGCGCAGCCAATGCCGTGATAGCTTCAGCAGCCAGAGATTCAGGCGCAGCGCCCGCCGTTTAGATCCCGTGAGTTCGGTGGTCATTCAGTTCCTCAAAAACGGTTCGAGCGCGGCTTCAAGGGCTTGTCGGGTGGTTGCGCCGTAAAAGATGTTCATGATCGCGCCGCCCGGCGAGATGACATAGGTTGAAGGCTGCCCGCGTAGCTGATAGGCGGTGGCGATGGCGCCGTCCGGGTCGAGCGCGATGTCGTAGGTAAGCCCAAGCCGAGCTACCCAGTCTACAACGAGAGCGCGCGGTTCGCCAAGATTGACCGCGATCACGCGTGCGGCGGGGTGGGCGTTGTGGAAAGCTTGCAGTTCGGGCATTTCAACCCGGCAGGGGATGCACCACGTCGCCCAGAAGTTGATCAATGCTGGTTCACCGCGCAGATCATCCGAGTGGATCGTGGCATTCAGCGTTGAGGCGGCAAAAGCTGGCGCGAGCGCGCCGATTTCCGGCGCGACCGACTGCCCGGTAGCATTGACTTGTCCGCTGTAGGTCGCGCGATCCGGCAGCCCGGTGGCGATCACGATTACCGTCGCGGTGAATAAGCAGATCGCCGCGCCGATTGCCAAGCCGAACGTGCTGCGGGCGGTCATCGGCTGCGTTATGTTGCCAGTCCTTGCTGGATCAAGGTGTAGATTTCCGTGGCGCTCAGCCCGCCGACATGCTGTGTCAGGATCACGCCGTTACGGTCGAGGACGTAGGTAGTCGGATACCCTTGCAAGCCATATAGGCGCTGGATGATCTGGCTCTGGTCGATCAGCAGCGGGAAGGTGATGCCGACGGCGTTATGAAAATTAGTGACGACATCCGGCGTCTCGCCCGCATTGACGGCGAGGATCACGACCCCCTGATCGGCGAAAGTTTGGTGGGCTTGCTGGAACGACGGCATTTCGGCGCGGCAAGGCGGGCACCACGTCGCCCAGAAGTTCAGCAGCACAATGCTGCCGCGTAAGTCGGTGAGGTTGACCATCTCGCCGCTGGCGGTTAGCGCGGTGAAGCTAGGCGCTTGCTTGCCCACTTCCAGCCCGATTTCCGGCGCTTGCTCGGCGACTCGGAGGACGCTCGGCGCGGCGATGAACCCGGGCGGCGTTGGCACGGCGGAAGTTCCAGTAGGTATCTCGGTCGTGTCGGTACCGTTCATGCAGTTGGTGAACTCGCCCAAGCCGATCTCGCCTTGGTTCAGCTTGACGACGCAGTCCTCAAGACTGTAGGAGAAGTCGGCGAACTGGTTGGCGAAATTCTGGCTAAGCGTCTGCAAATTGCCGCTGGCGACGAACAAGCCGATCACAACCAGAAACGCCCCGCTGGCGAGTTCAATCGTGTGCAGATGGCGCTGGAGGTGGCGTAGGATGCCTTGCGCGCTGTCGAGCAGGAAGGCAGTCGCGACGAAGGGGATGCCCAAGCCTAATGAATAAGCCAGCAGCAGCCATCCGGCGGTTGCCACGTCGCCACCGGTCGCCGCCATCGTCAAAATGCTGCCGTAGATCGGTCCGATGCAGGGCGTCCAGCCCGCCGAAAAGATCACACCCATGATGGCGGATCCGGCGTAACTCTGATGCCCTTGCGCGACCATCTGGCGGCGCGTGTCGGTGTAGAGCGCGCGCTGCACCATCATGATCGCGTTCACCCAGAACTTTTCCGGCGCGCTGAACGCGCCGCCGAGCACGAGCCAGAGCACGAACAGGGCGAAGAAGGGCAGCGCGAACAACCAGTCCTCGAAGATCCAGAACAGAGTCGCGCCGATGATCATCACGGTGCCGACCGCGATCAGCGGTGTGTCAAGCGTCTGTCGCCGCGCCAGAATGCGATTGAACAGCGCGGGCAGCGCGCCCATGAAGTGCAAGCCGAAGAAGATAATCAGCAGACCGCCCGCGCGCCCGATGATCCCGGTGATCACGTTGATGTTCGCGCGCCCGATCTGGTTGACGAAGGCGGTGCCGAGCAAGCCAATCGTCACGAAGACGAAGGTGAACCCGGCGACGAACGCCAGCCCGTGCAGCATCGTGCTGAAACGGCTGCCGAGTCCCGGCTTGATGGCGACCGCAGTGCCACCGGCGGTTTGCGCCGCGACCGTGTTGGTCACGCGACCGCCCATATAGCCGATGTACGCCGGGACGAGGGGGAGGACGCAGGGCGAGAGGAATGATACCAGCCCCGCGATCAAGGCAAGAGAGAAACTTAGCTGCATACGCCGATCTTTCCTACTGCCAACTTACGCTAAAACGTCGTTTCTTCAATCATACCGAAATTTTCTTAAGAGACGATTACGTTTGTCACGCGCGGGAACAGCCATTGCGCCAAAGCTGGCGTGACCTGCACTGCCGCGCCGGGTACCGGGCTGCCAAAGCGGTTATGCCAATAGACGCCGCAAATCTGCTGATCCTTTCCAAAGTCGAGCTGCCACGCCGTGCCTAGCGGCTTGGGCGCCGCGCCGACCCGCCGTTGGGTGATCGGGTAGACGCCGGGATCGAGGCTGCGCCCGGTCGAGATCGGCGCGCTCAAGCGGCGGCGGTCTCCGACGTAAGCTTCGAGCCGCTGCGTCGATTGATTGATTCGCAGCGTGAGCGTCGGCATCGCGGACTCAACTCGCACGGGCGACCATCCCGCAGCCTGTGTCCAGCCGAGTAGGGGACTAGTCTCGTCGTCGGCAACGCCGTACCAGCCGATCTCGCCGGATGTGCTGCCGGGGAGGTAATCGATCACGCGCAGCACGCCGCCATGCCCGATCCGCGCAACGATCGGCGCGTCGGCGGCGCAGTAAGTGTGCACGATTGCCAGCGCGCCGCTGACTTCACCCCAGTAGGGCGGCGTGTCGGGCGCTGTACGGCTCTGTGCCGGGACGATCAACGGCTGCCAGTGTTCGCGGGGCGTATAGCCTTCCGCCAGCCGATACCAGCCGCCCTGTGTGTCGAGGATCGGCGCGAGGCTGTCGCTCCAGCGCTGCGCCGTGATGGGCGAAGCGAGGTCGGGCGCGGCGTAGATTGGAGCGCGTCGCCAGCGCGCGCCCGTAAAGCGGCTCAAAACTCGGCGCAGCATTGGCTAAGTTAAGGTGCGCGAGCGGCGCGGCAGCCAGTGTGATACCTGCTGCCTGTAAGAATTGGCGTCGTGAGAGCATAAGCTAGCGTATCCTGACGACGAGGCTGTGCTGAGCGTCGCCGTGTCCGTCGCTGGCGCGGACGGTGACTTGATAATCGCCTGCTCCGGGCGGCGTCCAGTCGATGCGCCAGTGGGTGAGGGCGTGCGGATCGTCCGGCGTGAATGCGACGGGCATCCAGCCGCCGCCGTCGATGCTGATTTCGATGCTGATAAGTGCCGGAGCGTAGGCTATCCCGCTGAATGCGACCGAGCCGTCGGCAGCTTGCTCATGCCCGGTGATGGCAGCTTTGACACTCGCCGCACCGTCGAGCGACCCGCCGCGCATTTCCCAGAAGCCGCCGTTCGGCGACGTGCTAAGTTCGATCCGCTCGATCCACTTGGGCATCTTGTAGCCGTGCAGTCCGGGCGCGATCAGCCGGGCGGGGTAGCCATGTTCCGGCGGCAGTGGGGCATCGTCCATCGCAGTGACGAGCAGCGTTTGCGCCAGCGCGTCGAGCGACAGCACGGTGGTGTAGCCGTCGGCGGCGGAGATGCGGGCATAGTGGGCGTCCGGGTCGATTTCGAGTTCGTCGAGCAGAGTTTGCATGGCAGCGCCGCGCCAGACCGCCTCGCCAATTAGCGGCTGATCGCTGTTCTGGGCAGCACAGGTGATGGTGCAGCGTAAGGTTCGGGTGGGCAGCGCCAGTAGGTCGGCGTAGGACAGGATCAGCGGGCGGCGGACTTTGCCGCCGATGGAGAACGACCAGAAATTCGCGTTGACGCTGGGAATTGATCGGATTTGCTGCTGAAAGAACAAAGGGCGTTGTTCCACGACTGAGTGGGCGAAAGCTCGATTATACACCAGAACCCGGTGGGCGCTGCCAGCGAGGAAGCGGCTGTGAAGCTGGCAACAAAAACCGGGGGATCGCTCCCCCGGCAAAGTCACCCGTTTTAGTGCTACTGACTCGCTCTCGCTCCGGCGGCTTCGACGCACTTCGCGCCAGCGCTGCCGATTATCGCCCCGTGCCGCACGCCCGCCGGAATTTCGACTCGATCCCCGGCGCGCAATTTGACACGCTGGTTGCTGTCGGGCAGCGTGATCTCCAAAATCCCCTCGACAATGTACATCACTTTGTGATAGCCATGGCTGCGCACCGCATAGCGATGATTGGGCGCGTTGTCCCAAACATACGGGCGCAGTCCTTCTTTTTGCATCTGACGGGTGATGTTCGAGAGCGTGGGGTGCTGTCCGCCGCTCCAGCGGATGACCCGCACGGCTGCGCTTTGCTCTATTGCCATACTTACAGATCCTCCAACGATTTGTAACATCGTTCTAACCGCATTCTACCGCAGATCGAGCCGCTTTTCCAAGACCCAGCAGGGTTCGTGGACGTAGCGCACCCGATTTTTGTGATCGGTGTAACTCCAATTGCCCTCATCTTCGCTGAAAACGTGATAGCCGATACGCTCATACAAACGGCGGGCGCGCGGGTTGTCTTTCGCCGCCGCGATGGTCGTCCAGCGAAAATCCCGTTCGCGGGCGCGCTGTTCAGCCTCGTCGAGCAAGTGGGTGCCGATACCGCGCCCTTGAAACATGTCCATCACTCGCAGCGAGTAGAGGTAGGCGCGGCGTCGACCGTCCGCCATGTGCTGCTCGCCGCCGTTCAGTTGAATGAAAATGTGCCCGATGGGAAAGTCGTTGCAGTCGGCGACCAGCATCAAGCGGCGGTGTTGAAGCTGCTCTTGAAACGTGCGCCGAAACAGGACGCGAAAGTGGGTGTACTGCCCGTACCATTCCAGCTTGGGCAGGTCATCGTAGGTCGCCAAGCGTAACTCGACTGGCAGTTCGACCGTCAGCAGCGATTTATTCAGTGCCGTCATTACAGATGCCCTCGTCCACCAGTGTTTGCAGCAGCCGGTTCTCATCGGCGTCGGTCGTGATGTCGCCGTCGAGCCGCGCATCGCGCAGCCGTGAGAGGATCGCCGCATAACAGGGTCCGGATTTCAGCCCCCGCGCGCGCAAGTCGTGACCGTTGATTGCGGAGCGTACTGCGCGCCACTCGTTAGCATACTGCCAAATCCGCTGGCGTGGCAAGCCATCGGTGATGATCCATGCCGCGCCAAGCGCCAGATCGGCGATCCCGGTCAGGCGGGCGACGACTTGGCTCGGCTTGATTTCCGGCTCGCCCAAGCCGTCGAGATTCTGCACCAGTCGCGCGGTGTCGAGGATCGCGCCGGTGAGCGGTCGGCTGAAGATCAGGTGGTCGCAGAGTGCGGTCAGGTCGTCCGGTGGCACGTCCGCCAGCAGCAAGCACCAGCCCAGATCGGTCGGGTCGGGCAGCGGTTTGACCCAATCCGGCGGCGATTGCGCGCTGGCGAAGCGCGTCCGCAGCATATCTACGTCAGGAATGGCGAAGCGCGGGGTGAATCGCTTGGAGGATGCCGCGCTGCTTGAAGCAGGGCAAAACTCCCGACCGGATCGGGTTCGCGCAGCAGCAGCGTGAGTTCGTTATGCACGCGATTGCCGGTGATGCGCCGGAGCATCGGCAGCGCGGTCTCGATCAACTCGGCGGTGCGTGGCTCGATGCTGAAGCCGAGCCGCCGCTCGAAGCGCACGGCGCGCAGGATACGGGTCGGGTCGTCGACGAAGCTCAGGCTGTGCAGCACGCGGATCAATCCGGCGCGCAAGTCCGCCAAGCCGCCGTAGTAGTCGATCACGCGCCCGCCCGCCGGACTCAACTGGACGGCGAGCGTGTTGATCGTGAAGTCGCGCCGCCCTAAATCGGGCTTAATCGAGCTGCTGTAGACCGTCGGCAGGGCGGTCGGATGCTCGTAAAACTCGTTGCGGGCGGTGGCGAAATCGACGTGATTCGGGCAGAGTTACCACCGTTGATGGCGACGCCTTCGAGCAACCACGTCGCCGTACCGAATGGGCGGTAGAAATGGATCACGCCGCCGTAACGCTGTTGCAGGCTTTCGGCGAAGGGAATGGCGTCGGCTTCGACCACGAAGTCGATGTCGTCGTTGGCGCGTTGCAGCAGCAGGTCGCGCACGCCGCCGCCGACCATGTAGAGCGTCACGCCTTGCTCGCTGTGCTTGCTGCGCGACGACCTCGATCAGCTTGGCGGCGCTGCTGCCGAGCACCGCCGCGATCTGGGCGGCATCGACGCGCTCGGCGGCGACTGGCTGGGTAGACGGATGGGCGTTACGCCCAATACTGGATCAAGTCGGTGCGGGTGACGATGCCGAGCAGCGTGCCGTCATCGTCAACCACCGGAATCTGCCCCCAGCCGCTGGCGACCATCCGCTGTTCGAGCAGGGCAACCGGATCGTCGGGGCGGAGCGTGACCGCGCCCGCCGACATGACCTCGCGGATGGTGAGGTCGCCCAAGCCATGCTCGACGGCGCGGTCGGCGTCACGCCGGGTCAGCAAGCCGACGATCTGCCCGTTTTCGACGACCGGGAAGCCCTCGTGACCGATGCGGCGCAGCTTGCGGACGACGGTTTCGAGCTTGGCGCTGGCGTCGAGGGTGCGCGCGCTGTGCGACATCAAATCGGCGACGCGTACGGCGGGCTGAACCGTCTGGTTAAGCTGCTGCCAGATCACGGCGACCGCTTGATCGAGGGTCGTATCGTGCAGAGTGGCGGCGGCGGCGCGGGCGTGCCCGCCGCCGCCGAAAAAGCGTGCGACCGCTCCGGCGTCGATGGCGTCGTCGGTGGCGCGGCAGACCAGATGGAGCGCCCCCGGCATCTGCACAAGCAAAAACAACCCTTGCGGATCGAGCGTGTCGCGCAGGCGGTGGGCGACGGCGCTGATCTCGTTGAGGTAGGTGTCAAGTTCGGCTGCCGCGACGGTCACGGTATAACCCTGCACGCTGCGGGTCTCGGCGCTGGCGATCAGCCGTTCGAGCAGCGCTTGCTGCGCGTCGTTGAGCGGCGGTTCCAGCAAGCGGCGCACGTCGTCCAGCGCCGCGCCCTGCTCGATCAGCCACGCCGCCGCCCGCAAGTCGCGCGCGGTCGGTTTCGCCGTAAGTCAGCGATCCGGTGTCCTCGTAAATGCCGAGCGCCAGCAGCGTCGCTTCGAGCGCCGTCAGCGCGATGGCTTGCGCTTGCAATCTGCTCGACCAGCAGGGTCGTCGTCGCGCCGAGCCGCTCGCCGCTGAAAGTCTCGTTGGCCGCCAGATCGCGCGCCAGCGGGTGATGGTCGATGATGTGGGTGGGCGTTTCCGGCTTGACGCCCTTAAGCTGCGGGAGGCGCTGGGTATCGACCAGCGTAATCTGCTCGACTTGATCAGGCTGATACTCAGCGTGAGTGACGAAGGGCAGGGCGGATCGGTAGAGCGTGAAGAACGCGGTCGACGTTGTGGTTGAGGCGGTTGGGCAGCACCGGAATCGCGGCAGGATCGAGTTTGTGCGCTGCCAACATCGCTGCCAGCGCGTCGAAATCCGCATTTTCGTGACAGAGGATGATGTGCATAAGACCTCGTCGTTCAAGACGGGTCTATTGTAATGCGAAAAGCGATCAGCGGTTAGCTATCAGCTAGCGGCTTCTTTCCGCAATGGGGTAGCCGGACGGCGTGAAGGTGATCGTCAAGCCTTCGACGGCGCGATAGCGGATCGGGATCGTCAGCAGCGGGATCGCGTCCGGTGTTCGCTCTCGGTTGGCGCGGTCGTCAGGATCAAGTGGGCGGATTCGTCAGGATTGGTCGTGATCCGCGTTTGCAAGTTGAGCGCGTCGAGTGCTGCGCCAAGCGCCTCCGCGCCGGGCGCATAGCGGCTGGCGAGCGTCAGATCGAAGCCGTCGGGGTAGCCCGCGTTGGCGAGGTCGCGGCGCAGCGTGCGGCGCGTCGGCGGAGCGCATCAGCGGCGCGGCGAACGATCTCCGCCAGCGCCGGATCGTCCAGCGGCGGCAGCGTCGGATTGATTACCAGCGAAACGGTCAACGGCGATGGGGCGAGCGTGCCGTCAGCGAGATCACCTAGCGTCACATAAATGTCGTAAGTCGAGCCGAGATCAGCCGGGTCGGGCGGCGCGTCCAGCGTGACGATCTGCGGCGTGGGCGGCGATTAACTGCTGATCGGCGGGGGAGAGATAGGCAGGGTGTCGGCGGTGACGGCGTAGCGCAGTTCGGCGGCGCGCTCTGTCGATAGGGCAGTCAGCGGGAGTGGCGGTTGCCTCAAGGTCGAGGTTGACGGGCAGCGGAGTGGCGTCGGGTTCGCAGGCGCAAACCAGCAGCAGCAATCCCGCTGCTAAAGCTAAAAAACGGCTAGCCATTCATCCATGGACCGACAATGCCGCGTTGCAGCATACTGACCGACGTCGCGGCGTTGAAGAAGCTCAGGATGGCAAAGGCGATGGCGGCGCTGCGGTCGTCGCGCCCGCGCAGCAGCGTGAACAGCCCCGGCACGATGATTACCAGCCAGCTCATGTACAGGTAGTAGGTGACGATGCGCTCCGGTCGCAGCCCTTGCAACGTCATGATGATGCCGAGCAGCAGCACCACACCCGCGAGTATGGTGATCGTCGCTACCGCGCCCCAGAAGTTGCCGGAGATCGGCTCGTTGCGGGACGCCATGTACGGCACTCCAAATCCCTAACGCCAGCGAATAGATAATGTGGGCGTTGAAGAGAATGCCATGGAGGTCGTTTAAGCTCATTTTAGTGGAGCAGCACCTGTGTTACCACCACCTCGATCAGCCAGACCGCAATGATCAAGTTGAGCGAAATCAACGCCTGAATCTGCATCACGCCGCTGGATCCACCGCAACGGTACCGCGCATGTCCGTATGGGGCGGTACAGCATACTCACCGGCATGCTGAGGGCGACGACGATGCCCAGCCACAGCGGGAAGACGCCCTGCACGATCGCTGCCAGCAGACAGGTGAGGGCGAAGGCGATGGTCAAGTACATCACGCGGCGGGTGTTAGCTTCGCCGAGGATGATCGCCGTGTTGTAGAGTCCGGCGGCTTTGTCCATATCGTAGTCGCGCAGTTGGTTGTATAACTGCCCGTAGACCGAGACGAGAGTCGCGGCGGCGGCGACGAACCAGACGATGCCGGGGGCATTGTGATAGATGAAATAGCCCGCCAGCAGCAGCAAGCCGCTGAGCATCAACGAGTGCGAGAGTATGTCGGTGATGGGCCACGCCTTGAGGCGGACGGGACGCCACGAGTAGAGATGCGAGAGCAGCAGCGTGGCGACGCCGATCAGCAGCACCCAGAAGCCGCCCATCGCATAGAGCAACGAGCGTGACGGCGGCGATCAGACGGCAGGCGGTATAACCGATGCTGGCGGGAATGCGCCCGCTGGTGATCGGATTGCGGGCGGCGCGGTCGGGATCGCGCGCGTCGTCCGGCGCATCTTCAATGTCATTGATCATAAAGGCATAAGCGACGGCGAGGATGTTCGCCAGCGTGACGGCGATCAGCCGCCAGTCGAGCAAACGCTGTGCGGGCGTGCGGCCAGCAGCGCACCGATGATAGTCAGGGGAACGACAAAAGGAACGTATTCTTTCCAGCGGGTAAGCTGAACAAGTCCGCGAATTTGGTCCGTTGTCAAAGACGTTCCTCCTAAAAATGAGTGCTTAGTGAATAACCTGATAAAGGATAACACACGTTGCAGATTTGCGTTACGGTTTGTTGATTACCGTAGCTTACATGCTATAACTACGCGGGTTTTCGTGGATTGGTTGTAAGGGTGAGCGATGGTGCGGCGTTTTGCTTGGCTCTGCTTTGGCTTGGTTCTGGCGGCATGTTATACGACCGATGCGCTGCCGCCGACGGCGACGACCTTGCGCATAGTCACCACACTGGTGCCGACGGTCGCGCGACCACTGCACGCCGTTGCCAGTCCAGAGCCAGCCCCCTCGCCGACGCCGGACGTCTGTCAGGCGACAGCAGGGCTGCCGACCACGCAGCATACCGTCAACGCGACGATCAACTACGACCATCACAGCGTGACCGTTCAGCAGCATATCCACACGATCAACCGCAGCGGCGAACCCTACAATCAGGTCGTGTTTGACATTGAACCGAACCGTTATGCGGGCGTCTTCACCCTCGACAACGTGGCGACGGATCACGCCTTGCTCGGCTACGAACTGGCGGGGCGGCGGCTGACGCTCGACCTTGACACGCCGGTCTTGCCCGGCTGCCCGGTGGACGTCGATCTCGACTTTACGGTCACGGTGGCACCGATTGGGCGCGGCATTGGCGGCTTCGGCGGGTATCTCGGCTACAGCAATCGCCAGCTTAATCTGGGTCAGTGGTTGGCGGCGCTGGCAGAGCGCCGCGACGGTGAGTGGATCACCCATGACGTGTTCGCCATCGGCGAGCAGTCCGTCGTCGAGGTGGCGGACTGGGATGTGACGCTGACCGTTCCCGACGCGCCCGACAGCATGGTTGTCGCCGCGCCGGGAACGCTGGTCGATCACACTGGCGATCAGTGGCACTACACTATTGCCAACGCGCGCGACTTCACCATCAGCCTCAGCCCCTACTACCGGGTGATGACGCGGACGACGTCCAGCGGCGTCGCCGTCGAACTCTACGGCTTCGGCGACCGGACGGTCGAGACGCCCGACGGAAAGGTCGATAGCGCCGAGCAAGCGCTCACGGCGGCGGCGCAGAGCCTCGCTATGTACTCCGACCTGTTCGGAGCCTACCCCTACGCCCGTTTCCTCGTCATTCAGGGCGATTTCCCGGACGGCATGGAATTTAACGGCATCGTGTTCGTCAGCGACGACTGGTTTCGCACCAATACGGGTACGCCGCAGTCTTACCTGACCTTCATCACGGTACACGAGACGTCGCACCAATGGTGGTATGCGCGGGTTGGCAGCGATCAAGCCCTCAATCCTTGGCTCGACGAGGCGCTGGCGACCTATAGCGAGTACATCTTCTACGAGGAGTTCTATCCGGATCTGAAAGACTGGTGGTGGAGCTTTCGTGTCAATGCCTTCGTCACGGCAGACCAGCGCGGCAAGCCGGTCGATAGCAGCGTTTACGAGTTCGCCAGCATTCGCGAGCTACATCAACGCGGTTTACCTGCGCGGCGTGCTCATGCTCGCTGATTTACGCGAAACGCTGGGGACGGACGTGTTTTTCGACTGGCTGCGCCACTACGCGCGAACGGGCGCCAACCGGATCGTGACGCCGGATGACTTCTGGTCGCTGCTGATGCCGGATCAGCTTGAGGCGATTGCCCCGATCCGCGCGCGCTATATGGGCGGAACGTAGCGGCTATTTGACGTATCCGCTTCGTTAGTTGTGGCGTGTAAATATCAAAGGTCAGACGTAAGCCCTCGCGCCAAGCTTTACGGCGCGGGGGCTTTTTGATTCTCGGAGGGGCGGATTGCATCCATTTTAAAACGGGAGTATGTTGTCTTATGAAGTAAGCATAATAACAGAATAATTGAGGTGCTCTGGACGACGGCAAGCTGCCGATCCCGCGCCGAATATTGCTTAGCCTAAAGGACAGCAATTATGCGGTCATCAGTTGGACGAGTGATACCGATCATTGTCTTCAGCGTGATGGTGATGTTGATGAATCGCCAGCCCGGTCAGGCAGATGCGGAGCTGCCGCAGGATGACCAAGCCGCCCGTGCCATTCTGCTGCTGATCAACGGCTGGCGGATGACCAACGGCGTGTGGCCCCTACAGGTCAATGCGACGCTGGCGCGGATGGCGCTGGATCAAGCCAACTACGTGTCGTCGTTGCCGCAGATCCCGGCGGGTGAGCAGATCCACGTCGGTCGCTTCGGCGAAATGCCGCCTGCTCGGGCGGTGCTGCCGCCCTACAATTGGACGTCCTATGGTAATGACGCCAATACCGCCGTCGGCGAGATCACTTACGTCGGGGCGACTACTTCCGCCGCGATGAATTTCTGGGAGAACTCGACCGTTCACCGGAATACCGCGCTCAATTCCGCCTACCGCGAGGTTGGCGTGGCGGCGATCCCTAACAAGCTGGGTCACATGTACGTGGTGGTGTTCGGGTCGCGCCCGGACATCTTGCCCGTGACCGCCGATCTGCAAAACCAGAAGTTGTATCTCTCCAACGAGCGTTATAGCTGGGCGCGTGCGCCCTATCTCTTGAATGTTCGGCAGGTGCGGCTGTTCGACGCTGATGGTCGTCCGCTCGGCGATTGGCTGCCGTGGAGCAGCACGCTGCCGCTGCCCGATCACGCGGGCGATCAGCTCACGGTAGCCTATCAAGACGATAATGGCGTGATGGCGCTGGCGGTGGTGGCGCTGACCGGCGATACCGCCTCGGCGCTGCCCGAAATGACGCCCACGCCCACGCTGCCGCCGACCGCAACGCCAAGCGCTACTCCGGTGGTGCGGGCGAGTGCCACGTCCGCTGCGACGGCGCTGCCTTCCGGCGGTCGCACGCCCACCGCGACGACGGCATCGGCTGGCAGTCCCGTGACGACGGCGACGGCTTCACCGGCTGCCGCGTCCTACATCGGGCGGCGGGATGGTGCTGCTCTATGACCGGCAGTCGTTCAGCGTCTGGAACAACACCGGCAGCGCCGCGAACGTCGCGGAAGTTGTGTTCGCCGGAGCGCAAACCAGCTTAGCTGTCGCGCGTTGGGATACCCAGTGGTTGAGCGGGTCGCTGACGGCATTGGCGGCGAATGACTGTCTTCAGGTTTGGTCGTGGGACATCAAGGATACATTGGCGAAACCGACCGCGTGTCGGCAGCGTCGCGGCGTCATTACGATCGCCCCGTCGCAGATGTTCTGGACGCAAGGCGACTTCGAGGTTCGGCTGCGCGACTCGGTGCTGGCAACCTGCTCGGCGAGCGCCATCCGCTGCGAGTTCGCGCTGCCTTAGGGCAGCAGCAAGCTCACGCCGATCAGCAGGAGCATTACTAAGACGAGTTGGTAGAACGCCGCCTCGTTGACGTAGCGACTGAGCCAGAAGCCACTGGCGCTGCCGACGGCGACTGTCGGCAGCGCCACGGCGAGGTTCTGCCAGACCAAGGGCGTGATGTGTCCGGCGAACCCGTGCGCAACGATCACCAGCAGGCTGTTGATCAGCAGCAGGGCTTGCAGGTTCGCCTTGAACTGCTCCGATGTCCAGTGGAGGGCGGTTCCGTAGATTACCAATGGGGGACCGCTGGTATTGTAGGCGCCGCCCAAAATACCGGAGGCGAAGCCGAAACCGAAGCCCCATGCCGGACGCTGAAGTTCGGGCAACCGCAGCCGGAACAGGCTGTAAAGTGCATAGCCGATCAAGAAGACGCCCAGTGCGCCGAGGATTAAGCCCCGGTCAAGCTGCGTGAGCAGGGTTACGCCAATCGGAATGCCGACCGTGACGCCGACGATCACGCGCCAGAATGGGCGGACTTGCAGGGCGTGACGGTAGCGCCACATGATGATGATTTGCAGCGGCAGCGAGAACATCGCCACGAGTGTTGCTGCCGTGGGTGGGTCGAGCAGCCGGATCAGCAGGGGTACCGAGATCAGCGCGACGCCAAAGCCGATCATGCTTTGCGTCAAGCGTGCCGAAGAAAACAATCAGGGCGACGAGTAGAAATTCCATAGCGGGAACGCGGTGCTCCGGGGCGGCGAACCTGCCCATTATACGAGCTATCGCCCGGAATGCACGTTGCCGCTAGCTGATCTGCTGCTTGGGGCGGTACTGCACCGCTTCGGCGACATGCTGCACTTCGATGCGGTCGCTGTCGGCAAGGTCGGCAATCGTGCGGCTCAGCTTGAGGACGCGGTGATAGGCGCGGGCGCTCAACTGCATCCGGCGCACCGATAAGTCGATCAACTGGCGCGCTTCCGGCGAGAGCAGGCAGAACTTGTCGATTTCGCCGACGCCCATGTCGCTGTTGGCGAACAATCCGCTCAACCCGGTGAAACGGGCGACTTGGCGAGCGCGGGCGCGTTCGACGCGGGCGCGGATGGCGGCGGACGGCTCGCCGCGCTCCATGCGGGTCAGCTTGTCGTATTCGACGCGTGGCACTTCCATGTGAATGTCGATCCGGTCGATCAGCGGACCCGAAAGCTTGCTTTGATAGCGCAGGATCATCGCTGGCGTACAGGTGCAGGGCTTGACCGGGTCGCCGAAGTAGCCGCAGGGCAGGGGTTCATGGCGAGGATCAGCAGGAAATTCGCCGGAAACGTCAGCGAGCCGCTCGCCCGGCTGATGGTCACGATCTTGTCCTCGATGGGCTGGCGCAGGACTTCGAGCGTGTGCTGGTTATACTCGGTCGCCTCGTCCAGAAACAGCACGCCGCGATGTGCTAGCGTGATCTCGCCGGGGCGCGGGATCGACCCGCCCCCGACCAGCCCGGCATGTGAGATGGTGTGATGCGGGGCGCGAAAGGGGCGCTGCTGCATTAAGGGGTGCTGGCTTTGCAACAGATCCGCCACCGAGTAAATCCGTGTGACTTCGAGCGCCTCCGCCATCGACAGGCGCGGCATAATGCCCGGCAGCGCCCGCGCCAGCAGCGTCTTGCCCGAACCGGGCGGACCGCTCATGCGGATGTTGTGGCTGCCGCCCGCCGCGATCTCCAGCGCGCGCTTGACCTGCTCCTGCCCGCGAATGTCGGCGAAGTCGGTGATGCCGACGGGAACCGCGAGATCGTCCGGTTGGATGGTGGTTGGGCAGGGGGAGATCGGGTTCAAGCCGTACAGATGCTCGACCAACTGACCCAGCGTCTCCAGCGGGATCACGTCGATGCCTTCGACCAGCGCGGCTTCGGCGGCATCGGCGGCGGGGACGTAGATCGTGTGGTAGCCCTGCATGTGTGCCGTGTTCGCCATCGGCATGACGCCTTTGACGTGGCGGACGCTGCCGTCGAGCGAAAGCTCGCCGACGAAGATCGCGCCGCTGATCGCACCCAACGGGACTTGATCGGTCGCTGCCAGCACGCCGACGGCGATCGCTAAGTCGTAGGCGGGACCATGCTTGGGCAGGTCAGCCGGGGAGAGGTTGACCACGTAACCCTTGTTCGGGAACTGCAACCGGCTGTTCTTGACCGCCGCGCGGACACGCTCGCGGCTCTCTTTGACGGCGGCGTCCGGCAACCCGACAATCGTGAACGAAGGCAGCCCGGCGCGGGGATTAAAGTCAACTTCGACATCGACGACGTAGCCATCGAGACCTAAAACAGCGCAAGAATGAACGGTGGCAAGCATGAGCGCTCTCAACTAACCGAAACCCTAGCTTGAGTATACCCAAAAGGTGCAGGTTATAGCTTAGGGATTAGTCGAGTCTCTTAGCTGAGCAGCGCGGTTCGACCTTGAGCCGATGCCGCCGGGAACTCGCGGTAGGCGAAATCTTCTCGTACTTGCACGCGGATCAATTCGACGTTACTGTTGTTTCGGTGATTGGTCGAGCGCGCAGCGCCGTGGTAAATCGCCGGAGGATGGGCAGTATTTATGTGACAAGGGCAAGGACGCCGCCGATGACAACCGTAAGTTTTCCAAAGCCTAGCGTGACGATGGTCGGTGATCCGCTGCCGAACATCCCGTGGGAAGCACGCCCCAGTGGGGTGAACAGCCCGCTCTGGCGTTACAGCAGCAATCCGATTATTCCCCGCAATGCAACGCCCACGTCGAACAGCATTTTCAACAGCGCCGCCGTCCCGTTCGAGGGGAAGTTCGCCGGGGTTTTCCGCGTTGACGATACCCGGCGGGTCATGAACCTGCACGTCGGGCACAGCGCTGACGGCTATCACTGGGATATCGCCCCGGAGCCGATTGAATGGCAGTTTGACGACCCTGAACTCGCCGAATTTGCCCACCGCTACGACCCGCGCGTGACGTGGCTGGAAGACCGCTACTACGTGACGTGGTGCAACGGCTATCACGGACCGACCATCGGCATCGGCTACACCTATGATTTCAAGGACTTCCACTTTTTAGAGAATGCGCTGCTGCCTTACAACCGGAACGGCGTGCTGTTCCCCCGTAAAATCAATGGCAAGTACGCCCTGCTGAGCCGTCCCAGCGATACCGGACATACGCCGTTCGGCGACATTTTCTACAGCGAAAGCCCGGATATGGTGCATTGGGGCAAACATCGCTTCGTGATGCAGCCGAAGGGCTGGCGCTGGGAAAGTACCAAGATCGGCGCGGGGCCGACGCCTATCGAAACCAGCGAAGGCTGGCTGCTGATCTATCACGGCGTGCTGACCTCCTGCAACGGTTACGTCTACAGCATGGGCGCGGCGCTGCTCGACCTCGACCAGCCGTGGAAGGTGATCTATCGGGCTGCGCCGTATTTGATGTCGCCGCAGATGCTCTACGAGTGCGTCGGCGACGTGCCGAACGTCGTCTTCCCGTGCGCCTCGCTCTACGATCCGCCGACCGGGCGGATCACGCTCTACTACGGCGCTGCCGATACGGTCACCGGCTTGGCATTCACCCAGATCGACGAGTTGGTCGATTTCATCAAGACGAATTCGGAACTTTAGCCGCGGATCGGGTAGGGGCAGGACTCAGTCCTGCCCCTACGGCGAAAACTCCTGAACTCGCCCCGTGTTAATTTAAGACGTTACAAAACGCGTAAAACTTGGCATAATTGAATGTTGGCGGTGCTTGCCCATTCGGACGATCCATCTAGGGAGTTTCATGGATCCACAGATTACTCTCGTGATCGCCATTGTCGTCGTCTCGTTGATCCTCTTTGCGACTGAGCGTTTTCCCACCGACGTGATCGCGTTGGGCATCGTCGTCACCTTGATTATGACCGGCTTGTTGACGACCCAAGAAGCGTTTGCCGGGTTCGGCAGCGAAGCGGTCATGATGATCTTCGGCTTGCTGATCATGACCGCTTCGCTGATGCGAACCGGCGTCGTCGAGTTGGCGGGGCGCTTCATTTTCCAGCTCACCGGCGACAAGCCGAAGCGCATTCTCATCGTAGTCATGGGAATGTCAGGCGTGTTAAGCTCATTCATGAGCAATGCTGCGACGACCGCCTTCTTCATGCCAATTGTGATCGGGCTGGCGCACCGAGCGAAGCTCAGTGCTTCGATCTTCCTCATGCCGTTGGCGTTCGCGTCAATCCTTGCCAGTTCGGTGACGCTGATCGCCACCTCGACCAACATTGTCGTCAGTGGTTTGATCACTCAGTACGGGTTAGCGCCCCTCGGCGTGTTTGAACTGACGCCGGTTGGGATACCGATCTTGGTGATGGGCTTGCTCTACATGTATTTTATCGGCAGCCGCCTGATTCCGGATCGAAGTCCAGTCGGACCGGAAACGCAGAATTTGAACGGGCGGGTTTACGTGACGGAAATGGTCATCTCCCCGAATTCGTCGTTTGCTGGCAAGCAACTGGTGGATACCAATCTGGGACGCGATTTCGAAATTCAGGTGCTGCGGGTTGTGCGTGATAATCGCCGTCATCTGTCACCTAGTCCTGATCTGGTGCTAGAATCGGGCGATATCCTTTTGGCGGAATGCGGGCGCGGCGATATCCTCAAAATACAAGATCTGCCGGGCGTAGAAATCAAGGCTGACCACAGTTTCAGCGTGCAAGAGGTTGAAGCGGGTGAGATCGGTATCGTCGAGGTCATTCTGCTGCTCGATTCGCCCTTTATTGGGCGAACGTTGCGCGGTCTGCACGCTCGTGACCGCTTCGGCTTGCAGGTGCTGGCGATCAACCGTCACGGCGAGCCGATCCGCCAGAAGCTGAGCAGCATCCGAATGCATCTCGGCGACGTCCTGTTGATACAGGGCGACCGCTCGAATATCGACGTGCTGGAGCAGCAGTCCGCCTTTCGTATCCTCGACGATTCCGTCGAAGCCGAGCGTCCGGATCTGCGCCGCGCGCCCCGTGCAGTGTTGATCTTCGTGGTGGCGCTGCTGCTGGCGGCGTTCAACCTTGTGCCGCTGCCGGTCGCCGCGCTTGGTGGGGCGGTGGTGTCGTTCATGACGCGCTGTATTACGCCCGAAGAAGCTTACCGGTTGGTGGATTGGAAAGTGCTGATCCTGATCGGGAGTATGCTGGCGTTGGGCGTAGCGATGGAGCAGACGGGCACAGCCGCTTTTCTCGCCCAGCAGATCGTCAACTTGTTCGGCAGCACTTCGCCTATCGTCCTCTTGAGCGCGTTTTTCTTCCTGACGGTGGTGCTCACGCAGCCTTTATCCAATCAGGCGGCGGCGGTTGTCGTGCTGCCGGTTGCTATTCGAACGGCGCTCCAGCTCGACCTCGATCCGCGCAGCTTCGCCGTTATGATCGCCGTCGCCGCGAGCAGCGGTTTCCTGACTCCGCTTGAACCTGCCTGCGTGATGGTTTACGGATCGGGGCGCTATCGTTTCATGGATTTCGTCAGGGTGGGTGCGCTGCTGACGGTGGTTATCTTCGTGATCGCCATCGTCCTGATCCCGGCACTCTGGC
The DNA here is from genome assembly GCA_963848465.1 of uncultured Chloroflexia bacterium. Taxonomy (GTDB): domain Bacteria; phylum Chloroflexota; class Anaerolineae; order Aggregatilineales; family Phototrophicaceae; genus Flexifilum. Next base: position 121,577 of record CAWKDY010000018.1, on the reverse strand, counting down.
CCCCGATTTAGGAGGGAAGTACACCTTATGACCGCATCATCACGCCCGCTGGCAGACCTCATTCGCCCCGATACGCTCGACGATTTTATCGGGCAGAAACACCTCGTCGGTGTTGGCAAACCACTCTATCAGGCGATCACGCGCGACCGCCTGCACTCGATGTTGTTCTGGGGTCCACCCGGCGTCGGCAAGACGACGCTGGCGCGGATCATCGCCCACAGCACCGGCAGAGGATTCTTTGAACTCTCGGCGGTCTCTGCCGGGAAAGACGACATTCGCAAGATCGTCGAGGGCACGCGCCGCGAGGAAAAGCGCGACCTGTTCAACATGAATGAACCGGAATCGGTGAAAGCGGCTCCGGTGCTGTTCCTTGACGAAATCCACCGCTTTAACAAGGCGCAGCAGGATTTTCTGCTGCCTTACATCGAGAACGGCACGGTGATCTTGATCGGCGCGACGACCGAAAACCCGTCGTTCGAGGTGATCCCGGCGCTGCGCTCGCGCTGCCAGATTTTCGTGCTCGAACCGCTGACCGACGACGACGTGAGCCAGATCGTCAAACGTGGCGCGCAGGAACTCGCCATCGCCATGCCCGACGATGCCGCCGACTTCCTCGTCTCGTTCGCCGGTGGCGACGGACGGCAGGCGCTTAACCTGCTCGAAGCGACCGCCGGACTGTACCCCGGCGCGATCACGCTGGATCACCTGAAGGATACGCTGCAATCGAAGCAGCTGCGCTACGACAAGGCGGCGGAGGAGCACTACAACACGATCAGCGCCTTCATCAAGAGTATGCGCGGCAGTCAGGTCGACGCAGCGCTCTACTACCTCGCGCGCATGGTCGAGGGCGGCGAAGACCCGAAGTTTATCGCGCGGCGGATGGTGATCTTCGCCAGCGAGGACGTCGGGCTAGGGGATCCAAACGCGCTGAACCTTGCCAATGCCGTCTTTCGCGCAGTCGAGATTATCGGCTATCCCGAATGCCAGTACAATCTCGCCGAAGGGGCGGCTTATCTGGCGCGCGCGCCCAAGGATCGCGCGGCGGGCGATGCTTACTTCCGGGCGCTCGATGACGTGCAGCAGCAGGGTAGCTTGCCGATTCCGCTCAAACTGCGTAACGCGCCGACCAAGTTCATGAAGGAACTGGGTTATGGCGAAGGCTATGTCGCCTACGGCGACGACGATCTGCTGCCGGAAGCGCTCAAAGGCAAGCGCTACTTTCGGGGCGGTGCCTAAGCTTTCGCGGCGGAGGAGATTTGTTATATACTTTTCACAAATAACCTCAAGCGAAAGAACGATATAGGGGATGTTCGATGCCTTTTGAAGCGAAATGGTATCTCGAAGGGCGGGTATCTACTGTGCGCGACTGGGGCGAAGTCACCGTTGAGGAAATGCGCGAGAGCAACAAGTTATCGCTCGAACACATCCGCGCCGGGACGCCGCCGGTACATCTGCTGATCGATACCAGCGCCATCGACCAACTGCCGCGCAGTTTCCTGCCCATGCTGAAAGAGATTGAGGCATTCCGGCACGAGCCGAACATGGGCTGGACGGTCATGATCACCAACAGCTCGCTGCTGCACTTCTTCGGCGTGCTCAGTTCCAACCTGATCAAGATGCCGTTTCGCGCGGTGAGCAGCTATGCCGAGGCAAACGCCGTGCTGGAGCGCGTCGATCCCTCGCTGGCTGGTCTGCTGCCGCAAAACTGGGTCGTCGAGCCAACCGACCGCCCTTGACACTGCCCTTGCCCGACCTTTATAATCCCCTCATTGATGCCGAGTCGCCGGTCGGGGCTGATCGGCTTTGAAATTTAGAGGAGTAACCTGTGGGTCCGCTGCCGAAAAGAAAACACTCTCGGAGCCGTCGTGATCGGCGCCGTGCACACGATTCGCTGTCCCTGAACCATCTGGTTCGCTGTGAAAACTGCGCTCAGTACCACGTAGCGCATCGCGTTTGCCCGAACTGCGGGACGTACAAGGGCGAAACTGTCCTCGAAGTCGAAGCCTAAAGCCGAGCACTTCCCAGAACTTATCGATTAAAAACCGTATCTCGAAACCGGATGCGGTTTTTTGTTTCCGACACCCTGCGCTCATTTGATCAGGATGTCACAGAACTTGTTGGCTTTGTGTGCCGTTTAGGTTATGCTTGGGGCGTGTACTCATTTTCACAACCATCCGGAGTAGTATCCGCATATGATCGACTGGTCAACGGTTGCTTTCATGTTCCCCGGTCAGGGTTCGCAGACGGTGGGCATGGGCAAAGACATCGCCGACGCTTACCCCGCAGCCCGGCAAACCTTTGAACAAGCGGACGATTGCTTGGGTTTCGCTCTCTCCGCGCTCTGCTTCGAGGGACCGGCTGACGAACTCAACGACACGATCAACACACAGCCCGCGCTTTACGTCTGCGGCATAGCGACTCTGCGGGCGCTCCAAAGTGTGCGTCCGGACGCCCTGCCCGCCTTTGCCGCTGGACACAGCTTCGGCGAGTTCACGGCGCTGACGGCGGTCGGCGCGCTGTCGTTCGAGGATGGTCTGCGGCTGGTGCGCGAACGCGGTCGGTTGATGAAGGCGGCAGGGACGCAGGCTCCCGGAGCGATGGCGGCGCTGCTTTCGCTCGACATCGACGCCGTGCGCGGCATCTGCGAGCAAGCCCGCGCCGATACGGGCGGCGTGCTCGTCGTCGCCAATGACAACTGCCCCGGACAGGTCGTGATCAGTGGGGACAACGAAACGCTCGATCACGCGCTGGAGTTGGCGAAAGCAGCAGGTGCGCGGCGCGCGCTCAAACTCGCCGTGAGTATCGCTGCGCATTCGCCGTTGATGCAGTCGTCGGCGGATCAGTTCCGCAAGGCGCTGGCGACCACCAGTTTCGAGCCGCCGACGATTCCGGTCTACGATAACGTCACCGCCGCGCCGCTGCGCGATTCCGCTGACATTCGCAGCCAACTCGGTGCTCAGTTGATCAGCCCGGTGCGCTGGCGCGAATCAGTCGAGGCGATGATCGGGGCAGGGGCGTCGGTTTTTGTCGAAATTGGTCCGAAAGATGTCCTCACCGGGCTGCTTCGACGGATTGACGGCACGAAAACCGCCGTGAACTTGAATAACGCCGAAAATTTGCGTGGGTTTATTGAGCAATAATACCAACAGAAGTAGTTTGCTTGAGGCAATAAATCTTGTTATGATGTAGGGTGCATCCGCATTCTTAATAGTTTATCTTGCGTAGATCGTCGTCACGGAGGAAGAAAAGGCATGTCAAGAACTCAGCAACGTTGGGCTTTCATCTTGATCCTCATTTTCACGGTTGTGCTTGCCGCTTGCCAACCGGCTGCAACGCCAACCCCGACAACACGTCCGACGGATACCTCCGTCCCGGCAACCGAAGTTCCGCCGACTGAAGTCCCGGCAGCCACGGTCGAAGCGGTTGCGACGACTGAAGCGACGGTTGAGGCAGTCATGCCAACCGAAGAAGCCACCGAAGCAGCGATGATGGAAGTCGCTATGCTGCCGACCGAAGAAATGGTCGAGCCGGAAGAAGAAGCTGTCGCCGAAATGATGCCGACGGAAGAAATGACCGTCGAAATGGCGATGGAGCCGACCATGGAAATGATGGCGACCGAAGAAATGATGCCCGCCGCGACCGAAGCGCCGATGATGGAAGGTCCGAGCGTGATGGTTTCGCCGGACGAAAGCATCGTCATCGGTTTGGCGACCGGTTTGAGCGGTGAAGGCATTGCGCCGTTGGGTATCGACATTCAGCGTGGTGCAGAACTGGCGCTCGAAGATCGCCCGACAGTGACGGTCGACGGCAAGGAATTCAAAGTTTCGCTCGACGTGCAAGACGATCAATGCTCGGCGGATGGTGGGCAGTCGGTGGCGAATCGTTTCGCCTCGGACGGCAGCATCGTCGGCGTCGTTGGTCCGATGTGCTCCAGCGCTTGCCGCGCGGCTGCACCGATCTTCGACGCGGCGGATTACACCAGCATCAGCCCGAGCTGCACGGCAGCCGACCTGACGACCAGCGGCTACGCCAGCTTCAACCGCGCGGTGGTGTCGGACGCCTTCCAAGGCGTGATCGCCGCTGAGTACATCTACAACGTGTTGGGCGTGCGCTCGATTGCGACCATCCACGACGGCAGCACCTACGGCGAAGGCTTGGTCACGGTCGTGACCGACCGCTTTGAAGCGTTGGGCGGCAAAGTCGTGTCGTCGGACGCCGTGAGCGTGGGCGATACCGATTTCCGTGGTCTGCTCGATGACATCGCGCAGGCTGACCCCGAATTGATCTACTTCGGCGGGTTCCCGGCTGAAGGTGCACGGCTGCTGGAGCAGCGGGCGGACGCCGGTCTGGAAACCGTACCGTTCATGTCGGCGGACGGCGTGCTGGGCACCGAAGTCATCGACCTCGCCGGAGCATCGGCTGAAGGTATGTACGCGACCAAGGCAGTCCCGGCGAGCAGCGAAGCGCTTGATGCGTTCCTACAGCGCTATATCGCCAAGTACGGCGAAGAGCCACCGGCTCCGTATCATGCCAATGGTTATGACGGCGTGAACATCATCCTCGACGCAGTTGAGGCGGTTGGTTACGTGGATGACAAGGGCGATCTGGTCGTGCTGCGCAGTGACGTGCAGAACTATGTCCGCACTCTGAGCAACTTCCAAGGGCTGACCGGCGTGCTCAACGCCAACGGCTCCGGTGAAACCTCGGTTGCCGACATCGGTATCTTCCAAGTCAAGGACGGCGTGTTCGAACAGGTTTACACCGGCAGCGTGACCGATGGGAACGTCGTGCTGACGCCCTACGAAGCGCCGATGGCGGAAATGGAAATGACCGCTGAGCCGGCGATGGCTGCCACCGAAGAAATGATGGCGACCGAAGCTGCGCCGATGGCGGAAATGACCCCTGAGGCGACCGCCGCTAGCTAATTCCAAGTTGACACAACGGGCGCACAACCGTGCGCCCGCAGCATTACCTCGGAACAAAATCTCAACGACAGAGACGGGTCTTGACCCGTCTCTGTAATTTTTCCCCGAATTCTGTTATAAACAGGGTGCTTCGTCCTTTAAATCTGGCTCATATGTAACCTGTATGTGCGTTTAAGTACACGTTACAATCTATCGCTTAGATTTTCGGTAAAAAGCAGGTTGCATCGCGTTCAGTAACCGTGCCACAATCGTACGTTCATGGATGAGCCACGTTCTCTGGAGTTCTTATGGCATCGGAAGCACCGCATATCACGCCGCCGCGCATGACCCCGCTCGACTGGATCCTGAACAACACGATTCGCAATCCGCTGCGACTAGTGGGCTTGATCTTCATCATCTTCATCATCTCGGTCGCCTATAACAACATCCAATCGGGCGGCTACGATATCGAGCGCTTCACGCGCAATCTGATCTTCGGCTTGGCGCAGGGGAGCATCTACGCGCTGATCGCGCTCGGCTACACGCTGGTTTACGGCATTTTGCTGATGATCAACTTCGCGCACGGCGAAGTCTTCATGTCCGGCGCGTACATCGGCTTCTTTGCGATTACGGCGATGAGTAACTCCGGGCTGCTGGTCAGCCAACCGCTGTTGGCGCTGCTGCTGACGCTGCTGGTCGGCGTGATCGCGTCGGTGGTCGTCGCCGTCACGCTGGAACGGGTCGCTTATCGACCGCTGCGCAACGCGCCGCGCCTCGTCCCGCTGATTACGGCGATTGGCGCGTCGATTGCGCTTCAACAGTTATTCTTGCGCTTGTTCGGCGCGAGCACGCGGCGTTACCCCGACGTGCATTTCTACATTCTGCCGAATCTGTTCCCGAATCAGGAGTGCACGACGGTCGATGGCGCGACCGTCTGCAAAGGCATCGACCTGATCGGCGGGCGCTATGACGTCAACGTGCTGGGCATGAATTTGCGCATTCTGCCGATTCACTTCCTCGTCTTTTTCCTCGCCATCGTCTTCATGTCGATGCTCTGGTTCTACGTCCAGCGCACCAAGACCGGCAAGGCGATGCGCGCGGTTGCTGAAGATAAAGCGACGGCGGCGCTGATGGGCATCAACGTTGACCGCGTGATCGTGACGACTTTCGTGCTCGGCGCGGCGCTGGCGGGGGCGGGCGGTGTGCTCTACGCGCTCTATAACCAGCAGGTTTCACCGTTTATCGGCTTTCTACCGGGCATTAAGGCATTCACGGCGGCGGTGTTGGGCGGCATCGGCAACATCCCCGGCGCGGTGTTCGGCGGCTTATTCCTCGGCATTATCGAGTCGGTCGCGCCGTCGATGTTGGGCTTGTCACAGCAGTTAAAGGACGTGATCGCTTTCGGGATGCTGGTGTTGATCTTGATCTTCCGACCGACGGGTATCTTCGGCGAAGTCCTCGCCGGTAAACGGGTGTAGTCGCATGATTAGGCATAGTTTACGTTACGCGCTCTACGCCGGTATCGTTTCGGTCATCCTCGCGCTGTCGGGAATTTTCGTCTCCTTCGCCAGCCGCGAAGTCATTCAGGGTGTGTCACTCAGCATGGTCACGCTGATCATCATGATCGGCGGTGGCGCGCTCGCCGCCGGGTCGCGGATTCGCGGCGGCAATGCGATGCGGATCACCGCCGTGCTCGGCGGGCTGCTGGTCGGCGTGATGCTGGCGGCGCTGGTCGTGATCGAGTCGAACATCGATCTGCGCTTCGTCTTCGCCAACTTGACCCAACCGATGGGGCAGACGCTCACCTTTGGGCAGGAGATGCTGCCCGGCTTGGCGATGCTCTTGGGCATCTCCGCCGGGATCGGTTTGGTGGTCGCGGTACTGCTGACCCTGCCGGGTCGCTGGCGCGGCGTGCTGATCAGCGCCATCGGTATGACGGTCGTGATCGGCTTGCTGGAGAGCCAAATTACCCAGATCATGACACTGCCCGACGGGCTGGCGCTGGCGGGCGTGTTCGCCCTCGGTTACGCCGCCGCGCTGATTATTCGTGGGCGTTCGTGGGTGATGACCCTGCTGATCAGTGCCATTCCGGGCTTGATCGTCGGGGCGATCCTCGGCGTGCTGGCGAACGGCGGCGGGTTAGCGACGGGCGGCTTCTTGCGCGGTAACGGCGGCATCCCGCTGATCCTCAGCATCGCCAGCGGCAGCGCGATTTTGCCTTTAGCGATCATCTTCGCCTTCGTCGCCGGGATCGGCGGGTTGGCGACGCAAGCGGGGCGGACGTTCCACAACAGCATGATCTATTTCATGGTGACGCTGGCGATCATCGGCGTGCTCAACGCCGAGAACGCGATGACGGTCACGGCGGCGCTGCTGACTTTCGCCCTATACGTGGTCGGCTTTGGCTTGGTGCCGAGGTTGGGCGCGGGCGTCGAGGTCAGTTACGACCACTTGACTCGACCGCAGCGGCGGCAGGCGCAAACAGTAGCGGGTATCGCGCTGCTGCTGTTGTTGGTCGTCGCTCCGGCGTTTCTGGGACAGTACATCACCGACGTGCTCAATCTGGTCGGCTTGTACATCATCATGGGCATCGGCTTGAACATCGTGGTCGGCTACGCAGGCTTGCTCGACCTCGGTTATGTCGCTTTCTTCGCTATCGGCGCTTACTCGATTGGCTTGCTGACGACGCCGAGCTTGCTGACCTGCGGGGGTGTTGCGGCGCGCGACATCACGCCGGAGACGGTCGGGACGATCTGCACCGGCGTCATGACTTTCTGGGAAGCGTGGCCCCTCTCGATGCTGATCGCGGCGTTTTTCGGCTTTTTACTCGGTATCCCCATTTTGCGTCTGCGCGGTGACTATCTGGCGATTGTGACGCTCGGCTTCGGCGAGATTATCCGCCTGCTGGTGCGTTTCGACGACTTCAAAGACCTATTCGGCGCGGCGCAGGGCGTGCGCGATATCCCGCGTCCGGTGCTCGACTTGACCGCACTCAACCCGGCGTGGCATTTCGAGTTGACCGGGTCGAGCGGGATTTACTATCTGGTGCTGGTGGGTATCGTCCTGACTGCTTTGATCGTCGCGCGGCTGGCGGCAACTCGTCTGGGTCGGGCGTGGATGGCGATGCGCGCCGACGAGGATGTCGCTCAGGCGATGGGCATCAACTTGATCCGCACCAAGCTGCTCGCCTTCGCCATCGGCGCGGCCTTCGCCGGGATGGGCGGCGCGATTGCCGGAACGCGGCTCTACGGCGCTTATCCGGACAGCTACACCATCCTCGTCTCGATTAACGTGCTCAGCTTGATCATCATCGGCGGCTTGGGGTCGATCCCCGGGGTGGTCGTCGGCGCGCTGGTGCTGGTCGGCTTGCCTGAGGCGTTGCGCGAACTCTCGGACTATCGTCTGCTGGCGTTCGGATCGCTGTTGGTGGCGGCGATGCTGCTCAAGCCCGACGGCTTGATCCCGCCGCCGGTGCGCAAACTCTCGGAGCGACTTCAGGAACACCGGCAGCAAGGACAGCACGAACCAAAGGAGGCGGCATGATGGCGAGCACGAGCGATAACCTTCTGATCGCACGGGCGGTTGTCAAAGCGTTCGGTGGCTTAGTCGCCGTGCGCTGGGTTGATCTCGAAATTCCGCGCCGCGCTATCGCCAGCTTGATCGGTCCCAACGGCGCAGGCAAAACGACCTTTTTCAACTGCATCACTGGCTTTTACGTGCCGGAAGGCGGCGAAATCTTACTGGATGGGCGCTCGATTAACGGGTTGACGCCCGATCGGATTATGCAGCGCGGGATCGCGCGCACCTACCAGAATATCCGCTTGTTCGGCGGCATGACGGCGCTCGAAAACGTCTTGGTCGGGATGCACACTCGGCTGCACGCGAATCCAGTCGCGGCGGTGCTGGGCTTGCGGCGGGCGCGTCACGAGGAATTCGAAGCGCTCGAACACGCGATGGAACTGCTCGAATACGTCGGGCTGTCGCCGGAGATTGGTGATACGCTGGCGCACAATCTTTCCTACGGCTTGCAACGCCGCCTCGAAATCGCGCGGGCGTTGGCGTCCGAGCCGCTGCTGCTGCTGCTCGACGAACCGACGGCGGGCATGAATCCGCAGGAAACCGAGAACATGATGCGCTTGATCCGGCGCTTGCGCGATGATCGCGGGCTGACGATTTTCCTGATCGAGCACGATGTGAAACTGGTGATGAACATTTCCGATCAGGTCAGCGTGATGGACTACGGACAGAAGATCGCCGAGGGAACGCCCGCTGAAGTCCAGCGCGACCCGAAAGTGATCGAAGCCTATCTCGGTTCGGCGGCGCCGGACGAGGCAATCGGCACGGAGGAACGCTCGTGAGCCTGCTGCAAGTCAACGACATTCACACGTTTTACGGCAACATTGAGGCGCTCAAGGGTATTTCGGTGACGGTTGAGGAGGGCGAGATCGTCACGCTGATCGGCGGGAACGGTGCGGGCAAGACGACGACGCTCAACACCATCAGCGGCATCACTCCTGCGCGGCAGGGCAGCGTGATCCTCAATGGCGAGGACATTACGCGCCTACGCCCGCACGAGATCGTCAAGCGCGGTGTCGTGCAAGCCCCGGAGGGGCGCAAGATCTTCACCCGGCTGACCGTGCTGGAAAATCTGGAGATGGGCGGGTTCGTCCGCGAGGGCGAGGCGGCGAACCTCTCGCGGGACTTGGAGCAGGTCTTCGAGCGCTTCCCGCGCCTCAAGGAGCGACAGAAGCAGTACGGCGGCACGCTCTCCGGCGGCGAACAGCAAATGCTCGCCATTGGGCGGGCGTTGATGGCGCGTCCGCGTATTCTGCTGCTCGATGAGCCGTCAATGGGACTCGCGCCGCTGCTGGTGCGCGAAATCTTCTCAGTGGTGCATTATCTCAACCAAGAAGCGGGGACGACGATCCTGCTGGTGGAGCAAAACGCGCTGATGGCGCTGGCAGTTGCTAATCGTGGCTACGTACTGCAATCCGGCTACATCACCCACGCCGACAGCGCCGACGCGCTGCGTCACAACGAAGCCGTGATCGAGGCGTACTTGGGCGGGTAGGTCAAAGATTCAACACAAAGGCGCAAAGAAGAAAGAAAGACGCAAAAGGGACGTGGCACGCCACGCCCCTACAGGCTAGCGGTCAGCTAAGAGTTTTTTGCTGACCGCTAACTGCTAAAAGCTAATGGCTGTCTTTCTTAGCGCCGCCGACCCGTCAGTCGCAGGATGAAGATGAACAGGTTGACGAAGTCGAGGTAAAGCTGAAGCGCGCCGAAAATGCTGTACTTGGCGACCGCTTCGCTGTCGGCTTGGAATTCCGGCGATGCCGCCATGTACTTCAGCTTTTGGGTATCGTATGCCGTCAGCGCGACGAAGATCAACACGCCTCCCAAGCTAATTAGCAGGCTAAAGCCGCTGCTCTGAATGAACATGTTGACGACCAGCGCGATCAACAGCCCGATCAACCCGATGAAGAAGTAGTTGCGGTACTGCAACAAGTCAATTTCGGTCGTGAAGGCGAACAGCGTCATCACGCCGAAAATCCCGGCGGTCGCTACGAATGCTCCCGTCACCGACGACGCGGTGTAGGCGTGAACGATCAGCGACAGCGTGAAGCCGTTGAGCGCCGCGTAACCGACGAACATCAGCGCGGCGACCGTTGGTGACAGCCGGGTGATCGCCCAACCGAGCGCGATCACGAGGACGAGTTCGCCAATGAAAGCGCCGATCATCAAACCGGGGTTCTGAATGAGGATAGTAGTGGTATCGGTCATCGACGCGATGATCGACGTGATCACCAGCCCGATGAACATCCATGCATATGTCCAGCGGATCAACGGTTGGACGGACGAATAGTTGATCGCGCTTGTATCGCGCTTTGCAAACAGCCCGGACGATGCCATAGGGACCTCACATTTTTCTCTGGCTAGACTTTACTATAATACCGCTGTTTTTGATTTCGTGATCAGATTTCGCGACCGGTTTTACGGCGATTTTACAATAATCTCACCTGATTCGAAGCTGCGGACACTTGTAGGGGCACAGCGCGCTGTGCCCCTACGGATTCACATCTATTTTAGCGCGTGCAGCCCCTCGAACATACGCGCGACTGCTCCGCTGGTTTTTTCAGGCGGTTGCGCGTAAGAGAAGCGCACCCAATCTGCGCCCGCGTCCGAGAAATAGACGCCCGCAACGACGGCGACGCCATACTGCTCGGCGAGGTAGGTCATCAAGCCCTCGCTGTTGCCGAGGTTGCCCGCCTCGATGTAGGGCGCGCAGTCGATGAAAGCGTAGTAGCCGTCGCCCATGACGAAGCGCAAGCCCTCGGCTTCGAGCGCCTTGCGGAGGACGCGGCGGCTCTCGCGAGTCGGCACGATGATCGGCGCGGCAGCTTCTTCGTAACCCATCTCATAGGCGGCGATGGCGACGGCTTGCGAGAAGAACGCCGGGATCACGCCGTGCGAGGCTTGACCGACGATTTGCTTGACGACCTGCTTGCCTGCCAGCAAATGGGCGCTGCGGACGTTCGAGGCGCCGAGGCTCTTGGTCAAGCCGTCGAGGAACATCAAGCGGTCGCGTTGTTCCGGCTCGAACGCCTGCAAGACGACGTTGATGTCGTTGTGCCCGCTGTCGGTGACCCAGTGATACATCCAGTCGAACAGGACGAAGGGGTAGCCCGCGTCGAGCGCCGTCCGCGCCAGCTCGATTTGCTCGCTCAAGGGGATGGTGCGCCCGGTCGGGTTGTCCGGCGACGTGATCACGATTCCGGCGACCTTGCGCCCCTCGCGTTTGGCGACTTCGGCGCAACTGCGGATCGCTTCCGGCGTGAACCGCCAGCCTTCTTCGGGACGCCCCGGCGCGAGCATGACGTTCAGCCCAACGGCGTAGGGACCCCAGTTGTAGCTGATCCACGGCACGCGCGAGACGACCAGCACGCTGCCGACTTCCTGTGTGCCCAGCGCAATCATCGCGCCGTAAGCCTTCTGCAAACCGTCGCGCCCACCCTGCATGAAGACGATGTTTTCCGGACCCCAGCCGGAGGCGGCGTCAAGCTGCCAGTAGGGACCGGCGGCGGCTTCGCGGAACTTCGTCGTGCCGAACGGCTGATCATAGGCGCTGCCGTGCTCCAGTTGAAGCTGAAGCGCGCTTTCGAGGATTGCGCCGGGGACGCCGGGGAGACTCGCACCGCCGTCGCCCTGTGACGCATCATAGGTGACCGCATCTGCGCCGTTGTTCGCGCGGAAGACCTTGAGCGCGTCGCGGATCAGAAACATACGCGACGGCGGGATAGTCATCATCTGTCCCGGATAGCCGTTCACGGGGATGCGGTTCTCCGGCGGAACCACGAACTGCGGTTGATCCAAACTTGTAATGGGTTCTTTTGAAATCAAGATGATGCCTCCTCAACTAAAATAAAAACACCCCGTGTGTGCGGGGTGTAGGGTTGCAAGCACAATACGACCCCGCCTAAGCTGGTGGGTTGGTATTAGTGTCGGTGTTGGTATTGCGGCAATCGAACATCGCTGCGCCTGTAGGTTCTCGCTTGGCAATGATTGTGCTATTTTAACAAAGCCGCGTCAATGTGCAACAATCTCGAAACCGCGTCAGGTTCGTTCGTGCAACTTGCCTTAATCCACAACTGAGCCATGACTAATTCACCGAGATGGCGGCGAACTGTTCCGATCTGCTTGGCTTGCGCTCAAACGCGAGTCCGTACGCGCTGGCGATAATCGTCGAGCACGTCCCGCAGCGTTTGCTCGATTGGGATGGTCGGCTGCCAACCGGTCTCGGCGCGCAGTTTGGCGGCGTCGCCCCACGTCCGGCTGATGCTGTGGGGGCGCAGTCGCGCCGTTTCGATGCTGATGCCGATTTTTGCGCTGCTAAAGCTCAGCATGATGTCGAGCACTTGCTGCACCGAGTGCGTCACTCCGCTAGCGATGTTGTAGGCATCGCCCGGCGTGCCCCGTGCCATGATCAGGGCGTAGGCACGCATCACGTCGCGCACGTCGCTGAAATCGCGTTCGGCGGACAGGCTGCCGACGCGAATCACCGGTTCCTGCAATCCCGCCTCGATCCGCGCGATCTGGTAAGCGAAGTCCGGCGCGACGAATCCCCGGCTCTGACCGGGACCCAGATGATTGAAGGGACGCGCGCGCAGGATCGGCAGGTCGTTGCTCAAGTAATACTGGAGTCCCAGCATATCCTGCGTGACTTTGCTGACGCTGTAGGGATTGGTGGGGCAGAGCGGTGCATCTTCGCGGGCAGGCTCTTCGTTAGCCCGGTCGCCGTAGATGTCGCCCGAACTGACGATCAGCATTCGCGGGCGCAGATCGTGCTTAAGGCAGGCGAGGATCAGGTTCAACTGCGAATGGATGTTGTTTTCGAGCGTGCTCCAGACCGCATCGATAGGACTGCCCGACGTTCGCCTGCGCCGCTAAATGGTAGATTTGCTGCGGGCGCAGGTCGCTGACGAGTTGGGCGACGGCGTGCTCGTCCCGCAGGTCGAGCGTATGGTAGCTGACGTTAGGCAGCGGCGCCGCGAGTTCGCGGAAGGTCGTGCCGTGGAGCTGATCAGCGGAGTTTTCCGCACTCAAGGTGCGGATCAAGTGCTGACCGGCAAAGCCATCGGCGCCAGTTATCAGAATTTGCACGGGTCGTCCTCGCCACTGAAAGTCCGTGCGGATTATAACGGATTAGTATCAGCTTGCCAGCGGTGAGTGGGCTGCTCAGAGCAGCGAAAGCTGCTGCGGCGGCGGCTTGCCGTCGAGCAGCACGTAAGGCGCAGCTTGATCGGAGGTGCGAATGCCGATCTTGCGCAGGTGGCTGAGATCGTTCAGCCGCCCGCGTCCGCGCGCTTTGAGAATCGCGTCCGCGCCGACCGGACCAATGCCGGGAATTCGCAGCAACTGCTCGCGCGTCGCCGTCATGATCTCAATGGGGGCGTCGCGCAGATGAACGTCCGCCCATGCTCGCTTGGGGTCAACGTCGAGGTCGAGGTTGCCGGTTTGGGTGAAGTTGAGGTCTTCGACGTCCCAGCCGTAGTCGCGCAGCAAGAAACTCGCCTGATACAGCCGGTGCTCGCGCTGGGGCACGACGGCGGGCAGGTTCTCGAATGGCGTCTGGATCACCGGGCTGAAGGCGGAATAATAGACCCGGCTGAGCCGCAGTTGCCGGTAAAGCTGATCGCTGAGCGCCAGCAGTTCGAGGTCGGTATCGCCGACCGCGCCGACGACGAACTGGGTCACGATGCTGGTGCGCTTGCCGGGGGGCAGGTTTTGGCGGATCTCGTGCGCCCAGCGCAGGCGTTGGAGCAGCTCGCCGTCGAAATCCTTCTTGGGTGCGAGCGCCGAGAGCCGATCCGCCGTCGCGCCCTCAAGGTTGATCGACACCCGGTCGGCGAGTTCGACCGCGCGCTTGATCTGATCGTACTCCGCGCCGGGCATGATCTTGAGGTGGACGTAGCCGGGATAGCGGTACTTGCGCCGGATGATCTCGACCGTATCGATGATTTTGTCTTGCGCGGTCACGCCGCCCTTGATGATCCCCGACGAGAGGAACAGCCCCTCGACCTGCCGCGAGCGCTGAAGCTGGTCGAACGCGCCCGCCAATTCATCCGGACGAATCGAGACGCGCCGTGTTTTGCCCCGTCCGGCGCGGAACGGGCAGTAGAAGCAGTTCCGCTCACAGGCGGTCGTGACCATCGTCTTGAGGATCGGCTTCTTGCCGGTCGGCGTGCTGACGTTCGAGATGCACTCGGCGAGGCTGTGCGACTGAAAGCGTGGCTGCTCCGAGCGCGGCGCATCACCGGCTGGCTCAAACAGCGTGGCATCGCCCATCTGCGTGAGCTTCTGCATCGTGTCGGGAACCGTGTGGATATACATGACTTCATGATATAGAACAAGTGTTCAGAAGTCAACTAGCCGTAGGTTTGAACTCGGTTAGGCAGGGTAGCGACCGGCAGGATGAATTGGTAGAGCGGCGCGGCGATCAACTGGCTGTAAATCACGCTCATCTCTTCGACAGTGTAGGGTAGATCGTGTTCGAGCCACCAGCGCAGCAATGCTACTACGCCGACGACGAAGTGATTGGCGACGATTTCCGGCGGCACCGCCGAATTCGGCGCGAAGACGAACGTTTGCAGCAGGTTGGCGGCGATCTTCGCTTGGAGGTCTTGCAGCACGAGGTTCGTGCCCTGACTGCTGAACAGGACGCGGAAAAATGCCTGATTCGCGGCGACGTGCTGGAAAATCAGCAAGCCTTCCGTTTCCTTCGATTTATCGGGATTGTGGTTGACCAACTGCACTAATTCGTCGACGACGCTCAGGAGCAGTTCGCTCAACAGATCATCTTTTTCGTGGAAATGCCGGAAAAAGGTCGAATACGAGATGTTGGCACGTTCGGTGATATCGCGGATCGTGATCGTGTCGTAGCGCTTTTCGAGCGCCAACACCACCAATGCGTCCATCAATGCGCGGTGTGTTCGTTGGACTCGTCGATCAGTTTTCATGGTTAACACTCATCTACCAAGTTAGGCTGGAAGGGGTTTGCGTCTTGACACTCGCTGCTGCCGACTTATGATACATCGTATCGCAGAATACACAACGTATGCTCAGTTTTAGTGGAAGAAGTCAACCCGATGTTGAAGCCGCTTGAAATTGATCTATATACCCCGGAAGTGCTGCGCAACCCGCACCCGGCGCTGGCGCTGCTGCGCGCCGACGCGCCATTGTATCACGTTCCCCACCGGGAAATGGGCAGCTTGCCGTGGTTGCTCACCCGCTACGACGACTCGCTGGCGCTGCTGAACGACGAGCGCTTTACCAAGGATATGACCCGCCTACCGGGGCGCGAGAACGCTCGCGGTGGCGATATGATGATGCAGGCGGCGGCATCGATCAACCGGCACATGCTGACGGTCGATCCGCCTGATCATACCCGCCTGCGCGCGCTGATCCACAAGGCGTTCACGCCGCGCATGATCCGCGAGTTGGAGGCGCGCATTCAGGCGATTAGCGATGAGTTGATCGACGCGCTGCTCGCCAAAGGACAGGGCGATTTCCTTGCCGAGTTCGCTATCCCGCTGCCGATCACGGTGATCGCCGAACTACTTGGCATCCCGCACGAAGATCAGGCGAAGTTTCGCTACTGGTCGCAGACGATTGTGCTCGGCGGGTCGACCGGCACCAAGCCGGAAGAGATCGGCGCTGCCGCGATTGAATTCATCATGTACTTTCATGAGATGTTCGATCAGCGTCGCGCCGATCCGCGCGACGACTTGATCACGGCGCTGGTGCAGGCGGAAGAAGCGGGCGAGAAGCTCGACCAGCAGGAATTAATCAGCATGGTGTTTTTGCTGTTGGTGGCGGGTCATGAGACCACCGTCAACCTCATCGGCAACGGGATGCTGACGCTGCTTCAGCACCCCGACCAACTGGCGAAACTGCGCGCCAATCCTGACTTGATCAAGAACGCCATCGAGGAGATGCTGCGCTACGAAGGTCCCGTCGGCACCTCGACCATGCGTTGGGCGCTCGAACCGATCGAAATGTACGGGCAGACGATCCAACCGGGCGAGATGGTGCTGGCATCGCTGCTGGGCGCAAACCGCGACCCGGACGTGTTCCCCAACCCCGATGTTTTCGACGTGACCCGCTCGCCGAGCAAGCATATCGCCTTCGGCAATGGCATTCACTACTGCGTCGGCGCGCCACTGGCGCGCTTGGAAGGGGCGGTTGCCTTTAATACGCTGCTGCGCCGCCTCCCCGACCTCCAACTCGCCGTCGCTGTCGACGAACTGGAGTGGAATCCGACGCTGCTGCTGCACGGCATGAAGGCGATGCCGGTGACGGTCTAGGCGTTCGCCAACTCGCCAATGTGAGTCGAGGAGCAGCCCGATTGGGCTGCTCTTTTCAATTCGGGCGCGACCGCAAGCTGCTATAATCCGTTTTTCGCTCCAATCAACGACCGCGACCCGCGACTATGGAGAATAATACATGGGAGCACCCATCAATTCGAGCGCCTCGGCTTCGGAAACGGGTCCATCGTCTATCCGGCGCAAGCTGGCTGTGATTTTCTTCATCATGTTAATGGACATTATGGGACTGACCTTCCTCTGGCCCGTCGCGCCCTATATCGTTCAACGTTACAGCGATGACGCGTTGATGGTCACCATGATTACGGTGCTTTACGCGGCGGCGCAGTTTTTTGCCGCGCCACTGTTCGGCAAGCTCGGCGACCGCTACGGACGCCGCCCCGTCCTGCTGTTGAGCATCTTCGGTTCAGCGGTTGGTTACGTGATCTTCGGCGTCGGCGGCGCGCTGTGGATCTTGTTCCTCTCGCGCGTGATCGACGGGATCAGCGGGGGCAACCTTTCGACTGCCGCAGCCTACATCGCCGACATTTCCGCGCCGGACGATCTGTCGAAGAATTTCACGCTGGTTGGAGTGGCTTGGGGACTGGGGCTGATTCTCGGTCCGGCGTTGGGTGGGGCGGTCGGACAGATCAGTCTCGATGCGCCGCTGTTCGCGGCGGCGGGCTTGTCGCTGATTGGGCTGCTGTTGGTCTACTTCTTCCTGCCCGAATCACTGCCCAAAGAACGCCGGGTTGTCGAGCCGCTGCGCGTGAAAGACCTCAATCCGCTGATCGCCATTGGCGAGATGTTCACCAAGCCGGGGCTTGCCGGGCTGCTCATTGTGCTGGCGCTGTTCAACTTCACTTTCAACGGGATCAACAGCATTCAAGTGCTGTTCGTGATCGACAAGTTCGCCGCCGAACCTTGGCAGGTCGGGCTGCTGCTGGTGCTGTTCGGGATTGCGATTGCCATCGTGCAGGCGCTGCTCGTCCCGCGACTCGTGCCGCGTTACGGCGAAAAAGTCATCGGCATCGCCAGTCTGATTCTGCAAGCCGTTGCCTCGCTGATCGTCGTCTTCGTCCCCGTCATTGGTTTGACCTTCGGCGTGCTGGTCTTTAGCGCGGCGGCAAGCGGATTCACGTTTCCGACGCTGACTACGCTTTCCACGAAACGGGTGTCGGCTCACGAGATCGGCGTGCTGATGGGGGTGACGACCGCGCTAGGCAGCCTGATGAATATTTTCGGTCCGCTCTATGCCGGTTGGGTCTACGATGCACTTACGCCGAATGCCCCGTTCTGGACTGGCGCGATCTTGTTCTTGATCGCCGGGTTGCTGCTCGTGCGCACGCGGTCGCTGACCTCGCAGGCGGGGTAGGGGCGTGCGCTGATCTGCCTCGTGAAGCGCAAGATGGTGCAAGACAATCCGGCTCGACTCGTGGTATTTTGAGGCGTGAGTTCGGAGCGCATCATGCGAAGCACAGAATGGGCGAAATACTGGCACTATCCGCGACTGGACGTGGCGCTGCTCCACGCTTTCTACGACCAGCACGCCTATCCTCCGCACAGCCATGACTATTACGTGATCAGCCTGATCCAGCACGGCTTGCAGTCGTTTACGCATGGCGGCAACAAATATTTCACGCCCCACGGCGGCGTGATCCTGATCAACCCGCAGTCAGTGCATACCGGCGAACCCGCCGACGCGAACGGCTTCGAACTGCGGTCGATTTACCCGACCGCCGCCGCGATGCAGCAGGTCGTCGGCGAACTGACCGGCGAGCACGTCCGGCAGCCGTACTTCAGCACCCTGCGCGTGGATGATCCGCAAGTCACGACGGCGATTCTCGGCTTGCACCGGTCGCTGATCGCGGGCACGAGCGCCTTGGAGTACGAGACGCGCTTCATCCAAACGATGGCGTTGCTGGTCAAACGCTATGCCGACGTGCGCCCGGTCAACCAACGGATCGGGCACGAGCGTGCCGCCGTGCGCAAGGCGCGCGCCCTGATCGAAGCGAGCTTCGACCAAGGGATCAGCCTAAAGGACTTGGCGGACTCTGCCGCCCTCAGTCCCTATTATCTGGTGCGGGTCTTTCATGCCGAAGTTGGGATGCCGCCTTACAGCTACCTCGAAAATGTGCGGATTCGTCAAGCCCAGCGGTTGATCGAAGTCGGCAGACCGCTGGTCGATGTCGCAGTCGAGGTCGGTTTCAGCAGTCAGAGCCATCTGACGCGCCATTTCAAGCGGATCATCGGCGTTACGCCCGGTGAATACGCCCGTGAAATCAAGCAACACGCTCGCTAATTTTCGTTAATCGACGGAATTTCACTATGGTGATCGATCTTGCGCTCGTCTCGTTTGTGCTGATCGCGATCTTCACGCCCGGTCCCAGCAATGTCAGCAGTGCCTCGATGGGTATCCTCTACGGCTATCGCCTTACGGTCACGTACTTGATCGGGTTGGCGACCGGCGCGTTTTTGATGTTCACGCTCAGCGGTGTGTTGGCGGGCGCGTTCCTGAGCCTAATTCCCACGCTCGAACCGATTCTGCGCGTGATCGGCGCGAGTTACATCCTGTACCTCGCCTACATGATTCTGCGGGCGAGCTACCACTTCGACGGCGAAGACGCACCGCCGGTGGGATTGACGCAGGGTATTCTGCTGCAAGTCCTGAATCCGAAGCTGATCGTCTTTGGCTTGACCTTGTTCAGCACCATGCTCACGCCGATCACGGACAACCTGCTGCTCGTGATTGTGGCGGCTCTGCTGCTGACCGCGATCACTTTCTGCGCGACCTCGGTTTGGGCGTTGTTCGGGTCGCTCCTGAAGCACTATCTTCGTCAACCGCGCGTTGCTTTGGTCGTCAACCTTGTGCTGGCGTTGTTCCTCGTCTACAGCGCGGCGGAAATCGTGGGTATCATCTAGCGTTCTCCAACTACCTTAATTCGAGTTGCCTCTCGTAACTCCATCTATTCCCCTGCCTGATATAACATTTCATGGGTCGGTGAATTCGAAAGTTGTTATAATCGTGGTGCATCCCACTCCGGGATGACAAATTGAGCGGGTTAGGATTGAAAAGAGTTTTGCTGTGACACAATTCATTGGGGTTTTGACTGCTGGTGGCGATAGCCCCGGTTTGAATGCGGCGATTCGCGGTGTCGGCAAAGCCGGGGTGAACGCCTACGGGATGCAGATCATCGGCTTTCGGGACGGGTTCCGGGGGCTGATGGAAAACCGCACGGTGAAGCTCGACGGGGCAGCGCTGTCGGGAATCCTGACCATCGGCGGGACGATACTGGGTACGAGCCGCGATAAGCCACAAAAAATGCCTATCGGCAGCAAGACGATGGACATGACCGACGTGATGGTCGAGACCTATCATCAACATCATCTGGATGCGCTGGTCTGCTTGGGCGGCGGCGGCACGGCGAAAAACGCCTTTCACCTGATGCAGCACGGTCTGAACATCATCACGCTGCCGAAGACTATCGACAATGACGTAGCGATGACCGACATCACCTTTGGCTTCGACACCGCGCTGACCATCGCTACCGAGGCAATTGATCGCCTGCACAGCACCGCGCACAGCCACCACCGCATTATTGTGGTCGAGGTGATGGGACATAACTCCGGCTGGCTGGCACTAGGCGCGGGCATCGCCGGTGGCGCCGACGTGATTCTGATCCCCGAAATCCCTTACAGCGCGGAAAAAGTTGCCGACTCAATTCGCCTGCGCGTGCGCGATGGCAAAGCGTTCAGCATCGTTGCCGTTTCCGAAGGGGCAGTGCCGCAGGATTTGACCGAGAAGATCCGGCTCGCCAGCAAGAAGGGGGCGAGCAAAAAAGCTCGCGCCGAGCTGGAAGCGCTGGAAGCGGAACGGCTGACCAGCTCCCAGAAGCTCACGCAGCAGCTTGAAGCCCTGACCGGGCTAGAGTCACGGGTGACGATCCTCGGGCACGTCCAGCGTGGTGGCACCCCCTCACCGGCGGATCGCCTGCTGGCGACTCGTCTTGGCGTGGCTTGCGCTGAATACGTTCACAACGGCGTCTTTGGGGTGATGGTCGCCGTGCGGGGTGAATTGACCGAAGCCGTCCCGCTGGAGCAGGTCGTCGGCAAGCGGAAAACCGTCCCGCTCGACCATCCTTGGATTGAAACGGCGCGGATCCTCGGTATCAGTCTGGGCGACTGACTCGCAGCCGTCCATTGCGCGTGACAGCTTCATCCGGAGTTCTCCACAGCGGCAGCAATGGTCGGGGAACTCCGTTTTGGTTACCGTGTCTACTCGCGCTAAGCAGCCTCAACCACGCCACTTTCCAGCGGCGCGCTCTTGTGCGATTTGAGCGCGAACGCGAACATGGCGACCGCGAATAAGCCCATCGCTCCCCAGAACAAGAAGGGGACATTGAAGCCAAAGATCGCCAGCCCGTTGCCTATGGGTGGCGAAAAAGTCCCGCCCAAGCTGCGGATCATGGTGGCGAAGCCAATCGCCGTCCCGGCGTATAAGCCGTCCAGCCCTTCGACTTCAAGTAAGCTGGCATTCGAAATCGCCATCAGCGAATCGAAGATGATCCCGGTTGCGGCGATGGTCAGCAAAATCAGCGAGCCGTCGATGATGCTCAACAGCCCGATGCCGACCGACAGAACCAGCGACGCGAAAATCAGAAAACTCCGCCGCAGCCGCAGCCGATCCGAGAGGATTGACAGCGGTACAACCGCCATCACGCTGGTCACGAAGAAGGCAGCCAAGGCGCGGTCGGCATCGAGGTCTGCCCAACCAATGCTCTTGAGATAAGTGGGCAGATAGCCGCTGAACCCCTGAAAACAGGCGCTGATCCCCAAGCCGCCGATTCCGAGAATCCAGAGTTCACGCAGATGGATGACGTGGTGCAGGCTGGCGGCGAATGATGCGCGCGGCGTGGCGCGTGCTTCGTGCTGGTGCTCGACCGGGTGAACGACCAACCAGACCAGACTCATGACGATCGCGATGACGCCGTAAAACACCAGAACCTGCCGCCAACCGCCGAGCGCCGGTAAGATCACGCTGGTACTAAGCAGCGGACCGAGCAGCAGCCCGCTGGCAAAGCCCGCCGAAATCACGCCGCTCGCCATGCCAAGCTGTTGAGCCGGGAACCACTGGCGCGCTAATTTGAACAGCAGCACCGGGATGATCGCCTGAAAGATGCCGAACAGCAGCGCCGTGAGCAGCAGCGTCGTGAAATCGACCGCAAAACTGCGGGTGAGACCCAGCAC
This sequence comes from uncultured Chloroflexia bacterium, assembly GCA_963848465.1. GTDB lineage: Bacteria > Chloroflexota > Anaerolineae > Aggregatilineales > Phototrophicaceae > Flexifilum. The sequence continues at coordinate 99,565 of CAWKDY010000018.1, read as the reverse complement.
CCCCGTCATAAAGCAGGTTGCGAACAGGGTCGCACGCGTTCCAAAGCGATCCCCCAACGTGCCGCCCACCAAGGCGAAGAAGATGCCCGCAAATGAACCCGCCCCCCAGATCGTGCCAACTTCCACCAGCGACAAGCCCAGATCTTGGCTCATAGCGGTAAACAGCGGCGGCAGCGACATGTTCGGTAGGGTCACGACGCACAAAGGCGTCAGGGCGCAGAGCACCAGCATCACCCATCGATAGTTGCTGCTGGCTTGTCTTAAAGTGAGGGGATTTGCAAACATAATTCTCTTTACTCAGCGCGCAGCAGGCGCGACTTTATTCGCGCCAATAGTACCTAGCAACCAGCCCACTTGTCGAGCTAGGGCGGAATTGGTAACGGGCAGTAAGTTTCCGATTGTGCAGTTTTCAATAGCTGGCGGATCGATAACGTGAGTGCTGCCGATGCTCCTTCATCATGCAAGCTGATCCAGTGCCAAGCCGTCAACAGCGCATCGCCGTGATGAACCGGGGCGAGCTGCAAGCCTTCGATCTACCTGAGGACCTTTACGACCGTCCCAAGACCCAGTTTATCGCCAGCTTCATCGGCAACCCACCGATGAATATCGTCGATGTCGAGGTATCATCAGCCGATGATCAGTTCGTCGCCCGGCATGAGAACTTCGCCCTGAGCCTCTTGCGGGAGCGCGGCGAACCAGCCGCGCGGGTCGGCAAGGTGCGTTTGGGCGTGCGACCGGAGGACATCGTTGTCGCCTTTGACGACGATTACAATGTCAGCGGTGAGGTCTTCATCGTCGAGCCGCTCGGACGCGACAACATGCTTGACATTCTCGTCGGTGATACGCACCTCTACGCTTTGACCCGGCAGGCGTTCAGTTTTTCCACCCACAAACGGAGCAGTCATTACTGTGGAACTAACTCTCGAAGCTCAATTCGCCACCCTCGACCGGACGATCCCCAACGCAGACGACTACGCGCTGGCACTGCGACACGCGCCGCGCCTTCGCTTCGACGCCCGCGAGCCGTTCCTGCCGCTTGCCGTCGGCTATACAGTCTTTCGCGCGAACGGCGAGTCGCCTTCCTTCCCGCGCGAGATCGTGCTGCCACTCGAACGCCACCTGCGCGGTCGAGTACGCGATCTGGTGGGACTGGGACATTCAACATCTGTACGAACTAGAGCACATCTGGGTCTATCTCGACGCCAGCGAGACCGTCGTCGCCGCTGATGCCAGTTGGCACGGCGGTCAGCACGCGATGCTCGATGCGAACGGCATGGTTCCGTTGCAAGCTGGGCGCGTGATCTTGTTTTCCGAACCGGGCAAACACGCTTTTGCGCCGGTGGTCGACTGGTTGATCGAGCGCAAGCCACAGACCGTCGCGGGCTGCGGCGCGCACAGTGGCAGCATGGGCGTCCACGTGACGCCGCTGTTCGAGGGCATCATCGACGCCCGCCGCCCGCTCAACAACAACGTCGTTCACGCCTATCTCGAACGGCAGGCGTTCGCGCCGAGCTTACGACTTCACGCAGATATTCGACCTTGCCGATGCTGTTTTCGTGCCGTGGGATCAGTTATTTCGCTGGGTACCGGCGCGCGTCCGCTGGTGGGCGGATCATCTGCGCGAGTCCACACCACCCGATCAGCGCCGCCCGCTGCGGATCGCGCATCGCGGGGCGTCAGCCTATGCGCAGGAAGGATCGCGCGCGTCGGTCGAGAAAGCAGCCCAGTTGGGCGCGGACATGATCGAGGTGGACGTGCGTGTCACCGCCGACGACGTGCCGGTGATCGCCCACGACCCGAATTTGCAGCGTGTCTTCGGCATCGAGGGCAGCATCGGCGCGCTGACCTACGCCGAACTGCTCGCGCTCACGCCGTCCGATCAGCAGCCGATCCTGACCTTTGTCGAGATGACCGACTTGTGCGCGTCGCTCGGCTTGGGCTTGTATCTCGACATCAAAGAGGTCACGCCGACGGCGATGGCACAGGTGATCGCCACCTTGCGCGAGCAGGGGATGCTCAAGTATGCGATCTTCGGCTCGTTCCGCCCGGACGTTGTCGCCGAGATCAAGGCGAACGCGCCTGACGCCTCGACCTCGATCCTGTTCGCCTCGACCCACTTGACCCGGTCGCGCTGGCGGCATCAGTCGGCGCGGATTACGTCCATCCGTGCTGGGAGCGCTTCGCTTCTCCCGCCTCGCTGCTGACCGCCGACTGGTTGGATCGCGTGCGCGCCGCCGATTTGGGGGTCGTCTGCTGGCACGAGGAACGCCCCGCTGAAATCGCTGCCCTGAACGCGCTCGGTGTGGACGGCATTTGCTCGGATCAGCCGGAACTGCTCGTTAGGACCTGAAGCGGCGCACTCGCTGAGCCTGACCTACCACGCCGTCTTGTCAACGCGACGATTGCATTGGTCGCCAACGGGCGATTTAAAATTAGGATCGGTTATCAAGTTGGCGAGGCGGGCTGCCCCTGACGATTGACGAGGGCGATAAAGGCGTCCTCCAGCGAGGGATGGATAGTGTGCCACCCATTCTGGGGAATACCCTGCGCCACCAGAATCTTCTGTGCTGCGGCGCGAGTCTGCTCGACATTGCTCGTGACGACGTGAATGGACGCCCCGAACAGACTTACGCTGTCCGCCGGGAGAGTTCCGGCTGCTGAGCGCTTGCCGAATTGCCTGCTCCGCCGCCAGCGGATCGGGCGGCTCAATGACGAGGATGTCACCGGGCACGCTGGCGGTGATGATGTCGTGGGGCGCGCCGTTGGCGATCAAGTGCCCGTAATAGATGAAGGCGATCCGCTGACAATGTTCGGCTTCGTCCATGTAGTGGGTGGTCACGAAGATCGTCGTCTCCGTTTGCGCCAGATCGTAGAGCAATGCCCAGAACTCGCGCCGCGAAATCGGATCGACGCCAGCGGTCGGCTCGTCGAGAAAGAGCAGTTTGGGCTGGTGGATGACCGCCGCCGCCAGCGCCAACCGCTGCGCCCAGCCCCCGGAGAGGTTCTGAGTAAGCGTATCGAGGTGGTCGCGCAGACTCGCCATCTCGATTACGGCGTCCATGCGCTGCTGGAGCGCCTTCCCGTAGAGTCCATAGCTGCGTCCGAAGAATTCGAGATTCTCGCGGGCGGTCAGGTCGGTGTAGAGCGAGAATTTCTGCGACATATAGCCGATGGAGCGGCGAATGGCGCTCGACTGGCGACGCACATCATGACCGAGAATTTGCGCCTCACCGGCGGTAGGCGCGAGCAAGCCCAGCAGCATTTTGATGGTCGTCGTCTTGCCTGATCCGTTCGGTCCCAGAAAGCCGAAGACCTGCCCGGCGGGAATGTCAAAACTGATGCCATCAACCGCCGTGAAATCGCCGAATTTGCGCGTCAGGTTGCTGACGTGAATGACTGATTCCATGATTGATTCGCCTCGCTTTAGCGCACGCTGCGCCGGTAAGTCCAGAACGTGACCGAGAGGATGACCGCGCCGATCACGATAATCGCCGCCAGCGACGGATAGAGCACGTCCAGCCCCACCCCTTTGAGCATGATGCCGCGCACAATCGTCAGCCAGTGGCGGATGGCGAAGATATTCGACACCGCTTGCATGAACGGCGACATCGTTTCGACGGCGACGGCGTAGCCGCTGAAGATCATGTCCACCATCGCCATGCCGACGACCAGCATCACCGCCTGAAGCTGCGTCCGCGCCGCCATGCTCAGCAGAATCCCCTTGCCGATCTCGGCGATCAGGTAGACCACCGCCAGCACCAGCAGCAGCGGCAGCGCGCCCCGGAAGGGGACGTGAAAGACCAGCGTCGTCAGCGCCAGCATGAGCAGGAACAGCGCGTAGCCGATGATCATCGGCACGATCAGCTTGCCGATCACGACCTCCCACGAGCGGTAGGGCATGATCTGAAGCTGCTCGTAAGTGCCGCGCTCGCGCTCGCGCGAGATGGCGAACGCCGCGAGGATCAGCGTCATCAAGTAGAACATGAACGACATTTCCGCCGGGAGCGTGTAGTAGCTGCGCTGAAGGTCGGCGTTGTAGCGCACGATGACCTGCGGCAGTTCGTTAGCGTAATCGGCGGGCTGCAAGCCGCGCGCATCGCGCAGCGCCTGCTCGTCGATCAACTGCTGCGCGGCGGTTTGGGCGGTGTAGGCGGTCACGGCATCCGCGCCGTTGAGGATCAACTGGACGGTGGGCTTCTGATTCGCCAGCAGCGCCGCGCCGTAGCCTTGCGGGATGACGACGCCGACGTAAGTCTGGTTCTTCGCCATCATCTGGTCGATCTCGTCGGCGCTGGCGGCGTCGCGAGCGTAGACCAACTCCGGCGAGTCGTCGAGCGTCTGGATCAAGGCGGCGCTCTGGGCGCTGTGATCCTGATCGGCGACGGTCATGTCGATGTTGTGGATCGGCTGCCCGGTCGCCCACGCGATCAGCGTCAGTTCGCCGATTGCCCCGATGATCACGAAGGGGACGAGGATGCGGTCTTTCCGCAGGTGCAGAAATTCTTTCCAGGCAATCGTCAAAATGCGGCGCAGCATCATGCCACCTTCTTTCTAAACACAACCATCGACAGCGCGAGCATCGCGACGCTCAACGCCGCCAGCGCGACCACGTTCCAACCGAAATCGCCGAGCGGTGTTCCCTGCAAGTACATGCCCTGACTGATGGCGACATAGTGCGTGATCGGCAGCGCCAGCAAATCGAGCCGCAGGATCAGCGGCATCGCCCACGTCGGGAAGAAAATGCCGGACAGGAAGAAACCGGGGACGAGAAAGACCAGCAGCGAGACGATCATCGCCGTCTGCTGGCTGCGAACGAGAATCGAGATCAGCAGCCCCAAGCCCATGTTCGAGACCATGAAGATGAAGGTCACGAACAGGTACGCGAGCAGGCTGCCGCGAAACGGCATGTCGAACATCACCCGCCCGACGCCGACGATCAGCAGGGCGTCGAGCGTGCCGAAGATCAGGTAGGGCGTGATCTTGCCGAACAGCAGTCCAAACTTGCTGATCGGCGTGGCGACGAGATTTTCCAGCGTGCCCAATTCGCGCTCGCGCACGATGGCGAGCGTCAGCGCGATGCCGGGCAGCGAAAGCACCATCGCCGCGATGCCGGGGAAGAACCCGAACAGTCCGCGCAGGTCGGGGTTGTAGAGGTCGGTCGTCTCGATCTGCACCGGGTTGTCCATCAGCGCGCCCAACAAACCGCCGACCGGCGACTGGCTGACGATCTGGCGCAGGTCGTCCTCGATGATCGTGTAAATCTTCTCCATCGCGCGCTCAGCGGAGATCGGCTCGGTGCCGTCGACCACGATCTTGAACTGCGGGCTGCTGCCGGTCATCAGCGCCAGCGTGTTGCCGTAATTGGGCGGGATGACGACCAGCAGGCGAATCGCGCCCTTGTCGAACAGCGGATTGGCGTCGTCGGCGCTGGCGAGATGATCGCTGATGTGGATTTCCTGCGCGGCGTCCAGCGTGGCGATCAAGTGCTGCGACGCCGCGTTATTGGACTGATCGACGATGGCGGTCGGCACGTCGCGCACGTCGGAGGTCAGCATGTAGACGAACACCAGCAGCAGAAAGATCGGACCCAGCGTCAGCAGGATCAGCGTGCCGGGGTCGCGGATGATCTGATAGAACTCTTTGCGGACAATCGCGCGGTAGTGGTTCATGATCGTGCTCTCCTTTCGCCGCGTTGACCAGATAGATGAAGGCTTCTTCCATGCTCACCGGCAGGGTGTCGAAAGCTGCGCCGGAAAGTCCTGCCTGCTGCAATCGGCGGGCGACTTCGGCTTGGACGCGCTCGGCGTCGCCGCTCACGATCAGGTTGAGTTGATCGCCATACGTTTGTATGTCGATCAGCCCATCCAGACCCTGAAGGGCGCGTTCGGCATCGTGGATGCTCACGTCGCGCACGCTCAGCACCGAGCCGGGCACGCGCGCCTTGATCGCCTGCGGCGTCCCCTGCGCCAGCACGTGCCCGTCGATCAGCAGGACGACGCGGTTGCAGCGCTCGGCTTCGTCCATGTAGGGCGTGGTGACGATGGCGGTGATCCCCTGCCCGTGCAGGCGCGAGAGCAAGTCCCAGAAATCGCGCCGCGCGACCGGATCGACGCCGGTGGTCGGCTCGTCGAGCAGCAGAATCTGCGGGCGGTGGATCAGCGCGCAGGCGAGCGCGAGCTTCTTCTTCATGCCGCCGGAAAGGACGGCGGCGCGGCGGTCGCGGAACTGCTCCAGTCCGGCGAAAGCGAGCAGTTCCTTGAAGCGGTCGGCGCGCTCGCGCGCCGGGACGCCGAAGATGTCGGCGGCGAAGGTCAGGTTTTCGTCGACCGAGAGATCGCCGTACAAGCCGAAGGTCTGCGGCATGTAACCAAGCTGGGCTTTGACGTGCTGAGGCTGGGTCACCGTGTCGAACCCGGCGACGACGACCTGCCCGGTCGGTGGATGGATCAGCCTGCTCGACGCGCCCGCGCCAGCCGTGCGCTGACGGATCGGTCGGGTCGAGCACCGCTGCGATCAATCGGAGCAGGGTGGTCTTGCCCGCGCCGTCGGGTCCCAAAACGCCGAAGAGTTCGCCCGGTTGGATGGCCAGGCTGAGATGGTCGATCGCGGTGATTTGCCCGAAGCGCCGCGAAGTGTCGTGGATGAGCACGGCGGAGTCAACTGTTGTTGGCATCATGGTTCATTAACCCCCTGATGATCGTTTCGGCGTAGAGCAGCATGACCGGCTGTGCCGCGCCAATATCGAGAATTTGCTGAAACCAGTAGCCGTCGAGCGCGCCGATCAACATGCGCGCCGCCACCGCCGGATCGACGCGAACGAAAATGCCCTCGTCGATGCCCTGCTGCACGATTGGCTCGATGCTGCTCGGTTAAACGCAGATAGCACTCGCTGAATTGATCACGGACGGCGGGCTTCTGCCACGCTTGATTGAAGAAATCGGCGTACAGCCCAATCCAGCTAGTCGACGCATCGACCGACGCCGACATGTTCAGCAGGAGTCGCCGCAGTCGATCCGGTGGCGGCTGACCGAGGGTTTGCTGGCGCATTTCCTCGAAGGGCACCCACATCCCATCGAAGACCATTTGCACCAGCCCGGCGAAAATCGCCTCTTTGTTGGTGAAATACCAGTAGAGCGTGCCTTTGCTCAAGCCGCTGATCCGGACGATATCCTCGATTGTGGTCTTGTCGTAGCCTTTTTCGGCGAAGGCTTGCAGCGCCGCCAGCAAGATTTCCTGCTGGCGGTCGGCTTTGGCATCGTTGGGCATGACATTCCTTTCCTCACGGGCGGGTTGGTCTAGACTGAACGGTCAGCCTAGACCGAACGGTCAGTCTAGGGATACTCTACGCCCATCTTCGGCACGAGTTAACCCAAATTGGTTGAAATTGCACAAGCACGAAGTTCGATCTTGCTGCCGAAATGACCCAGATGGTCAGCCCGGTCTGGGGACGACCAAGGCTTTGCCCGATACCAGGAAGCCGATTCTTCCCTCCTGGATCGCAGTCGTGCCGTAGACGTACCCGCGCTGGATTTGGCGTTGTGTCCACCGTCACTTGCCGGACAGATCGCTATCATTCAGGGTCATGATCAGGCGCAAATTCCCGAAAGGATTGGTCTAGTACTGCCCAGCCAGTAAGCTGAGGTGCACTGAGGAGGGGTGGTCACCCAAGCGGTGTATCGGAGCGAGGAATGCTGGACTTGGAGGAGCGAGTTGTGCTACGAGACCTACGCCACAAGGGCGTATCATCACGCCAACAGCATAGAGGACTCCGCAATCGTCCTGCACGACGGATTTCATCGAATCCACCTGCAGGACGATCGTCGGAATCTTTTTTGACGCATCAAGTGCTGGTGTGGGAACTCGAGGAGCGCGATCCTAGCCTCCACTTTCTGATCCATGACAACGATGTGAAATTCACCACCGCCGTCGACGCCGTTTTCCAATCCGAGCAAATCAAAGTCATTCACACTCCCGTTCAGGCGCCCAATGCCAAGACCTTCATAGAACTGTGGGTGCGCACTGTCTGCGAAGAACGCTTGGACAAAATGCTCATCATCAACCAAGTTCATCTGCGTCGTGTCCTGAGCGACTAGATCGACTACGACAACAAGGCTCGTCCTCACCAAGGGATCGAGCAGCGAATCCCTATTCCGCAAACGATAGCCAGCGCCGATCCGCCCTGTTCGCGGGCAGGACGATCCGCATCCGCACCGCGAGGATGAGTTCAAAGATGACGACAGCGGCGAGGGCGAACTTCATGAGCGCATTGCCGCCCCCAATGGACGCCTGCATGATGGCGAGTGCCAGACCGGGCAAGTTCAGTGCCTGCATCTCCCTAAGTAAAGGTCGCGTGTAGCGTAATCTCGCAGAGACTGCCCCTCCGTCGCCGTCGTTAGGTCTGAAGTGCAGGGAGCATCCTGAGCCAATCCGTGAAATCCGAAGCTCAGGATGGCGACCACACTCCTTAAAAGCAGGAAACGTTTCATGACCGTGTCCTTTGCTGCAATTACCGAACGCCGGGCTTATGAACTAAAAGCCGCCCGCAAGCAGGATGACGAGGTAAATAGTGAAGTCTGATACAAAGTGCATGAAAAGCGACCAGCCGATGCCGCGCGTTTCGACCATCGCTTTGGCAAAGACCCAACCGCCGATTATGGTGATGATCACACCCGTGATCCCATTCGGCACGCCGAAGTAATGCCCGATCCCGAACCACGCAGCGACGAGGATGAGCGATCGCCCTTTCCCGAAGAGCGGCAGCACCTGCGGCAGCAGTGCGCTGCGATACAAGAATTCTTCGGCGAACGCGTTCATGAGTGCACACAGCGCCGCGAACAGCACCAAGCTCACCGACAGGTTGCTCAAGGATGGATGCACTGCTGGAACCGTGAAAAACAGAAGCAGCGTAACGATGATCAGGGCATAGCGTAGGCTGAAGCCGACCCAGTTCTCTGGCTTACGGGGAACGCCCCACCTTTCCGGTTCTGCGACTGCTCTCAGGTTGCCGACTGTCAGGAAGAAATCCTGACGCTTCAGTCCCATGCCCAACAGCACCAGCAGCATCACCGCCGACGCGCCGACGCGCATCAGGCGCTCACCGAAGAACAGCCAGTTGGCATCACCGCCGAAGACGTTCAGCTAGAACTGGCTCTGCGGCAGCAGTGTGAGGAAAAGCCAAGCCTCTATCCCGTAGATGGCGAGAAAGACCAACGCCAGCCTTCGCAGTGGGCGAATCGGCAGCCACACGAAGGTCGCGGCAAACATCACTGCGAGAAAGATCATCCGGGCAGGTGCCAGCCACGCGATATTCTGATCCATGAACGCGCCGAGGACGATCTGTGGCACGGTGAGCAGTAGGATAACCGCCCAAGCCACATACAACTGATTTTTTGTACGACCCGCGCTAGACTCTAGCTTTGTAGAAATGGGCAGTGATTTATTCATCATCGACTCCTTCGGTGCGGCAGACTTAAGGGCTAAAACTTGCCTGATGCACTCATCTTACGGAACGCCGGGTTGATTTCGGGTAGCCAAAAGGCGTATTCAGGGGGTTGATTTTTGGGGGCGCGAGAGATGGGAAGCAGGGGGCGAACGACGTCTACTTGAGAATGTTGTAGCGTTGCGCGGTGGCGATTGCTTGGGTGCGGCTGTGAGCATCAAGCTTTAGGAAGATATTGTTCAGGTGCTTCTTGACCGTGCCGATGCTGACGACCAGCGCCTCGGCGATCTCGCGGTTGGACGCGCCTTCGGCAATCAGTCGCAACACCTCAAGCTCGCGCTCGCTGAGGGCTTCAAAAAGGAAATTGCTGCTAGATGGCGCAGCCGACCGTACTTGTGGATTCCTAAACGCATCCAGCAGCGTTTCAACATATTCTGGTCGGGCTGTACCAGTCCGGACTAATCGGAGTATCGAAGCAGCCGGCTGACCTTCTTCCAGAAAGACCCGCATGAAACCTGCGGGTTCCGCCATCCGGATAGCGCGCTCCATGGTCGAGACTGCGTTCTCCAATGCGCCGTCCAATTGATAGGCTAATGCTTGAAGCACCTCAGCTTTGATACAGACCCAAATCAGCTCACTGAATCCGGCAGTCCGACGCAATCTATCCAGTAGCTGAATTGCCTTATCAAGACTTTCACGATCGCCTGTGGTTCGAGTCTGAGCGATCAGAATTCGAATCGGGATTACCTGTGTATACTCATGTAAATATGCGAAAACGAGCGGGTGGAGATGTGTGCGCGGCGTCTCACCATCCTCAGCCAACTGTGTCCAATCAGCGGTGGTGGGATGCTCAGTTGCTGCAAGCCGTACCTGCGCTTCCAACGTCGGCACGAAACCCGCCAACCAGAGCGATCTGGGTGATCCGACCTTTCGTGCCTCGTCACAGAGCGCAAGCGCTTCCTCTAGCTTGCCCTGTGCTTCGCAAATTCGCACAAGGATAAACAGCGCGACGATCTGAAGTTCTGGCAGTCCGGATTGTTGACAGTCGTGCAAGGCAGTGTCGGCCACCTTGAACGCTGTAGCGAGATCATTTTGCTCGCGGAGCAGGTCGGCGAGACAGAGTGAGACTAATAACCCGTCGAAGCTGGTCTGTTTACCATGCTGAACGGCGAGCTGCATCGCATCCTGACAGGTCTGGATCGCTGCGGGCAAGGCGCCGCGAATTCGCTGCACGTAGGCATAACTCCATGTGCGGGTCAAGAAAAGATCGGTCTTGGTCAAACCTCGGACGAGGCGATCCGCCATAGCAACCGCGTGCTCCGCCTCCGCATATTTTGCCTGTCCAAGATAACCCATTGATAGAAAATCCCACCCATGCGCATAGAGCGTCACGTCATCGGGACTTAGGTCAGCCAGAGCCTGCTCGGCGTAAGCGACGATTTTGTCCGTATTTCCGAGCATAACCGCCACCTTAGCTCGCTGGATGGCAATCAGCCCCCGCAGATTCTGCATTCCTTGGGAGGACTTGGAACGAGGTAGCGTCGCCTCCGCACTTGACAACCACTCGTCCACAGCTTGTATCGAGGTGCTGATCATTGCTTGAAGCAAACAAAGCTGGGGGCTTGTGACCACCACCTCGGTTGGCAGCGCACCCATCCATTCTCGCAGCAACGGCAGGAACTGCCGTTGCCCTCCCTGTTCCAGAAGCAGATCCGCATAACGTTCCAATAGGTGAGCAGCCCAATCGTAGTCTTGTCCGGCGAGCGCGTGCGGGATCGCATCGTGATACAGGTCGTTGTGAGCGAACCACTCACTGACACTGCGATGAAGCGCATTCACTTCGCCGTCTACTGCGACTTGGTGTAACCGCTTGCGCAGCATGTCGCCGAACAGATGGTGATAGCGATACCAGTAGCGCTCGTCGTCGAGCGGGAAAAGAAAGAGGTTGCTGCGCTCGATCTGCTCCAACATCATCTGACCATCGCTTCTTCCAGTCACTGCATCGCAGAGCGAGCCGTTGAGCCGGTCGAGGATCGAGGTTTGCAGCAGAAACGTCTGCACCTCTTCAGGCTGACGGTTCAAGACTTCTTCGGTCAGGTAGTCGAGAATAAAGCGATGACTTCCCGTGAAGGCGCTAATGAACCCGGCGATGTCTTCGCGCCCTTTCAACGCCAGCGCGACCAACTGCAACCCGGCAATCCAGCCCTCGGTACGGGCGTCAAGCTCCTCGACCTGCTCGGCGCTCAGGTAGATGCCGAACATCTGCTGAAGGAAGCGGGCAGCTTCCGCCTGAGTGACGCGTAGATCGTCTGCCCGGATTTCGACTAACTGTTCGCGCACACGCAGGCGCGCGAGCGGGAAAGGCGGATCTTCGCGGCTGGTAATCACCAACTGCGCGTGAGCGGGGAGGTGATCCAGCAGAAAGCTCACCGCCTCGTGGATAGGCTGCGCGGTGATCAGGTGATAGTCGTCGAGCACGAGGGTGAATCGCCCACTGAACGCCTCCAGACGGCTGATCAGCGCGGTGAGGATGATTTTGCTCGGCGGGGGCTGCGGCGAGAGCAGCATCGCTAGCACGTCGTTGACATCGAGTTGGTCAATGGTGCTGAAGGCGGTGATCAGATAGGTCAGGAAATGGTTGGAGTCATTGTCGTCTTCGTCCAGTGAGAACCAAGCAACCGAAAACTGTCTGCCTATTTCCGAAGCGAGCCACTCACTGAGCAGCGTCGTCTTCCCATATCCAGCAGGCGCGCAGACAAGCATGAGCGGATGATCTATGCTGGCGCTGAACCGCTGGATGAGTTGCGGACGTGCAATACGATCTGCGCGCGTCGGCGGTGGAGTTAGCTTGGTGCGCAGAAGATCGGGTACTGATGCACGCATTCGATTGCCCTGATCTTATAAGATATTTAAGTCTAACGTGATGGAAATTTGGGTGCAAGTTTCGCAGACAGAAACAATCAACCCCCTGAATACGTCTTTTGGCTACCCGCAATCAACCTCTTTGCCAATTAGAGTAAGCAAATGAACCAGACCAAGCCAAAAGGGGAAATCATGAGTACCAGTCCATTCCTAGGTGAAACCACCGGGCAGCCAATCCACGCCTCTCGCAAGCGAGGCTGCCTATTCTTCGTCCGCCGAGCGCTGGCGTTGTTGATCCTTACTCTGGTCATTTTGGCGGTAGGCGGAGCCGTGTATCAAGTCATCGCCACCGAGAATGACAAACGTACTTATGTCGCACCCGGTCAACTGCTAGATGTGGACGGCCACCAGATGCATATCCTATGTGCTGGCGAGGGCAGCCCAACGGTCATTCTCGAAGCGGCTGGGGGACATTTTTCGACGACGTGGGCATTGATACAGCCACAGGTGGCGCAGGGCACTCGCGTATGTGCCTACGATCGCGCTGGATATGGCTGGAGCGAATCCAGATCCGAAGCGCGTGATGCAAAACAAATCGCCGCGGAACTCCATAACTTGCTCATAGCAGCGGAAATTAAACCGCCGTTCGTGATGGTTGGACATTCGGTGGGCGGTATCTACATCCGAGAATACAACGCGCAGTACCCCGGCGAGGTAGTTGGAATGGTGCTGGTCGATTCCACACACCCTGACAACTGGACGCGACAGGGTGAATCCATTGAAGCCCTTCAGATGATGGCGAGTGTATCTGCTGGTCTGGCTCGGATTGGCTTGATGCGGGTGTTCATCGGTGCGCAGAATTTCGGATTGCCAGCCGAGTACAATGCTGCGTTGAAGGCAAACATGTCAACTTCGCAATACTGGGACACACAGCGTGCGGACACGGTGTCGATGCTCACCAGCCTTGAGCAAGTCTCATCGAGTGGTGATCTGGGCGATATGCCACTCGCAGTGCTTGCGGCAGTGGATTATCCCGAAGGTAAGGGACGTGATACCGAACTCGCGCTCCAGAACGAGCTGGCAGCACTCTCGACCAACAGCATCTACACACTGATCGATGGCGCGCATCATATCACGCTGGTGACGGACCCGCTGTACGCATCGCTGGTTGGGAACACGATTCTACAGGTAGTCGAAGCGGTCCGGGCGAATGTCCCGCTGAACACATAGCCGAAATACGGTTTGGCGATGGGGGATTGCCGCACATCCAATCCCCTATCCAGCCCGCTTACCTCAGTCGAACAATTTGGAACCGTAACTGAAGGGAAACCATCATGCATAGAATGATAAGTCTGATCAAAGCTCACTCACTGATCGCGTTCCTCATCCTCACTTTCTCCGTCTCAGGGGGAGCTTTTATCCTGGACATTCCGATTGTCTACGTCTTTGGTCCTTCTGCCGCTGGCGTGATCCTGATGCTGCTGACCTATGATCGTCTGGAACGGCTCGACTTTTGGCAGCGCGTGACCGACTTCAAGCGCATTTCGAGCGGCTGGTACTTGTTGATTGTCCTGCTCTTTCCGGCGATCATCGCTGTCTCGCTCATCATCCAAGTAGTGCTCGGTGGGTCGCTGCCGCAAATGCCTTACCTTAGCCAGATCGCGGGGCAGCCGCTGTTGCTGATCCCCGTTACGCTGGAAGTCTTGATAAGAGGTCCACTTTCAGAGGAACTTGGATGGCGCGGTTATGCTCTGGATGCCAGTCTCAAGCGTGGAGGCGTTCTCCGCTCCAGCCTGGTGATTGCAATATTCTGGTGGGTCTGGCACCTGCCGCTGTTCTCTTGGGCTTCCTATGGATCGGTTCACTATCAGTGGGGTTGGTTCACGCCTGAATTTTGGGGGTTCATGGCCACCGTCATCGCGCTCGGCTTGCTGCTGACATGGGCTGCTTTGCTGAAATCGAGGAAGCATTCTAGCGGCAATCCTGCTTCACTTCTTCTTCAACTTGACCTTTGGACTGACTTCCGCACTGAGCGGCAGACTAATGTTGATATCAGCAATCCTCCTGTGGCTAACGCTTGCTCTGCTTGTCTGGCTTGGACCAGCTAAAGGCATACTTCAGAGACGGGTTTCAGATTGGACGAACTCAGCCGAAAAGGAGCGGATTCCTAGAAGAGAGAAATCATGAACATTGTCTCATGCTTGACCTACGTCGACAATCAGTGCAACCCAACTCTCAGCGCGATGAGCGAGGAACTCGCAGTGCATTCGTCAAACAGCGCAGACGGGTGAACCGCAAGTGCAATGATACGAAAAAGACGGGGCGGTTCACTATCCTGACCATCACCGCCCCGCCAACAATCATCCCCCTGATTGCGCCTTTCGGTTATCCCGGATCAACCCCGCCGCCGGTTACATTGAGTGTAGTCGGTTCAATTTATAGGAGAATTCACATGAACAGCCTGGTGATTATTCTGATAGTCGATTCTGCGCGTGGTCGAAGCCGCACGTCTGGCTTTGCGTCTGGATTGGCAGGAGTTGGCTGAATCATCATGACCACACTCTACAAAATTCGCGTCAGTGGACATCTTGACGCTAATTGGTCGGAATGGCTGGACGGAATGGCGATCCAGCACGAGGCGAATGGGGAGACACTGCTCACCGGTTCGCTGAGGGATCAGTCGGCTCTGCACGGCGTTCTGAATCGCCTGCGCGATCTCGGAGTGCAGTTGATCTCGGTGAACCGGATGGACGACGAGCAGTCACCTGATCCGCCAGGCGTCGGCGCAATTTGAGAGACCGAACACAGACTCTGTGGCTGCGCACAGCGAGTAATTCGAATAGTGGTCTACCCCCGCTAAACTGGGGGTAGACCACTCCGCGATCGTCCTGCACGACGGATTTTCATCTAATCCACTTGCAGGACGATCGTCGGAAACTATTTTGACGTCCGCATCAAGCCCCTATGTGGGGATGATTGGTTATTCCACCGTGACGCTTTTGGCGAGGTTGCGCGGCTGATCGACGTCCGCGCCGCGCAGCACCGCGATCTCGTAGGCGAGCAGTTGCAGCGGAATCACCGCGAGGATCGGCGTCAGCAGGGCGGCGCGTCGGGAATGTAAAGCACCTCGTCCGCTTTTGAGGCGATGAAGTGGTCGCCTTCGGTCGCAATGGCGATCACTTTGGCATTGCGCGCTTTCGCCTGCTCGATCTGGCTGATCATCTTGTCGTAGACCGCGTCGCGCAGCGTGATCGCCAGCACCGGCATGTCTTTGTCGATCAGCGCGATCGGTCCATGCTTCATCTCGCCCGCCGGGTAGCCCTCGGCATGAATGTAGCTGATCTCCTTGAGCTTGAGCGCGCCTTCCAGCGCAATCGGGTAGTTGATCCCGCGCCCCAGATACAAGAAATTGGTGTGCTGATACAGGCGCTCTGCCAGTTCGTGGATCGCTTGGTGCTGGTCAAGCACCCGCCCGACCAGATCGGGCAGGCAGGCGATCTCCTCGACGTAACCGCGCAGCGCCCCGTCGCTGATCGTCCCGCGCAGATGCCCGACCTTCAGCGCCAGCAGCAGTTGATCGGCAATACTGGCGGTGAAGGCTTTGGTCGAAGCGACGCCGATTTCCGGTCCGGCATTCATGGCGATAGTGCCGTCGCTCAGGCGCATGGCTTGGCTGCCGACGGCATTGACGATGCTCCACAAGGTCGCGCCTTTGGCGCGGGCTTCTTCCAGCGCCGCCAGCGTATCGACGGTTTCGCCGCTCTGCGTGATCGCCAGCACTGCTGTATTGTCGTCGATGATCGGGTCGCGGTAGCGGTACTCGCTGCCGTAATCGACCTCGACGTTGAGGCGCGCCAACTGCTCAAGGTAGAACTTACCGACCAGCCCGCTGTAGTAACTGGTGCCGCAGGCGACGATCACGATCCGCTGGAGCGCTGCGCGCGCGTTCCGCCGTCAGGTTGAGTTCGGGCAGCGACACCGTGCCGCGCTCGAAATCGACCCGCCCGCGCATCGTGTCGGTCAGGCTGCGCGCCTGCTCGAAGATTTCCTTCTGCATGAAATGATCGTATTCGCCCTTTGCCGCGCTGACCGCGTCCCACGCGATCTCGTGGATGGTGGGCGTAACCGGGTCGCCGTCGAGCGTCTGCACGTCGATGGCGTCGGCGGTGACCGTCGCCACTTCACGGCTTTCGAGGAAGATCATCCGCCGGGTCAGTTCGAGGATCGCCGGGATGTCCGAAGCGATGAAGTTTTCGCCTTCGCCAAGTCCAATTGCCACGCCGCCCGCGTTACCGACCCGCACCGCGACCAGTCGATCCGGTTGGCGCTTGCTCAGCACGACAATCGCGTGAGCGCCTTTAAGCTGCTTGACCGCTTGCCTGACCGCTGTCGTCAGGTCGCGGTGATCGTTCTCGGCGGCGTAGGCGGCGACCAGATGCGCGATCACCTCGGTATCCGTCTCAGACGTGAAGGTGACGCCCTCTGCCGCCAGTTCCGCGCGCAGTTCGAGGTAATTCTCGACAATGCCGTTGTGGACGACGACATAATCGCCGTTCATGCTGATGTGGGGGTGGGCGTTGTGTTCGGCGGGGACGCCGTGCGTCGCCCAGCGCGTGTGACCGATACCGATTTTGCCATCGATGGGGAAGGCGGCGAGTTTCGTGCGCAGGTTGATCAGCTTGCCCACGTCGCGCCGCACGACGATCTGATCGTCCTCGATGATTGCGACGCCTGCCGAGTTGTAGCCGCGATACTCAAGCCGCTGCAAGCCGTCAACGATCAGCGCTGTGGCTTCACGATTGCCAACGTAACCGACAATACCGCACATAGTAGGAATTCCTCCGTAGGAGACGAGTACGCAAATGTGCCGATTGCCATGCTGCGCAAGCGCAGCAATCAGGCGGAAACCGGGGTCAGCAATTGCTGGCTCGGTTTTGCGTCCCACAGACGTGCCACTTGTCAGCCGGTCACCCGGTGTTTTCGCGGCTCATCTTCGTTGTACGGAGGTAGACAGACAAGGGACGGTGGTACGCCCCGGCGGCATCCGCTGATCTTTCGATTTTCGCGCCGAGCTCACGTTAGTGAGCCACACGCTTAGTCTCACGATGAAGTGAGAAACCGCCACCTCGTCAACTTGATGTGCTTGCTTTAGCAAGCCGCTTGCTTGAGCAAGCCACCAAGCCCATGCGCTATCTGTCAGCCGAGTTGTTCGCTGCTGCACCTCTTTCTATCGCAAGTGAGTTCATGAGTATCATAGCGGGTTTTTGGGTGGTTTGACAACTGGGATTTGTAAAAACGTGGGCGCGCTTTATCTGGAGAAAGTGCACAAATACGCGCGCCGGGGCTGCTTGACAATCAGAACTTATGTTCTATAATAGTTATAAGGGATGCGCTTTAAGGTGTAGCTCAGTTCGCTGCGTTCTGTTAGGGAATTTGCTCGCGTCCGAAAGCGAGCGTGAGTGAGCGTTCCGCGTGCGCTGTCATCACCATAGCGATTGCAAGGGAGAAACGGCGCACCACCCGCACGCGGGAATCACACCTGCGGTGCGAGCGAATACAACATAATCACTGCATTGCGAGGGAAAAACATTCGGTTGTGTCGCGAGGGAAAGCTTTCCCTCATCTTCTCGTGCAATGGACCAACTGGTCTGCGCTTGATCGCCGGAAGCTACACGAATTCCAGATGCTCAGTCGTCGCTTTGCTCAAGTCACTGTAGACGCCGCGCCGCGTCTCGTCCTGCACCGCCAGCGCGAGCTGGTACATTGCTTCGTCCATCATTGGCGTGAGGGCGTCGCGGGAGACGCGCCCGTTCGCGCCGGTCTTGAACTTGAACGGCTTGCCGAAATTGACCTGAATGTGCGTGCGCTTCAGGTGCCGCAGGTTCTCCAGCCAGCCGACCGCGCCGGAGATCGCCGTCGGGATGATCACGGCGTCGGCTTTGGTGGCGATATAGGCGAAGCCATCCTTCGGCTGCGATAAACCTTCCGGGTGGCGGTGTCCTTCCGGCGCGATCAGGATCAACTGCCCGCTCTTGAGCAGCTCAATCGAGTTCATCAGCGCCTTGCGGTCGATCTCGCCGCGATTGATCGAGAACGATCCCCACCACCGGACGAACGGCGCGATCAACGGGTTTTCGAGGTTCTCGACCTTCGTCATCGGGACGACGAAGCGCTGCTTGACCATGCCCATGCACAGCACCGGGTCGAGCAGGGTGATGTGGTTCATCATCAGCAGCGACGATCCCTCGGCGGGGATGTTCTCCAGCCCGGTGATTTCGAGCTTGAAGACGAGCTTGAATAGAACGTCGATCAGCCCGCGCAGCAAGCGCCGCCGCCACGCATACTTGGGCTGAGCGGCGACGAACTCTTGAACGGAGACGGTCATGCTGCTCATCGCGGGCTGCCCTTTCGGCTGCGAGAGTGGTCATTAGTGCGGTTGTTGCTCCGGTTGCTGCTGCGGTTGGACGGCTTGCCGCCTGTTCCCGATTTGGGGCGCGGTGAGATGCGCTTCTTGTCGCTGCGCGGACGGTTCTCCGGCGGCGTGTTTTCTGCCGGGCGTCCTTCCGCCGATCCTTGATCGGTGGAGCGGTTTCCGCTTGATCCCCGCCGATCAGTGCCGGATTTGGAATGCGGAGCAACCCGTTTCTTGCTTGCGCGTGGTGGTCTTTCCGACGATTGCTCCGATGACTCCGCTGTCGTCGAGCGCTTCCCGGTTGGACGGCGTTTTGCCGGGCGCGTATCGGCTGAACTTTCGACTGCTGTGGCGTCGGTCAAGGCTTTTCGGAAGGTTCGGCTTCCACCGGGACGCCGTTTCGGTGGGCGGTCAGTTGAGTTTCGCCGCCCCGGGCGCGTATCCGCCGAAGATTCGGCTGACTCCACGTCGGTCGAGGCTTTTCTGAAGGTACGGGTTCCACCCGGACGCCGTTTCGGCGGGCGATCCGACGAATTCCGTCGCGCCGGACGAACCGGCGAGCGCTGCTCGTCTTCGGCGGGAGCGGCGCTGTTCTCGTTGGCAAACCGCCAACCTTGTCCGCGTACCTGCCCGCGCAGCGACTTGATCTCCGGCGCTGGCGTCTTGAGCAGCATGACTTCTTTCGCCGTCATTTCGCGCCACTGTCCCGGCGCGAGGTCGCCTAAGGCGAACATGCCGATGTGGGTGCGCGTCAACCGGGTTACCGGGTGCCCCAGAGCAGCGCCGACCCGGCGAATTTGCCGTTTCTTGCCCTCGGTCATGACGATGCGCAGGATGGTGCCCTTGACGTTCCCCTTGACGATCTCGACCTTGCACGGCGAGGTCTTCCCGTCTTCGAGCACGATGCCCTGCTGCCACGTCGCCATTGTTTCGGCGGTTGGCAAGCCGATGACCTCGACGCGATACGTTTTGCTGTGCCGGTAGCGCGGATGCGTCAGCCGGAAGGCGAGGTCGCCGTCGTTAGTCATGACGACCAAGCCCTCGCTGTCGGCGTCGAGCCGCCCAATCGAGAACAGATGCTCGCTGCTGCCAATCAGATCCCCGACCGTCTGGCGGTTGTCGCCCTTATGCGGCTTGGTGGTCGAGAGGATCTGCTTCGGCTTGTTGAGCGCGATGTAGGTGCGCTGCTGGTCGTCGAACTTGAGGCGCGTGCCATCCACCGTGATCGTATCGGTTTCCGGATCGGCTTTGTCGCCCAGTTTGGCGACCACGTCGTTGACGCGCACGCGTCCCGCCGAGATCAATTCTTCGGAAGCGCGGCGCGAGGCGACATTCGCCTGCGCCAGTAGTTTTTGAATGCGTTCTTTTGTCATAGCCTCATTATAGCGGTTACGATCAAACCCTGTGAGGGTGAACTCTGCTCGCCCGACTTAACCCCGCAGCGCCGGGATCACCGCTTGCCCGAATTTCTCGATGCCGTCGACCAGATCGCCCAGCGTTTCGTGCTTGATTCCAACGACCGGATAATCTAGCCCGAGTTCGCGCAGTTGGCTGATCTGGTCAATGATCTTCGCCGCGCCGTCGCCCATGTCGACGTTGGCGCGCAGACTCATCGTTATCGACTTTTCGGGAGCGAGTTCGCGGATGCGACGCACTTTGTCGCCGTAGCTCAGGTCGTCCAGTCGCCAATTGGGATGAAAGCCTTCGCCGTAGGTTGCGGTGCGCTTGAGCGCGGCTTCCGACTCGCCGCCGACCCAAATCCGGGGCGGATGGTCGAGGTGAGGCGAAAAGGTCGCGCCGGAGAAGCGAAACGTGCCGTCGTAGGGCGCGTGCGGCTGCGTCCAAAGGTGCTGCATAATGCGGATGTATTCGTCGGTCAGCTTGCCGCGCCGTTTGAAGTCCGCGTTCAGGTAGCCATACTCATCCTTGTTCCAACCGACGCCCACGCCGACGATCAGTTCGCGTCCCGACAAATGTGCCAGCGATGCCAGCTCTTTCGCGGCGATCAGCGGATTGCGCAGCGGCAGCACCAGCACGCTGATGCCTAGCACCACCGACTGCGTCAGTCCGGACAGGTAAGCCAGCGTGGTGATCGACTCGGTTCCCCTGCCGTACTGCGGAAATTCGTCCGGCATGAGGATGTGATCGGATGCCCAGATCGAGTCGAAGCCGACGGCTTCCGCTACTTGAGCGCTGGTCTTGATCGCCGTCGCGTGACTGATCGGCGAGAGGATATTCGGTAAAGTGAAGCCAAATCGCATTTTCGATCCTTGCCTACTTCGCGGTTTAGTCGTGCTTGAGTGGTTCGTCCAGCGTGATCCCTGCCAGCGACTCGTAGACCGAGATGATGGCGCTGTTGTCGAGTTCGCGGTTGCCCTGCTGCAACATCGCCGTGAACAACTGCATCACGAGCGCCGTCAGCGGGGCGGGGATGCCGTAGGTCTTGGCGGTGTCGAGCACGATGCCGAGGTCCTTGTGCTGCATGTAGGCTTTGAAACCGGGTTGGCGATTGCCCGCGAACAGACGCGGCGGCTTCACGTCGAGCGCCCACATCTGCGCCGCGCCGCCCTTGATGGCATCGACCACCCGCGCCGGGTCAACGCCGGATTTCTGCGCCGTGATCAGTGCTTCCGCCATGCCGACCATCTGCGCGCCGACGATGATCTGGTTGCAGACTTTGGCGATCTGCCCCGCGCCGCTGTCGCCGACCAACACGTAGGCTTTGCCCATCGCCTGAAACAGCGGGATGGTTCGGTCGAAGGCTTCCAGCGAGCCGCCGACCATGATCGTCAGCGTGCCGTTCTTCGCGCCCACGTCGCCGCCGCTGACCGGCGCGTCGAGCGCCGCGACGCCGACCACCGCCAGCTTCTCCGCGATCATGCGCGCCGTCTCCGGCTTGATCGTGCTGTTGTCGATGAAGATCAAGCCTGCGTGCGCGCCCTCGATGATGCCGTCCTTGCCCAGCGCGACCAGCTCAACGTCGGGCGAGTCGGGCAGGTTGGTGAAGACGAATTCGACCTGCTGCGCGACCTCTTTTGGCGAGCTGGCGGCGGTCGCGCCCTCGCTCACCAGTTGATCGACAATCGCGCGGCTGCGGTTATGGACGACCAGTTCGTGTCCGGCTTTCATCAGGTTGCGCGCCATCGACGCGCCCATGATCCCCAAGCCGATGTAGCCTACTTTTGCCATGCGCTTCGCTCCTTAAAAGCAATACCGAGTACTGAGTACCGGGTGCTGAGTAAAAACAAGATTCAAGAAAGGCTGAGTAACGAGATCCGCTTGATGTTTTCTGGCGAGAGTTTAAACCGTTTTTTCTGATTGAGCTAAGCCGCGCGAGCGACTCGGTACTCGGTACTTTGTACCCGGTACTATAGCTTTTTCGTGACCCGGAACTGAAGCGGCACGCCGAGCAGCAGACGTGTCTGGGCGTGAATGGTTGGCAGCGCCAGGAAGATCAGGGTGAGTACTGTGATCATGGGGAAGCTGAGCAGCGTATAGAACCGCTCGCTCCACGTCTGCGGGTGGGTGCGCGGCGGGCGCTCGATTACGTCGAGAATCCAGAACACGACGCCGAGCATGCCGACGATCCCGAAGGCGACTTGCAGCAGGACGAACAGCGGATCGCTGTAGCCGCGTGCCAGCCACTCGACGAGCAGATCGGGGTGGAGCAGCAGGGGAAGCTGCGAACCGATTGTCATTAGCACCCAACCTGCGCCCATCATCATGTTGTCGTGCGCTTCGCGGAACAGCAGGCGAAAGCTGGGGCGAAAGTCGATCTCCGGGTGTTCGACCATCTTGGCAATCGTGAAGCCGACCTCTTTGACGCCCCAAGCGTGGCGCAGCGTCTGCGAGTAGCGGTTGCGCACCACGTCCAGCCAATTGGCACCGGTAGTCGCTTGTGCGAGGAAGGGCAGAAAGACCCGCTCAACCTTGACCTCGCCGTTGCGGGCGAAAAATGCTTTGACGAACATGTGCCACTCGTCGGCGATCACGTCGGAATCCCAGTAGCCGCTGGTATCGAGCAGGCGCAGGCTCAGCGAGTACGACGACATCGGCATCGGCGTATCCCACGGCGCTGCCATTGACGCGAGTTCGAGCGCGGTCGCGTAGGCATTGAGCAGCCGCATCATCGGGTTGATGTCCCAGATGTTGCTGTGATAGCGAATCGGTGCTTGCCAGAAGCGCAGGTATCGATCCGGATTGGTGGCGAACAGATAAGTCAACGCTGCCATGTGGTGCGGATGCCAGAGCGTATCGGCGTCCATCGTCGTGACGAGGATGTCGTCTAGTTCGTAGTGTAGTTCGTCTACCAGCCGCCGCTTGATCCAGCGTGCCGCCCACGCTTCATTGGCGGATTTACACTGCATCTCGCCGGGCAGCCCGCGCGGGTGGACGGTGTAGTAAAGATGTTTGAAGCGATGTTCGAACTGCCGCTGGAGACACTGGGCTTTCTCGATACAGCCGTCTTCGGCGGCTTCCATCGCCATGACGATGATGATCCGCTGCTTGGCTTGATACTGCTGTGCTAGATTTTCGAGCGTGTGGACGAGCACCGTTTCCGGCTCTTTGTAGTTGGGGATGATCACGACGTGGATCACGTCGTCCCACGCTAGCGATCCCGGCGGCGCGTCCCGCTCGTAGCGTTCGCGCCAGTCGATGGTTCGCCAGCGGCGGACAATGCGCAGCCCCATGATGTTGCCGATGCCGGAAAGCATAAAGCGCAGCGCCGAGTAAAGCGCGAAACCGATAGCGATGATCAGCAGCACGCGCGGGAACGCGACTGCGCCAATCACCGACAGCAGCAGCGTGAGCCACGTTACGCAGCCCGGAATGCCATCGAGCACGCGCTCCGGGATGGCGGGAGGTGGTGTCCCCGCCCAAATTGACTGCCCGACGCCAAGCTGCACATTGTTCCGGCGACCACCATTGGATTGATACGGCACATTCGCTCTCTACGGCTGTTACTGCACACTTGCAACGATCCATGGGTAAGCATAACACACCCGCCGACCACGCCCAACGCACGGTGAGCGGCTTCCGGTTCGGATGATAGCCGGAAACGTTGAGTGCAGCATGAGCGACAAGACGTCGGCGGATGTGAAGCAGGTAGTTGAATATTCCGTTCGGGGCATAGCTCAAAACGCGGTTTTGTTTCGAAGAGGCGTAATAGATTACGCCCCTACGAAACACTCAAATCTAGTTCGCCGCAAAGGTGAGCAGCAAGCGCGGCGTGAACTGAACCTGATCTTCGACGCCGTTGTTGGTGTGATCGCGGAACAGCAGCCGGAACTGGATGTTCGCGTCGTTGATGGCATATAGATTCTGAACCAGCGTGGTCACGTCGAGCGGATCGCAGCTTGCTTGCGCGGTCAAGATGCGTGCGCCGGGCAGCGGGCGAACGACGTTGCGCGCTTGGCTGAGCCGACCCATGTTCTCCCGATAGATCGTCATCTCGCCCAGCGTGTTGAAGCCGCCGCCGCGCTCGTAGCACGGCTCAAACTCCAGTTCGGCGCTCTGAACGTGCAGTTGAGTCGGCGCCGTCGGCAGGTGGAAAGTGAGCAGCGTTTGCAGCGCGTGTTCGCTGCCGTCGTCGGCGATCACATCGCCCGCGCTGTAGTTGATGTAGGTGTCGGCGTTGTCGTTGATCGTCTGCGAGTTCACCGGGTCGAGCGGCGCGTAGACGCCCGCCGCGTTCTGCCCGTCGCGGACGAGCTTGAGCCGGTAGCTGCCCGCGTTATCGTTGCCGGTGTAGCGCGACGCGATGATGGTGTAATAGCCTGCTCGCCGCGCAATATACCCCTGAATTGCCGAGTCGAAGGTCTCGATCAGCAAATTGTCGTCGTTGCTCATCAGCGGATTGCCAAGGTTGTCGGTCAGCGTCAGATGCGGGTCGAGATCGCCAGATGAATGCGACATCTGGAGCGTGATCACGTCACCGGCGGCGGCGCGGAAAGTGTACAGATCGGTGTCGTGGTTGCTGTCGAGCGTGCCATCGACCAGCGAGTTGTAGCCGGTGACTTGGGCGAACGCCCCCATGATCGGCGTCGTCGCTGAACCGGCGGTGACGCTCAAATCGAAGTCACCCGTGTTTTCACCGAACATCTGCTGAAAGCGCCCGGCGACAATCACGTAGACACCATTTTCGGGCAGTACCAGCCCGGTGATCGCGGCGTTGTGGTCGTCAGTGCTCAGGTCGTCGTCGCGGGCGATTTCGCGCCCCTTCGGGTCGAGTACGATCAGGAACGGATCGAGGTCGCCGGACGACGTTTTCATCGCTACGTCGAGCACCGTGCCCGCCGTGCCGGTGAGCGGATAGAGCCGCGCCGGGTGCTGATTGTCAATCGTGCCGGAGACGACATCACCTAGCGCGATCAAGTCGTTCAACGCCACCGGGTCGAGCGCCGTCGAATTGCTATAGTTTACTGCTTCGCGCGGCGTCGGTGGCGCGGTTGGCGGTTGGGTCGGCTCAAGCGTCGCTGACGGCGCAGTCGTCGGCGTTTCGGTCGGCAGCGGCGTCTCGGACGGCGCCGGTGTCGCGGTGAACGTCTCGGTCGGGATCGGCGTCGAGTCGGTGTCTGACGTGATACTCGGCGTCAGAGTCGATGTCGGCGTGTCCGTCGGCACGGGCGTGAGCGTAAACGTTGGCGTCAGTGTGGGCGTAAAGGTATCGGTGGGTGTCGGCGTCGGAGTATCACTGGGGATCACGCGGGTGGGGACGACCGGACCGCGCAGCGTCGCCGTCGGGGGGATCGGTGTTTCGGTTGAGGTACAGCCCGCTAGGGTAATCCCCGCAGCGATCAACCCAAGACCCAACAGCAGCCAAAAGCGCACGACGCGATCTCCAACGATGCCGATTTCGAAAGTAGTCTGTATTCTAGTGAAGCACGACGATTTCTGCGAACGCTGGGCGGAAACCGCACCGAAAGCCGGAATGGCTTGCGCCTACTTCTTGATCCCTTTCAGCCCGCGCGACGCCGTAAGTTCAATCAAGTTGGTTTGGTAATTGTAGGTGCTCCGGCGCTTCTCCGCGTAGGCGTCTTGAGCAATCGTCACCAGCCTGTGAACCAATTCGCGCGGCGGGATGCCGGTCGGCTCCCACAGGTAGAACGACAGCGAACCGGGCATCGTGTTGAGTTCGTTCAAGAAGATTTCGCCGCTGTCAGGACGGACGAGAAAGTCGATCCGCGTGATACCCCGCCCGTCGAGCGCGCGAAACGCCTGAATCGCCAGCGCCTGAATCCGGGCGGTCAGTTCCTCGCTGAGCGGCGCCGGGATGATCCGGTCGGCGCTCTTCATGCCTTCGCCGCCGCGCAGATATTTCTCCTCGTAGGTCAAAAACTCGTCCCACGAGACCGGCTGTTCCAAGACGGACGCTTGCATCTGGTGGTCGTCGCCGATCACCGAGCAGTTGATCTCGGCGCAGTTCATGACCGCGCCCTCGACCAGCAGGCGGCGGTCGAGACTGGCGGCGACGTCGATCAGCGCACGCAGCAGCTTCTCGTCGTCGGCGCGCCCAATGCCGATGCTCGAACCGAGCGTCACCGGCTTGACGAACATGGGATAGCTCAGCGCCGCCGTCACGCGGGCGATCACCTCGTCGGGGTGGTCGAGCCACTCGGCGCGGCTGAAGCCGACCGCATCGACGACCGGGACACCCGCCTGCCGCAGCACGTCTTTGGTCAGCAGCTTGTCGTTGGCGATGGCGGACGCCATCACCCCGCAGCCGACGTAGGGGATGTCCGCCAGTTCGAATAAGCCCTGCATGGTGCCGTCTTCGCCGTGTGATCCGTGAATCGCCGGGAAAACCACGTCGAGCCGCTTGACCTGACTCTTGGCGAACAAGCCGCTGGGCGTCGGGTTGATGATCAAGCCGTGATGCTGGACGCTCGGCGACAGCAGCGTCGGCAGCACTCCGGCAAGGCTGACGATCTCGTTCTTGAAATTCTTGATGTCGAGCAGCGGATCGCCGGTGAACCAGCGCCCCTCACGGTCGACGTAGATCGGGACGACCTCGTAGCGTTCCGGGTCGAAGGCGTTCATGATCTGATGCCCGGTCACGATGGAAACTTCGTGCTCGACGCTGCGTCCGCCAAAGACCACTCCGACGACGGTTTTTCGTTTTGCGCTCATGGAATGTCCAACTCTTGTGCGATCAAGTCCTGCCACGTTTCGCGGCGGCGCACAAGATACCACGAGCCGCCGTCTTCCGAAACCGCCACTTCCGGCGGGCGAGGGCGGGCGTTGTAGTTGCTCGCCATGACCATGCCGTAAGCACCCGCCGTCAGGATGGCGAGGCAGTCGTTGGGCTTGACCGGCGGCAGCGCGACTCCGCGCCCCAATACGTCGGTCGTCTCGCAGACGGGTCCGACGACCTGCACCGTCTCGCTCGGCTGATCATTGCGCCGGACGGGGACGATTTCGTGATGGGCGTCGTAGAGCGCCGGGCGGATCAAATCGGTCATGCCCGCGTCCACGATCACGAAGTGCTGCCCGCCTTGCGCTTTGGTGTAGAGCACGCGTGTGATCAGCATGCCCGCATCGGCGATAATCGAGCGCCCCGGTTCGAGGATCACGTTGTAGCCTTCGAGCAGCGGATTCAATGCCTCGGCGAAGGTTTCGACGGCAGGGATTTGCTCGTCCGGCGCGTAGGCGACCGGCAGCCCGCCGCCCAGATCGATGGTCGTGATGTTGGGGTAGGGCTTAATCAAGTCGAGGACGGTTTGCAGCGCCTCAACGGTCGCGGCGGTATCGTGCAGTTGGCTGCCGATGTGAATGTGGATGCCCTCGTAGCGTAGATGCGGCGTCTCGGCGGCGTGATCGAGCACGGCGCGCAGCGCGTCCGCGGTCATGCCGAATTTCGCCGCGCCGTGCCCGGTAGCGATGTGCGGATGGGTCTGGGCGGTCACATCCGGGTTGAGCCGCAGCGCGACGCGCGCGGTAGTTCCGGCGACGCTCGCCATGCAGTCGAGCCGGTGCGCCTCGTCCGCATTTTCGACGTTGAACCAGCCGATCCCTTGCTCGAGCGCGTAGTAAAGCTCTTGGCTCGTCTTGCCGACCCCGGCAAAAACGATCTGCTCCGGTGGCGTGCCTGCCGCCAGCGCGCGGTAGATTTCACCACCGCTCACGGCGTCGATCCCGGCTCCCGCCTGCACCAGTGTGCGCAGCAGCGCGAGGTTGGCGTTCGCTTTGGCGCTGTAGTGAACCTCGGCGCGCGGGAAGGCAGCCTGAATCCGCCGCAGATTTTCCAGCACGCGCGGCAGGCTGTAGACGTAGACGGGTGTGCCGGTTTCGGCGACGATGCTGCGAATGGGGACGCGGTCGCAGTACAGGGACGTGCCGGATGCCTCGTCCTCATAATGAATTGAATTGTTCAGCATAATGCGCTGTTTATAGTCTTTCTTGCATAACCCTGCTCATTCGCTGGAGCATGGCGTTCGTCGTGCGCGTGTTGAGTTCCAGTGCCATCAACAAATCGAGCAACTGCGCGACAGCCAGCAGGGTGATTGTGCCGACGAGACCCGACCCTAACGCGATGCCAAGGGGCTGCAATTTGGAGTTGAGGGTAGGGAAAGTCGTCGCGTCAATCAAGATCAGAGCGATGGCGATGATCATTCCAATGAACGCGAGCAGAGCCAGGATTTTGTAAATCATGCTGATGATCCGGAGCGCGAAAAATCGACGCTTCATTGTGCTCCCTCCGAAGGACGCTGACGGGTAAGGCGCGGTATGGTATAGTATAGCAAACATTCTAAATTGCGGCACAAGGTGCGCGCACAGGGTGCTATAGCTTGGAAGCAGAACAAACGCAGGGCAAGCTGGCGACGCAGTACGAAGCGATTCGTCGCCGTGAGTACGAACTGATCACGGATTTACTGGAAGTTATCCCGCGAATTGATGGGTTGAATGACGAACGGGTCACGCAAATGCGCGACGCGCTTTTTCACGCCGATCACCCCTACATGATGGTTTTCATCGGACCGTTCAGTGCGGGCAAGTCGAGCCTGATCAACGCCCTCTTGGGCGAGCATGATCTGCTCTCGATTGGACCGACGCCGACGACCGACAGCATCAATATTTTGCGCTGGGGCGAAGAACCCTCGCGCAACCGCTCTGGCGACTTGGATACGGTCTTTTATCCCTCGCCGCTGCTGCAAAAGGTCAGCTTCGTCGATACGCCGGGGTTGGAGTCGGTCTTCAAGACGCACGAAGACATCACGCGCAAGTTTCTGCATCGTAGCGATACCGTGCTGCTGGTGATGCTGGCGACGCAGGCGATGACCGCGCACAACGTCGAATATCTGAAGCTGCTCAAAGATTACGGCACCAACGTGATCATCGTCGTCAATCAGGCCGACTTGCTGACCGACGAGGAAGTCCAGACGGTCAAGGAGTACGTGCTCGACCAGAGCCGGTCGCAGTTGGGCTTTAAGCCGGAAATCTGGTTCACCTCGGCGCGCAAGGCGATGCAAGCACGGCTGCCCGACGGCACGCTCGACGAGGAACTCTGGAAAGCCAGCGGTCTCAACCAGATCGAGGAATACGTGGATCGCCAGTTGAGCGATCTCGCGCGGCTGCGCCAGAAGCTGCAAACGCCGCTCCAAATCGTCCAGAACGTGCATCAGGGCGCGCTCGACACCGTGCGCGGCAACCAGTCCGCGCTCGACCATTACCAGAGCATCGCCCAGAACATCGAGCAGCAGTTAACGGTATTCAAACGCGAGCAGGATAAGATCGTCAAGTGAAGTCGGCGAGAACGTCAGCGCCAAGTTTGGCGACGCGGCGATGCGCGGCAGCGAAGTCGATCCGCGAGATGTTCGGCTTGTCGCGGGCGTTCGGCTCGGTCGTTCGCGGTTTCATGGAACTGATCGGCTTGTCGCGGTTGGTCAAGCGTGGATCGTACACCCGCACCGAGTTCGAGCGGCATAAAGTCTACGAGCCGATCCGCGAAATCATCGACGTGTCGGATAAGCTGGCGCCGCGCATTGAAGGGCGCGACGTGCAGGACATCGACGATCTGGTCAAGTACGCCAAGCGCGAAATCGACGCGCTGCCCGCCACCATTCGCAGCAAGGTCATCGGCACGATTCAAGCGCCGGTCAAGTACGACCGGACGGCGCTGCAAGTCGTCCGCACCGACCTCGAAACCGTGCAGGACGCGGCGCAGAACGGACGAAACCGACAAGCTGGAGCGTTCGGTGCGGAATACGCTGCTCTACATGGCGGCATACGAATTGATCTTGGTCGTGTTCGTGATCTTCTTCGTCTTTGCGACGCCGCCGAGCACGCCCAACTCGCCGTTCTGGTTGGTGTTCGTGATCTTGGTGATCTTGGGCTTGTTGGGGCTGCTGTTCTTGCCGCTGCGCGGTCGGATGCTCGAAAACGCCTATACCGAGCGGCTGCTTCAGCTACAGGCGCGCTATCTTGAGGTGCTCAATCGCGCGGCGGATAAGCAGATCGCCTACGGGATGCAGCTTCGCCGCGAGGCGATTGCGCCGCTGACGCGCTTGATCGACGCGCAGACCGAAATCCAGACCGAGCAGCTTCGCGCGTCTGCAAGCGGCAGGGCAGGAGATCACCAAGATCGAGGGCGAACTCAACGGGTTAGGCAAGACGACCGTTTTGGGCGTCAGATTGCCGGGGTGATGCAGCAAATTTGCCGTAGGGGCAGAACTCAGTTCTGCCCCTACGACGAGAACTCGTGTGGCACAGGTATGAGCACGGCGCGCCGTGCCCCTACAAGAATGTCAAACGTTTTATACACGGTGCAAAGGATAACAGGGTTTGACGACATTGACTCCGACTGCCCTTGAAGGTGCGCTGGCGGCTTACCGCGAGCGCGAAGTGAATCTGATGGCGGACGTTGCGGCGGCGCTGGCGGAGTTGGGCGATACCGCTGCTGAAGGATCGGCGGCGGTTGCTCGACGTGGCGCAGGACTTGCGCGATATGTTCTTCCTCGTCGTCGTGATCGGCGAGTTCAACGCGGGGAAATCGACCTTCGTCAACGCGCTGCTCGGCGACGATCTGCTGGCGATGGGCGTCACGCCGACGACCGAAGCGATCCACTTGATCCGTTACGGCGAGACGGCGATTCGCAAGCCGAACATCCGCGAGGACGGCATCTACGAATGGGCGCACCCCAATACCGGCGCGGTCGGCGTTTCGCTGGTCGATACTCCGGGGACGGGATCGGTTTTCCAGAAGCACGAGGCGACGGCGAAGGCATTTTTGCACCGCAGCGACCTCGTGATCTTCGTGATTTCGGCGAAGCGCGCGCTGGCGGAAACCGAGCGGATTTACCTCGAACTGGCGAAGGATTACGGCAAGAAGATCATCCTCGTCGTCAATCAGGTTGACCTGCTCAACCCGAACGAACGGCAGGAAGTCCGGCGCTTCGTCGAGCGGCAGGTCGAACAACTGCTCGACCTCAAGCCGCTGCTGTTCATGGTCTCGTCGAAAGAGGGGCTGGCGGCGGCGCGCGAAGGGCGCAGCGAAAGCGAGAGCGGCATCGAGGCGGTCAAGGCGCACCTGCGCGGCGTCTTCAGCGAGACGCCGCCCGCTCAGCAAAAGCTGCTGGCGCAGTTGGAGATGGTTAGCCGCGTGGTTAAAAAATACCACGGGTCGATCAAGCAGAACAGCGATCTGGTCAGCGCCGATACGGTCAAAGTCCGTGACGTGCAGCGCGAATTGGAAACCCAGTCCACCGGCTTGAGCGGTCAGCTTGCCGCCGCGCGCGCGCAGATCGACAGCGTGTTCGAGGGCATGCGGATGCGCGGCTTGCAGTTCATCAACGAGAACCTGTCGATCCGCAAGATCGGGCGTTCGGTCAACCGCGAGCAGCTTCAGCAGCAGTTCCAGGACGTGGTCGTCGGGCGGGCGCTGCGCGACATCGACGACGCGACCAACAATTACATCAACGCGCTGATCGACAACAGTCGCCAATACTGGCGCAGCGTGATCGAGCGGCTCAATCAACTGCGCGACCTGCTGGAGCAGGAAGTCACCGGGCTGGATTCGAACGTCTACGCCGAGCAGCGCGAAGCCCTGCAAGAAGCGATCAACCTCGCCGAAGCGGAACTGAAATCCTATTCCAGCGGGCGCGTGATCGGCGAGATGCAGGAGTTATTCCAGTCGAATATGAACGGCTTCACCACCGGCATTCTTGCCGCGATGCTCGGCTTGATCGTCGCGCTGGTAGCGTCGATTGGCACGCCAGGTCCGTTGATCGGCGGGACGGCGGTGCTGGCGCTGCCCGCCTTTGCCGTCGCGGTTCCCGTTGCGGCGCTTGGTGGCTATCTTGCGCATCCGCTACTACCGCCGCGTCACCGAAGACACCAAGCGCGAATTCAACGCTCGCGTCGACGACATCGAAAAGACCTATCACGAGGCGCTCGACAACCTGACTCAGCGCGAGCGCAACCGCCTGACCCAGTACGGCAAGCAGGTGTTGACGCCGATCTTCAGCCGCCTTGACGTGCTGGCGCAGCGCTACAATACGCAGATTGCGGATATGGACAAGGTTCAGACGCAGATCGCGACGCTCCGGCAGGAAATCGAAGCGAGTCACTGAATGTCGCTCGAAGCTCAGTTCATCACCAGTCTGCAATTGGTGTTCGCCGCCTTCCTGAGCGCGCTTGATCGGCATGGATCGAGAGCGCAGGGAGCATGACGCGGGCTTGCGGACGCACATGTTGGTCGGGACTGGCGCGTGTCTGTTCACGGTACTGTCGTATTTGGCGTTTCCCGGCGGCGACCCGACGCGGATCGCCTCGCAAATCCTGCCGGGGATCGGCTTTCTAGGCGCGGGGACGATCCTCAAGTACGGGCGCAGCATCAAGGGCTTGACGACCGCCGCCAGCATCTGGATCACGGCGGCGGTGGGGATGGCGGTCGGCGCGGGCGCATGGTTTCTGGCGCTCTCCGCCACCTTGCTGATCTGGTTCGTGCTGGTCGTCCTGCGGGGGATCGAGCGGCATCACTTCCTGAATAATAAGCGCGCACCGTCCGAGATTTTGCCCAACGATCAGTCAGCCGAGTCGTGAATAACGCCAGTTCACAAACTGGTTTCGCGGTCGGTTTTTCTCGTGCAGAGGCAGGTTTCAAATCTGCGCCTACACGAGAAAATTTCCTCTCAGACTCCAAAAGTATTATTCAGATTTAGAAACACCAGTTACTGATAAGTCCGTTTACTTGTGGACAGCGACGCCTTCGTCGCCCTTATAGATTCTGCACCTGCTTGATCATGGCGATCAGCGCGGTAATGTCCGGCTCCGGTCGCGGATTAGCGGATTTGCCCAGTGGATCGAGCGCTTCGTCGCCGAGCAGCAGCCGCGCGATATTGCTCACGCCGCCGCTGAGCGCGTCGAGGTCGTAGCCCCCCTCCAGCACAAAGACAATTTTGCCCGCGCAGAACTGATCCGCCATGCGCAGCAGTTCGCGCGTCAAATGCGCATAGCCGTCGAGCGTAAGCTGCATCCCCGCTAGCGGGTCGCGCCAATGGGCGTCGAACCCGGCAGAGACGAGGATCAACTCCGGCGCGAAGCGTTCCGCCGCTTGCCAGACGATCTCCTCGAACACGCGGCGGTAATTGGCGTCGCCGCTGCTCGGCGGCAGCGGGATGTTGATGGTGTAGCCTTCGCCCTGCTTGGCGCCAATGTCGGTGACGGCTCCGGTGCCGGGATAGAGCGGATACTGGTGCGTCGAAATGAACAGCACCGACGGATCGGTGTAGAACATGGCTTCGGTGCCGTTGCCGTGATGCACGTCGTAATCGACGATCAGCACGCGCTTGATGCCGTACTGCTGCTGGGCGTAGCGCGCGGCGATGGCGACGTTGTTCAGCAAGCAGAACCCCATCCCATGACCGGGCATGGCGTGATGCCCCGGCGGGCGGATCGCTGCAAGACCGTTGGCGGCGCTGCCGCCGAGCACCGCGTCGACCGCATCGACCGCGCCACCCGCCGAGAGTTTCGCAATCGTCAGCGCGTCCGGTCCGGCGTAAGTGTCGGCGTCGAGGTGAAGCTGCTGCGGCTGGTCGCTGACGCGGCTCAGCACTTTGAGATATTCCAGCGTGTGAACCGTGAGGATCAACTCGTCGCTGATCGGCTTGGCGGTGACGGCGTTCATGCGCTGGCTTAAGCCGCTAGCGTCCAAGTGCCGCCATACTGCCCGAATTCGCTCGGCGTGTTCGGGGTGCCCCGGCGCGTCATGTTCGGTATAGCGTGGGTGAGTCGTATAGATGGTTGTCATCAACATTAAGCCTCCTCGTCGCGCTGATTGTGATCGCATCGGGAGTTTCTGGCAAGTGCTATAATGCGTAGCATGTCAGCCGGACAGGGCGTTTCCGTTGCGATGGATCGTCGGTAAGCTTCAATGAAGCGAAAATCATCGTTGCTCAAGACTATGCCGCGCTTGCGCGAGCAGAAGGCTGTAGGTATGCAGTACGAAATGCTGGTCGGCTGGGCGCGGGATCTGTGGGTGGAGCGCTCGCCGGATCGCGCCAGTGTCACCGTCTGGGCATCTACCGAATGCAGCAACCGGATCGCGCTGGATCAGCTTAAGGCAGGGCGTAAGCTGCGTGGTAAAGCACGTTACAGCGGTTGGGAAGTGCTCGACTGCCCGCTGGTCACGCCGATCAGCGATTACGGCGCGCGCGGCAGCAAAATGGTGCTCACCTCCAGCGCCGGGGCGGTCGCCTTCAAGTTCGCGGTGGAGGACGGCGATCCGTTCGAGGTGATCTACGCGAGCGCCTACTTCAACGGCGACCTTCAGAACCTCAACGCGATTGCGCTGGTGCCCGAAGACAAGTTGGAAACGTGGGCAGCCTTCGAGTTCGCCTGTACGCGAGCGGTGCGCCCGCGCATTCGCCGCCGCCGCGACGTCTACATCATCGGCGGCACCGATGCCTTTTTCGACCCGACGGTCGATTGGGAAGACGTGATCCTCAGCGACAGCCTCAAAACCAAGCTGCTCGACGACATGGAAGCCTTCTTCACGCAGGGGGTCGACATCTACCGCCAGTTGAAGCTGCCGCCGTTTCGCAAGCTGCTGCTGGCGGGTGTGCCGGGAACCGGCAAGACCATGCTCTGCGCGGCGCTGGCGAAGATCGCCATCAAGCAGCGGCGAGTGGTGGTCTACGTCTCCGGCGCAGACCGCGACGGCGCTTCGTTCGACAAAATTCACCGCGCATTGCAAGCCGTCGCTTCGGCGCGCTACCCGGTGCTGCTGATCGTCGAGGAACTCGACGCCTACCTGCAAGGGGACGACAAGGCGCGCGTCCTCAACGTGCTCGACGGCGTTGAGTCGCCCAACAACCCCAAAGGCGCGCTGCTGTTGGCGACGACCAACTATCCCGAAGCGATTGATGAGCGCATCGCCAAGCGACCGGGACGGCTCGACCGCATCTTCATCATCCCGACGATTGAGGACGAAACGCAGGCGGAGGCGATGCTGCGCCACTACATGCGTGAGCAGTGGCACGACGATCATCGCGGCATCATCGGCGATCTAGTGCAGCAGCCGGGCGCGTTCGTGCGCGAAGTGGCGCTGCACGCGCGGATGCTCGCCGCGCACGATCACAGCACTGATGTGACCCTGCCCATGCTCGAAAGCTCAGTCGAAAGCCTGCTCCGCCAGATGCGCGCCGAGCGTGACTTCCTGACTCAGCGCCGCCCGATCAGCTTGGTCAATAGCAAGAGCGGCAACAACCGCAGTCCATTTGGATGAGGTGGGCGACTGGCGCAGCGCCGATTATCTCGCGCGGGCGGCTTCGAGCTTTTCCAGACACTCGGTCAGGTAGGCGAGTTCGGTTTCGGCATCCCACCATTGATCGGCGTGACTGGGGTCGTGGGCGTGCCCGCTGGCTATCAGTCGTCGATGATGCTCTTCGGCGGCGATCAAGTGGGCGCGGCTGTAAGCGATGGCAGAGTCGAGGTCGGTCGCGTTCTCCAGCAGGGCGCTCAATATTTCGCGCTGCTTGCGGTACTGGTTGAGGGAGAGTTGGTTGCCACGCGAAATATCCCCGGCGAGTTTTCCGGCAAGTTCGCTTTCCAAATGAGTGATTTGTTCGTCGAGCCGGTTGAGGGCGTGCTGAAATAGGTCTTGTGCATTCACGGGACTAAAGCCTCTCTTTCCACGATCGAACTGCATCTGACGGGGAAGTACGGGAGCAGCAGACGCCTACGGTGCTCTGGGTGTAAAGATCAGATAGTCGAAGCCGTTCATGGGGATGGTTTCGCTTTGCGAATAATTGCGCGCAATCGCTTGCAGCACATCCACCGGGTAGAACTGCGCCCGCATAATCACCAAGCCAAACGCCTGCTGGTCGATCATGGCGATCAGCGCCGACGAGTCGAACAATCCCTTTTGCGCTAAATTCAAGAGCTGGGTCGGGTTGGTGATCACGTCCTTGCCCGCCAGCAGATTGAAGGCGGCTTCCTCGCTCAACACCGGCTTGTCGGTCGCCTTGACCAGATCGACGATGTGCCAACCCGCGTCGATGTCGGCTTGAGTCGTCAGGTGCCCGATGTCGGCGTAACCTCCGGCGATCCGCCCCGCCGAGTCGTAGAAGCCGTTGACCGCGTTGGGCGTCAGGTGCAGCGCGCTGGCAATCGGCTCGAAGATCGCGCCGGTCGTCGGCAGATGCAGCGTCGCATAGCCGTAGCCGACGTAGAGCAGGGGGATCACGACCAGTCCCAGCGCTCCAAGCGCGGGCGCGAGCCGCCGGAAGGGGAAGATCAAGCAGCGGCTGAGATAGTTTGCCGGGAACGTCCACGCCCGGTTGAGCGTGCGCGCCGCGAACAAGCCGCTCAGGATGCAGAGCGCCGCAATCGAGGTGGCGAAGTAGCTGTCGCCCGCGCCCCATTTGCCACTGAGCACATCCCGGTGATCAGCGCGGCGGCGAACCAGAGCGTATAAATCGATAGGCGGCTGAAATACAGTTCGTAGACGGCGTAGATCACCGCCGGGACGAGCAGGAATCCGTGTAAGCTGAACCAGAGCCGGAACAAGCCGATTGTCTGGTCGGGGATGAAGTCGTTGACGTTGGCGGCGATGGTCTGCGTCCACCACTGACCATGGGTGGCGAGGTTGATGCCCAAGAAGATGCCAGCACCGACCAGCGCGAAGCCGATGCCCCAGATCACGGCGCGGCGCGGTTGCCGGATCAACAGAAAGGCGAACACGGCGACGGCGGTGAAGGCGGCAAGCTGTTTGGTGTAACCGGCTGCCATGACCAGCATCAGCCCGACGAAGATCGTCCGGCGGCGGCGCGTCGTGTCCTCGATCTCGTTGGCGTGCGCCAGCACGACCACCGCCAGTGTCTCGAACATGACCATCGTCATGTGCTGGCGCAGCAGCGGACCGATGTGATAGATCGTATTCGACGCCAGAAACGCCAGCCCTGAGAGCAGCGCAATTGACTGTCGTTTGCCCCCGTCGCGGTAGACGGCATAGCCAATCGCCGCTGCCGTGACCAGCGTCCCCAGCCAGCCGAGCAGCCGACCATACCAGTAGGCATCGCCGAACAGCCAGACGAACGGCGCGGCGATCACGTGGAACAGCGGCGGATAATTGCTCGAATAGAAGGGGTAGACGTTCGTGTCCTGATACGGAAACTGCCCGTGACTGAACATGATCGTATCGACCAGTTCGAAGCCTTCGCCTTGATCGTAGTCGAACGGGAAGGCGATCAAGTTGGCGGCGTAGACGACGTAAACCGCGAACGAGAACAGCAGAACGATCAGCGCCGCTGCCAGCAGCAGGCGGTTGATCGTGATCAATGGGCGGTTGATGGGCGGCGCTTCGGTGATCGTCATGGCAATTAGGCGAGCTGCTTGCCCAGCGGGATCAGCGTGACGCCGATCAGCGCCATCAGGGCAGCGCCGCCGAGCGCGATCCGCTGCGCCGGTCCGATGCCACCTTCGCGTCCCACGTCAAGCACGTCGATGCTGAGGATCGCGGCGAAGGCGACGATCCCGCCGATCAGCAGGAGGATGCCAAGCTGGCGTTTGGTGAGGGTGAACTGGTTTGAGAACATAGCGGCGCAGTATACCATATAGCGAGTGCTGAATAACAAGTGCTGAGGGCTGAGCAAAAAACGAATTCGGTCGCGTTAACGCGGGTCTGCAACTCTGCGATCTCGAACTGCGTATAAATTTATGAGAGTGCGTAAATGACCGGCGATATCGGCGGAAATTGGGCGCAAACACAACTCTGGACGGGCGAATTACGTATATACTCATGTACACGAAATATAGACAAGTTGGGACTTCGGACGGAATGAGGATGCTTCGATGAGTGATGAATCGACGCGCCAGCCTGACGATCAAGCGCGGGTTTCCCGGCTTTCGTCGGCAGCGGAGGATGACAATACGGTACGGGAATACGAGCGCCGCTATCACGGTGGCGATGATGTCGCCATCGCCGACGAGCGTAAGCCGAAACCGCGCGTTGCACTGAAAGCCAAGCCGCGCAGCTACAGCACCTTGCGCGTAACCGATGAGGAGAAGCAGTGGG
Organism: uncultured Chloroflexia bacterium; assembly: GCA_963848465.1. GTDB lineage: Bacteria > Chloroflexota > Anaerolineae > Aggregatilineales > Phototrophicaceae > Flexifilum. Next base: position 61,339 of record CAWKDY010000018.1, on the reverse strand, counting down.
CGGCGGTCGCTCATGCGAGCGCGTGGTTGACGCTGCTGCTGGGCATTTTCACTGCTGGTGTCATTGTGCCGGTGAGCATCTTCATCCCGCTGGTGATCTATTTCATGTTCCGCAATAAGTCGGATTACGTGGCGTTTCACGCGCTGCAAGCTTTCGTCTTGCAGTTGATCGGCACGATTGGCGCGCTGCTGCTGCTGACCATTGGCGGGCTGGTCTGGGGCATTGGCATGGTGATCGCGCTGCTGGCGGTCGTGATCCTCGTCGGCTTCATTCTCGTGCCCTTCTGGGGCTTGGTGGGGGTGGTGCTGCTCGGCGCGGTCGTGGTCATGCCGCTGGCGATGCTCTTCTTCGGCACTTACGCCGCCATCGAGACCTATCACGGGCGCGACTACCGCTATCCCTTCATCGCCAATTGGGTGGATCGCCAACTGGCGGGGGCGTATCTGCATACGGCGTAAAAGAGCAGTTAAGGTAATCAACGCAAAGAGGGCGTTGCGACCAACCGCAGCGCCCTCTTTTGATCGACGCAGAAGTTTAGGCAGTAGCTTTGATTGACACGGTAGCAGGCGCTTGAATGCGCTCGACGCGGCGGTCAACTAACCAGCGCACGCCGATCAGCGCGAACGCCCAGTATGCCCAGTAGCCGATGACTTCGAGCAGTGACGGGTTAGCGTTGTAGCCGACCACCGCATGCAGCACTTCGCCGAGTGTCGAGTCCGCCGCGATCAAGGCGCTGGTATCCCACAGATGTTCGGTGATCAGGGGCAGCAAACCCGCTTCCTGAAATTCATGGATGCTCTGCGCGAACAACCCGGCGGCGAACACCAACAGCAGGATGCTGGTCACGTTGAAGAAGGCGCGCAAGTTAAGTCGCAGCGCCGCGCCGTAGATCAAATAGCCGACCAGCGCAGCGATCCCCAGACCGGCAACTGCCCCGACTAAGGTGTCCATTTCGCTGGTGGCAAACGCTGCCGCCGAGAGGAACAGCGCCGTTTCGACGCCTTCGCGGAAGACCGCCAAGAACGTCACCGCGATCAAGCCGCGCCGTCCCGAAGCGCCGTTGTCGATGGTCGCTTGAATGTGCTGCTCGATGGTCGATTTCATCGTGCGTGATTGGTAGCGCATCCAGAACAACATCCACGTTAGGATGCCGACTGCCAGCAGCATCGTCACCCCTTCAAAAATCTGCTCGGCAGCGCCTTCGAGTTCCATGCCTAAAATCGTGATCCCGACGGCGATCATCACGCTGAGCAGAATCGCCAGCACGACGCCCGCCCACGCATAACGGGTCAGCTTTTGCTGCCCGGTTTTCCGCAGGTAACTAATGACAATGCCGACAATCAACGCAGCTTCCAAGCCTTCACGGAAGGCGATCAGTCCCGCTGCAATCATGCTGCTAACGCTCCAAATTGTATTGTTTCGGTGTGCGGTTCACTCTAGCAGGGTGGGCTGTGAAGATCCACGCCAACGGTTAATTCGAAGCCCAACCGCGCGTGCATCTCGATTTAATGCCCGATCATCTGCGAATTACCCTGCTCACGAATCGGTTTAAACATGGTTAACGCGCGCGTGTAACCTCAGGTAGATCGAGATTACGACAACCTTACGCTTTATTTCCGCCCGCTGACATGCTATGCTTTCCGACGTTTAATCAACTGGATTTATTCCCAACTCGCAGGAGCAAGTCATGTTAAAGTCACAAAACTGCGGCGATCTGCGTGCGGCGAATGCCGGGCAGGAAGTTACGCTGGCGGGATGGGTGCATCGCCGCCGCGATCAGGGCGGGCTGATCTTCATCGACCTGCGTGACCGCTCTGGACTGGTGCAGATTCGCATCGACGCAGAAAATCAGCCCGAAGCGCACGCAAGTCGCCAGCGATCTCCGCAGCGAGTATGTGGTTCAGGTTCACGGTACGGTCGCGCTGCGCCCGGAAGGGACGACCAATCCCCAACTCGCCACCGGCGACGTCGAAATCATCCCCACTCAAGTGACCATTTTGAACGCGGCGAAGACGCCGCCGTTTCTGATCAACCGCGACGAATATGTCGATGAAGAAGCGCGGATGCGCTATCGCTATCTCTATCTGCGCCGCCCTTGGGTGCAGGATAAGCTGATTCTGCGGCACAAGATCGTCAAGTTCATTCGTGACTACCTCGATGAGCGCGATTTTCTCGAAATCGAGACGCCGATCCTGTTCAAGACGACGCCCGAAGGCGCGCGCGACTTTCTCGTGCCCAGCCGGTTGCAGCCGGGCAGTTTCTACGCCCTGCCGCAAAGCCCACAGCAGCTTAAGCAGTTGTTGATGGTGGCGGGCTACGAGCGCTATTTCCAGATCGCCCGCTGCTTCCGCGACGAAGACCTGCGCGGCAACCGCCAGCCGGAATTCACCCAGCTTGACCTCGAAATGAGTTTCGTCGAGCGCGAAGACGTGATGGAGTTGATCGAGGGGCTGATGCTCAGCCTAACGCGCGAAATTGGCAAGCGTGAGCCGACCTACACGCCCTTCCTACGCATCACCTACACCGACGCGATGGAGAAGTACGGCTCGGATAAGCCCGACCTGCGCTATGACCTTGCGGCGGTGGATGTCAGCGACCTCGCCGGAAAGAGTGCTTTCCCGGTGTTCGTCGCCAACGTCGAGGCGGGCAAGCCGGTCAAGGTCATGCGCGCGCCTAAGATGGCGCTGGTCAGCGGGACGGCGCTGCGTAAGCAAACCGCCGAATTGGAAGACATCGTCAAAGCGGTCGGCGCGAAGGGCTTAGCGTGGATGGCGCTGCCCGAAGACCCGGAAGGCGAAGTCAAGGGACCGATTGGCAAGTATTTCACCGTCGAACAGCAGGTTGAGTTGTTCGATCGGGTCGAAGCTGAGCCGGGTGACCTGCTCCTGTTCATGTCGGATGCGCGCGAGATCGTCTACCTCGCCACCGATGCGCTGCGCCAGCACATCGCGCAGGAACTCAAGCTGATCGACCCGAACGTGCTTTGCTTCTTATGGGTGATCGACTTCCCGGAGTTCTACTGGAATGAGGAAGAAAAGCGTTGGGATCCGTCGCAGCACATGTTCACGATGCCGCTGCCGGAAGACCTGCACCTGCTCGATACCGATCCGGGCAAGGCGCGCGGGTCGCAGTACGACTTGATCTGCAACGGGCAGGAAGTTGCGGGCGGGAGTATCCGCATTCACGACCGCGCTATTCAGGAGAAGATTTTCCCGCTGATCGGACAGTCGTTCGAGCAGGCGAAAGCTCAGTTCGGGCACATGCTGGAAGCCTTCGAATATGGCGCGCCGCCGCACGGCGGCATCGCGTCGGGGATCGACCGGCTGGTGATGGTCTTCAGCGGCGAGACCAACATCCGCGAAGTGATCGCCTTCCCCAAGACCCAACAGGGCGCGGACATCATGGCGCACGCGCCATCCGAACCCGATCCGAAACAGCTTCGGGAACTGCACATCCGCGTGGTCGATCCGGCGGTCGACAAGAAATAAGCCGGATCGTGATCGACAATTGAACAGCGCGGCGGGCGTCGAATGATGCGTCCGCCGCGCTGTTGATTTCTAACCTATTTCTATTGTTTAGCGTAGCAAAACAAATGACAAGCATCCCGGCGCGTGCTAGACTTAGAGAATAACAGCATTCATCGCAGCAAAACTATATCTCTAGTGCGTGAGGAGTAATCCACATGTCTGATCAGACAGGTAAGACTCTAACGACGGCTTCCGGGTTTCCGGTGAGCGACAATCAGAATTCGATTACGGCTGGGCGGCGCGGTCCGGTGCTGCTTCAGGACTTCCATCTGCTGGAAAAACTGGCGCACTTCAACCGCGAACGGATCCCGGAGCGGATCGTTCATGCCAAGGGCGCGGGCGCTTACGGCACGCTGACGATTACCAACGACATCACCCGCTACAGCAAGGCGGTCGTCTTCAGCGAAGTCGGCAAGAAGACTGAATGTTTCTTCCGCTTCTCGACCGTCGGCGGCGAGAAAGGGTCGGCGGATACGGCGCGTGATCCGCGTGGGTTTGCCATGAAGTACTACACCGAACAGGGCAATTGGGATCTAGTCGGCAACAATACGCCGGTCTTCTTCATCCGCGACCCGCTCAAATTCCCCGACTTCATCCACACCCAGAAGCGCGAGCCGGGTAATAATCTCAAATCCCCGACCATGATGTGGGATTTCTGGTCGCTCTCACCGGAGTTGCTGCATCAGGTCACGATCCTGTTCAGCGACCGGGGCACGCCTGATGGCTTCCGCTACATGAACGGCTACGGCAGCCACACCTACAGCTTGATCAACGCGAACAACGAGCGTGTTTGGGTCAAGTTCCACGTCAAAACCATGCAGGGGATCAAGAACCTGATGGCGCCGGATGCGGAAACGCTGGCGGGTTCGAACCCCGACTACGCCACTCAAGACCTGTTCTACGCGATCGAGCATGGCGATTATCCGAAATGGCGGATGTCGATTTAGGTCATGACCGATGCTCAAGCCGAGCAGTTCCCGTATAACCCCTTCGATCTGACCAAAGTCTGGCCTCATGGCGATTTCCCGCTGATCGAAGTCGGCATCGTCGAACTCAACCGCAACCCGCAGAATTACTTCGCCGAGGTCGAGCAGGCGGCATTTGCCCCGTCGAATATTATCCCCGGCATCAGCTTCTCGCCGGACAAGATGCTGCAAGGGCGCATCATGGCGTACACCGACGCCCACCGCTATCGCTTAGGTGTCAACTACGAAACACTGCCGGTCAATCAGCCGCACGCGCCGGTCAATCACTACCAGCGCGACGGCTTCATGAGCCACAACGGGAACTTCGGCAGCGCGCCGAATTACGAGCCGAACAGCATGGGCGGTCCCGCTCAAGACCCGTCCGTTGCTGAGCCGCCGTTCCCGGTTGATGGCGATGGCGACCGCTACGATCACCGCGAAGGCAACGACGACTATACTCAGGCGGGGAATCTCTTCCGCTTGCTGCCAGCCGATGCCAAAGCACGCTTGATTGAGAACATCGTCGGCAGCATGAGGGGCATCCCCCAGTACATTCAGGAGCGCCAGATCGCCCACTTCGCCAAAGCCGACCCGGAATACGGGCGCGGCGTGGCGCAAGGCTTGGGGCTGGAAGCGCCTGCCGAAGTCAGCATGGATTAGAACGCAGCGGCTTGGCTTGCAGCTTGGTATAGAGAGCGGTGCTTCGGCGCCGCTTTTTCTTTTGGGGAGGTCTCAAATCAGGCGGATATGAATCGTATGCCGGAGGCGTATTTTAAGGCTTGGATAAGGTTGTTAAACGTCATAAAAGCAGGACAAGATCACCCTTTACACGCCTGAATGGCGCTGGTATAACAGTCGCAACCTGCTGTGCTTGTGATGTCGCGCCGGGTTTTGAGCCAACACCCCTTTGAGGGGGATTACGCTCTGGCGGCAAGGTGATAGGCTCGCGCCAAGACCCCAGCGTCGGACTAGTCCCCACCCTGCGAAAGCAGGTTCAAAACATCGCACACACGGCATAGCAGGACTTTTTACGAAGACTGAGTGCTGAGCACCAAGTCCCGGGTTTAAAAACCGGGTCACGGTGGTCAGCACTTTTGATTTAAGACCTAATCGGGTTGTAGAGGCGCTCAAGGAATGTGTTTAAAAACACCTCTGCGGTGTCGAGCAATCATCGAATTAGACTACTGACGCTCGAAACGGGTGAAGGCACTCTCCCCTCCCTGAATTCGGGGAGGGGCTGGGGGTGGGGTCAGTCCTACTGCACGGCGTAGTCGCTGCCGAAGACCTGCGCCAGCAGATTGGGTAGGGCGTTCGGGTAAGGGACGAGCACCTCGGCGCCGTCGTCAGTCGTGTAGTCGCTGACGTAATGTTGGTCGATTACCCCGCTGGTGATGTTCTCGGCGGGCAGGTCTTTGAGCCACAGCGCCAGCGCGATCATCTGGTCGAGCGTTAGCCCCGTGCTGACGTTCTGGCTGACCGAGGCGTACAGGCTCGGCGCTTGCAGGATCAACTGCGGCAGCGAGCCCACGCTCAACACGCGGTCGCGGATGGCGAACAAAACCTGCTGCTGACGGCGGGCGCGGTCGAAGTCGCTATCGCCGTGCCGGGTGCGGGCGTACTTCTGGGCGGTATAGCCGTCGAGGTGCTGCAACCCGGCGCTGAGGATCAGCGGATCGTAGCCGTAGCCCATGTCGGGGAAGTTGTAGTCGGCAATTGGCGTGGGCACGTCCACGTCGATTCCGCCGATGGTGTCAACGAGCTTGATCAGCGCGTTGAAGTCGGCGATCACGTAGTCGTTGATCGGCATCCCGATGTTCGACTGGATGGTTTGCATCGCCAGCGTAGGACCATACCCGGCGCGCTGCTGCTCGCCCAGTGCCAGCGCCGTATTGATCCGCTGCTTGGCGCTGTAACCGGGCAGTTGAACGTAAAGGTCGCGCGGGATGCTCAGCAGCCCGACCGAGTGGGTCTTCGGGTCGAGACTGGCGATGATGATCGTGTCGGTGCGGTAGGCAAGCCCGGTTTCACCGGGGCGGCGGTCGATGCCGAGCAGCAGCAGATTCAGGCGCGTGCTGCCGTCCCACGCCTTGAGCGTTAAGCTCTCGCCGTCGTCGAGCGTCACTGTCTGCCCGCTGAGGATCGAACTTGGCTCGTAATGGGCGCGCACGTCCACCGGCGTCGGCAGGGCGGCGATGTCGGGGATAGTCGTCAGGGCGGCGTCAGTCACGTCGCTGTCGCGGTTGGCGTTCAGCAGCGCGGCGAGCGCGATCCCGGTGACGCTGAACACCAGAATCAGCGCGGCGGCGATCACCAGCCAAACCCAATCATTGCGCTTGCCCGCTGCCGGGACGCGCTCGCGCGGCGCTCGATCTTTCGCGCGCTCGCGGACGACTCCGCGCTGCGGCTGAATCGGTGGTGGCAGGGGAATGTCTGTCGCTGCGCCGACCTCGGCTCGGCTGCTATCGTTTATAATGACGGGCGGCTGGCGCTGCTGCGTGACCGGGCTGGCGAGTGCTTCCGGCAGGGTCGGCGCGGCGTTGGCGTTTTCGGTAGGGCGGGCAAAACGCGGATCGTCTCGATCCGATTCGAATTCAAACATGAGTACGACCGTTGTTCTTTCCAAACTCGAATCAGTATAGGCAGGGGGGATTTGTGCGTCAATGGCGCTTGATCTACGATCAGCCAACGGTTACCACTCCGGTTGGCGTGCCCAACGGCGCGCATAACATGGCGGTCGATGCGGCGATTCTGGCGGCGGTCTCGGCGGGCGATGCGCCGCCGACCCTGCGCTTTTACGGCTGGACGCCGCCCTGCTTGTCGCTTGGTTACGGGCAGCACGCCCGCGAAGCGGATGCGGAACGGCTGGCGGCGCGCGGTTGGGGCATCGTGCGCCGCCCGACCGGAGGACGCGCGATCCTGCACGCCGACGAACTGACTTACAGCGTCGCCTTGCCCGCCGATCACCCGCTGGCACAGATCGGCGTGGTCGAGAGCTACCGCCGGATCAGCGCGGCGCTGCTGGCGGCGCTGGAAGCGCTCGGCGCTCAGCCACAGGCGGATCGCGCGGCACGAAGGCGACAGGTCTATGCCGAGTGCGGTCTGCTTCGAGACGCCCTCGCACTACGAGATCACGGTGGGGGGGCGCAAGCTGGTCGGCAGCGCGCAGGTTCGGCGGCGCGATGGGCTGCTCCAGCACGGGACGCTCCCGCTTTCCGGCGACATTGCCCGCATCTGCGACGTTCTAGTTTACGCGGACGAAGCCGAGCGCCGCGCCGCTCAGGAGCAAGTGCGCCAGCGCGCCGCGACGCTCGCCGCCGTGACCGGGGTTGTGATCGACTGGCAGACCGCTGCCGCTGCGGTCGCTGAGGGCTTTCGTCAAGCGCTCGATCTAGTTCTTGAGCCGGGCGATCTTTCTTCCCGTGAACTGGGCGACGCCGAACGCTTCGCCGCCGAAGTCTACGGCAGTCCCGATTGGACGTTTCGTCGCTGAGCAGGAGTGGGGAACATTGAGGAGATCGCTTTTGAACGGGTCACCACTGTGACCCACAAATCTGCTTTTCTCCCCTCTCCCCGTTTACGTGGGAGAGGGGTCGGGGGTGAGGGGTAGGAGCGTGCTGAGCCAATTGCTTGACAGCCTTAGACCATTTGTGCTACGTTTAAGCATCATTGAACACTGAGGATGTGCAGTATGTCGGACATCCGGCAGATGCCGCTGTTTCCCACGCTCCCGACTTCCGACGACGATCTGAACCCGCACACGCGCCTGCGCGATACGGTCACGCTGTTTCAGCGTTACCTGCAGCGCGAGGGTAAGTCCGAGCACACCGTCAAATCCTTCACGTCCGACCTGCAACTGATGATCGAACACTGCGGCGGCGAAACCGAAATCGGCGGCGCGAATACGTCCGGCTTGAACGAGTTTCTCGACTGGATGGAACACCGGCGCGGCGTGTCGTGCAGTCGCAAGACCTACGCCCGGCGCGTGACGACGCTCAAGGTCTTTTTCAAATGGCTGCACGAGGTCGGCGCGATCCCGCACGATCCCGCCAAGGCGGTCTTGCAACGATCCGGTCCCGCGCCGCTAGCGGTGATCCTCGCACCGGATGAAGTGTGCCGGGTGGTCGAAGCAGCGGGTAAACTCCGGCGCGGCGAGAAGCCTGACGCGCGCCCGGAACTGCTGTTTCGGCTGCTGCTCGACACTGGTATCAAGAAAAGCGAGACCATGCGCCTGACGCCCGTCGACGTGATCCGCGACGGCAAGCCGATTTTGAAGGTCAAGCACCAGAATGCTAAGCACGTCTACAAGGAGCGGCTGATCCCGCTGGATGAGGCGTGGCTGCCGGTGCTGGACGAGTATTTGGCACAGTACACCCCGAAAACCACGCTGATCACCTGCACGGCGCGCAACCTCGAATATATCCTCGAAGACTTAGGGCAGCGGGCGGACATCGAGGCGAAGATTTCGTTCGAGATGCTGCGCTGGACGAGCGCCGTCCGCGATTACCGCGCCGACGTCGACCCCAACGCTATCCGCGAGAAGCTCGGCTTAAGCGAGATTAGCTGGTACGAGACGCTTGGAAAGATCAAGCGGCTGGTGGAGGAACAGGAGAAAACAGTACTGAGTACGAGTTAAACAAGTGACAAGTTAAAAGTGGTGTTTCACCTAGCGGTACTTTTAACTTTGGACTTGTAACTTTCTACTCGGTCTAGTACACCCGCAGCAGCAGCCCCTTGAGATACTCGCCTTCCGGGAACGTCAGCGCGACCGGGTGATCGTCGCCCGCGCTCAGAACGCGGACGATCTGCGCCTGCCGTCCGCTGTCCGCCAGCGCGCCAAACACGATCTTCTGGAACAGATCCCGGCTGATCGCGCCGGAGCAGGAGAAGGTCATCAGGTAGCCGCCGGATTTGACCAGCTTGAAGGCATTGAGGTTCAGGTCTTTGTAGCCGCGCGCGGCTTTCTCGACCTGCTGGGCGTTGTGGGCGAACTTGGGCGGGTCGCAGACCACCACGTCGAACTGCTGCCCCTCGGCGACGGCATCGCGCAGATACTCGAATACGTCGGCTTGGATGTATTCCGACGATTTCGTCTCTTGGTCGTCAGTCGGATCGATGATATTCTGCATCGCTTGTTCGGCGAGTTCCAGCGCCTCGCGCGAAGAATCGACGTTGACGATCCGCCGTCCGCCGAACGCCGCCGCGAACAAGCCGAAACCGCCCGTGTAGCTGAACAAGTTCAGCACCTCGAACTCGCGGCTCATCGAGAACAACTCGAAAAACAGCCAGCGGTTGTGTGCTTGATCGAGATAGCCGCCGGTCTTGTGCCCGTGTCGCACGTCCACCGGGATCATCACCCGCGCCATGTCGCCAATCCAGATCAATTCGGGCGGTTCGTCGCCGAGCAGCAGTCCGGTCTCCTGCTTGAGACCTTCTTTGCCGCGCACGTCCACGTCGCTGCGCTCGTAGATGCCCTTGATGGTCAGGTCGAACTCGGCGCAGATCTCGACCAGCAGTTGGGCGAGTCTGTGCTTCTGCTGATCGATGTGCAGGGTGAGCGCTTGGAGGACGAGCCAATCGCCGTAGCGATCCACGATCAGACCGGGCAGGAAGTCGTTCTCGGCATTGATTAGGCGATAGGCGTTGGTCGGCGGTTCGTCAGGCGAGAGATACAACTCGCGGCGCAGCGCGATGGCGCGGCGGATCATGCCTCGCCACCAATCGTCGTCGATGGCTTCGTCCTGCCATGTCATGATGCGAACTTGAATCTGTGATTTGGGATTCCAGTAGCCGCGCGCCAGAAAATCGCCGCTGTGGGATAAGACGGTCACGACATCGCCGGGCGCGGGATTATCCCGCACCGCCTCAATCGCGCCGGAGAAGATCCAGGGATGCTGGTTGCGAATCGGTTTTTCCCGGTTCGGTTTGACGATAATGGTTCCGGTCATTTGAAGTCCTATAGTTATGAGTGACTAGTCGTTGGTTTTTAGTAAAAACTAAGAACCAAAAACTAATCACTTGTTTCCAATAGTTGTCTTAGCTCGTCTTCGCTGATAATTGCGACGCCCAGTTTAGCAGCTTTCTCGGCTTTGCTGCCCGGCGAGTCGCCCATCAGGACGTAGCTGGTTTTCTTGCTGACGCTGCTCGTCACCTTGCCGCCGTGCGCCTCGATCAGCACGGTCGCATCCTCGCGGGATAATGTGGGTAACGTGCCCGTGAGCACGAAGGTCAGCCCCTCAAGCTGATTTCCCGCTTTTTCCCGCGCCTGCGCCGTCATCTCTACCCCGGCGGCGCGCAGCTTAGCCAACACCGCTTGGTGATACGGATCGGCGAACCACGCGACCACGCTCTCCGCCAGCACCCCGCCGATCCCGGCGACCGCTTCGAGGTCTTCGGCGCTGGCGGCGGCGAGCGCATCGACCGAGCCGAAATGCGCCGCCAGCGAAGCCGCGACGGTCGAGCCGACGCCCTCGATCCCCAGCGCGGTGATCACGCGGTCGAGCGGGCGGTGCTTGGCGGCTTCAATCGAGTCGAGCAGGTTTTGGACCTTCTTCTCGGCGAAACGTTCCAGCGGCGTAAGCTGCTCGGCGGTCAAGCTGAAGATGTCGCCCTCGTCCTCGATCAACCCCTGCGCGATCAGCGTGCGGACGGTCTGCCCGCCCATGCCGTCGATATCCAGCGCGCCGCGCGAGACGAAAAACTCGACCTGACGATAGACGCGCTCCGGGCAGTGGACGTTAGGGCAGTACCAATCGACCGCGCCTTCGGGGTGAATCAGCGGCGTATCGCAGAAGGGGCAGCGCTCCGGCGGCAGAATCGGCAGCTCACTGCCGTTGCGCGTACCGAGCACCGGACCGATCACGTTGGGGATCACGTCGCCCGCCCGCTTGACGATCACGGTGTCGCCGACGCGAATATCCAACAAGCTCACATAATCGAAGTTGTGCAGCGTCGCGTTGCTGACGGTCACGCCGCCGATGAAGACCGGCTCCAGCACGGCGGACGGGACGACCCGCCCCGTCCGCCCGACGTTGACGCCGATATCCAACAATTTGGTGGTCGCTTCCTGCGCCGGGAACTTGAATGCGAGCGCGCCGCGCGGGTCTTTTCCCACAACGCCCAGCTCGCGGGCGACGTTTAGGTCGTTCACTTTGATGACAATGCCGTCGATCTCGTAGTCAAGTTGGTTTCTGCGGGATTCCCACGCGGGAATCTGCTGGATAATGTTGCTTAAGTTGGAAAAGAAACCCGCATCGGGCGCGACCAAGAAGCCCAAATCCCGCAGGTATTCCAGCATATCCCACTGCTTATCCAGCTTATCCCGCGTTATCCCAACCGACTCGACGATCTGATAAAAGAAGGCGGTCAGCGCGCGCGACCGGGTGACGCGCGAATCCTTCTGCTTGAGCGCCCCCGACGCGGCATTGCGGGCGTTGATGAACACGGGAAGCCCTTGCTCAACTTGACGTTGATTTAGCGCCTCGAAATCGGGCTTGAGGAACATCACTTCGCCGCGCACGACCAAGTGCTCCGGCGCGGGCGGCTTGGCGGGATTTGTGGGAATCCGCAGTGGGATACTGCGGATCGTGCGGATGTTGGGCGTCACCACGTCGCCGACCTCGCCATTGCCGCGCGTCGCCGCCAGCGTGAGCACGCCCTGTTCGTAAGTCAGGACGACCGTCAAGCCGTCGAGCTTCGGCTCCAGCGTATAGTCGAGTTCCGTGCCCGACGGCAGCAGCTTGAGGGTGCGTTCTTCCCACGCGCGGATGCCTTCGTCGTCGTAGGCGTTGGCGAGGCTCAAGATCGGCGCGGGGTGGCGCGTCTTGGGAAAGTCTTCCGAGAGGTCGCTCCCGGCGCGCTGGGTTGGCGAATCCGGCGTGACCAGTTCGGGATGTTCGTTTTCCAGCGCCAGCAGTTCGTTGTAGAGCGCGTCGTACTCCGGGTCGGTGATCACCGGGTCGGCGAGGACGTTATAGCGGTAGATGTGGTAATTCAGTTGGCTGCGAAGTTCGGCGGCGCGCTGCGCGAGTTCGTCAGACATGGATCGGTTCACCCTGTGTAAGTCTGATTATGCGATTATTTATTCTGCTATTCCCCCGACTCACAGCATTTGTTCCCCTCTCTACGCGAGTAAGCGAAGCGGCGGAGAGGGGGTTAGGGGGTGAGGTTTACTGAATCGCCACGTCGAGATAATCGGCGGCTGCCCAACCGCTGCGAGTCGCGTCGTCCGGGTCTTGCACCTGCCACCACGTCAAGCCGCTGCCTTGCTGCGGTCCGCCGATCACTGTGAAGCGGTCGTTCTGGTTGGCGAAAAACTTCTCGGTGTTGTCCAGACTCGGCTCCGGGCGGATGCGCAGCGTCTCGCTGTTGACGATCACGGTTGCGCCGATGGTGATGCTCACCGGCGTCGGCGAGAGGATGATCGGCGGCAGCGTCGGTCCCTCTAGCGCGAAGGTCGGCAGCGGAATGCCGAAGCTCTGCACCTGCCCGCTGGCAATCGTCGGGGCGAGCGTCGGCAGGGTGGCGGGCGTGGCGGTCGGCTCGGCGGTGATGATCAAGACGCGCGGCTCGCCGCCGGTTCCCGTCCGCCCGCCCAGCGTGTAGACCAGCATCACAATCGCACCGGTGATGCCGAAGACCAGCAGCAGCATCAAGCCGACCGACCACGCCGGTAGATACCACGCGCTGCGCGTCCGATCCCGGGGCTTGCGCTTGCGAGGTTCGCGCTCCGGGCGTTTCGCCTTCGCCAGCGCCGCTGGCGCGGGCGGCTGTGTTGGCGGTGGGGTTTGCCCGCTCGTCTGCTGCGGGCGCCCACTCCGGCAGGTCGAGCGGCTGCGTCCCGGTGAGGTCTTGGGTATCGTCGAGTTGATCGGACGGTTGCTCAGGCATGATGTCCTCGCCTTTCTACCCATTCCAGAAATTGATCGAGCGACCACGTGTTGATCACCGACTTGGCTTCAACCCAGCCACGCCGCGCCGTGATGATGCCGTAGCGCAGCAAGTCCATCTGCTCGATGCGGTGGGCGTCGGTGTCGATGCACAGCGGAATGCCCAGTTCGACCGCGCGGCGGGCATACTGTGCTTCGAGGTCGAGCCGGTGCGGGTTGGCGTTGATTTCCAGCGCGATCCCGCTTTGCCGTGCCGCCGCGAACACCTGATCCATGTCCAAATCCGCCGGATCGCGCTCAAGGATCAACTGTCCGCGCGGATGCCCGATCAGGTCGACGTGCGGGTTATTGATCGCGTTCAGGATGCGCGCCGTCACTTGTTCGCGCGGTTGGCGCAAGCCGACGTGCAGCGACGCGATCACGAAATCCAACGTATCCAGCACGTCGTCAGGGAAATCCAGCGTGCCGTCGGCGCGAATTTCCATCTCGGTGCCGTGAAAGACCCGGAAGGGGCGCATCTCGGCATCGACTTGGCGGACTTCCTCGTGCTGCTGCATCAGCCGCTCGACGCTCAAGCCGTTGGCAATCGTCGCGCCGTGCGAGTGATCGGTGATGCAGATGTACTCGCGCCCGCGTTCGAGCGCCGCCTCCGCCATCTCGCGGACGGTGAACTTGCCGTCGCTCCAAACCGTGTGCATGTGCAGGTCGGCGCGCATGTCGTCCAGCGTGATCAGGTTGGGCAGCTTGCCCGCTTTCGCCGCCTCGATTTCGCCCCAATCCTCGCGGATTTCCGGCGGAATCCACGCCAGCCCGATCTGCTCGTAGACCTCTTCCTCGGTCGCGCACAGCAGTTGGCATCGTCATCGCCGCCCTCGGTCGGCGTCAGCGAATGCTCGTTGAGGCTGTAGCCCTGCGCCAGCGCGATCTCCCTGATATGGATGTTGTGCGCCTGCGATCCCGTGAAATATTGCAGCGCCGTGCCCCAGCGCTCCGGCGGCAGGATGCGCAGATCAACCTGCATCCCGCTGTGCAGTTCGACCGAGCTTTTGGTCTCGCCGTGACCGAGCACCCGAGCCACCTCGTCCATGCCCACGAAAGCGTCCATGATCGGCATCGGCTCGGTGCTGGCGATCAGCAAGTCCATGTCGCCGATGGTCGGGCGACCGCGCCGGATGCTCCCGGCGACCGTGCCTTCAAGCGCCTGCGGCAGCGCCAACAGCCGCGCGAGGATGCTCTCCGCCAGCGGCAGCGCCACGCCAATCGACGTGCGCGTGTTGGCGGCGCGCCGCTTGAGCGACTCGATGCCGTCGAGAATTTTCGCCTCGCTTTTCGCGCCGATCCCCGGCATCCCGTTGAGCTTGCCCGCGCGGGCGGCGGCTTCGAGCGCTTCCAGCGTCGTGATGCCCTGCTCCCAGAACAGCTTGGCTTTTTTCGGTCCCACGCCGTTGACGTGCAGGATATCGACCACGCCGACCGGGACTTCGGCTTTCAGTTCCTCGTAGAAGTTCAGCTTGCCCGTGTCGAGCATCTCCTGAATCTTCTCGCCGATGATCTTGCCGACGAACGGGATCGATCCGAGTTCGCCCTCGGCGGCGATGGCGTTGATGTCGCGCGGCAGGTCGCGGATCGCGCCAGCGGCGTTGCGGTACGCCATCACGCGGTGGATGATCTCGCCTTTGATCTCCAGCATGTCGGCGATATTGTCGAAAATGTCGGCTATCTCGCGGTTGGTCATGCGCGCCCTCGTCTAGAACGAATGTATTAGATAAGAGTATAGCACGCCGCGCTAGAAGCGGAAAAATACGCTTGGCTGACGACTTGGTTGGCGTCACGTTTGTCTGCTGGTCCGATCATCCAAACCTACCCGCGATATTCATTTCATGTGGTAGCTGGAGTATACTTTGCGCTATCCCATCACTTGCCGGAGCAGAGTTGTGAACGACCTCATCTATGAAGAGCGGTTTTCCGATTCGCCTTACATCGACAAAGTGATGCGCGGCATCACCGTAGCCGACGCATCGGTCACTCGTCCCGCTTCGTCACACTGGTATCTGGTGTTTTCGAAGTGGCAGGGGCGTGTCCGTCCGTTGGTTGTTGGACCGTGGATGACCTCCGGCGTCACCTCGTGGATCAAGGACGCTGAGGTGCTCTGGATTCGCTTCAAGCTCGGCACATTTATGCCGCATCTGCCAACGGTCAACGTCCGCGATGCCGAAATGCTGCTGCCTGAAGCGTCAAGTCGATCCTTCTGGCTAAAAAGTTCGGCGTGGGAATTCCCAAAATACGATAATGTCGATACGTTTGTTGATCGGCTGGTGCGCGAGCAGCTTCTCGCGACCGATCCGGTGGTGGCGGCGGCGCTCACGGGGCAGCTACCGTCGGTCTCCGACCGCACCGTCCGCCATCGCTTCTTGCGAGTCACTGGGCAGTCGCAGAATCACATTTTGCAGTTGCAGCGGGTCGAGCGGGCGCTGGCGCTCTTGCAGCAAGGGCATTCGATTCAGGACGTCGTGTTTCAGACCGGCTATGCCGACCAACCCCACCTCACGCGCTATCTCAAGCAGCTCACCGGCTACACGCCCGCGCAAGTTGCGCATCAAGTTGAATAACCCCTTGCCATTTTGTTCAAGACAACGCCTTAGCTCCGGTTATATCCTGTAGTCATCGTGAAAATTCCGAATTGAAGTAGAGAGAACGGATAAATCCATGACTACTCAACCGAAGGCTACCAATACGCGCACGGTCGTCGCCAACATCAGCCTATCGCTCGACGGTCGTACCGCCGGTGCAGGTGGTGAATACGACATGAGCTGGATCGTTCCCCACGCCATCTCCAACGGCGCGCGCGACCACATGATCGCCGTCACCGGTCCGGCGACTACTGTGCTCTTGGGTCGGAAAAACTACGAGGGTTTCGGATCGTACTGGCCCGCCGTCGCCGACGACGAGAACGCGGATCCGCACGACCGGGCTTTCTCGCGCTGGCTTAACGATGTCGAGAAGATCGTCTTTTCATCCACGCTCAAAGAGGCTGGCTGGGCGAATTCCCGGATCGTCAACCGCGATCCGGCTGAGATCGTGAGCGATCTGCGGCAGGGCGAAGGCGGTGACATTATCGTCCTTGCCAGCAGCAGTATCATCAAGCGTCTGCTTCAAGCTGATGCCCTAGATCGCCTCAGCATCACCTTATGCCCGGAGATCGTTGGCGCTGGCGCGCGGTTGTTGGAAGACGGATTGCCGCCGTCGTCGTGGTCGCTGACCAGCAGCACCCCGACCGAGACCGGCGCGCTGTGCCTGCTCTACGACCGCGTTCACAAAGCGGAGTAATTTTCCTCGCGGTCTATGCTCGCCGACCGAAACAAATCGGTTTCGGTCGGCTGCACATCATTTGCGCCGCGTTTGCATTTTCTAATTGACCGTTAGCTTGTCGTTAGCCGATCATCCGGTCGCGTGACGGCATAGCCGTCGCTTGCCATCCGGTCGCCTAAATTCCCCTCATTGCGGCATCTATCGGTCGCGTGGACGCGACTTTAAGCCACTAGACCGCCCGTATTTACCCGAAGCCGCGGGGCGCTACGCGACCGTATCGCGCTCTTTTCGTCTTTTCCCCAATTCATCCCAACTGCTTGACAGCCCGCGCAAATGTCGCTACTCTAAAACCAATTTATAGCAATAAAGACGTTGATCCAGACGAGTACACCGCAAAGCGGCGTTCCAGAGAGTAGCCGGAAGCTGAGAAGGCGCACGAGCGCAGCGGTCGAATGGACTGGGGAGTCGTCAAGGCGAACGGGGCAACCTCAGTAGCTTGTACCGGGAGACGCGCACCCGTTATCAAGGCGCAGGGTATCGGCAGAGCATTGTGAACTGCTGCCCGTACCCCAAAAGAGCGGCGCGATCGCAAGATCGGCGCAAGCAAGGTGGCACCACGGGAACCGCTTCTCGTCCTTGATACGGGAGGCGGTTTTTATTTGCCTGAGTTAGAGGAGTGATGTTCACATGGTTCTTTCTCCAACGCTCACGCGACCGGCGGTGCTGCCCAACCGGGAGCAAGTCCACCAGCTGTTTGAGCAGGGCGACCTCGTGCCGGTTTACCGCACGCTGCTCGCCGACCTCGAAACGCCCGTTTCCGTTTACATGAAGCTGGCGCAGACCGGCAGCGTCTCATTTCTGCTCGAAAGCGTCGAAGGCGGCGAGCGCGTCGGGCGCTACTCGTTCCTCGGCGTCAACCCCAAAGGCGTGATCAGCATCAAGGACGGCGTGGTCACGCGCACGCTGCACGGCGCGACCACGACTCGCCCGCTCAACGAGGGCGAAGACCCGCTCCACGCCGTCGAGAAGGAGTTCGGGCGCGTCAATCCGGTGCGGATCGAGGGGCTGCCGCGCTTCGTCGGCGGGGCGGTCGGGATGCTGAGCTACGACATCGTGCGCTACTTCGAGCGCCTGCCCGATACCGCCAGCCAAGACCTCGACGTGCCCGACGCCGCTTTCATGCTGATCGACACGCTGGTCATGTTCGACCACGCCAAGCACCAACTGATCATCCTTGCCAATGCCCACAATACCGACGGAGCCGACGCCGCCTACGACGACGCGCTGCGCCGGATCGAGACGATCACCGATGCGCTGGTGCAAGCCGCTGGTCATTCCGGCGGAAGCGGGCGAGCCGGTTCAGCGACGAACTGCGCTCGAACCTCACCCGCGAACAGTACGAGGAAAACGTCCGCCGCGCGAAAGAATACATCGCCGCCGGGCGACGCCTTCCAGATCGTCGTCTCGCAGCGCCTCAGCCGCAAGACCAGCGCCTCGCCGCTGACGATCTACCGCGCGCTGCGGGCGACCAACCCCTCACCGTACATGTTCCTGCTCCACTTCAGCGACGATTTCACGCTGGTCGGCGCGTCGCCGGAGATGATGGTGCGGCTCGAAGACGGCATCGCCACGACGCGCCCGATTGCCGGGTCGCGCCCGCGCGGGCGCGACGAAGCCGAGGATCGAGCAGTTGGCAGCAGAAATGCTGGCCGACCCGAAAGAGCGCGCCGAACACGTCATGCTGGTCGATCTGGGGCGCAACGATCTTGGGGCGCGTCAGCACCTACGGCACGGTCAAAGTCACCGACATGATGTACGTCGAGCGCTACTCGCACATCATGCACATCGTCAGCAACGTGCAGGGCGTGCTCAAGCCGGGCATGAACGCCTTCGACCTGCTGCGCGCGACCTTCCCGGCGGGCACGCTCAGCGGCGCGCCCAAAGTCCGGGCGATGGAGATCATCGAGGAACTGGAAGGCACGCGGCGCGGACCCTACGGCGGCGCGGTCGGCTACTTCAGCTTCGACGGCTCGATGGACACCTGCATCACCATTCGCGCGGCGCTGATTCAGGGCGATACGCGTCACGCTGCAAGCGGGCGCGGGGATCGTCGCCGACAGCGTGCCCGCGACGAGTACGAGGAGTCGCTCAACAAGGCGCGGGCGCTCGCCGTGACCATCGAGCGCGCCGAACGCGGGTTGATGTGATAGGGTAGTGGTTAGCTGTTAGTGATTAGCTTTTAGCAAAAGTCGCATAAGCAGTTGGTGATACGAGCGCTTCGCTAATCGCTAAACAGCTAAGCAGCTAACAGCTATCCTTCGAGGAGTAATCGACATGACCGTGAAACGACTGGTATTCATCCGCCCCGGCGAAACTGACTGGAATCGACTCGGGACGCTGGCAGGGTTGGGTGAGCATCGCCGCTCAACGAACTGGGCGAGCGGCAGGCGCGGGCGCTGGCGAACTTCATCCGGCACATCGGCATGAGCGCGCTCTACACCAGCGACCTGCGGCGCGCGCTCAAGACGGCGGACTGCCTCGCCGAGCAGTTGAGCTTTCAGCCGATCCCGGACGAGCGCCTGCGCGAGCGCAACATCGGCTTGTGGCAGGGCTTGACCCGCGCCGAGATCGAGGCGTGGTATCCCGACGATTACGCGGCGATGCTGGCGGACGTCGATGGCTACCGCGTCGCCGGCGGCGAATCGCGCAGCGACGTGCGCGTGCGAGTGCAGGCAGCGCTCGCCGACATCCTCAAGCGCGAGAGCGGGTGAGACGGTCGGCATCCTCTCGCACACGACCGCGATCAAAATCCTGCTGGCGGATTTGATCCCCGGCTACGATCCGCTGGACGTTGATCTGGACAACACCTCGGTGACGACCATCCGCGCCAAAGACGACGCTTGGGAACTGGTCGCCGTCGACGACGTGATGCACCTTGAAGGACTAGAGCGACGAGCGTCGCGCGAACTGGAGGCGAAACCATGATCCTCGTGATCGACAACTACGACAGCTTCACCTACAACATCGTCCAGTTCTTGGGCGAGATGGGCGCGGATATTGCAGGTCGTCCGCAACGATCAGATGACGCTCGACGAGATCCGCGCGCTCAACCCGTCGCACATCCTGATCTCGCCCGGTCCCGGCACGCCCGACGACGGCGGCGTCTCGCTCGACGTGATCCGCGAGCTGGGCGCGACCACGCCGATCTTGGGCGTCTGCCTCGGTCATCAATGTATCGGGCAGGCGTATGGCGGCGTCGTCCACCGCGCCGGACGGCTGATGCACGGCAAGACCAGCATGATCTATCACAAGGACGACGTGATCTTCGCCGGCGTGCCCAGTCCGTTCGAGGCGACGCGCTATCACAGCCTGATCGTCGAGGAAAGCTCGCTGCCGGAGTCGCTGATGGTGACGGCGTTCACCGAAGAAGGCGAGATCATGGGGCTGCGGCACAAGCGAATATCCGGTCTTCGGCGTGCAGTTCCATCCCGAAAGCATCCTGACGACCTACGGACCGCGCATCCTGCGGAACTTCCTCGAACTGAAAGTCCCGGTCGCGGCAGGGTAAACGCAAAGCAACGTGCAACGTAGAGGCGCGACGCGGTGCAGGTCGCCCCTACGGACATGGCAAATCTAGAATCGCAGCGAAAAGAAGTTAGGTAGAAATAATGGACATTCAACGAGCAATTGACATCATCAGCCGCTTCGGGCATCTCCAGCAGGACGAAGCCGAAGCGGTCATGAACCAGATCATGACCGGCGGCGCGACTCAGGCGCAGATCGGCGCGTACTTGATGGCGCTGCGCATGAAGGGCGAGACGCAGGGCGAGATCGTCGGCAGCGCGCGGGCGATGCGCGCCAACGCCCACCGCGTCCCGACCACGACCGCCGACGACGCGCTGCTCGATACCTGCGGCACTGGCGGCGATAAATCGGGCACCTTCAACATCAGCACGACCGTCGCCTTCGTCGCGGCGGGCGCGGGGCTGAAAGTCGCCAAGCATGGCAACCGCGCCGCCAGCAGCAAATGCGGCAGCGCCGACGTGCTCGGCGAGTTGGGCGTCAACCTTGACCTGACGCCGGAGCAGGTCGGCAAGTGCGTCGACGACGTCGGGATCGGCTTCCTGTTCGCGGCGAAGCTGCACCCGGCGATGAAGAACGCCATCGGTCCGCGCCGCGAGATCGCCGTGCGCACGATCTTCAACATTCTCGGTCCGCTGACCAACCCGGCGGGCGCGCGGCGGCAGTTGATGGGCGTCTTCACGCCGACCTGACGCCGATGCTGGCGCACGTGCTCAGCGATCTCGGCTCGCTGACGGCGCTGGTCGTCAGCGGCTACGGCAACATCGACGAACTGACGACCACCGGACCCAACACCGTCAGCTATCTCAAGGACGGCACGGTGACGACCTACGAGTTCGATCCCGGAAGATTACGGCTTCAAAGGCGCGAACATCTCCGAACTGCTCGGCGATGATGCGCCGACCAACGCGGCGATCCTGCGCGGCATCCTCGCGGGCGAAATGACCGACGCCAAGCGCGACGTGGTGCTGCTCAACGCGGCGGCGGCGTTCATGGCGGGCGGCTTGACCGACAGCCTCTCCGCCGGGATCGAGCAGGCGGCGGCGGTGATCGACGGCGGCAAGGCGCTGGAACGGCTCGACGCGCTGATCGCTTACAGCCAGAAGCTCGCCAGAGAGACGGTAGCGTAATAGAAGTACCGAGTACCGAGCTAAAAGCGAAAGTTTCAACGCAAAGACGCAAAGGTAGGGGCAAGGCGCGCCGTGCCCCTACGGAGAACAAGATTTATGGCGCAATTTGTCAAAACCGACACGATCCTCGACCAAATCCTCGCGGTCAAGCTGACCGAGATCGGCGACAACCTCGCCGAGGTGGCGCGCTGCGCCCGCGAAGCCGATCCGCCGCGCGATTTCGTCGGTGGGCTGCATCAGCCAGACGGTCGCGCTGATCGCCGAGGTCAAGCACGCCTCGCCGAGCAAAGGCGTGCTGATCGAGAACTTCGATCCGGTGGCGCTGGGCACGACCTACGCCGCCAACGGCGCGGCGGCGATCTCGGTGCTGACCGATCAGCAGTTCTTTGGCGGCAGCCTCGCCTATCTGACGCAGGTGCGGGCGGCGGTCGATATTCCGGTGCTGCGCAAGGACTTCATCATCGACCCGTATCAGGTTTATGAGGCGCGCGCCGCCAACGCCGACGCCGTGCTGCTGATCGTCGCGGCGCTGGCGGACGCTCAGCTTGCCGACTTGCACGCATTGGTCGCCGAATTGGGCATGGCGGCGCTGGTCGAAGTCCACAACGAGGCGGAACTCGAACGAGCGTTGCAGATCAATCCGCGCTTGATCGGCGTCAACAACCGCGATCTCAAGACCTTCCATGAGGATTTGGGCACGACCGGGCGGATCGCCGCGCTGATCCCCGGACGGCGTGACGCTGGTCGCCGAAAGCGCGATCCGCAGTCGTCGAGGACGTGCGCAAGATGGGCGCACTCGGCGCGCACGCCGTGCTGGTTGGCGAGGGGCTGGTCAAGGCGGGCGACATCGCTGCACAGGTGCGGGACTTCAGCAGTCAGCCGCGAGGAGCAGCAGCGTGATCAAAGTCAAAATCTGCGGCATCACGACACTGGACGACGGCTTAATGGCGGCGCGCAGCGGAGCCGATTTGCTCGGCTTGAATTTCTACGCCAAAAGCCCGCGCTACCTCGACCCGGCGGCGGCGCAAGTGCTCTGCGACGGGCTGCGCGCGGAACTCGGCGCGGACGTGCCCGCTGCTGGTCGGCGTGTTCGTCAACGAAATCCTGAGCAAAATCTCGCGGACGATGGAGCAGGTCGGGCTGAACTTCGCCCAACTGAGCGGCGACGAATCCGGTGAACTGCTGCGCGAACTGCGCGGGATCGGCTTCAAGGCGCTGCGCCCGCGCAACAAGGCGGAAGCGCTCGACGACGCTGCCTATTACGGGCAGTTCGCGCCGACTGACGAGCGGATGCCGACGCTGCTGGTCGATGCCTATCAATCCCAAGCTCTACGGCGGCACCGGCGAGCAGGCGAGCGCCGAAGTCGCGGTCGCCGTGCGCGAGGCGACGCCGCGCTTGCTGCTGGCGGGCGGCTTGACGCCGGAGAACGTCGCCGAGCGGATCGCGGCGGTCGCGCCTTGGGGCGTGGACGTCGCCAGCGGCGTCGAGGGCGACACGCCCGGTCGCAAAGATGCGGCGAAGGTCGCGGCATTCATCGCGGCGGCGAAAGGGCTGTGATGATATGCTCACTAAAAAGCGCGTTATCGCGGCAGTCTTGCTAATCACTGTGCTGGTAGTCTATGGGTTGGCGCTTCAATGATGAGTGGGGAACGGGCATACGGCTGTTTCCGTGGAGTGCTTTCGCAGGGTGCGGAACGCAAGTGGCTGCGGTTTTGCCGGAAACGGTGGCGGTCGGACTTTACGAGGAATTTCCGGTTGCATGGCGGCTGGATAAGCTCGAACAGGTGGATTTTCCGGTGAAATTAGCCGTCGCAGCATCCTCGCGCGAAGAATTCATGCAACTGCGCGAGAGCATCGAGCAAACTTATCCGCATGTGCAAGAAACCTATTTCTGGGGGCTATTGTCACCTGATGAGGGGTACTATCCGGGCAATTGGTCAGATGCGGATGCCGTCGAACGACTTGCCAGTGAATCGAGGAGTTGCCTGTCTGTGGGATTTGGAAGTTCGCGCGGCTTCGCAAGATGATTTCGCAGAAAATTGGATGAGCGATATCACTTTCGAGATCAATCTGAGCCAGCGTGACGAACATCGCCATTTGCGAACGCATACGGATGGGGAATCGCTGTTAACTGGTCGGTATGCATTGCGATCCGCGATTATCCGGAGTTCGCTTTCTCGACCTCTACATCGGGGAGTTGTCGGATGACAGTTATCGCAGATTTCTGCGGTGTCGACTATGCAGCGTTGATCGTCAGTGATGTTGAAGACGGCGAGCATTGTCGGATTTATCGATGAAAAGACGTTGCTGTCTAAGATCTTAGAGAAGCTACAGCGAAGTTTGGTGATGGCGTCAATGCTTCGCCGAATATATGCCTCTCTGAATTAAGCGAGAGCAATCATTATCGAATGGCTGGCTTGAATAACGCGATTGACTATGAGGTGAAGAGTGATCGCCTTATATCCAAACCAACACCACCAACGTCCCGGACGAGCGCGGCTATTATGGCGAGTTCGGCGGGCGCTTCGTGCCGGAGACGCTGATCCCGGCGCTGGACGAACTGACCGCCGCCTACGCCGAAGCGATGGCTGATCCTGAGTTCCAGAATCAGCTGGCGCATCTGCAAAAGACCTACACCGGGCGACCGACGCCGGTGTCCTATGCCGGGCGGCTGACCGAAGCGCTCGGCGGCGCGCAGATTTACCTCAAGCGCGAAGATTTGGCGCACACCGGCGCGCACAAGATCAACAACGCGCTCGGTCAAGCGCTGCTGGCTCAGCGGATGGGCAAGCAGCGGATCGTCGCCGAGACCGGCGCGGGTCAGCATGGCGTCGCCAGCGCGACCGCCTCGCGCGCTGCTCGGTCTCGACTGTCACGTCTACATGGGCAGCGTCGACATTGCCCGCCAGCAGCCGAACGTCTTTCGCATGAAGCTGCTCGGCACGGAGGTGATCCCGGTCGAGAGCGGCAGCAAGACGCTCAAGGACGCCATCAACGAAGCGATCCGCGACTGGGTGACCAACGTCGAGGACACCTTCTATCTGCTCGGCTCGGCGCTCGGTCCGCATCCCTACCCGATGATGGTGCGCGACTTCCAGAGCGTGATCGGCGTCGAAGCGCGCCAGCAGATCGTCGAACTGGCGGGGCGGCTGCCCGACGTCTGTATCGCCTGCGTCGGCGGCGGCAGCAACGCCATCGGCTTGTTCCACGCCTTCCGCGACGACGAGAACGTCGACCTGATCGGCGTCGAGGCGGGCGGCTTCGGCATCGAGGGCGGGCAGCACGCCGCCCGCTTCGCCGATCCCGCGCTTGGGCGTCCCGGCGTGCTGCACGGCACGCGCTCCTACGTGCTTCAGAACGAGGACGGGCAGATTTTGAACACGCACAGCATCTCGGCGGGGCTGGATTACGCCTCGGTGGGACCCGAACACGCCTATCTGCGCGCGGTGGAGCGGGCGTTTTACACCTACGCGACCGACGACGAAGCGCTCGACGCGCTGCAAAACTCAGCAAGCTTGAAGGCATTATCCCGGCGCTGGAAAGCTCGCACGCTGTCGCCGAAGCGATCAAGCGCGCGCCGACCATGCCCAAAGACTCGATCATCCTGATCAACCTGAGCGGGCGCGGCGACAAAGACCTCGATACGGTCATTAAGGCACTAGAGGATAAGGTGCGCCTGTAATTCGACTATCCGTTTATTGTGCTATCGAAACGGATTTATGAATCTACGGCGTGATTGCGCCCTTCTCCGAATTCGGGGAAGGGTCGGGGATGGGGTGGTACTTTGAAGCAAAAACACATGGTTTCGGTGATCCCGGTCAACCCGCGCGGTGAAGTCCTGCTTCAGCAGCGTGATCACGCGCCGGGGATTTTCTATCCCGGCTGCTGGACGATCTTCGGCGGCGCGGTCGAGCCGGAAGACGCCAGTTTCGAGGACGCGATTCGCCGCGAAATCCGCGAGGAACTCGACCTCGACTTCGCCGGTGACGCACTGGGATGACTACGTTTGCCCGGTGCGGAGCATCCCCGGCGAACTCGACGTGATCGTTCACGTTTTCACCGCCGAGTTCGACCGTCCGGCGGAGAGC
Organism: uncultured Chloroflexia bacterium; assembly: GCA_963848465.1. Lineage (GTDB taxonomy): Bacteria > Chloroflexota > Anaerolineae > Aggregatilineales > Phototrophicaceae > Flexifilum. The sequence goes on along the minus strand of CAWKDY010000018.1, from coordinate 35,852 downwards.
CTGACGCTGCTCGAAGGGCAGGCGCTCGGCTGGTTCGACGCGGCGGGTGTCGCGGCGCTTGACGTGGGTTTCGAGAAGAAGCCGGTGATCCTGCGGTTTATGCGCGAAAGACATCGCAGGCGGGAATCGACGTTCTGACGCCCAGCAAGGTGACAGAATGAGTAAGCTCAAATATCTGCTCTACCGGCCCAAAGGGAATCGAACCCGACCCGCGCCCGCTGATCATCTTCCTTCACGGCATCGGCGAGCGCGGCGACGACCTCGAACTGGTCAAGCGCTGGGGGCTGCCGCGCGCTATCGAAGCCGGGAGTTGTGCAGCTACCGGCTTACGTCGCCGTGCCCAGTGTCCCGCCGACGAGGCGTGGAGCGCGATCACCGACCAGCTCGACCTGCTGCTCGACGACCTGCTGGCGCAGCAGCCGGTTGATCCGGATCGCGTTTACCTGACCGGCTTCAGCATGGGCGGCTATGGAACGTGGGCATGGGCGCTCAAGCGACCGGAACGCTTCGCCGCGCTGCTCCCGGTCGGTGGCAGCCAGTTTTTCGACGATTTCCTTACGCGTCGATGACCTGAAGCGCTTGCGCGCCAAGCCGCTCTGGTTGGTTCACGGCGCGCTCGATCAGGCGGTGTCGGTGCGTGGCGCGGACGAGGTCGCGGCGGCGCTGGCGGCAGATCGGCGCGAATTTTGGCTACACCCGCTATCCCGACGCGACTCACGGCGGCACGTCCGACCGCGCCTACACTGACCAAGCGATCTATCGCTGGCTGCTGGCGCAAAAACGAAACGAGGCGAAATCATGACCCAAACAATGACCGGGCTGGACGCGCTGGCGGCGATGTTCGCGCAGGCGAAAGCGCAAAACCGCGCGCGCGTTCCTGCCCTATTTCCCGATTGGCTACCCGACCTACGCCGAGTCGCTCGACGCCATCGCGGCGATGGCGGCGGAAGGCGTCGACGGCTTCGAGATCGGGCATGTCCGTTCAGCGATCCGCTGGCGGATGGTCCCGTGAATCAGGCGGCGATGCAGATCGCGCTGGAAAACGGCATCACCGACGCGCAAGTGCTTCGAAGCGGTGCGCGAACTGCGCGCGCGCGGCGTGACTCAGCCGATGCTGATGATGGGCTACGTCAATCCGCTGCTGGCGTATGGCGTCGAAAACTTCGTCCGCGACGCCAAAGCGGCGGGTGCGGATGGGCTGATCGTGCCTGACCTGCCGCCGGAAGAAGGCGGGCGAAGTCGACGGCTGCCTGCGCGCGTGAAGGGCTGGCGCAGGTCTTCTTCCTCGCGCCGACCAGCAACGCCCGAGCGGATCGCGCTGGTAGGGCAGCACGCGACCGGCTTTATCTACGTCGTCGCGCTGACCGGCATCACCGGCGAGCGGGCGGAACTGCCGCCGCACCTGACCGAGTTCATCGCGCGCCTGCGCGCCCAGCTTCCCGATACGCCGCTGGTGATGGGCTTCGGCATCAGCAAGCCGGAGCAGGCGCGGCGCATGAACGATCTGGTCGACGGCTTCATCGTCGGCAGCGCGCTGGTGCGGGCGGGGAAGGGCGGCGTCGAAGCCGTGCGCGAACTGGCGCGAACGCTGCGCCGCGCGCTCGATTGAGATAATGGTGATGTGTGTAGGGGCGAAGCTAAGCGTTCGCCCACTACGACTGAACACTCGACGGCATTTTGCCTAAGTTGCCGAATATTGCGTGGGTAAAGCGCGTGTTTTCTCGACAGTTCGTCGGATTTTGCAGGAGGTCTGCGCGCGCCTGTTGACAGCATTTCCGCAACCGTGCTATGCTCTGCGCTAACGAACGGATTCAGTGAAATTGCACCGATGACGCCTGCTCAGACCTATCGCTACTTCTACTTTTATTACTTTAGCGACATGATCCAAGGTCGAGCATTGCGTGCTGTGTAATCGGTGAAGTTAATTCGCTAACCGAAGGGCGCAGAGCAAAAGCTCGCGCCCTTTTTGTTTGCATAGGAGGAGGAAGCTATGAAATTTCGGGGCGTGCGTGGCGCGACCACCATCGACGAAGACAGCGCCGAAGCGATCTGGTCGGCGACGCGGGAATTACTGGAGCGTGATCGTGCAGGCGAACGCGATTGACGAGGACGACGTCGCCAGCGTGATCTTTACGACCACGCCCGACTTGACCGCCGCTTACCCGGCGAAAGCGGCCCGCGACATGGGCTGGACGCAGGTCGCGCTGATCGGCTGTCAGGAGATGGGCGTGCCGAGCGGGATTCCGCGCTGCATCCGCATCCTAATCCACTGGAACACGCCGAAAGACAATGCGGATCTGCATCACATCTTTCTGCGCGGGGCGACGGCGCTCCGCCCGGACATCCCGGCGCTGCCGGTGAATTGGGAGAAAGACAGTAATTAGTCGTTAGTTTTTAGTGATTGGTAAAAACCGATGAACGATGCGGCTCGCTGGTTTTTCACTAAAAACTAAGAACTAAAAACCAAAAACTTAAACCGTCAATTTGAGGATGAATCATGATCGTCGTGATGAAAAAGGACGCCAGCGCGCGCGAAATCTCCAACGTGATCAGCCGCGTGAAGGATGATGGCTACAATCCGCACCTCTCCGAAGGGGACGAGCGGACGATTATCGGCTTGGTCGGCGAAAGCCCGACGCCGCTGCGCGAGGATAACTACAGCTCGATGCCCGGCGTCGATACACGTCATGCGGGTTTCCGTGCCTTACAAGCTCGCCAGCCGCGAGTATCACCCGCACCAGACGCAGGTCGCGCTCAACGGCTCGAAGGCGGGGGCGAACAAAGTGCTGGTGATCGCCGGACCCTGCTCGGTCGAGAGCCGCGAGCAGACCATCGAGATCGCCTGCGCCGTCAAAGAAGCGGGCGCGACCGCTTTGCGCGGCGGGGCGTTCAAGCCGCGCTCGTCGCCTTACAGCTTTCAGGGGCATGGCGAGGAGGGGCTGAAGTGGCTCGCCGAAGCGCGCGAAGTCACCGGGCTGCCGATTGTCACCGAAGTGATGGAGCCGGGCTTGGTGGAGATGGTCGCCGAATACGCCGACGTGCTCCAAATCGGCGCGCGCAACATGCAGAACTTCCCGCTGCTCAACGCCGTCGGCGAAAGCCAGCAGACGGTGCTGCTCAAGCGCGGCATGGCGAACACGATGGAAGACCTGCTCATGTCGGCGGAGTACATGCTCGCGCACGGCAACAACCGCGTCATGCTCTGCGAGCGCGGCATCCGCACCTTCGAGAAGTACACCCGCAACACCTTCGACATCAACGCCATTCCGGTGCTGAAAGCGCGCACGCACCTGCCGGTCATCGCCGATCCGAGCCACGCGGTCGGCTACTCCGAGCACGTCACGGCGATTGCGCTCGGCGGCGGTGGCTGCCGGAGCGGATGGCTTGATCATCGAAGTGCATCCCGACCCGGCGAAGGCGCTGTCCGACGGGCGGCAGAGCCTGACCTTCGACGGGTTCCAACAGATGATGGACGCGGTACGGCGGGTCGCCGAGGCGGTAGGAAGGTCAGCTTGAGCGAGGTCGGTGGCTTTATCAGTGGCTTTAATGGCGGCTTTAGCAGCGGCTTTAACAGCGGCTTTAGCAGTGGCTTCACCAGCCGTCATCTGGCGGTGGTTGGCTTGGGCTTGATGGGCGGATCGCTGGCGCTGGCGCTGCGCGCGTACGCCGGGACGATCACCGGCGTGGAGATGAACCCGGCGGCGCGCGAATACGCGCTGGCGCACGGCATTGTCGACGTGGCGACCGACGATCTCAAGGCGGGCGTGAGCGAAGCCGACGTGGTGATCCTCGCCGCGCCGGTGCGGGTGATCCTCGACATGGTCACCAACCGGATCGGCTCGTACCTGCGCTCGAATACGCTGCTGATCGACATCGGCAGCACCAAGGCGGACATTTGCGACGCGATGGGACGCCTGCCGATTGGCATTCAGGCAATCGGCGGGCATCCCATGACGGGCAAGGAGTCCAGCGGCATCGAAGCCAGCGACGCCGGCTCTGTATCAAGGATCGTCCGTTCGTGTTCTGCCCGTCGCGGCGCACCACCCCGGCGACGCGTCGCGCGGGCGCTGGCGCTTAGCGGCGGCGGTCGGCGCGGTGCCGATCGAGATGGACGCCCACCGCCACGACCACGTCGTCGCCGCCATCAGCCATCTGCCTTACCTGATCAGCGCGGCGCTGGTGGCGACGGTCGCCCAGCAGGGCGAAGAAGACGATGCCGTCTGGCAGTTGGCGGCGGGCGGCTTCCGCGATACGTCGCGGCTGGCGGCGCAGGACTTGAGCATGATGGGCGACATCCTCAGCACCAATACGCAGGCGGTGGCGACGCTGCTGGCGATCTTTCGGATGAAGCTGGCGATGATCGAAGCCAGCCTGATCGCGCAGGAGAACGGCAAGCTGATCGATCTGCTGCGCCCGAGCCGCGAAGCGCGGATCGAGTGGGCGAAGCAGTACGAGGCGAAGAAGTGAAGAAGTGCGAGTAATAAAAACAGGATGTCTAACGCAAAGGCGCAAAGAGGTACAGAAGACGCACAGTTACGGGCGTTCTACATCTTCGAACGTACGGACACGAACAAGAGATAGAGGCGAGAAATATGGCGCAAGATTGTTTCGTAGTGCGACCGGGCGCGGCGCTGAGAGGCGACGGCGACCGTCCCCGGCGACAAGTCGATTTCGCACCGCGCGGTGCATGTTCGGGGCGCTGGCGAACGGCGTGACCCACGTTCACAAGTGGCTGGCGGCGGGCGATACCGAGGCGTCGCTGGCGTCGATTCAGGCGCTGGGCGTGCCGGTCGAGCGCGCAGGGACGGGCGAACTGACCATTCACGGCGGCGAACTGCGCGAACCCGGCGCGCCGCTCGATCTGGTCAACGCCGGGACGGGCATTCGCCTGCTGACCGGGATCATGGTCGGGCAGCCGTTCGCCAGCGTGCTCGACGGCAGCGAGCAGCTTCGCCGCCGCCCGATGAACCGCATCATCAATCCGCTGCGGCAGATGGGCGCGGAGATTTCCGGCGTCAACGGCTACGCGCCGCTGACGATCAAGCCCGCCGCGCTGCACGGCATCCACTACGAGATGCCGGTCGCCAGCGCGCAGGTCAAGAGCGCGATTTTGCTGGCGGCGCTGTTCGCGCAGGGTCCGACCGTGATCACGCAGCCCGGTCCGGCGCGCGACCACACCGAGCGGATGCTGGCGGCGATGGGTGTCGATCTGGTCACGCGAGGGCAACACGGTCACGCTGATGCCGGGCAATCCGCTCCAGCCGATGGACTTCACCGTTCCCGGCGATGCCTCGTCGGCGGCTTTCCCGGTGGTCGCCGCGCTGATCGTCCCCGGCAGCGACATCACGCTGACCAACGTCAACCTGAACCCGACCCGCACGGGCATTTTCGACGTGCTGCTGGCGATGGGCGCGGACCTGACCATCACCGAAACCGGCACTGAGGCAGGCGACCCGGTCGGGACGATCCGCGCGCGGCACAGCGCCCTCAAGGGCGTGAGCGTCGGCGGCGAAATGGTCGTCCGCATGATCGACGAGTTCCCGATCTTCATGGTGGCGGCGCTGTTCGCCGAAGGGCGCACGACCGTCCGCGACGCGCAGGAACTGCGCGTCAAGGAGACCGATCGGCTGGCGGTGATGACGGCCGAACTGAGCGAAACTGGGCGCGAACATCACCGAGACCGAAGACGGCTTCGTGATCGACGGCGCGCAGACGCTCACCGGCGCGACGGTCGACGGTCACGACGATCACCGCCTGTCGATGAGCCTGTCGTCGCGGGACTGGCCGCACAAGGCGAAACGACCGTGCTGGACGCCCGCTGCGCCTCGGACTCGTTCCCCGGTTACGCCGAGACGATGGCGAGCCTCGGCGCGGACGTGGTCGTCAAAGACCTGCGGTGAGTCGTCGGAAAGCATTGACCACGCCCTGACCTCTCCCCGACTTCAGGCAGTGGGCGCAAACTCGCCGTATGCAATCGGCATGTTCACCACGCTCTCTTTGACAGTGGAGGAGGGGCTGAAGGTGAGGTGAGGTATGAAGCGTGTGCGGCGTGATCGGCTGGCCGATTGAGCACAGCCTCAGCCCGGCGATGCACAACGCGGCCTTCAAGGCGCTGGGCCTGGATTGGGAGTACGACAAGTACGCGATCCCGCCGGACATCGTCCGGCAGAGCCTGCGCGAGTTCAGCGATCACGGCTTCGTCGGGCTGAACGTGACCGTGCCGCACAAGCAGGCGGTGATGCCCTTCGTCAAGCCGGACGAGATCGCGCGGGCGGTCGGCGCGGTCAACACGATTGACTTTCGCCACAATACCGGCACCAATACCGACGTGGGCGGCTTCATGGACGATCTGCGCGCGCACGGCGTCAGCCCGGCCGGGATGCGGGTGGTCGTGCTCGGCGCGGGCGGCGCGGCGCGGGCGGCGGTCTACGGGCTGGCGAACGCCGGAGCGCGGCTGACGCTGATCAACCGGACGCCGGAGCGCGCGCAAGAGCTGATCGACAACCTGCAGGTGCGGGCGGTCGTCGGCGACGTGAGCGACGGTCGCCGACGCCGAACTGATCGTCAACTGCACCTCGGTCGGGGATGCAGCCGAAAGTCGATGCGTCGCCGCTGCCGGACGATGCGCCGTTCTCGGCGGGCGTGACGCTGTACGATATGGTCTATCGTCCGGCGCAGACCAAGCTGATGGCGCAGGTCGAGGCGGCGGGCGGGCGCGCTATCGGCGGGCTGGGGATGCTGGTGCGGCAGGGCGCGGCAGCTTCAAGCTCTGGACGGGCGTCGAGCCGCCGGTCGAGGTGATGCTCGCGGCGGCGCAAGCACAGTTGGCATAGGAAGAGATCCTAACGCAAAGGCGCAAAGCGGGAAAGAAAGTCGCAAAGTATTTGATTTAGCTGCCTTTCTTTGCGTCTTTGCACCTTCGCGTCTTTGCGTTATGTTTTTAGTTCTTTTACACGGAGAGTGGACACACATGATCCGATTCCTGACCGCAGGCGAGAGTCACGGACCGGAACTCACGGCGATTCTCGAAGGGCTGCCCGCCGGACTGCCGCTGACCGCCGACGACATCAACCGGCGAACTGCGCCGCCGTCAAGAGGGCTATGGCTCCGGCGGGCGCATGAACATCGAGCACGACACCGTGCAGATCACGTCCGGCGTGGTCGCCGGGCATGACGACCGGCGCGCCGATTGCGATGCTGGTCGAGAACCGCGATTACAAGAACTGGCGCGAGAAGGACATCACGCCGATGACCACGCCGCGCCCCGGTCATGCCGACCTGACCGGCGCGATCAAGTACGGCTACCGTGATCTGCGCCTGCCGCTGGAACGCGCCAGCGCCCGCGAGACGACCATGCGGGTCGCCGTCGGCGCGGTGCTGCAAGAAGCTGCTGGCGGAGTTCGGCATCGTGATCGGCGGCTACGTCGTGCAGATCGGCGCTGCGGCGGTCGAACTTGCGCGATGACTACGCGCTCGACAGACCGCATCCGCGACGCCGAGCAGAGCGACGTGCGCTGCCCTGATCCGGCGGCCGCCGAGCGGATGCACGACGCCATCCATCAGGCGAAAGTCGATCAAGACACGCTCGGCGGGATCATCGAGGTCGTGGCGCTGAACGTGCCGCCGGGACTTGGGCTCGCACGTCCATTACGACCGCCGCCTCGACGGGCGGATCGTCGCGGCGATGGTCAGCGTCCACGCCATGAAAGGCGCGGAGATCGGTCACCGCGTTCGCCAACGCGGGCAAGCACGGCTCGCGAAGTTCACGACCAGATCGGCTTGGGCGAGGGCGGCAGCGCTGACGCGGACGACCAACCGCGCGGGCGGCCTGGAAGGCGGCATCACCACCGGCGAGCCGATCCTCGCGCGGGTGGCGATGAAGCCGATTTCGACGGTCATGAAGTCGCTGGCGTCGGTCAATCTGGCGACGGGCGCAGCCGGAGCAGACGACCTACGAGCGCAGCGACTTCTGCGCCGTGCCGCGCGCCGTGCCGATCCTCGAAGCGATGATGGCGGTCGTGATCGCCGACGCGCTGCTGGAAAAGCTCGGCGGCGACAGCATCGAAGAGATGCGCCCGCGCTTCGACGCGCTGCGGCGTGCGCGGCTCGACGACCTGCCGATGGATAACGTGGAGTGGCGCTTTGGCTACCCATGAGGCGATCCCGGACGATCAAAACGTCATCCTGACCGGCTTCATGGGCGTCGGCAAGACGACCGTCGGACGGCAGATCGCCGTGCAGACTCGAGCGCCGCTTCGTCGACGCCGACGACGTGATCGTCGAACGCGCCGAGATGTCGATCCCGGAGATTTTCGCGGTCAAGGGCGAAGCCGCTTTTCGCGCGCTCGAAAGCGAAGTCTGCCGCGATCTGGCGGCCGAGCACGGGCTTGGTGATCGCCACCGGCGGCGGGATGCTGGTCAACCCGGCGAACCGCGCGCTGCATGGCAGAAGACGGGCTGGTCGTCTGCCTCGACGCGCCGCCGGAGATGATCCGCGCGCGGCTTGGAGCGAGTCGACGGATCGCCCGCTGGCGGGCGACTGGGAAACGCTGTTCGAGCAGCGCCGCGCCGCTTACGCCGCGATTCCCGTTCACGTCGATACGACGGACAAGTCGCCCGGAGCAAATCGCAGAGGAGATCATCGCGCTGGCGGCGAGCATCCGCACGGGCGCCGGATCCCGGTAACCACGCCCACCAGCCGCTACGACATCATCATCGAGCCGGGGCGCTGGCGGCGCTCGATCCGGCGGCGTGGGGGCTGGACGCAGCGCTGCGCCGTGATCACCAATACGACGCTTGCGCCGCTCTACGGCGAGCGCTGGTCGAGCGGCTGCCCGACGCCGCGCTGATCACGATGCCTGACGGCGAGCAGTACAAGACGCTCGACACGGTGGCGCAGTTGTACGCCGATTTGGTCGCAGCGGGGCTGGATCGCGGCTCGACGGTGATCGCGCTGGGCGGCGGTGTGGTCGGCGATACGGCGGGCTTCGCGGCGGCGACCTACATGCGCGGCGTGCGCCTGCGTGCAAATCCCGACCAGCCTGCTGGCGATGGTCGATTCGAGCGTCGGCGGCAAAGTCGGCGTCGATCTGCCGCAGGGCAAGAACCTCGTCGGCGCGTTCAAGCAGCCCGACGCCGTGCTGATCGACCCCAACGTGCTGGGGACGCTGCCGGAGCGCGAATGGCGCTGCGGCGCTGCCGAGACGATCAAGCACGCGCTGATCGCCGATCCGGGCTTGCTCGACCTGATCGATCCGGACGAGCGATCAGCGCGGCGATGGTCGCGCGGGCGGTGCAGGTCAAGGTCAACGTCGTCCAGCGCGACCCCTACGAGCAGAATGTCCGCGCCTATCTCAATTTCGGGCACACCTTCGCCCACGCCATCGAGCAGGTCAGCGGCTATCAATGGCTGCACGGCGAGGCGGTCGGCGTCGGGTTGGTGGCGGCGGCGCGGCTCTCGGCGGCGCTCGGCATGATCGACGCCGACCTCGCGGACGCAAATCGAAGCGATCGTCGCGCGCTATGGCTGCCGACGCGGATCGGCGATCTCGATCCCGAACACGCTCTACGCGGCGATGGCGACCGACAAGAAGTGGCAGGGCGGACATTCGCGCTTCATCCTGCTGGAAGGCTTCGGCAAGCCGACGATCGTCCGGATGTGCCCGCCGAGCAAGTGATCGAGGTCTTGGTCGATTTGAGAGGAGCGTGACCCGTGATCAGCATTAGTGTGCAGGTGAGTAACCAGCACAACCAGCACGAAATCTCACTCACGACCAACGCCAACGACCACGTCATCGATATTCCGCCGCATGCCAGCGGCTATGGGTCGAGCGCCAACGGCGGTGAACTGCTGTTTCTCGCCTTAGCGACCTGCTACTGCAATGACCTTTATCGCGAAGCGGGCAAGCGCGGGATCACGGTCAAGCGCGTTGGGGTCGAAGTCAGTGGGACGTTCGGCGACGCGCCGGGCAGCGTCGCCGAGAATATCAGCTACAGCGCGCTGGTCGAAGCCGAAGCCAGCGAAGCCGAGATCGAGGCGCTGATGCGCCATACCGATACGGTCGCCGAGATCCACAACACGCTGCGCTTGGGCACCTCGGTGACGCTGACTGACGTCCGCGCCATCCCGGTTTAGTTCGGTAGCGCAGCCTTACCCCCACGAAAGTCTAGTTGACTTAGAGTGCGCTCTAAGTTGTAGAGTGAAAGGGCAAGCTTAATTTTTCGATCAACAGAGGAGTTTTCCCCATGCGGATAGGTTTACAGGTGATTTCGTTCAACTGGGCAGGCAGTCCGCAAAATATCGGCGCGAAGCTGGGCGAGATCGCGCGGACGGCGGACGACGCTGGGTTTCTACAGTCTTTGGGTGATGGATCACTTCTTCCAGATGCAAGGCTTCTCCGATCCGCACGACCCGATGCTGGAAGGCTACACCGCCAGCGCCTACATGGCAGCGCAAACTAAGCGGATCAAGCACGGCTTGATGGTCACGGGCGGGTTCTATCGTCATCCCGGCATTTTGATCAAGACGATGACGACGCTCGACGTGCTCTCCGGCGGGCGCGCCTATTTCGGCATCGGCGCGGGCTGGTACGAGCGCGAGGCGCTGGGCTTGGGCGTTCCCTTCCCGCCGACCGGCGAGCGCATGGCGCGGCTCGAAGAAATCTTGCAGATCGCCAAGCATATGTGGAGCGATGACGAGTCGCCCTACGAGGGTAAGTATTATCAGCTTGCCGAGCCGATCACGCGCCCGCAGCCCTTGAGCCAGCCGCACCCACCGATCCTGATCGGCGGCGGCGGCGAGAAGAAGACGCTGCGCTTTGTCGCCCAGTACGCCGACGCCTGCAACCTGTTCGCGGGACCGGGAATCTTGATACGGTGCGCCACAAGCTCGACGTGCTCAAGCAGCACTGCGCCGACGTCGGGCGCGACTACGCCGAGATCGAGAAGACGACGCTCGGCTCGGTCATGCCGCGGCATGAGCAGCCAGCAGGTGATCGACTACTGCGGCGAACTGGCGGCGCTGGGCGTCGATCAGGCGATCTTCAGCCTGCCCGCCAACGTCCACGAGATCACGCCGCTGGAGCGCTTCGGCAGCGAAGTCATCCCGATGGTGGCGGCGTTGTAAATAGGATGGTGTGTAGGGGCGGGTTTCAAACCCGCCCCTATGAACGCTGTATCACTTCTTGGCGATGGCAACCTTTGGTTGCACGGCGTCTTGGCGGTTAAAATAGTGATCATTTCTTTGCGATAGAGACTTACTCGATTATGGCGAAAAAGATTCTGCTCTTGCACGGACCCAACCTCAACTTGCTTGGCACGCGCGAGCCGGACGTCTACGGCAAGCTGACGCTCGAAGCGATCAACGACGCGGCGAAGGCGCACGCGGCGCTGCGTCAGGTCGAACTGCGCGCCGAGCAGTCGAACCACGAGGGCGCGCTCATCGACATCCTGCACGTCGCGCGCAATTGGGCGGATGGCGTCGTCTTTAACCCCGGCGCTTACACCCACACCTCGGTCGCGCTGCGCGATGCTATCAGCGCGATTGAACTGCCGGTGGTCGAGATTCATCTCTCCAACATTCACGCCCGCGAGCCGTTTCGCCACACGTCGCTGCTGGCGCCGGTCTGCCTCGGTCAGATCAGCGGCTTTGGTTGGCGCGGCTATCTGCTGGCGATTGATGCGCTGCTCGGTCATTTAGGTATGGTAGACTGAGGAACGCGCGAGGATTTTGGTGAGTTTGCCCTTTAACGGGCGCGCCCCTGACCTTTACACTTCCCTAATAAACTGGGATGAGACGGGGCGACGTTGCCATGTTAGCCGATTTGCGTTTGTCTGAAAGCGAGAACGTCATGATGGATAAATCGGCGGTGTTGACCGCTATCGAAGACCGCGACGTCAAATTCGTCGTCCTCTGGTTCACTGACATCACCGGAATCGTCAAGAGCGTCACCGTCCCGGCGGGGCGGCTCGAAGCCGTGATCGACAACGGGATGCACTTTGACGGATCGTCGATTGAAGGCTTCGCCCGGGTCGCCGAAAGCGATATGGTGCTTTCGCCCGACCTGAGCACGTTTGTCGTCCTGCCGTGGGATCCGCCCGAAGGACGTACGGCGCGGCTGATCTGCTCGGTTAGGACGGTGGACGGCAGCCCTTTCATCGGTGATCCCCGGAACGTGCTGATCAAGACGTTGAAAAGTGCCGAGGAAATGGGCTACAGCTTCAAGACCGGGGTTGAACTGGAATTCTTCCTGTTCCAGCAGGATCGCTCGCACGGCTTGATGCCGCTGACGACTAACGACGATGCCAGCTACTTCGACATCTCCGACGACTTTTCGCAGGGCATCCGCCGCAAGATGATCTTGACCCTGCTGGAGTTGGGCATTCGAGTCGATTCCGCCCACAACGAGATCGGCGGCGGGCAGCACGAAATCGACTTCGACTATCACCCGGCGTTGACCTCGGCCGATCACGTGCTGACGGCGCGGGTGGCGCTGCGGACGGTCGCGCAGCAGAACAACCTTCACTGCACCTTTATGCCCCGTCCATCGAATAATCTGCCCGGTTCGGGGATGCACACCCATCAAAGCCTGCATGACCTCGGTTCGGACGACAACGTCTTCGCCGACGGCAACCACGAGTACGGGCTGTCGGAGACGGCGCGTTTCTTCCTCGCCGGACAGTTGTATCACGCCCGCGCGATGACGGCGGTGCTAGCACCGCTGGTCAACTCGTACAAGCGCTTGGCGGTCAGCTTTGAAGCGCCCAAGTACGTGACGTGGGCGCACGTCAACCGGGCGGGCGCGGCGCTGATCCGCGTGCCGCACGTTTCACCGGGCAAAGAAGGGCATACGCGCATCGAACTGCGCTGCCCTGACCCCAGCAGCAACCCTTACCTCGCGGCGACGGTCATGCTGGCGGCGGGGCTTGGATGGCATTCGCCAGCGGATGGAGTTGGAAGAAGCCTTCGAGGGATCGCTGGTACGGCAGGAACGCCAGCGCTTGCGCCAGTTGGAGACGCTGCCGACTTCGTTGGGTGCGGCGCTGGAAGCACTGATGCAGGACGACGTGATCATGGCGGCGCTGGGTCCCTACATCGGCGACCGTTACGTCGCCGTCAAGCAGCAGGAACTCGACGAATACAACCAGCAAATCACGCCGTGGGAAGTTGAGCGCTACCTCAATCGCTATTGAGGATCAAGTTGTGGATGTGGGCGACCGCCGCTTCGCTCTTTTCGGGGTCGAGCACGACCGAGAAGCTGACGTGCGCCGGTCCCTGCGCCAGCGCGAGGATCGGCAGGCTTTCCAGCGCGCTGAGCAGGTCTGACGTATGCCCGTGAACGCTGCCGAGATGCGAGCCGACGACGGTGACGACGCTGACCGGGCGGATTGTCCAGTCGGCGTATTCGGGCGTCCGCAGCGCGGGCGTCAGCGCCGCTAGCAGGTGGTGGAGCGCGTCGGGTCCGGCGCTGGTTGGAATGACGAAGCAAATGAACGTGCGCGCCGATGATTGCGCGGCGATCATCACCTCGGTGTGGCTGCCGCTGATCTCCGCCAGTGTTTTGTCGACCAGCGCTGTGATATTCGCCAACGATCCACTGGTCGGCGCGGCGAGTCCCAACCCCTGAATGGTCGTGACGGCTTTGAAGCCGATGGTTGAAGTCGTGCCGCTCTGCACCAGTGTGCCGGGCTGCTGTGGCTTGAAGACGTTACGCAGGCGCAGCGTGATCTGCTGATCGCGCAGCGGTCCGATCATGCGCGGGTGGAGCAGTCGCGCGCCGAAATAGGCGAGTTCCGCCACCTCGTCGTAGGAAAGCACGGGGATCACGCGCGCTCCGGCGATTTCGCGCGGGTCAGCCGTCATCATGCCGTCCACGTCCGTCCAGACCCAGACTTCACGCGCGTCACTGCACGCCGCGAGGATCGAGGCGGTGTAATCGCTGCCGCCGCGCCCGAGCGTGGTGATCTTGCCCTTCGGCGTCGCGCCGATAAAGCCGGTGATCACCGGGATGATCCCCCGGCTGAGTAGGGGTTTGAGGTGAGTGTCAATCCGCTCGCGGGTCAGCGACAGGATCGGCGTCGCGTTGCCGAACACCGCGTCGGTGACGATCACGTCGCTGGCGTCGATGGCGACGCCGCGCAGATTGTTCTGGCGCAGCAGCGCCGCGACGATGCGCGTCGCCAGCCGTTCGCCGGTGCTGATGATCTGGTCGATGGCTTCCGGGCTGGCGCTATCGCTCAGGTTGTCCGGGATGTTCTGGCAGACGTCCAGCATGTCGAACAGCAGGCGGTCGATATCCGTCTGAAGCGCGTTTCGTTCGGTGACGCCGAGCGGCAGGTGCTCGATCAGCGCGAGATGACGGGTGCGAAGCGTGGCGACGATGCGCCGGTAACCGCGCCGGTTTTTGAGCAGCGCAAGATGGGCGGCTTCGATCAGTTGATCGGTTACACCGTCAAGCGCCGAGACGACGAGGATAAGGCGTTCCCAATGCTCATGTTCGTAGAGGACGATGCTCAAGAGCTGGGTTAAGCCCATCGTCATCCCAACGGACGTGCCGCCGAATTTCATGATGAGCGTTGTCATTTGCGGATGCTTTCAAATGGCAAACGCGAGACTTGTCTCGCGCTTTTCAGGAGCGAATGCGGCAGGCTCAGTTTAGAATAACTGAAACTATCACTTTGCTATAATTTTGTCAACTCTTTGCACTCCGGCTGTGATCACCTATTATAATAAGCAGCGTTAGCATAAAGTTATCGTTATTAAGGCTCTCGAATGACAGATCAAATCGTGGAAAACCAGCGCACAGTGGTCGGGGTGCGTTTTCATCGGGTCGGCAAGCTGTATCACTTCGACTATACCGACTACCCGACTCTCCTAGTCGGCGACTACGTGATCGTCGAAACGACGCGCGGGCGGCAGATGGGCGAGGTCGTGAATTTCAACGTCGCCGAAGACGAGTCGCGCGAATACAAGCCGATCTTGCGGATCGCTTCCCCGCGTGACCTCGTGTTGAGTTCCCACTGGGAACTTCAGCAGGAGGAAGCGCTGCGGATCGTGCGCGAGAAGGCGAAGAAGCTCGGCAGCTTCGACGACGTGAAGTTCGTCGCCGCGCTCTACAACTACGACGGCACGCTCTTGAGTTATCTCTACACCGCCGACGACAAAGTGAACGTCAGCAAGTTGTGGAGCGACCTCAGCAAGAGTTTGCCCGCGCAGGTCGAAATGCGGCAGATCGGTCCCCGCGACGTCGCCAAGCTGCTCGGCGGCTTTGGCGCGTGCGGCGAACTGCGCTGCTGCTCGACCTTCCTGACCGACTTCAGCCCGATCTCGATTAAGATGGCGAAGGCGCAGGGGATTTCGCTCAACCCGTCGGAGATCACCGGCATGTGCGGGCGCTTGCGCTGCTGCCTCGTCTACGAGTACGAGCAGTACGTTCAGGCACGGCAGCAGCTTCCCAAGAGGAATAAGCGCGTCGGCACGCCCGAAGGCGAAGGGCGCGTGATCGACGTGCTGCCGCTGCAAGATGCGGTGCTGGTCGCCGTCGGCGATGGCTTGCTGCTGGTCAAGCGCGAGGAACTCGTGCCGCTGGAAGAACTCGAAGCGCTGGCGAAGAAAGCCCAAGCGCCTTGCGATAAGCACGAGAACGGCGAGTGCGACTGCGGCGCGAAACCGGACGCCGAAGCTTCAGCCGATACAGCGACGTCGAAGCGAGCGCGAACACCGACGCCAGTGTCGATCAAGACAACTCAAGCGAGTGATGCGGTAGGGGCGGAACTTGGTTCCGCCCATTTCATCCCTTCGGAATCACTCCAGAGGTCGGTTCCCAGCCGAGCACGGCGCGGGCTGCTCGATTGCTGCATCGATGCGATGGCGGACAAGCTGCGTCCGGGTCGCGGGACGGTCGCGGCGCGCCGATGGCATCCGCTAGGCGATCCAAGTATTCGCCCTGTCGCAGTGGCTCGTCGACGATATTGAAGATCGACCCGGCGGGCGCGCGCTCCAGTGCCGCGACCACTGCCGACGCCATATCCGCGACGTGAATCTGGCTGACATAACTGCTGCCGTCGCACGGGACGCGCAGCCTTCCCGCCCGCAGCTTGGCAATCGCCTCGTCTTGGAAGGTGTCGCGCCCGACAAAAACCCCGCCGCGCAGGATACACCAGCGCAGTCGATCCGGCGGGATAGCGCGCACCTGTTCTTCCATCACCAGCGTTGAACTGCGCGAAGCTGAGATCGAGGACGTGTCCAGCGGGACGTCTTCCGTGATCCATTGGTCGCCGCTGCCGGGGTAAGCGAAGGCGATGCTTTGCTGAAGGTAGCATTTCGCGCCGACTGTCAGCGCTGCGGCGATCAAGTACTTTGTCCCGTCGGTTCGCAGCCGGTTATTGCTCGTCCACGCGGCGGGATCGCCAAAGCTCGCTTCCGGCGGAATGGCGGTGGCAGCGTGGATCACCGCGTCGCAGTTCGCCAGCAAATCCGGCAGCAGCGCTTCGACCCCCGATGCCAGTAGGTCGCAGACGCGAACCTCAACGGGCGCGTCAATTTTCTCCGGTGAACGCGCCAACGCGCGAACTTCGTGACCATGAGCGAGCAGGGCAGGGATCAGGGCGCGACCCAAGACGCCGGTCGCGCCGACCACAGCAACTTTCATGATTGCCTCCTCTTGATGTAATCCAAACCTAATTCGGTAGCGCGCCAACCGCAATAAGCCAATGCGACCATCCCCGCGACCGGGGGGCGAAAAGTTTACGGAACCCCGCGAGTTTGTTACACTCAGCTTCTCGTTATCAGACCACGATAGTTGTCAGTAATCTGAACTACGGTATCACTCAGGGAGATGTTAATTCATGGCAACTCAAGAACAGCCGGTCAAGCGGGTGATGGGGGTGTTCGCCCATCCCGACGACCCGGAGTTTTTCTGCGGTGCAACCTTCGCGCGCTGGGCAGCCGAGGGCGCGCACATCACCTTTGTGCTGGCGACCAGCGGCGATAAAGGCAGCGCCGATCCCGACATGACCAGCGAAAAGCTGGCTGCCATCCGCGAAGTTGAGGAGCGCAACGCCGCGACCGTCCTCGGCGTCAAAGAAGTGATCTTTCTGCGCTATCCCGATGGTGAGCTAGAGCCGAATCTCGACTTGCGCCGCGACATCGTGCGCCAGATTCGGCTGCACCAGCCCGATACCGTCGTCTGCGGCGACCCGACCGTCTTCTGGCATGGCGACCGGGAACTCAATCACCCCGATCACCGCGCGATTGCCGAAGCGACGCTCGAACTCGATCTACCCGACGGCGCGCGACCGCCTCAATTTCCCCCAGCTTGAGCGCGACGAAAAGCTCGCGCCGCACAAGGTCAAGCACCTGTTCATCTGCTCGACTCCCACGCCGACCATGAAAATCGACGTGACCGATTACGTCGAAACCAAGATCATGGCGCTGCGCGAGCACAAGAGCCAGATCGCCGACATGGAAGCGATGGCGGAACGGCTGCGCGGCAACGTCGATCCCGAATCGCTGCCGGAGTACAAGCGCTACAGCAATTCCTTCCGGCACATCATTTTTGACCGTTGAGTCAGGCTTAACCTTTATCCTTTGTGGAAGTTTTCTAACCCCACCTCGCGGCGCAACGCTTAGCGCCCCTCTCCACAAAGTGGAGAGGGGTTGGGGGTGAGGTTGCAGTTGAAGTAGAAGGAACCTACGGCGATGACAGTCGATTTTAAAGCACAGGCAGAGGCGATGCGCGACGAACTGGTGGCGCGGCGGCGTGATCTTCACGCCCATCCCGAACTCGCCTTCGAGGAAATCCGCACGGCGGGGATCGTCGCCCGCGAACTGACCGATCTGGGCATGGAAGTGCAGACCGGCGTCGGCAAAACCGGCGTCGTCGGCATTCTTGAAGGATCGCACGACGGTCCGACCGTCCTCGTCCGGGCGGACATGGACGCGCTGCCGATTCAAGAGGAAAACGAGTTCGACTACGTTTCGACCGTCCCCGGCAAGATGCACGCCTGCGGTCACGATGGGCACACGACGATTGGCTTGGCGGTGGCGAAGCTGCTGGCGGCGCACCGCGACGAGATGGTCGGGCGGGTCAAGTTCGTCTTTCAGCCTGCCGAGGAAGTCGGCAGGGGCGCGGCGGCGATGGTCGCTGACGGCGTGCTGAGCGACCCGCGCCCGGACGTGTCGATTGGCTTGCATCTGTGGAATTCGGTGCCGGTCGGCAAGCTCGGCGTCGCCGAGGGACCGATGATGGCGGGCGCGTCCACCTTCACCATTAAGGTGCGCGGCAAGGGCAGTCATGCCGCTTCGCCGCATCAAGGCATCGACCCGGTGGTCTGCGCGGCGCAGATGGTGCTGGCGTTCCAGACGATCCCCAGCCGGAATATCGACCCGTTGGAGACGGTCGTCCTCTCGGTGACGACCATCAAGGCGGGCGATGCCTATAACGTCATCCCGCAGTTCGCCGAACTGCGCGGGACGGTGCGCACCTTCACGACCGAAGTCCGCGATCAGGTTTTCGAGCGGATGCGCGAGATCGCCGAGAATTTGGGCAAGGCGATGCGCTGCACCGTCGAGTTCGAGTCCATCGACCTGACCATCCCGGTGATCAACGACGCCGAAGTGACCGAGAAACTGCGGGCTGCCTTCATACCTATCGTCGGCGCGGACGGGCTGGACACGACCATCCGCACGATGGGGGCGGAGGACGTCAGCGCCTTCATGGACGACATCCCCGGCATGTACTTCTTCGTCGGCGCGCAGGATCTCACACAGGATGCCTACTACGGGCATCATCACCCGCGCTTCAGCATCGACGAAGACGCGCTGCCGCTCAGCGTGGCGCTGCTGGCGACCGCCGTTGCCACTTACGTGCTGCCGGAGGCATAATGCCGGTGCAGAGCGTCTTTCAGTGGCTGGACGGGCGCGGTTGGCTGGTGCTTTCCGGCGGCGGCAGCGATGAGATTCGCGCGACGGCATTGGGACGGATGGCTGCCGACGGCGGGGTCGCCTGCGTCTCGTTTTCCGACGACCCCGATCATCTGCTGGACGATCTGGCGGATTTGGGCGCGCCGCCGACCTTTCTGGTCGATGTGTTCGGCGAAGATGACCTGACCATCCGCGATCAGCTTGCTCAGGCGGGCATGATCGTGATCGAGGGCGCGGACAGCGCGCTTGAAATTCGCGGCGCGCTGCGCGGCGCGGCGCTCGAAGGGATGCAAGCCGCCTACCAGAATGGCGCGCTGGTCTTGCTGGAAGGCGCAGGAGCATCCGCCTTCGCGGGTTGGCTGATCGAGGGCGAGCGTGATCGAGACCGGGCTGGAATGGCTGATCGGCGCGCTGGTGTTGATCGGCGTTCCCAACGCCGCTCCCTACGCCAAGCCGGTCTTGGAAGCGCAGCCGACGGCAATCGCGGTCGCCATCATGCCGGAGTCGGCGCTGGCGCTGGGTCCCGACGGCGAGATCGAAACGTGGGGTTTGGGCGAGGTAACGGTCGCGCTCGGCGCGGCATATGGGACGTGAACGAAAAGAAGTACTGAGTACCGAGTGCTGAGTACTGAGAAAAGGCTGCTGGCGCGTGCGGTAAGCGCTAAGTCGCTTAATGGATGTAGGGGCGAGGCATGCCTCGCCCCTACGACGCAAATATTAACGAATACACTGATTATTTGAAGATGCTGGCACATTTTTGTCTTTTACTCAGCACTCAGTACTCAGCACTCAGTACTTAAGGAGAACGCAATGCCGGCAACAATTCTGGTTGGGGCGCAGTGGGGCGACGAAGGTAAAGGGCGAGTCGCCGATTGGCTGGCGTCGGATGCCGACGTGGTCGCGCGGTTCGCCGGGGGCGACAACGCTGGACACACGGTTTACGTGGACGATCAGGTTTTCAAGCTGCACCTGATCCCGTCCGGGATTCTGCACTCGCAGGTGACCTGCGTGCTCGGCAGCGGCACGGTGATCAATCCGGTCAGCCTGCTGCGCGAGATTGACGATCTGCGCAAGTTGGGCGCACAGGTCACGCCGGAGCGCCTGATCATCAGCACGCGGGCGCACATCATCTCGCCCGCGCACATCGCGCTCGACAAGGCGTCGGAAAACGCGCTCGGCGCGGGCAAGATCGGCACCACGCTGCGCGGCATCGGTCCCGCCTACATGGACAAGACCGGGCGCAGCGGCTTGCGCATGGGGCAGATGCTCGACGGCGAGAGCTTCGCCGAGGCGCTCTACGCGCAGATCGAGGCGGCGAACGCCAAGCTGCTCCGTGACGGCGGCGAACCCATCGATCCACAGGCGAGCGCGCTCGATTATCTCGAAGCGGCGGCGCGGCTGCGTCCTTACATCCGCGACACCACGCGCTACTTGAACGAGCGGCTGCGAGCGGGCGCGCGGATCGTCTGCGAAGGCGCGCAGGGCACGATGCTCGACATCGATCACGGCGATTACCCCTTTGTCACCAGTTCGTCGCCGACTTCCGGCGGCGCGCTGACCGGCTTGGGCTTCGGTCCGCTCTGGGTGGATCGGGTCGTCGGAGTCGCCAAGTGCTTCAGCACGCGCGTCGGTTCGGGACCTTTGCCGACCGAGCTTTCCGGCGCGCTGGCGGATCGGCTGCGCGGGACGGGCGAGAACTTCTGGGACGAGTACGGCACGACCACCGGACGCCCGCGTCGCTGCGGTTGGCTCGATACGGTCATGCTGCGTTACGCGGTGCAGGTCAACGGCTTGAGCGAACTGGTGCTGACCAAGCTCGACGTGCTCAGCGGCTTCGACGAACTCCAGATCGCCACGTCGTATCAACTCGACGGGCAGGAGATCGATTTTCTGCCGACGACGACCGCCGAGCAGAGCCGCGTCCTGCCGCTTTACGACCGGCTCGCCGGTTGGAGCGAGGACATCGGCGGCGCGCGCCAATGGGCGGACTTGCCGGACGCAGCCCGTGCTTACATTGACCGCGTGGCGGAACTCTGCGCCACGCCGATCAACACGATCAGCGTTGGACCGGAACGGGATCAACTGGTGCATCGATAGGGAAGGGGTGGCGATGGCTCAGGAACCGGGCACCTATCATTATCAAATGGAGTCGCCGACCGGGCAGCCGCCGCGTCGCGTGGTTTCGCTCGTGCCCAGCCTGACCGAGTCGCTGTTTGAACTCGGTCTCGGCAGCCGCTTGATCGCCATCACTGATTACTGCGTCCATCCCGCCGATCAAGTGGCGCGGCTGCCGCGCGTCGGCGGGACGAAGAACCCCGATATTGCCCGGATTATCGAGCTTCAGCCCGACCTCGTGCTGCTGAATCAAGAGGAAAACCGCCGCGAAGATGCCGAAGCGCTGCAAGCGGCGGGTATTCCCATCTGGGTGACGTTCCCCAAGACCGTGCGCGAGGCTTTCAATCTGCTCTGGTCGCTGATGGATGTCTTCGACGACGGCACCATGATCGAGCGGGTGCGGGCGATGGAGTGGTCGCTCGACTGGCTCGAACGCATCGAGCACGACCCGCCGATCCGCGTCTTTGTGCCGATCTGGCTCGACCCGCTGATGACCTTCAACGCCGACACCTTCGCTCACGATCTGCTGCGCGTCTGCGGCGGGGACAACGTCTTCGCCGAGCGCGAGCGCCTGTTTCCCCTGAAAGCCGATTTAGGCGCAGCCGAACCGCTGGCTGCGGATGATCCGCGCGTGGTCGGGCACGACACCCGCTACCCGCGCGTGACGCTCGAAGAAGTCATCGCGGCGCAGCCCGACGTGATCCTGCTGCCCAGCGAGCCGTTCTCGTTCGACCAGTCGCATATCCCGATCTTCGCGGCATTGGATGTTCCGGCGGCGCGCAGCGGGCGCATTCATCTGGTCGATGGCTCGCTGCTGACGTGGCACGGCACGCGCATGGCGCGGGCGTTCGCCGCCTTGCCCGCCTTGTTTAGCGACGAGCAAGCGGATGCCTGAGCCGCGGGATTGGATTGGCATCGTCAATGAGGCAGCCCTTGAGCTGCGGAGTCCGCTAGCGGCGATTATGGGTTTCGTCGAACTGATCCAGTACAGCGGACCGCTCACCGAGCGGCAGGAATATTTCAGCGAGCGCGCGCTCTCGTCGGTGCGGCAGATGGAATTGCTGATCGCGCGGATGGTTGAACTCGGCTGGATCGAGGCGGATCATGCGCTGGCGCTGTCCGCCTGCGATCTTGATGCGGTCGTCGCCCGATCGCTCGACCTGCTGCGCGATCAGGCTGAGAGCCGCGAGATCACGATTCAGCTTGAGATCGACCCACATCTGGGCGCGATCGAGGCGGACGCGCGCCACGTCGAGCAGGTCGTCGTCAATCTGCTCATCAACGCGATCAAGTACAACCGGCGCGGCGGCACGATCTGGGTGAACCTGCGCGGATACGACGATGACGTCGAAATCACCGTGCGCGATAACGGCTACGGCATCATGGCGGACGACCTGCCGCATATCTGGGAGCGTTACTACTGCTCGACGGCGCGCCCTCGTGAGGTCATTCCGGGCATGGGGCTGGGGTTGTGGATCGTCAAGACGATTGTCGAGAAGCACGGCGGGCGGGTGTGGGTCGATAGCGTGGTCAACGTGGGGACGACCTTCGGCTTCGGGTTGCCGCGTGTACCGTCGTCTGCTGTGGGGCTGAGCGAGGACACTACCGGATCGCGCGAGGCGGCGACCACGCCCTTCGACGTGCCGGACTCGCTCCCCGCCGACTACGCCGCCAGCGGCGAGCAGATCGACGCGGTGGACGATAATCTGCAAGAGCCGCCATCGTTCAATGATGACCACGACGACGATGACGATGCGCTGAGCGTCAAAGCGCGTTGATCCGGTGCTTGCAGGAGTTTGTTCCAAAGAGTACAATCTAAACGTCTGGTTCGCTCTAAAAATGCGGAGGCTGTAGGTGAAGCGCTTTTCGATTCTCGTCGTGCTGGTCATTCTGCTGCTGATCGGCGGCGGGCTGACTTCGCTGCTGATCGCCAACAACGGTCAGGTGCTGCCCGTGCTTCAGCAGGTTGGCGTGCCGGATGCTTCGCCGACGGTGATGCTGCCGTGGAAAGCCAACCAGTTCTTCATTTTGATCGCCTTTGTCCTCTTCAACTTGGTCGGGATGGCGCTGACGATTGGGATTGTCCTCTGGCTGCTCGATTGGGGCATGCGGCGCACCAAAGCCCAAACCCAAGCTGAAGCTGCCAAGTAGGTTACGTCAGGTTGCTGCGCCTGTCGAACTGAATTCGTCAGGCGGTGGTCATAGCCCGGCTGGTCATTGGCAATAAAAGAGAACGTTGGTCATGACGGCGAAACTGAAAGCCGTCGCGTTGCCCGACCAAAACGGGAATCCGCAGCGTTGTCGATTGGTTGACCCGGCTGCATGAGAAAGCATCGAGGGTAGAATGCGTTCACGTTTGTTCCCGTCGCTGGCGCTGACGACCGCGCTCTTGACGGTGGGTCTGATCGTCTTTGGCGCGGTCGTTCGCGTCACCGACTCCGGGCTAGGCTGCGGCAATCACTGGCCCCTCTGTAATGGCACGATTTTCCCTCCACTGGATAACCTGACCGCTTGGATCGAGTGGCTTCACCGCCTGTTCGCGCTCTTGATCGGCATTTTCGGCGTGCTCTCGCTGATTGTTGCCGTGCGTGATTATCGCCAGCAGCGGCGCGGCGCGCTCTACGCGACGATTTTGGCGGCGCTGCTGTATGCGGCGCAAGCCGGATTGGGCGCGGCAGTCGTCCTCAACGACCTGACCCCCGCGCTGGTGACGCTCCATCTCGCTACGGCGATGCTGCTGCTCGCCTCGCTGATCGTGGCGGCGCTGATTGCCACTTACACGCCGGATCGTCATTACGCCCGCGATAGTTTCACCGTGCTCGGCTACCTGACGGCGGCGCTGGCGTTGGTGATCATCCTGACCGGGGCGCTGGTGCGTGGCAGCGGCGCGACGCTCGCTTGCATCGACTGGCCCCTCTGCAATGGCGCGGTCTTGCCCTTCGATCAGGGCGCGCTGCAAACGATTCACATGCTGCACCGCTTCGCGGTCGTGGCGTTGGGGTTGTCACTGATCTTGCTGGTCTGGTCGGCGTGGACGCGCCGCAGCGGGCGGATCCGCACGTGGGCGGTGCTGGCGTTGGTGTTCTACCTCTGTCAAGCCGGGGTCGGCGCGCTGGTCGTCTTCAGCGGCGCGGATGCGCTCTGGTCGGCGGCGCACGTCGGTTTCGCGGCGGCGACGTGGGCGTCATTGGTTATTCTTAGTGTTATCGAGTCGATGAATACTGCCGAGCGATGGGAAGATGAATGGCAACCACAGTCGGGACCTCTCCTCAACTAAACAAGCCGGGCGTTAAGACGACGCTTAAGACCTATCTGGCGCTGACCAAGCCGCCGATTGTCATTCTGCTGCTGTTCACGACGCTGGTGGCGATGGTCATCGCGGCGAACGGGGTGCCTGATTCCGTCACGCTGATCGCCACCTTGGTCGGCGGCGCGATGTCGGCAGGCGGTGCCAGTGTCATCAACCAGTATTACGACCGCGACATGGACGCCAAGATGAGCCGCACCGCCCGCCGCCCGATTCCGTCGGGGCGGGTCGAGCCGATCAACGCGCTGTTGTTCGGGTTAGCGCTGGTCGTCTGGTCAACCTTGATTCTGGGGATGTTCGTCAACTGGTTGGCGGCGGGGCTGGCGCTCGGTGGAGCGGTCTACTACGTGGTCGTCTACACGATGCTACTCAAGCGCAACACCGTGCTCAATATTTTGATCGGCGGCGGCGCCGGGGCGATGCCGGTGCTGGTCGGTTGGGCAGCCGTGACCGGGACGCTCAGTTATCAAGCCTTCATTCTGTTCGCGGTGATTTTCTACTGGACGCCGCCGCACAGTTGGGCGCTGGCGCTGCTGGTGAACTCCGACTACACCCGCGCGAACGTGCCGATGATGCCGGTCGCGCGCGGCGAGGAAGTCACGCGCCAGCAAATCCTGATGTACGCGGTGCTGCTGCTGCTGATCAGCCTGCTGCCGGTGTTCTTCGGCTTCTTGGGCGCGATCTACGGGCTGTCGGCGGTGGTTCTGGGATTGGGCTTGATCCGCGCCGCGATCCTGCTGATCCGCAAGAAGACGGGCGCGGCGGCTCGTGTCGCCTATAAGTTCTCGACGGCATATCTCGCCTTTCTGTTTATGGCGATGCTCCTCGACATCTTTCTGCTTTAGCCTTGCGCATTACGTAACCAATGGTGCTAGTTTGCTGCTGCCTATTTCCCCTCACCCTGCTTGCTCGCGCAAGCTGTCCCTCTCCCACGTAAACGGGGAGAGGGACAAAAACCAACGATCTTCCCCCTCTCTCCGCCTGCGTGGGAGAGGGGGTCAGGGGGTGAGGGGTGAAGAACTAGCACCAATCGTTACGTATCGGGGCGTTCAGTGAGCGTGTTTAGAAACTGCTCATCGTCCTACAAATCTTGCCTATGGCGAACCATTCGCTGGAAACAGACAGCGTACTCTCCCCTCCCTGAAGTCGGGGAGGGGCTGGGAGTGGGGTTAAACCGCGAGTGGTTCGAGCTGTTACCATTTAGCCTCTGCTGCATCCTGCACCGAAATGCACTTTGATGACTCAACCACGTTTAAGTTGGCGTACTTTGGGCTTGCCCGTCTATCTGGTGATCGGGTTCCTGATCATCTTCGCCGCGATCTTCGTCTACGCTTTCACCAACTTGCAGCCGACCGAAACCACGTCCGCGCCAATCACGGCGGACAGCTATCAGGATCGGGTCGCGGCGCTGCTGGCGAACGCGCAGCCTGCCGACGCGGAAGCGGTGGTCGAGAAGTACGGCTGTGGCGCCTGTCACCGCGTCGGCGCGGCGAACGGCATTGCGCCGTCGTGGGTCGGCATTGCCGAGCGTGCGGCGACACGCCGTCCGCCGCTGACCGCTGCCGAGTACATCTACGAGTCGATCACCGATCCGGGCGCCTACGTGGTTGACGGTTATCCCGACGTGATGCCGAAGGATTTCGCCCAACGCATGAGCGATCAGGAACTGGGCGACATCATCGCTTATCTGCTCACGCCCGACGCGAAGTGACGCTAGGGCAAAGCTAAAAGTTGAAAGTTAAAAGCGAGACCGCTAACGAACGGTCATTTTGACTTTTAACTTGTATTCCTTTTAACTTTTAACGAGAATTCTGTTTATGAACCTAGACGTATTCACTATTTCAGCGCTGGTAGACGAATTCATGGACGTGCTGGTCGGCGGGCACGTGCAGGACTCGCTTAGCGTGGACGCAACCGGCATCGGGCTGGAAATCTATGCCAGCCATCAGCGTCGCTATCTCTACCTGAGTGCTGATCCGCAGACGCCGCGCGTCCATCTGATGCCCGATAAGCTGCGCCGGGGCTTGCAGCAGCCGACCACGCTCGGCTTGCTGATCCGGCGCTACGTCGAGGGCGGCATCATCACCCATGTCAGCCAACCGGCGTGGGAGCGCATCTTGCGGATCGACGTGCAGGGCGCGGAAGGGGACGTGAGCATCATTGCCGAGCCAATGGCAAGGCGAAGTAATCTGCTGCTGATAAGGGACGGCATCATCCTCGACTGTATGCGCCGCGTCGGTCCCGACGAGAACCGCTACCGCGTCAGCCTGCCTCAGCACGAGTACGTCCCGCCGCCGCCGCAGATCGGCAAGCTTGATCCGTTCGCGCTGTCGCTGGAAAGCCTGATCGGGGCGTTCGACCTCACGCACGACGCCAAGCGTAAGACCCATCAGGTCTTGACCTCGCACCTGTTGGGAATGAGTCCGCTGCTCGCCCGCGAGATCGTTTACCGAGCCGCTGGCGTCTCTGAGCAGAAAGCCGCTGCCGCCGACCCGGAAAAGCTGCTGGCGGTGCTCCAAGCGGTGATCGCGCCGCTGAAGCGCCGTGAATGGCAGCCCGGCATCGCCGAAAGCGACGGCTTGGTCGATGCCTTCAGCGTCTATCCGCTGGAAAGCATCGATGGCTGGCACGCGGTCGAGTCGGTCAGCGAGGCGATGACCCGCTACTACTCCGCGCCGACCGGCGAGGATGCCTACAACGCTGCCAAAGAACCGATCCGCGCCGCCATTCAGGACGCGCGCGGCAAGCTGGAGGGGCGTTTGGCGTCGCTCCAGCGCTCGATGACCGACGAGAGCGAGCGCGAGTCGCTGCGTAAGGGTGGCGAGTTGATCCTCGCCTACCAGTACGCGATCCAGCCGCAGCAGACCGAACTGCGCGCTCAGTACGATCTCGACGCGCCCGAACTGGTGATCGCCATCGATCCGGCGCTGACGCCGCTCGAAAATGCGCAGAAGTATTTCGACAAGTACAATCGAGCCAAGCGCGCGCTCGATGACGTGCCCGGCTTGATCAAGCAGACCAAGAACCAAATCGGCTGGCTGGCGCAGTTGGAAACCGACCTCGAACTGGCGAGCAACTGGCTCGAAATCGACGAGGTGCAGCAGGCGCTCCAAGCGCAGGGTTATTGGAAAGGCAAGCTGCGCGCCCGCATGGGTGGCGCGGGCAAGAGCGCGCCCTTGCGGATTGTCAGTAAGGACGGCTTCGTCATCTGGATCGGGCGCAACAGCCGCCAGAACGAGATCGTCACCTTCGACAAAGGCGGTCCCCAAGATTTGTGGCTGCACGCGCGCGGGGTCGCAGGCGCGCACGTCATCGTGAAATCTGAGGGACGGGAAATCCCGGAAAAAGTGATCGACGGGGCGGCGTCGCTTGCAGCCTACTACAGCGCTGATCGACGGGAAAGCCGCTCAATTGTCGATGTGACCTACCGCCGCTACGTCCGCAAGATCAAAGGCGGCGGGGCGGGCATGGTCACCTACCGCAACGAGGAAACCCGAACCGTCACACCCAGCGCCAACACCGACTTTTAGAGAGGATAATTGGATGGCAGATCAACCGTTAATCCCGTCGCTCGGCAAGAAAGTGCGCCTGAAAGACTTCGATCCTGACTTCACGGCGGGCTGGGACAAAGACGACGCCAAAAAAGAGGAGCAGAAGCTCGAAGCGCGGCTCGCCGACCTTCAGGAGAAGCTCTACGCGCAGCATAGCCAGTCGCTGCTGGTCGTCTTGCAAGCGATGGACGCGGGCGGCAAAGACAGCACGATCAAGAAGGTCTTCGACAGCGTCAACCCGCAGGGCGTGCAGGTGACCAGCTTCAAAGCACCGACGGCGGAAGAACTCGCCCACGATTTTCTCTGGCGCATCCACCAGCACACGCCGGGGAAGGGCTATATCGGCATCTTCAACCGCAGCCATTACGAGGACGTGTTGGTCGTGCGCGTGAACAAGCTTGTCCCGCGCAAGGTCTGGCAAGCGCGCTACGATCACATCAACGCTTTCGAGCGCGAGCTTTACGACAGCGGCACGCGCATCTTGAAGTTCTACCTGCATATCAGCAAAGATGAGCAGAAAGAACGCCTACAGGATCGGCTGGATCGCCCGGACAAGTGGTGGAAATTCTCGATTGACGACCTGCCGGTGCGCGAGCAGTGGGATCAGTACATGGAAGCCTTCGAAGGCGTGCTGACCCACTGCAACACCGAGTACGCGCCCTGGTACGTCGTCCCGGCGAACCACAAATGGTACCGCGACATCGTGATCACGCGGGCGCTGGTCGAGACGCTCGAAGATATGAAGGTTGCCTTCCCAAACCGACGCAAGACTTGAGCAGCGTCACGATTCCCGATTAGGCGCGAGCAACTGCTGCATGAGCGCGTCGGCGAGCCACTGCTCGTAGGCGTCGGGTGACCATCCGGCGACGTCCACCAGTTCCGAATAGACTTCGGCAAGCGTCAGCGCGAGCAGGATCGCGGTTGCTTGAGCGGCGCTGATGTCCTGCCGCATCAGCGGATAGATCGCGCTCACAAACTGACCTAAATTCGCGCGGCGACCGTCGCGCGCGGCTTGGAGTTCAGCGGCAGCTTCGGCATCGGCAGCGGCGGCGCTCTCGTAGATCGATATCATGGTGGCGCTGGTTTCCCATTGGCGGCGCGAGGCACGAGCTACCTGTTCGAGGAAGTGCTCGGCATCGTTCCGGGCAACCGCCTCTGCTAAAATCGCCTTGACTTGCAATTCACTGTGCCACTGCTGACGGATTTCGCTCAGAATTCCCCGTTTGTTGGTGAAAATCGAATAGACCGTACTGACGGCAACGCCCGCTTCTGCGGCAATCGCGTCGATAGTCGTGGCGACGTAGCCTTGCTTAAGAAAGAGGGCGGTCGCTGAATCGACGATCAGCTGGCGCGTGGCAAGTGCCTGCCGCTGCCGGTGAGTAAGTTGTTGATTGACATTTTTCATCATTTGAGTATACCATAAGGATGTTCAATATAGTAAAACTACAATGAATGGGGTAATGATATGACGGCTGAAAGCAACATGGCACTTGCCCGCGAATTCATCGAGCGCGCGTTCAATCAAGGTGATCTTTCCGTGATCGATGAACAGCACTCGGCTGACTCCGTCGATCATCAAGAGCCGCTGGGGACGGATTTCGTCATTCACGTGAAACAAGTGGTCACCGGGCTGCGTACCGCTTTTCCTGACCTCCATTTTGAGATTCATCACATGGTTGCCGACGGCGAGATCGTGGCATTTCACTCGACCATGACCGGGACGCATACTGGTACATTGCAGATTCCCAACGTGCCACCGATCCCGGCAACCGGTAAATCGATCAGCGTGGTTCACATGCACTTTGTGAGTTACGTCAACGGCAAGGGGCATGATCTGTGGCACGTCTGGGATACACCAACTCTGATGCGACAGCTTGGCGTTATGCCACAAGCGCGCCCGGCGTAATTAGCTGTTGATCGCCCGGCGCGCGGCTTCGAGTACGCGCCCGACGTCGATCTCGCGGACGCAGGGGTGATACTGGGGGTCGTCGCTGCCCCAGTCGAGCACGCGGCAGGGGCGGCAGCCGATATTGCTATACAGCACTTGATGCCGTTCGCGCGACCCCCATGACCCGAACTCGACCGGGTCGGCGGGACCGAACAGCGCGACGGTCGGCGTATCGACCGCCACCGCCAGATGCAGTGGTCCGCTGTCGGGACCCAGCACCACGTCGCAGCGCTCGAACAGCGCCGCCAGCGAGCCGATATTGGTATCGCCCGCCATGATGATCGGCGGCTGCGTCAGCTTGGCGGCGATCCGCTGACACAGCGCCAGTTCGTGATCGCCGCCGGTCAGGACGATCACCGCGTCACGCTGATCGGCGAGCGTGTTGGCGACCGACGCCCATTTCGCTTCATCCCACTGCTTGACCTGCGTCCCCGAACCGGGATGCACCGCGATCAACGGCGTCCCGCGTTTTAGTCCCCACTCGGATAGATAGCCGTCTACCCACGCGCGATCCGCGTCATCGACCGGGAAACGGAGTTCCAGTTCGTCCGGTTGGAGCGCGCCGGTCAGCGGTTCGATCAGCCGCGCGTTTTGGACGACGGCGTGTTCGTGCTGCGGATCGTGCGACTCGGTGAGGAAGGGAGCAACGTCCGGCAGGTTGTAGCCGATGCGCCGGGGGATTCCGGCGAGATGGGCGACCAGCGCGCCCCACCAGTGATCCGGACGCAGGATGATGGCGGTATCGTAGCCGATGCGCCGCAGAATTCGCGCCGAGGTCGCCGCCAGTTGGTAGGGCGAGCGCCAGTTGAGCTTGTCGTGCCGGGTGAAGCCGGGGTAGGGGAGCGTCAGCACTACGTCGAGGTCGCTGTAGTTCGCCAGCACGCTCGCCGACCATGATCCGACCAGCGCGTGAATCTCGCTGTTGGGGCGGGCGGCGCGCAGCGCGCGGATCGCGGGGGTAGTCAGCAGCACGTCGCCGAGATGATCGGGGCGCAGCAGGAGAATCCGCTCGCCGGGTTGATTCGGATGATGCTGTTTCGGCACCGGGATCGCGGCGACTACTTGCAGCGCCGTTCGCCGCAAGTGGTGCTTGAGCGGCACCGCATGAAAGGCTTCCGCCATGCTGCGGTTACGCTGGACGAGGGCTTCTCTATCCACTGCCCGATATCCCGGTAGATGTCGAGCAGGTGGGGGATCAACGCCGACCAGTCGTAGAGCGTGCGGACGATGCGCTGCGCCTGCTGTCCTTGCTTGGCGCGCTGATCGGCGTTTTGCAGCAGTCGGATCACGCCATCAGCGAAGTCGGTTTCGCTGTCGGCGATCACGAGCGCGGCGCGGGCTTCGGCGTCCAACCCGGAGACGGCGGCAGAGGTGGCGACGACGGCGCAGCCCGCCGCCATCGCTTCGAGGATTTTCAGGCGCGTTCCGCTGCCCATCCGCAGCGGGGCGACGTAGACCTGCGCGGCGTGGAGAAAGGGCTGCACCTGCGCTACCCAGCCGGTGACCTCGATGGCATCGTCCTCGCGCAGCCCTTGCAGGCTGGCGTGGGGCTTTTGCCCGACGACGTAAAGCCGCGCCTCCGGGCAGACGGCGCGAATCTTGGGCAGGATGGCGTTGGTGAACCACTGCATGGCATCGACGTTGGGGCGATAGTCCATCTTGCCGGTGAAGACCAGCACCGCGCCGCCGAGTTCGACACCCTGCTGCGGCGCGGCGTAATCGTCGGTGAAGATGCCGTTCGCCAGCACGTGACTTGATGGTCGGCGCGGAAATGGCGCAGTGCGGCGGCGTCCTCGTCCGAGACGGCGATCACGGCGTCCGCCTGCTGGCAGATCGACCGCTCGAAGCGGGCGATGCGCTGCGCCTGAATCCGCGAGTAGACCGAGGCGAGCAAGCGGCTGCGGCTGCCGCTCTCGACCTCGGCGATCACGTGCTGGAGGGCGAATTCGGCGTTGTGCGCGTCATAGATCAGTTTGGCGTGGGGCTGAAGCTGGCGAACGAGCGGCAGATAGATCGCCATTTCCAGCCCCTCGAACTGCACGAGGTCGAAACGGGTTTGCGCCAGCAGCGCGCGCAGCCGGTCGCGGAAGCCCGGTGATTCCAGCCGCCGTGCCAAATCGGGCTGGCGCGTCAGGAACAGATCGCGCAGGCGGTGGATCGGTCCGCGCGGCGGCGGCTCGACCGTCTCGATCCGCTGAGCAGTAGCCGGGCAGGGGCGTGCCGCTGGCGATCCCCTCGTGAAAGCTGATTAGGGTGATCTTGTGTCCGGCGTCGTGCAAGCCGCGGATGATGCCGAAGTTACGCAGCGCGCCGCCCTGATGCGGGGGATAAGGAAAAGCAGGCGTAAGCAGTAAGATCTGCATAGAAACCTATGGGTACGTTCAAAATCGCGCTGCACGATTAGCTGGCGGCGCGTCCTTGATAAACTGATAATGCGATTTCGGCGGTGCGATCCCAGCTTGAAGGTCGCCGCGCGCTCCAGCCCCGCTTGTTCGCTGGCTTTGCGCCACGCCTCGTCGCTGATTGCTCGTTCCAACGCGGCGGTGATCGTTTCGCGGTCGTCCGGATCGACCTGCAAGCCGACTTCGCCGACGACTTCCGGCAGCGAGGCGCGGTTGCTGACAATCGGCAGCGTGCCGCACGCCATCGCTTCCAGCGCCGGAAAGCCGAAGCCTTCGTAATACGAAGGTGTGACCAGCGCGATAGCAGCGTTGTAGAGGGCGGGCATCGCATCCTGCGGGATCGCCTCGCGCCAGAGCAGTTTTCGCCGAGGTCGAGCGCCTCGATCTGCTCGCGCAGCGCGTCGAAGTTCCAGCCCTCGTGTCCGGCGAGCACCAGCGGCGGCGCGTCCGGCTGTTTCGCCAGCAGCGCCTTGTAGCTTTCGCCAAGCCCAACGATGTTCTTGCGCGGCTCGAACGTGCCGACGAACAGGAAGTAATCTTCAGGCAGTTGGAGCGCGCGCCGGTAGTGATCGACTGTTTCCGGTGGCAGTGGTTGGAAACTCTCGTCCACGCCCAGCAGATGCACCGTGATCTTTTCGGGCGGCACGTTGAGCAACTTGATCAGGTCGCGCTTGCTGGCTTCGCTGTCGGTCAGGATGTGATCGGCGTGTTCGACGGCGAACTGGATTTGATCGTTGTAGTAGCGGCGGCTCTCGTCGGTGAGGAACTGCGGATAGTGCAGGAAGGTCAAATCATGGACGGTGATGATCTGGCGGCGCGCACCGAACTGCGGCGGGATGAAATCGGTCGTGTGGTAAACGTCGAGGTTGTGCGGCAGCAGCTCAACCCCCAGCGCGATCCGCTCCAGTTGATGGTGCGACGGCGTCCAAGAGCGCGACATGTGCGCGAAGTGCAGTCACCAGCGACTCGTCGTCGCCTTGCGGCTGTGGAAAACGGTGTAGCGGTTGACGGTGTCGAGCCGCTCCAGCGCTTCCACGAGCCGCACGATGTACGTGCTGATTCCGCCGCTGCGATAGTAGGTTAGGCGTGCGTCGATTCCAATGTGCATAGTGTCACGGAGTATAGCCGCCAGCGAGGACGATGTCCAGATAATCCGTCTTAGTCAGGACGAATGACATCTCTGATGCACTTCCGATCGATTACGATGACGACCGATGCCGATAATTGTAGATCAGGATGCCGCCGCCGATCACGAGCATCAGAATGCCGATCAATGTCCATTGAGTCGTATTGCTCATGAAGCTGCCCTGCAACACGCCGATCCCTTGCAGCAGCCAGATCGCGCCGACGAGAGTGATCAAGACGCCGACGACATTTAGTCCGAGTTTCATGCTGGTTATCCCCGCAAGCTGTCGATAGTCTCATTCTACGGCATAAAACAAACAAAAAGGGCACGATTTGCGTGATCGTGCCCTTGTCAAGTCGATTAGCTTCGCGCCTAGACCGCTACCTTCTTGCGGGCGGGCGGCGCGACCAGCACGAAATGCTCTTGCGGGATGGTGCATTAGCGCCTTGAGGTGCGCGGCTTCGTTCGCTTGATTGTTGTCTTCCAGCGTTTGGATGTAGTAGCCGAGCAGGTCGCGCACGTCGTTGATGCCTTCTTCGTCCAGCTCGAAGATGTTGACCGTCGCGCCTTTGGCGACCCGCCGCCGGATGGCATCGACCGTCAGGTTCATTTCCGGCTGGATGCGCTGGTAGAGCGACCCGCCGGACATGCCCGCGCAAATCCAGGGACCGGGATCGCCGAGCACGAGCACGCGCCCGGAAGTCATGTACTCGCAGGCATAGCCCTTGAGGTTGGCGCGCGCCGCCAACCCGCCCAATTCGTCGCGCAGCGGCTCCTTGACTTCGCCGCCGAAGACTACGTCCGCGCCGCTCAGACGGATGCATGCGCGCGTGTCGGCATTGCCCTGCACGATGAAGCGCCCGTACTGCGAGCCGTAGGCGAAACTCTTGCCGACCGAGCCGTCGAGCCGCTTGCCGTCGTGGTTTAGTCCGCGCAGCACCGCCAGCGTGCCGCCTTTGGCGCACTTGGCGACCCCGTCCTGCGCGCCGCCCTCGACCAGCACGTCGAGCTTGTCGCTGAGGAAAGCTGCCAGTCCATTGCCGGGGATGGCGGAGTTGCTGAAGCGCAGATGAACGACGTGATCGTTCTCCGCGCCGGGGAAATCTTTGCGTTCAATCGCGCCGGCGAGGTGCGTGCCCAGCGCGCGATCCATCGCCATGACCTGTTCGTCGTCGTAGGTCATTTCGTGGTCGCCGTAGGCCGCCCACTCGGCGATCAGCGAGGTGATCTGCTTGGTCAGGGTGTTGCGCGGGCGCGAGAGCAAGCGACCGACGCCGGGGGCGAGTTCTTCTTTTGCCGGAACCGGGATGAACTGGAACAGCGGGCGCAGGTCGATCTGTCGCACATGCCGATCTGATCCAGCAGGTCAGCGCGACCGACCAAATCCTGCGCGCGGGTGAAGCCGAGCTTCGCCGTCCAGCGGCGGATGTCTTCATCAAGCATCTTGAAGACGTTGACGATCCCTTCGACCGCGTTTTCAAATTCGCGCGGCTCGAAGTGCTTATGCCTTTGGCTTCGGCTTCCTCGACCGTGCGGACGTGCGTGGTGATGCCGACGTGACAGGTGCCTTCGTGACATTTGCGGCAGATGGTACAGCCCATCGCGACCATCGCCAGCGTGCCGAAGCCGACCCGGTTCGCGCCGAGGCACAGCATCTTGATCACGTCGCGCCCGCTCTTCATGCCGCCGTCGCACCACAATTCGACATCCTGCCGCAGACCGCTTTCGATCAGCGCGCGATGCGCCAGCCACAAGCCGATCTCGGCGGGCAGACCCGACGTGACGCAGCGAATGTGCTCGCGCCGCGCCCGTGCCACCCTCGTAGCCGGTGATGTTGATGATGTCCGCGCCCGCTTTGGCGATGCCGACGGCGATGATGCCGACGCCGGGCACGACCGGGATTTTCACCGAGACTTTCGCCATCGGATTTGCGGTCTTGAGTTCGTCGATCAACTGGGCGAGGTCTTCAATCGAGTACAGTCGTGGTTGTTACTCGGCGAGATCAGGTCGACGCCGGGCGTTGTACGCCGAGCGATCGCCACCTGCTCGGTGACCTTGTAACCGGGAAGCTGACCGCCTTCGCCGGGCTTCGCGCCCTGACCGATCTTGATCTCCAGTACCGCGCACGAGTTCAGAAATTCGATGTTGACGCCGAAACGCGCCGAGGCGATCTGGTTGCCGCGATTGGCTTGTGCTTGCCCATCATCTCAGGGAGCTCGCCGCCCTCGCCGTTGATGCAGAGGATGTTCAGGCGGCTGGCGGCTTCGGCGTAGGCTTTGTAGGCGAGTTCGCCCTGCGAGCCGAACGACATCGCGCCGATCAGCACCGGCATGTCGTGACCGCCGATGCGGATGTCCACGTCGTCAGGATCGATCGTGCTGTCGGTCGTCTTGAGACCGATCAGGTGGCGCGGCGCGACCGGCATTTCGCCTTCCAGCCGGAGCATGTGATCGGTGTAGTCGTCGAGTGTCAGCTTGCCGA
>CAWKDY010000017.1:0-241616 GCA_963848465.1 uncultured Chloroflexia bacterium | reverse complement strand
GGGGTAAATAAAATGTCAGTAGCCGAGATTTTTCAAACCATGACCTACGGACCCGCACCCGAAGCGGCGGATACCGCTTACGCATGGCTCGACGCGCACGAGCGCAAATTCGGGCTGTTCGTCAATAACCACTGGACGGAGCCGAAATCCGGCGCGTACCTGCCCAGCGTCAACCCCGCCACCGGCGATCCGCTGGCGCAGTTTGCCGACGCGAACGCCGGGGACGTGGACGCCGCCGTCGCCGCCGCCCGCTCCGCCTTCGCCTCGTGGAGCAAGCTCAGCGGTCACGCCCGCGCCCGCTATCTCTACGCCATCGCCCGCAACATCCAGAAGCATTATCGCCTGCTCGCCGTGCTCGAATCGCTCGACAACGGCAAGCCGATCCGCGAATCGCGCGACATCGACATCCCGCTGGTGGCGCGCCACTTCTACTATCACGCCGGTTGGGCGCAGTTGATGGAGCGCGAACTCGCCGACTATCAGCCGGTCGGCGTCGTCGGGCAGGTCATCCCGTGGAACTTCCCGCTGCTGATGCTGGCGTGGAAGATCGCCCCGGCGCTGGCGATGGGCAACACCGTCGTCATCAAGCCCGCGCCGCAAACCAGCCTGACCGCCCTGCTCTTTGGCGAGATCATCGCCGAAGCCGGGCTGCCGCCCGGAGTGGTCAACGTCGTCACTGGCGGCGACGCGACCGGCGCGCTGATCACCGAGCATCCCGATTTCGACAAGATCGCCTTCACCGGATCGACCAACGTCGGGCGCATCATCCGCCGCGCCACCGCCGGGCAGCGGCAAGCGGCTCTCGCTCGAACTGGGCGGCAAGTCGCCCTTCATCGTCTTCGACGACGCCGATCAGGACGGCGCGGTCGAGGGCTTGGTCGATGCCATCTGGTTCAATCAGGGGCAGGTCTGCTGCGCCGGATCGCGCCTACTGGTTCAGGAGAGCATCGCCGCCGATTTTCTGGCGAAGGTGCGCCGCCGCATGAGTCTGCTCCGCCTCGGCGACTCGCTCGACAAAGGCATCGACGTCGGCGCGATTGTCTCGCCGCAGCAGCGCGAGACGATTGACTCGTGGGTGCAGCGCGGCATCGCCGAGGGCGCGGAGCTGTATCAGCCGGATTGCCCGCTGCCGGAGTCGGGCTGCTGGTATCCGCCGACGCTGCTGACCAACGTCAGTTCGGCGTCGAGCGTCGTGCAAGAAGAAATCTTCGGACCGGTCGTCGTGGCGATGACCTTCCGCACGCCCGCCGAAGCCATCGCGCTCGCCAACAACACCCGCTACGGACTCGCCGCCAGCATCTGGAGCGAGGACGTCAACCTCGTGCTCGACGTGGCG
This sequence comes from uncultured Chloroflexia bacterium, assembly GCA_963848465.1. Classification (GTDB taxonomy): domain Bacteria; phylum Chloroflexota; class Anaerolineae; order Aggregatilineales; family Phototrophicaceae; genus Flexifilum. Next base: position 240,280 of record CAWKDY010000017.1, on the reverse strand, counting down.
CGCAAGGTCAAAGCCGGGTCGGTCTGGATCAACTCGACCAATCTGTTCGACGCGGCATCGGGCTTCGGCGGCTACCGCGAAAGCGGTTTCGGGCGCGAAGGCGGGCGCGAGGGCTTGTTCGAGTACCTCCGCCCCAAGTGGCAGGATCGCCCGCGCTCGTCCAGCAACCCGCAAGCGAACGGCAAGGTCGCACTCGCCGCGGTCGCGAGTCTGCCCGCACCCGTGAATAACGGTCACACTCACGCCAACGGCTCGCTCGCAAGCATCGACCGGACGGCAAAACTCTACATCGGGGGTGCGCAAAAACGACCGGACGGCGCGTACACCCGTCCAATCTTCGATCCGAAGGGCGTGGAAGTCGGACAAGTCCCGGAAGGCAACCGCAAAGACATCCGTGACGCCGTCGAAGCCGCCCGCAAAGCCGAGGGTTGGGGCTCAAGCCGGGTCACACCCGCGCCCAAATCCTCTACTACATCGCCGAGAACTTAGGCGCGCGTTCGGATGAGTTCGCCCGCCGTCTGGTCGCCATGACCGGCGCGAAGCTCAAGGACGCCCAAGCCGAGGTCGAAGCCAGCATCGAGCGGCTGTTCACCTACGCCGCCTACTGCGACAAATACGGCGGCAGCGTGCAGGAGACGCCCCTGCGCGGCGTGACGCTCGGCTTGCACGAGCCGGTCGGCGTGATCGGCATCGCCTGCCCGGACGACGCCCCGCTGCTCGCATTCGTCTCGCTGTTCGCCCCGGCGATTGCGCGCGGCAATACCGTCGTGGTCATCCCGTCCGAGCGCTTCCCGCTCAGCGCCACCGACTTCTATCAGGTGCTGGAAACGTCGGACGTGCCCAACGGCGTGGTCAACATCGTCACCGGCGAGCGCGACGTGCTGATCAAGACGCTGGCGGATCACGATAACGTCGATGCGGTCTGGTACTTCGGCTCGGCGGCGGGGAGCAAGCTGGTCGAGGAGCGCTCGGCGGGCAACATGAAGCGGACGTGGGTCGATTACGGCATCGCGCGCGACTGGTTCGATCCGCCGAGCAAGGCGCGGGCGAGGAGTTCTTGCAGGAAGCGACGCAGGTCAAGAACATCTGGGTGCCGTCAGGCGAGTAAAAGTAGGACTGAGGAAAGGTAGAGGGCTTATCCAATATTGACAGACATACGGTCACTGATCGACGGCATGTGCGATAAAGGCACCTATTATGAAGCTGTTGAGGAGCTTCGGGAAATAGCTCGAGAACGTCAGATACCGGAACTTCACGAGTTGTTGAATCACGTTGATCCGGCGATTCGCGCGGGCGCTGCGTTCATATTGAGAGAAAAAGCGGGTGATGCAGGTACAGTGGGATTCTTCGATCTCGTGCGCTGTGGCGTTTCATACGACTCGGAAATCGATTTCAACATCGCTTACGACAATTTGCTTCTACTCGATGAATCTGCTGTCATTTCTGCTGCTTTGCAAGCTTTAGAAGACGTAGACAGCGATGTCCGGCGTCTCGCTGTAAGTGTTTTATGTTCATTTGGAAATCCAATTGCATTGCCCGCAGTTATTGACAAGTTGGGTGATCCAGACGATTTTGTTCGTGAGACGGTGATTTCGTGTTTGAATTTCTTCGGGAAGCCGGCGATTTTCCAGATGCTAGACCTAATAAGAAGTGACGACGCTAAGGTTCGATGGTACATGGCAGATACATTCCGCTATACTGGTTTATCGGCTGTGGATGGGTTGCTAGAACTGCTCAAGCAAGAAGATGAAGGAAAACGCAAATCTGTTATAGATGCTCTTGAGTTGCTATTTTCAGATCAGCCGATAGAGGTCGCTACAGACCGCCTGAGTGCGGCGCTCCGGAATGAAAATCCGAATGTCCAGAAAGGTGCTGCGGAAGTGTTGTTGCGCTTTCAAGTGCCTGACGCACTCGCCGCTGTTGACGAATGGCGGCGCAAGCAGCAAGATCAGCAGTAGCGAGGCGTTACATTGTATCAACTCCCATTCGGAACACCCTTCCAGCCGTAGAGCGTATAGCGCAAACCGTCCGTCCAGACCGGGATCATCGCGCGGTCGAGCGCCGCCGGGAATGCGCGGTCGATCTCCGGGTAGGTCGAGAACGGCAGGTACAGCGTCATAGATGCTCTGCGCCAGCAGCAGATAGTCGTAGCCCTCCGCCTTGTAGCGCGCCAGCACCTCCTCCGGCGTCAGCCCCTCGGCGAAAATCGGCAGCTTCCAGTGATCGAACAGCACGTCCGCCGTGCAGGTGACGCTCGGCGGGCAGTCGTAGCCGCGCGGCTCCCACATCAGCAGCACCTTGGATCCCTCCGGCAGTTGGCTGACCGCGCCGTAATAGGCTTGCGTGTTGGCGTACATGTAGTCGTCGAGCGTCGTCTCGCCGAGCAGATAGCCCGCCGCCTGATCGCTCGCCACCGTCCGCAGCGCGTCGATCAGCGTCAGCGCCAGCGTCAGCGCCAGCGCCGCCCGCACGATGAAGCCGATGTCGAGCGGCTTCTTGGGAAACTTCGCCAGTCCGTGCAGCCCGATCGCCCCGGCAGCGGCGAAGGCGGGCAGCGCCATCAGCATCAGCCGCGTTTGGATGCCGACCGAGTTGACCGCCGCCATCGCCGCCCAGTAGACGACCAGCGGCGCGGCGAAGATCAGCACGGCGCGCGCCAGCTGCCGCGCCCGCGCTTCGAGAAACGCCCAGACCAGCGGCAGCAGCAGAAAGAGCGTCAGCAGCCACGGACCGACCGTGAAGCCGAAGCCGTCGGCGGCGTCGCGCCCGAAGATCGTCGCGGAGATCGGCAGGATCGGAAGCTGCCACGCCTCGCCCCGCCCGACCAGATCGTAGGCGGAGTACTGGAAGGCGCGCATCCGGTCGGGAGTTCCAGTTCAGCCCGCCGAAGCGCGAACGGATAGATCGGGTTGCCGTAGAGCGCGATCCCCTTGATCGCCCAAGGCGCGAAGACGATCAACGCGGTGATGCCGACGATCAGCCCGTTGCGGATCACGCGGCGCGGCTGCTGGATCAGGATGAACAGCCCCGCCGCGACGCCGATCATGCCCGCCGCGTACTTGACGCCGACCGCCAGCCCGACGATCACGCCGATCACGACCAGCCAAGCGTCGCGTCGGATTGTCGCGCCACGCCGTCAGCGCCGTCAGCGCCAGCGCGCCGTAGAGCATGGTCGCCAGATCGACGTATGCCCAGCCGAACAGCGCCCACAGGTTGTAGGCGCTCAGCAGCAGCACCGCCGCCCACCAGCCCGCCGACTTTCCGGCGAAGCGCCGCGCCAGTCCGGCGGTCGCCAGCAGCGCCAGCACGCCGATCCCGAAATGCACGCGGCGCGGCGGCGGTGTCGCGCCCGAAGGCACCGATCACCAACCCGAACAGCATTTCGACGTTCTGCGACAAGCCGAGGTAGAAGTTGTCCGGCTGAGCGGTGATCGCGCCCGCATTGAGGTAGCGCTGCGGCGCGACGAGGTGATAAGTCAGCGAATCCCAATGCGCGGGCGGCGCTAAGGCGATCACCAGCGCCAGCAGCAGCATGATCGCGCAGTAACCGACGATCAACCCCGCGCCGACCGACTCGATCCGCAGCGCCGAGCGCCCGACTGCCACGAGTTCGCGCAGCCATGATCGCAGCGAGCGCCGCAGCAGCAGCGCCGCGATAATCAGCAGCGCCCACAGGATCAGCGGACGGAATAAGCCGACCAAGCCGAGCAGCAGCGTCGCCAGCGCGACGATCCCCAAGCCGATCCCGCCTTCCAGCGCGATCCGCTCGGCGCGCGAAACGCCGCGTCAGGTCGATCCGCGCCAGCGCCGCCCGCCCGATCCCGCCCGCGATCACGAACAGGATGGCGGCGGTCGCCACGTCGAGCAGCGCGCCGCCAAGTCGCAGCGCGACGGTGGCGTCGAACGGCTTATGCACCCAGTAGTAGCCGATCAGCAGGACGAGCAATCCGGCGAAGATCAGCAGGGCACGGGCGATCAGGTTCGCGGGCGAGAGACGTGGCATAGCGGCTCCGCCTAATGGCGAAATAATGGTTTACTCGTAGGGGCGGACTTGGCCGTGCCCCTACAAACGACATTTTCTGTACTGCTCCATGCCTAGTGTAACGTGACGCACCGCCGAAAAGCATAGACGTCTGCGTGGTTCTCGTCACCGCGCCATTGGTGTATTACAATCAGGATCGCAATGCGTGAAGGCACGTTGAGCATGGCGTATCTGATCGACGGACACAACCTGATCGGGCAGCTTCCCGACATTTCGCTCACCGACCCGGATGACGAAGCCAAGCTCGTGCAGAAACTGCTCAGCTTTGCCGCGCGGGTACAGAAGCGGATGGTCGTCGTCTTTGACGGTGGGCTGCCCGGTGGCAAGTCGCGCTTGTCGGCAGGCAAGGTCGAGGTCGTGTTCGCCACCGCCCGCAGCGACGCCGACACCGTCATGAAGGATCGCATCCAGCGTACCCGCGATCCGGGGCAGTGGATCGTCGTCTCCAACGACCGCGAAGTCCTCGCCGCCGCCCGCGCCCGCAAGATGGCGACGCTGACCAGCGCCGAATTCGCCGCCCAGATCAACCGCCCGCCGACTGCTCACAAGAAACGTAGAGAAACCGGCGAAGCCGCCGATGTCTACGTCTCGCCCGCCGAGGTCGAAGCGTGGCTGAAATTGTTCAACCCTGACGATCCAACCGAATAACCCCCGCGCTCCTTTCCAAACCACTCCCATAATGGTAAAGTCTATCTAAATTGGCAACCGAGTTGTTATTAGGCGCGACGCCATAGCACATCGCTACGATCACCTGCGCGAAAAAGCCGTTCGACTGCGAACCGAGCAGCAGCTCTCGCTCGACGCGATCACCGAACGGCTGAGCCTCCCCCGAACCACGATCTACCAGTGGATCAAGGACATCCCGATCCCGGAAAAACCGAGCCATCAGCACTTGGGGCAGCGGCAGGGCACGGAAGCGATGCAGGCGAAGTATGCTGCCCTGCGCGAAGCCGCCTATCAACAGGGGATCGCCGAAGCGCCGGAACTTCTGCGCGATCTGTCCTTCCGCGATTTCGTCGTCCTCTACATGGCGGAGGGCAGCAAACGCCAGCGCAATACCGTCGCGCTGGTGAACTCGAATACCAGTATTGTGCGGCTGGCGCAGCGCTGGATCGTCCACTTCACGCGAAACAAGGTCGATTACGCGCTCCAATATCACGTCGATCATGATGAGAATGAGCTGAAACAATACTGGGCTGGAATTTTAGGGATAGAAGCGGATATAATAAAGACGCTGCGCAAATCGAACAGCAATAAGCTGAAGGGTCGCCAGTTTCGCTCGCGCTATGGGTTGCTCACGGTGAGAGTAGGCGATACACAATTGAGGGCGCGGTTGCAAGCTTGGATGGATTATGTCCAAGCGCAGTGGTAAAACGGGGTGTAGCGCAGCCTGGCAGCGCGCATCGTTTGGGACGATGAGGCCCCGGGTTCAAATCCCGGCACCCCGACTTGAAAGTGCGTCAGCTTTTTCTTATAATGAAGCGCAAATGCGGGTATGGTGTAGCGGTAGCACATGACCCTTCCAAGGTCCTAGCACCGGTTCGAATCCGGTTACCCGCTTACAGCTACCATCAAAACAGCGAGCTTCTGCTCGCTGTTTTGATTCCTGCATGACGGCGCGAAGCCTAGCCGCCGATATCGATGTAAGGGATGCTGTCAAAGCTGCGGATTTTGTCGAGCGGCAGACCGACCAACCGCCCACCCTCGCGGTAGTCGAGCGCCAGCGTCGTGAACGACAGTATGCGGTCGGCGAACGGGTTGATCGCTGGCGAGATTTCGATCAAGTTGGTCAGCAGCGTCGAGCGGGTCGCCAGCAGCAGCAAGCACGCCTCGACGAACTGCCAGCCCGTCCGGCGTGTAGGGGTAAGCGAGGATCGTCTGCGGCTTGAGGATCGACTTGGGCTTCTTGGCGTCGCGGTACTTCTTGAACAGTAGTTCCCACTCGTGCGAGGTCAATTTGCGCTCGGCGTTGGCGACGGTCGCGGCGGGCAGCGCGCTTAAACGATCTAGCAGGTGCGCCTGATACTCGCGCTCGGTCAGGATACGGATCGTCGCCTGACGAATCCCCTGCCGACCGACCTCGTCCACCATATCCGTGACCGCCACCTCGCAGATGACCGCCTCGCCGCTCTCCAGCGGGAAACACTTGAGCGCGGTCGTCGCCGGGTATTGATCCCAACCTTGACCGCGCGGCATCGCTCCCCGCCAGATTGCCTTGAGCGTCGCCGGGTCGATGCCGTCGGTCGGCGTGGTGAAGTTGTAGCCGCGCCGCGCGCCGTCAAGCACATAGCCGATGGTCAGTTCACGCATAAGAAATAGGGGTCAGCAATCAGCGTATCAGCGTTCAGCTAAAAACAGGTCGCACTCTGCCTTGGGAGGACAGAGCCGTGCACCGCAAGACGAATTTATCTTTAGCTGATTGCTGACCGCTATAAGCTGACAGCTTCTTACCCTTTCGGCTGCGGGCGAATGTGATTGAAGAAGGTGCGCATGGCGTCGCGGATGCCGACGCCGGTCGCAATGCTGCTCGACTGGATCGTCGCCTGATAGCCCAGCCGCTCTGCCTGATTATGCAGGCGCTTGACCTCGTTGCCGTAGTTCATCATCAGCTTGTCGAGCGTCGTGTCTGACAGCCAGAGGTCGCTCTTGTTGACGAGGATCAGGAAAGACTTCAAGTTACGCTTGGCGTCGGTCTCTTCCTCGATCATGTTCATGACATAATTGAGCGCATCTTTGTGCTTGAGCACGTCAGTGTGGTCGATCAAGAAGATGATCCCGCGCGGCTTGGCGTCACGGAATAGTTCGAGCCAGTCGGTTTCCCACATCTCGTACTCGCCGCCCACGTCGCGCGTAGGTTTGAGCCGCATCATCTCCTCGCCGATAAAGGAGCTAAACATGCCGACGTTATCGCCACCGGGCGCGGTCGGTTCTGGCTGAAACTCGCTCAGCGAGGCGACGTTCTGGCGCAGCCACTCGATCAAAGTGGTCTTGCCGGTCTGCCGCGCGCCGAGTACGATAAACGGCAGCCCCAGCACTTTGACGTAGACGAAATCGTAAATCCGGTCGGCGCTTTGCGTCAGCGAGTTCACCAGTTTACTGCTGCTCACCGAGCCGAAGACGGCGCTAAATAGTTGATCGATCAGGTTGGTCATTTTGCCCTTCCAACAACCCTCATCTGCTAGCATTGTATACGGGAATTGTCGGAAAAAGTCGCAGAATCGCCCGGTGCGCGTGTAAGATTAAGTTAGGAAACAGTTTCAAGCGTCAAGCCAGTGACTTATGACTGCGAGTAGAGCATGAAAGAAACCGAAGCCATCATCGAGCGTGTGCGCAGCGTCAACGAGACTCATCAGCACTTGTATGTCGCTGTCGATCCGTCGCTCACGGGGATCAAGCCGGGGCAGTCCGTGCTTGCCCGCGTCAGCGACTCGTGGGAGCCGTATCTGCGCGAGCAGTGGCTGCCGGTCGCCGTTCAGAAAAACATGCTAGTGATCGAGCGCCCGAACACGATGCGCTACGAACCCGGCACGATTATCAGCTTGATCGGTGCGGTCGGGCAGCCGTTTCGCTTCCGCCGAACGCTGCGTAACGTCCTGCTGATCGCCTACAACACCGAGCCGACGCCGCTCATGATGACGATTCCGGCGCTGCTGGCGAACAACGTCAGCGTGACGCTGCTCTTGCTGGGGGCAAACTACAATACGGAGCATCTCCCGCCCGAAGTCGAAGTGATTCAGGGCGAGGTTAAGCCTGATCAAGAACAAGCTGCCGAAAAACTGGACTGGGCGAACCGGGTCACGACGGTCGGCTGGGCGGATCAAGTCTTCGTCACCGTCAGTCAAGACGACGAATTGAGCGGCTTCCGCGAAATCTGGAGTCTGTTCACCGCCCTGCGCGCCGACATCCCCGCCAACTACCTGTTCGGCGTCTTTCGCCCGTTGCAGCCCTGCGGCGTCGGCGCTTGTTCCGCCTGTATGGTCAAGCTGAGAGAAGGCACGGCGCTGATGTGCGTCGATGGTCCCGCGCTCGACTTGACCAAAGTGCAGCTCGGCTGACGTAACCACGCCATTCCTGACCAAAGATGCTAGAACGTGCGTGCGTACACATTTGGGATAAGTTGGGTTATCTCTCCCGTAAGGTTGGGATAAGTCAGTTGGCGTCGCGCAGCGGCAGGCGGTCGCAGCCGCTGCCGACGATCATATACTGACCGTCGAGCCAGCCTTCGAGGTCGTCGTAATGGGCGTACCACCACAGACTATCGCCCGCGCTCGCGCCACCCTTGCCATAGAGTTCGACCGTCGTCCCGTAGTCGATCACCGCCAGCGTTTCGCTGCCGGTATCGGGCGCGGATCGCAGCCGCAGGTTGTACTCGACCGAGGCGAGGCAGGGCGTCACCGCCGTGAAGGTCGGCGTCGGCGTGCGTGTGCTGTAATGGAAACGCGTGGCGGAGGGCGTCGGCGTCGGGCTAACGCTTGGGCGCGACGTAGCGGTGCCCGTCGAAGTCGCGGTCGGCGACGATTGGCGTTTGGGCTGGTGCGTCGCGGTCGGCGCTGGCGTCGCTGCCGCTGTCGATTCAGTCGCAAAGGCGAACAGATTGGTCGGCGTCGCATTGGGATCAGGAGTCGAGCCGCTCAACTGGGCGGCGAGGGCGTTCAGGTCGCTGTTGACCGCCAAGCGAACCAAGTTCGGCATCTGGCTGAGCGCCAGCGCCGCTTGAAAGGCGTTGATCTCGCCGCGCCCGGCCGAGGCGCGCACGTTGGCGCGCATGATCTCGGTGATGGCGTCGATCACATGCTCGACGCTACCACCGTGCTCGGTGACGATCTGCGCCAGCGGCGTGCCGTTTTGCAGTGCGTCGGTGACGATCCCCGGATCAACGGCGATCTCATCGACCACGACGGCGCTCATCGCTTTGAACAACTGCGCCGTCTGCCCGTCCGACTCCGGTTCGGGCGTGCGGTCGCCGGTTTCGGGGGTCGCGGCGGGATCGGTCGGTGGGGCGACGACGGTCGGCACGGCAGCAATCGCCTGCACCGAGACGTAAGCACCCATGAAGGGCACGGCGAACGCGGCGATCATCAGCAGCACGCCGCTGTACAAGCCCAAGACTCCGCGCGATCCCCGGAGCCGCTGCGGGCGGAACAATTCCGCGATCAGCACGATCAGGTTGAAGGCTGCCAGCGCGCCGCCGATCAGCAGCACCGCCCGCGCGATCCGGGCATCGGGCACGCCATCCGGCGCGGCGTCGGGCAGATGCGCCAGCACTAAGCCGACCAGCAAGATCAGCGCAGTCAGGAACGTCAGCAGCAGATCGACAAAGCCGACCCGCTGCCGTCGCAAAATGGTTTTGATCAAGTTGTTGAGGGCGAACAGCAAGGCGAAAATCGCACCCGCGCCGACCAGCAAATAAGCGCCCAAAGGCATTTCCTATGAATTGATTAACCTGATCATTGTAGCCTGATTGTGGCGGAATTCGAGGTAAACGTTGTGTTATAATCCCTGCCATATTGGTCGAACGTAATCAGGAGAGAAATCCTTTGTCAGCCAACCTGCAAGAACTCGCCGTTAACACCATTCGCACGCTGTCGATTGATGCCGTCCAGAAGGCGAACAGCGGGCATCCCGGCTTGCCGATGGGCGCCGCGCCGATGGCATACGCGCTCTGGATGCGCCATCTACACTTCAATCCGCGTAACCCGCAGTGGACGAACCGCGACCGCTTCATCCTCAGCGCCGGGCATGGGTCGATGCTGCTCTACTCGCTGCTCTATCTGACCGGCTTCGACGTCTCGCTGGACGACATTAAGAACTTCCGGCAGTGGGGCAGCATCACGCCGGGACATCCCGAGTACGGCATGACCCCCGGCGTCGAGACGACCACCGGACCGCTCGGTCAGGGCGCGTCGAACGCGGTCGGCTTCGCGCTGGCGGAAGCCTATCTCGCCAAGTATTTCAACCGCCCCGGTCACGAGATCGTCGATCACTACACCTACTCGCTGGTCGGTGACGGCGACTTGATGGAAGGCGTCGCCTCCGAAGCGGCGTCGCTGGCGGGTCACTGGGGGCTGGGCAAGCTGATCTACCTCTACGACAGCAACAACATCACCCTCGACGGCTCGGCGGACATGACCTTCACCGAGGACGTGGCGGCGCGCTTCCGGGCTTACGGCTGGCAGACGCTCGAAGTCGAGGACGGCAACGACATCGACGGCATCGATCAGGCGATCACGGCGGCGAAAGAAACCCGCGACCGCCCGACGCTGATCGTGATCAAGACGATCATCGGCTACGGCAGCCCCAACAAGGGCGGCACCAGCGAGGCGCACGGATCGCCGCTGGGCGCGGACGAGATCAAGCTGGTCAAGGAGTTCTACGGCTGGCCCCAAGAAGACTTCTACGTCCCCGGCGAGGCGCTCGAACACTTCCGCGAGTCGGTTGCCAAGGGCGAACAGGTCGAGACCGATTGGAACAAGATTTACGTAGCGTGGCGCGCCGCCTTCCCCGAACTCGCCGCCGAGTGGGATCAGGCGCAGGCGGGCAAGTTGCCCGCCGGTTGGGACGCCGACATCCCGGTCTACAGCGGCGAGAAGCAGATCGCGACCCGCGTCGCTTCCGGCGAAGTCCTCAACGCGATTGCCAAGCACATCCCGACCATGATCGGCGGCGACGCTGACCTCGCGGGCAGCACCCGCACGCTGATCAAGGGCGCGGACAATACCGGGCAGCGCGACGCGGCGGAGCGCAACCTGCGCTTCGGCGTCCGCGAGCACGGCATGGGCGCGATTGTCAACGGCTTAGCGCTGCACGGCGGCATCATCAAGCCCTACAGCGCCACCTTCCTGACCTTCAGCGACTACATGCGCCCGACCATCCGGCTCGGCGCGCTGATGGGCATCCCGACGCTCTACGTCTTCACCCACGACAGCATCGGCTTGGGCGAGGACGGTCCGACCCATCAGCCGATTGAGCAGGTCATGTCGCTGCGGCTGATCCCCGACCTGTACGTCTTCCGTCCCGCCGACGCCAACGAGACGGCGGCAGCGTGGCGCTCGGCGATGACGCTGGATAAACCGGCGACCTTGATCTTCACGCGGCAAAATCTGCCGGTGCTGGAAGCGACACACCGATCTGCAAGACGGCGCGGCGCGCGGCGGCTACGTCCTCGCCGACTGCGACGGCACGCCGGAAGTCATCCTGCTGAGCAGCGGCAGCGAAGTCCACATCGCCCACGACGCCTACAAGACGCTGACGGCTGAAGGCGTCAAGGCGCGCTTGGTCTCGCTGCCGTGCTGGGAATTGTTCGAGGATCAGCCGCAGAGCTACCGCGATCAAGTGCTGCCGCCGGAGGTCAGCGCGCGCGTGAGCATCGAGGCGGTGGTCACGCTGGGCTGGCAGAAGTGGGTCGGCACGCAAGGCGTCGCCATCGGCATCGACAAGTTCGGCGCGAGCGCGCCCTACCAGAAAATCTACGCGGAATATGGTCTGACAGCGGAAGCGGTCGTCAGCGCGGCGAAGAGTTTGATCGGCTAGATGGAGCTTCGTAGGGGCGCACGGCTGACTGTGCGCTCCTCGCAGCAAAATCGACTGCACGACTATAGGGAGTTTAAGGAGGTATTCTGATGGCAGCTTTACGAGAGCAGATCATCCAAGAGCTGGATCACCTGACGCTGGAACAGCAGCAACGCCTCTTTGATTACGCCCAGCGTTTACGCGTAATGCCCGAAGGAACGCCCGGCAAGATATTGTTGGAGCACATGCACGACTTCGATTTTGAACCCGGCGAAGTTGACGAGATGATGCAGGCAATTGAGGAAAGCTGCGAAAAGGTCAATCTGGATGAATGGAAATAGGATTCTGCTCGATACTAACATTGTTGCTGCCTATTTCAATCAAGAAAGTTCGATCCAACACCAGTTTGAAGCTGCAATTATCTATGTCCCCTCAATCGTGATTGGCGAACTCTATTTTGGAGCTTACCAATCACGGCGAATCACAGAAAATATCGAACGCATTAGGAATTTTACGAGTCTCAATACTGTTTTGAGTTGCGATGCACAAACAGGCGATCAATATGGGCAGATCAGACTACAACTGAAGTTGAAAGGACATCCGATCCCTGAGAACGATATTTGGATTGCGGCAACTGCTTTACGTTACGATTTGACACTCGTCACTCGTGACGAACATTTCAAATCGGTGGATGGTTTGAGTCTCACAAAATGGTAATTAAGGAGCAGAACCAAGTCTCATGAAAATTGCCCTCGCAGCAGATCACGCGGGCTACCCGCTCAAGCAGCACCTCGTCGATTACCTCGCCCACAAGGACACGAAATCATCGACCTCGGCACCAACGACCCCACCGTCCCCGACGACTACCCTGACTTCGCCGAGGCAATCGCCCTCGCCGTGCGTGATGGGCGCGCCGAGCGCGGGATTCTCGCCTGCGGCAGCGGCGTCGGCGCGTCGATTGCCGCCAACAAGGTCAAGGGGATTTACGCCGCCGTCTGCCACGATCACTACAGCGCCCATCAGGGCGTCGAACACGACCGCATGAACGTGCTGACGATTGGCGCGCGGATCATCGGATCGGCGCTGGCGGAAGAACTCGCCGACGCTTTTATCGCCGCGCAGCCCAGCCGCGAGGAACGTCACCTACGCCGTTTCGCCAAGGTGCAGGCAATCGAAGCGCGCGGCGAGTAAAAGCCGCCAATATACCAACTAATCTAACGCAATATCGACGTGCGTTCGGTACAATAGTAAGCTATATGGCTTTTTTCAGGAGACGAACTGATGGCAGGAAATCCCCCTGTAGACATTCAACAATTGGGTCAGAGTATTTGGTACGACAATATCCGCCGCCGCATGTTGGAGAACGGCGACCTCAAGCGCTTGCTTGACGAGGACGGCGTGCTCGGTATCACCTCAAACCCGACGATTTTCCAGAAAGCGATTGGCGGATCGGACGATTACGACGCCGCAATCGAGCACATGCTTGACCTCGAACCCTACGCGATCTTCGAAGCGCTGGCGATTGAGGACATCCGCAACGCGCTCGACATCCTGCGCCCGATCTACGACCGCACCGGCGGACGCGACGGTTACGTCAGCCTCGAAGTTTCCCCGTTGATCGCCAACGACACCGCCACCACCACCGACGAAGCGAAGCGCCTGTTCAAACTGCTCGACCGCCCCAACGCCATGATCAAAATCCCGGCGACCGAGGCGGGACTCCCGGCGATTGAAGAAGCGATTGCCTCCGGTGTCAACGTCAACGTGACGCTGATCTTCGGCGTCGATAACTACGTCGATGTTGCCAACGCCTACATTCGCGGGTTGGAGCGGCGCAAAGCTGAAGGCAAGGACGTCAGCCGGATCGCGTCAGTGGCGAGCTTCTTCCTCAGCCGCATCGACGTCGCGGTCGACCGGATGCTCGACAACAACATCCGGGCGGCACAAACGCGCGGCGATATCGCGCGCGTCTCGCTCAACAACAAGCTCAAGGGCAAGACCGCCATCGCCAACGCGAAAGTCGCCTACGAGCGCTTTAAGGATTTATTCTACGGCGACCGCTTCGCCGACCTACGCGAAGCCGGTGCCATGCCGCAGCGCGTTTTGTGGGCGTCTACCAGCACCAAGAACGCCGCCTATCCCGATACCATGTACGTCGATGGGCTGATCGGCAAGGACACGGTCAACACCATCCCGCCGGAGACGCTGACGCTGTTCAAGGATCACGGCACGGTCGCGCCGACGCTCGAACAGGACGTGGATGAAGCCCACCAGATGCTCGACATGCTCGTGGAAGTCGGCGTCAATCTCGACGACGTGACCCGCCAGCTTCAAGTAGACGGCGTAGATTCCTTCTCCGAGTCGTTCCACAGCTTGCTCGAACAGGTCGCCGCCAAGCGCGACGTGCTCAAAACCGGCGTGATGCGCCAGCAGGAACTCGCGCTCGGCGTCCACGCCCAAGCCGTCCAGCAGACGATCAAGGATCTCGCCTCGCATCACACCAACGTCCGCATCTGGGAGCACGACGGCGCGCTCTGGAAAGATCACCCGCAGGTCGTCGCCAAGATCAAGAACCGCCTCGGCTGGCTCGACGTGACCAAGACCATCGACATCGACCGCTTGATCACGCTGGAACACGCGCCGCTGGCTGCCGATCACATCGTCTTGCTGGGTATGGGCGGCAGCAGCCTCGCGCCCGAAGTGCTGTTCCGCACCTTTGGCGCGGCGGCGGGACGCCCTACGCTGTTGATGCTCGACAGCACCGACCCGGCGAATATCCAGCACGTCGAGGACGCCATCGACCTCGACCGCACCATCTTCATCGTCTCCAGCAAATCCGGCGGGACGATTGAAACGTGGTCGTTCTACAAATACTTCTACGAAAAGACCGGCGGCAAAGGCGACCGTTTCATCGCCATCACCGACGCGGGCAGCGAACTCGAAACCGAAGCCAAGGCAAAAGGCTTCCGCGACATCTTCCTGAACCCGGACGACATCGGCGGGCGTTACAGCGCGCTCAGCTACTTCGGGCTGGTGCCCGCCGCGCTGGTCGGCGTGGACATCAAGCGCCTGTGGGAAAATGCCGAGCGGATGATGGCAGCCTGCGGCACCAACATCACCCCGACCGATCACCCCGGCATGTGGCTGGGCGCGATCATGGGCACGCTGGCAGCCGACGCGCACGACAAGGTCACGATCCACACCAGCCCATCGATCAGCAGCTTCGGCAGTTGGGTCGAGCAGTTGATCGCGGAAAGCACGGGCAAAGAGGGCAAAGGACTCGTCCCGGTAGTGGGTGCGACCATCGGCAAGCCGCACGATTATTCGACCGACCGCTTGTTTATCTACCTGCGCGTTGAAGGCGACGACAACGGCAACTCCGACGCCGGGATGACGATGCTCCAACAGGCGGGGCAGCCGTTTGTGACGCTCAAGCTGGACGATATCTATGCGCTCGGCGGCGAGTTCTTCCGCTGGGAGTTTGCGACGGCGGTCGTCGGCAAAATCCTCGACATCAACCCGTTTGACGAGCCGAACGTCACCGAAAGCAAGAACAATACCAACCGTCTGCTTGACTACTACAAGGAAAACGGGCATCTGCCGGAGACCAAGCCGCTGCTCGTCACCGAGCACGCCGCGCTCTACGCCGACAGCAAAATGGAGCAGATGATCTACGACCTCTGCACCCAGCATCAATACCAGCACAACACCCTCTCCGGCTTGATCGCCGCGCAGTTGAACGCGACTCAGGCGGGCGATTATTTCGCGCTGCTGGCATACCTGCCGATGACCGACGAAGTGAACGCCAAGCTGGATGAAATTCAGCGGCGGCTGCGCCACGTCACCCGGCGCGCGGTCACGCTCGGTTACGGTCCGCGCTTCCTGCACAGCACCGGTCAACTGCACAAGGGCGGTCCCAACAACGGCGTCTTCTTCCAGCTCACCCACGAAAGCAGCTTCGACCTGTCGATCCCGGACGCGCCGTACACCTTCGGCGTGCTCGAAACGGCACAGGCAGCCGGTGACCTCGAAGCGCTGCAAAGCAAGAACCGCCGCGCGCTGCGGCTGCATCTCGACGGCGACTTGATCGCCGGGTTGCAACAACTGCTCGACGCCATCGAACTGGCGGGCGAACGGCGGCAGTAACTCGTCCACACCGCAAATCCGTAGGGGCAGGACTTTGTCCTGTCCCGACACCCTCAACCTAGCGAGAATCGATCCTAGCTGTTTTCGGCGACGTACTGCACGGCTTCCTCGAACAGTGCGCGGTGTGCCGCTAGGTCGCCGCCGACCTGCACCCAGTCCTTCCAGACGCGCCCCGGCTGTGGCTCGAACGGCTCGGCTTGCCCGCCCGCGATCAGTTCGGCTGCCCGCGCCGCCCCGACTTTGGCAACTGCCCGATCGTAAAACATGCCCACCGCCAGTTTGCGATTGACCTTGTAACCGGGCATCCCGAACATTTTGCTCGCCTTCGCGCCGGGGACGTTTTCCATCACGCCAGCGAGGGCTTTCGCCTGCTCCGGGTCGAAATCGGGCATCTGCATCGTACATCCTTAGAATACGAACTTATGTTCTATATCTATAGCATAAGAGCGATCTGGCGAATTGTCAAGCGGCGACGTTAGTGGCGGCAAACCAAACAACTTGACGCGCCCCGTGAGACAGGTCAAACTTATGCCATAGGGCAGCTTTGAGGAGAAGAATATTATGGCACGACCAATTACCTTGTTTACCGGTCAGTGGGCGGATTTACCGCTGGAAACGCTGGCGGAGAAAGCCGCCAGTTTCGGCTATGACGGCTTGGAACTCGCCTGCTGGGGCGACCACTTCGAGGTCGATAAAGCGCTGTCGGACGACGGCTATGTCCAAAGCCGCTGGGACATCCTCAACCGGCACGGACTGAAGTGCTTCGCCATCAGCAACCACCTCGTCGGGCAGGCAGTCAGCGACGCGATCATCGACGCGCGGCACCAGAGCATTCTGCCGCCCCGCCTGTGGGGTGATGGCAATCCCGAAGGCGTGCGCTCACGCGCCGCGCAGGAGCTGGCGAACACGGCGCAAGCCGCCAAGCTGATGGGCGTCGGCGTCGTCAACGGCTTCACCGGCAGCCCGATCTGGCACCTGATCTATCGCTTCCCGCCGACGACCGACGAAATGGTTGACGCGGGCTATCGCGAGTTCGCCGACCGCTGGAACCCGATCCTCGACGTCTACGACGAAGCGGGCGTGCGTTTTGCGCTCGAAGCGCATCCCAGCGAGATCGCCTACGACATTTACACGGCTCAGAAGACGCTCGACGCGCTCGGCGGGCGCAAGGCGTTCGGCTTCAACTTTGACCCCAGCCACTTCATCCACCAGCAGTTCGACCCGGTCGAGTTCATCAACGCCTTCCCCGACCGGATTTATCACGTCCACGTCAAGGACTCGAAACTGAGCCTCAATGGACGGTCGAGCATCCTCGGTTCGCACCTGAACTTTGGCGATCACCGGCGCGGCTGGAACTTCGTCTCGCCGGGGCGCGGCGACGTTGACCTCGAAGGCATCATTCGCGCGCTCAACCGGATCGGCTACAGTGGTCCGCTCTCGGTCGAGTGGGAAGACAGCGGCATGGATCGGGAGCACGGCGCGCGCGAGGCGGTCGAGTTCGTCAAGCGCACCGATTTCGCGCCTTCGTCGGTCGCCTTCGACGCGGCATTCGGGAATAAAGACTGACTAGCCAGCAGCGAATGGTCACATGGTCGACAGCAAATATTAAGATTTAGTAAGAATATCGCCAATTTATGGGGCGTTCAGCCGCCGGATTGCTGGCTCAGAACGCCCCATCCGTCCTCGACGACCCGCTTTTCAAGCCAGCTTAACCATAGTTTTTTGTAGATTCTGATTGGCGATCTGCGCCAGAGTTGCGCTCAATAAAGCCGATCTGGTCGCTCAAAAGTTGGCTGCTGGCTGCCGCTGCGTTACTTGCCAATCACAATGGAGTTGTGTACAATCGGACTACAGTTTGTGTAAAAAATAACAATTCGCTTTCTGGTGCTGACAAACGTCACTTGTTTAATCGTGTTGTTTGTTTCCTCGTCACCAAGTATCTACGGAAGTCGTGCATGAACCAAGGCAACCTCAACTCTCATGGTCGGTCGGTCAGCTTGGTGTGGATCATCGCCGGCGGTTTGGCGATCATCCTCGGTGGAACTCCTGCTCGCCACTCTCACCCCTCAACTATTTCCGGCGCAAGCATCGGCACAGGCACAACAAACCGATAACTTGTTCCGCTTCATGCTGGCGATTGGGGGCGCGATCTTCCTGCTGGTCAACGGGGTACTGCTCTTTTCCGTGATCCGCTTCCGTGCCAAGAAGGGTGACAACAGCGACGGTCCCCCGATTCAGGGGAACACCACGCTCGAATTTGTCTGGACGGTCATCCCGGCGATCATCGTCGCCGCCATCACCATCTACAGCTATCAAGTGTGGACGGCGAACACCGCGCCGCAACCCAACGAACAGGTTGTCAACGTGGTTGGGCAGCGCTTCGCGTGGTCGTTCAACTACGATATCACGGCGCAGACGCTGCCGGAAGGCGTCACGCTCGACCAGCTCTCTACCGATATTCAGGCTCAACTGGCGGACGGCAAAGCCATCACCTTTAGCGCGCCGCAGCTTCATACGTGGACGAATCAGCCGGTTCACGCCATGCTCCACACCGAGGACGTTAATCACGCCTTCTGGATCCCGAACATGCGCATCAAGCAAGACCTGCTCGCCGGTCGCGTGACCGACATCCGCTTCACGCCGATTGAGGCGGGCACGTCGCGGATCGAGTGCGCCGAACTGTGCGGACCGGGACATGGCGATATGGCGGGCACGGTCGTCAACGTGAATGGCGAGCCAGTGCTGCAAGGCGCGTGGCTGATCGTTCACGCCGACGAGCAGACCTATCTGAACGAGTTCTACTATCCCGAAGCGAAACGCATTCTGTTCCCGCCTGCCGATCCGGTCGAACTTGGTCGTCAGATTTTGACCAGCGGCAAGTATCCCTGCTCGACCTGCCACACCAACACCGAACTCGGTTGGTCGGGCAACATCGGTCCGAACTTGAACGGCGTCGCCAGCCGCGCCGGGAACCGTATTCCCGGCATGTCGGCAGCCGACTACATCCACGACTCGGTTCGTAACCCGACTGATTACATTGTCGCAGGCTTCAGCCCGCTGATGCCGCAGTTCAACGACCAGCCGGATCAGCCAAATTACATGCCCGAAAGCGATTTGCAAGCGATTGTCGCTTTCATGCTCACGCAGACGCAATAAAACTGACCTCACCCCCGACCCTCCTCATTCAGGGAGCGAGCAACAGAAACTGCGCTTGCCCCCCTCCGAATGCGGGAGACGAGCGCGGCAGGGATGAGGTCGTACACTCGAAAGACTTTTTTTACGGGAGATAACACGGCATGGCAACGATCACCAGACCTCTGCCCGGCGGCGCGCGGGTCGAAGGGCACAGACCGCACTTAAGCGAATATCTGCGTTGGAGCGTCGATCACAAGATCATCGGCGTGCAGTATATGGTGACGGCGTTCTTCTTCTTCATCATCGGCGGCGGGCTGGCGATGGTCTTCCGTGCCGAACTGCTGACTCCGGCGCTCGACGTGGTTCAGACCGGGCAGCAGTATAACCAACTGTTCACCATGCACGGGACGATCATGATCTTCCTGTGGATCATCCCGATGATGGCGGGCTTCGGCAATTACCTCGTACCGCTGATGTTGGGCGCGAAGGACATGGCGTTCCCATGGCTGAACGCCTTCGCCTTCTGGCTGATCCCGATCGCGGGCATCTTCATGATTATGGGCTGGTTCGCCGGGCAAGCCGAGGCGGGCTGGACGAGCTATCCCCCCTTGAGCACGCTGTTCAGCGGCGATGGTCAAACCATGTGGGCGATCTCGCTGCACTTGCTCGGCATTTCGTCGATCTTGGGCGCGATCAACTTCATCGTCACCATCAAAAATATGCGTCCCGAAGGCATGGGCTACTTCCAGATGCCGCTGTTCGTCTGGGCGATGCTCGCCACCTCGATCATCATCGTCATGGCGACCCCGTTCCTCGCGGGCGCACTGACCCTGCTGATCCTCGACCGCGTCGCCGGGACATCCTTCTTTAACCCGGCAAACGGCGGGGACGTGCTGCTCTGGCAAAACGTCTTCTGGTTCTACAGCCACCCGGCAGTTTACATCATGGTGCTGCCCGGCTTCGGCATCCTTTCGGATGTCCTCTCGGTGCATTCGCGCAAGCCGGTTTTCGGCTACCGCGCGATTGCGCTCTCCAGTATGGCGATTGCGCTGGTCGGGTTCACGGTCTGGGCGCATCACATGTTCACCGCGCTCACGCCGGAATTGCGCATCCCCTTCATGATCACCTCGATGATCATCGCCGTACCGACCGGCATCAAAATCTTTGGCTGGCTCGGCACGATTTGGGGCGGCAAGATCCACTTGCGCGCGGCAATGCTGTTCGCGTTAGGCTTCCTCTCGATGTTCGTGATTGGCGGCATCAGCGGCGTCATGCTCGCCGCCATTCCCTTCGACATTCAGGTTCACGACACCTACTTCGTCGTCAGCCACCTGCACTTCGTGCTGTTCGGCGGCTCGGTCTTCACGATCTACGCGGGGATTTATCACTGGTTCCCCAAGATCACCGGGCGCATGTTGAACGAACGGCTGGGCAAAATCCACTTCTGGATCACCTACCCGGCGTTCTTCTTCACCTTCTTCCCGATGAATCTGCTCGGTATGCTGGGGATGCCGCGCCGTGTCGCGGTCTACGCGCCGGAATTCCAGACCCTCAACGTGATCGTCAGCATCGCGGCGTTCACGCTCGGCATTTCGACCTTCATCCTGCTCTACAACATCTTCTACAGCCTCGCCAGAGGTCCGCGCGCGGGTGCGAACCCGTGGCGCGCCCTGACGCTGGAATGGGCGACCACCTCGCCGCCCCCGGCGCACAACTTCATCGGCGACCCCGTGCCCTTCAAGAATCCCTATGGCTATGGGACGGAAGCCGCCTTCGCCTACGTCAATGCGATTGAGGAACACTTCGGCGCGCCGGACGAACCACCCGCCACGCGCGAATTGACCCCCAAACCGGCACCGAGCGGCGATTAAAACCAAGCTCACCCCCAGCCCCCTCTCCAACTCATGGCGAGGGGGAGTTGCGCACAGCGCGGCGAGGATGAGGTGAATTTCGAAAACGAGGAATGGATTTAGCGGAAATCATGCAGCAGCAGCATATACTGGAACAGCGCGAGCTTTCACGCGAAGAACTGATGGCGCTGCGCAACAAGCGCACCGGCGTCACCGTTTTCCAGATTTCATGGATCATGGTGTTCATCTGCTTGATCGTCGTCAACCTGCAACTGCGGGGCAATTTCGCCTCGTGGCCCCCGCCGGGCGTCGAGTCGCTCGACAAGGTGCTGCCGACGCTGGCGACGATTGGCTTGCTCGTCAGCATGGCGCTGGCGCGGATGGCGCTGAAGTCGATCCAGCGCGAGCAGGTGTCGGTTTTCAAGACCCAGTGGGGCGGCGCACTGGCGCTCGGCGCTGGCTTTCTCGTAATCATGGCGTTCCAGTGGTTCAGCGTGCCCTTCAGTGGGCAGTACAGCACCGTCTTCCGGGTCATGATCGCCTATCACGCCATTCACGCGGTGGTGATCGGCACCATCATGATTTACGTCTATCGCAATGCCGCCAGCTATGACGCGGTGCATAACTGGGCAGTGGAAGCGGCTGCTAAACTGTGGTATTTTGTAACCATTGCGTGGGTGCTGTTCTACATCGTGATCTACCTGATGTAAGCGTGGGGGAGAGAAATTATATGCAACCGGGATTGAATCGCGCCATACCGATGGCAATCATCGGATTTCTGTTTGGTGCGCTGTTGGTCATCGTCATCCGGGGTTTGCAGGGGCTTGATCCGCTCTGGGAAGCCGGTCCCGGCATCGTCATGACGGCGTTCACGACAGCGGGCTTCTTCGTCTGGGGGATGGGCGCGTTCAATCCGAAAATGAGCGTTCACGGCGAAGCCGCCGAGGCACACGAAGCTGCTGAAACGAACGAAGTCAAGCCGGGGGCGCTGCTCACCGGCGGGGTTTGGCAGGTCGCCACGCTCTTGATCCTGCTGATCGTCGTGCTAGCCGGGTTCGCGGCGCTGCCGGGCGGCTTGACGCTGACGCAGACCGCCATCCCGTACGCATCGCCCACCAGCGTCGGCTTCGTCCCCTTCCAACTCCCGTTCGGGGGACCCGAAGTGATGGTCAGCCAGTTGGTGCTGCTCGTGGCGCTCGTGATCTGGGCATTCCTTTCGCTGCTGCTGGCGGCTGGCGCAATCGCCTTCCTACTGTCCTTCCTCTCGCGCGGCATCGCCGACGTACAGATGGCGGGCGCGGGGGCGAGCGTCGCTGCCCTGCCTGCGCCGACGCCTGAAGCCAGCGAAGAACGCCCCATGCGCCAGACCATCTTCACCGTGGCGCTGTTCCTCGTCGTCTTCCTTGTGCTCTACGCGGTGTTTTACTACGTCGCCATCGGCTTGATCATCCCCAAGCCCGACCTGCCGCCGATGTCATGGTTCGGGATGGCACCGTCGAGCCAGCTCGTGATCATATCCGCCGTCAATGCCGCCGTCTTCACGCTGATCATTCTTCGAACGCAGCTCGTCCTGCACGTGATCGGGATCGTGGCGGGTTGGCTCGCGCATCAACTGCGCCGTCTACCGAACATCCTGCAATAATGGGAAACATCTGATGACTGAGATTATTATCGAACGACCGTCTCATCCGAACCCGCAGTTGGAAAAAGCCCGCCACGTCGATAACCTCAAATTTGCGATGTGGCTCTACCTCGCCTCCGAAGTCGTGATCTTCGCGCTGCTGATCGCGGTGTTCGTGGTCTTCCGGGTCAATCACCCGGAGCGCGTCGCCGAAGTCCATGCGGCTGCGGGCATCGGGCTGGTCACCTTGAACACCTTCCTGCTGCTGAGCAGCAGTTGGACGATGGTCATGGGCTTGCGCGCCATTCAAGGCGGCGACCGAAACGGCTTAGTGCGCTGGATCAGCTTTACGGCGCTGCTCGGCACCCTGTTCGTCATCCTCCAAGGGGTCGAGTACAGCACCCTTTCGGCGGAAGGGATCACGATCTACGGCGACACCTTCGGGATGCGCTTCTACGCGCCAACCGCCTTTCACGGCGCACACGTGATCATCGGCGTGCTCTGGGCGCTCTACGTGATCCGCAAGGGGCGCAGTGGTCGCTATGACAATCAAAACTACCTCGGCGTCGAGATTTTCGGGCTGTTCTGGCACTTCGTGGACGTGGTGTGGATCGTCCTGTTCACGCTGATTTATCTGATTTAGGGAGTCCATGATGGCGAACGAAGAAACCAATCAGCCGACACCAATCGACCCGCAGAACCCGCCGGAGCCGATCAAGGAGATCGAGGACAAGTCGATCCGCGAACTGCGCGACGTGCCGGTCGAGACGATCCCCGACGAAGAACTGCCGGAACTTGCCCAAGCGATCAAAGCAGACGAACCCGCCGGACAGTGCGCGAAGCACGCCGCGCCGCCGAGGAAACGCTCAATCAGCCGATTGAAGCCATCGAGGACGCGGTCAACGCGCTGGATGTCGAAGATCACAGCCTGAAGCTCGACGAAGGACTGCCTCACGTCGTCGGCAGCACGACCGTGTTCATGGGGCGGACGTTCCCGGTTCCGCTGTACACCTTCGTCTTTTTCGTGCTCGGCGGGATCACGATCATCGAGGTGCTGCTCTCGCAGCTTCCGCACGGCTTCCTGACCGCGCCGCTGCTGCTGGCGCTGTCCGCCTCCAAAGCGATTTTGGTGGTGATGTTCTACATGCACTTGCGCGAACGACAGCCGCATTTTCGCCGTCGCGCTGATCGTCCCGCTGGTCATCGCGTTCGTCGCGTCGCTGTTCCTGCTCAGCGTGCCGATCACCGGCTATTGATCGCTGGTCGTAACCAACATACAGCAGAAGACGGCTCAGTGAGCCGTCTTTTTATTTGGCGGTCATAGCTAAATGGCAGGTCATGTAGGGACACGATTTATCCCAACTTAAGCGATTTGAGCGACATTTCTCGTTGTGCCGCTGGGGATCGAATCCCCCGGCTACGAAATCAAGCCCGCTGAAGCTGCTCTGTTGCAAAGATCGACACTTTGACCCCACCCCCACTCGCTGCGCTCGCTTCCCCACCCCGAATTCAAGGAGGGGAGAGTGCAAAAGCAGATCGGTTGCTCATTTTATGGGTGGAGCACAATATGTTTGCAACAAAGCAGCTGAAGCGGGCTGAACGACAGGGTAAAATAGTTTTAGCCGTCTTCAGACGGCTTGAATTTCTAGCAAGAGGCTTCGAGCCTCTTGTGGTGCTCGGCGAGCGCTCTCTCAAAAGGTGCGAATTCCCTTAAGTTGGTGTCTACGGGAGCAAGCTACAACATTCCCTACCATAGTCCTCTCACGCCCGTTTTGCATTCTCCCGGTGGCAAGTTATGATTTGTCGACGTCACGCGAGGGAGGAGCTATGCGTCTCGACTTAACCGATCATGTCGCCATCGTCACCGGATCAGCCCACCGGGTTGGGCGAGCGATAGCGCTGGAATTGGCGCGGACGGGCGTCCACATTTTGGTGCATTACAACCGCTCAGCGGAAGAAGCCGTCAAAACCACCCTACGCGACATCAAAGCCGAGGGGGTCAGTGCCTTCCCGGTTCGGGCGGACATCAGCACCGCCGAGGGGGTTGACACGCTGTTCGCGGCAGCCAGCGAACACTTCCAGCGCCTCGACATCCTCGTCAACAGCGCTTCGAACTTCCAGAAACGCCGCCTGCTCGAGGTGACGCTGGACGAGTGGCGCGAGACGCTGGACATCAACCTGACCGCGCCCTTCCTCTGCACGCAGCGCGCGATCCCGCTCATGCGCGCCAACTCACTCCGGCGGCGCGATCATCAACATCTGCGACAAAGGCGCGATCGAGCCGTGGCCCGACTACGCGCATCACGGCATCAGTAAAGCGGGGCTGCTGGCGCTCACCAAAGTCACGGCGGCAAGCTGCGGACCGGAAATTCGCGCCAACGCGATCATCCCCGGCATGGTGCTCAAATCCGAGCATTTTGACGAGGCGCGCTGGCAAGCAGCGGCGGAACTCACCCCGCTGGAGCGTCCCGGCAGCGCCGAGGACGTCGCGCGCGCGGTCGTCTATCTCGCCAGCGAAGATTTCATATCCGGCGCCGTGCTGCACGTTGACGGCGGCGCGAGCTCAGATCTAGCGATGGACTGTCGGGTGGGCTGTGGCGCTTGCTGTGTCGCGCCGTCGATTTCGTCGCCGATCCCCGGAATGCCCAACGGCAAACCGGCGGGCGTCCGCTGCATCCAGTTGACCGACGATAATCGCTGTCAATTATTTGGCTTGCCGGAGCGTCCGGCGGTCTGCCTTCATCTGCGACCTCAACGAGGAAATGTGCGGCGCTAGCGCCGACCAAGCCTACGCCTACTTGATCCGCCTAGAGGCGATCACCAGCCCGACAACTGCGACACCGACTTAACTGGCGCTGGCGAAGCAACCTTGAGGCAGTTGGGTCAGCGGGCTGATGCGTCTTCCGCCCGCCGGCATGCCCGCGTTTTCGAGGAAAAACAGGGCGATTTCGGTCCCCGCCTGCCGCGATACGATCTCGCGCGGGCGAACGACCACACAGTCGTGACCTCGAAATCGATGCTCAGTTTTGCTGCCATGCGGCACAACCATCATGCAGCCTTGCGCCGTGTGGATCTCAGCGCCTTGATCTCGGCGTCGTCCAGCCGCTCCAAATAGGAGAGCAGCGCTGTTCACTTCCGCGTTTTCAATGAGGATGCGGCTGTAGCTTGCAGGAGGTAGACGATCAAATGGGTCACAGTCATTCGTTTCTACTAGATGCAGCGCTGCGAAGCCGTCTCCATCAGGACAGAAACTTAGGGGCGATGCTGCACCCGGTGGAGACGGTAATAACACTCATGAAATCGAATACAGCAGCGGAATGTGACAAATCGGGGGCTTCTTTCGCATCATTTACTCATCTTTCGAGACTGGTATTCACGCTCAAGGTGAGGGTGCTATACTACGGACGCTAACGAGAGGATTTGTGTGTCAGCGTAGCTCGCTGAATGATCCCTGCTGAAGGAGAACTGCCGCTTTGAAACGCCTCACATTTGCCGGGTTAAGCGCGCTGCTGACCGGCGCGCTGCTGATCGTCCTGTCTGGTTTGAGCGCGACGCCGCCCGCTGCTCAGGATGCGACTCAACCGCCACCAACCGCCGCGCCACTGCCCACGCAGATGCCGCGCCCCAACCCGTCGTTGACAACCACGCAGGGCAACGCTACGCTCCAATTGTATTTTCAAACCCTGCCACAAGGCAGCACCGGCTTGATGCGGGTGAGCGCCAACAACGGCGCGGGCATCGCCAACGTGCGGGCGCGCTTCCTCGACGGCTTGATCGACTTCTACCCGGCGGATGACGGCTTGTACGGCTTCCTCTCGGCGGGCATGGAGCAGCCGACCAGCAAGAACAATGAACTCGACGTGTTCGTCACCTACGCCGACGGCACGCGTGATACCTTCGTCACCCCGGTCGAGATCACACTGGGCGCGTTCATTCGCCAGAACGTGACGCTCGGCGGCGATAAAACCTATCTACTCGACATCGAAACCGAGCGCAACGAACTCGCACAGCTCGAAAGCGTCTTCTCCAACTTCACCGAGCAGAAAATGTGGGACTCGACCGGCTTCCAACTGCCGATCTTCTCGGCGCTCACGTCACCGTTCGGGGCGTTCCGCACCTTCAACGGATCGCTCAACACGCGCCACACCGGGTGGGATTTGACCGCCGCGATGGGTGTCCCGGTGCTCGCGTCGGCGAGCGGAAAAGTCGTCTTTTCCGCGCCGATGGCAATTCGCGGCAACCACGTCGATCATCGATCACGGCTACGGCGTCTACACGACCTACTCGCATTTCTCGGTCGTCCACGTCACGCGCGGCGAAACCGTCACCAAAGGGCAGGTTATCGGCGAAGTCGGCAATACCGGGCGCACCAGCGGACCCCATTTCCACTGGGAAGTCGCGGTCAACGGCAATTTCGTCGACGGCGTGCAGTTCCTCGAAATGTGGAAACCGTAGCCGGATCCTAAACTCCAACTAGACGGGGCGACCTCGTGCGTCGCCCCGCTTCCGATCCCCGAGAGGTGAAAGCTCGTTACTGCCAGCGCGCTCCGCTCAGTCCGGCTCCCTTGTCGGCGAGGTAGGCGGCTGCGCCCGTGTTCAGGTCGAGGCTGCTCAAGCCGCCGTTGACCTGCTCGACGACCGCGTAACGCCCGTCCGCCGAGATCGCCCCGGCGACCGCGCCGCCGAGCACCGTCTGCGGCGCGCACGACGCCGGATTGCTCACGCAGTTGAGGTCGATCACGCGCACCTCGCGGTCGTTGATGTCGTTGGCGTTGCCCGTATAGGCGGTGTAGACCAGCGTCGTCCGTCCGACGCTCAGCGTCGTCTGCGGCGCGGCATTGCCGGCGATCACCACCTGAGCATTCTGGCAGCTATTCGCCGCCGCGCAGCCGAGATCGACCGCGCCGATGGTCTCGCCGCTGCGGAAGTACGCCCGATCCGCCGTGACGCGGACGTCGGTCACTTCCGCCGGGAGCAGCGCCGCGCCGGTCTCCAGCGGGTTCGCGCCGCAGCTGCTTTGCAGGCAGGCGAGGTCGGTCAGCCGGACGAAACCGCTGGCGTCGCGGTAGACCAACTGGGTCGTCCCCGGTCGCCATGCCAGCGGCGTGATCGGCGCGGTGCGCCCGCTGTCGAGCGTGATGGTCGCGCCGGTGGCGGCGTTGGTCACAGCGAGCTGGCTGTTCCCGGCGAACCCCCAGTAAGCGACCAGCGGCGCACTATCTGACCACAAGCCGCTGAATGGCGCGCCGGGGTCGTTGCTCAGCGGCAGCGTGACCGCTCCCGCCGTTGATCGCTTGCAGCGCGTAGCTGCCGTCGGGCTGCTGGATAAACAGCGTCGATCCGTCCGCCGAGAGCGACAGTAAAGCGCCGCCGACCTGCCCGATCTCGCTGATGGTCTGCTGGCTGACGTTGGCGGCGCGCATGCTGGCGCTCCCGCCCGAACCGACCGCGAACACCAGTTGATCACCGCGCGGCGTCCACGCGGTTGTCCCGGCGAGCGTTTCGCCGGGGTTGGTGACGATCCAGCGATAGCCGCCGTCGCCGCTGCTGACGATCAACTGCCCGCTGCTGTTGGCGAACGCCACCAGCGGCGTGCTGCTCTGCGCGGCAGCCGACCCCGCCGTGATTACCATGCCGATCAAGCACAAAACGACGAGAAGGAGCGCTCGTCTGACTTTCATGTGCATTTGTCCTCTCAAGATGAACCTTTTTCTGTCGTGCCTTAATCTATTGTGCTACGGGATCGAGTTGGCGATCCCCTCAATTCTTGGGGGATATTGCTTAACAATACGGAATTAGGGGGCGGGTTTGAAACCCGCCCCTACGCAGATCACTAGGCGTTAGCGGATGGTCGGGTCGCTGATCCACACGTCTTGCGAATACATCGTCGTGCCTTCGATGATCAGGTTGCTTTGATAGCCATACGGGAATTCGTAGACGTTCAAGCCGTTGAACACCGACAGCACCGGCTTCGACGCGCCGACGTTGTTGTCGAAGATCGAGATCACCGGCTCGCAGGCGGTCGCATTCTGGGCGGCTTGCGCGCAGACTTCGAGCGCGACCTGCGCCGTATGCGTCTGCAAGTTGTCGAAGACGTAAGTCACCCGCACCTGATTCCACGAGATCAGTTGTTTGCTCGCCGACAGCACGCCGACGTTGGGCGTCGCTACCGGGGTCGAACCGATCAGCACTGACAGCAGCGGACCCGATCCGGTCGGCGTCGGCGTCGGTCCCGGTCCGTTGCACCAGAACGCATCGCAGAACGCCAGCGGATCGACGCCTTGCAGCGACGGCAAGCTGCGGAAAGTCGTTTCCGGCAGCGTCGTGAAACGCATGTCCACGTAGAGCGCGAAGTTATCGCCCTGCACGAACATCATGTTCGACTCGCCAAAGTTGCGGTAGAGCGCGCGGAAGCGCGTCCCGGCGGGCATGACACCCATGTACTCGGTCGCGCCCACGTCGAGGTAGCTAAAAGCATAATCCGAGGTCCCGGTCAGCAGATTTTCCTGTGCCACCACGTCCAGTTGAGGCGGATTTTCGACGATCCCGTTGACCGACTCGCTCACCTGCGCGCAGTAATCGAGCGACGCGGGATCGATCTCGCTGATGGTGAAGCCTTCGTAGGCAGCCTGCGCCAAGAAGGTGAGGCTGCGCACCAGCGGATCGCAGCGCTCCAGCGGATTGCTGCCCTGCCACCCGGTCGGGCGCGTGTTAATGCCTAAGGTCGCGTCCGCCAGCAGTTCGAGATCGTGCCGCAGGTTGAGGTATGAAGTCATGGGCGAATTCGACGTGCCGCCGATCCACCCCGGCGGGCGCACGCCCACGCCGAGGCGGTCATCCGCCAGCAGTTCAAGGTCAAGCCGGATGTCGCCGCTGAAGTTGGTGGTGTTCACGTCACGGTTGCCGATATAGCGCTCCGGGCGCGTCCGCAAGCCGAGCAGTTCGTCCGCCAGCCGTTCGAGGTCACCCCGCACCGCGCTGAGCAGTTCAATCGGGTTCGCCAGCACGCCGTTCTGGTCAGGCGTGCCGAAGACGATATTGACCAGATTATCCTCGACTTCGTCACGAACCGCTTGGCAGTAATTCAAGGTCGATTTAGCCGTTGTCGCTTGGACGCTGTAATAGCGGTCGAGCAGCGTCAGCACATTTTGGAGCGTGCGGTCGCAGCGGGTGATCGCCGTCGTGCCGCGCCAGCCGTCCGGGCGTTGGTTTTTGCCGAAGAAATCGTCCGCCGCCAGTTCGAGGTCGTGGCGCGCATTACGGGCGATGATCTCCATGACCGGAACTGACGCGCCGATCCACTCCGGCGGGCGCAGGTCAGGTCCGAAGATCGCGTTCGCCAGCAGTTCGTTGTCGAACCACAGATCCGAGGCGACCGTCGGCGATTTCATGTCAGTATTGCCCGTCCATTCCGGCGGGCGCACGCCTGTGCCCAGCACGGCATCCGCCAGCAGTTCCAGATCAGCACGGGTATCGAAAACCTGTTGCTCGAACAGGTTGCTCTGCGCGACTGGTGCCGCGGCGACTCCCACCGCCCACAGCAGCGCACAAACCAGCGAGAACAGGAGTAGTTGTGAGCGTCGCATCGCGCATCCGTTTCTCTACAAAAAAGCCTTTTCCCAATTGATCTAATTATAGCCGCCTCGCGTGATCCGACAATCACACAAACGTCTCGGCAGCGATTGTAGGGGTATCACGCCGTTGTCGGGGCAGAGCTAAGTCCTGCCCCTACGAAGTCCGCTTGCTGCCTAGTGTATGCCAGCTTGCACCATTTCGCACGGCTAGCGGGTTATCTTTCGCTATAATCAGCGGTAAATGACTTTAGGACGGCTCAAAGGATTTTTCACTCATGGCAAATTACATCCTCGCCTTGGATCAGGGTACGACTTCTTCGCGCGCCATCCTGTTTGATCGCGGCGGACAGATCGTCAAGACGGCGCAGCAGGAATTCCCACAGCTTTATCCGCAGCCCGGTTGGGTCGAGCACAATCCCGAAGACATCTGGAACTCGCAGATCAGCGTCGCGCGGCAGGTGATCGACGGCATCGATCCCGTGCAGGTCGCCGCCATCGGCATCACCAACCAGCGCGAGACGACCCTCATTTGGGATCGGGCGACCGGCGAGCCGATTGCCAACGCGATTGTCTGGCAGTGTCGCCGCACCGCGCCGATCTGCGAAACGCTCAAGCGCGAAGGTTTCGACGCGCGCATCAAGGCGATCACCGGCTTGGTCACCGACGCTTATTTCAGCGGAACGAAAGTCGCATGGCTGCTCGATCACGTTGAGGGCGCACGGGAACGGGCGGAACGCGGCGAACTCGCCTTCGGCACGGTCGACAGCTTCCTGATCTGGCGGCTGAGCGAGGGTCGGCTGCACGTCACCGATCCGAGCAACGCCAGCCGCACCCTGCTCTACGACATCCGCAAAGGCGATTGGAGCGACGAAATCCTCGAGCGGCTGAACATCCCGCGCGCGCTGCTGCCGCGCGTCGTACCGAGCAGCGGCATCATCGGCGACACCCGGCTGTTGGGCGGATCCATCGCCATCGCCGGAATCGCGGGCGATCAACAGGCGGCGACCTTCGGGCAAGCCTGCTACGAGCCGGGTCTCGCCAAGCAGACGTACGGCACCGGCTGCTTCCTGCTCATGAACACCGGCAGCGATGCGGTCGACTCCAAGCACAACTTGCTGACGACCATCGGCTGGCAGATCGAGGGCAAGCCGGTGCAGTATGCGCTCGAAGGCAGCGTCTTCATCGCCGGAGCCGCCGTCCAATGGCTGCGCGACGAACTCGGCATCATCAAAGATGCCGCCGAGAGCGAGACGCTCGCCGCCAGCGTGCCCGATACCGGGGGAGTCTACGTCGTCCCGGCGTTCGTCGGCTTAGGCGCGCCCTACTGGGACGCCTTCGCGCGCGGCGCGATCCTCGGCTTGACGCGCGGCAGCGGACGCGCCCAGATCGCCCGCGCAACGCTCGAAAGCGTCGCCTACCAGACCCGCGACGTGGTCGACGCCATGCAAGCCGATTCAGGCTTGAAGCTGCAAACGCTGCGCGTCGACGGCGGCATGGTGCGCAATGACTTCCTGATGCAGTTTCAGGCGGATATTCTAGGCGTGCCGGTCGAGCGCCCCGCCGTCACCGAGACGACCGCCTTAGGCGCGGCGTATCTCGCCGGTTTAGCGACCAGCTTCTGGCACTCGCAAACCGAGATCGCGCGGCAGTGGCGGGTCGAGCGCGCCTTCGAGCCAAACATGTCCGCCGACCAGCGCAACTCGCTCTACGCCGGCTGGCAGCGCGCCGTCGAACGCTCGAAGGGGTGGGTACAGCCCTGATATAATCAATGCTCTTACTGGAGCGACGCGCAAAGGTGTCTGGCGATGAACTTTCGTAATCACCGCAATCTACGCACCATCGCAAAGACTTATCTAAAGTCTGAAAACAAATGGGATGACAGCCGCGCCCTGTTCAACAGTCTATTTCGGCGTGAGCACTTTGACCTTATTGTATCGCCGCGAATGCTTTATAGTCAGCGTGGTAGGTTGAATATAAACGGATTACTATTTCTCGGCTTTCAAAGCTGGAAGCTGGGGATGGATCCAAAAGGAAATGGCGTCTTTCGGGTTGATAAAGACGCGAGCGTCGATATTTCCGGTCACGTGCGTTTTGCCCAGACCAGCAAGACTTACGTCACCGGGCAATTGATCATTAAGGACAGAAGTTATGTCCAGCCCAACACGATGATTTTCGCAGCAGAACGTATCGAAATCGGCGAACATTGCGCGATTGCGTGGGACTGCCTGATCATGGATCAGGATTTTCATGTGATTCTTGAAAACGGCATCGAAAAACCCAAATCCGGTCCGATTACGATTGGTGATCACGTCTGGATCGGTGCGAAATCCACCATTCTAAAGAACACTCACATTGGCAGCGGCGCGATCATTGGCGCGGGCAGTGTGGTCACAAAAGACGTTCCCGAACGCTGTGTCGTCGCCGGGGCACCGGCGAAGGTGATCAAGAAAGATGTTGACTGGCACGCTTAAGCAGTTTGCCAGCCGTGTGTAAAACCGGGCGCACACACAGGCGCGCCCGTACAAAAACAAAAAATACCCCTGTCAGCACTCCCCGACTCGCTATCGATTGCAGAGAGAGGGGGAGAAATACCGGGCAACTGCCTCATTTCAAGGTCAGCGATCCGCTAAATTGACGATAACCTAAAAAGCTTAAATCACCTTATTGTTAAGAAACGTTAAGGAATCGTGAATTTTGTAATGACCGTGATCGGGGCATACAATAGTAGTATTACTTAATGTTGCGGAGTTGCGGTATGGCACATCAGATAAGTTGGTGCATGGGACATCGCGTCATTCATGCCGCCCTCGATGGTGAGTCGCTTACTTTTCAGTCGCTCCAAGCCCTCAACGATCAGCTTATGCCCTTCCTCGACGACGCCGATCCAGCGGGCATTCACCTGATCATCGACGCCAGCAGCCTCAGAACGCTGCGCACGGACATCGCTGCCCTACGTGCCGGTTTCGCCTTCACTTTGCAGATCCCCGTCGGCTGGATCATCCTCGTTTCCGACGTTCCGGCAGCGCGCTATTTGCGGGCACTGATCGCTCGCGTGACCCACGTGCCGATGCGCAACTTTGACGCGCTTGAAGAAGCGTTGTTCTTCCTGCAAGATGAAGATGGCAGCCTGCAAATGTCCTTCTGGAGCGTCTACGAACCCGCCGTGTCGTTCTGATCGTCCTGATTCTTGGTCAACGGATTGCGCGGACGGGTCGGTTCTTGGCTGGAGAGAAACGCCGAGAGATCGACGCTGTAGCCCCCCTTTGAGAGCGGGAACGGGTCGACCGGCTTGTTGCTCGCGCCTAACATCCGCTGGATGGCGACCATCTCGGCGGTCGTGATCGTGCCCATCACGCCGGAAGCGTTGTCGTGCTTGGCTTTGCCGAAAGCGCGGTGAAAGGCAATGCGCTGGAACTGCACCGTCGCCATGTCGTGAACTAACAGCTCGTTCGGGTTGAAGCCGCGCGGCAGCAAATCCTTCGAGCGGATCAGCAGCATACTGAACATCAGCACGCCCACGCCGATCACCTGAATCATCGTCAGCCGATCCCCCAGCACAAAATACGCCAGCGTCAGCGCCACGCCGATTTCGGCGACGGCGATGATCGCCGTCCGCAAACTGCCGAAGACCGAGACGCTGGCGAACATCGCCAAGCGCGAGAGCGCCGTCGTCACGCCGAGGATCAAAATCGGCGGGAAAGCCGCTTCGAGCACCGCGCTGCTGAGCGAATTGCCGACCGCCGCCCAGACCATGACCACGACCACCGCCATCGTCGAGATGACGTAAAGCGTCGCCGTCGTCGGCGGCATTTCGTAGAGCACGTATTGGCTGAGGATGACCGTCCCGGCGAACATCAGCGCGCTGCCCAGCATCAAACCGACGCCGAGCCAGTTCACGGCGTTGTGTCCGAAGCCGGTCAGCATCACCAGCGCCATCGACGCCAGCGCCACCCGCAGCGCCAGATGGCGGTCGATCTTCTCGCCGCCCAAGCGCGAGAGCAGCACCGCGAACACCATATACGCCCCGTTGAGCAGTTGCACCAGCGACGCATCGAGCAAGCCCAGCCCGCTGTAGTAAAACAGCGAGCCGATGCCGTTGACGACCCCGACGACCACGCAGCCGAGCAGCCCCGCCGGATAAATGAAGATCGATTTGCGCAAAAAGATGGCGTAAACGATCCACAGCAGCAGCGCTGCGATCACCGTGCGCACGGCGGCGACGGTGAACGGGTCAGCGCCTAAGCCGATTGCCTGTTTGCCGAAAATCGGCGCGACCCCGAGCAGCAGCGGCGTCAAGAACGCTGCCGCGACGCCCTGTGCGTGTGCCGATGGCTGAGCCAACTTCATCGCGGAATGCTCGCCTGTCGCTCCGTGACCAATGGCAGCACAATGACGAACTCGCTGCCGGGCAGCTTATGCGGATCGTAGCCGTCGCTCTGGCAGGTAATCACGCCGCCGTGCGCCGCGATGATCCCCTTACAGACCGCCAGCCCTAAGCCGATACCGCCGCCGCGAAAGGCAGTTTTGCTAGTGCTGTGAAGCTGAACGTCGCTGTTGGTGTGGAAGCGCTCGAACAGCGTTTTTTGCGTATCCTTGGCGATGCCGATGCCGGTATCGCGGATCGAGAAGCGCACGTGATCGCCTTCGACCAGCGCGCGAAGGTAGATGTCGCCGCCATCAGGCGTGTACTTGATGGCGTTGCTGACGAGGTTGCGCAGCGCCAATTCGAGCAGTTCCCAATCAGCGCGCATCCGGTCGGGGAACTCCGCCCGATTGAAATGGATCGTGATTTTGCGATCCCGGCAGGCGTCGGCGTAAGTCTTGATCGCTTTGTTGGCGAGGTCGCCCAGATCGGTTGGACCGATGGCGAGGTCGATGCGGTTGGTCATGATCCGGCTGACCAGCAAAATCTCGTTGACGATGTTCTGCATCCGCACTATCGAGCCGGACATGCCATCGAGCAGCATCCGCAGGTTGGTGTCGTACTGCATGATGCCTTGCAGTTCGGAATTATCCTCTAGCAACCGGCTGTAACCGTAGACCAGCGTCAGCGGCGTGCGCAGTTCGTGCGCCGTCAGTTGGATGAAGGTGTCTTTCATCTTGTCGAGGTGGCGCAGCGACTTGTTGACCGTCTCCAGCTCGCGAACGCGCTCCTCCAGCCGGGCGACCAATTCCTGTTGATAGCGGTTCTGCGCGGCGGAGAGCGCTTGCGGTTCGAGCACCTCGCGCCGACCTTCCAGATATTTCTCGACCTGTTCAAGCAGGCTTTCAATGTCCACCGGCTTGGTCAGGTAGCCGCTGACGCCCGCCGCCAGCGCCAATTCGCGCTGGTTGTTCATGATCTGCGCCGTCAGCGCGACAATCGGCGTGGCGCTGAAACGAGGATCGCCACGCAGGGTGGTCGTGACCTCGCGCCCGGACATATCGGGCAGATTGATGTCGGTCAGGATCAAATCCGGGATTTCGCTGCGGGCGAGGTCGATACCGTCCAGCCCGCATTCAGCAATCAACACGCGGTAGCCCCCATATCGAAGGGTACGCTCGACCAATGAGCGGCTCGCGGGGTCGTCTTCGATGTAGAGGATCGTTTTCTGCATAGCGCCTGCGCCCTTTAGTCGCGCTGTCTGAGTTCTGCTGCCGCACCCCGGTCATCTGAAAGCCGGGGTGCGGGTTCGTCCTTTAGTATTCTAGTCCTTGTTAGTCGAGCTTATGGACGAGATTTTCGATCACGTCGTCGTCAATCGACGACCCTTTCTTCAGCAGCAGGTCAACTTGACTGTTCAGCCGCACCCGCTCTTTAGCGGTCAGTTCCTTCGCCGTGATGACGACAATCGGAATGTGCTGAAGCTCCGGATCGGACTTCATGGCGTCGATCACCTCGAAGCCGTCCACGTTGGGCATCATCAAGTCGGTGATCACGAGGTCGGGGCGCACCTGCCGCACCATTTCCAAGCCCTGCGCGCCATCGCTGGCGAGATGCACCTCGAACGCGCCATGCGCTTGCAGCAGACGCTTGATCAAGCGGGCGGCATCCTTACTATCCTCGATGACGACGACGCGGCGCAGGTGCGACTCCATCTGGTCGAGCGCGGCGACTAAGCCCTCTTGCGGCAGCAGCGGCGTGTGCGTGCGTTGTGATAAATCGACCGAACGCTGCCAATGTTCGCCGAGGATCATGGTCTCGACCGGGAGTGTGTGCCCGGAGCAGTTGACGACCACCACCTCGTCGGGCTTGATCACACCTTCGCGCACCATTTTGAACAGCCCGGCAAAGGCGACGCCGGTCGCCGGTTCGACCGAAATGCCGTCGTTGCGCGCCAGAATGCGAATGGCGTTGAAGGCTTCTTCGTCGGTGGCGGAGGTGAATGTGCCACCGTATTCGGCGACGTAGTCGTAGAGCAGTTCGTAAGCGCGACCGGGGCTGCCGGTCGCCAGTGTCGCAATGATGGTTTCCGGGTTCTCGACCGGCGTAGCGATGCGCTGATTACGGTCAAAGGCTTCGACCATCGGTGCGCAGCCGGTCGACTGTACCATGCCCATCTTGGGCATTTTGTCGACGATGCCGAAGTCGTACATCTCGCGGAAACCCTTGCCCACGCCGATAGGTCCCATGCCGCCGCTGACGCTCTGAATGAACCAGTCCGGCGTGATCCAACGCCCGCCATCGTTCATCATGTAGCCCAACTGCTCGGCGATCTCGTAAGCCATCGTCTTCATCGCCTCAATCGCGGCGACGCTCTTGATC
The DNA here is from genome assembly GCA_963848465.1 of uncultured Chloroflexia bacterium. Classification (GTDB taxonomy): domain Bacteria; phylum Chloroflexota; class Anaerolineae; order Aggregatilineales; family Phototrophicaceae; genus Flexifilum. Next base: position 203,658 of record CAWKDY010000017.1, on the reverse strand, counting down.
CCCCGGTCGAGGAAAACCCCCTGCCGCTTGGCGAAGCGCGCGGCGATCTCCTTGGTCTGGTCGTAAGTCCCGGTGATCTTGATGACTTCCGCGCCGTAGAGCGCCGCCTCGCGCATCTTGTCGCCGGGGGTCAGGCTGGGGAAGAATGCCCACAGCTTGATGCCAGCGCGCGCGGCATAAGCGCCGTAAGCAATGGCGACGTTACCGGTGCTGGCGACGACCACCGCGTCGACGCCCATTTCCTTCAGCACCGAGATCGCCACCGCCGCCTGCCGATCTTTGAAACTGGCGGTGGGTCCCTGTCGTTCGTCTTTGATGTAGAGGTGTTTCAGTCCGAGGCTCGCTGCCAGAGCGTGTGACTTAATTAAAGGCGTGCCGCCCTCGCCCAAGGTGACAATGTTGTTCCGATCATAGATCGGCAGAACTTCGCTGTAACGCCAAAGCCCTTCGGGTCGGCTGCGGATCGCCCGGAGCCATTCGTTGACGTTGATCTTGTTCAGTTCGTAACGTGCTTCGAGGATATTCTCCCCGCAAACCGGACACCCGTCTATCGACTTGTCGAAAGGGATGCGTGCCCGACAGTTGATGCACTCCAGCTCTATCGATTTTGTTTCATTTGGCAAAGTACACTAGTCTCCATTAAGGTAGCCTCTGACACCATCCACGAACTGATGGTACTGCTCAGCGCTAATCTCAGCTTTGTGCAGTACCGCCAAATTCATCAATTGATCGCGCTCTTCGTTGCTGAGCGTATCGCCAGTGACCACAAGGATCGGAATAGTAGCCGTCTCCGGGTTATTACGCAACTCCTTGACGACTTGGAAGCCGTCCATTTCCGGCATCCTCAAATCGAGGATCACGAGGTCTGGACGACGGCGCGCGACCAGCGCGATCCCCTCAGCGCCGTTGGCAGCGCTGAAGACGCGATACTGCCCCTGCTCGTCGAGCAGGTTAGTCAGCAACCGGACGCTCTCCGGCTGATCGTCGATGATGAGGATGCGGTTGATGCGGCTTTCGCGCTCGGCGTCACGCACGGCGAGCACAACGTCTTCCGGCGTAAAAGGACGCTGGATGAAACGGAACGCACCCATGTCCATCGCCCGTTCCTGCTCGCCGCTGAGAGTCACGATGATCACCGGAATGTCGAAGGTGTCGTCGCGCGCTTTGAGCTTACCGAGAATACCCCAACCCTGCCCGCCGCTGAACGACACGTCCATGATGATCAGCGTTGGGTGCAAACCACTCGCCATCGCTTCGGCTTCGAGCGGGATCGACGCGGTGAAGATGTCGAAGCCCTCGCGCTGGAGCGCGCGGCGGTACTGGTCAACTAAGTCCGGGTTGTCCTCGATCAGCAGGATTTGCCGCTTGGTGGTATGCACCACATTGATCGGCGACTCCGTCTGCTGGGTCGTGCTGCTGCTGGAGCCGTTCGGCAGCGTCAGCGGACCCGTCACAACCGGCTGGCGCGGCGGCTTAACCAGATCGTCGGTCTTCTTCTTGGGCTTTTCTTCCTCCTCGACCACCGGCTCGACCGGCATGAAGATCGAGAAAGTCGAACCCACGTTGACCTGCGTGGAGACTTCCATCCGCCCGCCCTGCATTTCGACCAGCGACTTGGAAATCGGCAGTCCTAAGCCAGTGCCGCCCTGCGTCCGCGTCAGCGACGAGTCCACCTGCCGGAAGGCTTCAAACAGCAGGTGAATGTCGGCGTCGGCAATACCGATACCGGTGTCGGTCACGTCGGTGCGGATCATCTTGCGTCCGCTCTCCTCGTCCATGACCGGGTAGGTGCTGAGGGTGATCGAGCCTTCGCGGGTGAACTTCGCCGCGTTCGAGACCAGATTGATCAACACCTGCCGGGTGCGGAACTCGTCGCCGTAAACCTGCTCCAAGCCGGGCGCGATATCCACGAAAATGTCAATCGGCTTGTCCTTGACCAGCCCGATACCAATCGAGCGGACGCCATCGACCACCGCTTTCATCTCGAAGTAGTCGAACTGCAAGTCCATCTTGCCCGCCGCGATCTTCGCTTGATCGAGGATGTCGTTGATCAGGTTGAGCAGGTGCTGACCGCTGTTATAGATGGTGGTCAAGTCCTGTTCCTGCATCTCGGTCAGCGGACCGTCAATCCCCTTGAGGATCACGCGGCTGAAGCCGATGATCGAGTTGAGCGGCGTCCGCAACTCATGGCTCATGTTGGCGAGGAAGTCGCTCTTGAGACGGTCAAGCTCGCGGAGCTGTTCGTTGGTCGCCTGCACCTGCTCTAGTAGCTGCTGGCTCTGAACGATGGCGGAGAGCGTCCCGGAGAGCGTCAGCAGCAGCGTCAGCGTATCGCTGTCATAGGCGTTGATGGCGTCGCTTTCGAGCGCACTTATGCCGACCAGCCGGTTGCCGGACGTAAGCGGCACGATGACCGCCGAATTCGCGTTATCGACCACCGACAGGTAATTCGGTTCGCGGCTGATGTCATCGATGATGATCGGTCGGCGGCTGCGCGCGACGCTGGCGAGCAGGTTATCTTGGGCGTCGAGGCGCACCTCGGAGAGTTCCGAGAGCGGCTGATCCGACCCCGCCAGCGCGACCGCTTCCAGTACGATGAACTCCTCACCATCGGCATCGACGTAGCCCTGCGGTAGATAGATACTGGCGGAAATCGCGTCGAGCGAGACCAGCAGCTCGGAAGCAACATTTTGCAGCGCTTCGGTGAGCGTCTCGGCTGACGCGGCGGCGGTGGTCACGTTGAACAAGAAGGTCATTTCGCTGGCACGGCTGCGCGATTCTTCGAACAACTGCGCGTTGTCGATGGCGACGGAAATCTGCGCGGCGAGCGTCTGCAAAACGCCGATGTCGTCGTCGTCGAAGGCGTTCGGCTGGTTCGACTGCACGTCGAGCGCGCCGACGACCCGTCCTTTCAGCTTGAGCGGGATCGCCATTTCCGAGCGCGTATTCGGCAGGTAGGGGTTGGGGCGGTGGACGACCGCCGCATCCGCCGTGTCCGACGCAATCGTCGGCTCGCCGCTCGCCGTCACCTGACCGATGACGCTGGCGGAGCCGCGTTGCAGCTTGTGGTGAACGCTCAACAACTGCCGTCCGGCTTCGCCGGTACTGGCACGCAGCACGGCGAAATCGGCGGCGTCATCCATCAAGAAGATTTGCGCGTGGTCGTAGCCGAAAGTCTCGCGGATGAGATCGACGATGCGCGGCAGCAGGTCGTTCAGGTCGAGGATCGAACTGGCGATCTGGCTGACTTGCGCCGAGGTCGCCAACTGGCGCGCGCGCCGTTCGGTCTGGTCGAGCAGGCGGATCGCTTCCATTCGCAGGGCAGCTTGCTCCGCCAGCGAGCGGTAAATGCGCAGGTCGCGGTCGTTGTGGCGGTGCGGGTCGCTGCCACCGATGACAATCGCGCCAATCGAGCGACCGGAGACCCGGAGCGGCAGCACGCTGATCGAGTGCAGTTCGAGGCTGAGAACGCCGATCCGCTCCAAATCGTCAAGTTCATCGGACGTGCTCGCATCGTCAATCGTCATGATGTTCGCCGCCGCCAACAGCCGCCACGCTGGATACTGGTCGGAGACGAGGTTAATGCCCTTGAGGTCGATGCCGGTCGCGTCTTCACGCTGCCACGACGCCACAACCTGCGCCACCGCCTTCGGGTTATCCCAGTTCTCGGTAGAGAGCACGGCGATAAACGCCTGCGAGATCGGGCGGTTGGTCAGGTGATTGACGATAACGTCGAGGATTTCATCCGGCGTCGCGGCGTCGTTCAGCGCGCGACTGGCTTGGTAGAGGATGCTCGTCTCTTCCAACAATTCCTGAATTTGTTCGAGCAGCAGGTAGTTGTTGACGACGACCGACGCGCTGTCCGCCACCGAACCGAGGTAGCGCGAGTCGCCCGCGCCGAAGCTGTGCGGGCGGTTATAGATGATGAAGAAAGCGCCGCTCGGACGCCCTGCCGTTCGTAACTGCACTACGGCAACCGCGCGGATACTGCCGAACGCGATCAACTCCTGTTCGAACGGCGTCGGGTCGGTGATCGCCTGTAGATCGTCGATAAACAGGTTGGCGTCGGTATCCAGCAGGTGATGCCGATTCATCAGGGCGGAGAAGTCAAGCTCGGAGCCGTCAAGATTGATGTTGAACAGTTCGGTCATGCCCTCGTCGTCGAGCAGATAAGCCCCGTACTTGTCCGGCACGAGTGTTTCCAGCGCCAAGTGGATGGCTTCGCCGATGTCCTCGGCGGTGCGGGCGCGGCTGAGGTTGGTGGTCGCGCCGTAGAGCGCCGCCGTCTCTTGCAGCGCGTCCTCGGTGCTTTCGAACAGGTAGCGGTTGTCAAGCGCGACGGCGGTGTTGTCGTTCAACGTCGTCAAGAACTGCTCGGTTTCCGGCGTGATGTCGCGCGGACTGGCGAACGTGATCACCGACCAGCCGAGCGGCGCGCCACGACGGGAGCGCGCGCGCATGGGCAGCGACACCAGCGCCGCGACATTCTGATTCAGCAGCGCCAACCGGGTCGCGTCGTCTAATTCCAGCGCTTCGCTCACGTTGGGGATGAACAGCGGGTTTTGAGCGTCGAGGATTTCCGTCGGCAGCGTCCATCTGGCTTCTTCGCCGTCGAGTGAGCGCGCTACGCGCACGCCTTCGGCTCTATCGTCCAGCAGCAGCACGTAAGCGCTGTCCCCTTCTTGCGTGCTCAACTCGTAAATCACTTGATCGAGAATGTCGTCGACTTCGCTCGCTTCGGAAAGCGCACGCGCCGATTCGTACAGCGAGACCGTTTCGCGCAGGTTCGCTTCGAGCGTGCGTTCAAGGTTACGCAGCGTACTGATGTCTTGGAAGGCGGCGACGATGACGCTGATGTTTCCGTCTTCGTCCAAAACCGGGACGGCGTTCATCAGCAGGTCGATCTCGGTGCCATCCGCCCGCGCAACGGCGATGTCGTCGCTGGTGGTCATCGTCTTCGACCGGGTGACCGCGTAAATCGGCAGGTTGTCGGTCGGGTAAAGCGCATCCGTACCGCTGCGATGCAGTTGATAGTTCTCGACGCTGAAGGGAAGATCGGACTGGATCGGGCGTCCCAACATCTGCTCGATTTGCTGGTTGTGCTGGAGCGGCGTGAAGGTTCGCGGATCGAGCACGAGCACGCCGGCAGGCAGCGACTCAAGGATCGAGCTGAGGCGTTCCCGTTCGCTTTCAGCCGCGCGCAGCAGGCGTTGGTTATCGGTCAGCGCCTCCACGTTTTCTTCAAACAGGCGGGCGTTCTCGATAGCAATCGCCACGCGGTCAGCGACGGCGCGCATGATCGAGCGGTCGCCTTCGGTGAAGACCTCGCCCTCCGGGGCGGCGACGTCGAAGGAGCCGACGACCTCACCGCGAATGGCAATCGGCAGGCTGACGCTCGGCTGCACGCCACCCTCGTCATGGTGGAGTGCCAGCAAGTCGTAGCGATAGATCGGCTCCAGCGCGCTATGGCGGCTGGTCTCCTCCCACGCCGTGCGCGTCAGTTGGCGGTTCAGCGCGTCGATTTGGGTGACACGCTCTTCCGACTGCACCAGCAAGCGCACGTTTTGGATGGCGACGGCGATTTGGTCAGCGAGAATCTGCAAAGTGCGGATTTCGTCGCCCTGGAAGCTGTTGGGGCGCTTGCTCTGAACGTCAAGCGCGCCGATGATGCGCTCGCCAATTTGCAGCGGCAGCGCCATTTCCGCGCGCGTGTCCGGCAGCAGCGGGTTGACCGTGTGCGGCGCTCGAACGTCCGTGACCAACGTATCGTTGACGATGACCGACGTCCCCGCTTGGGTCACGCGACCGATCACCGACTCCGAGCCGACGGCGAGCTTGTGCTTGCTTTCCAGCAAGCGCTGCCCGACTTCGCCATGACTGTAGGTGAGCACGGCGTTTTCGCCGATATCGTCGATCAGGAAGACCTGCGCGTGATAGAAGTCAAACTCGTTACAGATCAGGTCAATCGCGCGGTTCAGAAGTTCGTCGAGGTCGTAGAGGGTCGCCGTCTCTCGACCAATGCGCGCGGCGATATCCATGTTTCGGTTATAACGCCCCTGTTGGCTGTCAAGCTGACGTTGCAGCGTGGTAATCCGGTCGGTCACGGAGTGGAACGATTGCAGCAGCAGACCGACTTCAGTGCCGTCGGCGTGCTCGCTGCTCCCCGCGCCCGCCGTGACCGAGGGCACGGCGATCAGCGTGGTGGTCGGCAGCGCGCTCGGTGCTGAGCTCATGCTGCCGGTCATCGTCCAGCGCTCGACCGCCGCTTGTGCTTCGGCAATCGGGCGGAGCGTGCGCCGCAAGATCCCGCCGACCAACCCGGCAAGGCTGAAGCCGAGCATCAAGCTGCCCACCAGCACGATCAGCGAGTACAAGTTGCTGCGGCTCTGCGTCTCACTCACCTTGTCGACCAGCGCCGCCATCCAGAACGAAGCGGCATCGCTCCCCAAACTGACTTTCGAGGTCGAAAAGACGTTATCGCCGCTGACTTTTGCGGTCGCCACCGACGTGCTGCTCGCCAGCAGCGGTTGAGCGTCAGGATAGCGCGCATCCAGTTGGACTGATTTCTGCTGCCCTAGCGCGCCAAGATAGTCGAAATTCGGGTCAGCCGTGTCGTAGAGCAAATCGCCGGATTGGTCGGTCACGACCACACGCCGACCGGTTTGATGCGCTACCTGCGCGTCGGCTGCCGAGCGCGCGGCAGCCAGAATTGGATCGACCTTCACGTCGATCTCGATCACCCCGGCGATGTTGGTAGCGAAATTGCTATCCGGGGAGACCGGCGACGCCAACCGCATATATGAAATCGGCATTGCCGGGTCAAGCGTATCCGGGTCAAGTTCGAAGGTGATGTCGCTGACGACCACCTGTCCCGGATTGACGGCGAGTCTGCGCAGCAGCGCCGGGTCGCTGGCGAAAATGCCCAACCGGATGCGGTCGTCGGCGCGCGGGATAGTGTTGTCGTAATTGGTCACTTCCGACCAGACCGATCCGTTGAACGTCACGTAACGAACGGCGAGGTATTCGGGGTTCTGCTCCAACAAGCTGACGAAATCGCCCAAGAGCCGCGCCTGCGTGGTCTCGACCGTGTTGCCGGAGATATTGATCAAGGTGTCGCGGGCGAAGTCGCGCGCGTCACGGTTGCTGGTAATGCTCGTCAAGACGTCGGCGTGCAGTTGGATTTCGTCATTAATCTCGCCAGCGATGTCGCCGACCGCGACCCGCTGCGTTTGCGCTAAGAGTCTCTTGCCCGTTTGCCTGAATCGCCCAGAGCAGCACTAAGCCGATGATCAAGAACATGCCCATGATCAGCGGAATGACGAGTCGCATGATGCGACCGTACATGGAAGGAGCCTCTATTTGCCGTCTGATGCTCGCCATCGTCTATCCTTAGCCGTCATTCTTCGGGTGATCACCATTACCGTTACCATTGCCAATGCCGCCCAAAGTTTGCAGGCGAATACTTACCTGTGGCGCGCGCAGTGCCTGCCCGACTTCGCGGACAGCCGTCTCCAGAATGTCGTTGATCGTGGTCTGCGCGGTCAATTTCGTGGCGATACTGTTGACTAACCGCTCGCGTTCGGTCGTGCGCTGGCTCTCTTGGAACAAGCGCGCATTGTCGAGACTGAGCGCCAGCCGGTTCGCCAATTCTTGCGCCAATTCGATCTTTTCTTGGGATAATTCCGCCGCCGGGATCTCCCACTCGACCGCGCCGATCATCTGCCCGCGCAGTTGCACCGGGACGGCGACCGGAATCGTCTGCCGCTCGGTGAGCGTGCCCACGACCGGCTTGCCGGTGCGGAGGGCGGTTTCGCGCAGGTCGCTGAGGTTCGAACCCGTGCTGAACCCGGCAGTCCGGACGATCTCGTCGGCGTGCTGGTCGCGCATGAATTCCTGCCATGCGCGGCGGGTGGCGGTGCGGTTGTTTTCCTCGATTTCGCGCACGCGCCGCAGCGAGTCCTCGTAAAGCCGGGCGTTCTGAATGGCGACGGCGATCTGATCCGCCATCGTTTGCAGAACGGCGACCAAGTCCTCGTCAAAGGCGTCGCGGATACGGCTTTGCACGTCGAGCGCGCCAATGATGATGTCGCCGATGCGCAGCGGCACCGCGAGTTCGGCGCGGGTGTCCTGCAAAAACTCGTTGCGGCGGTGAACCTGACTCGCCACCGTATCGCGGGCGATGATCAAGCGCCCCTGCTGGGCGACCTGCCCGATCACGCTGAGGCTGCCGACGCCCAAACGATGTCCACGACTGAGCAACTGCTGACCGGCTTCGCCGGTGCTGGCGCGCAGAATCGCGTTAATGCCTGCATCGTCGATCAGGAAGATTTGAGCATGATAGATATTCGGGAAACGCTCGACGATCAGATCGACGACGCGGTTCATTAACGTCTGCACGTCACGCTGAGTGGCGGCATAGCGGCTGATGTCCTGTGTCGCGCCGATGTCGCGGGTGCGGGTAGCGATGCGGTCTTCAAGGTCGCCGATCAGCACGCGCACTTGATCGCGCATATTGAGGAAGGCGGCTGCCAGCAGTCCAATTTCGTCGCCGCGCGCCGCGTCCGGCACCGGGAGGTCAAAATCGCCATTGGAGAGCGCCAGCGCCGCCCGACGCAGTCGGTTGAGCGGTGGCGTGATCAATTGGTTGAAGCCGACCACGAGGATCGCCACCAACGCCAGCACGCCAATGACCACGACGAACGTGCGGACTTGAAAGAAAGTCAGCGTATTGGCGTAGACCGTCTGGGAGAGTGCTTGGGTCACGAGGACGAAGGGCGTACCGGAAATTTCCGTGTAGTAGCCGATGTAGTCGACGCCGTTATTCGCCTGATAAGTATCGACGCCGCTCTGTCCAGCCAGCGCGCGGGTGACGGCGAGCAGACTCGCTGGCATTGGTCGCCTCAGTGATCATCGCCGACGTCGTGACCACCGCGCCGCGCGCCGTCGTCAGGAAGGTGTAGGCGTCGAAAATATTGGTTGACTGATCGAGCCGGATGTTGTTCAGGAAGATTCGGCTGCGGCTCAAGCGAGCGACGACGTAGCCAATCGGCGAGCCGTCACGCCAGTAAATCGCGTTGACGAGTTCAATCGCGGGCGTCGCATCTTCGGTCACGGCGAGCGCGCTCGACTGCCCCTGAAGCTGGGCGTTGAGCGCCGCCCGATAAATCGGCGACTGGGACTCGTCATGGACGACGAACGACGCCGACGAGACGTTCGCCTGAATGACGACCCGTCCGGAGCGGTCAAGCAGGCGCACGCTTTCGAAGGGCGAAGTCGCCAAGCTGATCAACTCGTCGCGGAACAGGGTCACAATTTCGTTAGGAGATTTCTTCGGCAAATAGATCGGCGTGTCGGTGCGCACGCCCCGCAGCAGATAGCCGATCATGTCGCCGCTGCTGCCCGCGTCATCGGTGAAGGTCGATAAGCGCGTGCGGGCGTCAACCAGCGCGTTGCCCACCAGCGTCGCGTGACGAACGCCGGTTTCCGAAACAAACGATTTCGCGTTCTGCAAGCTGATGTCGTAGACGCCGGACTGCACGAAGATCAGCGCGGAATCGTCAAGATAACCATGCCAACGACGATGCCGACTAGAAACTTCAGCCACAGAGGACCACGAAAGCGGATGAAACCGGCTTGATCGTGCGATCATTGCACTTCTCCGCTGTGGGCTAGTCGAGCGGGATCGAGATAGACCCGCGTCTGTACCGCGCCGAGCGCCTCGTTGAAATTCGACGCCGCCAAATCGAGCACCGTCTCGACGTCAGTCGCGCTTAACAGCACGCTGCCGATCTCGCTGGCGCGGCGTTCCCGCAGCGCCTGTGCTTGCGTCTGTTCGAGCAAGCGGTTGCTTTCCAGCGCCACGCCGAGCCGGTTGGCGACGGTGCGGAGCATTTCCAACTGGCGGTCGCCGATCGCGCGGTCACGCGGCAGATTGAACGTAAACGCGCCGATGATCTGGTCACGCAGCATGATTGGCACATTGACGACTTGTTGATTGTCGCGGCGTTCACTGGTGATCTCGCCGTGCTCAATCGCTTGACGAATGTCTTCGGGCAAGCTGCTGGAAGGGACGATCATGCTGCCGTCGTAGTCAAAGCCGACCCCCGACTGTCCGCGCCCTCCGAGATACTGCGACCACGCCACCGTCGCCACGCTCTGGCTGTGCTGCTGAAACTCGGACATCTGGCTGGAGAACCGCTGGATCACCACTTCCTGCTCGCGCACGCTGTGCCGGAGATCCCCAACCTGCCGGACTAAGCTGATTTCGCGGGCGGCTTGTGCCGCCAGCCCGACCAGCGCGGCAATCGCGTTTTCGCTGAACAAGTCGTTCCGGTCGCCCTGCACGTCGAGCACGCCGACCAGAAAATCGCCGGATGCCAGCGCCACCAGCACCCCTTCATCGGCGGGCGGAACCAGATGCTCGCTGCGCAGTCGCGGGTCGCGCGTGCTGAGCAAGATCGGCTGGCGGGTGCCAATTGTTTCGACGATCAGGGCACTCACGCCGCGCAGGGCAACGTGAGCGCTCTGACCCAAACCGAGCCGCATTCGGCGCGTGTATTCGCCGCCAACGCCAGGCAGATAAATCTGCGCTAAGCTGTAGCCGAGATCGGTCTGAATCGTCTCTAGCAGACGGCGCAGCACCGCGTCTTCGTCGTCCGCGACATCCATGACGCCGCTGAACTGATTTGCCGCCTTAAACTGACGAATATCCCTGAGCGCGCCAAGAATCAAGCGCTCGCCGCTGCCGCTGAAAAGGAGCATAAAAACCGCCGTCAAGCCGAGGAAAATGCCGTAAGCGACGAATTCGGGCACGGCATTGTCCGCTGGAATGTAGCGCACGACGGCGAACGCTTGCGCTTGGTTGATCGTCCGCACGATCAGCGTCGCCGCGATCAACAGGACGATCAAGACCGCGCTGCGACGCCGGAGCAGCATCCCCGCCGCGACCAGCGGCAGAACCAGCGCGACCGGTGCAATCGGGCTGATCGTGGTCGCAACCGCATTGGTGAACACGACCGAGCATGATGCCGGTGGACGCCCAGACCGCCACCTGCGCCCGCCCGATTTGAACCAGCAGGTACGCCAGCAGCAGACCGAAGATAATGACCAGAAACGCCGGCGGGACGCTCTCGGCGGTTGACGTCTCGAATTTTTGCGCCGACGACGCGATAACCCGCAAGATGATCACCAGCACCAGCGTGACCACCGTCGCCCAAATCAGCCAGACGAGCTTTTGAGCGCGCTGCTGAAGTAACACGTCGCCGTAATCGTGGCGGACGCCAAACAGCAGGTGGAACAGTCCGTTGATCATGGCGCGCTCTCCCCGTTCGGTTCCGTAAAGCGCCCTAAGCGGATCGAGCCGCCTTCCGCGCCGAGCGTATCGCTCAACTCGGTCAGGGTGATGCGCAGCAGTTCGTCCACCGTCGCAACCGATTGGAAGCGCGCCGCGATGTCGTTGATGCGCTGTTCCTGTTCCGCTGCCTGCCGGGTTTCTTCGTAGAGCCGCACATTTTCGACGGCGAGACCGAAGCGTTCCGCGACCGCCTGTAGCAGATTGACGTCTTCCGGTGTCGAGCGCTTCACTGTCGAGTTCGAACTCCATCGCGCCGATGACCTCGCTACGAACGCGCAGCGGCAGGCTGACAATCGTGCCGTTGCCGGACGGCTTTTCGACAAGCTGGTTAGTGCGTACGGCTTCATCGAGCGTCGAGCGTCCAAACGTCGGCATGCTGGTTGAGGTTATGCTCGAAATCCATGTCGAGGCTCAAGTTCGCCGCTTTGACCGCTCAGATACTCCGTCCAACGCCTGCCGGGTAAGCTGGCGGTTGAGGCGTTCGACTTCGCGTACCGCGCCGCGCATCTGCTCGACCAAGCCTTGATTTTCGCGCAAGCGGGTTTCGGTCTCCTCGAACAAGCGGGCGTTGTCGATGGCAACGGCGATATTGTCCGCCAGTGATTGGAAAACCGGCAGATCGACCTCGGCGAAGGCGGCGGTGATCCGGCTCTGTAGGTCGAGCGCGCCGATCACCGCGTTGCCGAGCCGCAGCGGGAACGCCGCCTCGACAACCGTATCCGGCAAGAACTCGTTACGCTGGTGAACGCCATCCGAAGACTCCGTGCGCGCGACAATCAGCTTCCCGGTGGACGTAACCTGCCCGATCACGCTGCGGCTGCCGACGGGCAGCTTGTGCTGGCGCTGGAGCAGCATCTCGCCCACCGCCCCCGTGCTCGCGGCGAGCGCGGCATCGTTGCTGGTCTGGTCGATCAGGAAGATTTGCGCGTGGTAGATGTCGGCATAGCTTTGCAGGATGTCGGCAATCGCACTGTTCAAAAGGTCGGTGAGTTCGGTACGGCGCTGAATACGTTGAGCAAGCTGCGTGGTGATGTTCGCCAACCGCAGCCGGTCTTCGTAAGCGCCGGCGCTGCTGGCAAGGGTATCCATTCGCGCGCCGCGCAAGAACAGGTAAATCAGCCCCGCGCCGCCCAGCACTTGAAAGGCGAGCGCCACCGAGTTACCGATGTAAGCGCCGTAGATCAATCGTCAGGTCAGGAGCGGGCGTATACGTCAAAACCGCGACGAACAGCGCAGCAGCGCCAAAACGGTCGCAATCGCCAAGCCGCGCACGCGCAGGAATAGGCTGCCGATCATGATCAGCACGAGCAGGGTTGCACCGGCGTCCGCCGAGGCGAAATGGACTCGATAGCCGAGCGGAACGCCGCTCAGCAGCCACATGACTAGCGGACCATAGGCGCTCAGGTCCATCCGTCCTACACGCGTCCAGTACAAGGTGACGACGCCAACCACTAGAACACCAGCGATGCTGATCACGCTCAAGAAGTCCGTCCCCGCGCGACCAAACATCGTCAAGCCCGCTTGATCTTGGGGCGCGAACAGCGCATACAGGAAGAACAACAGCATCAAGATCAGGGTGAAGCCGTAGATCAAGCGCGCCCGGTCGCGCTCCGCCGCACCCGTATAGGCGCTGGTGTTGAACAAGTTATCGAACAGGGTGGTCATGACTCGACCTCGCTTTGCTCACCATCGATCCGGGTCGTCAATCGGATGCGCCCGCGACGCGCGCCCAGCGCCGTACCCAGCTCGCTGATGGCGACTTCCAGCATGTCTTCCACCGCGCTGCGGCGCTGAAGCTGCGTGGAAATATCGTTGATCAGCGCCTCATTCTTGGTGGCGCGCTGGCTCTGTTCGAAAGCTTGGGCGTTTTCCAGCGCGACCGCGAGCTGGTTGATCATCTGCTGGAAAATCGCCTGATCGGTCTCGGTGTAGCGGTAAGGCAGCGTGCTGCCAATCGTGACGATGCCGAGCACCTGCCCGCGCGAGCGGATCGGCGCGATCAAGAGCGAGCGCAAGCTGGGATCGTAGTCGGTCGGATGCACCGGAAGCGCTTGCGTATCGGCGATGCCGAGCAGTTCCTGCATCTGCCAAACCTGCCCGACGAAGGTCTGGTCGAGCGCGACCGACACCGCGTTCGCAGTATCGATCGTGCGTCGCCCGTCAGCATAGCGGGCGACGCTCCGCAGGCTGCCCTGTCGAGCGCTTGCCAGCGCGACGTCAATCCGCTGCACCGGAATTAACTGCGGAATTTCGTTCAGCAGAATGTCGAGAATGGCATCCAGATTTAGCGTTGCCTGCACCGACTGCCCGAACAGCGCGATACGCTGAAGCTGCTCGGCGCGGCGCTCCGCCTCGCTGAGCAGACGGATATTTTGCAGACCGATGGCAACCTGCGAGAGCATGGTCGCGGCGGTGCCGATGCAGTTCCGGCGTGAACTGCTGCGAAAGCTGGAATAGGTCGAACCCCACCGTCCCGACGATCTCGCCGGAGATTTGCAGCGGCATCACCATCATCGAGAGCACGCCCATCGCTTGCAGCACCGGGCGCGTGTCCGGCTCGATCAGCGGGTTCGCTTCAATGTCATGGATGATCACCGGGCGGTCGGGGTGCTGACGCAGCGCGGCGAGCGTCTGGCTGACGCGCGTCTCGATGCGCGAATTGACGGCACCAAGATCTGGATATTCGCTGATCACCAACCCGGTTTCCTGTCCGGGCTCAAATACCACAATCCCGACGTGGCTCACGTCGAGCGCATCGACGAGGCTGATGGCAACGTAATCGAGCAGGTCTTTCTCGGTCTGGAAGGTGCTGATCCCGGCGGAAAGCTGGTTGATCGCCTGCAAGACGCGCACCTGCTGCGCCAGTTGAATGGCGGTGTACTGGGCGTCTTGCAGCAAGCGTTGGTTTTGCAGCACGATCCCGATTTGGTTGGCGACGGCGTTATACAAGCGCTGCGTCCGGCTGTCGAACGTCTGCCGCGTCTCGAACGCAATAGCGATCACGTCTTGAATAGCGCTGTGCTCGCGGACGAGAATGGCGAGATAACTCTGCACCCGCCCGGAATGCAGCAGGTCGCGCAGCGGCATACTGGCTTGGGCGCTGTCGATATCTTCGACGAGGACGACGCCAGTTGACTCGGCTTCGCCGAACATGTCCGCCGCCCGCTTCACATTTTCGATGGGCAGTTCCACCGTCTGCTCGCCGGTCGCCGAGATGATGTGCCGGACGACGACGCTTTCCCCGCCGCCCACCCGCTCGACCACCGCGTGAATGATCGAGACGGCATTCTGCGCCAAATAGCTGCGCAGCACGCGCAGCACGTCCAGCGGGTCGAGCGCGCCGATGATGGCGCGGTTGATGTCGTAAAGTGTTTGGACTTCTTCAAGGGTCGATGCCGTATCGCGCAGCAGCGACTGGTTTTCAAAGACGACCGCGATCTGGTTGCCGAGGTTGCGCATCGCGCGCAGGGTTTCCTGCGCAAGCGTGACCGGCGTCGGGTTCTCGAAGGCGACCAAGCCGGAAAGCCGCCGGGACACAACCAGCGGAATGATCAGCAGCGCTTGCATCCCGCGCGACGTGACCAGTTCGCGCTCGTGAGCGCTCAGCAGCGGGTCGGCAGTGACGTCGGGGATATCGAGCACTTCGACCGCTTCGAGCATCTCGTAGCCGGGATACTCGTCCAGCCGCCGCTGAAAATGGGCGTCGTGGACGCCGGTTTCGTCGCGGATGGCGATCACATTCAAGGCGTTGGTTTCAGGATCAAGCAGCCCCAAGTGGGCGTGAGCAAACGGGCGACCGCTGAAGTTGATCAGTGCGTTGAGGATTTCAACCGGATCGTTGGAACCGAAAATCGTGCTGGTTGCCGCGTACTGGGCTTCGGCAAGGCTCAGGCGATCTTTCGGGTCGTCTACTTCCATTCCCATACTTCTTCACCTTTGAGCAGCTTGCGTATCTGGTTCGGGAAGCGGTCGGGGTCGAGCGGCTTGCCGAGAAACCCATTGAACCCGGCTTTCTTGGCGCGCCGCAGTTGGTCTTCGCTCGCTTCAGCCGTCACCGCGCAGACAATCGTATCCTGCAAGCGAGGGTTGCCGCGCAATTTTTGCAGCGCTTGGTAGCCATCTTCGTAAGGCAGACGAATATCCATCAGGATCAAGTCGACGCGCGGAAGCGTGTCGGCAAACTGAACGACCTGCCAGCCCGACGTCTTCCATTCACAGCGCTGTACGCCCATGAACGCCAGCATCCGCGCAACCAAGACGAAGTTAGGAACATTGTCCTCGACGACGAGGACATGCGCCTCGCTTGGCTCAATCGGCGTCCGCTGCGGGGTGGAAGGCACCGTTGGCGTCGGCTGCGGGTTGATGCTTGATTCCGCTGGCGTCGGTTGTGGGTTGATGCTTGATTCCACCGGCGTCGGCTGCGGGTTGGAGGTCGGCTCCACCGCCGTTCGCTGCGGATTCGTGCTCGACTCTGTTGGCGTCCGCTGCGGGTTGGTGTTTTGAACGTCGCTCATTACGACTCCTGATGTAATGAATCACTTCTTCGGGGAATTTGTCGACATCAATCGGTTTTTTGATGTAGCCGTCGCAGCCAGCTTCGATGCTGCGATCTTTGTCGCTCTCCATCGCGTTCGCGGTCAGCGCCACAATCGGAATGTCCCGGAGCGTCGGCAAATTCCGAATACGTTTCGTCGCGGTCAGCCCATCCATATCCGGCATACTCAAATCCATGAGAATCAGGTCGGGGGGCTGCTTAAGCGCCAGATCAATGCCAATTTGAGCGCTTTCCGCTTCGTCGACCACCACGTCAAAATCGGATGCCATCAAAATCCGCCGGACCAGCAACCGATTATCCTTATTATCTTCAATGTAAAGCACGCGCGGCATAATGTGTGCCCCTCAACTGCTCATCACGGGCAGGAAACCCAATCTTGACTCTAGTGTATATCACGAGAGCTGGTTTGAATCTTAACACTCTCACTCGGCTCAACGCAGAATTAACGTTGTTTAGAATTGCTCGCCCTTCACTTCTATTATAGAGCAGAGCGATAAGCGCATTGGTAAAGACTTGCCAGCAGTGATCTCGCAAGCGGGATACGCGGTATAATACGGGGACGATTCTTCAAACAGAGTAAGGAAAACCCAATGGCTAAGCAGTATGATCAGTCGCCGTCGATCCAGATCGACCCGAAGAAGACCTACACCGCCAAGCTCGATACGACCAAGGGCAGCATCACAATCGACTTGTTCGTCAAAGACGCGCCGATCACGGTCAACAACTTCGTCTTTCTGGCGCGCGACGGTTTCTACGACGGCGTGAGCTTCCACCGCGTGATCGGCGACTTCATGATTCAGGGGGGCGACCCGACCGGCACGGGGCGCGGCGGTCCCGGCTATCAATGGAACGACGAAGCGGGCGCGCTGCGGCTTAAGCACGACAGCCCCGGCATTTTGAGCATGGCGAACGCGGGCGCGAACACCAACGGATCGCAGTTCTTCATCACCCACGTACCGACGCCGCACCTCAACGGCAAGCACGCCGTCTTCGGCAAAGTCGCGGACGCGGAGAGCCTAGCGGTCGTCAACGCCATCCGGCAGGGCGACATGATCAACTCGGTGACCATCACCGAGGCGTAATAACAGCGCGCGAAAATCCCAAACGTCAGGGGAAAGTAGGGGCGTCATATATGACGCCCCTACGAGAAAGCCCCAAGAGCGCAACGCTCGACTAAAAACGTCCTCGACAGTTGAAAATTCCCTCTAATCCGACCCGGCGCTGAATTCGTTTTCGAGCGCGGCGGGCAGCGTGACCGAGAAGATGCTGCCACCGGTCGGGTTGTCGCTGATCCAGATGCGCCCGCCGTGCGCCTCGGCGACGAGGCGGCAGAAAGTCAAGCCAAGTCCCGAGCCGCGCCGCGCGCCGCTGCGCCCGCGAATTTGAACAAAGCGGTCGAACAGCATCAGCTTATACTCGTCGGGGATGCCGGGTCCCGCGTCCGCCACGTCGATGCGGACGAAACCCGGCGCTGCGCCTTCCGCGCCCGGCTCGTAAGCGCGCACGACGACGGCGCTCTCCGTCGGGCTGAACTTGAGCGCGTTATCGACCAAATTGAGCAGCACCCGCTCGATCTTGTCGCTGTCCACGTCGAGCAGCGGCAGATCGGCTTGCAGGTCAGGAATAATGACAACATTCAATTCCTGCGCCAGCGGGCTGAGTTCAACGCAGACGTTATCCACCAGTGTCGCCAGTTCGGTTGGCTTCAGTTCGACCGACATAAAGTTGTTTTCCATGCGCGCCACGTCGAGCAGCGAATCGACGCGGGCGAGCAGCTTGCGCACCGCGCGGCGGCTGGCGTCAACTGTCGTCTCGATGAGGGCATATTTGTCGCTGTCTTTGGGCGTCAGTTCCGTCAGCAGCTTCAGGCTGGTGACGACTGCCGTCAAGGGGCTGCGGAGGTCGTGGATCAGCATTTGCGAGACTTCCTCGCGCGTCTTGGACAGCTTCAGCTTCTCGGTTTCGTCGTAGAAGACCAGCAGCACGCCCAGCGGGCGCTCCTCCTCGTCGTAGACCGGGAAAATCTGACGCTGCACGTAACGCAGATCGCTGTCGTCGCCCACTTCGACGGTGAAACTCTTTGCCTCGCGTGGTTCCAAGCCAGCGGGCGCGCGCAGTTCGCGGATCAAGCGCACGAGTTCGCTGCCGGTGCGAAAGCCGAGGCGCTCGCCCAGTTTCAACGCCGGGTCGTCGATCAGCGCTTCGACCGAATGCCCGATCAGCGCCTCTGGCGTCAAGTCGATCAGTTCGACGCGCGGGTTTGCCAGCACGACTTCGCCCTCGCTGTCGATCAGAAGCATCGCCTCTTTGACCGTGTTCAGGATGACCTGCATCCGGTCGCGCGCCTCGGCGGTGGTCTGAAACAGGCGCGCGTTTTCGATGGCAATTGCCGCTTGGTTGGCAAGTTGCTTGACGAAGTAGGTATCTTCCTCGCTGAAGGCGTTGAGGTGGTCGCTCTCCAGCGTGATCACGCCGACAACCGCATCGCCCCACAGAATTGGCACGCTCAACTGCGAGCGAGTCTCCGTCAGCACGGCGACGTAGTCCGGGCTGGTGCGCACGTCGCTGGCGACGACCGCCTCGCCGGTCGTGATCGCCCGCCCGGTGATCCCTCCGCTGATGATGTTGACGTTCTTGCTCAGCAAGCCGGACGGATAGCCCGACGCTGCCAATTCATCAATCATCCGCTCTGCGTTGATCAGCACGACCCCGGCGGCGCTGGCTTTGGTCGTCTCTTGCGCGTACTCGGCGACCAAAGCGCAAATCGTCGGCAGGTCAAGCGCGGTCGTGAGCTGGTGACCAATCGCCGCCAAAGCCAGCAGTTGACCGACGCGCCGTTCCAGCGTCTCGTCGGCGATGGCGTAAAGGCGGGCGTTGGTCATCGCCTGCGCCGATTGGTTGGCGAAGGTGCGCAGCATTTCGACCGTCTCCGGGCTGAATTCGCGCGGCTGGTCGGTGTAGATCGCCAGCACGCCCAGCGCGACGCCCTGATAAATCAGCGGCAGTTCGATCCACGCCGCCATGCCCAGTCGATCCAGCGCGGGGCGCAGCGCTTCGGCGAGATCATCTTGCGTCGCGTCGGTGACCACCAGCGGCTGTTGATCGGGCGCGAGTTGGGTGCGCGCCGAAACCAGCAGCGGTTCGGGCAGTTCGCCCGCGTCCGCGCCGAAGCCCAGACTGGAAACGAACGCCAGCTTCGCCTCGTCCCAGAATTGGTACAGCGCTGCCGCCGACGCCCCGGTGAGGTCGAGCGCTGCCGCCAGCACGGTCTGGATCACCGTTTCCGGCGAGAGCGTGTCGGTCAGCAGCGTCAGCACGCGGTTAAGGGTGGCTTGTTCGGTGACGCGCAGCTTTTGACTGCGATAAAGCTGGAGGTTTTCGAGCGCGACGCCGGTCGTCGCGGCGACGATGCTGAGTAAGCGCAGATCGTTGGTATCAAAGCGGTGGCGAGGATTGCTCGACTTCACGACCAGCGCGCCGAGCAGATGCCCGCCGGTCAGCAGCGGCACGCCCAGCCACGAATTCACAACGGGCAGCGCAGCGGCTTGCGCTTGGGCAGACGCCAGCAGCGCCTGTTCCGTCTCCAGCACGCGGCGCAGCGGATCAGCCGGGTCGAGGTCGCCCTCAAGGGTCGGGCGCGGCTGAACCGTGCCGCTCTCGACATTGAGCGGAAACTCCAGCTTCGCCCCGGCGTAGAGCGCGACCGTGAAGGTATCAACCTTCAGCAGTTGGCTTACCTGCCGGTAAACCACGTCGAGCAGCGTTTCCAGTTCGAGATCGGCGCGAATCGCCTTGCTCATGTCGGCAATCGAGCTGAGTTCGTCGACCTGCCGCCGCAGCCGCAACTGCGCGCCGACAGTCCCCTGCGGGCGGATCACGAACAGAGCGAAGGAAGCAAGATACAGGCTGAAAGGCAGCAGCGGCAGCGTGTTGGCGATCACCGCGCCGAGCGCCGCGAAGGGCAGCGGCAGCAGCAGCAGGACGATGATCTCCGGCGCGCTGACGCGCAGCATACCCACGTCCCAGCCTTCGACGTAGACTTGAAATACGAACAGCGCCAGATAAACCGCACTCGTGACCACGCCGAAAACGATCACCGGCAGCAGGTCGCCAACCGTGAAGTTGACCAGCGGCAGCGTTCCATTATAGACGAGCGCGCCCGCATAGAAACTCAGCGTCACCCGCGCGATCAAGAAGATCAGCCGGCTCAAGCCCGCCGAGCGCGGCATGGAGCGCACCGCGATCAAGCCGCCGACCAACCCGCCGAGCGCGATTGCCCACAGACTATAAGGCGCAGCATCGGCTGGCTGCGAGAGCAGCGCTAACAAGCCAATGGCGTGAGCGGCGCTGAATTCGCCGCCCTCAACCTTAATGCCGAAATTCAGCCCTAACGCCGTCAGCAGCCCATAAATCAGCAAAATGCCGCTGGCGTTCGTTACAATGCCGCGAGTAGGCAGATTGAACAGCAGCACAGCCAGTGTGAGCAGCCCAAGCCCAATAAGTGCCAACTCGTGTAACGGCAGACGATTTCTGAACACGCACTACCTTTGCCGATGTCACAGGTATACTTTTTTAATATATAGCAGAACCCGCAGTTTCAACAGACAGATTACGGATCAGACCCTCACAGCCGGTATGACGTTGGCTTAAGCCGGACAGCGTGTTCGCCTCAGCCGCTGAAGTCGGAAGCGCCCTGACGGGGGCGCATCGCCAGCAGATAACACCCGCCGACGATCCCGACCAGCAGCCAATAGGCGAAGATGAACCGGTCAAACAGCGTGACCGCGTCCGCCAGTCCGAAAAAGGCGTGCGCCGCCAAGCCCGCCCCGGCAGCGAGCGCGGCGGCGCGGATGAAGTTATCGCCCGTTCGCCAGATTCGCAGCAGCATGAAGATCAGTACGGCGTGCCAAGCGATGTACAGGATCAGCCCCGGCAGCCCGACATCACTGCCAACTTGCAGCAGTTCGTCATGCGCGTGCGGCAGCACCTTCGTCCCGTAAGCCGGGGCGGGGTATTGAGCGCGGACGATGGGTGCCCGGAACATGTTGAGTCCCGCGCCGGACAGTGGATGATCGCGGATGATCGACAGCGCCGAGTTCCAGATTTCGACGCGCGTGGTCAGGCTGTCCGCGTCGCGCGCGCTGAGCACTTCGGTCGATCCCGTCGCTACGCCGGAGTCAACGATGAGGTAAACCTGAAAAGCGCTAAATGTGATTAGCAAGACGAGCACGAGGTAGCGCCAGCGTCGCGCCGGGATTAAGAGGAAAGACAGCACTGCCAGCGCCAAGATCACGCCGAAAATGGCGAAGCGGCTCTGTCCAAGCATCAATGCCGACGCCAGCAGAATGAAAGCAACGGTCGCGCTGATGCGCCGGATCGACGCGCCGCGCGCGCGCGACCGCCAGTCGTAGAAGGCGATTCCCGCCACGAATGGCGCGAAGAACGCCATCGCGCCGCCGATCTCATTGACGTTAAAGCCGTGCTCGGCACCCGGAAACCCGCTGATCTTGGGCACCACGTCGATCAGCGCTTGAAGCTGCCACGATTTCTCAGCGACGTACTGAGCGCTGCCCAAACCGAGCACGCCCACCAGCACGCTCAACAACACGACGACCAGCACAATTGCTTTGATACTGCCGCGCTCAACCGCGATGCTGGCGAGGCTCAGCGCCAACCCCACCCCCATTAGCGGACGCCCCATGATCCACCAGCCCCACGAGTAGGGCGCGACCTCCGGGTTCGTCAGCGCGATACTCGTGTTGATCGCGCCGACGGCGAGGAAAACGTAAAGCAGCAGGTTAAGCGGCGTGCTGACCCACAACCGGCGGTACAGAATGATCCGCGCGATCATGGGGGGCACGAACAAAGTCAGCGACCAGAGCCGCGTGGACGCGTCCGATACCCAAAACACGCTCACCGTGATTGCCAGCAACAGCGGTTCGATCAGCAAAACGGCTTGCGCGAGCTTTTTCATGCCCTTCCTTAATCAATTGTTAAGCTTGTAGTTGGATTTCGTTTTAAATCTCGGTATACTCTACCAATACTTGACGCCAACGCCATTCTCAATGTAATGTAGAATAAGCTATAAATAGATCTGATAGTAAATTGGTTGGATGCTAAAGTCGTGCTCTGGCGTCGCCTAAAAGCTCAAATCTTATCCCATTCAACCCAACGTCAAAGCACGCAGAAGGATACATGGCACCATGCTCGTTCATGAAGTTACCCACGTTTCACTGGACTCATTTCGGCAGCGCAGCGCCGGAAAGAAGATTGTCCTAATTTACCCTTGGACAAATTACCGAAACCTCTTCCTCACTTACTTTCTGTCCAGTGCTCAGGACGGGCTGCTCTACTATCGGATCAGCGACGAACAAATTTCGCTTCACAATTGGCTCGGCGGTTTGGTCGCAGAATTCAAAGCGGTTTTAGGTAATTTCGGAAATAATGTACAGCAGGCGCTGAAAGAAAACAAGCCGAGCGTGCTCGGCGAAGCGCTCGCGGCTGACCTTGAGGATTATAGCGATGGCGAGCCGTTGATTTTATTTATCGACGAACTCGACCGCGTCTCGATGGATGCCGATTTCAACCAGTTCATGCGCGCGTTGGTCGCCGCACTGCCCAGCGGCGGCGTTCAGATCGCCTTTAGCAGCCGCCTGCTGACTTATCAGCCGTGGTACGATATGGTGACAAAGGGCGAAGCTATCGTCCTCGGCACCGATCAGCGCCGTGATGACATGATGTTCACGGTCGAAACGACGCCCAAGCCGCAGCTTGAAGTCTACGCTTTCGGCAGAGGACACGCGCTGGTCAACGGGCAGCCGATCACCAACTGGGACGGCGCTCTGCCGCGTAATTTGTTCTTCTTCTTCATGGATCACCCGCTTATCACCCGTGACGAAATCTTCGAGACCTTCTGGCCCGACTTGAGCGTGAAGGACGCGACCAACGTCTTCCACGTGACTAAACGCAAAATCACCGAACGCATCAGCATGAAAGTGGTCGAGTCCGGCAATTACGAACTCACGCAGTACAACAGCGGCTTCTACATGCCCAGCGATAAAGTCGTGCGCCATTACGACGTCGGCGATTTTCAGGAAGCGATTGACAAATCGCTGGTCGCGGGCAGCGAAAAAGAAGAGATCGCGCTGCTCTCGCGGGCAATCGACATATACAAAGCGCCATTTTTGCAGACCATCGACATGAAATGGGATGTTGACCGCCGCGATTCGCTGCGCCAGATGTACGCACAGGCGCTGATCGGCATGGGGCGCATCTACCAGCGCCACGACGAAACGCAGCGCGCCATCGGCTTTTTCACGCGCGCGCTCAAAGAAACCCCCGAGCGTGAGGACATTCACCGTCAAGTCATGAGCCTATACATGAATATGGGGATGCTCGACGATGCCGTGATGCAGTACCGCAAACTTGAGCAAATTCTGGGCGACACGCTCAAGATCGCGCCGGGGCGCGAAACCCGCGAACTGTTCGAGGCGGTCGAGGAAAAGCGGCGCTAATCCCGCCGTGACGAAGCGCACCGTCGTGCGCCCCTGTTGTATCTCTACATGCCGCCACTAGCGGCATGTTTTTTTGCGGAGACCATCAGTTCGCACGATGGCGACGAATCGCTATAATTCCGACTATGGCAGAGAACAGCGCGAACCTCAATCGGGCGTCGTTTGACCCGACGCCGCTTGACAAAACCCCGCCCGACCACACCGGCATGATGATCGCCGCCGTGCTGATGATCGCCGCCGGATGGGGTGGCTTATATCTGCTGGTGACGACACAGCTACCGAGCGTGGGGCAGCGCTGGATCTTTTTCATCCTGCTGCACGTCGCCATCGCCGGGACGCTGATCCCGGTGCTGCGCTACGTCAACGTCCGCATCACGCCGATCACCCGGGCGGTGCCGCCCAGCGGCGTGATCGTGCGGCAGGCGGTCTGGTTCGGCATGTACATCGTCGCCTGCGCGTGGCTGCAAATCCTACGCGCGCTGACAGTGCCGATCCTGTTCTTCCTCGCGCTGGCGTTCGTGGTGATTGAAGTCTTCCTGCGCTCGCGCGAAATCCCCAATGAGCAGTACGCTGACGAATGACCGCTCGGCGATCATGCTGGCGACTGCCAGACGACAGCGTCTATAACCCGTGCGGGTTGCGTAACCCACCTCTGAATTGAAAAGGCTGAATTATGAAATCCGATCTCGATAAGCTGATGGAACAGCGCGGACTCGACGCGATCATGGTGCTGGGCGACGAGCACGCCAACGCGCCGCGCGCCTACCTGACCAACGGCGCGGCAGTGACCGGCGGTTACGTCCTCAAGCAGCGCGGCAGCGACCCGGTGATGGTGGTCAACGGCATGGAAGTTGAAGAAGCCGCCGCCAGCGGCTTGCAGGTCTACAGCTACAACGATTTCGGCTGGGGCGAACTGCTCCGCGATACTCAGGGCGATCAAGCCAAGGCGACCGGCAGCTTGTGGCAGCGAATGCTGGAGCGCATCGGCATCGAGCGCGGCAAAATCGGCGTCTACGGCGTCGGCAGCATCGAGCACTATCTGGAACTGGTGCGCCGCATCCAAACCGAGCAGCCGCAGTATGAATTTGTGGGCGAGGCAGGCATGACGCTGTTCGATCAAGCCTACGTCACCAAAGACGCCGACGAAATCGCGCGGATCAAGTCGGTCGCCGAGCGGACGAGCGCCGTCTGGCAGGCGACGTGGGATTACATCGCCGCGCAGCGCGCTGAGGGCGACGCGGTGGTCAAGGCGGATGGATCGCCGTTGACGATTGGCGACGTGAAGCGCTTCGTCCGCCGCGAACTGCTCGACCGCGACCTCGAAGACGACGCCATGATCTTCGCGCAGGGGCGCGACGCCGGTTTCCCCCACAGCCGGGGCGAGGCGGCGATGCCGCTGCGGCTCGGTCAAGCGATTGTCTTCGACCTGTTCCCGCGCGAACTGGGCGGCGGCTATTACCACGACTCGACGCGCACGTGGTCCATCGGCTACGCGACACCGGAAGTCGAGCAGGCTTACAACGAGGTCATGGACGCTTTTGACGTGGCGGTGGACAACTTCCGCGCGAATATGCCATCGAAATTGCTGCAAGAGGCGGTACAGGATTATTTCGAGAGCAAGGGACACCCGACCACGCGCAGCAATCCTTCGACCAGCGTCGGCTACGTCCACAGCTTGGGGCATGGCGTCGGCTTGAACATCCACGAACGCCCCAGCATCGGACATCTGGCGAACGACGTGCTCCAGCCCGGCAACGTGATTAGCATCGAACCGGGGCTGTATTATCCCGAACGCGGCTTTGGCGTGCGGGTGGAGGACCTGTTTTACGTGGACGCGAACGGCGATCTGGTTGACCTCACCGAATTCCACAAGCTGTTGGTACTTCCACTGAAAGAATAATTAACATTTTACGAATTCTCGTTAATTTCAGGTCAGCAAATGCGGATTCAGCGCGTATAATAGGCATATAGGTTTGAATTTTGAGAGTTCTGAATGCCAAACGCGCTTCCTGAAACTTTCGCTGATCCAGAACGGCTTGACCGGTTATATCGTTCCGGTCTCCTCGACACGCCAGCCGAACCTGCTTTTGACCGGCTGGCGCAGATGACCTGTCGAATTCTGAATGCCCCGATTGCGTTCGTTTCGCTGCTGGATGATCACCGCCAATTCCTCAAAAGCCAAGTCGGTATGACCGTCCGGCGCGAACTGCCGCTCGAAGAGTCGTACTGCCAGTACGTCGTCTCGACCCAGCGCCCGCTGATCATCACCGACGCCCGCGAAGACACCCGCGTTTGCAACCTCGCGGTGACGCAGGAATGGGATATTGTCGGCTACGCCGCGATTCCGCTGGTGACCGCCGACGGCTTCGCGCTCGGCTCGCTCTGTGTGATCGACCATCAGCCGCGTGAGTGGTCGGATGACGAGATCAGCCTCCTGAGCGAATTCGCCCAGTTAGTGCTGACCGAGATCGAACTCCGCCGGACGCTCCACGATCACGAGCGTGCCGAAGCCGCCCTGCACAAGAGCGGGCAGGAAATGCAGGCGGTGCTCGCCAACGCCCCCATGATCATCGCGTCTTTTGACCGCAGCGGCATCATCACCATGACGCAGGGCAAAGGGCTAGAGGCGCTTGGCTACCAGCCGAATCGCTCGGTGGGGCAGTCGATCTATGACGTGTACGCCAACCAGCCCCAACTACTGGAAAGCGCCGAGCGCATCCTCGCCGGGGAAGCGATTTCGACCACCCTCGAAGTCGCCCCTGCCGACGGTCATTTACACTATGAAGTCTATCTATCGTCAGTCTTCGACCCCAACCACAACGTGATTGGTGGACTGGCGGTATCAACCAACGTCACCGAGCGGATCGTCGTCGAGCAGACACTCGAACAGACGATTGAGCGTTTGACCATCCTGCGCCGGGTCGAGGTCGAACTCAGCGAGTCGCTTGACCTGAACAGCGTGCTGACGATTGCGATGGACACCGCTCTGCGTGCTACCGGCGCCGAGCATGGCTTTATCGGCTTGGGCGAAGCCGAACATCTGCGCGCCGTCCACACGGCTGGCGCCTACAAACGCGACACCCTCTACGACGTGCGGCGCGGGATCGTCGGGCGGGCAATGCGGACGTTCGAACCACAGCTCTTATTCAGCGTGAGAGACGACCCGGATTATATAGACGACATCCCCGGCGTGCAGGCGCAGATGACGATCCCGCTGTTCCACCGTGACCACTTGATCGGCGTGCTCAACCTGAAAACGACCCGGCGTGAATTGTTCACTCAAGACTTGTTCGACTTCTTGAAGCTAATCGCCGGGCACATCACGATTGCAATCGAGAATGCTCAGCTTTACCAAGTCTCGCAGCAGCAGCTTGACGAACTGCACCAACTGTATCTGCGCGTCAGCGAGCTAGAGCAGGTCAAAACCGACATGATCCGCATTGCCGCGCACGATCTGCGCAATCCTTTAGGGATCGTCAACGGCTATGCCGAAATTTTGATCGAGGAGCAGGACTCACTGACGCCTGATCAGCTTTCATACGTCGAGGCAATCGACCGCGCCGGGCAGAAGATGTATAAGATCATCAACGACATTCTTTCGCTCCAGCGCATCGAAGCGATTCAGAACAGCGGCAAATCCAATGTGGTCGAATTCACCGCGCTGACCAAAGACATCTTCGATGAGAATCGAGACCACGCCGCGCAGAAAAACCAGACTTATCAACTCTCGCTAACCGACGAACTGCTCTACACTGCCGGGGATTCCGCCCAGCTCCGCGAAGCGATGGATAACCTGATCAGCAACGCGATCAAGTACACGCCGGAGGGTGGAACCATCAATGTGCGCTTGCTGGCGAACAGCGACCGCATAAGTTTCGAGGTCACGGATACCGGGCTAGGGATTCCGAGCGAACAGCAGTCGCGCCTGTTCCAGCCGTTCTTCCGCGCCGAAAATGCGAAGGGATCCAAGATTGAGGGGACGGGCTTGGGGTTGAACCTCGTCAAGAACATCGTCGAACGGCACGGCGGCGAGATGTATTTCGACAGCCTTCTTGATCAGGGCAGCACCTTCGGGTTCCGGCTGCCGATCAGACTGCCCGATTAAACCACTGAAGTGATTCAAGCTTTTCTCTCGTCCCTCAATTTTGCGAATTGCTGACCTCAAAATGGCGTTTTTTTCGGCTCTTGTCCCCGTCCCTCATCGTTAGAGACGCAAAATGACGCTTTTTCCGGCTCTTCGCCCCGTCCCTCATAATTAGTGACGTAAAATGGCGTTTTTTCCGGCTCTTCTCCCCGTCCCCCCACAATCAGGGACGGGGCGGGGGTGAGGTTTTGTAAGCAGCGCAAAAGCTTAAATCAGTTCACTGCTATTCCGCGAAGTTGACGTTGGCAGTCCGATGCGACTTGATCAAGCGTTGGGCGTCGTCGAAATTGCTAGCGACCTGCACTTTTTTGCCGAGATCGGCTTGGTAAGCGCTTTTAAAAATCGTCAGTAAGCGTTGTACCAGCATATTCTGGGTGACGAAGATCATGAGCGCTGCGTTTTCCGGGTAGATGCCGATCATGTTACGCATGTGGGTGATAAACCCGCCGGTCGGGACATTGCGGGTGCGGGTGTAGTCGATCAGCACATAACCGGGCTGGTTGGACGCGGCGATCACACCGGCGACTGCTCTGTTGGCGTCGTAAAGCATCTCCCAGCGCCAATCGTCGTTGAGGGTCAGCAGCACCACATTATCAGCATCAACGCTCCACTCAATTGCAGCCATTTTTCTCACCCTTGTGCGCTCTAAAAGCATTTTGCCAAATGACGCCGGTTGTCTCGACCACCCTCGACGATCACACCGTCTTGACCACTCTTCATGTTACAAAAATCTACCTCTATCTCATTCATGATAACGGGGGTTGTTATTCCACGTTCTTAACAATCTTTCCTTTTTTACAAAAATCACGGCGATTGTACACCCTTCATAAGAGATCGATTGGTGCCGTCTGTCACTGACCACAGTCCGCCGACTCGGTGTTATAGTTTGTAAGTCACGAAATCTAGCGTAAAAAAGGCAAATTTATGACCTCTGTATTGGGCACTTCTGAGAATCCGCTCCGCGTAGCGATCATCGGATCGGGACCGTCGGCATTCTACGCCGCTGAAGCACTTCAGCGTCAAAGCGACCGCGTGGTGCAGATCGACATGTTCGAGCGCCTGCCCACTCCATATGGGCTGGTGCGCGGCGGTGTCGCCCCTGATCACCCGAAAATCAAGACGGTGACGAAAGTCTACGAGCGCACAGCTTCTAATCCCAATTTCCGCTTTTACGGTCACGTCGAGTACGGCAAGGACATCACCCACGCCGATCTCGTCGCCCACTATCACATGATCGTCTACGCCGTCGGCGCGCAGAGCGACCGCAAGATGGGCATCCCCGGCGAAGACCTAATCGGCAGCTTCCCGGCGACCGAGTTCGTCGGCTGGTATAACGGGCATCCCGATTACTGCGACCTGACTTTCGACTTGTCACAAGAGCGCGCTATCGTCGTCGGCAACGGCAACGTGGCGATGGACGTCACCCGCATCCTCGCCAGCAGCTATGACGAACTCGCCAAGACCGATATCGCCGATTATGCTTTAGAAGCGCTCAAGCATAGCAAAATCACCGACATCACCATGCTGGGGCGGCGCGGTCCCGCGCAGGCGGCGTTCACCAACCCGGAGCTGAAGGAATTCGGCGAGCTGGAGATCGCGGAAGTCGTGGTCGCGCCCGCCGAGATCGAACTCGACCCGCTCAGCAGTGCCTATATCCGCTCTGGCGAAGACCGCAGCGCCGAGCGCAACGTGCAAACGCTGATGCGCTACTCGACCCAACCGAACGAAGGCAAGCCGAAGCGGATTCACTTACGCTTTCTGGTTTCGCCAACGCAGGTTATCGGGACGGATCACGTCGAAGCAGTCGAGATCGTCCACAACGAACTGTACCAATCCGACGATGGATCGCTGCGCCCGCGCCCAACCGACAAGACCGAAACGCTGCCAGCGGGCTTGATCTTCCGCTCGATTGGCTACAAGGGCATTAGCCTACCCGACGTGCCCTTCGACGCCCGCCGGGGCGTGATCCCCAATGCAGAAGGGCGAGTCATCGACCCCGATCACACGCAGACGGTGACAGGTGAGTACGTCGTCGGCTGGATCAAGCGTGGACCCAGCGGGATCATCGGCACCAACAAACCGGACGCGGTAGCGACAGTCGATCTGATGGTCGCCGATCTGGACGCGGGCAAGACGCTCGCGCCGAGCGATCCGGCGCGCGCGTCGGTCGAAACGCTGCTGACCGAGCGCGGGGTCGAGGTCGTGACCTTCGCCGACTGGCTCATCCTAGATGGCATCGAGCAGGCACGCGGGCAGACACAGAACTGCCCGCGCGTCAAGTTCTCGCGGGTCGAGGACATGCTCCAAGCGCTGCACGAAGCGAAAGCCAAAAGCTGACCTCACCCAAAACCTCACCCCTCAATCGCCTCCCTATTACATCAAGAGCGGCAGGGGGTGAGGTTGCCTTGCGCTGCTGTCACAGTTTCCCCTGCCCGCGCCATTCAATACAGAGCAAATGTTCTGCTATCTACGAGGAGTGCAGCAAATGACGGACAACAGAACCGGGTTTGCCGAGATCAACGGGGCACGGATGTATTACGAGGTCGCGGGCGCAGGCGCGACGGTGACGCTGATCCACGCGGGCATCGCCGACACCCGTATGTGGGATGCGCAGTTCGCGGCGCTGGCAGGGCGTTACCGCGTCATCCGCTACGATCAGCGCGGTTACGGGCAAACGACCGCTCCGACGATGCCTTTTTCGCGCGTTGACGACCTTAGCGCCCTGCTCGATCAGCTTGGCGTCGAGCGGACGGCGCTGATCGGCTGCTCGATGGGCGGCACGCTCGCGCTCGACTACACCCTGACCCACCCGGAGCAGGTTGCCGCGCTGGTGACGGTCGCGAGCGATCCGAGCGGCTATCTGCCAGCAGGCGCGCCGCCACCGCTGGTCATGAAGCTGATCGAGGCGAGTGAGCAGGGCGACCTCGAAGGCATGGCGCGGGCAGCAGTGCTGATCTGGGGCGTGGGCGAAAATCGCCAACCGGAACAGGTCGATCAGCGCGTGCGTGACCTGATCTACGCCATGAGCCTGATCGGTTTTCGCAATCAGGCGAGCGTGGGTGAGGAGCGCGGCATCGAGCCGCCCGCCATCGAGCGGTTGGGCGAAGTCCACGTCCCGACGCTGATCATCGACGGCGCCGAGGATTACCCGACCACCCACACCGCGGGCGAATTGATGGCGCGCGGCATCCCCGGTGCGCGGCGCCGCCTGATCGCGGACGCGGCGCATCTTCCCGGTCTGGAGCGTCCCGACGAACTGAACCGGCTCCTGCTCGACTTTCTGCGCGCCGCGCTGAAGTAGCAGCAAACCCTCGCCCAAACGTATAATGAAGGTGATTATCCCTTCATATCACGGGCACGGCACGCCGTGCCCCTACAATACGTGACATGCGGGTACAATCGCCATAATGAATTACACGCGCAGCGTGCGATCTACCCCTCATCCCGGAACTGCGTTCCGACCCTCTCCCACGCCAGCGGGGAGAGGGTTTTCCATCAGACGATTCGGGAAGGCTTGAGCACGCTTTTGCGAATATGCCCATAGGTCGTCAGGAAACGAAGGAGTTAGCGATGCCCTTTACCGACCCGCCTATCAACGGCGCGCGCTTTTATTACGAGATCGCCGGAGCCGGGCTGCCCGTCGTCCTGCTCCACGCCGGAATCGCCGACTCGCGGATGTGGGACGCGCAGTTCGCGGCGCTGGCGCAGCACTACCGCGTGCTCCGCTACGACCTGCGCGGCTACGGACAGACCACCGCGCCGCCGATGGCATACACGCATCACGACGACTTGAGCGCCCTACTCGACCAGCTTGGCATTGACCGCGCCGTCCTGATCGGCTGCTCCAACGGCGGGCGCGCGGCGATGAACTTCGCGCTGGAATATCCGCAGCGAGCAGCCGGGCTGGTGATGGTCTGCTCGTCGCCGGAAGGATTTGAGTTCGAGCGCGCACCGTCGCCGCTGCGGGACGCGATCAACGCCGCCTTCGACGCGGGCGATCTTGAAACCACCGCGCGCTTGGAGACTCAGCTCTGGGTGGTAGGATCGCGGCGCAAGCCGGACGACGTCCCCGCTGCCATTCTCGACTTGGTTTATGCGATGAACTTGATCGCGCTGACCAAAGAAGTCGCGGGCGTGGGCGACGAGGGCGACATCGAGCCGCCCGCCGCCGAACGGCTGAACGAACTCAAGCTGCCCGCGTTGGTGATGGTCGGGGAATTGGACTCGCCGGTCAGTTTCGCAGCGGGTAATCTCATGCTGGGCTTGATCGCCGGAGCGCGCACCGTAGTTATCC
Source organism: uncultured Chloroflexia bacterium (assembly GCA_963848465.1). GTDB lineage: Bacteria > Chloroflexota > Anaerolineae > Aggregatilineales > Phototrophicaceae > Flexifilum. The sequence goes on along the minus strand of CAWKDY010000017.1, from coordinate 171,798 downwards.
CGGACACGGCGCATCTGCCCAACATGGAGCAGCCCGAACTTTTCAACCGGCTGGTGTTCGACTTTTTACGGGACGTGGTTCAAGCGTGAGTTTTGAGAAAACTAAGGGGAAATAGGGCATGAAAGTATTATTTATTGGCGGAACCGGCACCATCAGCGTCTCGGTGAGCAAGCTGGCGGTCGCGCGCGGGATCGACTTAACGCTGCTCAATCGCGGGCGGCGGGGCATCAGCATCGACGGCGCGAAAACGATTACCGCCGACATCAACCAACCCGAACAGGTAGCGGCGCTGCTCGGCGACCAGCATTTCGACAGCATCGTCAACTGGATCGCCTTTCACGAATCGGAAGTCGAGCGCGATATCGCCCTCTTTCGTGAGCGCACGAACCAGTACATCTTCATCAGTTCGGCGTCCGCTTACCAGAAGCCGGTGAGCGATTACGTCATCACCGAATCGACGCCGCTGGCGAACCCCTACTGGAATTATTCGCGCGAGAAAATCGCCTGCGAGGAACGCCTCATGCGCGCCTACCGGGAAGAAGGCTTCCCGATGACGATTGTGCGCCCGTCGCATACTTATGACCAGCGGCTACCGCTGGCGGTCGGCAGTTCCAGCTACGTCGTCCCTCAGCGGATGCTCGACGGCAAGCCCGTGATCATTCACGGCGACGGGACATCCTTGTGGGTGCTCACCCACAGCGAGGATTTCGCCAAAGGTTTCGTCGGGCTGCTAGCACATCCGCAGGCAATCGGACAAGCCTTCCAGATCACGTCGGATTTCGTCCTCAGTTGGAATCAGATTTACGAACAAATCGGCGAAGCGCTCGGCGTCAAGCCGAAGATCGTCCACATGGCGTCTGACTTTATCGCCGGGCAAGACCCACAGGCAGGCGAGGGCATCATCGGCGACAAGATGCACAGCGTCACCTTCGACAACAGCAAGATCAAACGCTTCGTCCCCGACTACGTCGCCACGATCCCGTTCCATCTCGGCGTCCGCCGCTCGCTGGCGTGGTATCAAGCCGACGCCAGCCGGATGCAGGTTCCGCCGGAAGACGACGCCTATTTCGAACGGCTGCTGGCTGCTTATCAACACAGCTAAACCTCAGGTGCGAATTCCCCTTACCATGCCGCTGACCTCACCCCCTGACCTCTCTCGATTACATGCTGAGGGGATGGCAACCGAAGGTTGCTTGGGGTGAGGTTGTGACTTTAAACCTATTTCTGCAATTCGCTAAAGCATATCGTTGCCAAAAGTTTCCGATCTAGGCAGACGGAACTTCAGCGCTTTTTGTCGCGATTGCGATAGTTGAGGGACGATGGTTACGGCGACCGGCAAGATCTCATCGCTGTGCTGGACTCTTTTCCTTGCCCATATCTCTCTCCTTTTCGGACGCTTTGGATGGCGGAAAGTCTCTCTCAGTTTACCTCCTCATCGGTCCAATGTCGGCTGAACCGCTCCATGAAATGCCTTGTTTGCTCAAATGAAGCGTGGAAATCGCCCGTTGTTGACAAGGGGATAAAGCACTTGTATATTCTATGTAAGTGAATTCATGAAAGCAGTTTCACTATGAGGTTGAAGCAGTCGCCATCCAAAGCTGCGGTTACGATTTACAGCATAGCTGCTGAAGCGGGTGTCAGCCCGGCAACCGTATCGCGTGTGTTAAATGGATCCCCAAAGGTTAACCAGCACACACGAGATCGGGTCATGGAAGTCATCGAACGGCTGGAATTTGTCCCCAAAGCCGAGGCACGTGCCCGAGCGTTAAAAAGAAACTATCGAATTGGAATCTTGGTTCCTTTTTTTACCGCCCCGTCATTTGTCCAACGCTTACGCGGAGTAGCAGCCGCACTTCCCAGCAATTGTGAGTTGGTTGTTTACGCGGTGAACTCGACGCAAGTTTTGGACGGCTATCTAGCTTCCTTGCCTCTCACCGGCAATCTGGATGGTCTGATAATCATGTCGCTGGGTATCAATGAAATGCAAGCTCAGCATCTATCCAGCAATCACCTTGAAACCGTGCTGATTGAGTATCCGCAAACCGGCTTCAGCACCGTGGAAATCGATGATATCCACGGTGGCAAAATGGCAGCCGAGTATCTTGCTGCAAAAGGACATCGGCGCATCGCCTTTCTGGGCGATACGAACTTGCCCGAATATGCAATTCATCCGATCAGCCAGCGCCTCCTAGGTTTTCGCCAAAAGTTACAGGAAGTCGGGATATCTCTGCCCGATGACTATGTTCGGTTGGCTTCCTACAGCCTTGAACAAGCCCGGCAGGTCGCTACCGAGTTTCTGAACTTGCCTGTCCCTCCGACGGCGATTTTTGCCGCGACGGACTTGCAGGCGATGGGAGTCATCATGGTCGCTCGCCAAATGGGACTAACTATCCCGGATGATCTGGCGGTGATGGGCTTCGACAACCTAGATATGGCTGAACTGATGGAGTTAACCACCATTCAACAACCTTTGGACAACTCCGGGCAAGTCGCGGTCGAATTGTTGCTAGAGCGCATCACGACACCGACTCACTCGCTCCAGCACGTGCAGCTACCCTTGACCATTGTCGAGAGAAAGACGGTATAGAAAGGGGGTGAAAACATCGCTTGAGAAGACACAGCGGGAGTGGTTGACGCCCTAGCATAGCGTTTCCCGGTGGAGCGTATTGTCGGGCTGTGTCTACCAAGGACAAGCAACAACAGTATTCAGCCAGAAGTGCGCCAGCCGGGTCGTCATAAATTCGGTGGAGACTACTCATCGCAGATGGCGCCAGCGGGATAGAAAGGAGTTGTCTATAAACGTCATTGGAAAAAGAAAGAGCCGGGATGCCGCCCGACTCTACCGGCACATTACTGTACCTGATATTACATAGGAGATATTAACGTGAAACGTCAATTTGGGCTTATGCTCTCTACCATCGCCGTCCTCGCGGTGCTCGCTTTTGCCGTGCAGACGCCGATCGCCTCGGCGCAAGACGCCGCCCCCGACTGCGGGACTGATCCGGTAACGCTCAAAGCCTACTTCGAGACGGGCTTCGACCTCCCCTTCAAGCTTTCCGATGAGTTCACGATCCAGTACCCGAACGTCACATGGGATATCAGCCAAGACCAGTTCACCAATCTCATCAATGAGACGCCGCGTTTGCTCTCCGGCGACAACCCGCCCGACCTCATCCGGCTGCCGACGATGGTTTCGTTTGCCAATCAGGGATTGCTGATGAACCTTGATGGCTACGCTGCTGCTTTCGGTTGGGATCAATGGCCCGTACCGCAGCTCAACCAGAACCGCGTCGCCGAAGATGGCACGCGCGGCTCCGGCTCGCTCTATGCGATGGGACTCAACTACAGCCTGACCGGCATCTTCTACAACAAGGAACAGGCAGCCCAGATCGGTATGACCGAGCCGCCGAAGACCGTTGCCGAGTTCGAGGCGCTGCTCGCCGCCGCTAAGGACGCCGGACTGCTGCCGATCATGCAGTGGGGCAGCGCCAAGAGCGGTATGGGGCTTGCCTTCCCGCTCCAGCAACTGATGGCTGCCTTCGGTCCGGTCGAGCCGATCAACGACTGGATTTTCCAGAAGACCGGTGCGACGATTGATACGCCGACGAACCTCACCGCCGCTGAGCACCTCCAGCAGTGGATCGAAGAGGGCTACTTCCCGCCCGACATCAACGCCATCGAGTACACCGACGCCAATGCCCGCTTCGGCAAGGGCGAGGGTGTCTTCATCTTCAATGGTGACTGGCAGAATGCCGGGTACGACACGGATCTGCCGGGCAATGTCGGCTTCTTCCTGATGCCGCCGGCTGAAGAAGGCGGATCGCCCGCTGCCATGTCCGCGCCGCTGACCTTCGGTATCGCCGCCAACGCCAAGAACGCCGATTGCGCCGCCTTCTTCCTCAACTGGGTCGCCACCAACGACGCGGCGCGCCAGATCGACGTGGCCGTCGGCGGCTCCAACCCCGGCGGTCCGTCGGGCGCGACCATGCCGATGCGTCACCGAAGGCTCGATCACGAACGAGACGCTCGCTGCGGGACCGGTCATCGGCGAAGCAGGTACGTCGATGGACTTCATCGCCAACGCGACCAGCGCAATCTTCGCCCAGGGCTGGACGCCTGAACTTCAGAAGATGGTCGGCGGTCAGGCAAGACGCCGCCGGTCTCCTCCAAGCGGTTCAGGCGGAATACGAGACGAGAACTCACTCAATAGTGCCGGTGACGGGCGCAGGATGATTCCTGCGCCTGTCAGTATCGACGCTGACAATCATGATGACCATCAGATAATCGTCTCTGCGGCGTCTCGCGTGTTCCTCGGCCGGTCGCCCCGAACAGGGCATCCGCCGGGGAACCGTCATCGGCTGGCTGTTCGTCCTGCCCGCGCTGGTGATTTACGCAATATTCGTGCTGCTTCCCCTCCTGATGAGCATCCAGTACTCGTTCTTTCGCTGGGACGGCATTGGTCGCGATGACGTGGGTGGGGCTGAAGAACTACGAGACTGTCCTACAGGTTCCCGATCTGCTGGGAACAATCTTCAATGCTTTCCGGCTGGTCATCTGGTTCAGCTTCATCCCGGTGGGGCTCGGTCTCGTCGTCGCGAGCGTCATCCACCGCGTAGCGACCGGACGGCTCGGAACGGTCGCCCGGACAGTTCTGTTCTCTGCCTCAAGTCATCCCACTCGTTGCCGCCGGGATCATCTGGGGCTGGCTGCTGTCGCTTCCCGGCTTGATCAACCAGATTCTCAGCGCTATTGGACTCGATGCGGTCGACCCGGGCATGGCTCGGCGATTTCGACTGGGCGCTTCCGGCTGTCGGCATCATCGGAGTCTGGGTGCTGCTGGGATTCTGCGTCGTCCTGCTGTTGACCGGCATGACGAAAATCGATCCCGCACTCTACGAGTCCGCGACGGATCGACGGCGCGGCTGGTTCACGGAGTTCATCCGAATCACCGTCCCGCTGCTCCGGAATGAGATCGGCGTGTGCCTCACTGTCACGGTGATCGCCGCGCTTGCCGCTTTCGACATCGTCTACGTCACGACGGCCGGTGGACCCGGCAACTCGACGGCAGTCCCCGGAATCCAAATCTATATCCTTGCGTTCACCCAGCAGCGGATTGGCTTGGCGTCGGCACTGGCGGTCATGCTCATGATCCTCGTCCTCGTCGTCATCATCCCCATCCAGCGCCTGAGCCGGGAGACCACATAATGAAGGTTGGACGCGGCGAACTCTACGCCGGACGCGCTCTGCTCATCGGGCTGATGGCGATCACGATTCTGCCCTTCATCAGTATTTTCTTGACCGCGCTGCATCCGTCGGGAACCGTGCCCAGCGGGTTCGAATTGCCCGCTGACCCGCAGTGGGGCAACTTCATCGAAGCATTCAACGTGGCGAACATGACCGCGCTGCTGGCTTCGAGCACTTTCATCGTGCTGGCGGTCGTGCCGATCTCGCTGCTTATCTCGACGATGGCAGCGTTTCGCTATCGGTCTCCTGCGAATTCCCGGTTCGCGGGCGCTCCTGTTGCTCTGTTCGTCTTCGGGCTGACGCTCCCCTTCGGCGGGATCATCGTCCCGCTCTACTACCTGGAGCGGGCGATAGGGATTTACAATACCCGGCTCGCCATCGTGCTGCCGCTGATCGGCTTGTACATGCCGTTTGCTGTGTTCTGGATGCGGGCGCACTTCGTCAACATGCCGATCGAAATCTCGGAGGCGGCTCGCGTCGATGGGGCGACGACGTGGGATTTGTTCTGGCGCATTCACCTCCCGCTCGCGCGAGCGCCGATGGCGTCGCTCGGGATCCTGATGTCCGTCTGGACGTGGAACCAGTTTCTGCATTGCGCTGGTGCTGGTCGAGGACCCGACCGAGCGCACGATGGCAGGCGCGCTGGGAGCATTTCAGGGACACTACGCGACCAATGTCCCGCTGCTGTGCGCTGGCACGATCCTGATCCTGCTGCCCACGCTGATCATTTTCGTGCTGTTCCAGCGCCAGATTATCACGGCGCTGCTCCAAGGCTCGGTCAAGGGATGAGCAGCGGATTGATCGCCTTCCTGCGCTTCCAAAGGCGGTTTGTGGGCAGCGTAGCATCAGCGGCATGATGAGCTAACGGCGAACAATCCATCAATGTAAGGAATTTTCGATGCGTAACTGCGTTCACCTGCTGACCTATGCCAATCGCTTAGGCGGCGATCGTCTGGAAGACCTGCAACGCCTACTCGATGGACCACTCAACGGCATCTTTGGTGGCGTGCATATCCTGCCGTTTTTTTACCCGATTGATGGTGCTGATGCTGGTTTCGACCCAATTGATCATTCGCTGGTCGATCCGCGCGTGGGGACGTGGAGCGACATCGCTGCTTTGAGCCGCACGCACGAGATCACTGCCGATCTGATTGTCAATCACATTTCGAGCAAATCGCATCAGTTTCAGGATTTTCTCAAGAACGGCGACAATTCGCCATACAGCGGGATGTTCCTGACCTTTGGCAGCGTGTTCCCCAACGGTGCCACCGAAGCCGATCTGCTGCGGATTTATCGCCCGCGTCCCGGTTTGCCATTTACAACGATCACTTTAGCGAACGGACAAGAAATCGCATCCTGTGGACAACTTTCACCAGTGAGCAGATTGACCTCAATGTGCGGCATCCGCAGGGAGATGCCTATTGGAGAGCGTTTCTACAGCGCTTTCAGGAACACGGTATCAAGACGATTCGACTCGATGCCGTCGGATACGCCATCAAGAAACCGGGGACAAGCTGCTTCATGATCCCGGAAACCTTCGAGTTCATCGAGGAATTGACGCAGTACGCCCGGTCACTTGGGCTGGAAGTGCTGGCGGAGATTCACGCGCATTACCGCAAGCAGATTGAGATCGCGCAGCCAGGTAGATCGCGTCTACGATTTCGCGCTGCCTCCCCTAATCCTCCATGCGCTCTACAACAAGACCGCGCGACACCTCAAGGCATGGCTGGCGATCAGTCCACGTAATGCGGTGACGGTACTCGACACCCATGACGGGATCGGTGTCATCGATATTGGCGCTGCGGCTGGGGCTGATGGTTCGGAACTGCCCGGTCTGATCCCATCACATGAGATGGACTTACTGGTTGAGACGATCCACGAGAAAAGTGGCGGGCAGAGCCGCAGCGCAACCGGGGATGCTGCCTCAAACCTAGACCTGTATCAGGTCAACTGCACCTATTACGATGCCCTCGGCAGAAATGATCGTGACTATCTGATTGCCCGCGCCATTCAATTCTTTGCGCCGGGCATTCCCCAGGTCTATTACGTCGGGCTTGCTGGCGGGCACCAATGACATGAAATTGTTGGAAGAAACGATGGTTGGTACGGGAAATCAATCGTCACTACTATAGTTGGGATGAAGTGCAAGCAGCCCTCGCTCAGACCGGTCGTACAGAACCTGCTGAAGCTCATCCGATTCCGTAACGAACACCCGGCATTTCAGGGGACATTCTCACTGCTGGCGTGCGACGATCCGTTGCTGGTGATCCGTTGGGACAATGCCGAAACGTGGGCACAGCTCAAGATTGATTTCTTGGACTCAAATATGGAGATTTGTTACCTAGAAAATGGAGTCGAGCAATACCTCGACCTTAGCATCACGTGAGATACCCTCAAAAAAGTCAAGCAATAGACGCGTGAGCCGGTAGTTTGGATCAAAAAGACAACCGGATTTGACCACACCATAGATCAGGTGAAGCAGTTTGTAGATGGCAGCGAAGGTTGACCTGTCCCCCGAAAAATTGGCGCATGTGCAAAAGTAGTGCTGTCAGCTGAGAAACTGATCTTCTGGAGCTGCCACCCAGACCTAACGCTAAATCCCCGCTTGCCGGCTCACGATACTCAGTGCTTAAGACACACGTGCGGTTACAACCCTCCAGATCCTATCTGGTCGCGGCTGATCTCGATCCCCACGTAGGACAACATTCGCACAAGAACCAGATCACGGAGCAGGTCAGTTCTATGATGAACCCCACGAAAGTTCCGAACCGCGTCGTTAGAGACGGGAGAAAACGGCGACGTTGCTCACACTCAGAGCTGATTCACAGTTAAAGCATATCTCTGCCAAAGCGGCAAAGATATGCTTAAAGTCACATGAGGTTTGAGCAGCCAAAATCTGTTTCGCCCCTTTGTGCCCGACTTATGCTAAAATCAGGGCGATGTGTAAGTAAAGAAGGCAGCGCATGGACATTCTAGGCGTCGGCGGCTGGGAACTTGTCGCCATTCTCTTGATCATGCTGGTCGTCGCAGGACCCAAGCGCATGATCTCATGGTCATATACTCTTGGCAAATACGTGGCGCAGCTGCGCCACATGTGGGCAGAAACAGCAGAAATGCTGCAAAAGGAATTCGATGAGGCTGGCGTCGACGTGCGCGTCCCCAAGGACATTCCCACGCGCGCCACGCTGAATCAGGAGATCGGGCGCGCGCTGACGCCGGTCACCAAGCCGTTCCAAGAGTTGCTCGATGCGACCAAGCGCGAAATCCAGAGCACCCAGAAAGCCGTGACTAGCGCGACTAAGTTCGACCTCGCGCCGACGGACACGTCAACCCCATCAACGCCGACGTATTATCCGCCTCCCAGACCTGAGGCGACGCCCGCACCAGCCGCCAACCCCGAGTCAACCGCTAAAACCGAACCAGCCGCTCAACCGGAAACACCCGCCGCTGAGTCTGCGCCGGTCGCGCCCCCGGAAGCGCCAGCGACCGCCGCCAGCAGCAACGGTCGCCCGAAGTACGGCACATGGTCGCAGCCCGATGACAAAACCGACGAGGCTTAGTGCTTGGAGAGTGGGTATTAAGTTCTTGATTCCGCGATCCGCCCGCTTCGCCGAGGGTTGAAACCCTCGGCTAGGGAATTCGTCGCTCACTAAAGGAGCGACTCAAAGCGACACTCGCCGCTGCGACCCCTTCAGTGGGTCGCGTTTTTGTTAGCGACGGGTTTAAACCCGTCGCGGTGCTTATCGCTCCACCTTTGATCGCGTAGGAGCGCAGCACCTCGTCTCACGATCTGGGAATCCACTGTGTACACCTTACTGATGAAGCCGCGCCTCAGCCTCGCGGGCGCGTTCCAGCGCCGGGAGCAGCGCCGCCTCCACGTCCGCCATCGAGTTGATCCGCACCAGTTGCTCGCGCAGCGCCGCCGCGCCGGGCACGCCGACGTGATACTTGCTCAACTGCCCGCGCATTTCGAGGATCGCCCGTTTCAGGGGCAGACGCGTCGTTTCTAAGGTCAGCCGCGCGTGCTGGAGCGCCGCCTCGATCTTCTCGCTCGACAGCGGTTCGGGCAGCAGCTCGCCCGTCCGCAGATAGTGGGCGACGTGATGGAAAATCCACGGGCGACCCAACGCGCCGCGCCCGATCATCACGCCGTCGCAGCCGGTTTCGGCGAACATGCGCGCGGCGTCTTGCGGCGTGATCACGTCGCCGTTGCCACTGACCGGAATGCTGACCGCCTCTTTCACCCGCCGAATCCATGACCAATCCGGCTCGCCGGTGAAGCCCTGCGTGGCGAAGCGCGCGTGAACCGCAATCGCCTTCACGCCGACCCCCTCCGCCGCGCGGGCGAACTCGACCGCCGTCGGATGTTCCTCGTCCCAGCCCGCGCGAATCTTGACCGTCACCGGGACGCTGACCGCCTTGACGACCGCCTCGACAACCGCCGTCGCCGTGCAAACGTCGCGCATCAGTGCCGCGCCCGCGCCACCTTTGGCGATCTTAGGCACCCAGCAGCCCATGTTGATGTCGACCATCGCTGCGCCCTCGTCCACCAGCATCCGCGCCGCCTCCGCCATAATGTCGGGATCGGCACCGAACAACTGCACCGCGAACGGGTGCTCCTCCGGCGTCCAGTCGAACATGGCATAGTTTTGCGGGATGCGCCGCGCCAGCGCCATGCTGCTCAGCAGTTCGGTGCAAACTAAGCCTACGTCGCCGTAGCTGCGGCACATCTGGCGCATGGCGTGGTTGGTCTGCCCCGCCATCGGCGCGAGCAGCAGCGGTGTTTCAATCGTAATCCCCTCAATTTGCAGCGGCTTGAGGGCGACATTTTGCTCAATCATCGTTTGAACCTGTTCCCAATACTTTCGATCAGGATTATCGTCGGCGGGCGCGAACCTGTCAACGGACGACTCGCCGCTCGCACGCTTTCGGGATAGAGTTTGGCGGACATGAATTCGTGTAGGGGCAGGCTGAGTCCTGCCCCTACGGATACCGGATTATGGGAGTTAGCAATGGATTTTTACGAATTGGTCAACAAGCGGCGGATGGTGCGCAACTTCACCGACGAGCCGGTCAGCAGCGACGCCATCGACCGATCCTCGATGCGGCGCGGCACGGTCCCAGCGCCGGATTCACGCAGGGGCAGGATTTCATCGTCGTTACCGACCCGGCGCTGCGCCGGAAGCTGGCGCAAATCTGCGGCGAACAGGAGTACACCGACAGCGGCTTCGACCCGTTCATCTCCAAAGCACCGGTGCTGATCGTGCCCTGCACCAACGAAGCCGCCTATCACCGCCGCTATCAGCAGCCCGACAAAGTCGATGACGCAGGCGAGGAGGAACCGTGGCCCGTGCCCTACTGGTTCATGGATGCCGGACACGCGGTCATGCTGATTTTGCTGTCGGTGGTCTATGAAGGATTGGCGGCGGGCTTCGCCGGGTTCCTCGACCTGAATGCAGCGAAAGAAGCACTCGGCATTCCGGCTGAGGCGACGCCGGTCGGCGTGATCCCGGTCGGGCATCCTGCGCCGGACAAGCGCTCCGGATCGCTCAAGCGCGGGCGGCGTCCCACCAGCGATTACGTCCATCGGGAACGGTGGTAACGCAAATACATGGTCATTGTAGGGGCGGGTTTGAAACCCGCCCCTACGAGCGTCGCCGGTCGATCTTTATGCTTCTATCGGGTTCGCTTCCATAAACGCCGCGATCTGCGCGATCTCGGCAGCGTCGAGGCGGAACTCCAGCGCGCCGATGATGCCGTCGATCTGCCCCGGATGGCGCGCGCCGACAATCGCGGCGGTCACGGCAGGCTGCCGCAGCGTCCACGCGACCGCGACCTCGCCAGCGCTGCGACCATGCCCATCACCGATTTGCTTGAGCAGGTCTGCCAGCGCAAGATTGCGCGAGAGGCGCGGCTCCTTGAAGTTGTCGTTGTTCCGCCGCCAGTCGCCTTCCGGCAGGCTGGCGGCGCGCTCTTTGGTCATCGCGCCCGTCAACAGCCCCGACTGCATCGGCGAGTAGACCAGCGTGCCGATCTCATGCTGCTGGCAGAACGGCAAAATCTCGTCTTCGATCTCCCGCCGGAGGATCGAGTATGGCGGTTGCAGCGTGCTGATCGGGGCAATTGGCAGAATACGCTGCATCTCCGCGACGCTGTAATTGCTGACGCCAATCGCGCGCACCTTGCCTTCCTGCCGCAGCTGGTCCAACGCCGCCCAGCCTTCTTCAAGCTGATCCGCCGGATAGGGCCAATGCATCTGGTAGAGGTCGATCACGTCCACGTCCAAACGGCGCAGGCTGTTTTCGACCTGCTGGCGAATCGCCGCCGCGGTCTGATCGTCGATCACGTTGCGGTTCGCGTCCCAGACCCGCGCGCCCTTCGAGAACACGTAAGGCTTGTTGGCGATTCCCTTGAGCGCCCGCCCGACGACCTCCTCCGAATGACCGAGACCGTAGATCGACGCCGTGTCGATCCAGTTGATGCCCGCTTCGATGGCGCGGTGCAGCGTATTGATCGAGTCCTGATCGTCCTGCGGACCCCAGCCATATTTGTAGCCGCCCCCGCCGATTGCCCACGCGCCGAAGCCGATGGGCGTGATTTCGAGATCCGTCTTGCCGAGCTTACGCAGCTCCATTTCAGTTTGTCCTTTCCTAAGGTAAATCCAAGCGGTGGCGAAATTTCGTCACCGTAATGATGGGTCTGGGCTATAATAGACGTGCGCTTCAATCTGAAATGAGAACGGCGACGATGAGCGGAAAACAGGCACAATATATCGGTACGGGGATCGCGCTCGGCGCGGCGTTTGGAATTATCCTCGGTCTGTTACTGTTTCCCGAAAACATCGCGCTGGGCATCCCGATTGGGATCGTCATCGGGCTGGCGCTGGGCATGGTGCTGGCGCAGCAATCCGGCGACGACGAATAAATTACCAGACGCATCCCCGCGCCGCCACCGTCCATTCGACCTCAAGCGACTGGTCGCGAACGCCGTAAATCACATTGTGTAGATTGGTCACCACGCAGGCGTGAACCGGGATCACGCTGACTTCTTCGCCGACATCCGGCTTGTCCTCACACGCCGACACATCCACGTAAGCATGTTCCTCGTTCAACTTGTAGATGCGCGCGCCGGGATATTCGAGGATGTGCCCGTAGCCGCCCTCGAACACGTCGCTGGATAGCGTTTTGCTGCCGCTGTCGAGGATGGCGCGCCCCTCCGCCGGTCGGCTGATGACCGTTGCCCGGACGGTCATGGCGCAGTCGTCGAGCGTACACCAGCCCCGCGAGACCGTCGTCCAGTCGTTGAACACGTAAGTCCCCACCCGAATTTCAGTCAGTTCCGGCACCTCGGCAGCGCTCAAGACCGCACCTGTCCCGCCCCCGCTGACCATATCCACGCCGATCCCGGCGTGATCGAGCCGCGCTAAAGTTTCTTGCAGCAGCGGGCGAATTGACGGATAGCTCGGATAGACCATCAGCCCGGCGAAATGCAGATGCTCGTTGGCTTCGACGGCTTCCGCCAGCCGCACCGCGTCGTCAACCGACGCCCCCGTCCGCTCGATCTCGGTCGCCAAGTCGACGATCACGCGCAGGCGAATGTCGAGCGCCTCAGCCGCTTGCGCCAACCCATCGATAACGGTCAGGTTATCGGCAGCGACCGTCATGCGGTTGTAGAGCGCCAAATCCGCCAAGCGCCGCGTCTTGCGCGCGCCGAGGATGTTGTAGGGGATCAAAATGTCGTGCAGCCCGGCTTCGGCGAAGACTTCCGCCTCGCTGACCTTCTGGCAGGCGATGCCAATCGCGCCCGCTTCGATCTGCATCCGCGCGATGTCCGGGATTTTGTGGGTCTTGATGTGCGGGCGCAGCTTGACTCCGGCTTCGTCGCAGCGCGCCTGCATCCGCACAATGTTGCGCTCCATCCGGTCAAGGTCGATCAGAACGCTGGGGGTTTCCAAGTCGTAGGGATTCATCGGCGGGCAGCTCTCATCAGTTGGCGAAAGCTCTATTATAGCGCGGCAGGAAAAGGGCTGAAGCGGTTGATTTGGAGCAATGCCGCCGAGGGTTGAAACCCTCGGCTAGCAAAAACCTAGCCGCCCACTAAAGGGGCGGCATACGTAAGCAAAAGGCGACCTCTTTAGTAGGTCGCTAGGTATTTTCTAGCTGGCGGTTTAAACCGCCAGCGGATTGATCTGGGAGTAAGGCTTAGTCCGCGCCCGCTGCCGTCATCGAAACACCAGTGCGGTCTTTGCCCATCCACTCGTAGGGCTGGTTGGCGATGAAGGCTTCCAGCATCTCGCGGGCGATGGCATCGTTCGGCTGAATCGGCGGCGACTTGAAGAAGTAGCTGCTCGGCGCTTCCAGCGACCCGCTGATCCCCCGATCCAGCGCGATCTTGGCGCAGCGCAGCGCGTCGATCACGACTCCGGCGCTGTTGGGGCTGTCCACCACTTCCAGCTTGAGTTCGACCGTCAGCGGCACGTCGCCGAAGGTGCGCCCTTCCAGCCGGATGTGCGCCCATTTGCGGTCTTGCAGCCACGGGACGTAATCGCTGGGACCGATGTGAATGTTATCTTTGCCCAAATCATAGGGGAGTTGGCTGGTGACGGCGTTGGTCTTGCTGATCTTCTTGCTCTCCAGCCGCGCGCGGTCGAGCATGTTGTAGAAATCCATGTTGCCGCCGACGTTCAACTGGCTGGTGCGCTCCAGCACGACGCCGCGATCTTTGAACAGATTGGTCAGCACGCGGTGGACAATGGTCGCGCCGACCTGACTCTTGATGTCGTCGCCCAGCACGGGCAAGCCCTTCGCCTTGAAGCGGTCGCTCCATTCCTGCTCGCGGGCGATGAACACCGGGATGCAGTTGACGAAGGCGCAGCCCGCTTCGAGCGCCTGCTCGGCGTACCACTTCGCCGCCCGCTCGCTGCCAACCGGCAGATAGTTGACCACGACGTCAGTCCGCGTCGATTTCAGCAATTCGACGATGTCGGCGGGTTCTTCCGGCGACTCGCTGATCTTCTCGGCGAGATAGGTGCCCAAGCCGTCGTAAGTCCGCCCGCGCGCGACGGTCACGCCGAGCGGCGGCACGTCGGCAAAGCGGACCGTGTTGTTCTGCCCCGCCCAGATCGCTTCTGACAGGTCTTTGCCGACCTTTTCGACATCCACGTCGATTGCCGCCGAGAACACGATATCCCGGATGCGATAGCCGCCGAGGTTCGCGTGCATGATGCCGGGGATCACGGCGTCGTCCGCCGCGTCTTGATAATACTGCACGCCCTGAACCAGCGACGACGCGCAGTTGCCGACGCCGATCACGGCGACTCGAATCTGATTTTCCACGTCGATCTCCCTCCTGCTAATGAAAGTTTACGGACTTTATAACCCGCGCGAACTCGGCTTAGATACGCGCAGCGCCTAATTTCGCGCGAAATCGCGCCTACGAGGGGGTTCTAAGCGTTGTGTTAGAATGCGGTATCGCCTATATACAGAATCAAAAAGTCGTTTTATCCTTAGTATTGACACAGCGAAATGATGGGGCTACAATGCGCGCTCTTAGGGGCCTATAGCTCAGCTGGGAGAGCGCTTCAATGGCATTGAAGAGGTCAAGGGTTCGAATCCCTTTAGGTCCACAACCCTAGAACCTCGTCGCCCTTCATCGCAGTGTGTGAATGAGGGGCGTTTTGTTCCCGCCTTCTCCGTCTTTATGAGACAATTGTAGGAAAGGCAAACGGTCATGGCACAGCAAAAGCGGAATTTGCTTGATGATCTGGCAGCGCGCCTGCGTGGGTTGCTCGACGACTTTGATCGACTTATGAACCCACAACCGCCAGCGAAGCCCGTCCGCGTACCGGTTCCCATGCCGATGCGCCCGCAGCAGCGCCCGCCGAGATACGATGATCCGTATCGCTGGGGATAACCACCCCGCCTAAAAACTGGATCAAAGTCATCCAAAGACACAAGCGCAGCGCCGGAGACGGTGCCCGTGCTTGTGTCTTTTTGTTATCATTAGTACCGAGTGCTGAGTACCGAGTACTGAGTAAAAGTCCTGTTTGGAGATCAGTTTGCTCGTGCAGCGTCGGCTTTTAACTTCACTCGGTACTCAGCACTCAGTCTCAGCACTCGGTACTACGATTTGAGGAAATTATGACTGAACAAGCCAAATACGACCCGCAAGCGATTGAACCCAAGTGGCAGCAGCGGTGGGCAGATGACGAGCTGTACCGCTCCAAAGTGGACTGGAGCAAGCCCAAATACTACGCGCTGACGATGCTGCCTTATCCCAGCGGCGACCTGCACATCGGGCATTGGTTCGCCATGACGCCCAGCGACGCCCGCGCCCGCTTCAAACGGATGCAGGGCTACAACGTCCTCTTTCCGATGGGCTTCGACGCCTTCGGCTTGCCCGCCGAGAA
Organism: uncultured Chloroflexia bacterium; assembly: GCA_963848465.1. GTDB lineage: Bacteria > Chloroflexota > Anaerolineae > Aggregatilineales > Phototrophicaceae > Flexifilum. Next base: position 156,146 of record CAWKDY010000017.1, on the reverse strand, counting down.
CGCCGCCGTTCAGCGCGGCATCCACCCGGCGACGTGGACGCACGCCAACATCGACCGGATGCGCGGGCAGCTCGGCTCGATGGGCATGATGTTCGACTGGGAGCGCACCGCCGTCTCCTGCGAGCCGGAGTATTACCGCTGGACGGAGTGGTTCTTCAAGCAGTTCTACGAGAGCGGCTTGGCGTATCGCGGCGAGGCGCTGGTCAACTGGTCGCCGACGCTGCAAACCGTGCTGGCGAACGAGCAGGTGATCGACGGCAAGGACGAGCGCAACGGTCAGCCGGTGATCCAGAAGCTGCTGACGCAGTGGTTCTTCCGCATGACCAAGTACGCCGACGAACTGCTGGAATATCCCGATCTCGACTTCCCTGAACCGATCAAGATCATGCAGACCAACTGGATCGGGCGGAGCGAAGGCGCGATGGTCACTTTCCGCACCGAGCACGGCGATCACCCGATTGAGATTTTCACGACCCGACCGGACACGCTCTGGGGCGCGACCTTCATGGTGCTGGCGCCCGAACACGCGCTGGTCAACGTGATCACGACCGAGGCGCAGCGCGAGGCGGTGACGGCATACGTCGTCGAAGCAGCGCGCGCGACCGAGATCGAGCGCACCAGCGAAGACCGCGAAAAGACCGGCGTCTTCACCGGCGCTTACGCCATCAACCCGGTCAACGGCGAGCGCATCCCGATCTGGATCGCCGATTACGTCATGATCAGCTACGGCAGCGGCGCGATCATGGCGGTTCCGGCGCACGACGAGCGCGACTTCGCCTTCGCCCACAAGTATGATCTGGAAATCCGCCCGGTGATCCGCCCCGACGATGCTGGCGAGGATTTCTGCGTCAGCGCAGCCTATTCCGGCGCGGGCAAGATGATCCACAGCGGCAAGTTCGACGGCACGTTCTCCAACGGCGAGAAGGGGCGCAAGAACCCCGCTATCGACGTCGTAATCGACTGGCTGAATCGAACAGGGCTACGGCAGCGAGTTGGTCAACTACCGCCTGCGCGACTGGCTGATCAGCCGCCAGCGCTACTGGGGCGCGCCGATCCCGATCCTGTATCACGCCGATGGCACGGCGGAAGCGGTCGCCGATAGCGCGCTGCCGGTCGAACTGCCCGAAGACGTCAAGATGACCGGCGTCGGCAATCCGCTGGCGCAAAACGCGGGCTTCGTCAACGCGACCGACGCCAGCGGCAAACCCGCTCGCCGCGAAACCGACACGATGGACACCTTCATGTGCTCGTCGTGGTACTGGTATCGCTACCTGAGTCCGCATTACGGCGAGTTTCCGTTCGACCCCGAAGAAGCCGCCTACTGGCTGCCGGTCGATCTGTACACCGGCGGCGCCGAGCACGCGACGATGCACCTGCTCTATGCCCGCTTCTTCGCCAAAGCCATGCGCGACTTGGGTATGTTCGAGGGCACGCAGGAAATCATGCGCGAGCACGGGCGCGACCCCGAAATCCTGAACTCCGGCGAGCCATGGCGGATGCTGCGCAATCAGGGGCAGATTTTGGGCGAGGAGCGGCAGGGCGACTTCATCCGTGCCAGCGGGCGCTGGGACGGCGCGACCAAGCTGTTCGCCGACGTGGTTGACGTGATCGATCCGCGCGACGCCAGCGAGCCGGACGTACTGGCGCTGGCGCAGTTGAGCGGCGGCACGCCGACCGCCGAAGACGCGGAAGCAGGCGTCATCAGCGGCGAGATCGTCAAGCGGACGGAAAATCTGCTGACGGTGGACGCTGGCAACGGCAATCTGCGCACAATCGAGGTGATCGACGGGGCGCGGGTGACGATCCCGCACATCCCCGGCGAGAACAACGTCAACCAACTGAAGCATCATCTGGAAATCCAGCGGATGAGCAAGAGCAAGGGCAACGTGGTCAACCCGGACGACTGGGTCAAGAGCGTCGGCGCGGACACGGTGCGCGCTTACCTGATGTTCGGCTTCGACTGGTCGAAGGGCGGTCCATGGGACAGCAAGGGCATCAAGGGACCGCGCCGCTGGCTGGACGACGTCTGGGAGTTAGTGGTCAGCGGGACGCCGAACGGCGCGGGCGATCCGGCAGACCGAGCGGCAGGTCGAGCGCGAAGTGCACCAGACGATCCTGAAGGTCACGCACGACTTGGAAGCGCTGAGCTTCAACACCGCCATCGCCGCGCAGATGGCGCTGCGCAACACCGTGCAAGCCGCCGTCCGCGACGGCAAGCTGAGCGCCGATGTCTGGCGCGAGACCCTGCGCGTCATGCTGCTGCTGCTGGCTCCGGTCGCGCCGCATCATGAGCGAGGAACTGTGGGCAAAGATGGGCTTCGCCTACAGCATCCACCAGCAGGCGTGGGCGGAGTACGACGCCGCCAAAGCCGCCGAGGACGTGACCACGCTGGTGGTGATGCGCAACGGCAAGCCGATTGACCGCATCGAAGTCGTCGTGAATATCGGCGAGGACGAGGCGAAGGAGATCGCGCTGGCGAGCGACGGCGCGCAGCGCGTGCTCGACGGCAAGCAGCCCAAGCGCGTGATCTTCATCGCCGGTCGCGGCGCGCAGAACGTCGAGCCGAAGGTGAATATCGTCATCTAGTCACGCTGCTCGTAGGGGCGACGGCAGTGCTCGCCCTTTTTGATCCCTCACGGACGCCACGCAGGAGCAAAATTATCGGCTGAATTGTCAGTTAGACGCCGGACGTTCGAGCCGTCAACGTTCATCACGTAGATTTCGCTATTGCCGTCGCGTTTCGTTGTGAAGGCTAATTGCGTACCATCCGGAGACCACGCGGGATCATAATCGCCCGCAGGGTTATTCGTGAGATTACGAACACCGCTACCATCGGCGTTCATCACGTAGATTTCGCTGTTGCCGTCGCGGTTAGATTGAAAAACGATTTGTATTCCATCCGGCGACCAAACCGGATCATAATCATCTGTCGTAAACCCGCTCAGTTCAGTGATATTGTTACCATCAGCATCGACACTGGACAGTTGAAGTATCCCCATACCGTATGCCTGAAAGGTACTTGGCTGCCGTCCGGCGACCAGCGAGGAAATCGATCTTCGGCGTAATTGATGAAGCGGTGAAGATTTGTCCCATCGATGTTCACCATGTAGATTTCCGATCGCCCATCCCGATTTGAAGTGAAAGCAATTCGCATCCCATCCGGCGACCATTCCGGATCATCATTGAATGAATCTTTGGGGCTGTTGGTCAAACGCCTGACGTTTGTGCCGTTTCCATTCATCATATAGATTTCTGAATCGCTGGAATTGTTGTTGCTGTTTCGACTGGAACTAAACACGATTTGCATACCATCAGGCGACCATGAGACACCGCCCTCACTCGCTGAATTGCGTGTAAGATTGCGCTGATTGTTACCGTCGGCGTCCATCAGATAAATTTCGTTGTTTCCGTCGCGGTTCGACGTAAATGCGATCTGTCCGTGTCCGCCGCCGAGCGGTGTCGGCGAGGGGGTGATCGTCGCTTGCGCCGCGCTGGTCACGCTCGTGCTGATGATGGTGAAGGCGAAGATCGCAGCAGCGACAAGCAGCGTTGTCGAGATTAACGGGATCGAGCGATGTGGACGTGTCATTGGTACTGCTCCGCAAATCAGACTGAATTAAGTCTATTGTAGGGCATCTACGGCCAGCAAAATGCACGGCAACGCTACGACCGCTGTACAATGCCCCTATGCGAACACTGATCGCGTTCATCAAGCTAGGGCGGCTGCACTTCCTCGCAGGCGGCGTGATCCTGCACCTGCTCGGCGTGAGCATGGCGCTGCTCAGCGGCGCGCGCTTCAGCCTCGCCGCGCTGATCTGGGGGCAGATCGCCATCACCGCCGTTCAACCGATGACCCACTATGCCAACGACTACTTCGACCTCGCCGCCGACCGCGCCAACCTCACGCCGACCAATTGGTCAGGCGGGAGCCGGGTGCTGCTCTCCGGCGCGATCCCGCCGCGCGCCGCGCTGATCACGGCGCTGGTGCTGGCGGGGATTGCGCTGATCGCCAACGTGGTGCTGAGCACGACCATCCGCCCCGGCGTGGGGACGTTCGCGCTGCTGCTAACGGCTCAGGCGCTAGCATGGTTCTACAGCGCCCCGCCGATCCGCTTGCACTCGCGCGGCATCGGCGAACTGAGCACCGCGATCACGGTGACGCTGCTGACGCCGCTGGTCGGTTTTTACTTGCAGGCAGGGGAAATCACGCTGCTGCCGCTGCTGGCAGCCGCGCCGTTGTGCTGTTTACAGTTTGCGATGCTGCTGGCGATTGAGTTTCCCGATGCTGAGGGGGATCGGCAAGCGGGCAAGCGAACGTTAGTCGTCCGCTTCGGCGCGCCGCTGATGGCGCGGCTTTACGCGTCGATCACCCTGATCACTTACGCGACGCTGCCGATCCTCGTCGCGCTCGGTCTGCCGCTCTTGGCGGCGGTCAGCCTCGCCGCGCTCAGTCCGCTGGCGCTGGCGCAGATCGGGCGGATCGCGCGCGGCGACTGGCACGATCCGGCGCGCTGGAACGGTCTCGCCTTCTACGCGATCGTCCTGCTGATCGCCAGCGCCGCCGCCGAGTTGGTCGCGTTCGTGCTGCTGTTGGGGATGACGCCGTAGGGGCGGAACTCAGTTCCGCCCCTACATGCCAATCCATGAGGGCGCCGCCCCTACAGTGATACGGTTACCCCGTCACCGCAACGGTGAGGGTGTAACTAGTCGCCGGAGCGCCGCCGAGCGTCATCACCTGAAGCTGATAATCGCCGTTGATTGGCAGATTGCCGCTGAAGCCCTGCGCTCCCGCCTGTGCCCGCGCCAATGGTGAGCCATCCGGCGCGATCACGTTGAGATAGGCTTGCCCGGTCGGTGAAGCGAGGCTGACCTGCATGAACTGACCTGCTCCCGCTTCGAGCAGATACGTATCGACCGCTGACCCGCCGACATTGCCGCTGACCGACGTTCCCGTCCCGCCCGCCGGGAAGCGAATCCGCTGGGTGGTACCGCCCGACGATGCGCTGCCCGTGACGGTCACGGTCAAGGTGAAGGTGGTATTGACGTTCGCGCTCGGATTCGAAACCGTCAGGCGATAATCGCCCGTTTCCGGTAACTGCCCGCTGAAGCTCTGCGCGCCCGCCTGCGCCCGTGCCAGCGGCGACCCCTGCGGCGAGACGACCGTCAGGTAGGCTTCACCGGCTGGCGAAGCGACCGTGATCTGCATGTATTGTCCGGCATTGGCTTCTAGCAGGTAGTTGGCAAAGCTTGGACCGCTGATCGAACCGTTGACGCTGGCGGATGTCCCACCCGCCGGGAACGTGATCCGCGTGATCGGACCGCTGGGCAGCCCGCCGCTGCCCGTCACCGAGACGAGCAGCGTGTAGCTGGTCTGCGCCGAAGCGCCGAGCAGCATCACCTGTAGCTGATAATCGCCGCTGGCTGGCAGCGTACCGCTGAAACTCTGCGCGCCCGCCTGTGCCCGCGCTAACGGCGAGCCGTCCGGCGCGATCACGTTGAGGTATGCCGCCCCCGATGCCGAGGTGAGCGTCACCTGCATGGTTTGACCGATGTAGGCATTGAGCAAATACGTATCGATGCTCGACCCGGCGACCTGCCCGTTGACCTGCGCCGACGTCGCGCCCGCCGCGAAGTGGATCCGCTGGGTGATGCCGCCCGGCTGTCCGCTGGTCACCGAGACGACCAGCGTGAAGCCGGTGCTCGGCGTGCCCGCGGGCGCGGAGACTTGTAGGCTGTAATCACCGCTTTCCGGCAGCGTGCCGTCGAAGCTCTGCGCGCCCGCCTGCGCCCGCGCCAGCGGCGACCCGCCCGGCGAGACGACCGTCAGGTAAAGCGGATTGCCCGCCGAGATAATGCTGACCTGCATCCACTGTCCGGCTTGCGCTTCCAGTAGATAGCCCGCGTAAGTGTTGCCGGACACCTGCCCGCTGACCGACGCCGAAGTCGCGCCCGCCGCGAAGCGAATCCGCTGGCTGCCCGGTTGAGCCGTCGGCTGCGGCTGTCCGCCGGTCACGGACACGTTCAAGATGTAGTTGGTCGTGCTCGTCCCCGCCGGAGCGGAGATTTGCAGGGTATAGTCGCCGGTTTCCGGCAGGGTGCCGTTGAAACTCTGCGCGCCCGCCTGTGCTCGCGCTAAAGGCGACCCGCCCGGCGAAACCACCGTCAGATAAACGTTGCTATACGGCGATGAAACCAGCGCGCGCATCTGCTGACCCGCTCGCGCTTCCAGTAGATAAGTATCGATGCTTGTCCCGTTGGTTTGCCCGCTGACCTGCGCTGAGGTCGCGCCCGCCGCGAAGCGAATCCGCTGCGTGATGCCCCCGATCTGTGCTGGGGGGATACTGGTCGGCGTCGCCTGTACGATGATCACACCTTGATCGCCCGGGTGGGCAACCAGCGAGAGCAACCCTTGGTCAAGCGTACATGAGGTGATCAGTAGTGCCATGCACAGAAGAGGAATCGCAATACCTGCGCGAATTATTCGGCTCATGATGACTCCCATTTCTTATGCTCTCCAAACTCCTTTCATTGTGTTACGCCTTACATTAAACGTCAAGCGTAATTTCACTGATTCAGCGAACGCTTAACCACCGCTTAGGTAACGGCAGGGCACGGCACGCTGAAGCGCATATATACGGATGCGCCACCAGCGGCTCGAAGCCTCGGGCGCGTAAATCAAGCCTGCTTTCAGCAGGCTGCCGCTAATCCTGATCATCGCGCAGCCGTCTTCAGACGGCTTGACCTGCTAGCTCGGTGCTTTGAGCGCCGAGCCGCCGACACATTCCCACACGCCCCGGTTGGAAAAATCGGCAACTACCGGGCTTTTGCTATATAATGACTTTGTTAAAAACTTCAAACCCCAGCCATCCCTGAGTTCATGAAGGATCAGGTTCATGTCCGACCGCCCAAACAACCGGCAACCCGACGATCAAGAAAATCGCTCTGGCTGGCGAACACCGGAATCTCCCGGCGGTTGGCGCACGCCTGAGCAAGCGACCGCCCCCGGTGAACGTCATGCGTGGCGCGCCCCTGAGGAAGCTGAAGCGAAACCGGAGGGATGGCGCGTGCCGACGCTGCCGCGCGACCTCGACGTTGATCCCGATAATCAAGGCGCGTGGCATCTGCCGCAGCCCGATGACACTACCCTTACGCCCGAAGACGAGAGCGTCATCGAGGCTGAAGCGCCAGCCGACAGCCGAAGTCGAAGCACCAGCCGAAGCGCCAGCGCCGCCGACCGGCGAACAAGCGACCGAAGTGAGCGCCGTCAGCCCGGCGGAGATCTTGCCCTTCGAGAGCGACTCCACCGACGTGCTGCCGACGGACGACGCTTCGACCCAACTGGAACCGATTGACGAAGACGAGGACGACAGCTTCAGCATGAGCGAGCTGGTCGCGCTCGCCAGCCTCGTCGATAACGTGCCCAGCGTCGACGTCAAGCCAGCAGTCGCCACCTCGGAAGTAGCGGCAGTTCCCGCCGAGGGCGAAGCCGCCGGAACCAGCGACCAACCGCTCGACCCGGCGGAGTATGCGCGCCAGCAGTTGGCGCGGCTTCAGAACGTCCAGACCACCGAACCCGATCAAGTATCAACGTCAGCACCGGCTGAACCCGCCGCGACCGTCTCGCCGGAAGAATACGCGCGCCAGCAGCTTGCCAAGCTGAGCGCACCGGCAGCGCTAACCCCGGTCGAAGTCCCCGCCGCGCCGCCCGTCGCAGATCAACAAATTCCGCGCCGCCGAGGACAAAATCCGGCAGCTGCGCGAGCAGTTCCAGCAGGGCGCCATCACCCGCGACCAGTTCCAAGCCGACCTGCGCCAGTCGATGGTGCTGGACGACGACAACGTCTGGTGGATGATGGGCGTCGAGTCCGACCGCTGGTACAAGCATGACAACGGGACGTGGATTCCGGCGACGCCGCCCGGCTTAGCGCTGGATCAAGCTCCGGCGGCGGTTCCGCCCGGCGAAGCGGTAGCCGACATGGGCGACGAAGGCGACCGCACCGTCCCGACGACGCCGATTCAAGAATGGGTGCCGCGTGCCGTCCCCGTGCGCGACCTCGACTACACCGTCCCCGGCACCGGGGGCATTTTCCTTGAAAATGACAACACGGCGGTGACCGCGCCAATCGACTCGCAAGCGACGGTTCCGTCGTCGCCATACACCAGCAACACCGTCCCCAACCCGGCGATCCAGAGCCAATACGAGTCGGTGGAGGGCGCGCTGCCTGCTGCCGCCGACCAACCGCCGGATTACGACGTTCAGGACGTGTCGCCGACTTACGAGGACGCCGTCGCGCGCCAACGCCAGCGGATCATCCGCACCGCAGCGATCATCGCCGCCGTCGTCGCCGCGCTGCTGTTCCTGTTGGGCGCGGTCGCCGCCATCGGCGTCGTCATCTACTACAACAATCTGGCGACCCCCTATCGCGATGCTATCGCCGGACTCGCCAACTACCAGCCGCAGTTCCGCACGGCGCGGATTCTCGCCGCCGACGGCAGCTTGATCGCCAACCTGACCAGCCCGCAGGGCGGCGCGCGCACCGTCGTGCCGCTCAGCAAAATCTCGCCGGAGATGATCGCCGCTGTGGTTTCGATTGAAAATGAGCGCTACTTCGAAGACCCCGGCTTCGACCCGGTCGCCATCGGGCGCGCCTTCTTGCAGAATGTCAGTTCGGGCGGCGTCGTGTCGGGCGCGAGCACGATCACGCAGGAAGTAGCGCGCAACCTGATCTTGCAGGACACGACCGTCTCGCCGGAGCGCAAGCTGCAAGAGATCGTCGTCGCCGCCGAGATCGCGCGGACTTACGACAAGAATTTCATTTTGCAGTTGTATCTGAACGAAGTCTTCTTCGGCAACCAGTCCTACGGCGTCGAAGCCGCCTCGCAGTTCTACTTCGGGCACGGCGCGGACAGCCTCAACCTACCCGAAGCCGCGCTGCTGGCGGGCTTGATCCAAGCGCCCGCCCGCTATGACCCGGTGATCAACCGGCAAGTGGCGTTCGAGCGAATGGACACGGTGCTTCAACAGATGGCGAACGTCGGCTGCCTACAGTTCACCTTCGCGCCCTACGATCGAGCAGCCCTTCTGCGTCACGCCAACGGACATTGACCCCAAGACCGCGCCGCGCTTCGTCTTCGAGAAGGCGCAGGTCGTATCGCGCACCTATCTGCCGCGCACCTTCACGGTTAAATACCCGCACTTCGTCAACTTCGTCCAGCAGCAGATCGAAAACGACTTCGGTACCAGCGAGATGTTCCGGCGCGGCTTCGAGATCAAGACCACGCTGATCCCGCGCATTCAGGACGTTGCGCAGACCGCGCTCCAGCAGCAGGTCAGCGCGCTGGCAACCAACGGCGTCAACACCGGCACGGTGATGGTCACCGACCCGCGCGACGGCTCGATCCGCGCGATGGTCGGCAGCCCGGACTTCAGCGACGATCGACCATACGGGCAGATCAACTACGCCTTCACGTGGCAGCAGCCCGGCTCGTCGATCAAGATCGTCGAATACACCGCCGCGCTCGAAGGCGTGGATCGCAACGGCACGCGCGACTACTACACCCCGGCGACGATCCTCTGGGACGTGCCGACCAGCTTCCAGAATCCCGACTACACGCCGGTCAACTACGACCGCAATTTTCACGGTCCGGTCGCGCTGCGTTACGCGCTCGCCAACAGCTATAACGTCCCGGCGGTCAAGACGCTCAACTTCATCGGACTGGACAAGTTCCTCGACACGGCGCAGCGGATGGGCTTGCGCTTCCTGCCCGAAGCTCAGTTCGGTTTGCCGACGGCGCTGGGCGCTAACGAAGTTCGCCTCTACGACATGATGCAGGCTTACGGCACGATCGCCAACGACGGCACGCGCGTGCAGAATACGCCATCACCGGCATCACCGACGGCGACGGCAACACGGTCGACCTGCCGGAGCGGGCGCAGCCCGCGCAAGCGGTACAGCCGCAGGTCGCCTTCCTGATGCAGAGCATCCTCAGCGATAACGCCGCGCGCACGCGCCGCCTTCGGCGCGAACTCGGCGCTCAACATCTCCGGCTATGATGGTCGCGTCGCCGCCAAGACCGGCACCAGCAACGACAACCGCGACCTGTGGACGATGGGCTTCAGCAGCAATTTCGTCGTCGGCGTGTGGATCGGGCGGGTCGATAACAACCCGACCGTCAACACCAGCGGACTCGCCGCCGCGCCGATTTGGAACGCAGTCATGAGCGCGGCGCTGCAAGGCACCAATCCCGAACCGTTCAACCCGCCGCAGGGGATCGTCCAGCAGCAGGTCTGCGCCGACACCGGCACGGTCTACGACGCGAACATCCCCTGCACCGCCGTCCGCAACGAATACTTCCTGCAGAACTCGCCGCCGCCCGCAGCCGGACAGAGCTTCGTCATCACCAGTCCCGATTGATACGTGGACGGGCTTGAAAGCCAACCAGTTCTGCACCGAAAGCGTCATCACCGACACCTTCGTCAACATCACCGATCCATCGGCGGTGGCATGGCTGGGCACCGCCGCCGGGCAAGCCTATGCCACTTCGCTGGGTGTGCCGACGCCGATCAAGACCGTGCCGACGACCGAATGCTCGCCGAGCACGGTGCTGCCGCAGGTGCGCTTGAGCAACCCGACCACCGGGCAAGCGATCAGCGGCGCAGCGCAGATCAGCGGCGTAGCGCAGGGACCCAACTTCGCCCGCTACCAGATCGAACTCGCGCCCGCCACCTCGCCGAACAACTTCCAGCCGATTGCCGGTCCGTTCAACAATCAGGCGAACGGCACGCTGGCGACGTGGGACTCGACGACCGTGCCGAATGGCGCGTATAAGCTGCGGCTTGCCGCTTTCGCCAGCGATGGCGGCTATCGCTACGATACGATTGACATCGGCATCAATAACATCATCCCGACCACCGCGCCGCCGACACTGCCGCCGGTCGTCATCCCGACCGACAATTTCACCAACGCCACGGCGATCCCGTTCGTCGTGCCCACGCCGACCATCTTCCTCGGCGGCTGAGGGGGCAGACGCTGGTTTTGTCCCTCTCCCCGTTTACGTGGGAGAGGGACGGCTTGCGCCAGCAAGCAGGGTGAGGGGTTAAAAAACTAGCACCACTAGCTATTGAACCATTGGTCTGAACGCGGACTAGAGCAGCATCCCGCCGCGCGCCTTGAGCGCCGCGATCACTTGCCGATCCGCTTTGCCGAAGGCGTAGGCGTCGAACTGATCCGGCGTGACCCACGCGAAGTCGCGCACGCCGAGCTTTTGCGGCTCGCCGCTGACGTAGCGACAGGTGAAAGCGTGCAGCGTGATCTTGAAGTGGGTGAAGCCGTGCTTGACCGTCGTGAACAACTCGCCGACGTCAACCTCGATGGCGAGTTCCTCGCGCAGTTCGCGCTGTAAGCACTCCGGCAGCGATTCGCCCGCTTCCTGCTTGCCGCCGGGAAACTCCCACAAGCCGCCGAGCAAGCCTTCGAGCGGGCGCTGGGCGATCAGCACCTCGCCGCGCCCGTTCCAGATGATCCCGGCGGTCACGTCGTAATGCGGCGTCTTGGCTTTGGCGGGCTTGACCGGGCGCTCGCTCTGCGTGCCGCGCTGATAAGCAAGGCAGTGAGCGCTGACCGGGCAGTCGGCGCACAGCGGCGCGCGCGGCTTGCAGATCAGCCGCCCCAAGTCCATCAGCGCTTGGTTGTAGCCCCCGACCCGCGCCTCCGGCAGCGCGTCCTCGGCGATCTGCCAGATGCGTTTCTGCGTCGCCGGGAGCGTCACGTCGTCGGCGAGGTCGCCGACGCGGCTGAAGATGCGGATCACGTTGCCATCGACCACCGGGACGCGCTGATCGAAGGCGATGCTGGCAATCGCTCCGGCGCTGTAGCGCCCGACGCCGCTCAATTCCAGCAGTCCGGCGACCGTTTGCGGAAAGCCGCCGCGCGCGACGACCTGCTGCGCGGCGCGGTGCAGATTGCGGGCGCGGCTGTAGTAGCCTAACCCTTCCCACAGCTTGAGCACGTCCTCGACCGGCGCGGCTGCCAGCGTCTCGACCGTCGGGAAGGCGGCGAGAAAGCGCTCGAAATACGGCTTAACCGTCTCGACCTGCGTCTGCTGGAGCATGATCTCCGACAGCCAGACGCGATATGGATCGCGCGATCCGCGCCACGGCAGTTCGACGCCGAGGCGGTCGTACCACGCCAGCAGGTCGCGGGCGAAGCGTATACTTTCAACATTTTCAGGCATAGAGTAGAGTATAACAAACCCTCCTAAGTTTGGGGGCTGAGTGCAGCGCCACCTATCGCTAAACTGTTGTTGTCATACCGATAATCGCATGGGAGGCACGCCGATGGACTTTCTTAGACGGATTCTTCAGAGCAAAGCGCCCTCGCCCAGCGGTAAGGTGCTCGAAGCGTTTCCGATCACTTTTCCCAACGGCACGACGCCGCGCGCCGTGCGCGTCGCCGCCGACACCGACCCCGACAGGATGATCCACGCGCTTCAACTGAGCACGCCGACGCCGACGATCTTTCTCTCCGGCGGCGCCGGGAAGATGGACTCGCTCTCGCTGACGACGACCCGTTCGCTGGTCGAGGATGGGCTGGCACGCTTCCTCAACGACCAGCGCATCAACTTGATCGACGGCGGCACGACTTCCGGCGCGATGCTGCTGATCGGCGTCGCTCGCAACCGCCGAGGCTACACCTTTCCGCTCATCGGCGTCGCGCCGGATCACGTCGTCGGTTATCCCGGACACGAATCGGCTGACAAGGTCGCCGACCTTGACGCCTTTCACTCGCATTTCATCTTGACCGCTGGCGAGGACTTCGGCGCGGAATCCGAGACGATCTTCAACTTCGCCTACGCGCTGACCGGCAACGGCGACCGCAAGCGGCTGGTGATCATCCTCAACGGCGGCAACATCGTCAAACAGGAAGCCTATCGCTGCGCGACGCAGGAACCACGCTTCCCGCTGCTGGTGCTGGAAGGCAGCGGGCGCTTCGCCGACGAACTCGCCGCCAGCCGCCAATCCGGCAGCGACGATCCGCAAATCCGCGCGATCCTCGATCAAGGCATCGTCCATTTCTTGCCGGTCAAAGCGGGCGCGGATAATCTTTATCGCTGGCTGGAAAATTTCTTTCGGACGAATTAGGCGAAAGCAGTGAGCAATTAGCTAACGCGCCGAGGGTTTAAACCCTCGGCTAGGAAATTCGTCGCCCACTAAAGGGGCGACTCAAAACGACATCAGTTGTTGCGACCCCTTCAGTGGGTCGCGGTTTTGGGTAGCGACGGGTTTAAACCCGTCGCGGCACGCTTTCAAACCGTCGCCAAACTAGGACACAACCCTATGCGCCGCATCCTGATCCTGTTCTGCCTGCTCCTGCTGATCGTCCCGCTGAACGTCTCGGCGCAGGATGACCTGCCGACTCCGCCACCCACCTCCGCGCCGTCGCTTGAGACGCTGCAAGCCGCGATTGCCGAGGCGCAAGCGGCAGCCGCCAGCGCGCGCACCAGCACCGAGGATGCCGAACGCTACGCCAACGATGCCAGCCGCTTCTTGGGCATCTTCGAGGCGATCAGCGTGGCGATTGCGATTGCGGCGGCAGCGCTGGGCGTCGTCGGCGTCACGCGGCTGTTCGCGGCGCAGACCGAACTGGTCAAGGCGCGCGAGACGGTCGAGCGGGAGCTGACCGAAATCCGCGCCCACTTCGAGGACGACATGGCGAGCAAAGGCAGCGAGCTGCGCGACCTGCGCGAGCAGATGGTCGCCAGCGTCGCCCAGCAGCGCAAAATGACGACCGACGCGACGCTGGCGCTGGCGCTGCTGCCGGTCGGCGAGCGCCAGTACAAGGCGCAGGATTTGCAGGGCGCCGCCGATACCTACGAACGAGCGCTGGCGCTCGACCGGGATAACCCGCTGATCCACTACCGGCTGGGCTACGTCTACGTCCAGAACGGGCAGCTTGAGCAAGCCGAGCATAACCTGATCCACGCGCTCAAGATCGACCCGAAGTTCCTGCTGGCGGTCGCCGCGCTCGGCTACGTTTACCGGCGGATGGCGGAGAAGCTGCCGGTCGGCATCGAACGCGATCAACTGCTGAACCGGAGCGAGGCGCATCTGCTCAAGGCACTGAGCGAGTCGCCCAAACTGGTCGACGACGACGGTGAGGCATGGTGGGGGTCGTTGGGCGGGCTGTACCGCCGCCGGGGACAGACCGATCAGGCGATTTACGCCTACGAGCAAGCGGCGCAGGTCACGCCCCGGTCGTCCTACCCGTTCAGCAACCTCGCGCTGCTCTACACCGCCAAAGGCGACCGCGACGCCATGCTGCGCACCTATAAGCAGGTCGAGCGGCTGGCGTGGGGCGAGACGCTGGCGGACGTTGATAACTTCTGGGCGTACACCGACCTGCTGACCTCGCGCCTAGCGCTGCGCAAAATTGACGACGCCGAGATCGCGCTGGAGTCGGTGCTCGGCAGCGCGCCGACCGGCTCAAGCTACGCGCTGGAGACTCTGATCGACACGCTGATGCGGCTGCACGACGCCCTCGGCGGACCGGTCGAAGCGGGCTACATCCTGCCCTTCGTCGCCCAGCTTCGGGATTTCATCGCTCGACAGAACCAGACGGTTTCGGGGTAGCAATCTGACCTCTGCCGCCGAGGGTTGAAACCCTCGGCTAACAAAAACGCCGCCCACTGAAGGGGCGGCAATTCGTGCTCGGTAGGAGCGACCCCTTCAGTGGGTCGCGGTTTCTAGCTGGCGGTTTCAACCGCCAGCGGTTCTCAATACGGGTCGCGGGCGATGACGTAGTAGCTGTCGCTGTACTGCGGCGCATAGCCATTGTTGAAGTAGGCGATCGCGCTCAGCGTCCCCTGCGTCTCGCGGACGGCGTTCCACACAATCGACACGCCGTCGCCGGGGTTCAAATCGACCCCCAAGTGATTGTGACGACCCGTCAATCGGCGAGACGAGGCGGAACTCGACCCGGTCGGTCGCCGTCGGGAACGATCCGTTCCAGACAATCTGGATCAGTTGATCCGGCGGCAGCATGACCGTGTTGTTGTTGATTTCGCCGTAGGGCGAGAACGACAGCGCCGAGCCGACGATCACGGGCGGCAGCGGTGTCGGTGGGGGTTGAGTCGGCGACGCACCCGCGTAGACGAAGGTGTAGCTTGCCGTCTGCTTGACCAAGCCGCTGCCGATATAGCCGTTCGCTGATAGTGTCCCGAGCAAGCCCGGCGGGACTGCCCACGCCATCGAGACGCCGTCGCCGAAATAGGTGTCCGTGCCGATCAACACCGGCGTTGATCCGGTGCCCGACGGCGCGAAGTAGAACTCGACCCGCGTCAGCCCGCTCGCGTTGATCGCCCACGAGAGCGACACGACCGATCCGCCTTGCAGCTCGTACTGCCCGCCGCTGTTGCTCACGAACGGACTGGGCAGCACTTGCCCAATCGACTGCCAATATCCCCCCGGCTGCTGGGTCGGCGGGTAATACGGCGGTGGATTATGCGGCGGATAATAGGGCGGCGGGTTGTAGCTCACCGGGCAGGGCACGCGCAGCGTCTGCCCGACGTAGATCAGGTTCGGGTTGGCGATGCAGTTCCCTTGCGCCAGCGTTTGCAAGCTCACGTTCGCCCGCTGAGCGATGTTGCTGAGCGTATCCCCGCGCTGGACGACGTAGCTATAGCCCCAATCGTAGCGCGGCGTGCAGTACGATGGAACATAGTAGGTCGGGTTGCAGTTCGAATAGCACGAACTCCCGCCCGACTGCACCGAACCGGATTGAACCACCGACTGCGCGCTCACCGACTGCACTGAAGCCGCTTGCTGCTGAGCAGTCGGCTGCACCAGCGCGGCGGTCTGCGTGCGCGCGTCGATGAAGACCGTCCCCGGCGTCGCCGTGAACAGCGGTTCAATCGTTTGCCCGGCTGCCGTCGGCAGCGCCGCGCTCGGCAAAGTGCTGGTTAGCGAACAAGCCGTGCTGAAAATCAGCGCGGCGATAATCATCAAGCTAAGATAACGTCGCTGCATCTCAGGTTGCCCCCTGTTTCGTGCCTATCTACTGAATAGGACACGGACGCGCCGCTCACGGAACCTGACGCTTGCCCTACGGAATCCCTACGGTGTTGTAACTTAAAGCTGAAGTGATGAGTAATGAGTGCTGAGCAATGAGTTAACAATTGAGAGAGCCGGATCGGCTTCTCGATACTTTCGCGTGAAACCAGCGAGGTACTCGCCCCGCAATGGCGTTGTCCGCTCCCCCTCGCCATCGCGGAGAGGGGGTCGGGGGGTGAGGTTGAATCAGATCGCTCGATGGAACCTCGATCACGATGAGCGTGTCTAAAAGGGCAAAGGAGAACGTATGCCGGAGCAGGGGAACGACACCGATCTGGCGCTCATTCAGGCGATAGCCGGAGGCGATGTCCCCGCTTTAAACGAATTGTATACGCGGCATGGCGCGAACATCCTCAACTACTTGACGTCGCTGCTGCACGACCGCCTGCTTGCCGAAGAAGTGCTGCAAGACGTCATGCTGGCAGTCTGGGAGAATGCTGCCCACTTTCGCGGCGATAGCAAGGTGCGCACGTGGCTGCTGAGCATCGCCCGCAATAAGGCGATCAACACCCAGCGGCGCAGCACGCCCGCGCTGGTGCAGATGGACGAGGAATTCTACGCGACCGACACCACGCCGCTAGAGAAAGTGGAACGCAAGACGCAGCAGCAGACTATGCAGGCGGCGCTCGAACAGCTGCCGCCCTTTCATCGGGAGATCCTTGTGCTGATTTTTTACCATCAGCTTTCCGGCGCGGAAGTCGCCGAGGTGCTGGGCATCAACGTGGGCACGGTGAAAAGCCGTCTGCACCGCGCTAAAGAGATGCTGCGCCGCGTTTTGCTCTCGATGGGGGAAACCTCTAATGCCTGATGTTTGGGAAGAACAGATTCCCTTTTACGTCGCCGGGACGCTGACCAAAGCCGAGGCGACGCGCTTGGAGCGCCATCTCGTCGGGTGCGCCGAGTGCCGCCGCGACCTCGACGAGTGGCAGCGCATCGCCTCCGCCGTCCGCGCCGACGCCGCCAGCCAGTTACGCGGACTGCCGCCGCTCGCCCCGCGCGTGATCGCCACCGCCAACCGGCAGGCGGTCGGGCGCTACGGCTTCGCTCCCGGTCAAATCCGCCAGCCCAGCCGCACCGCAACCACCTCGCTGACGCTGATGGCGGCGGTCTTCACGGTCGTCCTCTTTGGCGGGCTGCTGGCGTTCATGGTGCTGAATAGTTCGCTCTTGCAGCGGCAGGCGGAGCAGGATCAAGTCGCGCTGCTGCCCTCGGCGACGCCGACCGCCGTTCAGGTCACGCCCGGTGAAGCGCCGCAGATCATCGTCATCGAGCCATCGGTGACACCGATCCTGCCGACCGTGATCGCCTCACCAACACTTGAGTTTCTCGTCATCACGCCGGTTCCGAAGCTGCCGACCCGCGCGCCGCTGGTGATCCTGCCGCCGACGGTGGTCGCCTCGCCGACGCCGCAAGTCCCGCTGGGTATGGGCGGCGGCGGCAGCGACGTCGCGCCCTTCAGCTTGATGCAGTCGGCGACCTGCACGGCGTACGTCGCCTTGGCGAACGGGGTCGCCGACCTCTACACCACCCCGGACGAGACCAGCGCCATCGTCGCCAGCGTCACCCAAGCTGACGAACTAACCGCGCTCGCGTCCCGCGCCGATGGCTGGCTGCAAGTCAGCACGGGGACTGGATCGAAGTCGCTGACGGGATGGGTACGGCAGGAACTCGTCTATCTGAGCGGAAGCTGCGATAGCCTGCCGCAGATCGATACCCCCTTGGCAGCGACGCCAATTGCGACCGCAACTGTCCTGCCCTTCCCGACCTTTTCGCCGACCGCCCCCGCCATCACCGGCGGGCGCTGGACGGAGACGCGCACCATCACCAGCAACGGCTGCACCACCGACGCCGACGCGACCGCGCAGCTAGCGGTCAGCTTAACGACCAGCGGCAGCAGCATCAGCGCTATCTACGGGAGCGACGGCACGACACTCACGCTGGCGCGCCTGAGCGACAGCAGCTTCAGCGGCAGCACCGGCACAGGTCAGGGCATCCTTACGCTGACGCTGACCTTCAGCACGTCCACCCGCTACAGCGGCGAGGAAGTTCTCACCCGCAGCGACGGCTGCGTCGTCCGCGCTAGTGTCAGCGGCGCGATCAGCCAATAAACCTCACCCCGCTGCGCTACACTTAGCTCCCCCTCTCCATTTAAATGGAGAGGGGGTTGGGGGGTGAGGTTAGCGCGGGTAAGCATTGCCGAACACGTCGAAGGTGTCGGTCGCGGTCGCATCCGCTTGCGCGAGATATGCCGGGTCGGAGTACGGGTCGAGCAATCCCGGCAGCATGACGTGTACCATCTGGAACATGATGGTGTACAGCCGCAGGTTGATTTGCTCTGAAGCGTGCCAGCCATCGAAGAAATCGTCGTCGGTCGCGTGCAGCCCGACGCCCGACGAGAAGTCATAGTACGGGAAGTCGTAGTGGTCGAACACCGCCTGCACCCGCGCATCAAGCTGCTGCATATAGGTGTGCTTGCCGTCTTCTACATCTGCTTATAGAGTGTCGGCATGTACGGCGGCATGAAGCCGATCAAGGTGATGTCCCGTTCGTAACACCAACGCATAATCAGATAAAGTTTGCCCCACGCCGTATCAGAGACGGTATCGCCGTCAACGTACATCTCCGCGCCGTCGCGCAGGTAATCCAGATGGCGCTGGCGCTCGTTTTGCGGGTAGAGCCAGTGAGCGACGAGGAAGTCGCCGTACTGCTCGCTGCCGTCGTTGCGGAAGCCGTGCCCGTCGCGGATCGCGCGCAAGCCAAGCGCTAAGCCGCCGTGTCCCGGCTCGACCCGCGCCAGATAGCGCCCGATGTCGAAGGATTCGCCGCCGATCACGTCCTGCATGAAGCTGCGGTTGACCATGAATAGTTGGCGAGAAGTCGCTGACCTGCGGGTCGAATGTATCGGGGACGTAAGCGTCGTTGAACCAAGGCGCATCGATGCCGAGAATGATGATCTTGGGCGTGTAGGTCAGTCCATCGAGAAACTGCTGAATCTGATCGAGCGTCCACGCGGGCGCACCCGCATTGTAGAATTCGCGCGGCTGCAAGTTGAAGAACTGCGCCCGAAACTGAAGCACCCGCGACGAGCCGACCGCGAGAATGTCCGGCTGACGCAGGTTGGCGGAGATCGTCTTGAAGTCGAGGTCGCGGTTGCCGTAGCGCGGGCGGTAGAGCACCGGATCGTCGCCCATTTGCGCTCGCGCGACCGCATTCCAGCGGCATTGCCTCGCCGGTGTAGACCATGAAGCCGCTGAGCAGCAGAAACGAGATCGCAAACGGCAGCGCGTAGAGCGTCAGCTTGGCAAGAAAATGCGCTTTCGAGCGCGGGCGGGCAGTTGGCGTAACGTCTTTCACTGAGTCAACTCGGAGCGCCGCTGGCGGTTGAAACCGCCAGCTCCAAGAAACCGCGACCCACTGAAGGGGTCGCCATGCTCGAAAATAGCCGCCCCTTCAGTGGGCGGCGAATTTTTAGCCGGAGGTTTCAACCTCCGGCGGGCTATGCTTGGCATGAACTCAGCACTCAGTACTTCCCTTCAGAACTTGAAGTAAATAAACTGCTGCGCGCCGACGCCGTACAGCCCCGAAAAGATCACCGCCGCGCCCGCCGCGTAATAGGTCGCCCAGCGCAGCGTACCCGGCAGAGCGCGGAATAACCGCTCGAAGCCGACCCGCGCGATCAGCCCATCGACCAGCAGCAGCAAGCCGATTAGCCCTAGCGAGAGGACGAATTCGACGTGCGCGCCGAGCAGCCCGGCGGCGAACGGCTCGGTCAGCGTGGTATCGCGGAAGGCGAACAGGTGGGTCATGACGTAGGTCGCGTCGGCGAGGCTGTTGGCGCGGAAGAATATCCACGCGAAGCTCACCAGCGCAAAAGTGATCAACAGCTTTGATCGATGCGGGCAGATTGATCCCCGTCCCTCTCCGGCTGATCAGCGCCTCGCCGACGACGTATAGCCCGTGCAGCCCGCCCCAGATCACGAACGTCCAGTTCGCGCCGTGCCACAAGCCGCTGACGACGAAGACGATCATCAGGTTGAGCAGGTAGCGCGGAAAAGGCACGCGGTTGCCGCCCAGTGGAATGTAGAGGTAGTCCCGAAACCACGTCGAAAGCGAGATGTGCCAGCGTGCCCAGAACTCGCGCGCGGACTTGGCGAAATAGGGCTGGCGGAAGTTCTCCATCAGGTCGAAGCCGAGGATCTGCGCCGTGCCAATGGCGATGTCGGAGTACGCCGAGAAGTCGCAGTAAATCTGGAAGCCGAAGAAGACCGTCGCCAGAATCAGCGGCAGACCGCTGTAAGCGGTCGGGGTGTGTAGACCGTGTTGACGTAGATCGCCAAGCGGTCGGCGATCACGATCTTCTTGAACGCGCCCCACAGGATCAAGCGCAAGCCCGCGCCCGCCCGCGCCGCGTCGAAGGTCACGCGGCGGCGGAATTGGGGCAGGAAGTGCGGCGCGCGCTCAATCGGTCCGGCGACCAACTGCGGGAAGAAGGCGACGAACGCCGCCATAATGCCTAAGTGCTTCTCCGGCTTAAGCAGCCCGCGATAAACGTCAATTGTGTACGCCATCGACTGGAAGGTGTAGAAAGAAATGCCGACCGGCAGCAGGACGTTCAGCGCGTTGACCGGATAGCTCAGGTTGATGGCGGCGGCGAAGGTGGCGAACGAGTGATTGAAGAAGTTGAAGTATTTGAAAATGAACAGCGTGCCGAGGTTGACCGTCAGGCTGGCGGCGAGGTAGAGCTTGCGGCGGCGCGGATCGTTGGTCGCGCCCATCGCGCGGGCGGCGAGGTAATCGACCCCGGTCGAGAACATGATCAGCACGACGTAGATGCCGCTGCCGAAGGCGTAGAAGAAATAGCTGGCAGCCAGCAGCACGATCCAGCGATAGCGGTAGGCGGTCAGAAAGTAGAGCGGCACGAAGGCGGCGAAGAAGATGACGAATTCGGGTGAGGTGAAGGTCATACGGGATCAACTCTCGACAAGACGCCCTAAGTCTAAGCGACTCGCGCGCGGATGGGTAGGGGGAGACGAATAACAGGAAAGCGGAGATGACAAAATTTAAACCGCCAAGACGCCAAGATCGCCAAGCAAAGATTTTTCTTGGTGCCTTTGGCGTCTTGGCGACTCAATCGTTTTTTAAATCTTCGGCTTGATCCTGCTTCAGCAGTTCAGTTTGTTTCTTCCATCTTGAACGAGGTATTCGGCTATGATAAAATCCTTCGAGGCGGGTTCCCCGCTAAATTTCACACGTCTGGACTCAACGGAGTGTTGCCGCTGCGCTAAGCCGCACGGTTCCCCGGCGAGGACGAAGGGCGTGATCGTCTAAACACAACCAATCTAGGAGAAACAGCAATGCCCTCAGCAGTTACCATGAAGGCGCTTCTTGAGACGGGCGTCCACTTCGGTCATCGCACGACCAAGTGGAATCCCGAAGATGAAGCCCTACATCTTCACCGAACGCAACGGCATCCACATCATCGACCTGCAGCAGACGCTGGTCAACCTGCACGAATATCACGACCTCGTGCGCGACATCGTCGCGGGCGGCGGCACGGTGCTGTTCGTCGGCACCAAGCGGCAGGCGCAGGAAGCGATTGCCCGCGAAGCCGAGCGCTGCAACATGCCCTACATCAACCATCGTTGGCTCGGCGGCACGCTGACCAACTGGAAGACCATCCGCGACCGGATTGACACGCTCAAGAAGCTGGAAAAACGCCGCGATAATGGCGAATTCGAGCTGATTTCCAAGAAGGAAGCGCTCATTCTCAACCGCAAGATTGAGAAATTGCAGCAGCGTCTCGGTGGCATCCGCAACATGCGCCGCTTGCCCGACTTGCTGCTGATCGTCGATACCAAGCGCGAAGTGACGGCGGTCAAGGAAGCCAATACGCTCGACATCAAGGTGCTGGCGCTGGCGGATACCAACAGCAATCCGGATGATATCGACTACATCATTCCCGCCAACGACGACGCTGTTCGCGCCATCAAGCTGCTGCTGGGTGCGCTCGCCGACGCCGTGATCGAGGGTGAGCAGGTTCGCCAAGCGGACGCATACACCGAAGATGGCGAAGAAAAAGACGCGGCTTTCTTCTCGGCATACGATGAAGAAGAAGCGGATGACGAGGCGCTGCTCGGCGCTTCGACGCTCGCCAAGTTACGTAACGCCAAGCTGTTTGACGAGACCGAGGAAGAAAAGGAATAACCCGCAATGGCTGTAACTGCTCAACAAGTAAAAGCTTTACGCGACGCCACCGGCGCTGGTCCGCTGGATTGCAAGAAGGCGCTCGAAAGCACCAACGGTGACGTCGATAAGGCGATTGACTTCCTGCGTGAGAAAGGGCTGGCACGCGCGGCGAAGAAATTAGGCGCGGGTCGCGTGATGAACGAAGGCGTCATCGAGACCTACCAGCATTTCAACCGCCGCCTCGGCGTGATGGTCGAAGTCAACTGCGAGACCGACTTCGTGGCGAACACGGAGCAGTTCCGCGCCTTCGCCAAAGACGTCGCCCTGCACATCGCCAACTTGAACCCGGAATACATCAAGCGCGAAGACGTGCCCGAAGCCGTCGTCGAAGCGGAGCGTCAAATTCAGCGCCGCCGCGCGATTGAAGAAGGCAAGCCCGAAGCCGTCGCCGATAAGGTCGTCGATGGGCGCATGGGCAAGTTCTTCGAGGATCTGGTGCTGATGGAACAGCCTTTCCTCAAGGACGACAGCAAGACCATCGCCCAGTTGCTCGCCGGATTGGTCGCCGAAGTGGGTGAAAGCATCGAAATTCGCCGCTTCTCGCGCATGGCGCTCGGCGAAGCGGCTGACGACGAGAGCGGCAACGAGTAGTTGATGCTCGGACGACGTCGCTTGACTCAGCACGTCTCTCCTGAAGGGATTAGCTTCATTGCTAGTCCCTTTTTTTTGCCTGATGCCTATTGAGCATCATCCGTAGGGGCGGGTTTGAAACCCGCCCCTACACTTATGAATGAGGAGAAAAACATGAACGCACAGCCCGTGTATAAGCGGATCGTCTTGAAGATGAGCGGCGAGGCGCTCGCCGGACAGGGCGGTTTCGGCATCGACCCCGACCGCGCCGAGGAGATTGCCGAGAAGATCAAGCAGGTGCACGACCTCGGCGTACAGGTCGCCGTCGTCATCGGCGGCGGCAATATCTGGCGCGGCGTCGAATCGGGCGTCAGCCGGGGGATGGAACAGAGCGTCGCCGACCACATCGGCATGATCGCCACCGTCATGAATGGCTTGGCGCTGCAAGACGCGCTCGAACGAGACGGGCGTCTCGACCCGCGTCCAGACCGCCATCGCCATGAACGCGGTCGCCGAGCCGTATATCCGCCTGCGCGCCATCCGCCACATGGAAAAAGGGCGCGTCGTGATCATCACCGCCGGGACGGGCAATCCCTACTTCACCACCGACACCGCCGCCGCCCTGCGCGCGATGGAGGTCAACGCCGAGATCGTCATCAAGGCGACCAAAGTCAACGGCGTCTACTCCGCCGACCCGAAGAAAGACCCGACCGCCGTCCGCTTCGAACGGCTGGGCTACGATCAGGTCATCCAGCAGCGGCTCAACGTGATGGACATGACCGCCTTCACGCTCTGCCAGGAGAACGCGATGCCGATCTTGATCCTCGACCTGTGGGAAGACGACGACCTGCGCGACGCCATGCTCGGTCGCGTCGAAGTCGGCACGCTGATTAGCTAAGAAACGGATCTCACCCACCCCGCTGCCCCCTCGCTACGCAGTGGAGAGGGGGTCGGAGGGTGAGGTTGCATTTTCCAGCGCCGCCGCCGCCCGTTCGACCATCTGCCCGAAGTCGAACCGATCCATCCCCACCGCGCAGTTCGCCGCCAGCGCGTCGCGCACGCCGGGGCGCAGCGCTTCCTCGATTGCTGCCGTCAGCGCGTCGCCATCGACGTAAGCCACCAGCAGCCCGTTGATCCCGTGCTGCACCACTTCGGGATTGCCGCCCTTATCGCTGGCGATCACCGGCGTACCGGCGCGCAGGCTTTCCAGCAGCGTATGCGACAGCCCCTCGTAGCCGGAATACAGCGCCACGTAATCGACGGCTTTCATGTACAGTGCCATCCGCTCCCGGCTGATATTGCCCAGAAACTCGACCCGTTCGCCCAAATCCGCCGCCTGAGCCTTCAGCGCGGGCAAAATCGCCCCGTCGCCCGCGACGATCAGCCGCACGTCGGGCACGCGCCGGATCGCCGCGATCAGGTGATCGACGCCCTTCCACGGCAGCAGTCGTCCCGCCGTCAAAATGATCGGCGCATCGGGCAGACCGAGCTGCGCCCGCGCCTCCGCCTGTGTCAGATCGGGGACGACCGTATCGGGCGGCAGCGCGTTGTAGATCACCTGCACCTTGCTCGCGTCCACCCCCCAGCCGACCACCATCCGCTTGAGATACTCGCTCGGCACGATCACGCCGTCCATCCCGCGCGCCTCGCGGGCGCGCCGTGCGCGATCCGCCGTCACCCGCAGCGGATAATCGGCGCGCGTCTGGTACGCGTCGATGTCCTCCGTCGGCGCGATCCAGCCCTTGCGGACGGCGCGTTCCCACGCCGCATCGCCGACGATCTTGGCGACGCGCGGCGCGTGACGATCTCCATACAGCGGCAAGCCGAGCGTGTGGACGTAAACCACGTCCGCCCACGCCAGCAGCGGACGCGCCGCCCGCGCGTAATCGATCAACCGCAGCGGCAGCGACCGCCGCAATATTCGCGTCACCGGGTAGGGATACTGCCGCTCAGCGTAAAGCGCATCGCTGTAGCTCACGACGCGCACCTCCCACCCCCGCGCGACCAGTCGTGGCAGCAGTTCGTTTAGATAAGTCGCCGGACCGCCCGGTTCGGGATGAAAGATGCCGGATGCGACAAACAGCTTCATAATCGGCTCGCCTGACGGTACAATAGATCGATCCGTACACTACCGCAATCCGCCATAAACGCGCAATACTATCGTAGGGGCAGAACTGAGTTCTGCCCCTACCTAACGCGATGAGGTCAATCAATGGCAAAGCTGAAGCTCGATCTACACGACATCTACAACAAAGGCGGTCAGATCGAAACTGAGCTGAATCGCATCATGCAAGAGGCAATCGACAAGAAGATCGAACTGGTGGAGATCATCCCCGGCAAGGGCAGCGGCGCGCTCAAGAAGAAGGTGCTGCGCTTTCTCGATCAGAAGCACATCCGCGCGATGTATCACCGCGTCGAGAAGGACGACAAGAACTTCGGGCGCATCTTCGTCCACTTCAAACACTGATCAAGCGCCCGATCAACCGGGAGGCTAAACGGTCACGCCGCTGGGTTGTTCTTTCTGCTTACGCCGCACCGACACCGGACCTAGCCGCCGATTCAGCACCACCCCCGGCAGCAGCATCATGAACATGATCACGCCGCCGATCAAGAACGGCAGCGTCGGCGCGATGCCGTAGAAATTGCCGCCCAGCGACGTCCCGGCGATGATCCCCAAGCTGATCGCCGACTGGTAGATGCCCATGACCGCGCCGTTCTGGCTCTCGTCCTCAATCGAGACGGTCGCCATCGCTTGCAGCGACGGCATCAGCAGCCCCGACGCCCCCGCGAACAGCAGCAGCGCGAACCCCGACATGAACGGCGTCGCCAGCACGACGAAGATCATCATGCTCACGCCGCGCAGCAGCAAGCCGATAATCACCAAGCGCCGCTCGCCGAAGCGCTGCACCGCTGGCTTGATCAGCACCAGTTGGGTCATAAACTGCCCGACGCCGATGCAGGTCAGCAGAATACCGACGCCCACGTTGACCGCGCTTGCCGATTGACCAGCGAAAATCACGTCTTCGCCGAACAGCGTGATCATCGAGGTCAGCAGCGACAAGCCGAACTGCGTCCCGAACGCGATCAGCAAAATCAGCGAGAGCGGCACGTTGGCGAGGATGTCGCGCGCCTTGAGCGACGCCTTCGTGACCGTCTTGAGCAGCGCGCGGCGCTCCGCCGTCAGCGTTTCGTCGAGCAGCGCCCACGTCATCACCAGCGAGACCAGCGAAATCGCCGCGCCCAGCATGAACGACGCCTGCTCGCTGAACGCCGCCGCGACGAACCCGCCAATCGCCGGACCGAGGATATAGCCCAAGCCGAACGCCATCCACACCAGCGACAGCGACTGCGTCCGCTTCGCGCGCGGGCTGACGTCGGTGATGTACGCCTGCACGACGATCACGTTGCCGCCGGTGATGCCGTCGAGGATCCGCGCCGCGAACAGCATCACCACGCCGCCCGCGAAACCGAGCATGATGAAACTGAGCACCGTCCCCAGTTGGCTGATGATCAGCACGGGGATCCGCCCAAACCGATCCGACAGTTTGCCGATGAAAGGCGCGGCGATGAACTGAGCGATGAAATACGACGCCAGCAGCATCGAAATCGCTTCTGGCGACATATCGAAGTGCCGCTGCGCGTAGAGCGGGAGCGTCGGCAGGACAATCGTCCCGCCCAGAAAGTTCGAAAACACAATCAGAAACAGGGTAACTGTTCGCCGCCGGGTCACATTAAAACCTCAACCTACCACTAAGCACGAATTTAATTGTAGTCCTGCCCCGGTAGTGCCAACTAGTGCCGAGTTCTCAATGCTTTTGCTCGCGCCACTCCGCGCGGACGAACCGAAGTCAAGGGGTTGTAGAGGCGTTACATGTAACGCCCCTACGGACTCCGCATCGAAATCAGACGGCTTGATTTTAGAGGCTGGAGGCTCGAAGCTGCTCTGTTGCAAACATAGTTTGCACGACCTGTGGATTAAGCTACCCAACTGCTTTTGCACTCTCCCCTCCCTGAATTCGGGGAGGGGAAGCGCGCGTAGCGCGCGGGGGTGGGGTCAAAGTGCCGATCTTTGCGACAGAGCAGCTCGAAGCCTCCAACAAGAGTTCATCGCGGCGCTGTCACAGCTTCCCGCCGACGAACAACCCCGCCGCCGCGCCGATCAAGCAGAGCGCGTTCGTCCCCAGCACGTTGATCAGCATCCCCGTCCAATTGCCCGCCAGCGTCAAGCCGACGCTCTCGTTGGCGTAGGTCGAGAAGGTCGTGAACGCCCCGAAGAAGCCGACGGCGATGAAGAAGCGCACGCGCGGGTCGAGGTTGATCCGCTGCGCCGCCCATGCCGTAAACACCCCCAGCAGGATCGACCCGACCAAGTTGACGATCAGCGTGCCGTAGGGAAAACCCGTGCCCAACCGCTCCACCGCCCACACCGAAACGAGGAAGCGCACATTTGCCCCGATAAATCCCCCCAGCCCGATGATTAGAATTGTTTCCACGTGGCGCCTCATGCGATTCATCCATTGCTGAACAACAAAAAGCTTCTACCGGCAGCGGTAGAAGCCATCAACCCAAAGGTGTACGCGAGCCTCATCGCGGGCGTCGGCTCGCGCGAGCCAATGCCGACAAAACCTTAACACGAGCATCGACCAAGCGCAACGATCTTTTTGCTCTTGCGTCTGAAAACACTGTACTCTAAACTGAACAAGTTCTCTAACTTGAATGGTTGGTTTGCTGCGCGCGGTGTGACCGGGCGCACGAGAATCGAAAAACGCATAATGCCCCAAACGATGGTGGTACTGCCCACCTATAACGAAGCTGAAAACCTGCCGCTCATGATCGACGCCTTGATGGCGCTCCCGCTGGATCTGCGCGTCCTCGTGGTTGACGACAACTCACCCGACGGCACTGGCGATCTCGCCGATCAGCTTGCCGCCGCGCAGCCGGATCGCATCGCCGTGCTGCACCGTGCCGAAAAGAATGGCTTAGGTCCCGCTTATATCGCCGGGTTCCGCCGCGCCATCGAACTGGGCGCGGACTACATCATCCAGATGGACACCGATTTCTCGCACCAGCCCAAATACGTCCCCGACTTGATCGCCAAGCTCGAAACCGGCTACGATCTGGTCATCGGATCGCGCTTCGTGCGCGGCGGCGGCGTCGATCAGTCGTGGAGTCCCTATCGCAAGCTGCTGAGCTGGTTCGCCAATGCGGTTTACGTCCGCATCCTGCTCGACATCCCCGTCAGCAATTCGACCGGCGGTTATCGCATCTGGCGGCGCGAAACGCTGATCGGCATGGACTTGAGCCGCGTCGGCTCGAACGGCTACGTGTTTCAGGTCGAGATGGCGTACATCGCCCACCGGCTCGGCTTCAAAATCACCGAAATCCCGATCTACTTCCCCGACCGCGCGCGTGGTCAGTCGAAGATGGGGTCGGGGATCGTCTTCGAAGCCGCCCTGCGCGTCTGGCAGGTCATGCTGCGCCACCACGCGCTCAACCCGCAAATGCGTTACGCCGAGGTCAGCCAAGCTCACTAAGCGAGGACTATGCAAAGTCTAGAAGAGCAGGCGCGAATCAAGCAGCTAACCAGTTCCTACAGCCCGCAAGACCCGCCGCGCCTGCCGCTCAACTTTGGCGATTTCCTGTCCCTGCTCTGGCGGCTCGATACCAGCGACACCTTTCCCGCCCGCGAGCGCTACTACCGCCAATGCGTGCAGGCGCTCGCCGACGCGCTCGGCTTGAAAGATCACCCGCTCTACCGCATCATCGAGACGACGCTGGCGGGCGAAATCTACGCCCAACTGCCCAACTTGCCCTATCGCAGCACCAACCGCTTGGTCGATGCCGCCGACCGTAAAGCCGCCATCGCCCAGTTGACCGACCTGCGCGCCGATATGCTGCGAATTGGCACCTACGAGGAAAACTGGAACGGCGCGTGGCCCGGCAGCGGCTTGGTCGATAGCAACCTGCGCGAGCGAGTCTTCGCGGTGCTGTTCACGGCGTTACAAGGGCAGTACGCCAGCTTTGGGCGGCTGCTGCTGGTCGTCGATATCGTCATCACCAACCTGATCGTCGGCTTCGACGAGCCGCCGGAGATCCCCCTCAGCCAACTGATCGCTCAGTTCGGCTACCCCGACCCGCGCGACGAGCGCGCCCGCACCGATTTCACCGCCGCCGCCTCAAGCTGAGACCAAGTTTTTAGTGATGAGCGGTTAGAGAGTAGGTGTAAAGAGAAATCTTACGCTGCTTCAACACCCCTCACCCCCGACCCCTCTCCCACGCAAGCGGGGAGAGGGGCGCAAAACCCGTTCTAGCGAGTATCTATTTCGTAACGCGTCTGAGAAAAGAGTCGTTCTTTTTAGAAATATCTGTATGAGGGTAGTATTCATGGCAATCTGTAAATATATTGTTCGAAATGAATTACGAGAACTGCGAGGATGTTCTTGCCTCTCGCTTGAGCAAAAACAGCTAGAGACAAATTTGGAATGAGCTTACTTGGATAGAAGTGGTATCAAGGCGATCTGCTTGTTATTGTTATCAGCAGGGCCTCGAGCTATGGTAAACTGTCGATAGAATTATGTGGTGTTTATTATGAACACATAGCAGTGTATTTATATTTACTACTTATGAACGCTCCACATTTTCGGATTGTAAACGACAAGTTCGCGCATGAGTTTGCGCACTTTAATCATGTTCGGCTTATACCCGGCAAATCAGTGGGACAAAAAGTGAAGAAGCTTTCTAAACGATCGAGGCTAAAGAGTACTGAGGCTTGAGAAACGATAGAGCCGATCCTTCTCGCACAATTGTGATGCTGCTCAGCACAGTTTATGATGCGTATCTGACGTGGCTGTTCTAACCGGGCTTCGTAAATTAGGCTTTACCTTGATCGCCTGTTTTTCTTAGACTAGTGAGTAATCTGTCGATATTTCGAGAGAGAGTTTTATTCACTAAAATCGTCTACTGCAATGCAACCTAAATCTATCATGCCTTTCTCCCCTCTCCCCGCTTGCGTGGGAGAGGGGTCGGGGGTGACGGGGTTCACTTCTCAAACGTCGCTCGAATCAGCGCCAAAACGGTTGGCAAATCGTGCTCAACTTGCTCAGCAGTGACGCGAACAAATCGAACGCCTAGTGATTCAATGATTTCTTGCCGCAGCTCATCAGCTTCGCGCTGAGTTTCATGAATACCGCCATCTACTTCGACTATCAAGCCGTTCTTCAGAACAGTAGAAATCAACCACAAACGCGCCGATGGGATTTTGACGCCGGAATTTTCGCCCCTCAAGCTGTCGGTTACGAAAGCCTGCCAAAGAACAGCTTCACTCGGCGTTCGTTCTTTCCGTAACTCCGCCGCCAGATCGTGCATTTTAGTTTTTAATTCAGGCGGTATCTTCCAGCGCTCTTGACTCACAGGTAGTCACACTCCGTGTTTTGCTCTTCTCCCCTCTCCCCGCTTGCGTGGGAGAGGGGTCGGGGGTGAGGGGTTCTCTACCTACTCAATCGGGTGTTCGTCCCTCGGCTGACCGAGCAGCCCGCGCTCCTGATCGACGATCTCCGGCTCCAGCTTGACGTACAGCGCCGACGGCTCGCGCAGCGCTTGACCCGGCTGCAAATTGCTCTTCTCCCAGCGACCAACCGCCGCCGATCCGTCGTAGACCAGCGCGCGATGCGACCGCTCCGACTCTGGGAATTCCTTGATGTCCAAGTCGCCAAACACCTGCCCGTCGTAGCCGAGATACTCGTGCACCTTCTGCGCCGAAAACGGCAGGAACGGTGCCAGCAGCCTGCTCAGGTTGTCGATCACGCGCAGGATGGTGTAAACCGAGCGCGCCGCGTCGTCCTCGTCTTGCTTGATCGTGATCCACGGCTTGCGCGTGTCGAGGTAGCCGTTGGCATCGCGCACCACGCCCATGATCAGTTGCAGCGCGTCGCGCAGCTTGACCTGCTCGATCAGCGACCCGACTTCGCCGAACTTCAGTTCGACCGTATTGATGATCTGGATGTCGTCGTAGGTCAGCGCGTCGTAAGTCGGCACTTTGCCGTCGAAGCGCTTGTAAGCGAAGCCCAGCATCCGGTTGACCAGATTGCCCCACGCCGCCAGCAGCTCGCCGTTGACGCGGTTGAGGAAGCCGTCCCACGCGAAGTCCGAGTCGTGCGTTTCCGGGAAAGTCGCGGCGACGTAGTAGCGCACCGCGTCGGGCTGGTAGCGGTCGAGGATGTCCGGCAGCCAGATCGCCCAATTCCGGCTCTTGGAGAACTGCTTGCCCTCGATGTTCATGAACTCGTTGGCGGGCACGTCGTAGGGCAAATTAAGGTGCTGATCCGGCTGATCGGCGTTGTAAATCCCGTCGATGCCCAGCAGTTCCGCCTGCCAGATGATCGTGTGGAACGGGATGTTGTCCTTGCCGATGAAGTTGTAAATCTCGGCGTCGGGGTCGTACCACCACTCTTTCCAGCGCTCCGGCTCACCGATGTCCTTCGCCCACTCGATGCTGGCGGTCAGGTAGCCCATCACCGCCTCGAACCAGACGTAGAGCCGCTTGCCCTCCCAGCCTTCCAGCGGCACCGGGATGCCCCAGTCGATGTCCCGCGTGATCGGGCGACCGTGCAGCCCGTCGTTGACGAAGTTCTGGCTGAAGCGGACGACGTTCGGTCGCCACTGATCCTCGTGCGCCTTCAGGTACTCGACCAGCGCGTCGGTGAACTTGGCGAGGTCGAGGAAATAGTGTTCGGTTTCGCGGATCACCAGCGTTTCGTCCGGGTGATTCTTGCTGTGCGGGTTGATCAGCTTGTTCGCGTCGAGCAGGTTGCCGCAGTTGTCGCATTGATCGCCGCGCGCGTCGGGGTAGTGGCAGATGTAACACTCGCCCTCGACGTAGCGGTCGGGCAGGAAGCGCTTTTCAAGGTCGCTGTAGAGCAGTTCCTGCTTCTCTTTGTAGAGGTCGCCCCGTTCGAGCAGCAGCAGAAACACGTCCTGCGCGATCTGGTAGTGATTTTCGGTGTCGGTGTGCGTGAACAGGTCGTAGCTGATGCCGACCTTTTGCTGCGTCAGCAGGAAGCGCTCGTGATAGTGCTCGAAGATCGAGCGCGGGGTGACGCCCCGCTTGTCCGCCTCGACCGAGATCGGCGTGCCGTGACTGTCCGATCCCGACACCATCAGGACGTGATTGCCCTTCAGGCGGTGATAGCGGGCGAAGATGTCGGCGGGCAGGTACGCGCCCGCCAGATGACCGACGTGCAAGTCGCCGTTGGCGTAGGGCCAAGCGACGGAAACGTGAATGTGTTTGGGCATAATCTCCTCGTGAACGAATGGGTTCAGGGCAAAGTGCCACTAGTTTGCCACAAAAATAAAAAACCGCCTGCCAAAAGGTTCTGACAGACGGTGTATATCGAGTCTTGAGCCGTGCTTCACGCACGCGCAAATGACCGCCGTCTGTCCAGACGTGGCATTCGCATCGACATCGTAAACGCGCGGTTCGTTTCCATGCCGCTAAGTATACGCGGAGGAACGGCGGCGAGTCAAGATTCGCTTTATGATAGGCGTAACTGACGATTTTATAAGTCGCTCGCTGAGGGGATCGCTATGGCAAACGAGGAACAACTCGCTATTTTGAGGCAGGGTGTGGAGGTTTGGAATGAGTGGCGAGAGAGACAATCATGCAGATGTAGAGATTGATCTAGTGCATGCAGATCTATCCATAATCGATAGGATCTAACTTGATAGTGATAGACGTCTTAGCGAAGCAACTTGACGGACGCCAATCTGAAGCAGTAATCTGAGTGATGCGATCTTAGCGGTGCAACTAGGAAGCTGATCTCAGTGAAGCAAATTGAAGCAGAGCTCTTGGCTCTAGCGAATTAGCTGCGCAAATCTCAAAGGAGCGATCTTGCAGATTCCAACCTTGGATAGAGCAGATTTCATCGGAGCAAATCTCACCAGATGCAGATTTCAGCTATGCAAACCATTAATGCAGGCAATCTCAGCGAAGCTAGATTTCAGCAGAGGCCAACCTTAACCGGAGCAAACCTTGTTACGGTGCATTAGTTAGTCGAACTCAGATTTGTCAACAAGCTAATCTCTCAAATTGTCGTGATTTTTGGTATTTCTGTATGGAATGTCGATCTCAAGGATGCGACCCAGTCGAATCTTGATCATTACTGATGAAGGTGAACCTGTCATCACCGTCGATAATCTCGAAATTGCCCAATTCATTTATCTCCTGCTCCACAACGAAAAGCTGCGCGACGTGATCGACACCATCGGCAAGAAAGCCGTGCTGATTCTCGGTCGCTTCACCGACGAGCGCAAAGCTGTGCTCGAAGCGATCCGCGAAGAACTCCGGCGGCGCGACTACATCCCGATCCTGTTCGACTTCGAGAAGCCAGCCAGCCGCGACCTCACCGAAACGGTGTCCACGCTGGCGCACATGGCGCGCTTCGTGATCGCCGACATCACCGACGCCAAAAGCATCCCGCAGGAACTCTCCGTTATTGTCCCCAATTTGCCATCCGTCGCCGTTCAACCGCTGATCCTCAAAGATCAGCGCGAATACGCGATGTTCGAACATTGGCAGCGCTATCCGTGGGTACTGCCGATCCACGAATACGAGTCGCAAAACCAGCTAATCGCCGAACTCGCCGACAAGGTGATCGCGCCCGCCGAAGCCAAAGTCCTCGAACTCCGCCCGCCTACCTCCTAGCGCCGCCCTCGCGGATCTCCCCTCTCCCCGCTTGCGTGGGAGAGGGGTCGGGGGTGAGGGGTTTCTCCGCCCACCCCTAGCGCCGCCCTTGCGGATTCCCCCTCTCTACGCAGTGGAGAGGGGTCGGGGGAGAGGGGCTGCTTCGTCGGGGGGTGAGGTCAGAGGTCAGCTAAACATGTCATCCGTCATCTTGACGCTACTCGCGGCTCGTCGCATAATTTACCTTATGAACAGCTAACCTCTCCCCACGCTCGACCAATCCCGTGACCCTTGTGCCATTGCGGATTCCCGCATCTCCATGCCAGCGCAATCGCCCGCATCACGCAAAGGAACACGCATGTTCACGTCTTGATCAACCGCAGCACCAGCGCCAGCGAGTGGCAGAAAATCCCGTGGCACGACCCCGATTTCAGCCGCCGGATGCTGGCGGAGCATCTCAGTCAAGCGCACGATCTCGCCAGCCGCCGCTTCGCCATCATCGACCAGCAGGTCGCGTGGATTCACCGGGAAATTCTCAAGGCGCAGCCCGCCACCATCCTCGATCTCGGCTGCGGACCCGGCTTCTACGCCCGCCGCTTCGCCGCGCTCGGGCACACCTGCACCGGCATCGACTTCTCGCCCGCCTCGATTGACTACGCCCGCCAGCAGCATCCCGACGGCAGCTACATCTTGGCGGATCTGCTCACGCAGGATTTCGGCGCGGGCTACGACCTCGTCACGCTGATCTACGGCGAACTCAACGCCTTTTCCGCGCCCGACGCCGAGCGCATCATCGCCCAAGCCTACGCCGCGCTCAAGCCGGGCGGGACGCTCCTGCTCGAAGTCCATCCCGCCGACTACGTGCAGCGCTTGGGACAAGAGCCGCCCTCGTGGCACACGGCGCAATCCGGCTTGTTCTCGGATCAGCCCTATCTGTGCCTGACCGAATCGGCTTATGCGGCGGATCGCGCCGTGTTTCAGTTCTACGTCTATGCGGCGGATACCGGCGCGCTGCGCCAGTACACCTCGATGCTTCAGTCCTACACCGACGACCAGTACCGCCGTCTGCTGAGCGCCTTCGAGCGGGTGCGCTTCTACCCCTCGCTGACCGGCAGCGCCGACCCGTCCGATCTGTTCGCCATCGTCGCCGAGAAGTAGCGCCACCATCGCTAGGGGCAGACCTGCGTAGGCTTGTCCGATAATGATTTGCCGCCGAGGGATTAATCCCTCGGCTACCGAAATTCGTCACCCACTAAAGGGGCGACCCGTGCGCGGATCGAAAGGCGACCCCTTTAGTGGGTCGCTAAGTTTTTCTCTAGCTGGCGGTTTAAACCGCCAGTGGCGCTTGAAATGACGCTGGTGCCCGGTACTTCTCCCCCTCGCTACGCAGTGGAGAGGGGGTCGGGGGGTGAGGTCACGTCCAGCGCCTGATCAAACGCTGCCAACACCGCCTTGATCCACTGCACCATCGGCTGCCATTCCGCCGGTCCGTCCGACCAAAATTTGAGGCGCGACTCTGCACTCGCCCCGCCCCAGCGGTACTCGCTAAACTCGACCGTATAATCCGCCCCATCTTCGCCGCTGTGCTGCTTGGCATCGACCAGCGGCACCGCGATCTGCGTGCCCTGCGCCCACAAATCGTGGAAGGCGTCGTCGAGCGCGGCGCTGTCAATGCGGATCGTCGGCGTCTCGCGCTCGATCCCGCCTTGGCGCACCTCTTCATAGTCGCGCCCCTGATCCCAGCGGCGGCGCACTACGCCCATCGCTCCGCCTTGCTCCGGGTGAAACGCATACAGCGTGTAGCCTCTAGGGGGATGCCACGCCGATTTGATGGCGATCTGCATCGCTTTGAATCCGTACTCGCTGACAATCGGCGCAGCATAAACCTCGACCAGCGCCCGATCCCTTAGGCGACTCCAATATTCGTTTGCATCCGTCAATCGATTGACTCCTCGGACTGAACCGCAGCGAGCGCAGCCACTCGTGCACGCTGCTCTTGCGCTGGGTTTCGCTGCTGCCTTCGTAAATCTGCAAGACCTTGACGTCGCCCATCAGTTTCTCGACCGGATATAGCATCATAAGTACCCGATCCGGCATATATCATCCATTTGCGGTCGCGTGATCTAGTCAACGTCCGTTCGCGTGAATTGGTCGGTTACGGCAGGAATTTGCCTACAACTCGATTTTTCCGGCGATTTTCGCCTTATCGGAACAATTCGCGCACGATGATGTTGCGCTGGATTTCGCTGGTGCCTTCGTAAATCTGGAAGACCTTGACGTCGCGCATCAGCTTCTCGACCGGGTACTCCTTCATGTAGCCGTAGCCGCCGAAGACCTGCACCGCATCGACCGTCACCTGCATCGCCATGTCGGCGGCGAAGGCTTTGGCGGAGGCGACCACCTTCGGGTTGCTCACCCCGTGATCGACCAGCCACGCCGCCTGCCACACCAGCAAGCCGCGCCGCCTCCACGTTGATCGCCATGTCGGCGATCTTGTGCCCGACCGCCTGATGCTGCCAGATCGGCTGCCCGAAGGTCTCGCGCTCCTTAGCGTACTTGACGCTCTCCTCCAGCGCGCGCCGCGCCACCCCGACCGCCCCCGCCGCCACGCCCGGTCGCGAGTGATCGAACACCTGCATCGCCAGCATGAAGCCCTGCCCCTCCGCGCCGATGCGGTTGGCTTCCGGCACCTCGACGTTCTCGAAGGTGATCTCGGCGGTGTCGGCGGCGCGCTGACCGAGCTTGTCGAAGTGGCGGCTGACCGTGATGCCGGGGCTGTCGCGCTCGACGATGAAGCAGGAGATGCCGCGATGCCGCGCCGCCGGATCGGTCAGCGCGAAGACGGTATAGAAGCTGGCGTAATTGACGTTGCTGATGAAGATTTTGCCGCCGTTGATCAGGTAGTGATCGCCCTGCTTCTCGGCGCGCGTTTGCATCCCGGCGACGTTCGATCCCGCTCCCGGCTCGGTGACGCAGTAGGCGGCGAGGTCGCCCTGCTCCATCATGCGCTCGCCCAGCCAGTAGGCGTGCTGTTCCTCGGTGCCGGCGAGGCGGATCGGCAGCGAGGACAGGTTGTTGACGCTCATGGCGGTGCTGATGCCGGAGCAGCCGTAAGCCAGTTCCTCGCCGACGATGCACTCGTCCAGCACGCTCGCGCCGGGACCGCCGTATTCTTCGGGGATGTTCAGGTTGACCAGCCCGATCCGCCGCCCCTTGTCGATGATGTCGATGGGAAACTCGGCGGTCTGGTCGAAGTGCGCCGCCTGCGGGATGATCTCCTGCGCGGCGAAGTCGCGCGCCATCTTCTGGAGCATCTGCTGTTCTTGCGTCAGTTCAAAATTAAGTCCCCAAAGCGACCTGAGTCATCGTCTATTTCCCTCAAATAATATCTAATCAAACGCGGGTTTGATTATTATAGTGGGGAATCTCAGAGGCGCGGCAAAAGCGGCTGTTACTCGCTGAGGGGATAGCGTTTCTGCGAGGCATTGAGGACAGTCACGCCGACCGGTTCGTCATCGCGGTAATGATAGATATTGCCGTCATCTTCCATGACGCTGTCGTTCGCCTGCTGCGGCTTGCGAAAGCTGATGTAGAGTACGTCAGCTTCGGCGACGTAATCCGTCCACATCTGCCCCGTTCGCAGCGCCAGCACTTGATCGATCAGCTCTCGTGAGATGGTGACCATAGGCGCTCACCTTTTTTCTCTATTTTACTGGATTTTCCCTGCGCCGATGCTCGCCGGGTGCTGATCAGCATGGCGACGGTCATCACGCCGAGCCAATTCGCCAGCAAATCAGACAGCATCATCGTCCGCCCCGGCGAAAACTGCTGGATGAATTCGGTCGTCGCGCCCAGCAGCAGCCCGCCCACCAGCGCGATCCCGAACGCCTGCTTGAAGCCGAAGCGCGAACGTAACGCCCAGTAGCTCACGGTGGTCAGCAGCGCGTACAGGCTGGCGTGACCGATGGCGTCGTGCATGTTCGGGTGATCGACAATCGCAAACAGCCCGGCAGACCAACTGATCAGGCGCACGCTCGCGGGCAGCGTCGTCAGCGCGATCACGCCCATCAAGCAGATCAGCAAAGCCATCCCGTGCAGCGAAATCCGTTTGAGCACCATGTCCTCGTCCTCGAATACCTCGATCACATGGCTGGATTCTTGGGCACAACCGGTTGCAGGTAAAGCACTCAAGTGCGTAGCGGAATAGGCACGGGGATGTAGGGGCGTTCATGAGGGTGTTTTTAGACACTCTCATTGGTCTCAGAAATCGTCAAATCTCATCATCTATTCCCCAAACGGGCGACGTACTCTCCCCTCCCTGAATTCGGGGAGGGGAAGCGCACAGCGCGGGGGTGGGGTCAGTTCTACACCCGCACCGATTCCGGCTGATCCGAACGCACGCGGGTGACGATCTCGCGCAGCGAGCGCGACCGCCGCGCCAGCAGATCGGGCGACATTGAGCCGTCGCCGGTCAGCCAACCCGCCATGCCGCAGGCGGTCGCGCCCGCCTTCAGGAAGTCGCCAACATTCTGGTCGCTCATGCCGCCGTTGCAGAGATAGCGCGGCGCGTCCAGCGGACCCTTCACCGCCTTGAAGTATTCCAGCCCCAGCACACCAATCGGGAAGATTTTCAGCAGCTTGACGCCCATCGCCCAAGCGTCGGCGACCTCGGTCGGGGTCATCACACCGGGCGCGACCAGCACGTCCGCGCCCTGCGCCAGCAGCACGACTTCGCGGCTGAAGGCGGGCGAGACGATGAAATCCGCCCCGGCGTCGATCACCCGCTTTGCCGTCTCGCCGTCGAGCACCGTCCCCATACCGACGACGGCAGCGTCGCCGTATTCGCGTTTGGTCGCTTTCATGGCTTCGATTGCCTGTACCGAGTTCATCGTGAACTCGAATACGTCGATCTTCCCGGCGTCGATCATGATGCGTGCGTGTGCCAGCGCCACATCGGGCGGGAAGTTGCCGCGCATCCCCCCCATCAAGCCGCTGGACGCGACACGGTCGTATGCTGTCTGAGCATCCATGCCATTTTCTCCTTTATGCCAATGACTTTATGATAACAGTGAACGCGCTCAAGTGGAGAGTCCAGCAGACCGCCTGAACCGTGATCGGTCTTGGACTAAAAGCTAAGCACTAAAAACCAACAACTGCGGGCTTTACTTGTCGTGCATCCGGGCTCGGTGGGCGGTTTCCCAGATCTGTTCGCCGGAGAGGATGCGCTGGAGGATCGCGCCCAACTGCCGCCGGGGGAGCGGCTTGGCGAGGTAGCTGGCAAAGCCCGAATGGCGCGCCTGCTGGCGGAGCGGCAGGCTGTCGCTCGCGCTGATGGCGATCACCGGGATGTTGCCAACGACCGGGTCGGCTTGGATGCTCTGGTTGATGGTGAAGGCGCTGCCGTGCGGGAGATCGACGTTCAGGAGCACAAAATCCGGAGGCGGGTTCATGGAATGCATTTGTTCAGGGACGTTTGCGCCGGTCGTATTTCGTTTGAAGCGAATGCCTAAGTCGCGTAGCATAGAGGAAATGGCGACTAGGCTGTGGGCATCATCGTCGACGACCAGTGCCCATTTGTTTTCAAGCACGGTTGAGAACTCCAGAGATGCGTTTACATCTTATTCCTTGCACTAACACTGCTGATTCAATGTTTATTATACCTGTTATTATATAATCGCGGGTTTCTTCTGCCACGGGTTTTGCTAAAATTCACTAATTTTTCACACTG
The DNA here is from genome assembly GCA_963848465.1 of uncultured Chloroflexia bacterium. Lineage (GTDB taxonomy): Bacteria > Chloroflexota > Anaerolineae > Aggregatilineales > Phototrophicaceae > Flexifilum. Next base: position 116,815 of record CAWKDY010000017.1, on the reverse strand, counting down.
TATTACATTTTACATAAATTTAACAGCTTTTAACAAGGATAGCAATATGAAGATCGTCATTGCTATGGGCGCCTTTAAACACAGTCTGAGCGCGCGCGCCGCCGCTGAAGCGGTCGCGCGCGGGCTGCGGCGCTCCGGACTCGCCGCCGACCTCGTGCTGCTGCCGATTGCCGACGGCGGCAACGGCACGCTCGACGCCTTCCTTGCCGGGGGCGGGCAGCGCCTCACCCGCACCGTCGGCGATCCGTTCGGTCGCCCGGTCGAGGCGGCGTTCGGCGTGCGCGGTGACACCGCCGTGATCGAGATGGCGCTGGCGTCCGGCTTGGAGCTGATCGAGGCGGACGAACTCGATCCGCTGCGCGCCTCGACCTACGGCACGGGCGAGCTGATGCATGCGGCGCTTGATACCGGTGCGCGCCGCGTGATCGTCGGCGATGGGCGGCAGCGCTACCGTCGACGGCGGCGCGGGCTGCCTGCAAGCGCTGGGCGTGCGCCTGCTCGACGCGGACGGTCAGGACGTGCCGCCCGGCGGCGGCAATCTGCACCTGATCCGCCGGATCGACGCCAGCGGACTCGATCCGCGCTGGCGGGAAGTCGAAGTGATCATCGCCTCGGACGTGGACAATCCGACGCTCGGCGACGAGGGGGCGGCGGCGGTTTTTGGACCCCAGAAAGGCGCTAATCCGGCGCAGGTCGAGGCGCTCGAAGCCAACTTGCGCCACTTCTTCACGCTGGTTGCCGAGCAGGTTGGCGTTGACGTGCGCGCAACGCCCGGCGGCGGGGCGGCGGGCGCGCTCAGCGCCGGATTGATGGCGTTTCTCGGCGGGCGGATCGAGTTGGGCATCGACCTGATCCTCGATCTGCTGCCGCTTCGATCAAGCGCTGGCGGGCGCTGACCTGCTGATCACGGGCGAGGGACGCATGGACGAGCAGACGCTGCACGGCAAAGGACCGATTGGCATCGCGCGGCGGGCGCACGCCGCTGGCGTGCCGACGGTGGCGCTGGTCGGCGGGCTGGAGATCGACGACGCGCTGCTGCACGAGGCGGGCTTCTGGGCGGCGCTGCCGATTACAACCGCGCCGATGCCGCTGGAAACGGCGCTCGCCCACGCCGACGCGCTGGTCGAGCGCGGCGGCGCTGCGTTTGGGCTATCTGCTGCAATTGAGTCCGGCGTGCCGCTAGGGAGTCAAAATATCACCAAGTCTTCTGGTAGAGGCGCGACCTGCTCCGCCCGTCTCTCGGTGCCAGCCTGATGACTTGATGAGAAGTTGTTTTAATTTAGATTGAAATTATGCTATAATCGAACCAGTAGGTTTGTTTTAGCAGATGTAGACACCAATAAGGAGCGTTCATGTCAACGCAAAAACCCTTTACACGACGCGGACTCGTGCTTGCGGTCGGCTTGTTACTGACGCTGATCATCGGGATGTCGGTCGCCGTCGCCCAGTCCAGCTACACCGACGGGCGGCTGAACGAGATCGCCCACTTCGGCGGTGATGTCCTCTACTGTATGGACTCGTCCGACAACGTGACCAATAACAGCGCCACGTTCGCCTATTTCATGCTGCGGGATGAGAATGGTCAGCCGCTCTGGACGCTGGATAAAGCCACCGTCGAACTGGGACTCGGTCAGATCGCCATCAAGCAGAGCGCATTCCTGCTCGGCGAAGGCGACGGAACCTATGGTCCGGTCTATCTCTACGCCAACGCCGCGCAAGACGGATCGCCGTATTTCATCTTCATCGGCTTTGACGAGTGGGGCAAGGAAAATCGGTTCACGTTCTATGGCTGCACGCCGACCGGCGGTGCGCTGTCCGCCGCGACGCCGACGCGGCTTCCTGCCTAAGGTTATGCTGAGCAAGCAAACGCCCGGTCATATGACCGGGCGTTTTTGATTCCGAGAGGATAATCAGCGCGATGCTGCTAGCCGACCAGCTTTTCCAACTGATCGACCATGTCGCCGAGCACCTTGAAGGTCGCCTCGACCGCTTCCGGCGTCGTCATATCGACGCCCGCCAGCTTGAGCGCGTCCATCGGGTAGAGCGACCCGCCCGCGTTGAGGAACTGGCGATAATTCGCCGCCGCGCCCGGCTCGCCCGCGAGGATGCGGTTCGCCAGCGCGTGCGCCGCCGAAATCCCGGTCGCGTACTGGAAGACGTAGTAATTCGAGTACAGATGCCCGAACTGCGCCCACGTGATCCCCACCTGATCGCGGTCGAACTGCCATTTCGTCGCCGTAGCCCTCGGCGAACAAGTCCGCCATCAGCGTGTTCATGTCGTCGGCGGTCAGCGGCGCGCCCTGTTCGATGCGGGTGTGGACTTCCAGCTCGAACTGCGCCAGCATCGGCATGATGAAGAAGTAGCGGTGGAAGTTGTTCATCGCTTCCTCGATCAGCGCGATCTGGAAGTCGGGGTCGGGCTGCGCTTGGCGTAGATGCGCGCGCACCATTGCCTGATTGAAGTTCGAGGCGACTTCGGCGACGAACAGCGAGTAATCGGCGTAGACGAACGGCTGATTCTGCCACGTGAAGTAGGAGTGCATCGAGTGCCCCAGCTCGTGCGCGACCGTGCTCATCGCCTTCAGGTCGTCGTGATAGCTGGTCATGATGAAGGGGTATGTCCCCTGCCAGCCGAACGAGAACGCGCCCTGCCGCTTGCCCTGATTCGGATACACGTCGATCCAGCGGTCTTGCAGCGCGCCCTTGCGCAGAATGCTCACGTAGTCGTCGCCGAGCGGCTTCATCCCCTCGCCGATCCAGTCGATCGCCTGCTGGAAGCTGACTTTGGGCTCCTGCTTGGCAATCGGCGCCCAGATGTCATAAGGATGCAGCGTCTCGACGCCCAGCGCCTTGCGGCGGATCGCCCAGTAGCGATGCCACGTCGGGATGTTCTTGCGGAAGGTATCGACGAGGTTGTGAAAGACTTCGAGCGGGACGTTGTTCTCGAACAGCGAGGCTTCAATCGCCGTATCGAAGCGCCGCGCCCGCGCCATGAACACGTCGCGCTTGACCGAGGCGGTGTAATTGCTGGCGAGCGTGTTCTTGACCGACAGATAGCCCGCCGAGTAGCTGTCCCATGCCGTCCGGCGCAGGTCGCGGTCGGCGCTGGTGCGCAGCGTCTCGTAATTGCCCTGCTGGACTTGGATCGCTTCGCCCGCGCCCGGCTGCGCCAGCCCGAAGGCGATTTCGGCGTTCGCCAGCACTTCGCTGGTGTTCTCGACCTGCGCGAAGGTGTCCGACGCCATGCCGAGCAGTTCCTCGACCTCGGCGGAGCGGACGTGCTGCTGCCGCCGGAACAAGTCGTCGAAGTAGTGGGCGTAAAGCTGCAAACGCGGCTCATCCTGCATCCACTGGTCGAGCTTTTGCTTGCCGATCGCGAGCAGTTCCGGCTCGGCGAAGGCGGCTGCCGCTTGGAAGCGACCCATCAGCCCGCCCGCCTGACCCGCCATCGCGTTCGCCACTTGATCGGTAGTCTCGACCGCCTGCGACATCAGCGCGTAGAACAGGATGTGTCCCACTTTCCGGTGCATGTCACCTAGCGCGGCGAACCAGTCGAGCAGGGTGGCGGGGCTGTCGCCCAGCTTGCCCTGAAAGCGGGTCAGCGCCTCGGGCAAGCTGGCGGAGACGGTGGCATACGCCTCTTTCCATGCTTCCGGCGTCGCAAAGACGCTGGGCGCGTTCCATGTAAATTCAGGCGCAGCCTCGCTGCGCGGCGGTACGTTCATCATGATCCGATCCTCGGTCATTTAAATTTGTTTTAATGATAGCGTGAATTCCAATAAAGCCAAATTACACGTCTTGCAGTCGATAACCCTCAACCGGCCTGCGCTTCCCACTCGTCGAACGGGTCGTCGGCGACAGCGGCACGCGCCAGATGGATTGACGCCTGAAACGCTGCCTCCGACTCCCAGATCGCCAGCCCCATCAGCACGTCTTGCGCTTCGTCGTAGAGCGTCTGCACCGAGATTAAGCCCGGCGCATCCTTGATCGCCACGCCGAAGCGGTGCATCGAGTTCGATCAGCGCGTCACGCTTGCCCGGCTGCGGGTGGTGGATCGAGACCTGATAGAACATGGCGACCGCTCCTTAGTTGAATTTGATTTCAATGATAGCATAAATTTCAATGATTGGAGAGCTTCGCCGTGGTTTTTTGTATTTTGCTGCTGACAATCTAGAATTTGCCCGATCATCCTACAACCCATAGGTCAAGCCGATGTCCCATTCCCGCAAACCGGCGAGCAAGGCGCGCACTCGCTGGATCGTCCCGATGGCGGCGCGCCAACCCGACGAGGAACACCGGGTCTCGACGCCGCTAGAACTGTTCTTCGATCTCGTCTTCGTCGTGGCGATTTCCTTTGCCGCCGGAGCGCTGCATCACGGCATCATCGAAGGCAAAATCGGCTATACGCTTATGAGCTACACGATGATGTTCTTCGGCATCTGGTGGGCGTGGATGAACTTCACGTGGTTCGCCTCGTCCTACGATACCGACGACGTGTTCTACCGCATGCTGATCTTCGTCCAGATGACCGGCGCGCTGATCTTCGCGGCGGGGGTGCCGCAGGTCTTCGCCACCGGCGACCTGACGATCACGGTCGTCGGCTACGTCGTCATGCGCGCCGCCGCGGTGATCTCGTGGGCGCGGGCGGCGCTCGCCGACCCCGAACACCGTCCGGCAGCGATCCGCTACGGCGTCGGGATCGCGCTTTGTCAAGTCGGGTGGGTGCTGCTGCTGTTTCTGCCCGAAGCGACGCACGTGCCGGGTTTCTTCGGGCTAGTGGTCGCTGAACTGCTGGTGCCGGGTTGGGCGGAACGGGCGACGCCGACGACGTGGCATCCGCATCACATCGCCGAGCGCTACGGCTTGTTCACGATCATCGTGCTGGGCGAATTGGTGCTTTCGTCGGTCGTCGCCATCCAGTCAACCATCGAGGCGCACCGCTTCGATACCGACTTAATCCCGCTGATCGTCGGCGGGCTGCTGATCCTGTACACGGTCTGGTGGTTGTATTTCTACCAACCCGCCCACGACTTACTGGAGTTGCTTGACCTTAAAGGGACGTTCATCTGGGCGTATGGGCAGTTGTTCATTTTTGCGGCGGTGGCGGCGATTGGCTCCGGGCTAGCGGTGGCGGTCGATTGGGCGACCCATCACGCCGAGATCAGCGCGGCGACGGCAGGGCTGGCGGTGGCGATCCCGACGGCGCTTTATCTGCTCAGCCTGTGGCTGCTTCAGGAAAACCCGCGCGCCGAGCGCTGGTACGAGAAAGCCGCCTTTCCGATCTGCGCGGTGCTGGTGCTGCTCACGCCGCTGACGGATCAGGCGGTGCTGCTGACCGGGCTGCTGATGGCGGCGCTGCTCGTCGTCAAGCTGATCACCAGCCCGACCGAAGCCGAAGCAGTCAGCGAATGAAAGTCATTCTGCGATGAGCACGGTCGATGCCCTGCTCGGCGAGATTTTCGAAGGCAAGCACACTGCCTTCGCCGCCGAATTTGGCGAGTGGGTGCGCGGATCGCGGCGGTTCAAGGCGTTTGCGACCGAGCATCGCAACAAGCTGCGGGCGAAGCTGAAAAATGCCCGCGACGAAGCGAGCGTGCTGGACGTGCGCGCCGAAGTGGAAACCGCCGCGCTGCTGCTCCGGGAACCGCGCTTCGAGGTCGAATACGAAACCTACACCGCTCAAAAGCGACGCGGTCCCGATTTCACCGTCACATTCAAGACACATACGCCCTTCAACGTCGAAGTCCGGCGCGTCCGGGTGGTCGAACTGTTCGACGATGCACTCGATCTCGACGCAGTGGCAAGTAAGTTGATGTGGGTGTTGTGTGCCAAAGTTGGGCAGATGCCGCCGAGCATCGTCAATTTGTTGTGGCTGACCTCTGAGCGCGCGATCACTGAAGGCGACTTGAACAGCGCCATGATCCGCTTGCAGCGGGCGGCGGAATTGAAGGTCGAGGACTACTTCACCCGGCGCGGCTTTGCCAGCGCCGCCGACTTCCTCAAGCAGTATCGCCAGTTGAGCGGGGTCGTGCTGCATCAAGCGGGCGGCAACCGCGTCTGTTTGAACACGCTGGCGCGCCACCCCACGCCGCCGGAGATCGTTACGGCGATCCAGCGGCTAGGCGCTTAGCTCCGGCGCGCCGTGACAATCGGCTGGTAGTAGCCGGAGTTGGCGGGCAGGCGCCAGATGATCTCGGTGTAGCCGGTGCGCTCCAATACGTGAGTCAGTTCGTCACGCTGGATCGCGCGCAAGGTCGTCGTACTGACCCGCGTCGTCCAGCGCGTCCCGGCTTGCTTGAGGATGAAGTGCGAAAGTTCGTAGCTGCGCCCATCCGCCGCCCAATCCCACACTTGAAACGAGACGCGCCGCCCTTCGTCAGTGTCAAGGATATTGGGCGGCGTCCCGCTCGGCTGGTCATGAACAAGCTGGTCGTAATCGCGCATACTGAGGATCAGCAACCCGCCGGGGATCAGTTTTTCGCGCATACTCGCCGCCGCCAGCGTGAGGTCGGAATCGCGCAGCAGGTGCGCGACGGCGTTGTCGCAAGCGAGCACCACGTCGAAACTGCCATCCACCGCGCGGGCGAGGTCGCGGAAATCGGCATCGCCGAAGAAGATTTTGACGCCGAAGTTCTTGGCTTCGGTGCGGGCGCGCCGGACCGAAGCCGGGCTGAGGTCGGTCGCGCGGACGTGATAGCCTTGCAGCGCTAAGCCAATCGCCTGCGTGCCGATACCGCAGGCGCAGTCGAGCACTGACTCGGCGTCCGGCAGATGCAGGCGGATCAGCTTGTCGAGGGTTTCGCCCTGCTTGCGAACGGTGGCTTCCCAGTCTTTAAAGATGAAGTGATAATCGGGTGCTAGCTGTCGGTAGAACTCCTGAACAGAGTAGTCCATATCGTCGCCTCGATTTGGGAATGCCGCGCCTCTTGTATCATACACTGGAATATCACCCGTAAGGAAATACGGCGGGGAAGGGGACGCTGGTTCGGCGGGGTGGAGAATTGTAGAGGCGTTCAGCGAAGGTGTTCAAAAACTCCGCGTTGGGTCGAGCCATCGCCAAACCTCATCATCAAATCTCGAACCGGACGAGGCACTCTCCCCTCCCTGAATTCGGGGAGGGGCTGGGGGTGGGGTAAATGTGAGGGGGTATTACTTCGCCTCGTCGGGGCGGTAGATCATGACGTAGTAGTCGATCAGCGCCTTCTGGAGCGTAGCGCGCTCGATAGGCAGATAGCCACCGCCCATGCCGCTGCGCTGCGCGGGCATCCACAGCGGGTCGTGGATCACGAAGCCGGAGTTGTTATAGCCGACGACCACGAACCAGTGATGCCCTTGATTGACGCCCGACCGCAGATGCACCGGGAAGCCGAGCAGCTTGTAATCGACCAGCACGATCACCGGCTTACCGGAGGCGACCAGCACCTTGAACTCGATCCAGCGAGACGTCTTCAGTCGTCAGTGTCAGGTCGTATTCTTTGCCCAGATACAGCAGTTCGGCGGCGGTCGTCGTGCCGGAAAGCAGCCGGAACACGACCCGCGCGTCCGGCGTCTTGAAACGGTAATACCACAGCAACATCAGGACGCAGGCGTCGCCACAGTCGGTGTTGGGCGTGCCATAGGGATCAAACTGCGACACCCACTGGATGTCGAGCACTTTCTCGGTCGGCAGCGGCGCGTCCGGCGTGGTACCCGTCCCCGTCGATCCGCTTCGCCCGTGCTGGTGTCGCCGTTATTGTAGTTGACGGTTTCCAGCGGCTTGCCGTCCAGCGCTCGCTGGATCAACGTTTTCTGCTCGGTCGTCAAATTCGGCAGATTGGCAATCGGCGTACCGCTGTAGATTTTCTGGCGGTCTTCGGTCAGGTAGACCAGCGCCGCGTGCCGGAACCACTGCCACGGGTTATCGCCGACCGCCTGCGCCGCCTCGTAGATCGCATTGACCAACTGCTGGTGGGTGAAGGTCGCGGCGGGCGTCGAAACTTCCGGCTCGGGCGTCGGTGTGGTCGGCGTGGTGGTTGGCGGCGCTAAGACCTCGTTCAGCTTGTTGAGCAGGAAGAAGGTCGCATAGACCTTGTCTTTCGGCTGGCGGTTGACGTCGGTGATGCCAAAGCCGGGATTCATGCCGTCCGACCAGCAGTACCAGATAGCGACCGGAACCGTGTTCAGCATCGACCGCCGCAGCGCCGAGTTGATCAGCCGCATGTAGTAATCGACCACCTCGTAGCGCGCCTTGACGATCTGCCCGTCACCGTATTCGGTGATCCAGATCGGCAGCGTCGGAAACGCCGTGCGGATGTCTTGGAGGTAGGGGATAATGCCGTTGTCGCCCGACGGATTCTTGCCATAGGGGTGAACGCCAATCGCATCGACCGGCAGCCGCCCCAGCGTGCTGGCGACCTGTTTCAGATAGCTGGTCGGGTTGCTGCTGACCAACCCGCCTAAGACGACCGTCGCGTTGGGATCGGCGGTCTTGATGGCGATGCTGCTCGCCGAGAGTAGCGGCGCGAAGGTCTGCGGCGGCACGTATACCGCCGACTCCGAGGCTTGGTCGCCTTCGTTCCACAAGCTCGTAAGCGACGCCGCGATCCTTGAAGTAGCGGGCGATCTCGCCGCAAATCACGCTGAAATCAGCGGCAAAGCTGCGCCAGCTCGCGTTGCTGCGCTTCCACGGCTCGTCGCCGACGAAGGTCTGGTGATTCAGGATCAGCAGCGTGCGAACTCCCAGCGCGCGGTAGCTGTCGATCAGCGGCGCGTAGTATTGGCAGCTTTGCTGGATCGTCCGCTTTTGATGCGGCTGTGCCTGAAAGACGAAACGCACCCACTTCAAGCCGCTCAGGTCTTGGGCTTTGAGCGGCAGTCCGGCGTGGTGATCAGGATCGAGGTTGATTCCATATTGCGGCATACAGCGTCCTCGCATGGTGGTCAGGCTGACCCATTTATAACTATACTATAACGATAACTTTACGGAGCACAAAGGTAATGTTTCGAGTGCCGCTCACCGTCGCGGGGGTGGGGTAAGAGTTGAACCTTCGGCGCGCGGATGCGGTAGAATTGCGCGTTGGAACTGAGTGAACGAGATCCGCATGAACGCCATCATTCGAGAAGCTGTCCCTGCCGACGCGCGCGGCTATATCCGCCTGATTAAGAACGTCCTGCGCGAAGACCCGCCGGTCGATACGCCGTACGCCCCCGCCGAGTTCGACCCGCCGGTCGAGCGCATCGCCGCGCGGATTGCCGAAGTCGCGGATCAGGCGAACTCGCTGTTTCTGGTCGCCGAAGCAGATCGTGCCCTCGTGGGGACGCTCACCTGCGGCGGCGGCACGCTCGCCGCCGACCAGCACATGACCGCGCTTGGCGTTTACGTCGCCAAAAGCTGGCGCGATCAAGGCATCGGGCGGGCGCTGATGGCGCGCTGTGTCGCGTGGGCGCAAGCTAGCCCGGTGGTCGAGCGGGTCGAACTCGAAGTCTACGCTCAGAACGCCCGCGCCATTCACCTCTACGAGCAGTTCGGTTTCGTCCACGAGGGTTGTAAACGCCGCCTCTATTATCAACATGGCAGCCCGATTGATATGCTGATCATGGCGCTGCTGCTGGAGCAGAAATGAAGCAAAAGCCATCCTTCTTCGCGCGCATCAGCGCGCCCGAACCCGCGCCGCCGTGGTCGCTGACGACCGCGCTGCTGACCATCGCCTTCGCTTTCGTCGCCATGATTGTCGGCTCGGTGGTCGCGCTGGTCTGGGCGGGCGACTTGAGCTACACGCTGTTGGCGGGTTGGACGCTCGGCGGCATCTTGATCGCCGCCTTCGTCTGGCAAACCCGGCGGCGTCAGTGGGACGCGCTCTACCTGATCCCGGCGCGCGTGCCGCTGGTCTTCGTGATGTTCGTGACTTTCGGCTGCGCGATTGGGCTGGACTTGCTCAGCCTCACGCTGACCGGCGAATTTCTGCCCAAGCCGGAGCTGTTGGCGCTCAATCTCGGCAGCATGGGCGTCTTCGACTGGGGCTTCGCCATCGCCTTCATGGTGATCATCCAGCCGGTCGCCGAAGGACTGGTCTTTCGCGGCGTGGCTTTGCCAGCGGTGCGGACGCTGTTGGGCACGTGGGGCGGCATGATCGTCACCGCGATCCTCGCCGGGGTCTTCCACTACCTGATCTACTCGCCCAACTACGCCAGCGCCGCGACCATCACGCCGCTGTGGTACGGCTTGATCGTGCCCATCATCGAGGCGGCGATCTACAGCCTCGTGCGCGGCTACACCGGCTCGACCCGCGCGGCGATGGCGGCGCACCTGACTTTCGGTTTGTTCGCCGTGATCAAGCTGCTGGCGCTGGCGGGCGCGGGGTGAATCTGACCCCACCTCCGGAAGATCTATCCTCTCCCCTCGCCCCGCTTGCGTGGGAGAGGGGGCAGGGAGTGAGGGGTCCTTAAATCGCTAACGAGTTAACGAAGGATTTCTGCTTATGAAAACAATCGTCGTGGCATCGACCAACCCGGTCAAGATTCAAGCGGCGCTGGACGGTTTCCGGCGCATGTTCCCCGACGAGCAGTTCACGGCGCAGGGGACGGCTGCCGCCTCCGGCGTCAGTGATCAGCCGATGTCCGACGCCGAGACGCTGCGCGGCGCGCTTAACCGCGTCGCCAGCGCCCGCCAGATCCTGCCCAACGCCGATTACTGGATCGGCTTGGAAGGCGGCGTCGAGGACGTCGAGGGCGAACTCGAAGCCTTCGCGTGGATCGTGATCGCCGACCGTTCGCGGCGCGGCAAGAGTCGCACAGCGACTTTCTATCTACCGGAGGAGACGGCGCGGCTGGTGCGGCAGGGCATCGAACTGGGCGACGCTGACGATCAAGTCTTCGGGCGCGCCAATTCGAAGCAGCAGAATGGATCGGTCGGGCTGCTGACCGGCGACGCCATCGACCGGACGAATTATTACGCGCAGGCGGTGGTCTTGGCGCTGATCCCGTTTCGCAACCCCGACCTGACCTTCAGCGCCGACGTGAGCAGCGGCAGCCATCGGCTGATCCTCTAGTGGTGGCTTGTTCGGTGTGGTTGTGAGCGTTGCCGCGCTCAAACGGGTCTGGTGACACTGGCGGCAGGGGGCGAAATGGTGCTACATCTCTGCGCCAACACAAGGAGTTGATTGACCATGTACCCGCATCACGAACGTGCCCTGCAAAAAGTAAAAGCGCATTTTGAGCAAGACCCGACCGTTTTGGCGCTCCTGTTTGGCGGATCGCTGGCGAAAGGCTGGGGATCGGAAGCGTCCGACGTCGATATCGTGCTGATCGTCACCGAGGAAGAATTTGCCCGCCGCGCCCTGAGCGGCGAACTGCTCTACTTTTCGCTCGACTTCACCGATTACGAAGGTGGCTACGTCGATGGCAAGTTCCAGAGCGTATCCTTCCTCGAAGAGATCGCCCAACGCGGCAGCGAGGTCGCGCGCGCGGCGTTCTACAGCGTGCAGATCGTCTTTTCACGGATTCCCGACCTCGACAAACTGATCGCGCGCATTCCGGTTTATCCGGAAGCCGAGCGCGACGCGAAGATCAAGTCGTTTTACAGCCAGATGATGGTCGCGGGCTGGTTCATGAAGGAAGCCGACAAGCGCGGCGACCAATACCTGACTACCCGCGCCGCCGCCGATCTCGTGCTGTTCGGGTCGCGGCTGATCCTCGCCTACAACCACCTGCTCTACCCCTATCACAAGTGGCTGATGCACGAAATCGCCCGCGCGCCGGAGCAGCCGGAGCACTTCGTCGATCTGCTACAGGCGCTGCTCGACGCGCCTTCGCCCGTTACTGCCGACGCCTTGATCGAAGCGATCAATGCCTTTCACGATTGGGGGATCACTTTAGGGGAAGTCTTTGTCACGTTCACGCAGGACAGCGAGTGGGACTGGCGCGATTACGGCGCAGAACAGCGCACGCCGATCTACGACTGGTGAGGTTTCGACTCGAGCTTTGCGTTAGGTTTTTCGCGCGTTTCGTGGATAATAGCGAGCGAAACACCCGGAGATAGAAGCTGATGCCTGACGATTTCCGGCGCGACGAAGACGCCGAATATAACGAGTGGGCGCGCAACCAGCCGCCTGACGAGCCGGAAGTCCCCGCATCCGTCACCTTCATGGAGATGATGCGGCACGCGGCAGCGCGCAATGCACCGCCGCCCGCTGAGCTGCCGAGCCAGACACCGCCGCGCCCAACCGCTTCGTCGGCTGGTGAGCCAGAGAGTGTGCCGCCGCCGGACAACGCGCTGTCGGATTCTGCCAGCCCGCCGAGCCAACCGCCGCCCCCGCCGGTTCGCCGCGTTCGTCGGCGCGAGCGGCGCGTGCGGGCTGCCGTCGGCGTGATCGGCGGCTTTCTACGCACAATCATCATCGTGAGCGTTGCCGCCGGGCTGACCGCGACCATCTTCACGTGGTGGACGCGCAACGAGTTCATCTCCGACACGGCGCGCGCGAGCTTGAGCATCGCTATCGCCACCGACGCGGCGACACTGGCACCGACCACCCAGCCAACGCCCAATTGGGCGCGCGTCATCGGCATCGTCTCCGGGCATCGCGGACCGGAAAATGATCCCGGCGCGGTTTGCCCTGATGGGCTGACCGAGGCGTCGGTCAACCTGAGCGTCGCCCAGTTGGTCGTCCGCAATCTGCGCGGGCTGGGCTACACTGTCGATCTGCTCGACGAGTTTGACCCGCGCCTCGAAAATTACCAAGCGGCGGCGCTGGTTTCGATCCACTCGAATACCTGTCAGGATTTCGGCGAGCGCGTTTCCGGCTTTCTGGTCGCGGCGGCACAGGCGCGGATTTCGGCGCGCGCCAGCGACAGCCAGTTGGTCAACTGCATCGCCCAGAACTACGCCTCCGCGACTCAGCTTGAGCGGCGCACCGAACTGACTCTCGACATGACCGACTATCACACCTTCCGCGAGATTCACGCGCTGACGCCCGCCGCCATCATCGAGCTTGGCTTTCTGCTCGGCGACCGCGATCTGCTCACCCAGCACCCGGACACGCTGGCACGCGGCATCACCGACGGGATTTGCTGCTACCTGGAGCCGGGACAGTCCTAGGCGCGGCAGACACAGAACATGAATACGGTCTTAATTTAGCCGGACGATCAGAAAATCACTTGAGTTGGTCGGATTAACGGGTATGATCAAACTATGACGAAAGAACTTGTGATGTATCTGCGCACGTCGTCGTGTCCGTTCGTCTCGCTGGCAAAGCGAGTTCTAACGACTACGCCGTGCCCTACCGGGAAGTCAATATCGATCAAGATGATGCGGCGCGGGCGCGCGTTCTTTCATGGACGGGCTTTATGTCCGTGCCGACGCTCATCGTCGCCGAAGCAGGGGAACTGCTCCCCTACGAACCGCCCGCGCCTTTACCGGCGGGCAGCAGTCCGCGCAGCATCGACCGGGGGACGATGATCACCGAACCGGGTCTTGAGGACTTTACTCAATGGCTGCTGCGGCACGGGTTCATCGATCAAGTAATTGTGGAATGAAACGCGCGCTTTGGGGCTGGATGCAAGCGAGGGTCGTTTTCGCCCTAGCGCGAGACAAACCGCCAACCGCGCCGTGACATTTCGCTTGAGAGGGAAGCCGTGACGATCTCCGAAAACGTGATCGACGTTGGCGGGCTGCCTGTCCATTACTGGGAGGGCGGTGCCGAGAACGGTCGCGCCCTGCTGCTGCTGCATGGCGGCGTCGGTGATGCGTGGACGAACTGGCGCAAAGTTATGCCCGCGCTGGCTGAGGATTATCATGTTTACGCGCCTGACCTGCCCGGTTTCGGCGGGACAGCGCCGCTGCCGGAGCTGACCTTTGCCGCCTTGATCGACTGGCTGCGCGGGCTGCTGGACGCCCTCGATCAGAGCAATGCCGTGATCGCGGGGAGCTTCCTCGGTGGGCTGCTGGCGCGGCTGTTCGCGAACGCCGCGCCGACTTACGTCCCGGCGTTGATCCTCGTCAACGGCGGCACGATTCCTGATCTGCCTAAGCTCGCACCTAAGCTGATCAATCTACCCGTGATCGGCGGTCTAGCGCTAGGAATTGTCGCCCGGGTGGCGCGCGCTCGGTTCCGCATCGAACAGATGGTGGTCGTCAAAGAAGTGCTGGAAGACGACTTGCTGCGCGCGTGGCGCGATAACGCGCCCGGATTCGTCGCCTTAATCCGCGCGATGATGACTTACCCTTACGCGCCGGAGGAGATCCCGCCGGTGCCGACGCTGATCTTGTGGGGGATGAACGATCCGGTGCTGAAGGTCAAGGACGCCGAGCAGCTTCACGCGCAGCTTCCCGGCTCGCAGTTGGAGCTGGTCGAGAACTGCGGGAGCCTGCCCCAGTTGGAAGCGCCGGACGTATTTCTGTTTCAGGTCGGCAATTTCCTCGACCGTCTGTCGCGCTCCAAGTCGCGCCCGCTCCCCGGCGTCGGGATGCTGCATTCCAGCTAAATCGAGCGTAGTCAAAGCGATCCCGGTTTGCTATAATGCCCCCGTATCAACGGAGGTTTTTGTGCCGGGTTGTGATGCGCCCTGCGTCCTTCCTCAGCACTCAGTCCTCGGCACTCAGCACTTTTTTCTGGAGAGGTCGCATAGTGGTCTAGTGCGCTCGCTTGGAAAGCGAGTAAGGGTAACACCTTCGCGGGTTCGAATCCCGCCCTCTCCGCTCTAAGCAAAGCGCCGGACATGTGTCCGGCGCTTTTGATTCCCCCTATCAGTAGATTGGGATACGTAGGGGCAGAACTAAGTTCTGCCCCTACAACCGGACTTGTTTACTCCGCCTTGATCGCTTTGCCCAACGCGACTTTGCCGGTTTGCCCGTTGACCAGCGCCGGGCGCACGTCGCCGTCGCGCTCGAACAGCGTGATCACCCATACCGGCAGCAGCAGCAGCGTAAAGCTCATCTGCCGCACCATCGTGAAAACATTTACTTCGACCGACGAGCTTTCGCCGACCTTGTAGCGCGTTCGCATCTGATCGGCGGCGGCGCTCTGCGCCGAGAGCGCGGCGGCGTCGAAGTCGATGTCGTAGATCGCGGCGGGATAGCGCGCCAGCAGCTTCGGCTCGTAGGCGATGGCGGCGCTGGTGTCGAACGCGCCGATCTGCCCGGTCAGGTCAGGCGCGGGCGAAGTCACGGCGGGGATGTCGATGCCGATCAAGCCGTCGTTGTAGGTCTCGTTGAGGTACGGGTTGATCTGCCGCCGGTTCTCGTAGAGCGACGACGTGCGCCGGTCGATAGTCGTCTTGGAGACTTCCACCAGCGCGTCGAACACCCAGTAGGGCAGGTACACGCCCTCGACCGCCGCGTTGACGACCCGGTTATCGTCGAACCAGCCAGCGATGCGCTCGCCGACGCCCTTCAGCCGCTCGCGGATGGCGGCTTTGGCTTCCTCCTCGCTGATGGTGAACGCGACCAGCCCATCCGGCTGCTCGACCGTGTTCAGCGCGTCCTGCTCGATCACCTGCTGCGACCCGCAGAACGGGCAGCGCGACGCCAACCGCCGCGCCGGGATGGTACGCTCCGCGCCGCACTGGTTGCAGTGGAGAATCCGCTCGCCCACGATCCACTTGACCGGCTGGATGCGCCGCTTGATCAGCGCCGTGCCGAGGATTTCCGCGCCCTCGCTGGCGTGGCGCTGCGTATCGAGCGGCTCGGTGTGCCCGCAGTAGCCGCAGACCACCCGCCCGTTGGCTTCGTCGATAGTCAGCGTGCCGCCGCAGACCGGGCAGAGCAGCACCGTCGCTTGCGCCGCGACTGCCTCGTCGATCCGGCGAATCTCCGGAAAGCGCCGATTGTCGCGGCTGAGGTCGGCTTCTTCCGGCGTGATCTCCTTGTTGAGCACCATCAACAGGCGCAGCGCGTCGAGGTTGCCCGGATCGCGAGCGATGATCTCGCTGAGGTGGTCGCGCTGAATCGCCTCGTCGTCGCTGAGCTTGGCGATCCACAGGTGCGCGTCGGTGAAGTCCGGCTGAAGGTCGAGCGCGTCCTGAAAAGCGTCGAGCGCGGCGGCGGTATCGCCCTTCTGAAGATACGCTTGCCCGCCTTCGAACAGCGAGCGGGCGCGGTAATCGAGCGCCCCGCGATGCGTGATTTGCACTTCGGGCTGCGCATTCACCGCGCGCTGCGCCCGGATGCGCTCGGCGGCTTCGTCGAGTGTTTCCGGACGCTTGAAGCCGCAGTGGTCGCAGCGGAAACTGCCGCGCTCCGGGTCGAGGGTCAGCGGATGATCGCATTTGGGACAGAGAAATTCAGGCATGGCGCGCTCCCGTGCTGGTAACGTCTATGTTCAGTATAGGGGATGCGCGGCGCGCGAACATGCCAAGAAATTGGGGGGAAGGATCGACGGCGCAGCGGAGGCGGAGCGCTCACCCGGCTTTAAGGGGTTGTGATGTAGAATAAGAACTGACGCTAATGATAACGGCGAGAAAAACCGAGCATGAATTGTTTCTACGAGGATACCATCGTCAATCTGGGCGTGTCCCTGAAAATCGACGTGATGGCGAAATGGATCGAGACGGATTGGCTGCCGCAGCGGAACGAACCGGATCTGGTGACGCTGTGGGTCGCCGATTTGGTCGTCCACGACACCGTGCTCGACAAGTTCGATCTCGCTTTTGAACTCCCGGAGGACTATCGCTTCGTTGGTGTGCTGCCCATCGATTGCCCGGTCGTCGTCCGCGTGAGCGAGCATCTCCAAACCGGCGAACTCGCCTATCGTTCCGGCGCGTTCATCTACACCTTCGGCAAGGATGAAGTCAAAATCGACGTGCTGGTGATGTCGTCGCGCTACACCGACGACGGCAGGATGATCTCGCTGACGTGCCTGCCCAAGCGCTTCAATGCCGTCTGGACAGCCTTCACGGTCGAGTGCGACCGGCTGCTGCGGGCGCTGAACCCCGAACCGAAAGTCATGATCATTGGCGGGCGCACCGCCTCGTTCGTCCCGACGACCCGCTGGGAAGAAGTCATCCTCCCGGCGGCGCCTCAAAGACGACATCCTGCACGACGTCGAGACCTTCTTCACCAAAGGTATCGAGGTTTACAAGCGCCTCAACCTGAAGCCGTTCCGCAAGCTGCTGCTGGCGGGCGTCCCCGGCACCGGCAAGACGATGCTCTGTTCGGCGCTGGCGGCGTGGGCGCTGGATCGCAACTACCTCGTGATCTACATCTCCAGCGCCGACCAGATGGGCGCGACCTTCGGCAAAATCCAGCAGGCGCTCCACGTCGCCTCCTACTCGCAAGTCCCGACCATGATCCTGCTCGAAGAACTCGACGCCTTTCTGCACGACCGCGAGAAGGCGCTGGTCTTGAACGTCCTCGACGGCTCCGAGTTGTCGGTCAGCGATCAAGGCACGCTGCTGATCGCCACGACCAACTACCCCGAAGCGATTGACGAGCGCGTGCTCAAGCGACCGGGGCGGCTCGACCGGATTTTCATCGTCCCGGAGACGCGCCGCCGCGAAGACGCGGAAAAGATGCTCAAGCAGTACCTCGGCGCGATGTGGCACGACGATCATCGAGCGATCGTGCCCAAGCTGGTCGGCTACCCCGGCGCGTTCATCCGCGAGGTGGCGATCTTCGCGCTGACGCAGGTCGCTTACGAAGACCTCGACACCCTGCCGCTGACGGTGCTGGAAAAGTCGTATAACAGCCTCAAGGAGCAGATCGACGTCCGCGACGACTTCCTGACCCGGCGCGGCGGTATCAGCTTCTTCGGCGGCAACGGCAGCAGCGACGACCCGTCGGAATAAGCCCGCGTTTCCGCCAATTGATCGCTAAGGAGAGCGACGATGCCTCAGAATTGGGACGCGCGGCGCGTTAAGACGGCGGCTGATCGCTGCCCCGAATGCGGCGGAAAAGTCGAGGGCGGACGCGGCGGCTGTCAGGAACTTTTTGACGAACTCGCGTTCATGATGGGCGACGATTTGCGGATCGCTGCGGTTCACCGTCTGGCGCTCGACGCCTACTGTATGCAACACGTCGAGTCCTACTGCGCGTCGGCGAAATCTTACGCCGCCCATCTGGTCGGGCTGAGCTGGGGCATCGCCCACCTCGACGATCCCGCTCCGGTTGCACCAGTGCTGCGCGTCCTCAGCCAAAGCGCGGAGTTGATCAAGCCGCCCGTGCTCACGGATCGCGGCTCAATCACTTTTCCCGACCTTATGGCGATCTATCACGCCAGCGGCGACGTGGACGAACTGGTCAGCCGCATTCGGGAGTGGGCGCAGATCGTCTGGGATGCCTACGCCAGCCAGCACGCCATTGCCCAAGCATGGCTCGACCTGTGACCTCGACGACCAAAAACCTTCCGTCGAATTCCCTCAGGTGGGGGTTTACAATACAGCGGACTTAACAAGGAGTGGTTATGCGGCGCTGGATCATTTTGGCGGCAAGCGTGATTGTCAGCGGGGTATTTCTCTGGCTGGCGCTGCGCGGTGTCCCGTTCGCAGAGGTCATCGACGGCATCCGGCAGGCGAACCTGTTCTGGGTCATCGTCAGCATGATCTGCATCCTCGGCGCGCAGGGATCGCGCGCGATCCGCTGGCGCGGGCTGCTCGACAATCGCGTGCCGCTCGTCCGCTCTTTTCACATCCTCAACCTGACCATGCTGGTCAATCAACTGCCACTGCGGGCGGGGAAGTCGCGCGCAGCCTGCTGGCGACGCGCTCCGGCATCCCGGTGGTCACGGCGGCGACCAGCATCGTCGTCGAGCGCCTGATCGACGTGGTGGTCGTGGTCGTGATACTGGCGACAGCGCTGGCACGGCTGCCTTCCGCGCCCCGGGCGCTGGCGGACGCGGCGACAGTTTTCGGCGTGATGGCGGTGGTCGTGTTCATCGGCTTGATCGCCTTCGCCCGTTATCCGCAGATCGCCCATCGCGTGCTCACGTGGTTGGAAGCGCGGCTTCCCGCCCTCCAGCGGCTGAACCTCGTTCGGCGGATCGACGAAGTGCTGGACGGCTTGCGCCCGCTGACCCACCCCGGCAAAGCGGCGCAGGCGTTGTTCTGGACGGCGGCGGGCTGGTTTTTCTCGCTGGTCACCTTCTACGCGCTGGAACGGGCGCTCGGCATCACGAGCGTTGATCTGGTGATGGGCACGTTGATCGGCGTCTCGCTGGCAGCTTTCAGCATCGCCATCCCGGTCAGCGTCGCGGCGATTGGACCGTTCGAGAGCGCGGTGCGGGTCGCCGGCGACGCCGTGAGCATGAGTCCGATCACGGCGACGACGCTCGGCTTTCTGTTTCACGGCGTGACGGTGCTCACCTATGCCGTCATCGGCACGCTCGGCTTGATCGCGCTCGGCATCTCGCTGGGCGAGGTGATGCAGCCGGTCGATCAAGCGCCGGAAACCGCACCCTCAGCAAAAACTTAACGGCTTTCATTATCGACCAAAGGAAATTGGCTATGCCTTTCATCGACCTCACCACCGGCGCGCGCTTCCATTACGAGGAAATGGGCAACGGCACGCCGCTGATCGCGCTGCACGGGCGTTTCGGCACGGCGCGCACGAATCTCGGCAACGTGATCGACTGGCTCGGCAAGTCGTACCGCGTATTGGGTCCCTCGCTGCGCGGTTACGGCGAATCAACGCCTAAGCCGCGCGATTACCCGCTCGACTTCTATCACCGCGACGCCCGCGACGTGATCGCCTTCATGGATGCGCTGGAGATCGAGCGTGCCCACCTGCTCGGCTTCTCCGACGGCGGCGAGACGGCGCTCTGTGCTGCCGGGTTAGCGCCGGATCGCTTCCAATCGGTGGCGGTCTGGGGCGCGGTCGGCTACTTCGGTCCCGAAATCCGTCCGGTCGTGCAGGCGAACTACCCGGCGACGTGGATGAAGGAAGAGACCAAGCGGCTGCACGGTATCACCGACCCTGACCCGATTGTGCTCCAGTGGGTGCAGGCGCTCAAGCACATGATCGACAGCGGCGGCGACGTCAGCATTAGCCTCGCGCCCAAGATGACCATGCCGGTGCTGCTCATGCTCGGCGATCAGGATCGGCTCAACCCGGAGGCGTTCGGTCAGCGCTTCGTCGATCAGACGCCGAACGGTCAGTTGGTCATGTTCCCGACCGGGCACAGCATCCACGACGAGGATTGGGCAGGCTTCCAACGCGTCGTCGGTGAATTTCTGCAAGCAGCGGATCAATAGCAAATATAGATGTAGGGGCAGGACTGAGTCCTGCCCTAGGGATTTCCTTCGCGTCTTTCTTTTCCGTGCAAACCAGTGGGTTTGCCTGCGCCTTTGCGTTGAATCTCTATTCCTCATCCGGCGTGATCTCCTCGCGGATCACGTCCGCCAGCTTCGCCTCGTCCATCTGGTTGTAAACCTTGCCCTCCGGGTAAATCACGAGGTTGGGTCCCGCGCCGCACATATTGAGGCAGCGCGCCATCTCCAGCTTGAAACGCGGATCACCGCGAACGACCGGCTGAAGCTGCTGATAGAGCTTATCCGCCCGCCGTCCCATGTTGCAGAACTCGCCCATGCACAGGACGATCCGCTTGCGGCGTGGCGCTGAGCCTTCGATCATCGACGAGATTCCTGTCACTTAGAACAAAACCGGGTAGCTCTACGTAAAAAGGAACGTAGAGTGAGGGGACAACTTATGACGAATAAGCGACGCAACCTGCGCACCTTCTATACCCTGATTATAACCCAGACTTTTTCGCTAATCGGCAGCCGCATGACCTCGTTCGCCTTGGGCATTTATGTGTTCAAGGAAACCGGCGCGGTGACGCCGCTGGCGCTGGTGGCGTTATTCAGCTTTTTGCCGCAGGTGGTCGTCGCCGGGTTCGCCGGGGCACTCGCCGACCGTTGGGATCGGCGCTACGTGATGATGATCTCAGACGCCGGACAAGCCATCGGCACGGTGATCCTGCTGGTCGCCTTCCTGACCGGGACATTTCAGGTCTGGATGCTCTACCTCGTCACCTTCATTCAGGCGATCTTCGGCGTCTTCCAGCAGCCCGCTTTCAGCGCCTCAGTGACTATGCTGATCCCCGACGACCAGCGCGACCGCGCCAACGCCATCCAGCAGTTGACCAGCCCAGCGGCGGGCGTCGTCGCGCCGATCTTCGCCGGTGTGCTCTATGCCGCCGTCGGCTTGACCGGCGTGATCGCCATCGACTTGTTCACCTTCGCCGTCGCCGTGATCGTCGTGCTGCTGATCCACATCCCGCGCCCCGCCCAGACCGACGAGGGGCGAGCGATGCAGGGATCAATGTTCAAAGAGGCATTCGGCGGGCTGAGCTTTCTGTGGAAATGGCGCACGCTCTTTTGGCTGACGCTCCAGCTCGCACTGGTGAACTTCCTGTTCGCGGGCGCGACGATCCTGTTCACGCCTTACCTGCTGGCGCGCACCGGCAGTGAGGCGACCTACGGCACGCTGATGGGCGTCTTGAGCCTCGGCGCGATTGTTGGCGGCATCGTGATCGGCATCTGGGGCGGGACCAAGCCGCGCATTCACACCATCATGGGCGGCATCATCGTTTCGGCGATTTTTCTCGCGCTGACGGGCGTCGCCCGGACACCGATCCTGCTTGGCATCGCGCTGTTCATGCTGGATTTCCCCGGTCCGATGATCAACGCGGTGGCGATGTCGCTGCTGCAGGCGAAGGTTGCGCCGGATGTGCAGGGGCGGGTTTTCGCCGCGCTGGGGCAAATCGTGACGATCTTGATCCCTTTCGCTTATCTGTTGGTCGGTCCGTTGGCGGATACCGTCTTCGAGCCAGCCGTCGGCAAAGCGGGTTGGGAATACGTCGCGCCGCTGGTCGGCAGCACAACGGGATCCGGCATGGGACTGCTGATCCTGATTGCCGGAGGCGTGCTTCTGATCACGACGACGATTGCCTACGCCGTCCCACGCGTCCGCCACATGGAAGCCGAACTGCCGGATTACGTCGCCCAAGCGGTCGAAGACGACCCGGCGGTCGTCATGGCGGGTGCGGCAATGGATTAGAGAAACCTCACCCCCGAGCTTCCTGGAAGCCGCCCTCTCCACTGCGTAACGAGGGGGTAAAAACAGTTCGCAGAGGGTTTTTAAAGTCCCCTCTCTATGTAATGGAGAGGGGATTTAGGGGTGAGGTTGACTTATTCCCTATAGATCGTGCCAGTCCGGGGGCGATGTGTCAGCCGCCACCACACGCCGACCGGGTAGCCGATCAGCTTGGCGAGGTCGCCGACCACGCGGATTAGCGGAATCAGGGCGATAGCGTAGAGGTTGCTCGCCAGCGTGACCCGCACCGTCTGCGCCCGCGCCGCTTCGCCGAGCACGACGTTCAGGCGGCGATACGGCTGGCGTAAATAGACCAGCGCGCCGGGGATCGCCAGCAGCCAGAGCAATTTATGCACCCGCCAACCGATCAGCAGAATCAGCGGCAGGGCGATCAAATAAGTCGCGTAGCGGATGGCGTGGCGCTTGCGCCATAGGTCGGCTTTGCCGTCGCCGCGCGCATACAGGTAATACTGCTTGTAGAAGGCGCGCAGCGACGTTCGCGGGCGAAAGTAGACCAGCGCCCCCGCCTGAAACGCCGTCGGCGCGGCGATCTCACGCAGCCGGAGGTCGAAGACCAGATCCTCGCAGTAGTCAAGCCATTCGGGATACCCGCCCGCCGCGATCCACGCAACCTTGCGGAAGGCGACGCTCCGGCTGCTGGGCAGAAAAGTCTCCGGGTCGATTTCGCCCGCCAGCGGCAGCGTCGTCGCGCCCAGCGCCGCCTCGAAGACGCTGTGCGGGTCGGCGTGGAAGAAGCCGCCGACCACCTCCAGCACCGGATCGTCGATCAATGGCTGCGTCAGCCGTTCGAGCCAATCCTGCGTCAGCGTGACGCCCGCGTCGGTCACGGCGATGATCTCGCCCGCCGCCGCCGCAATTGCCCGGTTGCGCCCGGCGCTGATGTTCGCGCCCGGTTCGACCAAGACTGTCAGCGGTAGCCGATCTTCATACTCGTGCAGGATGATGACTGTCCGGTCGCGGCTGCCGCCGTCAGTGATGATCACTTCGTCCGGCTGGCGCGTCTGCGCGCAGAGCGACTCCAGCAGGCGGCGGATGTGCTCGCCCTCGTTCAAAACAGTTGAGATAACGGTGATCAAATAGCACCTAGTCCAAAGTAACCGAAGTTAAAAGTTAAAAGCGTTCGCCAACAGCGTGGACAACTTTAGACTTTTAACTTTTAACTTTCAACCTTGAACTTCTATTTCCGTTGTTCTTCGAGGCGGTCGTTGGCGGGCGGCGGCTCATACGACAGCGCCGAGATTTCCGCGCGCCACGCCGGAGTCATGTCCACGTCGAGCGCCTTGAGCGAGTCCTCAAGCTGGGCGACGTTGCGCGCGCCGATGATCGCCGCCGTGACCGCCGGGTGCGACGCCGCCCACGCGACCGCCAGCGTCGCCGGAGCGTAGCCCTTCGCTTTAGCGTAGTCGGCGAACTTCGCCGCGATCTCGTGATAGAGGTCTTCGCCGTAACGCGACGCATACATCTTGTTGGTCGTCAAACGCGCCTGATCCGGCGTTTGACCGCCGCTGTACTTGCCGGTCAGCAAGCCGCCGCCTAGCGGACTGTAGACGATCACGCCGACCTGCTCCGCTGCTGCCAGCGGCAGAATCTCGACCTCCGCCTGCCGCTTGACGAGGTTGTACATCGGCTGCAAGCACTCGATCCGCGCCTGTCCCTCGCAGCGACTGATGCCGAGCGCCTTGGCGATCTGCCACGCTGACCAATTGCTGACCGCCGGGTAGAGGATTTTGCCCTGCTTGACCAGATCGTCCAGCGCGCGCAGCGTCTCGTCAATCGGCGTGTCGGGGTCGAAGCGATGGATGAAGTAGACGTCGATCCGGTCGGTATTGAGCCGTTTCAGGCTGGTCTCGACCTGCATCATCAGGTGACGGCGGGACGCGCCTCTGCGGTTGGTGTCCTCGCCGACCGGGAAGCCCGCTTTGGTCGTGATCACGAGGTCGTCGCGCACGCCCGGCGATCAGCTTGCCGAGGATCTGCTCGGATCGTCCGCCGCCGTAGCCGTTGGCGCAGTCGAAGAAGTTGATGCCGACTTCGCGGCAGCGGTTGAACAGCTTGGCGGATTCGTCCTTCGTCGGCGATGTCGCCGAACGACATTGTGCCGAAGCACAACGGCGAAACGCGGACGCCGGTGCGTCCTAAAACGCGGTATTCCATTGGGTTTGCTCCCTAATTGCAGTTTTTAGTCTTTAGTGGTTGGTTTTTAGCTAAAAACTAACCACTAATCACTTGTCCGCTGGCTTCTTCATGTACCATTCGCAGAACTCGCTACACTGCCCATGTTCGTCGAAGCGCAGCACGAAAATATTGTCCCATTCGGCTTTGAAGGTTACGCCGTCATCCTCGAAATAGCGGCTGAAGCCGTTGGCGACGACCTTATCGCCGTCGATGGCGATGGGTTCGTAGTGCGCTTCCCACGTTTGCGGCGCGTCGGGGTTTTCCAGCCACGACTTGACCACCGCCTCGCGCCCGACGACGGGGTCAGCGTATGGCGTGAAATAGTAGCGCACGTCGCCGCTGAACAAAGCGCCAATCGCATTGGGATCATAGGATTTCCATGCCGCGACGTACTGATCCAGCCACGCAGCGGCGGATTTACGGTCGATCATGATCGTTGTTTCTCCTAACGACGGAACAGGATTTCCGGGTCGAATTCATTCGGGCGCAGCGACGACCAGTCGGTCGTGTTGGCATCGGTCGAGGCGCGGACTTCGACGTGAACGTGAGTTGCCGACGAATTGCCCGTGTTGCCGATCACCCCGACCTGCTGGAAGGCGCTGATCTGCTGCCCGACCTGCACCACGATCACGCTGAGGTGGGCGTAGATCACGTACAGATGCGCGCCCGCTAGCCCGCGTTCCTGCAAGCGCTCCTGCGTCGAGGCGGGCAGCAGACTGTTCAGATAGCGGACGATCACGGCGTTGCCGTAGCCGAAGCCCCACGCTGGGTCGAGGAAGACGCTGGCGTTGTCGAGCGGAATTCCCTGACTGAGCACGTTCGGCTGACCGTCGGTGCAGCGCGAGCAGGTCAGCAGCCGCACCACCTGCCCGCCGTTCGGACCGCTGCGGATCGGCTCGCCAGCGTTGGCGCTGAAGTCCCAGCCCAGATGCTCCGCTTCGTTGGGGTTCTGATTGTGATTTTGCCCGCGTACCCACCAATACTGCTCCATTGGTGCGGGATACTCGTCGCCCTTGCTCAAGCCGAAACCGGAGCCGTCGCCGACGATGCTCAGGTAGTCGGTGCGTACCCAGCCGGTGCCTTCGGCGCTCTCGACCTGCGCCCAGATATAGTTGCTGGTGCCGCCTTGCGGGCGCGCTTGCAACAGCTTGACCACCTCTTTGTACGCCAACCGCGTGATCACCCTGCCGCTGATCGGCGCTTCGCGCAGGTTTAGCCCGCTCACGCTGATCACCATGCCCTTGACCTCGCTCGGTGGTGTTGGCGTCGGGATGGGCGTCGGCGTGGGGGTCGGCGGCGTCACCGGTGGGGGCGTCGGCACCGGAACCGGCGCGGGCGCCACGTCCGGTAGAAGCTGCCGCATCAGCGCAAAAGCGTAGCTCGCGCCCGTGAGGATCGGATAGCCGTAAGCCGAGCCATCGCCTTCCAGCGAGACCAGATCATCGCGCAGCCAGCCGGTCATCCCGCTGGGGAACTCCACTTGAAACCACTGGTAGACTTTGCCGTTGAGCGCGTTGTTGGCTTGATCGGGCTTCACGTCGAGCACGGGCAGGTTGCGGGTGCCGATGTTCGCCTGAAGGCGAACCCCTACACCGCTGGTGCCCGGTTGCTCGCGCAGATTGACCTTTGCCAGCGTCGGGATATTCGGGTTGCCGGTGATGTGAACCAGAAATGTACTCATCGTCTTTTATCCTCGTGAACAACCCTTATTGTATGCCAAAGTGGCAAGTTGAGTACCGAGTGCTGAGAAAGCGTCCTACAACCCCTCACCCAAATCCCTCTCCACGCAAGCGGAGAGAGGGACTTCGAAACGCTCTCTCCCCTTCTTACGGTGGAGAGGGGTCGGGGGTGAGTCACATGCTTTTCCACCTGTTTGATCAGCGCGTCGTAGTTCGTGTGGCTGCGATTGGTCAGCGCGATCACGCCGGTGAAGCCCTCGCCCGCGAACAACCCGGTAAAGCGATATTGCAGCGGCAGCGACGGGATGATCAGCATCTTGCCCTCGGCGGCGCGGTAGCGCTTCTTGCCCACCATCGCCCGCCGCGTGACCTCGGCGTCCCTCGGCGGCAGCAGCGGATAATCCTTGACCGCGCGCACGTCCGCCCACGCGACAAAACGCTCACGCCAGACGCGCGGCTGGATCATGATGCCGTCGGCGGCGATGCTGACGGCGGGCGTGGCGCTGGTCAGCATCAGCACCGGCGCGATCAACAGCAGCGTGATCACGCCGCTGAGCAGGAAACAGCGGCAGCCCGAACCCCGCCAAGCCGATCTGCACGATCCCGGCGGCGACCATCACGCCCGCCAGCCCGATCCCGATGTACTGCGAAATGCTGTCGGTCAGAGGGTGCGGATGTTCATGTTTCGATGACATAGTTGGCATAGGCTCATTTCAAAAAGGGGTTTCCGGGCGAGGCGCGTTGTGCCTCGCCCGTTTTAATTCGCGTCTGAACGGGTGTTAGTTGACCAAGACTTCGAACCAGTAATTGCCCGGCAGTCCTTCCGCCAGCCAGCCCGTGAGTCCGGTCGTCAGGATGCGCACTTGCCACCAGTTGTAGCCGCCGCTGCACACCGAATTCTCGCCGATCACGTCAAAGGCGATGCCGTCGAGCAGTTCGGCGACGACCGGCGCGGACGTGTCCGGCGCGCTGCGCAGACGGCGCGGCACGCCGTCGCGGTAGCTGACCGCCGCCCGCGTTCCCGCGTGCAGGCGCAGCCCCGGTCGGCAGGCGACTCCGGTTCGCCGCTCGCGTTACCCCTTCGACGTAGTAAGCCGTCGGATAACCCTCGGCGATCCAGCCATCGACTAACGTGCTGGTCGTGCCGTAGGGCGCGCGGACGTGCCACCAGTTCAGGTGATCAGCGCAGCGCGGACCATCGATCACGGTCAGTGTTTGCCCGGCTGAACGACGGTCACGACGGTGCCGTCATTGCTGGGGACCGCGCGCACCCGCGATCCGGTCACGGTTTGGAGCCGCCCGCCCGCCTGAATCATCTCCAACGGGGCGGAGCAGTCGGTCGTCGCGGGGTCGACGTAGGCTTGGAGGAAATAACGCCCCGGTCGCCCTTCGATCACCCAACCCGGATGACCGCTGCCCTCGACGTACCACCAGTTGTAATCGTTGGCGCAGACCGGTCCCCGCGTGACCCGCAGCAGCACCAAATGATCGTAGTAGTTGACCAGCGGACCCGACATCGACGGCGCGCTGCGAACGTTGACGCCGCCGCGCAGCAGCACGTCGCCGCCCAGCGTCAGCGCCAGCGGCGCGGCACAGCCCGGCGTCGGTACGCTGGCTGGCTGATAGGTTGGCAAACCCGTAGCAATGATCGTGTAGCCGGGACCGGTCGGCGTCGCCGTTCCCACCGTTTGAGCGGTCGTCGGCGTGCCCACCAGTGTCAGCAGCGCGACCAGTAGGATCAAGAGCAGAAGCGAGAAAACGCGCATCGACAAGCCCTCCTTGACGATTCCCATTGTAACCGATTCAGCCCGCGCGCGCCGAATACAACGCCAATTTCATTGGTCTAAGCGGCTGTTAGAATCGGCGATTCCACTACGCTGCACGAACTGACCCGTTTCAAATGCTCTTAACCGCGTTATAAATAAGGATATCAATTTGAGCATCATGCGTGGAGCATAGCTATGTCCCTATTGAAACGACGATGGTGGGTAGGTCTGCTGCTGATCTGCTTGGCTGCCCCCGTTTTCCTGCGCGTGAGCGCGCAGGATACTAATCTTCTGCAAGACGCGGGCTTCGAAGGGAACTATGTCGGGCGCGGGCGTCCCAACCTCAATACCCCCGCAGCGTGGAATATTTGGCTCGCTACGTCGCCGCACAACTACGACTGGCAAAACCTTGCCGACAAAGTGACCGCGTTTCCGCAAAACGCGGGCGCGGAGGTGCATTCCGGCGCCCACTCGCTGAACCTCAACGACGGCTACGCCACTTATACGGCGGCGATCTACCAGCAGGTGAGCGTGCAACCCAACCAGAACTACACCGGGAGCATCTGGGCACGGCTCAAAACCTGTAACATCGGGAAGGATTCCGATAACTGCGGGTCGGCGGTCGAATCGGGCGCTTACGTCCGCCTCGGCATCGATCCCACCGGCGGCACCGACCCCAACAGCGGGGCGATTGTCTGGTCGGGCAACATCATGCCCCATGACTCGTGGCAGCAGGCGACGGTCAGCGCGACCGCGACCGGCGGCACGATCACGCTGTTCGCTCTACGTCACCCAGCAGTGGCCCTCCGACCTCAACAATGTCTGGTTCGACGACGCCTCGCTGACCGGCGGCGGCGCGGGTGGCGCAGCCGTCGGCGCGGCTACGGTCGTGCCGACCGCGCGTCCGGTAGCAACGGCATTCGTCGCCTTCGTCCAGCCGCCCCGCGCCGACGGATCGATTGTTCACATCGTCCAGACCGGCGATACCATGACCGGCATTTCGTCGGCTTACGGCGTCTCCATCGACGACATCGTCGCCTTGAACAACTTGCGCAGCTCGCGCTATATCTTCGTCGGGCAGGAACTGCTGATCAAACCGGCAGGCAGCGCCACCTCCAGTACCAGCCCATCGGCATCGAGCGGCAGTCTGTTCTCGCAGGAAGACCTCGCCTCGCTGAACCCCAATCCCGGTCCCACCCCCGTCGGCATGTCGCTTGAGGCGACGCCGACTCTAGCGGGCTAAGCCCGGTCTCGTTCTCTCCGCAGCAGCACGGTGTTCGCCGTGCTGCTGCGCTCACAACTAAGGACACAATGGCAGTCGCAACGTTTGCTCAGCGCTTTTTCATTGCCGCGCCCGCCGAGCGCATCTATGACCACCTCGCCGAGCCGCAGAATTACGTCGGCTTATCGCCGTTGGTGGTAGAAGTCCGCGACTTGCAAACCAGCCGCGATCCGCAAGGGTATGAGGTGCAGCGCTACGTCTCGGTTGAACGCTTTAATTTTCTGGGTTTCATTCGCTACGATAACTTGATCCGCGTCACGACCACGCTCACGCAGCCGCCCGCGCAGTTGATCTCCGAGGTGGATAGTCCGGGGTGGGTTCACATGCAGTTCATCTTCGACCTTCAGCCGGACGCCGAAGGTACGTGGATCGAGGAGACGGTCACGGCGCGTATGCCGCTGCCGCTGCGCGGCTTTGTCGTCTCCGAAGCCACGCGGGTTCAGCAGGCATTGGCGCGCATTCTCACGACCCGGATGGAGGGGTCGACGGGCTAGCCGTCTGGCGGCTCGGCTGGTGGCGGCGCCACTGCTGGCGACTCCGGTGGTTGTTCTACGGGTGGTTCGGCTGGCGCTTCGGGCGGTCGCTCCGGTGGATGTTCGGCATCGTGCTCCGCCAGCATTTGATGCGCTTGATCGAGCGTCTTGGCGACGCGGAAGTGGGTCTTGCGCTGGCTGGACGCGCGCTCGATCATCCCGGCGAGGATCTCGACGAACTTGGATGACGTCACGATCACGGCGAGGTCAAACGGCTTGGGCGGTTCGCTCATCGAGTGATTGAAGTGCGACAGCAGATTTTGCGGGAACAGGCGGCATTCGGTCATGTCGATCAGGATGTTGACGGTGTAAGGGCAGTCCTTGACCAGCGCTACACCATCTCGAATCGACTGGTGATACTCGTCCCAGGTCCATTTCCCCTCAAAGCGAAAAACGGTGTAGGTCTTTTCGGCGTTGCCCCATGTAACCGTGATCGACATGCTGCCCTCCAACCCTCTGTGATGCTGTTTTTATCCTATCATGACATCGGCGCAGATTGAACAAATACTTCGTTCACGCCTCACCGTGCTCGTTTAGCAATTCGTAATCCTTTGCGCCTATCCTGCCCGCAAAAGTGATTGGAGTGGCTGATGAGTTGGATCGCGGATCGAATTGCTTGGATCGGGCTGTTGATCGGGGGTGGTTTTCTGCTCTTGATCGCCAGCCAAGCCTTCGCACAGAACGGCGCAATGCCGGATCGTGGTGCGGCGCCGGAAGTCGAGAGCCTGAACTGGATCAACAGCGACGTCCCGCTACGGCTGTCGGCGCTGCGCGGCAGCGTCGTCTTGCTGGAGTTCTGGACCTTCGACTGCATCAACTGTATTCATACCCTACCGCATGTCGAGCAGTGGTATCAGGAGTATCACGATCAGGGGTTGGTTGTGCTGGGGATTCACTATCCCGAATTTGGCTACGAACACGATCTTCAGAACGTCATCGCGGCGACTCAGCGCCTCGACTGTGACCTATCCGGTCGGCATTGACAACGACGGCGCGACGTGGAATGCCTACAACCAGCGCTATTGGCCCACCCTCTATCTGATCGACAAGCAGGGGCAAATCCGCTACTTACGCATCGGCGAGGGGAACTACGACGCAACCGAAGCTGCTATTCAAGCGCTACTCGCCGAGGCTGATGAACCCGCGCTGAGTACCGAATTGTCCGCCACTGCGCTGACTTACCTCACGCCCGACACCGCGTTGAACGTGCGCGCCGCGCCCGGCGTCGACAGCGACCAAATCGGGGCGATCAACCCCGGTATGGCGTTGGTCATTCTGGGCGATCAGGACGGCTGGTATCAGATCAGCTACAACGATGGCGTCGGCTACGTCTCCGGCGACTACGTGACGGTCCACGACGGCTGAACGCACATTTAGTAGAGGGGCAGGTTTGAAACCTGCCCCTACGGACAACACCCGTTTGCCGGGTCGTGAAGTTGTGCGATCTTCTCGTGTTCCCTACAATTGTGCTTAAAAATACTTTACGGGAGCACGATGCCATGTCCTCGCAAATCATCACCATCGAGCGGCACATCTTCGACAAGCAGAAGGAGCACCCGCAGGCGACCGGCAACTTGACCGGGCTGCTCTACGACATGGCGCTCGCCGCCAAGATCATCGCCCGCGAGACCACGCGCGCCGGGTTGGCGAGCATCCTCGGTGCCAGCGATACCGTCAACGTCTACGGCGAACGCCAGCAGAAGCTCGACCTGTTCGCCGAACTCGGTCGATCTTCCGGATGAACGATCACACCGAGCGCCTCTGCGCGATGGCGTCCGAGGAGCATGAGGACTTGATCGAAATTCCGCCGCATTACGGCAAGGGGAAATACGTGCTGCTGTTCGACCCGCTCGACGGCTCCTCGAACATCGATGTCAACGTCTCGATTGGCACAATCTTCGCCATCCACAGCAAGGTGACGACCGCCGCACAGGGGACAATGGCAGACATCCTGCAAGCAGGGCGCAGTCTGGTCGCCGCCGGTTACGTGATTTACGGCTCCAGCACCATGATGGTCTACAGCACCGGGCATGGCGTCGATGGTTTCACGCTCGACCCGTCGATTGGCGAGTTCCTGCTCAGCCACCCGGACATTCGCACCCCGGAGCCGCCGCTGTTCTACAGTTGCAATCAAGGCTACCAACGCGGCTGGACGCGCGGCGTGCAGCACCTGACTCAATGGCTGCAAGGACTTGCCGCTGAGCCGGGCGAGCAGCCGCGCGAACCGCTCTCGCACCGCTACATCGGCTCGATGATCTCGGACTTTCACCGCAATCTGCTGCAAGGCGGCATCTACTACTATCCCGGCGATCTGCGTAAGCCAGAGGGGAAAATTCGCCTGTTGCTTGAAGCGCAGGCGCTGGCGTTCATCGCCGAGCAGGCGGGCGGCTATGCCTCTGACGGCATTGGCGACGTGCTCGACTTGCAGCCGCATCACCTGCACCAGCGCACGCCGCTGTTCGTCGGCAATCGCTCGTTAGTCGAGCAAGCCGAAGCCTTCATCCGCGACGACGATCAGGACTGGATCGACCGCTATCGCCCCTACCGTGAGCGCACTGCCGAAGCGTGAGGCGGCAGGGCTAACTCTTGTAGGTCTGTTCGCATCGAGCACATCTGAAATCGACGCGACGTGTTTTTGAACAATCTTATGCTGCTCATCATCCATCAAAATACTTGACGTATCACGCAATTTAGCTAGAATGGATGATATGTCACGCAATCAAGGAGTCGTCCATGAATATCCATCTGATTTCGACCGGGCACGTCAAGGTCACTGAGAATTTCCGCGCAGGCAAGGGCAGCGGTTTGCTGCGTCTTGTCAACGCCTTGAGCGACCGCCGCCTAACCGATTGGCTGCCGATCCACTGTGCGGTGATCGAGCATCCCGAAGGCTTGATCGTCGTAGACAGCGGTATCCCTGCTAACGCGAGCGATCCGGTGTACTTTCCGCCGCACGTCCGGCTGCTGCAAGCGATCGCCCCGTTCGACATGTCGCCGGAGCAGGAGATCGCGGCGCAGATGCGGGCGCGCGGACTCGACCCGCGTGACGTGCGCTGGCTGATCGAGACTCATCTGCATCAAGATCACGACGGCGGAATGCACAGCTTTCCTAACGCGGAAATTCTAGTCGCACGGCGTGAGTGGGCAGCCGGGCAGGGCTTCAGGGGGCGCATGAACGGCTATTTCAACTGGCGCTGGGCTGACCTGTCGCCCCACCTGATCGACTTCAACAGTGGGGCTTATCACAGTTTCGCCGCCAGCGAGATTGTGACCCGGGCGGGCGATGTGCGTCTCGTGCCGACGCCGGGGCACACACACGGGCACATGTCGGTAGTGGTCGAACGAGATGACGAGATCGTCTTGGTCGCCGGGGATGTCGCCTACACCCAAGACCTGTTGCTCAGGGACGCGGTTGACGGTGTCGGACCGGATCCAGCCGCGCAGCACGACAGTCACCGCCGGATCATGGAACTCGCCACCCGGACACCGACGATCTTTCTGCCCAGCCACGATCCCGAAAGCGACCAACGCTTGCAGCAGCGCATCACCATCCCGGTCACGACCGCCGCGCCTCAGCCAGCCGCTGGCTCGCTGGCATTCGACTTTCGCTCCGCAAATCCATGATGTATCATGGAATTTGAGAGCGGATCAATTGTATGTGCGTCTAGGGGCAAGGCGCACCTTGCCCCTACATCCGAAAGAATCACCGAGAGTGCCAACCCTATGGAC
This sequence comes from uncultured Chloroflexia bacterium, assembly GCA_963848465.1. GTDB lineage: Bacteria > Chloroflexota > Anaerolineae > Aggregatilineales > Phototrophicaceae > Flexifilum. Next base: position 83,630 of record CAWKDY010000017.1, on the reverse strand, counting down.
AAAGCTGAAGAACTCCGTTACCTGATCCTTGCGGTGCAGCGCGAGGGCAATCGCCTCCTGACTGACGCGCTCGCGCCGCTCGACCTGACCCCGGCACAGGCGGAAGTCCTGCAAGTCGTCGAGCAGTTCGAGCCGCTTTCGCTGCTTGAATTGGGCGAGCGGCTGGTCTGCGAGAGTGGCAGCCCCAGCCGTCTGGTCAAGAGCATGGTCGAAAAAGGACTAGTCGAGAAGGCGATCTCCGATGCCGACCGCCGCGCCAGCCAGATCACGCTGACCGACCGCGCTCGCGCCTTGATGCCGCAGCTCAACCGGATCGAAGCGGAATTCAGCCAGATGCCTCGTCAAGTACTCGACGAGGCAACCTTAACGCAGGCGGTTGATCTGCTCTGGCAGTTTGCGGAGGACAGCGACGGCGGGCGCGCGCTGAAGCGGCGCATTGCCGCCTCCTAATCCAAAGGCGAACGGGGGCAGCGCTAGCCGGTGGTTGAACCTGACGATTTGAGGTTTTGACGTTTTTCCAAGACGCGAGCGCTATAATCGAGCGCAAACAGGAAAGGATGCCTGATGTCTCAACCGCAACCGCAACCGCCGAACCGCCAACTCCGGCTCGAAATCCCGAACACCCTCAGCGCGATCTACGCCAACGCCGCCATCGTCAGCCAGACGACCAGCGAGATCGTGCTCGACTTCTTGCAGATCATGCCCAACGATCCGCGCGCGCGCGTGCAGACGCGCGTCGTGATGACGCCGACCAACGCCAAGCTGTTCTTGAAGGCGCTGGAGAGCAACCTCACTAAATTCGAAGAGAAGTACGGCGAAATCACGGTGCCGTCGCAGCCCGGGTCGCTGGCGGATCAATTGTTTGGCAGCTTGAAGTCGGAAGGTGAGCCGGACAATGAGTGACCTCGGCACCGTATCCAGCGACATCCGCGCGAGCTTCGTCGCCAAGAACAGCGCCCGCGACAGCGCGATTGCCGCCTCGCGCGAACTGATCCGCCACTGCTCCGAAGCGATCCGCGCCGTGCACCGGCGTGAGTGGGACAACGCCGCCGCGAAGCTGGAAATCGCGCGGGCGGCAGCCGACGATCTGCGGGCGGGCGTCGCCGACTATCCCGACCTCAACTACGCGGGCTACACCCGCGATGCGCTCAAGGAAGTGGTCGAAGCCTTCGCCACATACGCGATGATCCGCGACGAAGCCCTGCCGACGCCGGAGTCGCTTAACGTCGAGGGCGACATCTATCTCAACGGACTGGCGGAGGCGGCGACCGAGCTGCGTCGCTTCATCCTCGACATTCTGCGCCGCGAAAGCGGTGAAAGCGCCGAAGCCGAGCGCCTGCTCGACTGGATGGACGCGATCTACGACGAACTGGTGACCTTCGACTTCCCCGACGCCATCACCGGCGACCTGCGCCGCCGTACCGACGTGGTGCGCGGCGTGCTCGAACGCACGCGCGGCGACCTGACGACCACGCTCCAGCAGCAGCGCTTGCAGGAAGCGCTCAAGCAGTTCGAGGCGCGCACACTCGGCAGCGAATAACTTGGAGGATCAAACGGGTGAACAGCAACAATCTCATTTTCGCGCTGATCATCGCGGTACTGCTTGGCGGTTGGCTGCTGCGAATCGCTTTCCGTCGAATGTCGCAGTCGTCTAGGCGTTCGCTATCCCCGGCGCGGGCAGCAACCGTCCAGCCAGCGCGTAAGCAGCGCGTAACCGACGATCGCCCGTTCAGCCCGGACGCCATTCCGCCGCAGCTCGACAAGGTCTCGCTGATGCTCCATAACGAAGCGGAGGGGGTCTGGGTGTGGCTGTTCCGCGAAAACCACCCCCACAAAGATTACATCGGCATGAGCGGCGACGGCGTCTACAACGCCTACGAGAGCGCCCTCTGGTACTGTCGCACAGGAGACCCGCAGTTCGCCGACGCCCGTTTCACCGGCGTGCTTGAGCAGCTAGAGCAAGTGGGCTGGCGCATCACCAGTCGCCTGCATGATCGTCCCAAAGCGCGGCTTTACCATCTCGTGCGCGGCTGAGCCGCAATAGTCGCCCTTGATGCTTCGCCCATGAACCAGTAGAATAACGTTTGACTTTGCCGCAGACAGCAGGCGCTTGCCCTAACACGATAAGCTTAATCTCCTGCCGAGGTGAGGGAACCGACCATGACCCAATGGACGACCCTTGCTGATTGCGGGGTCGTTTTCTTTTTCAGTTGTTAGGGATTAGTTCTTAGTTTTTAGTCAAAGCACCGTCTGCTCGCAGGCTGGGTCTTCACTAACCACTAATCACTAAAAACTAGTAACTAAAAACCTCTGAGGAAAGGAGGAAAAAGCGCTTGGCAATCACGAAAGAGCGCAAAAACGAACTCGTCGCCGAGTACAGCCGGCTGCTAGCGAATACCGATGGCTTCATCATCACCGAGTATCGCGGCTTGACCGTCGAGAAGCTGGACGACCTGCGTAATCGCTTGCGCGACGCAGCGGGTATCTACACGGTGACCAAGAACACGCTGTTCAGCATCGCGCTGAAGCAGAGTGACTGGACGGTTCCGACCGACCTGCTGCTCGGACCGACCGCTGTCGCGTTTGGCAACGGTAATCTCCCGGCAGTGGCGAAGGCGATTCAGGCGTTCGCTAAAGACAACCCCGATCTGTTCGTCATCAAGGGTGGCGTGCTGGCGGGTAATGTCTTCAGCGCCAAAGATGTCGAAGCGATCTCCAACCTGCCGACACTGGAAGAAATTCACGCCCAGCTTGCCGGTCTCATCGTGCAGCCTGCTTCGCAACTGGCGGGTCTGCTCAACGCGGCGACTTCACAGGTCGTCAACGTACTGCAAGCTTACTTGCAGGAAAACCAATCATCCGAAGACACCGCCGCTTAGGTTGGGTCTGTTAAAAACCGATAAACCAAGAAAGGAATCTCAAATCTCATGGCTGATTTGAACAAACTGGTCGAAGACCTGAGCGCACTGACTATTCTCGAAGCTTCCGAACTGAAGACCCTGCTCGAAGAAAAGTGGGGCGTCACCGCTGCTGCTGGCGGCGGCATGATGATGATGGCTGCGCCCGGCGCTGCCGCTGCTGCCCCCGCCGAAGAGGTGGAAGAGCAGACCGAATTCAATCTGATCCTGACCGACGTGGGTCCCAAGAAGATCAACGTCATCAAGGCAGTCCGTCAGGTCACCAGCCTCGGTCTGAAGGAAGCCAAGGACCTCGTCGAAAGCGACAAGCCGACCGTGCTCGAAGCGGTGGGCAAGGATCGCGCGAACGAAGCCAAAGCTATCCTCGAAGCCGAAGGCGCGAAAGCCGAAATCAAGTAATTCCCTTTCCTCAAACAAAACGCAGGGACGAGCAGCGCTCAGCCCTGCGTTTTTGATTCCGGTTGGTCATCCAGCGTAGGGGCAGGTTTGAAACCTGCCCCACAATCGACATGCTTGGTTTACCGTGCCGGTGCGCGCGACGTGTTATAGTTTTCCTAAACTTGTTTACTCATTTCCTTAAGCGCACATCTTGACTAGAAGTGATTCGCCGTCCTTAACTCAGTCGTCAGTCCTCGTCCCTCAGTCCTCTTGGCTAATCCGCCTGCTGCTGGCGGTGCTGCTTGGCTGCGCGTCGGAGATTCTGCTGTGGACGCAGCCGACCCGCCCGTTGATCGACTGGGCGCTGCTGGCGCTCGGCTACCTCGCGCTGAGCGGGCTGCTGCTGGAGATCGCCGCGCGCTACCGCCTGCGCGACGCCTTCGGGCTGCTGACGCTGGCGGGGATCTACGGCATGCTGAACGGGCTGATCCTCAACCCGACGACGGCGCTAATCGACGTGCCGCGCACACTGATTACGCGGGCGTTAGGTGGTCACGCCGCCGCCGGTCTGATCGCGCTGGCGCTGTTCTTGGCGCTGACACGCAGCGGCGGACGCGGGCGACGAGGCTGGATTGCCGCGCTGGGGATCGCGCTGGTCGTCGGCGTCGCTTGGGGGACGTGGGCGCACTGGTCGCCGGTCGAGTTCAGCCGACAGGATGCCAGCGCTCCCGGATCGCTGGCGCTGTTCGCGGCAGTCGGCTGCGGGCTGATCGCGCTGGCGTTGGTCGGCGCGAGGCGGGTGCGCGCCCCGCTCGATCTGCGGCTGAGCGCGCGCGGCTGGGCATTCACGCTGATCGTCTTGATCGGGCTGCTGCTGATTCATGCGGCGTGGGGCGAGATCGACGCGCTGGCGTTGACGATCATCGTCACATTGATGGTCTTTTCGATCATTATATTGTGGTTTCAACAGCGCAAAAAAGGGATTACCTTGCTTGATGCGGTCGGCAGCGAACCGCCGTCACTGCGACGCTTGCTGCCATTGGGGATCGCCTTCGCGCTGGCGGGGGTGGTGGGCTATCTGCTGCCGCGCGGGGAACTCGACAGCGACCCGCTGGCGCTGATCGGCGCGCTGTTCACGGCTTACGGCTTGGTTTGGCTGCCAGCGGTGTCGATTGTCTTGGGCGCGCGCGCTTTCTCGCGGCAGGCGCGGGCGATGAAGCTCTGATCAAGCGATGGTTGCTTGTTAAATTGAGCCGTTGTAAACTCTAAAGGTCTTTTGAGATGCTTGTGGAGCAGCGATGCCTGAACCAGCGCGCGATCCAGAGTCCTTCAATCAATTTTTCGAGTTCATCAACCGCCAGCTTGACCTGAGCAAGCTGGATGATCCCGCGCCCGGCTTGACCGACGACGAGATCGAGCGGGTGATCCTGCCGCTGATCCGCGCCGACATCGTGCAGGAGACGCTGCGCGCCGTCGATCAATTGGTGCGCAACCCCCAGCGCGATCACTGGCGAGCGCAGCTCGCGCCGCTGCATCGGGAAGTCCGGCAGTGTCTGGCGGCGACGGTCGGCGGCATCCTCGACCAGCGCTATCCCGGTCGCCTCGACCCGGACGAATGGCGCGACGTGGCGACGCTGGTCATCACGGTCGCGTGGCTCGTCCGCAAGCAGATCGACGGCGACGATACCCTTTCGACTGACAACTGAATTTGCGCTAGGCTATAATGGCAGCAACATTTGGACGTCCGTAGGGGCGTTAAATATAACGTCCCTACACTAAGTCTGCTGCAAAGGCTGCCCATCCATGCCGCTTGAACCGATTACCCTGCTCGAAAATAAACAGATCATCCTCGGCGTGACCGGCAGTATCGCCGCCTATAAAGCGGTCGATCTCGCCAGCAAGCTGACCCAACAGGGCGCGCGCGTCGACGTGATCATGACCGAGTCGGCGCAGCGTTTCGTCACGCCGCTGACCTTCCAGTCGGTCACCGGTCGCGCCGTCTACACGTCGATGTGGGCGAGCGCCGCCGCCGACCTGCCCACGCACATCGCTCACGTCGGTTTGGCGGAAGGCGCTGACCTGCTGATCATCGCCCCGGCGACCGCCAACACCATCGCGCGCTTGGCGCAGGGCATGGCGGACGATCTGCTGGCGGTCACTGCGCTGGCGGCGCGCTGCCCGCTGCTGGTCGCTCCGGCGATGGACGGCGGCATGTACGCGCATCCGGCGACGCAGTCGAACGTGGCGCTGCTGGCGGCGCGCGGCGTGGTGATCGTGCCGCCGGAGGTCGGGCGCTTCGCCTCCGGGCTGGTCGGTCAGGGACGACTGCCGGAGACACCAGCGCTGATCGGCGCGATCCGGCAGGTACTTGGCGCGCGAGGGCGTCGCTCAAAGGGCGGCGGATCGTCGTGACGGCGGGCGGCACGCGCGAACCGCTCGATCCGGTGCGCTTCATCACCAACCGATCCAGCGGCAAGCAGGGTTACGCGCTGGCGCAAGCCGCGCTCGACGCGGGCGCGGCGGTCACGCTGATCTCGGCGGCACGCGGGCTGGAAACGCCCTCCGGCGCGAAACTGATCGCGGTCGAGTCGGCGCGGGAAATGCAAATGGCGGTCATGGATCGCGTGCTGGACGCCGACGCGCTGATCATGGCGGCGGCGGTCGCGGATTTCCGCCCAACCGACGCTGCCGAGCACAAGATCAAGAAAGCGGGCGAACTGACGTTAAACCTCGCCGTCAATCCCGACATCCTGCTGGGGGTCGCCGAGCAGCGGCAGACAACCGGATCGCCGCGCGTGGTCGTCGGTTTCGCGGCGGAGAGCCAGAATCTGGAAGCTTACGCCCGCGACAAGCTCGAACGCAAGGGGCTTGATTTGCTGGTCGCCAACGACATCAGTGCCGCGGATGCAGGTTTCGATGTGGACACCAACCGCGTCCTGATTTTCGACCGGGATGGGGCGCGCGCCGAATCCGCCGGGAGCAAGGGACAAGTTGCCGAGGTCGTGATCGCGCGGGTTGCGGCGCTGCTCTCCGGCACAGCATAATCGACTTCGCAGAGGATCCGTAGATGAACATTTCGATTGAAATCGTCGCCCGCGACGAGGCACAGATCGCCGAAGCGCTGCTTCAGGTGAGCGACTTTTGCCCGACCGTCAACACCATCAACGTGCCGGACATCATCCGCTACAAGCTGCGTAGTTGGGACGCCGTGCCGCTGGTTAATCCGCGTTTCCCGCACGTGATCCCGCACATCCGCGCGGTCGATTTCGACCTGCACCAGCCTTTCCCGCTGCTCGAGCAGATCGAGCGCGACGGCATTACCGAAATTCTGGTCATCTCCGGCGACGTGAACAAGAACTCGCTGCATACCGTCTACCCGACGACCAGCATCCCGCTGATCCGCAAGCTCAAGCGCGAACTGCCCGGCTTGATGGTCTACGCCGGGCTGGACCCTTACCGCGACAGCTTCCAGAGCGAAATCAACTATACCAACGAGAAACTCGAAGCGGGCGCGGACGGCTTGTTCACGCAGCCATTCTTCGACCTGCGTCTGATGGAGTTCTACGCGGAAATCCTGCCGCAAGTGCCGATCTACTGGGGCGTTTCCCCGGTGCTGACCGAGAAATCGCGCAATTACTGGGAGACGGTCAACCGGGTGGTCTTCCCGCGCGATTACGCCCTGACGATGGAAGGGAACCGCCAATTTGCGCGTGAAGCGCTCGATTTCGTACGGGCAAATGACGGACACATCTACTACATGCCGATTCGCGCCGACATCCGCGAGTATCTGCACGGGATATTGTAAGGCGTATAATGAGATCGTCGTTGATCAGCTAGGGTGAAGCGATGGTAGTTCAAGAACGCTATATCAACGCGGATGCCTTTTGGGAACTGACGCATCTGCCGGAGAACGCGGATAAGCGCCTCGACTTGATCGAAGGAGTGATCTACGAGATGCCGCCAGCAGGAATGGAACATGGGGTAAGTGCTGGGAATCTGTTTGGCTTCATCTGGATGCACGTTCGCCAGCGCGACTTGGGCATGGTGACGGCTGCCGAGACCGGTTTTATCGTCAATACCGATGCGAACGGCAGAGACACAATCCTCGCGCCGGACGTGGGGTTCATCGCCAAGGCGCGCGTCCCGGCTGAACCGGTCAAGCAGTATGCCCCGCTAGCTCCCGACCTCGCGGTCGAAGTCGTCTCCCCGAACGACAGCGCCAGCGACGTTCACGCCAAGGTCAACAAGTATTTGCAGTACGGCACGCACGCGGTCTGGGTCGTCTACCCGGCGACGCGAACGGTCGTCGTCCATACAGCGGCGGGCGCGCAGACGCTCGGCGCGAGCGACCTGCTCGACGGTCGCGACATCCTGCCCGGCTTCAAGCTGCGCGTCGGCGACATCTTCAGCTATGGATAAGGGATCCTCCTCTGACTTCACCCCCGCTTAGGCTGAGGAGTCAGATTTCTTCGCTTAGAATTCTTCGCCATAATTCACATGAAAATGTCGAGCGGCGTCCCGCCGCTCGACATTTTCATTGTATAGGCAGACGCCGGTTGGCTCGATCAAGGCGTAGGCGATCCGTCGCTAGGCACGCTCAGCCGATTCCAGTATAATCGCCCACGAGTAACGAAGGATTAGGTTAGACGCATGAGTTATTCAATTGACGATACGCAGCCCCGGTCGCCCTTCGGCGACGAGGCGAACTTGAAACCGACGATTAACCCGGACGACGACGGTCCGCGCCGGGGCGGATGCTTGATCAGCGGCTTGATCGGCGGGATGCTGCTGCTGGTCGCCGTCGCGATTGTCGCGCTGGCGGCAGCGGCGGGCTGGACTTCCGGTCAGCGCGAAGCGGGCGTCCACGCGACCGCGACCCAGAACGCGGCGATTAGCGAGCAGGTCGAGCGCATTGCCAGCGACGTCGAGAGCGGCAACACCGTTCTGTTGGACGCGCGTGTGCGCTGGCTGGCGACCCAGACGCCGGGCATCGCCGGGGTAGATGGCTACATGATGACGGCGACGGCGCTGTACTTCAACGCGCTGCCGACGGCAACCGCGACCCCATCGCCGACGCAGGACGCCCTCAGCGCCGCGCCCGAACCGACCCAAGACATAGTCATCACCCCGTCGAGCGCGGGCGGCTATGACCTCGCCTCGATTCTGGCGCAGGCGCAGAGCGCCGCCGCGTCGAGCCAGTGGAAAGAAGCGACCGACCTACTCGACGTGATCATCGGCGCCGACCCGAACTTCGAGCGCACAACCGTGCGCACACTGATGCAGCAGTCGCTAACCGCCTACGCCCGCGAACTGTACAACGCCAATCAACCGGCGCAGGCAAATTTCGTCGTCGATCAAGCGGAGCAGTACGGCACGCTCGCCGAAGGGCTGGAATACGAACGCTACGCCGCGTCGCTTTACCTTAAAGCAAGTGGCGCGGTCGGCACCGGCAGCCCGGCGGCGATTCAGGCGCTGCAAGAAGTGATCAATCTGGGACCCGGTCGCTATTACGATCAGGCACAGCAACTGCTGTACAATCTGTACGTGACGCGCGGCGACGCGTATCTGGCACAGGGCGATAGCTGCACGGCAGTTTACCAGTACCAAAACGCGATCAATTTGTTCGCCAGCGGCGTCGCCAATGGCAAACGGTCGGCAGCGCAGACGGCATGTGCCAACGCCACGCCGACCATCGATCCGAACCTTGTCATCCCGTCCGACGGATCAGTTGCGCCGGTGGGAGTGGTCCAGCCGCCGGGAGGTTGACCCTAGAGGGAGCAAAAAGGGTTCTCATACGGTGCTCATGATGGGTTAATTCCCATTTCAGCAGCCCGCCCTAGTCTTTAGCTGTAATGAACCTGACTGTAGGCTTCAAGCCTAAGTGATCAGAGACGTATTGGTAGTGTCAGGTTCGTTGGGCTAGGGTAATGTAAAACCCTTTGGTATGCCCTTCCCTCAAGCCGCCCGGTGTGTCCCCCCTCACACCGGGCGACTCCGCTTTTAGGCACAAATCATGCCCGGTAAATACTACGAAGACCTCGAACCCGGTCAAACGATCCGGCACACGCTGGGACGCACCATCAGCGAAGCCGACAACGTGCTGTTTTGCAGCCTCACCATGAACACCCAACCGCTGCACCTGAACGAAGTTTACGCCGCACAGACCGAGTTCGGGCAGCGGATCGTCAACGGCTTACTGACGCTCAGCCTCGTGATCGGCATCAGCGTCAGCGACCTGACCGAGGGGACGATCCTCGCCAACCTCGGCTACGAGAACGTCAAGCATCCCAAGCCGGTCTTTCACGGCGATACCATCACGGTCGAGACGACCGTCGTCGCCAAGCGCGAGAGTAAGTCACGCCCGAACTGCGGGATCGTCACGCTGACCCACGTCGGGCGCAACCAGCATGGCGACGTGGTGGTCGAGGTCACGCGCTCGGCGCTGTTCCTGAAGCGACCATGAACCCCATCCACGAACTGCCCGCCGATTACGAAGAAGTCCGCTACGTCATGCTGACCGAGGAGAAGCTGCTGATCCGGCTCAACCTGCTGGCGGCGATCCCGATGGCGATGACGATCCCCCTGCTGAGCGGGTGGTGGATCATCGCCTCGCGGGGTCGCGACGCGAGCGGCGAGACCGGCATCGTCTGGTGGGTCGCGCTGATCCTGATCTTCGTGATTGTGCTGCCGCTGCACGAACTGATTCACGGCATCACCATCATGCTGCTGGGGCATCGGGCGCGCTACGGCGCCAAGCTCTCGAAGGGCGTGCTCTATGCCACCGCCGAAAACGCGCTGTTTAGGCGTAACGAATACTTGGCGGTCGCGCTGGCGCCGCTGATCGTGATCACGCTGCTGGCGATGGGCTTGATGCTGATCCTCAGTCAGGGCTGGGCGTATTACGTCGGGATCGCGGCGGTCGTCAACGCGGGCGGGGCAATCGGCGACCTGTGGGCGTCGGGCGTGGTCGCGCGTTACCCGGCGACGGCGCTCATCTGCGACGAAGCCGACGGCTTCCGCGTCTTTGCGCTGGCGGGGCGGGACGCCTGCGCGGGCGACGCGCCGGAGACCGCCGGGAGTTCGACCCAGAAGATCGAGCCGCCACCCTCACGCTGATCGGCGCCGACGGTGCCGCCCTGTAGCTCGGTCAGCGACTTGACGATCCACAACCCCAAGCCGGTGCTGCTTTCGCCGCCGGTTGGACGCACGCTCAATTTCGAGAACATCGTGAACAACTGCCCGTACTCGTCATGGGGGATGCCGGGACCTTGATCCGCGATGCAGAAGCGGATCGCCTCGTCGTGCTGTTCGGTCCAGAGGGTCGTCTGGGTATGATGCGGGCTGAATTTGATGGCGTTACTAACGAGATTGGACAATACCTGGCGCAGCAGGCGATGATCCGCCAGCACGATGCCGGAACAGTCGGTCATGCGCAGGTCGATGTCTTTGCGTTCGGCGTTGATGCGATACTGCTCGACCACGTTGTAAACCAATTCAAGCGCGTCCTGCGGCGCGAGCACCGGCTCTAGCTGCTGCGAGTCCATCGCGTCGAGGAACACGCGGATCATTTCGACCATGCCGTTGAGGGTCACGTCCATGTTGTCGAGGATGCTGCGCGCCTGCTCGTTGCCCTGCATGATGTCGCGGAGCATGAACTGCGCCATGCGGATGTTGGTTAGGGGACCCTTGAGGTCGTGCGAGACGATGCGGGTGAAGTTCTCCTGCATCTCTTGGGTGAAGCGCAGGTGAGCAATTGTCTGCTTGCGCGTGTCGGCGACACGCTTGAGCGCCAATTGGGTATCGACGCGCGCGCGCACGACTTCAGGATCGAGCGGCTTAGTCAGATAGTCGTTCGCTCCGGCGTGCAGCCCTTCCACGACGCGCGAATTATCGTTCAGCGCCGAGATCAACATCACGGGAAGGTCAGCGGTGGCGGGTTCTGCCCGCAGCCGACGCAGGAGTTCAAAGCCGTTCAAGCCCGGCGCATCGACGCTGAGTAGGACGAGATCGATGGGCTGCCGTTCGAGTTCCGCCAATGCTCCCGCGCTGGTTTCGGCAAACGCCAGCCGAAAATCTTGCTGGAACAGCCCGTTCAGCAGCAGCCGAACCGCTTGATCATCGTCTACAATCAGCAGCGACGCGGTTTCAGCGGTAGGGTTCTCCGACTGATATGATGCAAACAACATGCCAGACTCCGCACAGTATTCTCACTCACTACTGTATAGCCATAATGGTTGCGGAATCCTAAACGTTTCTTTAGCGCAGAGTCAGCCGCCAACTATTGACGTGGACGATCACCCCGCCCTCACGGATATAGAGCACCGGCATAACCTGCGTCTCCCCTGAAACGAAACTTAGGGTAGTGCCCACTTGCTCGTTATTGACGAAAACCGCGATGGTGTTGGCACTTAAGTCCCGGACTAGGCGGATGCGGGCGACCTGCGCGCCTACCGAGCGCTGCATGTTGGTGGTGACGTTACTGCCGGTGCGCTGCCCGATATTGAACACCCCCGCTTCCGGCACCTGAATCTGCGCGCCGACGGCTTGGGTGGGGTCGCTGACCGGTTCGAGCATCAAGCCGAAGTAGACCTGATTGTCGATCAGCAGCGGCGGGTTGAAGGTGATTAGTTCGAGTTCGGCATCAATGCTGATGATCCGGCTGGCGGCATCCGCGCCGTAGATGCTTTCGAGCAGCGGCGGCGGCAGCGCGATCTCGATGACCGAGGCGTCGGGGACTTCCGAGCCGATGCCCAAGCGCCAGTAATCGCCATCCTGCCCCGACACGAAGGCGTCAGTACGCCACGTCGGGAAGGCAGCGCCGTTCACCAGCCGCAGCAGATTTTGCTCGCCGTGCAAGCCGCCCGCCGGGACAGTCGGCATGGGCGTATTGGTCGGCGGCGGGGTGCTGGACGGCGTCCACGTGGCAGAGGGTGTCCACGTCAGCGTGGGCGTCAAGGTTGGCGTCGCCGAGGGCGGCGGCGTATTCGACGGTGTGGAAGTCGGCGTCACGGTTTCGGTGCCGCGCACCGGCACGGTGGCAAGGACGACCGGCGCGGCGGTGGTCGGGAGCGCCGTCGACGGGTCGGTCGGTTCATCGGTGAACGCCGCGGCGATTGCTTCCGGCGTCACAGCGCCAGCAGCGCTGGCGGGCGTCGGTGTGGCGCTACCGCCAATGCCCCCGCTGATCAGCACAACGGCGACGAGGATCAGCAATAGCAGCCCGCCAACCGCCAGCACGATCACGCCGGAACTGATTCGTCGGCGCGGCGGCTCGTCGTCGTCATCGTCGTCATCATCGGGCGCGTCGGGCGATTCGATGCGGACGAAGGGGCGGAATTCGTCGACTTCGGCGTCGCCCTCGGTGATACGCGGCGTCGGCTCGGTAGTTGGCGGCGGAGGAAACTCCGGCGACTGTTCGGTCAAGTTATACCAATGCCGGTAGAGCGGGTACGCCGGATGCCGGTCGATGAACATGGCGCGGAACAGGTCGTTGAAGCGAGTCAGCTTGGCGCTGCGGCGCAGGGTCTGGTCGGCATAGACGGCGAGGAACTGCTCGTACGTCTCCTGCCAGAGCCGCAAGTTGCCCGCGTAAGCCGCGCCGAGCAAGCGCGTCGTCACCTCGACCTGATGGCGGTGAGTTTGCAAGACGAGATCGTTGGGTGCTTCGGGCTTGGAATCGATCACCTGCGCTGTACGGCGGGCATTGGCGTAGAGTTCCGCTCCCGCCGTCAGCAGCCCCATCAGGAAAGCGCGGTAGGCGGTCAGGGTCACGCCCGCCGCCGTCTCGATCTCATCAACCGAGCGGATGGCGTTTTCGAGCTTGGTGCCAGCGGCGCGGAACTCGCCGTCCGACCAATCGCGGGTGGCGGCTTCCAGTTCGCGCAGGCTGAACAGCGCGGGCGCGAGCGTCTTCGCCTGTGGATTTTGCTCCAGCGCCCGGCGCGAGCTTTCCAGCGTCGGCAGCGCGTGGATGCCGTTGATGCTGTTGATCAGCCCGGCGGCGGCGGCGAGGTCGCGGCGGCGCTGGACGTATTCTTCGAGCGTGTGAGTCGTCGGGTGCTTGACGCCGAGATCGCCCAGCGTCTTGACGGCGGCGTCGCGCCAGAACAGGGCGTCGTCCAGCTTGTCGTCGTGGGCGTCGAGCACGCCGAGCAGGATGTAATTCATAAACAAAAGCCGCAGCGCGGCGGTGCTCTCGCGGGCGAACTGGTCGGTCAACCCCTTGTTCATCGCCCTGAGGAAGGTGTCTTTGCTGGGCATCTGTCCGGCGAAGTTATCGCGCGCGGCGATCTCGTCCGGCTGGTAGAGCAGCTCGATTTTGGTCAGCACGGTCTGGGTACGGTTGGCGTCGCTGACGCCGTTGCGCTCGACCCAATCGCGGACGATTTCGGCGAAGTCGCGCAGGCGGCGGGCGGCGAAGCGTTCGCGGTCGCTGCGGGCGATCTCATATGCCTGCTTGCCCAAGCGCTCGGCGTCACCCAAGCGCCCGCGATCAAAATGCTCCCAACCATCGGCTAGCGCCCTGCCGAGCACGCCGTAAAGCGCGTGGCGCTCGACATAGGGCGCGTTGTTGATAGCGGTGCGCGTCTGGTTGAGCCAGCCTGCCAGCGCCGGGCTGATGGTGCTGACGGCATCGACCGCCTGCGTCAGCGCCATCAGCGCGCCGATGCGATTTCCGGCGACGGTCGCCTCGGCAAAAGCCGCCCACGATTCGGCGGCGATCTTCAAGCCGAGGATCATCCCGACCAGCATTTCGTCAAACAGGCGCTCGGCGAAGGGCTGGAGGTCGCTCTGCGCCGTCTTGAACCAGCCGTCGAGGTCAGCGCCGTCGGCGGCGGGGACGTAAGTCTGGTAACCGCCGAGCAGTTCGTACAGGTTGTTGAGCACGCGCTGAACCGCAGTCCCATGCGCGGTTGAGCGGGTCAATCGCGCGGCTGTGGTCAAGCGCAGCAGTGGCGTCGCGCGGGCTGCTGGTCGCCTGTTTGCCGATCACGTGCATGTTGTCCGCCAGCGCCATCGCCGCGTTGGTGGCGCGTTCCAGCGACGACAGCGGCAGCTTGCGATTATTCAGTTGGTGCTGCGCGCGCACCGTGCCGAGGAAAGTGTGCAGCGCGGTCATTTGATCGACGACGGCGCGGTAGCCGTCGCGCAGTTCGATCAAGCTGCCGCCGTTGGCGCGGGCGAGATCGTCCAGCGCGTGGGTGATGTCGACCAGAAAGGCGCGCGGCTCGACGACGGTCACGCCGTCGGCTTCGAGATGGCGCAGCGCGACATCCAGCCGGTAGAGGTTGGGGCGCAGCAGCAGCACGTCGGGCAGGTGCGCCGTGATCCGCTCCGCCAGCAGATATTGCAGCGAGCGGGAGTCGTCGTCGTCCACGTTTTCGGTCAGCAGGCGGCGAGCGGCGCTTTCCGGCTGCCCCTCGAACATCAGGATGATGGCGTCGTAAACGGTCGGCGGCAGCGGTTGCACGCGGGTATCCACCAGAATCCGCGCCCAGTCGAGCATCAAGCCGATCAGGGCGGCGTGTTCGCCACGCGCGCGGGAGCGCAGTTCCTCGAAGACCGCGATCGCGCGCAACCAATTGCCGCTCTCCATATAGATGCGGGCGGCGTCGAGGTCGGCATCGACTTCGAGGTCGTTCAGGCGGTTCTGGATTTCTTGCAGCGCTTGGCGCGACGCCGGATAGCCGGGGTCGTTCGCCAGCGCCGGTTCGAGCGCTTTCAGCAGCCCGTTAAGTTCGTCGCGGCTCAGGTCGCGGCGCAGGCGTTCCGCCACGCGCCCGATCACGGCATTGCGCTCGCGTTCCAGCGGGACGCGGTAGTCGCTCAACTCTTTGCGCAGTTCGGCAATCGAGCCATAGCGCAGACGCAGATTCGGATGCACGGCGCGGCTGACGATCACCTGCAAACGCGAGTGAATCCGCTCCGAGTCGTGCCCGAAGCTGACGCGGAAATCCTCACCCGCCTCGCGCGGGGTTTCGAGCCGCCCGCCGCCGGTCAGGATGAAGTAGAGCAGTTCGCCGACCTGAAAAATGTCGGTCTGGCGGCTGATGCCCTGCGCGGTCACTTCGTCGCCTTCGAGGAAGATGGCATTGCCCCAGTCGATCAGCTTGAGGCGGTAGTGCTCCCGATCCCAGAACAGGTGCTTGGCGTCCACGTCGTTGTAGACGATGTCGTGGGCGTGGGCGTTGTAGAGCAGGTCGAGCAGGTTGTCGATGGCGACCAGCATCTCCAGTTCGGGCATCCGCTCGCCGCGCTGCGCCAGTTCGAGCACGAGGTCGGCGATGATCGTGCCTTCGGCGCGCTCCATGACGATGTACTGGTGCATCGTCCCGCTGACCGAGAACTGCCCGCCGCCGAGCAGCGCCGTCAGCACGGCATGACCCGCCAACCGCGTCAGCGCCTTGCGCTCGTTGAGGATGCTGACTTCCTGCCCGGCGCGGATCGGCGGGGCGTCCTGCGGCGCGGGGCGCTTGATCACGACCGGACGGTCGTCCTCCTGAATATCAACAGCGCGGAGCGTCTCACCGGAGCGCCCGCGCGGATAAATGTAATCATATCGGTAACGATTATCAAAAAGGCTATCAGCCATCAGTCTATTCCCCCAATGGCTATCAATTGTACGCATTGGGGGCATTGGCGCAAAACCGAATTGGTCGGGCATTGACGCCACAAATGTTGGGGCATCGGTTGACGGCTCGCCATGAAAATCGTAAGATACTCACAAGAAGTATTTAAAGGAAAAATAGGTGATGGATTCAGAAGTCAGTCGAGATTTCCGGTATCTCGATACCGAAGGGGATCGTCAAGAACTCGCTGCTGATATCCGGCGGGTGCGTCAGTCGGTGATCCAACTGGCGGAAAGCGTTCCCCAGGATCAAATTTACGTGCCGCGTTATCACGGTTGGACGCTGGCGGCGCTGATAGCACACCTGCACACCATCGACAACGTTGCCCTGTTCGGCATCAAGCTGGCGCTGCTGGATATTCGCGCGCCCATCAGCAGCAGCGCGCTCGACGCCTTCAACGACGTGACCGCGCGCTTGTTTCAAAACCGCGTGCTGGAAACGACCATTCGGGGCATCAACCAGAACGAAAACCGGATCATCGACTTCATCATGACGCTGCCGCTGGAACGGTACTCGCGCACCTCTATCACCCGCAGGGCGGCGAGTATTTGACCGTCGAGAAGGCGTTGCAGCAGTATTTTCTATTCCACTGGCAGGAACATTTGCAGACGATGCAGCAGGTCGAGGGAGTCTACGACGAGCCGCCCGCAGAGCCCCCCGCGGAGCCGCCCGCGCCGGACGCCAGCACGGAAGTCTGAATCCTTCCGGCGTGTGCCGCGTGAGCACCGCGAACCACTGCAATTCCGTTCGCTACTCGGCACCTCTTTTATTCAAACTTGGTCACGACCTGCTGCACGCCCGCGACCTGTGCCACGTCGTTGACGACCTGCGTCGCATCCACTCCCTCCGGCAGCGATCCGGTGAGGATCACGGTGCCGTAACGCGCGTTGGCAAACACGCCGGTCGGGGTGCGCTGCCCGACTTCCCGCCGGATGGTGTCCTCGTCGTAGAGTTCTTCGCGGGTGACCGCCGTCACGCCGCGCAGCGCTTGCACTCGCTCGATCAGATAGGTGCGGCTGACCTTCGACCGCGTATGCCCGCTGAGGGCGACCACGCCGCCGGTAACGTTGATATGAAGTTGATGCCAATCGCTTTGCAGCGGCGGATAGTGGGCGATCACGTCTTGGATGTCGGCTTCAATATCCACGTCGGGACGGCTGATCTTCGTCAATTCGGTCATCGTTTTCTCCGGCTCTCGCGCTCTTGCCATATCGCCTAATTTTGCCCCCGCACCCCCCATTTGCCAAATCGAGAATTAGCGCTGGCTGCGAACACGATCCCGGCGCTCTTTTCGACAAAATGTGACAAAAGTGCGAAAATACCATGCAATGATGCAAAATCGTATATTTTTGTGCTGAATGACTCCTCAAAAAGTGCGTTATTTCCGAATTTAGACCTTAACTGAAATCGTTGGCAACCTTGAGGATGCATTACCAGCCGAACCGCGCTTTCGCGCTGCCGTTC
This sequence comes from uncultured Chloroflexia bacterium, assembly GCA_963848465.1. Classification (GTDB taxonomy): domain Bacteria; phylum Chloroflexota; class Anaerolineae; order Aggregatilineales; family Phototrophicaceae; genus Flexifilum. Next base: position 66,241 of record CAWKDY010000017.1, on the reverse strand, counting down.
GACTAGAGGAGAAGCACAAATTGGATTTATGCGTCATTGAAGGAGATGGCATCGGTCACGAGGTCGTCCCCGCAGCCGTAACCGTGCTGAAAATCGTCGCCCCGGACGTGAACGTGCGGACGGCGGAGGCGGGTTGGGACTGCTTCAATCAGACCGGCAGTTCGCTGCCTGAGGACACCCTGCGCTTGGCATTGGAGTGTCGCGCGGTCTTGTTCGGCGCGGCAGCGTCGCCGTCTTACCCGGTCGATGGCTACTACGTGCCGGTTGTCCGCCTGCGCCGAGAGCTGAAAACGTTCGCCAGCCTGCGCCCGACTCGCTATCTGCCCGTACCCACCGCCCGCGAAGGCGTCGATCTGCTGGTGGTGCGCGAGACGACCGAGGACTTGTACATCGGTCACGAGCACACCGAGGACGAGGGACGCACCGGCATCTCTGAGAAGGTGATCACCCAAGGGGCGACCGAGAACGTCGCCCGCAAGACTTACGAACTGGCACTTCGGGGCGGACGGAGCAAGGTGACCATCGTCCACAAAGCGAGCGTCATGCTCCAGTCCGACGGATTGTTCCGGCGGGTGGCGCTGGAAGTCGGCACCGCCTACCCGGAAATCACGACCGATGAGCTGCTGGTCGATACGGCGGCGTACTGGATGGTCAAGAATCCGTCGCGCTTCGACGTGATCCTAACGCCTAACCTTTACGGCGACATCTTGTCGGACATGGCGGCGGCTTGGGGCGGTGGCTTGGGCTTAGCGCCCTCGCTGAGCATCGGCGATGGTGTGGCGCTCGCCGAACCCGTGCATGGCTGCGCCCCCGATATCGCCGGGAAAGGGGTCGCCAACCCGACGGCAACGATTCTGAGTGTCGCGCTGCTGCTGCGCCATCACTGGCAGCGTCACGACGCCGCGCTCAAGGTCGAAAACGCGATCCGCGCGACCCTCAAAGCGGGCGCGCATACCGCCGATATCTACCCGGACGACGCCATCTCGACGTGGGCGTTCACCGAAAAAGTTTGTGAGAATTTACGCTAAGGGCGGTGCTATTTCGTTACGGCAAAAATGTTGAATATCATGTAAGCTCTAAATAAGATCGTAGGCACGACGTTGGAAGTCGTGAATTGGTCGCTGTTTTAGGGCGATCCGCTGATGCCGCATCGACAACTGCCGATTCTCGCCTTCTTGCCTTAAGCCACGCACTTAGCGATCAAGCCGTTGCTTTATAGCCTGAAGCTGAACCCTGTGACAGTTGTTCTCGTGGTCGATGATGAGCCCGTCTCCATCCAACTCCTAAGCCTGATTCTCAACCGAAATGGCTTCAAGGTGATCGATGCGCGCTCGGGTGAAATCGGGCTGGAACAGATTCACCTCCACGCGCCGGATATCGTCATGGTCGACGACATGATGCCGAGCATGAGTGGCGGCGAGATGTGCCGCCGCATCAAAGACGATCCGGCGGTGAGTCATATCCCCGTGATCCTATTCAGCGCCGGGACGCGCGTGCAGGATAGCGACTACCTTCGCGCTTGCGGCGCTGACGGCGCGCTCCTGAAACCGACGCTGACGCCCGACGTGCTTGCCGCTATCGCCGCCTGCCTTGAACCGCGCTCGTAACTTTCCCCATCGCTGCTGCGTATAAACCTATAGGATTGTAAGGGAGAGCAGTTGATGCGCCGCTTGTTCAAAGAAATGATGGTCATCGGGCTGGGGGTTATTGCGCTGGTTTACCTGATGAACCCAACGCTCGGCATCCTCGAATTGATCCCGGATAATCTGCCGCTGATCGGCAACCTCGACGAAGCGGGCGCGACTTTGATCCTGCTCAATACGCTGCGCTACTATGGGGTAAACCTCGACCGCTTGTACGGTCGGGCGCGAAATGATAAGCACCTGCCGCCGGGTCAGGCTTGACTCACCCCTAAACGTTAGCGCCGCTGCGCCTGCTGGCGCGGAGCGGCTTCGTCTTCGTCACTGTCGTCGTCTTGATCGGCGAGTAGTTCGTCAAGGCTGAGCTTCTGGAGGCGGTTGTCCGCCATCATCGCTCGCACCTCATTGTTGATCTCGCCGTCCTCGCTGAGGTGGCGGCGAATGGCGCGGCTGGTACTCTCCTGCCATTCGAAGTCGTGCTCGGCGATCACCATGCCGTCAGCGCTGATGCGGAGCTGCCAGCCCTTCTGCATGGCGTGGGCGTCATGGATCGGCAGGCGCGCCGCCGGGGTGATCAGATTGCGCCCGCGCTGAAAATCGTAGTCTTCCTCGTGAACGAATAACACCTGATTATCGCTGTCCACGATCTCAAACCGAATGCGTCCGTGCGCCCGCGTCGGCAGCCGCAGTTGAACGAACGGCTGGATATAGTCCACGTCGTCGGGGACGGGGCGCGTCCGGTAGATGGTCGGCTCTTGGTCGCCGCTGAACGCCATCACGCCGATGTCGGTCGGCAGGACGTAAATCTCGGCGGGATCAAGCCCGGCGTGGCGCACGGCGTCGAGCGCGTGCGCGTAAACCTGATCGGCGCGCGGCTGTGCCGGGAGTGGTTCTTCAAAGGCATAATCGTCCTCGCGTGCGGACGATCTCTTATCCAATTCGGTCTGAGCGGCTTGATCGAAGCGGCGCGCCAGCAGGTATAGCCCGCCGACGATCAAGATCAGCGTCACGACACCGTCGCCGCCAACCGCCGAAACCCCGGCGATCAGCAGGAACAAGCCGATCATGATCTCGCCAAAACGACGATCCCGATTTCTAGGTCTGCGCATGGATATCTCCGCTTAACCGCCCCGGCTGCTGCGGCGCTCGCTGTCGCTGCGGCTGCGCAGGAGTTCTTCGAGGCTCAGCGCGCGTTCGTCGGCAGGTTCGTCGCGCTGGATCAGGCGTTCCTCACGCCGAGCCGCGTCGCGCTCCTCAAAGTGCCGGAAGCGGTCGCTCAGCGACGGTGCCAGCGTGAACGTATGCGCGCCCAACAGCACGCCGTCAACGCTAATCCGCAAATCCCAGTCGCCCGCTTGCAGCGCGCGGGCGGTCTCCGCCAGCGGCAGTTGATCGTCGGCGAGGATGTTCATTTCGCCGTCGCGCAGGTAAGTACGCATTTCGTGGACGTACTGCGGCTGCCCATGACCGTCGATGATCTCGAAGCGGATGCGCGCGATCTGCTCGGCGCTGTCCGGCTGGACGTGCAGCGTGATGAACGGACGCACGCCGTCGTCGTCGAGCGAGACGCTGCGCGTCCGCCGCATGACCATACCCTCGCGGTTGGACTGCGCCGTGATCAAGCCGATGTCGAGCAGGGTTAACCCATCGTCATAGTAGCTGCCCCGCCGCCGTGCCCGTTCGACCGCTTCGCGGGCTTCGCTAGTCATCCGCATCATCGTCAGCGACGAGCGCGACTTGTCGATCAACCGGGTCGGCTTGAAGTCGATCACGGTGGCGGCGAGCGCGGCGAGATAAATGCCCAGCAGCGTCACCACAATCAGCGGCTCTGCCCCCGACAGTACCGCGATCCCGACCACCGCACCGAGTACGATCAGCCAAGCGAAATTTCGTCGTTTTAAACGCATGAAGGCTAACTCTCAGAATGACTCGTCATAGCAAGTATACGCTGAATCGGGGTGTCGGGTTGCAGAATTGAGAGCAGAACAATTTGCGTTGAACCGGGTAAGGGCAGGTTTGAAACTTGCCCCTACGACTCGTCGTTTGCTGCCGCGCGCGCCAGCGCCGCCCACTCCTCTAGGTTGAGCGTTTCAGCACGGCGAGTCGGATCGATGCCCGCCGCTTCGAGCCAGGCGCCACCCGCTTTGCCGAGCGAGTTCTTCAACTGCTTGCGCTTCTGCGAAAAACCGAGCTTGACCACCCGGAAGAATGTCCGGGCGTCGGGCACGTCCACCGGCGGCTGATCGTAAGTGTCCAGCCGGACGACCGCACTGTCTACGTCGGGGCGGGGCCAGAACATCGCCGCCTTCAACCGCGCCGCGATCTCGGCGCGCGCGTAAAACTGCGCGCTCACCGCCAGAATACTCATGTCATCCGGCGCGGCGGTCAGCCGCTCGGCGACTTCAAGCTGCATCGTCAGCACTAAGCGGCGCGGCGGCTGCTCGTTTTCCTGAAGATAGCGCAGAATCGCGCTGGTGATGTAGTAGGGGACGTTGGCGACGACGCTGTAGTCGTCACTGCCGACCAGCGCTGAAATCCGCGTGTTCAGGATGTCGGCGTAAATGATTTCGACGTTGGGATAGGGTGCCAGCGCCGCCGTGAGGATCGGCTCTAGCCGCGAGTCGAGTTCGACGGCGATCACGCGCTGGGCGACCTGCGCCAGCCGCTCGGTCAGCACGCCGGTACCGGGACCGACCTCCAGCACCGTGTCCGTCGGGCGGAGATCAGCGGCAGCGACGATCTTGTCGAGCGCGTGCGGGTCTTGCAGGAAATTTTGCCCTAAGCTTCTCTTGGGGGCAACTTGATAGTAGTCGAGCAGCGATTTGGGGTTCATGCCGCTAGTTTAACCTCAGTTTCGGATACGGTTAGCTGCCGAGCGTTCGAACGGTGGCGGGTCAGTGGTTCAATTGCCTATTATTGGGCAAAATCCCAATTTGGCTACCTACGAGAATCTGTTTCGCTCCCACCCATCGAGACCGAGCTAAACGCTATTCGCATCGATAGCTGCTAATGCATTACGCTTTCAACTACCGAGCGCAGTATTAGGTTATTTAGCCAGTGAGCGGATAACGGTGCCCAAAGTGATCGCGTAGCTTTCATCAAGGCGGCGAAGATAAGCCCATACATGAAAATCTGAATAAAATTGCCAAGCACCAGTGTTAGTGGCAGCTCATCAAGTATGAACCAGACCGGTAGATGGAGGATTGCAAACATCAATGCGCTGATAGCAATTGCCAGATAAACAGGGACGGCTCGGCTCAGTTCGTTAAACAGAACACCACGGAACAGTAATTCTTCAGCGAGCGGAGACCCAATAATAAAATTCAGCCAAATAGCAAAACCTACTGGGATTTCAATATTAGGACTATTCATGGTGGTAGTTATGATAAATGCGAGATAACTGCCAGAAATCACCAACCCAACAATAACGCCCCTAAACCATTTTTGTCGTAGTTGCAGATAATCTAGCTTTGAGACACCCTGCTGCCGCAGAATATGAAAAATCGCTGGTAAAAATACAATTGACACTCGTGCTAAAGCACGCGGAATATCGTTAGCAAACGGGTTAGGCGCTGCCGCCATCAGCATAACGTACAGCGTCCAACCGATAATCGAAACCAGAACAGCGATAAATGCACTCAATAATGGGTTTTGCTTCGTATCAATTTTCATAATTTGCGTGCGATACCGTCTAGAGAGTCAAGGGGCAGCGACTTGAACCGAATAGGTTGAGCCATGCAGGCGAGCGGATTTGAGAACACCCTAAACTCGGTGGGGCAATTTAAGGATGGCGACGACGATCACGACTTTGGGAGCCAGTCCATTAGCGCGCAAGCATTCACCGAAGACGCATATCACGGGGTTGTTGGCGTAAAGCAGCGCACCTTATCGTCCGCGCCGCTTCAGATAGACATCTAGCGGTTGATCCAGCGTGAAGATAAACAGCACGACGGTGCTTAAGACCAGCGGTAGCAACTGGATCGTCAGCGAGGCGAAGATCGAGAGCAGGCAGGCGACGATGCTCAGCAGCGCGACCAAGGCGGTCCGCGTGCGTGCCCCGGCTTTGCGAGCGTAGAGTTCAATCGCCGTCACGACCATAATCGCGCCGACCGCCAGCAGAAAGACGCCGAACAGCGTGATTACCCCGCTGGATAAATCGACGGCGACACTCGCAGCAGTGGATTGCCCGCCCAACGCCACGCCGCCGGGACCTTCGAAAGCCAGAGCGACCGCGCCGCTGAAGAACAAGGTGAAGCCATAGTAAAGATTAAGCAGAGCAGCAATGAGCAGGTAAATCGAAGTGATGGAGACAATTCGTGAGCGTAAGCTAAGACTTTGGCGCAGAGTACTACGTCCCTTCTGATCTGAAAGCAGACTGTCATGCACCGGATGTGTCCCTGTCTCACGACATAAGTGGTAGGTCTGGCGGCAAATCGACCGCAATGATATTCAAAAAAACAGATCAAAACCACACTGCTGACAAATAAATAGAGTTTGAATGACTGTCTAGAAAATTATATACCGCCATTTTACCGAAATAACAATGGAGGATATTTGAAGCTAGTTTTTCAGTCTCAAGAAGTCGGCAGAAAATAGTCGATCTGAGCGGGCACCGGCGTCAGGATGTAAACGTCGGTATAACCCGACCAGCCGCGATAATCGGCGTCGCTGTAACCGAGGTCGATCCACAGCGGCATACTCCGCTTGCCGCCGGTGTCCTCGATGTCGCCAACACCGTAATTGCGCACGTAAATCAACGTCCCATAGGGGAGAATGTTCGGGTCAGAGCCGACGATCCCGTGTTCGAGCTTGCGCCCGGTCGCGGTGGTGTCGTCCCCGCCCAGCGCCGCCGGATGATAGCTGGTCGCATACATGCGCAGCTTGCGCCAGTATTCGCGCGGCCCATCGGGGGTATCAACCGTGCGGATGACAACGTTCGTCCCGTAGCCGATCACGTAGTTGAGCGGTGCGCGGGCGACGACCGTCTCCTCCTCCGAGCGCTTGACGGCGATCCCGTTCTCGTAGCGCACGCGAACGCGCGTCTCCTGAATGCCTTCCTGCCCCGCTTGGATTGCCCGCCGCTGGTCAAGTTCAAGCGTCGAATCGGCTTGGTAGACCGTCTCGAACGGCAGCGGCTGCTGGCTGACTTCGATGTCCTCGCGCACGCGAATCACGCGAATCGACATACCGGGGCGCAGCGGCGATGCTTCGGCAGGGATGGCGTAATCCAGCCCGACCAGCGCCACGCTCGCCTCCGCCAGTGCGTCAGCGACCGTCGATCCCTGCGAGCGCGTGCGAATCGTCTCGCCATCGGCGATGATATCGACCGGACTCGCCCGCGTGATGGTCACGTCGAGATCGCCGGTCAGCGCTGTATTCAAGTCAGGCTGGGTGCTGTCGGAGAGATAGAGCGTGTACCCGGCGGCGAACAGCGCCTCGCCGATAGTCGCGCTGGTGGTCTGCAAGCTGCGCGTGTCTTCGCCATCGTGGACGCGCAGAATCACGGCATGGCGCACGTCGATGCTGCTGATCGGCACCGACCACTGGTCGAGCAGCGCACTGCTGGTCTCGGTGCCGTCGATGCTGATCCGGTCGCCCGTGCCGACGCGCACGCCCGCCCCGGCAAGGATGTCCGCCGGGTCGACCTGCGCCGTCCAGAGCGGCGTCGTCGTGCCATCGACCGTCAAGAAGACGCTGCGCGCCCGGTCCACACGCACCACCATGCCCGATTCCAGCGGCGTGTTGAGCGGCATCGAGACCAGATCACCGTCGCCGAGCGCGACTTGAGCCTCGCTCAGCAGTTGCGTGACAGTCCCGGCGTGGGTTTCCAGCTCGCGGGCGTCGCCGTTGACAACCAGCGTCACCGGGGTGGTGTGCGCCAGCGCGATCAGCGCCACCATCCCGCCGATCACCACGACGACCAGCAGCACGCCCAGCGCGATCAATGTAGGCACGAACCATGCGGGCGGCGACGATTGAGTGAGTTGTGGTTGCAGGTGAGTTAGCTCGGAACGAGGAGATTCGGGTTCCAACGGGCGTTTCCGGGGCTGTTCCGAAATAGGTTAGGTTCCCAAACGGGTTATTTTCAGTCTGCTCAAGCCGGGTTGACCTGCGGCACCCAAGGTATATCCCTTAGTGCTGCTCCCTTCCGGGCCTGACACAATTCGGAAGCCTTGCCGCGCAGGGCCCGGCGTGAGCAAACTGCCAATAACCCATCGTTATTGCTATGACGAGTCTAGCAAAGCCCGCCGCTAGAGTCAACGCTCACCTCGGTACCGAGTACCGAGTGCTGAGTAAAAGATCACCCAGCCAATGGCAAATCGTCACTCAGCGAAGCCGCCGAGGGTTGAAACCCTCGGCTCTAGAGAACAGCGCCCACTGAAGGGGCGCACTTAGAAACACCTTTAGTGTGTTTCGTTTTTCGTAGCGAGGGGTTTAAACCCCTCGCGGAACAACTCAGCACTCGGTACTCGGTACTGTTTTTACTATTCTTCGACCATCTTGCAGGGATTAGTGATCTCGCCGATGCCTTCGACGCTGACGGTCACGCTGTCGCCGTCGGCGAGGTAAACCGGAGGCTTCATCCCCGTGCCGACGCCCGACGGCGTGCCGGTCAGGATCAGGTCGCCCGGTTCGAGCGTGAACATCTGCGAGATGTAGGCGATCAACTGTGGGATCTTGAAGATCATGTCTTTGGTGTTGGAATTCTGCATCACCTTGCCGTTGACCGTGGTCTTGAGCGCCAGAGTCTGCGGGTCGGCGATCTCGTCGCGGGTGACGATGAACGGTCCCAGCGGGCAGAAAGTATCCAGCCCTTTGCCCCGCGTCCACTGCCCGTCGCCGTTTTGCAGATCGCGCGCGGTCACGTCGTTGGCGGCACAGTAGCCGTAAACGTGATCGTAAGCGTCGGCTTCGCTGACGTCTTTTGCCCGCTTGCCAATGATCACCGCGAGTTCGGCTTCCCAGTCCACCTGTTCCGTGATCGACTTGCGCCACGTGATCGGCTCGCCCTGCCCGATGATGGCGCTGGGGAGCTTAGCGAAGATCAGCGGCTTGGGCGGCAGCGGGCTGCCGGTTTCGGCGGCGTGGTCGGCGTAGTTGCGCCCGATAGCGATGATCTTGCCGGGGATCAGCGGTGCTTTGAGCGTCGCTTCCGCCAGCGGGACGCGCTCGTAAGTCCGGCTCGGCGTGATCCCGCGCCGGATCAACTGGCGCATGTTATCCTGCCACGCCATCACGTAAACGGTATCGCCCTCAATCGCGCCGATGCGCTGTCTACCATTGTGTGTAAAAGTTGCAAGTTTCATAGGTGCTGCTGCTCTTTATCCAATTCATCCGTTTGGCTGCAAGTGTGCCACGAATCGCAGCGATTGCCTAATCCTGTGGTCGTCACGAGACAGGTTATGACGCGGGCATACATAAGTGCGTCGGTGTAACGAAGTGGAGTCAGGTTTGGATTTAGGCGGCGACGGGTCGAGCCGCCCCTCAAGCGGGCAAACCGAGGCTCCGGCGCTAGATCGCCGCTTGACCGTCCTCGTGCTGGAGCGCTGCCACGAAGTCGTGGATGAAGCCGCCTTGATTGGATGCGATCAATACGCCGCTGACCTTGTTGACGACCAGTTCCCCGAAATGGGTCAGCACCCGGTCGATCTGGTCACGCATGATCAGCATGACATCATCCCAGTGAATCAGATCCGGAAGCTGCGGCTCGCGGAGCGCGCGCGTGCTTTCGATATATGCCATTACCGGCTCGACGCTCGGAAAGACCAGCGTACTGGGCAGATCGTGCCGGACGACGGCGTAAAAGTGGCGGGCGAGCATCCGTGTCCCGTTTTCGAGCGCGAAGTTGATCTGCGCGGGCAGCGGCGGCTGGCTGTAGATTTGCCCCGGCGTGCTCAAGAGCAGCATCGCCCGGCGAAACAGCGCGTGAAATTCCGGCATCGACTGGACGCTGTTGGTCGCGGCGACCAAAACGCCGTTGGGCTTGAGCACCCGGCGGGCTTCGCTCAGCGCACGCTCGATATCCGGGACGTGGTAGAGCATGTGGTTCGCCATCACCACGTCGAAACTTTGATCGGCATAGGGTAAGCTCTGGGCGTCGCCCAGCGTGACCGCGCCCTGCGCCGAATGCAGGCGCAGCATCCCCGGCGATTGATCGACGGCGTAGTAGCTGATGCCGGGCTGGTCGTGGTGCAGTTGGTCGTAATAGACGCCCATGCCCGAACCGACGTCGAGCACCTGCTCGTCGCCGCGCCACTGGACGCGGCTGAGCACCCATTCAGGGAAATTGATCCGCGGCACGCTGTACTGCTCATGCGTCTCTTGGCGAATGCGCAGGTAAACGTCGCTGGCGTATTGTTTACGTACCACGTTGGGGTCGTTCCCGGAAACCATAGCAATCCATGCAGCAGCGGTCAGAGTTACCCAGAATTATACTCGAAATATCGCCGGAACAACCCTAAGATGTTAATTAAGACGTAAATTTTAATTTACTGCCCACGCCGCCCGATTTTGCTGCCGGATCGAAAGGACAATCAATCGCCATGCTGCGCCTAGCCGACCTTGCCCTCGCCCGTTATCGACTCGCCCCCCACCTGCCGCCGACCCCGCTGGAAGCCGCCCCCGCTTTGGGCGCGAACGTCTGGCTCAAGCTGGAAAACACCAACCGGACGCATTCCTTCAAGGTGCGCGGCGCGCTCAACGCCCTGCTCGCGCTCGACGAGGCGGCGCGAGCGCGCGGCGTCGTCACCGTCTCGTCGGGCAACCACGCGCAAGGGATCGCTTATGCGGCGGGTCTGCTGGGGATCAAGGCGCGCGTCCTGATGCCGGTTTACACGGCGAAGCGCAAAATCGCCGGGGTCAAGCGCTACGGCGCGCAGGCGATCCTGATCGACGACGACTTCGCCGCAATCGAGCGCGAAGCCCACCGGATGGAGCGTGAGGAAGGGTTGGTTTACGTCTCCGCCTACAACGATGCGAACGTGATCGCCGGGCAGGGGACGATTGGCTTAGAAATCTTCGACGCGCTGCCGACCGTCGAGCGCGTGATCGTGCCGGTCGGCGGCGGCGGGCTGATCTCCGGGATCGCGCTGGCGATCAAGACGCTCAAGCCGTCGGTCGAGGTGATCGGCGTCAACGCTGCTGTCTCGCCGGACATGTACAACTTCTTCTATCACGTCAATGAACCGCTCGCCCACGAGACGCTGGCGGACGCGCTCCCCGGCGAGATCGAGCCGGGATCGCTGACCTTCGACCTCACGCGCCAATACGTGGATCGGATCGTGCTGGTGAGCGAAGCCGCTATCGCCGCCGCGCTGCGCTGGATGGTGACCGATCAGGGCTGGCTGGCGGAAGGTGGCGGCGTGGTTGGCGTGGCGGCGCTGCAAAGCGGCGGCGGATTGACATCCGTTGTCGAACCCGGCGGCGTGACCGTCGTCGTGATCAGCGGGGCGAACATCGACGGCGAGCGGCTGGCGTCGGTATTAAGGTAACAACTTGCGACGTAGGGGCGACTTGGCAAGTCGCCCCTACGACCCCACTCCCGTATTATTGGAACCCGTGCAAACTGGCGCGCAAACCAGTTCGCAGCGCCTCTTTTTGCGCGTCGCTCAGCCGAGCTTCCGGGTGCAGCAGCAGATATTGGATCGGCGGCATCGACCCCCGGTCGATCTGCTCGACCAGCACCGACGGGTCGATGCTATCGGCGCTTTCCTCAGAGAAATTCAGCTTTGAGCGCGCTTCGTTCACGTCGTGCAGAACCAGCCACGACATCGGCGCGATGTAGGCGTAAAAGGGCCATTCCGTCTCATTGCTGTGACAGCCATAACAAGTGGTGCGCACGAGCTGTTCGGTTTCCGGCGAATTCCATGCGATCTGGCTTTTCACCGGCGGGTTGGTTCGCGCCAATGCGGGAATGAAATCACCGAAGGGGATAAATTGCAGGACGACAAAGCCGATAACGATGATCACGAGACCGATCAGAATTTGATTACGTCGTGTCAGGTTCATGTGTGCTGGTGCTGCTCCCTACTCCAACCGGCGCAAGCGGACTCCCATCCTTAATAAGGTAAACGATGAGCGAGCGCGAACTAGATTTTTTTAGTCGTTCGAGCTTTGCCAGCGCTCGCTGATCACGTCGTAGTGGATCGTGACCGTCTCCTCGATCAAATCGCCGCTGGCAGTATTGAAGTCCGAGTAAGCGATCTCGCTGATCCACGCGCCCTTGATCGTCCAACGGCGCGTTTCTTCGCCGTCGTCGATGGCGAGGATTTCCAACGTCCGCGACGGACGGCTGAGGTCGTCGGTCGCGGCGACCGACTCGCGCAGCCAGCGGTTGAAGGCGATTTCGGGATCGCGCTGGACCATCTTGGAGAGCGTGAACGGCTCGCGGACGACTTTGGTCATCGACGGCTTGACCTCCAGCTTGAAGGGGACTAGTCCGCTGATCCGAAACACGCCTTTGACCACTTCGCCGTCGAGCTGCACTTCGAATTCGTTCGCGCTCAGGCTGTCGATGTGAATCTGGTGTTCGTCTGCCATTGCCGCTGCTCCTCTCTAACAAAACGTATTTTCAAACTGGTCTCCGAGTATACATCAGCGGCAGCGGGTTTGCTTTCGCCAGCGACCAATCCTTCACCGTCGCAGCGACCACAGCAGCATCGATCCCATCGCCGCGCCGCCGACCAGCGCAGCACCCGGCAGCCCCCAGAACAGCAGCAGCCCAATCGTCTCCAGCGCCCACGTGATCGCGTAGATGGCGATCAGCGGGCGCGCGGGCAGCCGATCCAGCGGCGCGAGGATGCTCGCCAGCGCGGTGATCGCCGCCGATGCCAGCAGCCACCCGGCGAAGTTGCTCAGCGGAATGCCGAAGTAGCCCCCCGGCGCATCCCACACCCAGAGCAACCAGTTCACCATCTGCGGGTCGAGGAATAAATCCCATGCCGTGAACGCCAGCGCGCTGACGACCACGAAGGCGAGTCGCGGGTGTGCCCAGCCGCGCGTGATCCGCTGAGCGACCGCCCACGCCGACGGCAGCAGCGTCAGCCACGCCAGCGGAATCAGCACCGGCACGCCGCCGATCTGCGGCTGCAGTTGATCGGTATAATGGTAAGCGCCGAAGGGCAAGCCGGTCGTGTGCCCGACGTATTCGACGCCCCACGTCATGGCGATCATCACCAGCGTCAGCCGGTTAGCGCGCCACGCGCCCCACGTCCAGACGATGATCGCCCGCACGGCGACCAACTGAAACAACACGCCAATCGAAATGCCGACTGGAAGCACCGGCGCGCCCATCACCCACTTGAGGATCGGTAGGCTGAGGATCGAGAGCGCCCAGATCAGCAGCAGCAAGGCGATCCAGCGCTCGAACAGCGAAAGCCGCTGCCATCCGGCGCGCGGCAGCCGCCGGAGATCCTTCACGCTGTCTTGCCAACGATTGATCATGCAGTCAACTGAACTTGTAACCCGTTGTGAGGAATTTACAGGCGATCATGCACGAGGTCAAGCCACGCCTGCTGCGGCGCGATCAACCCGGCGGGCTGATCCAGTGAGATCCAAAACAAGGCGAAGGTGTGTCCATCGGCATCGACCGCCCACTGCTGCGGCGTTGGCTCGGTCGGCGTCAGGTGAAACAGCGAGCGCTGAACGCTGCGGGTCAAGCAGCGTGACGGCACCCAACCGGTCTGGCTCGAAACGGCGACGAACGAGTCATCTTCGAGCTTGTGCTCGTTGAAGGTCACGCGCTGGAAGCCGCCGTTGTGGTCGATCACCTGTACGGTCTGTCCGCGCTGAAGGAAGCCCCCTAAGCGCAGCGTCCCTTCGGTGCCCGGCGAGGCTTGGAGCACGCAGCGCTCCGTCACCATCCATTCGTCATCTGCCAGCGCCTGCGGGATCACGGCGAGGCGTTCGACAATCGAGACGCCGTGCAGCCCGGTTTCCTCGGCAGTTTCGCGCAGCACGGCAGCTTCGGGAGTCTCGCCCGCCTCAACCGTCCCCGCCGGGACTTGGAGTCCGGCGGTGGGATGCAAAAAGACCAGTAGTTCGCGCCCATTTTCGGTGGCACGGGTGATAAAAGCGGTGACTTTTCCCAGCGCTGCTTCCATGTTGGCTTTGGTTTCGCTGACCCGCAAGTTCGCTGAAGCGCCGCCTTGACGATCCTTGACCCCGTCACGTTGGACTGAGCCAAGTAGTATCAGGCGAAACAGCTTCATAAGCAGTGTCCTCCGCTTTCGTGACTCTGATCCCTTAAGATTATTATGGTGACAAAATCCTGACCTTCGCTCCTCTTTTACGCGATCTTAATGATTCATCTCTCATAAATCAGCCGCAGCACTTAGATCGACAGCGCGGCGTGCCCAAGCTGTCAGCGCTGGCGGTCGTCCTCGTCAATCAGGGGGCGGCGTCGCTGATCAGCGACCGTCCGGCAGCCGTCATCAAGGGGAAATCACCAGATGTGCACCAGATGAATAGTGCATAAATGAATAGCAGCGTGGGTGAAATTTGTAACTTATGCCGTTGTCAGCACCACGAACCATGTTATAATGCCCTCGTTGTGTGGTTGTTTAAACCGCATTTCACAACTTGGATGGTTTAGCGGAGTTGGATGTATGTTCAATCCTACATCACAGCGCAAACAGATTGAAGATAACCTTCTGGCACTGGCGCGGAAGGTCAACACGACCGATAGCAATTGGCTAGAAAGCGACGCTTTCTACAAGCTGATGAATAGTTGGCGGGATCTCGCACACTATTACGACCGCAGCGATGATCACACCTGCGGCGCGCACGTGCTCAAGCTCTACACGCGCTACGCTGTGACCCTCCGCCGCATCAGCGAAGACGAGCGCGTCTCCCCGCGCCGCCGTCAGCAGGCGAAACTGGCACTCAAAGAACTCAACCACAAGCTCGACGGCATGTTCCAGCGCATCGAGCGCACCACCCGCACCGCCGTCTAGATCGCGTGATCTAACTCGGTCAATTCGTCAAGTAAACTGTTCATTAAACAGAGCGCAGGGCAATCGAAAATGGATTGTTGTGCGCTCTGCTGATTTCCTGTGTCCCTAACGGACTCACACTGTGATCGGACGCCCGCGCAGCATCGCCCAACCGCGCACGATCCACGTGTACGCCAGCACCAGATAGACCGCCGCGAACCAGATGAACCCGCCGATCACCCCGACGATGATCAGCGTGCCGTAGGGCGCGATGATCGCGTTCAGGCTGCCGTAGAAGCCTTGCAGTTCGCCGTAGATCGCATTCAATTGAGCCGGAACTTGAGCGATCTGGGCGATATCGGAAAGCGCGCCGGAAAGCTGCGCGAGGCTGTTGAAGATATTCTGCAAAAAGTCACGCACGGCGCTCAAACCGGGGATGGTCAAGTTGACCGCCGGAATGTCCGGCAGGTCAATCTTGAAAAGTCCAACGTCGATCTCAGGCAGTCGGAAGCCCCCGTAGCGAATCTGGAAGTTGTTGATCGTGTTGGCGACATCTTGCGCCCACTGCGTCGCCGAGCCGAAGATCGTATCGGCGACCGTTTGCAGCGTCTCGAACTGGACTTGCGCGCGGCGGAGAGTCTGATCGATCTCCGCCAGATCGCGGTTGATGCTCGTCATCCGCCGATCATATTCCGCCTGAACGCCGATCACCACCTGACGGGTGACCAAGATCGTCCCCGCGCCCAACAGCAGCGGAAACAAGATCACGAACAGCATCAATAGACCAATGAAACGGCGCATAGGCTTCTCCGCTCTTAATCGATTCGCAAAGACTCTCGTGGCACAATGAGGGCTGGTGTTACCTGTTAGGGTAGTGGACATCGCCCAAAACGACAAACAGTTCGCACAGATGCCGGAGTTACGTTAACTTATGAGCGTAAATTTCATATCTAAAAGAGTATTATTACTGCTGGTAATGCTACCGGTCGTGCTGATCGGGGTTCTGCTGCTGACGCGCACACAGAATGCACCGAGTAGTACACCCGACAGTACACCGCAAGGAGAAACACCTGTGGAGAGTCGCTATGCTGGACGCCCCGACCTGCCCGCGCCGGAATTCCCGACCGGGCTAGAGTGGATCAACGTGCCCGCGCCGCTGACGATGGCGGCGCTGCGCGGCAAGATCGTCATGCTCGATTTTTGGACTTATGGCTGTATCAACTGCATCCACATGATCCCGACGCTCCAGCAGCTTGAGGCGAAATACGGCGACGCACTGGTGATCATTGGCGTCCATTCCGCCAAGTTCGCCAACGAGGGCAACACCACCAGCATCCGCCAGATCGTCCAGCGCTACGGCTTGGAGCATCCGGTTATCAACGACAGCGCTTTCCGCGTCTGGCAGGCTTATAACATCAATGCGTGGCCCAGCTTCGTCGTCATCGATCCGCGTGGCAATGTGCTGGCGATGCAGGCGGGCGAAATCCCCTTCGAGGCGTTTGACCGCCTGCTCAACCGGCATGGTTGACACTTCGACAGCCTCGGCGAACTCAACCGCACGCCGCTCGAACTGGCGCTGGAAGGCGCGGAACAGCCCGCCGGACTGCTCGCCTTCCCCGGCAAAGTGCTGGCCGACGAAGCGGGCGGACGCCTGTTCATCGCCGACAGCAACCATAACCGGATTGTCGTCGCCAACCTCGACACTTACGAAATTACGGACGTGATCGGCAGCGGCGCGGCGGGCTTGACCGACGGCGCGTTCGACAGCCGCCAGCTTCGACAAACCGCAGGGCATGGCGCTGCGCGACAACATGCTCTACGTCGCCGACATGGAGAACCACGCCATCCGCGCGTCGATCTCGACGCGCGCACGGTGACGACCGTCGCCGGGACGGGCTACTCAGCTATTCGGGCGCGCGCACACCCGGTCAGTTGGTTCCGGCGCTCAATGCCGACCTGAGCAGCCCATGGGATGTGGCCTTCGGCGGCGATGATACGCTTTACATAGCGATGGCGGGCACGCATCAGATTTGGGCGCTGCACGTCGGCGACGGCACGATCGAGCCGCTGATCGGCGACGGCAGCGAAAGCGCGATCAACGACCGTTTCGATACCTCGGCGCTGGCGCAGCCGAGCGGCTTGACCTTCCACGACGGCGTGCTCTACTTCGCCGACAGCGAGTTCGAGCACAATCCGCGCCGCCGACATCACGACCGAGCAGGCTTCACGCCGTCGCCGGGACGCTCGACAACAACCTGTTCGACTTCGGCGACGTGGACGGCGTCGGTCGGCGTCTCGCGCTTGCAGCACCCGCTCGGCATCACCAGCGCAGCGGACGGCACACTCTACGTCGCCGACACCTATAACAGCCGCATCAAGCAGATCGACCCGGCGACCGACACGATCACGACGCTCGCGGGCGCGGGTGAAGGCGGCGGCTTCCACGACGGCAGCGGCAGCGACGCGGAAGTCGAACGAGCCGGGCGGCCTCTCGGTAGCCGGAAACCGGCTCTTCATCGCCGACACCAACAACCACGCCATCCGCGTGCTCGACTTGACCACCAGGCAGATGAGCACGATCCTGTTCCCCAACCCGGAAGCGCTCCAGATCAGCGACCAGCCGACCGTGATCGGCGGCAACCGCGCGCGGGGCGAAACCCTCACGCTGCCGCAGCAGACCGTCGCGCCCGGTGACGGCGCGATCACCGTCCGCATCATCCTGCCGGACGGCTACAAGATCAACCCGGACGCGCCCTCGCGCAGCGAGTGGAATAACGAGGGCGAAGCCATCGACATCCCCGAAGCCGAGCGCGCGCAGGGCTTCGACACGGCCGAGTTCAGCCTGCCCGTGACGCTGACCGCAGGCAGCGATACGCTCTACGGCGTCCTAACGACCTACTACTGCGAGGCGGAAAACGAGTCGCTCTGCTTCATCGACGAGGTGAACGTCGAAGTGCCGGTCACCGTCAGCGCCGACGCCAGCAGCGACGGAAATCGTCGTCGAGCGGACGATCACGCCGCCGCAGGTCGATCGTCGGCGGGTTGTGAAGTTTAACGGGTAGATAGCGAGGGAGCGTTGTGCGTACTTTGTAAGGCCTATAACGCCCCTACAGTTCGCTATTCGTAGCGGAGTTGTGTAGGGGCATGGCGTGCCATCGCCCCTACGGATGCTTGGTGCGGAGAGATTACGGCGCGACGGTCGCCTCTGCCGTCATTTCAACGGTCGGCTCGGCCGTCATTGCGGCGGTCGGCTCGACCGTCGGCAGTTCCAGCGGGACGATGTCCGTCGGCACAGCGGTCGGCAGCGGCGCGTAAGGCGGCGTCGGCAGCCATTTGGTCAGCGTGTCGATCACCGTCTGCGGGACCAGGTAGATTGTCTGCGCGCCGGAGAGCGTAACCCCCGGGTTCGCCACGCGATTCGGCGTCGCCTCGACCGTCGCTTCGGCAGTTGCGGCTGCTTCTACCGTCATTTCAGCGGTCGCTTCAGCCGTCGCCATCGGTGCTTCGGCGGTGCTTGCCGCCGTCCCAGCTCTGGACGATGGTATAATAGCGGGGCTGGTCGGGGCTTTTGTTGCCGACGTAGATCGTGTACAGCGTGCCATCGGTGGTCGTGACCAGCAGCGTGTAGCTCGGCGCGTCCAGCCCAAACGTCCCCAGTTGATCGTTGCTAAAGTGTTACTGTACTTCAGGCTGACGATCTTCCCCGCCGTCGTGTCGATCAGCGACTGATCGGGGTCGCGGGTGGGCAGCGCGTTGGTCGCGTCGATGTGCCACGCGCCGCCGCTGTCCTTCGTCAGCGCGGCGAAATCGCCGGTGCTGTTATCGCGCACTTCGTAGCGGGCGATGTTCCCCGCGTCGGTGATCGGCAGCAGCGAGCCGGTACTGGCGGCGGGCGTCGGCGTCTCGCCGGGGGCACTCGCCTGATTATTGTTGATCACCAGCACAGCGACGATCACCACTAAGAGCGCGGCGATTAAAACAATCGTTCCTCGGTTCCAGCGCATACAGCATTCTCCTTAAAGTGAGCGCAGCATCAGCAGATGATCCAGTGAATTCGGTAGGCTTCTGTTGAGGCGCACAGCAGTGCGCCCCTGCCCATCTGCGTTAGCGAGCGCGTTCGCGGTTATTCCACCACACCAACATGCCAATCGCCAGCACGCCGAACGGCAGCACGAAAATCGTGATGAAGTTGATGTTTTGCAGCGTCTGTTGGTCGGCGAAAATCGGCGCGTCCTGCGGGCGCTGCTGCTGCTGCACCGTGATCTGGGTGAAGTAGTCGTTGAAATTGGTCGTCCAGATGAAGCTGTTGAAGGCGATCGCTCACGTTGTCGATATTCTGGAACTGAGCGTACTGTCGTTCGCCTAGCGACGTGCTGCCCATCAGTACGATCCGCGCGCCCGTGTCGCGAATTGACCGCTTGCGCTGCCAGCACGAACGGACCTTTAGTGTCAGCTGTCGGTCTTGTCGATATTGTTGTCGAGCATCGCTTGCAGATCGGTCGTGGCGTAGGCTGCCGAGGTCGAGCGCGCCAGCGGCGTCACGGTGACGTTGGCGGGCGGCGTGTCGGCGATCGTGATGCTGTTGGGGACTTCGAACACCAGCGCCGCCTGACCGGAGCGGGATGCCGTTGGTCGTGATGAAGCTCGACGCCGTACAGGTTGGTCGCGACCGGGAGCAGCGGCGTCTGGAACGCCTGCGTCTTGTCGATCACGACGTTGTTGTTGAATTGCAGCCCGAAGTTCTGCATCAGGTAGCTGTTGAGGTTATCCGCCGGTCGCCAGCGAGGTTTGTTGTCGTTCAGGTTGGTCCCGGCGAGGATGATCAGGTCGCCACCCTTGTTGACGTAATCTTCCAGCACCTTGCAGCTCGGCGTCGGCCAGTGGTGCGCTGCCGCCGGGGATGACGATCACCTGCCCGGTGACGTTGGGGTCGTCGAGGTTGAACTTGCCGTCGGGGCTGGTCAGTTCCGTCAGCGAAACGTCCTGCACGTTCCAGCCGTAGCGGTCGGTCAAGTTCTTCTTGAGCACGGTCATCTTGTCGCGCCATACCGTCCTGCACGGTCAGGAAATAAGCGTTGAACACGCCCGACGACGAGACCTTGAGGATGGCGTTGGTGATGTCGCCCTGACCGAAGGTATTGACGATCTGGGCGTTCTGCGTATCCGGCGTGCCGTCGTCGTTGAGCTTGACCACCGCGATCTGCCCGGCGCGCGTCACCCCGTACAGGCTGACCGTCTGCGGCTGCTGCTCCGGATCGACAAACTCGTAGTCGATTTTGCCGTTGCTGGTCTGCTTGTAGTCCTCGAACAGCAGCGAGTCCTGATCGCGGCTGCCCGCCTGCGACGGACCGTAGAAGGCGACGATCTTGACGTTGGGCGTTCCCGGCTCGGCGGCGAGCGCGGCGATCGCCTGCTGCGATTCGGGCGTCAGCGAGTACTTGTCGGTTTGGGTCAGGTCAGCCCGCAGGTTGGCGTTGCGGACGACGGCGTAGACGCCGATCAGCACCGCGATCAGCAGCACCGTGACGAGCAAGCTCGTCCCGCCGAAGCGCGCCGTCCGCCCGGTGAGCACGCTGCGCGCTTGATCGGGTGCGAGCAGCACCCACATCAGCAGCGCCAGCACGCCGAATGCCAGCCCGCCGTAGCCGACGACGCCGAACTCCGGCTGCGTCGCCTTGACGATCAGCGCGACCAGAAAGCCGAGCGCCGACAGAATCAGCAAGTAGCGCGGCGGGATCAGCGGCTCTTGTTCGTTCGAGGGTGTGATTTGTTGTGACATTGCTTATGACCTCCAGCGCCGCGTCTCGACGATGCGCGTCGTGATAAACAGCGCGCCGATCATCATGAAAACGAAATACAGGATGTCCTCGGCGCGAATGATGCCGACCGCCATCGTCGCAGTTGTAGTGCGCCTGCAAGCCCAGTTCGCGGACGAAATTCGCCAACACCGACGACGTGCTCGCCCTGCCCGCCGATCCAGATCGCGGCGATCTCGGCGAGGTAGAGCACCAGCACGGTCGCCGCGCCCAAGAACGCCGCGACGATTTGGTCTTCGGTCACTGCCGACCAGATCATCGTCACCGCCAGCACCGCGCCGCCGTAGAGCCACGCGCCCAAGTAAGCGCCGAAGGCAGCGCCGAGGTCAGGCGTGCCAACGCGTCAGCATGATGAAGTGGTAGACCAGCGTCAGCAGCAGCAGAACGGTGAAGTACGTCCACGCCGCCAGAAACTTGCCGATGATGAACTGCGACTCGTTCATCGGCAGGGTCATCAAGACTTCGAGCGTCCCTTCGCGCGATTCTTCCGCCAGCAGGCGCATCGTCAGCAGCGGCGCGATCAGGAACATCAGGAAGGTCAGCAGACCGGGCGCGTAGGTCGAGTCCGCCGGGTACCGATGCCGTTCGCCTGCGCGATGTAGCCGTTGATCAGCACGCCGAGAAAGAACAGGATGGCGAAAGCCACGCCGTAAGCAATCGGCGAGCGGAAATACAAGCCCAGTTCGCGCTTGTAAACCGCCAGCCACGGCATCGCTATCCCCTGCTCGACCGGTTCCGGCTCGGCGATCGACCGCGCCTCCGGCGGCATGTTCTGGGTTAATATCAGTCACGATACGATCTCCTCTGGTTCGGACTGCTCGTTGGCGATGGCTTCCTCGACCTCCGCCGTCTCGCGATGGCGCGTGACTTCAAGGAAGATTTCTTCGAGGTTGACCGCCAGCGGGCGCAGTTCCAGCAAATCCCAATTCTTCTCGACGACCGACGCGGGCGATCTGCGGGCGCGGGTCGCTGTTGACGTCGGTCGGCGTGGCGATGATGCCGTCGTCGGCGATTTCGGCGTGGCGCACGCCGGGGACGTTCTGGATCGCCGCCAGCACGGCTTGAGCCGGCGCGTCGACGCGCACAAGCAGGCGTCCGCCCTGCTGCAGTTCGCTCCGCAGTTCCGACGGCGCGCCCTGCGCCATGATCTCGCCCTGATTGATGATCACGACCTTGTCGCAGACCTGCTCCGCTTCTGAGAGGATGTGCGTGCTGAACAAGACGGTGTGATCGCGCCCCAGTTCGGAGACCAGCGAGCGCAGTTCCAGCACTTGCAGCGGGTCTAAGCCGATGGTCGGCTCGTCGAGGATCAGCACGGGCGGGTTGTGGAGCAAGGCGCTCGCCAGCCCGACGCGCTGCTTCATGCCTTTCGAGAGCGTGCGGATCCGGCTGTCGGCGCGGTCGATCAAGCCGACGCGCTCCAGCACCTCGTCGGCGCGCTGGCGGCGGTGCTTGATGCCGCGAATCTCGCCGACGTAGAGCAGATAGCCGCGCGCGCGTCATGTCGCGGTACAGCGGCACGTTTTCCGGCAGATAGCCGACGCGCCGCCGGACTTCGAGGCTGTCATTGAACACGTCGTAGCCCGGCGACCGTCGCCGAACCTGAGGTGGGCGGCGTGAAGCCGGTCAGCATCCGCATCGTCGTGGTTTTGCCCGCGCCGTTGGGTCCCAAGAACCCGGTGACCTGACCGGATGGTGCGGTGAAACTGATGCCTTTGACGGCAGTCACTTCACCGTACTTCTTAACAAGATTTTCAACTTCGATCATAACGGTACTCTCCTCTGACCGTAGCGGCTTCTGGGCGAGCGAATAACTGTGTGAACTTGCTGATGAGTTGATCTCACACAACCGATGCATTATAGCGCGGGGGGCATTCTTAGGGGCAGGGCAGGGGGTAGGCGGGACACGGGGGTGCGTCCCTCAGTTTACACATATTTTACACTTGGTTCAGCAACTTCTCATGCCGATCTATGCCAGATCTCGCGGCAAAACGTCGGCGCGTAGCTGAGCTGAGAATTACCAACATCACGGGAATCGCAGGGGCGTTCAATTGAACGCCCCTGCAACCCATCTACATCTTTACTTTACCCGGTGACCGGCACAGCGCTGAGGTTCGCCGACGAGCTGATGATCGCGTACTGCGAACTCACCCAACCGACGATGCCGTTGAAGTTGATCTGCCACCACGTATTCGAGCTGTTGCGTCCGACCAGCGGCGCAGTCCCCGACACCGGCAACAAGCCCAAGCGCCGGTACTGCGTGCCCGGACCGCTGCGGATGACGACGTTGTAGGGCGTCGCGGTGACGATGTTGCCGGTCGCGCTGGTGATCGGCGCTGCCGTCGATGCCGCGCCCACCACCGGGATGTTAGCGCCATTGGCGACGTTGATGAACCCGCCTGATACCCAGCCCTGCGTGCCGTTGATGTCGAGTAGATACCAAGTGCTGGTGGCGTTGCGTCCCAGAATCGCGTAGGTCTCCAGCCGGTTGATCCGCGTGATGATCTGCCCGGTCGCCGGATCCGGCGCGTTACGGACGTTCAGGCGATAGGCGGTGACCGTCGCCAGCGCGCCGCTGACGGGTGGCGCTGCCGTCGGCACGACCACGCCGCCGCCCGACGTCTGGTTGATCGAGAAGTCGATGTAAGCGTTGCCGCTGGCTTCGTAATATTCCACTTGGAAGGTGTTTTGCCCCGCCGGGAGCGCGAGGCTGACGGCATAGGTCTGACCGCTAGCGCCATGCCATTCATTGATCACCGCTACGCCGTTGACGTAGACCCGCACGCCGTCGTCGGCGCGCGCGCTGATGGTGTAGGTGCCGCCGCTCAGATACTGCGCGCTCGTCCAGCGCACCGAGAAGTTATCCGCCGGAACCGAGCCAATCGGCGCACCCGTGCCCCAGTCGTGTACTGGCGCGCTCTCGGTCGTGATCGCCGCCGGGTCGCCCAGCAGGTTGCTGTTGGCGAAATACTGCGCCGTCCAAGCATTCTGCGTCACCGGGTTCGACGTGGGCGGCACCGGCGCGGCGAAATTCGGACCGCCCGGATTAGTGGCGATATTGGCATATGAGACGTAGGCGAACGCTTGATCGGTCACTTCGCGGTAATCGACCTGAATGTGATAGGTCCCCGCCTGCGAAACAGTCACGTCGCCGGACTGAAGCACGTTGACCTGCCCGGACGCGAACGTGTCGATCACGGGCGCATAGCTGACGAAGTTGAAGACGATACGGATGTTATCGTCCGCCAACGCATAAAAGCGATAAGTGCCGGGGTTCAGTTGAACGTCAGTCGCCCAGCGCACCGAGAAATTATCGCTGCCGATACCGTCGCCGGGCGAGTTCACGCCCCAGTTGAAAGCGATATTGGCATCATTCCGCGTAAACACCGACGGTGCTCGCAGATCGGCATTGTTGTAATACTGCGCGTACCAAACCGGGTTTTGTGCGAGCGCAGGCTGGACGGCGAAAACAGACGTAACAATGAGCAGCACAAACGCCGCAATAAAGGCTCTACGCCACATGGTTGACCTCCTGAAGATCGGGTTCTATACCGTCATAGTATAACAAATTTCATGACACATTTCATTAAACGTAGGTGAAACGTTGAGCAACCGTAGCGATGAGCGGGCTGCGTTGTAATTTTTGTCGACGCCAACTGCCCGATAGGTCTGATGACGGTTCAGAAGGAGGTCATTCGTAAAGGCAATCCAACCCTATTGTCTTCCCATCACTTTTTCGCATCGCTGCCCTCAAAATTAGCGCTTCTTCCCTGTCCTTCTCCCCCTCTCCATTGCATGGAGACGGGATCGGGGGGTGAGGTCATCTGAGCAACGCCAAAGCTTTAATCAGTTCTATTACAATGCTTAAATGAAATGTCGTTTGCCCTTAATCGCATCGGTGCTATACTAGAGTTGTCCGGACAGGTTGTGACATGATGGAATTCAACGTTTCGCATTCGAGTTCGCTGCCACTGCACTTACAACTACTGGATGAACTACGCCACAAGGTCAGGAGCGGGCTGCTCAAACCGCACGACCGGCTGCCGGGCGAGTGGGAACTCGTCGAAACTCTGAACATCAGCCGCGCGACCATCCAGCGCGCGTGGCAGGCGGCACAGGATGAAGGGCTGATTTACCGCGTCGCCGGGAAGGGGACATTCGTCGCCGAACCGCCGAGCAGCAATGCCCGCGACCTCGTCGGCTTCTTCCTGCCGGAGTATCGCGGCACCTTCGCCGTCCAGATGCTCAACGGCGCCGAGCGAGCGCTCCGCGAGCACGGCTTCCGCGTTCAGATCGCCAGCACGGATCGCAGCATCACCGAAGAAAACCGGCTGCTGCGCCTGCTCACCGACGAAAGCGCAGTCGGCTGCATCCTTGTACCGGCGCGAGCGAGCGCATCCGGGCGGGTACTGGCGTCGCCGGACTTCAAGCTGCCGCTCGTGCTGATGGATCGCCCGGTCAACGGGGTTGTGCTCCCGTGCGTGTGCAGCAACAACTACGAAGGCGGCTTGCAAGCGATGGAGCATCTGCTCAAATTGGGACACCGCCGGATCATCTTCTTCGCCCGTCCCCACCTCGACCTCTGGTCGGTGTCGGAACGCTACCGCGCCTATCAGGACGCGATGATCCGTCACGGAGCCGAACCGCAGCCGCCGTTTCTGGTCGGCGGCAACGGCGAGATGAGTTCCTATGAAGCTTACCTGTTCCAGCAGGACGATACTGAAATCCATCCGTTGATCGACTTATTGAAATCACCCCAACGCCCGACGGCTATTTTCGCGGTCAACGATTGGATGGCGCTCAAAGCCCAACGCGCCATCACCCTCGCCGGGCTGCGAAATCCCTGAAGACGTTTCCCTGATGGGCTTCGACGATCTCGACATTGCTCAATATCAAACCCCGCCGTTGACGACGATAGCCCAGAACAGTTCGCTGATGGGCGCGGAAGCCGCGCGCCGGCTGATCACGCGCATCGAGGGAGAGGAGAATGAAAGCATCCTGACATTGGTGCCGACACGACTGGTCGTGCGGCAATCGACCGCACCGCCGCCGTGACGGTTCTTGACGGTTTTAGAGTTGGAGTCGCTGTAGGCGGACAATTGGCGCGCAGATGTCCGCAATCAAGAGCTGAGTATTTTGTCTTGAAGGAGCACAAGGTCATGTTAAAACGTTCCCTTTACTTTCTGCTGCTGGTTTGCCTCATGGCACTGGCAGGCGGCATTCAGGCGCAAGACAGCGCCATCGAACTGACCATCAGCGGCATCAACGGCGCTGATACCCAGCAGTGGATCAACGACTATCGTCAAGCCCGCTTTCGAGCAGCAAATGGCTGACGCAGGCAAGAATGTCACCGTCACCGTCATCCCGTTCACCGGCACCGGCGAAGACCTGCGCCAGCAGTACGCGCTCGACCTCGGCGTCGGGCAAGGCTCGGACATCCTCTCGTTCGACGGCTTCTGGATCCCTGAATTCGCCGACGCCGGGCTGATCAAGCCGCTGACCGAAGTCGCTGGCGCCCAAGTCCTCGATTGGGAAGGCTGGAAGGCGATCCCCACCGGGCTTCAGCAAATCCTCGGCTACAACGGCGACCTGTACGGTATCGCCTACGGCACCGACGCCCGCGAAATTTGGTACCGCACCGACTTGTTCGAGCAGGCAGGTCTGCCCGCCGACTGGCAGCCGACGAGCTGGCAGGAATGGCTCGATGCCGCTCGCGCTATCAAGGCAGCCCTGCCGGATGTCACCCCGATTCAGTTGAACGCGGGTACGGCAATGGGCGAAGCCACCACTATGCAGGGCTACTACATGGCGCTCTTGGGCGCTGGCAGCCACGTCTACGATTTCGCCAACAACAAGTGGCCCGTCAGCAGCCCGTCGATCCTCGACGCGCTCAATCTGTACAAGACCATCTACATCGACGAAGGTCTGGGCGATCCGCGTTACCAACTGACGCAGGATGGTCGCAACCAGTCGTTCCAAGATTTCTCGCAGGGTAAGATCGCCATGCTGGTCGAGGGCGATTATTTCTGGCGCGGTCCGCTCGCCCCGAACACCGGCGACTTTGCCATGGCGAACCGCGACGAAGTGGTCAACTTCGCCAAGTTCCCCGCCATTGAACCCGGCAAGGGCTACAACGGTCAGGACTTCGTGACCATCTCCGGCGGTACTGGCTTCATCCTCAACCCGAACACCAAGAACCCGGAAGAAGCTTGGGCGCTGCTGTCCTTCATGTTCAGCAAAGACATGATGGATCAGCTTCAAACTATCACCCCGCGCATCCGTGCTCGTACCGACGTCGCCGTGACCGGTGACGCGACCATGAGCCGCATTGCCTCGGAAGTCCTGCCGCTGACGACCGTTCGTCCGCCGCTGGCTGACTACAACAAGGTTTCGCAAGAAGCCCAGTTGATGACCGAGCGTGTGGTTTCGGGCGAAATGTCGCCGGAAGAAGCCATGCAAGCCTACGACGATGCCGTGACTGCCATCGTCGGCGAAGACAATGTGGAACGAATTCCGCTGAGCTAGCTATTCTGATCCGCGACGCTGCCCGACGCGAACCCTGCGTCGGGCAGCGCCTTCTCGATAGTGATGAACATGCAGCGATCTATGCTTTCCCGCCCGGTAGGGCTGTTATTCTTGCTGCCAGCCTTTCTGTTCGTGATTGTGTTTCTCATCTATCCATTCTTCTCGATCTTCATGATGAGTTTCACCAATCAAACGCTCGTCGGCACGGCTGCCGCTAACCCGCAGAACGTCGGGTTAGCCAATTACGTCGATTTATTCAACGGCGCCAACTGGATGCGGCGCGGCGAATTTGGCGCCAGCTTACTACTCACCGCGCAGTTCGTCATCGGCTCGGCGCTGATCGGTCAAGCCGGTCTAGGGCTGCTGCTGGCGACCTTGTTCAACAACCGCAAGGGACTCTTGCGCGAGACCATCTTCACCATCGCCATCACCGCGTGGATCATCCCCGACGTGGTGGTCGCCTTTGCGTGGTTTGCCTATCTCAACCCCGGCGGCACGCTCAACTCGGTCTTGGGAATATTCGGTCTACCCGCCTTCGACTGGCTGTTCAATTACCCCATGTTGAGCATCATCCTGTTCAATACGTGGCGCGGCACCGCTTTCTCGATGCTGCTGTTCTCCTCGGCGCTCGGCTCGATCCCGCCGTCGCAGTTGGAGACCGCCGCCGTGCTCGGCGCGAATGCTTGGCAGAAATTCCGCGATATCTTGCTACCTCAGTTGGGGCGCTACATCCTCACCGACATGCTGCTGATCACGCTGTGGACGTTCAACACCTTTACGCCCTTCCTGCTGACCGGCGGTGGACCGGTCAACAAAACCGACGTCGTCTCGATCTACATCTACCGCACCGGCTTGAAGTTCTTCGAGTTCGGCAAGGGCAGCGCGGTAGCGATGGTCGTCATGATCATCAACCTGCTGCTGGTCGGCGTTTATCTGGGCATCTCGCGCTCGCGGAGGACGGCATGAAACCGATCACCCGGCTGCTGCTGATTCTGGTCGTCACCGTGCTAGGGCTGTTCTTCGTCCTGCCTTTGCTCTGGTTCATCTTCGCCCCCTTCAACGAACACGCGACTTTAGCCGTGACGCTGCCGTCCAGCATCTCGTTCGCCAATTTCACCGAAGTGTTCAGCAATGATCTCGCCATGCGCGGTCTGCTGCAAAACAGCCCGATCATCGGCATCGGCACCATGCTGGCGACCACTATCGCGGCGGTGCTGGCGGCTTACGGCATTTCGCGGAGTAACCTTCCCGGTCGGCAGATGTGGACTTACATCTTGATCCTGTTCTCGTCGGTCGTGACCGGCACCGCCAGCATGGTGCCGATCTTCCGGCTGATCTACGATCTGGGGCTGATCAACACGCACATCGGCGTCATCTTGTCGATGACCGGCGGGCTGCTGCCCTCGGCGATTTTCATCATGCAGGATTTCGTCGATGGCGTGCCGCGTTCCTACGAAGAAGCCGCGATGGTCGCGGGGGCATCGCCGCTGCAAATCTTCCGCGACGTGACCTTTCCGCTGCTGCGTCCCGGCTTGATGGTGGTCGGCATCTGGGTCTTGGTCAATGCGTGGGGCGCGTTCCTGACGCCCTTCATCCTGCTGCGTGACCCCAACCTGCTGCCCGCCGCCGTGACGTTCTACCAATTCTACGATGAGGAAGGCGCGCCCAAGATTACGCTCGTGGCGGCTTATGCCATCCTGTATATGCTGCCGGTGCTGATCCTGTACCTGCTGATCAACTGGCGTTATGGTTTCCGCTTCTTCGGCGGCATTAAACAATAAGGCGATCTATGGCTTCTGTGAGACTTTCCAATCTGCGCAAAACCTTCGGCGCGGTCAACGCCGTCGATGGGATCGATCTGGACGTCGCCGACGGCGAGTTCGTCGCGCTGCTGGGTTCATCCGGCTGCGGCAAAACCACCACTTTACGCATGATCTGCGGGCTGGAAGCGCCGACCACCGGCACGATCTACATTGGCGACCGCGACGTGACCAACCTTTCCCCTCGCGACCGCGACGTGGCGATGGTCTTTCAAGACTACGCGCTCTACCCGCACATGACGATTGACGAGAACATCGGCTACCCGCTCAAAGTGCGCGGCGTCGCCCATGACGAACGCGCCGCCCGCGTCCGCGAAGTAGCGGGCAACCTGCAAATCGGCGACCTGCTGGCGCGGCGTCCCGGTCAGCTTTCCGGCGGGCAGCAGCAGCGGACGGCGCTGGCGCGCGCCGTCGTTTATCAGGCGCAGGTCTTCCTGTTCGACGAGCCGTTGAGCAACCTTGACGCCAAGCTGCGCCTCGAAGCCCGCGCCTTCCTGAAACATCTCCAGCGCGAAGTCGGCGTGACCGGCGTCTACGTCACCCACGACCAATCGGAAGCGATGGCGCTCGCCGACCGCATCGTCATCATGAGCAAGGGCAAGATCATGCAGGCGGGCACGCCGCTCGAAATTTACCGCCGTCCCGCCAACACTTTCGTCGCCGGGTTCGTCGGCAACCCGCCCATGAACCTGCTGCCCTGCCGCGTCGATCCCGCCGCGCGCACCGTCTTGGTCGCCAATGACTTCGCGATCAGTTCGGAGTTCTTCGGGGCGGCGTCGGCAAAGGCGGTCATGCTCGGCGTGCGTCCGGAGCATATCCGCATCGCCACCGAGAGCACGCCCGACGGTATCGCCGCCGATCTGTACGTCGTGCAGACGCTCGGCAGCGAGTTGCTGGTGATCGTCCGCGTCGGCGAGCTGCTGATTTCGGTGCGCTTGTTCGGCGACGAAGTGCCCGATCTGCCGCCGAAAGTCTGGCTGGTGCCCGATTACTCGCGCGCCTTCTTCTACGACGCCGACGGAGACTTGCTGGCATGACCACCCTCACGTTGACCGGACACGCTGATACAGCGCAGACCAAAACTTACACGCACGTCCCCTTTGACGTGCCGGAAGGAACCGGGCGAATCGACGTGCGCTACCACTACAGCGATCTCGTCGGCTCCGACCCCCAGCTCACCGACGGCAATACGGTCGATATCGGCATCTTCGATCCGCGCGGCATCCAATTCCTGACCGACGGTTTTCGCGGTTGGAGCGGCAGCGCGCGGCAGGAATTCTTCATCAGCGGGAGCGACGCCACCCCCGGCTACCTCGCCGGGACGATCCAGCCGGGGACGTGGAACGTCTGTCTCGGCTTGTACAAGATCGCGCCGCAGGGCTGTGACTATCAGGTCGAAATCACGCTGACGCCGGGCGAGTCGGCGGGCGAACTTCCGCCGCTGCTGCCCCTACGCACCACGCCGGGGCGCGTCAATGCCGATGGCTGGTATCGCGGCGAAGTCCACAACCACACCTATCACAGCGACGGCGACAGCGACCCGCTCGACGTGGTTCATCGCGCCGAAGCGCTCGGTCTCGACTTTCTGGCGATCACCGACCACAACAACATTTCGCATCTGGCAGCGCTCAACACAATTGACACCCCGCTGATGCTGATCCCCGGTCTTGAAGTGACCACCTACAAGGGTCACTGGAATATCTGGGGCGATCACGGCTGGATCGACTTTCGCATCGAGGACGAGGCGCACATGGCGCAAGCGGTCGCCGAAGCCAACCGGCGCGGCTACCTGACCTCGATCAATCACCCGCGCCCCTATGGACCGGACTGGGAATACCCCGCCGTCGATAAAACCGCCTGCATCGAGGTCTGGAATGGTCCTTGGCTGTTGATGAACGAGATCGCGCTCGAATTCTGGGAGTTGCGGCTGCGGGCGGGCAAACGCTATACGGCGGTCGGCGGCAGCGACAACCATTTCCTCAAGCAGGATCACATCGCCAAGCTGGGCGTGCCGACGCTCTGGATTTACTGCCCCGGCGACCCATCACCCGCCAAGCTGCTCGACGCCATGCGCGCCGGGCACGTCTCGATCTCCGAGAGTCCGACCGGCGCGCGCCTGTTCCTCGACAGCGCCGACGCGATGATGGGCGACAGCGTCGCCAAACCAGCCGATGGGATGCTGCCGGTCGCGCTGCGCGTCGTCGACGGCAAAGGCGGCACGCTTGAGGTGCATACGGCGGCGGGCTGCGTCTATCGCCAAGCGGTGACCGGCGACGACATGCGCTTCGGACTCGTCGTCGACGTGGCGCAGTCGCCCTACGTCCGCGCCCAGCTCGTCACGCCGGGCAGTCGAATGCTGCTCGTCCACGCCTTGACCAATCCGATCTATATCCGCTAGACTGCTGCACTTATGACTGCCAATCCGACCATCCACGTTGTTTTTAAGACGCACCTCGACCTCGGTTTCACCGACTTTGCCGCCAAGGTCGCCGAAACCTACTTCCAACGCTTCATCCCACAGGCGATGGTGCTGGCGGCGCGCACGCGCGATCACGCTGACCGGCGCTTCCGCTGGACGACCGGCGCGTGGTTGATCTACGAGTACCTTGAGCAGGCAGCGCCGCCCGAACGCCGGATGATGGAAGCGGCGATTGAGGCGGGCGACATCCTCTGGCACGCGCTGCCGTTCACGACCCATACCGAACTGATCGACGAGTTGCTCTTTCGTTTTGGCTTGAGCTACTCGCACAAGCTCGATCAGCGCTTCGGCAGGACGACCATCGCCGCCAAGATGACCGACGTTCCCGGTCATACCCGCGCCATGATCCCGCTGCTGGCGGCGGCGGGCATCCGCTTGCTGCACATCGGGGTCAACCCGGCGTCGAGCGTGCCCGACGTGCCGCCCATCTTCCGCTGGCGCGACGAAGAATCGGACAGCGACATCGTCGTGATCTACGATCAGACTTACGGCGGCGTTTCCCGCGTCCCCGACCTCGACGACGTGCTGGCGGTCGTGCTCACCGGGGACAACGTGGGACCGCCGACGGAGACAACGGTCGCCGAAACCTATGCCGCGCTCGCGCAGGCGAATCCCGGCGCGCGCTTGATCGCCTCGTCGCTCGATCAGTTCGCCCGCCGCCTCGACGGCTATACGGAGCGTTTACCCGTCGTGACCGACGAAATCGGCGATTTGTGGATTCACGGCGCGGGCACCGACCCGACCAAACTGCGGCGCTACCGCGAACTCAGCCGCCTGCGCCGCGACTGGCTGGCGCGTTCGCTGACCGACGACCAACGCCAGCGGATCGACCGCTTCAGCCATCATCTGCTGTGCGTTCCCGAACATACGTGGGGGATGGACATCAAGCTGCACCTCGCCGATTACGACCACTACGAAGCCGCCGACCTCGCCGACTTGCGCGCGACCGAGCGCTGCCACCACTTCGAAGCCTCGTGGGCGGAACAGCGCGCTTATATCGATGCGGCGCTGAGTGCGCTCGACGGCTCAGCGCTGGCGGACGAGGCGCACCAGCGGCTTGCCCAAACCGAACCGGCGCTGCCTGACTTCTCCGGTCTGACGCCTACCGACGAGTATTCGCTCCGCAGCGAGCGCTTCGAACTGGGCGTCGATCCAAACACCGGCGCGATCACCTGGCTGATCGATCACGCCTCGGCGCAGCAGTGGGCAAGCGACGCACACCCGCTGGCAGCGTTCGTCTACGAGGCATTCGGGCAAGACGACTATGATCGCTTCTGGCAGCAGTACATCCGCGATAACGACTCAACGCGCAGTTGGGCGCGGCAAGACTATACCAAACCGGGCATGACCAACCCGCATCATCTCGCGTGGCAGCCCCGCCTGACTGCCGCCTATCGCGCCGACAATCGCCTCGTCGTCAGGCTGGCGCTGCCCGACGCCAGCGCGCGCTTCGGCGCGCCGCGCCAACTGCTGCTCGACTACCGGCTGAGCGAGGACGCGGTCAGCGTCGCGCTGTCATGGTTCGACAAGCCCGCCTGCCGCCTGCCGGAAGCCTTCTGGCTGGCGTTCCAGCCCATCACCAGCGAGGCGGGGTCGTGGCGCTTCGAGAAGCTGGGCAGCCTGATCGCGCCGGATCAGGTCGTGAGTCGCGGGGCGCGAACGCTGCACGCCGTCGATCAGCGGGTGATCTATCACGAAGGCGCGCGCGGCTTAGAGATCGCCACGCTCGACGCGCCGCTGGTTGCGCCCGGTCAGCGCGCGCTGCTCGACTTTCACAATCATGTGCCGGACCTGCGCGGCGGCGTCCATTTCAATTTGTACAACAACGTCTGGGGCACGAACTTCCCGATGTGGTTCGAGGAAAATGCGATCTTTCGCTTCACCCTGCGCTTTTGGTGAAGGAGACGTAGGGGGCACAATCGATCGTGCCCCCGGCTTGATTACCGCGCTCGGACAGCAGCACGTAGTCGCTGCCAGCTTTTTGCCTCGTTACGATGCATTGGACTCGGTCGCGGGCGCGTCGGCGACCAGTACGGTATCGACTGCCCATTGGTCACCTGCCGCACCCTGCCAGTCAAACGCCAACTGAATGACGCTCCCCGCGTAGGCGCTCAGGTCGATATTGACTGTCGTCCAGTCGGCTGAAGTCGGGACGATTGCCGCGGTGACTCCACGTCGCGCCGCCGTCGGTGCTGACCTGCACGCTCGCCACTCCCGCTCCCGCGAACTGAGATTCGAAGGTCAGCAGCGGCGCTGCCGCCGTCGTCAAGTCGAGCGATGATCCCCACGTCAGCGTCTCGGCAGCGGCGGCGCTGCTCATGAGCCACGCTTGTCCGGCGTCGTGCGCCGCCAGTGCCCAGCCTGCCGTTGCCGACCAATCCGCCGCACCGTCGTCGAAGCTCGCCAGCGCGGGCAGTGTCAAAACCACTGGCGCGGATGCAGCTTCGGTCGCCGTCGCAGTCGGCGTCTCGGTCGGTGGCACCGAGGTTCCGATGTCAACCGTCGGGAAGACCCGCGCCGTCGGCAGGTCCAGCGGCGCTCCCAGTGTCGGCATCGCCGTCGGTGGCTCGGTGGGCGTCTCGGTCGGTGACACCGGAGTCCCGATGTCGACGGTCGGGAACGGCAGCGCGGTCGGCGGCTCAACCGTCGGCGTAGCGCTCGGCGCAGCGGTCACTTCTTCGGTTGGTGCCAGCGTGGCTTCTTCAGTTGGTGCAACGGTCACTCCTTCAGTCGGCGCGACCGTCACTTCTTCGGTCGGTGCGACTGTCACTTCTTCGGTTGGTGCCAGTGTGACTTCATCAGTTGGTGCAACGGTCACTTCTTCGGTCGGCGCGACCGTGGCTTCTTCAGTTGGCGCGACCGTCACTTCTTCGGTCGGCGACAGCGTGGCTTCTTCGGTCAGCGCGACCAGCGGCAGAATGGCGCTGGCGCTGAAGGCATCGATGCCGACCACGCCCGCCTCGACCACCAGTCGCAGTTGGTGCTCACCCGGCGCTAAGCCGTCAATCAACGCCTGCGCGTTGACGCCGTAGGTTTCGGCAGCAGTTGGCACTGTCCCAATCGACGCGCCGTCTACTTCCACCCGGAAGCTGCCAAACGATGGTCCGGTCAGGTAGATGATATCGACGTAGGTTCCGCTGAAGTTCACCGCTAGCGAGTCATCCGGTGCCGTATTGATCAGATAGCTGCCGCCGCTCGTGCCTCCGGGCTGAGTCATCAGCACCCAACCGTCGGTCTGCCCCACCGCCGGATCGTCACTCTCGACGATCCCCGCAGGCGGCGCTTCGGTCGGCGTCGGCACGCTCAGCGGTGTGTTGGGATTACCGCAGACTGTATCGGTCACCAACAGCGACGAATCCTGCTTCGCGCTCACGTTGTCCAGCGTTAGGCTGGGGTTGGCGGTGTCGGTGAAAAACTGCATTTCCAGCAGAATGTTCTCCCACGTGCCCGATGACGCTCCCGACATGGTGTAGGTCGTCGGTCCGCTGTTCGCCGGGATCGTGAACGGACAGACCAGCCACTCCGTCCAGTCCGGCTTCCGCATGATGATGCTGAAGTCCTGCGGCACGTTAGCGCTGTTGCTCAGATCGAAGCTCATGGTCAGCTTCATCCCCGGCGCGGTCGTGAAGTTCAAGAATTGGAATACCGACGCCCCCGGCGCGCTGATTTGGCGATTGAACTGCATGGCTTCGCCGCTTACCGTCGGCAGGATGCCACCCCACCATGACCAGTCTTCCAACCCGGCGGCGAAGTCGCCGTTGCGCACAATGTTCAGCCCATCCGGTGCCGTGAAACTGTCGCACTCGGTCGCCCAGATGAACTCGGACACGTCGAGGTGATGCAAACTGACGTTATCGACTTGCAGCCAACCCAAACTGTCCGCGCTCTGCAAGCTCAGTTCGACGATGGTATCCGTCCACGGGATGATCGGTCGTCCCTTCAGCTTGTAGGTATGCATCCCCGTGTTCGCCGGGATCAGGAACGGGCAGACCAGATAGCCGCTCCAATCGCTATTGCGGACAATGGCGACCATCCGCTTGTCCGCGCCGCTGCTGTTGCCCATATCCAAATCGAGTTCGATATGGCTGTTGAGCGCCACCGGGGCACCAACTATCTGATAGGCAGTCCCCGCCCCGCTGCCACTGCTGCGGTACAGGTTCATCTGCCCGCTGTTCCACTGGCTGACCATCCCATCCCAGACGTTCCAGCCGCTCAAGTCACTGTTGAACGTCCCGTTGGTGACGGCATTGGTGTTCGGCAGGTCAGGGCTGATGCAGTTAGTGGCGGTGATGCTCAGTTCCGGATGCACGGTCAGCGACACGTTATCGAGATGCAGAACCGTACTCGTGTCTTCCTCCACCGAGCTAATCTCCAGCCGGATACTGCTCCAATCCGACGCCGTGATCCCTTGCAGGACGTGGGTCCGCAGCGGGCTGTTCGGTGCCAGCACAAACTGGCAGATTGCCGAATTGCTCCAGTCGAGCTTGCGCAGCACCACGTTAATCGTCCGAGAGCCAGCACTGCTGTTGCCCAAGTCGAGGTCGAGTTCGAATTTCGTCCCGGTCGTCGGCGTGGCGGTGATGTCCTGAAAGATGATTGCCTCGGTCGCGCCCATGCTCCGGTTGAAGTCGAGCACCCCGGCGTTGACGCTGTAGCCGACCTCCCCGAAGAAGTTCCAGCCTATCTCCTCGTAATCAAATTTCCCGTTGGCGACGAGATCCGTCGTGATCTCGAAAGCCAGCGTGGCGCTAGGCAGCGTGTAGCCAAGCTGGTTGTTCCAGCCACGCACGCTCCAATGATAGCCACCGAGCGCGAGCGCTGCCGTCGGCGTAAAGCTGCAAAGGTCGGCTGTGCAGTTCGCCGCCGCATTGACATTGAAGGTCGAATCCACGCCAGCGTCAGGCGTTAGAGTCAGTTCATAGCTCGCTACACCTGGCACCGGAGTCCACGTGAACGCTGGCTTGGTCTGGCGAGTTGTGCCGCTGGGACCCAACGCAGTCGGCTGCGCAACCAGATCGGCAGTGAAGTTCAGTTGATTAAGCCACGGATCGGTCCCGGAAACGACGTGAGTGTCTTCGCCGATCAGGATGTAATAGGTTTTTCCCGCCTGCGCGGTGAAATTCACCGAAGCAGCCCGGAAAGCCCACCCGCGATCGCAGTTGATCAACTGCATCGTGTCGGCGTCGTAGACGTTAGCGACGATGTATCCCACCGTGACGAGGCTGTCGATGTGGACGCTCATATCCAGAGCCGCCGAGTAACGATACCAGAACGTGTTCTGATAGCCAGAGTCGCCGAGAGAACCACAGATCAGGTAGGGCGCGACAACGCTATCTTTGGCGTTGCCGAGGTCTTGAGTATCCTGATAGGTGAGCGCAGTGGTTGGGATGACACGCGCGTTGGCGATGGCATGGCTGTTGGTCGTGTCGGTGATCGACAGGTGCAGGTTCGCCAACGTGGGGGTCGCCGAATGGTTCATCACGGCGATGTAGTAGGTCGTGCCAGCGCGAGCATTCAGCGTGAGCTTCGCCTGCTGCGGCTCGGTGGCATGAGGCGCACAGCCATAATCATAGCTGTCGATATACAGAGCTACCACCGTGCTGTAATCGCTGCCGCTGGTGTCGATCAACACCGTGCGGTTCGCGTCGGGCGTATATTTGAACCAAACCGACTGGCTGTGATCCCCGCAGGTGTAGCCGCTTGGCTCGCTTTGATCAACCGTGGCGCTGGTCACGTCCTCGGTGTAGTTAAACGGGATGGTGTTAATCGCGAGCGCGTTCGCCTGCGTGTCATTGAACAAGGTAGGATGCAGGTTAAACCGCAGCAGCGACGGCTGCGCCAGCGGCATAACGCTGCTCAGCCCATTGTTTTGATAGGCAACCTTGATACGATACGTCACGCCCGCCTGCGCCTCAAACGTCCGCACACCATAGCCGCAAATCTGCTGATCCGGTAGTTCGATGTAGGTCGGATAATCACTCGCCGCCGTCTCGATCACGAGGGTTTGCGTCACAGCGGCGGTATAGGTGTACCAGACGGTATTGAGACGGTTCAGATCGTAGATAACGTGCGAATAACAATTACTCCCTGATGGCGAGGTCGGGTCGCTGATGGTAGTGGTCGAGCCAAAAACGTCCTGCGTATGGCTGTAAGGAACTGAAGCGATCTGGATCGCGTTTTCGATCAAATCGTTGGCGACGACCGGTGTTGTAATCTGGAGCCGAAGCTTATCGGCGGGCTGCAAGACGGGTTGCCCACCCCCTTCCAGACGCGAGACCATGATCAGATAGGGAACGCCGGAGTGCACCTGCAACCCGATCGAGCCGAAACCGCAGCCCTGCTCGATCAGCGCCCCCCCACCAGCTTGCGTGTAGATTTTGACGGCAGCCTGATAATCACTGGTGGTCGCATCCAAGATAATGCCCAGACTTTGCGCGGGCGTATAGCTGAACCAGACTGAATTACTCTGAAAATTGGTCGTGCAGCCTTCCGGATCGTCAGGGCTGAGGGTCGAGCCGTAGACGTTTTGCTCCACGCTGAACGGGAAGCTGTCGACGACGGTCGCGTCTTGGATCAGATCGTTGGGCACTGGCGGCAGATCGAAGCGGACGTGCAGCAGCGCCGAATGATCCAGCGGCAGGCGATCATAATTGTCCGCGCTGGCGATCATCACGTAATAGGTCACGCCCGCTTGCACGCCGGTGCTGAGATAGGCGTTGCCGGAGCAAGCATAATCCACCAAGCTGGACCCATCCAGCGTATAGACCCCCATCAGCGTCCGGTAGTCGCTGCCGTCGGTAGAGATGCTCAAGGCATGATCGGTGGTTGGGACGTAGCGATACCAGACGGTGTTGGGATAAGCCCGAGGGTCTGAATAGAGGCAGTAATCCCGCAATCCCGGATCAGTGGGGTCGCTGGTCGAGCCGTACACGTCGATAGTCTGCTCGAAGGGGACGTCAGTGACGTGGGTCGCGTTAGCGAACTCGTCGTTCGCCACTTCAGGGACGGTGAATAAGTGGAGCACAACCTCGCCGAAGATCGTCAATGGGTCTAAACCGTCTCTGGCGACGAGGATCGAATAGGTCACACCGGCGTGAGCGGAGAACGCGGAAAGCGTATCGGCACCGCTGTAGTTGCAGACCTGTTCGGTCAGGCTCCCTTGATTGCCGGTGAATACGGCAACATCGGCACTCAAGGTGCTGCCTTCGGCGTTCACCATGACGATTTGATCAACGCTGGGCGTATATTGAAACCACACACTGTTGCGGTAATCAGGATAATAACTGTATCCGCAGGAGATCGATGGATCGGATGCGCTGACGGTGGAGGCATAAACATTCTGCTGAAAGCTGAAAGGCAGCGCCGGGATTTGAATGGCATTGGCGAATGCGTCGTTGGCAACCGGCGGCACGACCGCGACGTTGAGCGTATACTGCTGCGTCGTCGCCGGAGTTGGGATAAACGCCGCGCCCATGATGGTGTAGGTCGTCCCAGCCGTAAGCATGAGATCGATTCCCTGCGTGTTTGCCCGCGAGCTGCATCCCTGCAGGGTCAGCGCGCCGGGTATCCCGGTGAAGACGGCAAGCTCCGGATTGGCTTGATCATCGCTGTTCACAGCGTCGAACATCACCCGCTGATCAACCGCAGGCGTGTAGCGGAACCAGATCGAGTTCCTGAAATAGCTGTACCAACAGCTTGGCTGCGGATCGCTGTAGCTGTAGGTAGTCAAGGCGAGCGGTTGCGAGATCGTGTAAGGCAGCGCCGTGATCTCGGTGGCATACTCAATGTAGTCATTGGGGACTGGTGGCGGTGTCGGTGTGACCTCCGACGTCACCTCAACCGTCGCGGTCGCCGTTGCCGTCGCCGTTGGAATGGAGGTCGTGGTCGCTTGAACAACGGCAGCGACCAGTTTGCTCCCAGCAAAATCGTCACGTGGCACAGGATTCCCCGGCACAGCGCTGCTGCTGGCGTAAACGATCACAACCACACTGAGCGAAACCATGATCAGTAATACTGCGAGTGCAGCATAGCGAAGCGTGTCAGTCCTTCTCGGCATTGGATTGTCCTACCCCACACGAAGCAGTGCGGGTGTTTAGCAAAAAACAAATGCATCAACCTATGCTTATTATATTACTAAACTGCAACGCTCATTCATATACATTATACGAACACGAATATGGCAAATAAACAGACGTAGAGTGATATTGAACTCTACGCCTGTTTTCTTCAGCCTTAAGGTGATAAATGGACACTGACACCGATACCGATTTTAGAACGGGATCTCGTTCACGTCGCTCGACTGTGACGCCCCGCCGTCGTCGTAACCGCCCGCCGAGCCGCCGCCATCTTCGCGCGAGCCGAGGAAGCGCACGTCGCGCGCCGTGAGTTCGAGCGTCGCCTGCGGCTGACCGCTGTTGTCGGTGTATGCGCGAGCATCAACCGTCCCGATCACCATGACCTGCCGTCCTTTGGCGAGATACTGCGCGCAGCGTTCGCCAAGGTCGCGCCACGCCGCTACCCGAAACCAAACCGTCTTCTCGGTGCGGTTCTCGGCGCTGCCGCTGATCTGGTTCACGGCGACGGTGAAGTTGCAAACGGCGACCCCGGATTGGAGATAGCGCATTTCCGGGTCACGCCCCAAATTTCCCACGATAATGACCTGTTGATAGCCCGCCATTGCTGTCTCCTCTACATCGGAATTGGCTAAAGCAGTAACTCGATTGCTCGCAAGGTATCACCAAATTATACCATAAAAGCCGCCGAAATTAAGAACACATTTTCTAACTTCACGCAAACCGGACGTGCTGGTTTCAATATCAGTTTACACTTAATTTACAGACGATTGGTTTTTTCTGAATGCTGGTCGGCGAATATGCTCACATTGATGCTCACCGCCAATCAAGGCGGGCGCAGCACCCATCGTGAAGCGGAATGGACAACATGAATAAATATGAGCAAGACCACAACAACGAGGCGTTCGATGACGATCAGCCGGTCGGGCGCATCCTCTCGCGCCGCGAGGTGATCACGCTGCTAGGTAGCGCGGGCGCGGCGCTGCTGGCGGGAACTGGCTTCAGCCGGATCGACTTCGGGCAGATCGCCGCGACGGCGACGCCCTCTCCGGCGGCGACCGAAACGCCGCTGCCGTCGTGCATCGTGCGCCCTGAACTGACCGAGGGACCCTATTTTGTTGACGAAATGCTCAACCGCTCAGACATCCGGATCGATCCGTCGGATGGCAGCATCAAAGCAGGTGCACCGCTGCGCTTGACTCTCAACGTCTCCGACGTGAGCGCGAATACCTGCTCACCGCTAGCGGGAGCGCAGGTGGATGTCTGGCACTGCGACGCCCTCGGCATCTACTCTGACGTGACCGACCGCAGCTTCGACACCACCGGGCAGAAATGGCTGCGCGGTTATCAAGTCACCGACGAGTACGGCGTCGTGCAATTCACGACCATCTATCCCGGTTGGTATTCCGGGCGCGCCGTCCACATCCACTTCAAAATCCGCACCGACCCCGAGTCGGACGCGGGCTACGAGTTCACGTCGCAGTTCTTCTTCGACGACGACCTGACCGACAAGGTTCACGCGCAAGCGCCCTACGCCAGCGAAGGGGCAGCGCAACATGCTGAATGAGTCAGGACGGGATCTACCAGCAGAGCGAGGGCTTAACTGTCCTCGACGTCACGCAGGACGACGACGGCGGCTACTCGGCGACCTTCGGCATCGGCTTGGACTTGAGCCAACCGACTCAGACGCAGACCGGCGGCGGTTCTCCCGGTGGCGCGCCGCCGAGCGGCGGCAGTCTGTAACGACTTACATGTAGAGGCATGGCGCGCCACGCCCCTACAAAACGTTTCTAGCGTTTCGCCTCAAGTAACCGCGTCAGCACGTCCTTGACGACGGCGGGATTACCCTTGCCCTTGAGCGATCCCATCGCCTTGCCCATCAGCGCGCCGAACAGCTTGTCCTTGCCGCTCAGGTAATCCTGCACCCACGCCTCGTTATCCGCCAGCACCTGCGCGACCGCCGCTTCAACCGCCGACTCGTCGGAAATCTGGGCTAAGCCCTTCGCCTCGACGATCTGCGCGGGAGCGCTGCCGGTCGTCCACATCTCGGTGAGCACCTCGACGCCGGTCGCCTTGTTGATCGTCCCGCCATCGACCAGCTTGACGAAGGCTGCCATATTCGCCGCCGAGACGCGCTCGCCGACGTTTTCGCGCTCGACGCCATCGCGGTTGACGAGGCTGAACAAGTTGCCGATGATCCAATTCGCGGCGGCTTTCGGGTTCGCGCCCGCCGCGATCACATTCTCGTAGTAATCGGCGACGGCTTGATCCGCCACCAGCACCGAAGCATCATAAGCGCTCAAGCCCAAGTCGGCGCTGAAACGGTCGCGCTTGGCGTCGGGCAGCTCAGGCAGACGATCACGCACCCGCTCGACCCATTCGCGGCTCATTTCGAGGATCGGCAGGTCGGGTTCAGGGAAATAACGATATTCCTCGGCGCTTTCCTTGAAGCGCTGGACGACCGTGTGCTGGCGCTGCTCATCCCAGCCCATCGTCGCTTGGCGCACGCCCTCGTGATTCTCCCACGCCTTGATCTGCCGTTCGACCTCGTACTCAATCGAGCGAAACAGGCTGCGGATGCTGTTCAGGTTCTTGACCTCGGTGCGCGTGCGATAGCCGGTGTCGTCCTTGTGGCGCACGCTGATGTTCGGCTCGACCCGCATGACACCTTTCGACATGTCGCCGTTGTTGACGCCGAGATACTGCAAAATCGCGCGCAGCTTGCGGGCGAAAACTTCGGCGGCTTCGGCGCTGTGGATGTCCGGCTCGGTGACGATTTCGAGCAGCGGCACGCCCGCTCGGTTGAGGTCGATCAAGCTGCTGCCGTCGGTATGGATCGACTTGCCGGTGTCTTCTTCCAAATGGGCGCGGCGCACGCGGATCCGCTGGCTGCTGCCGTCGCTCAGTTCCACGTCGAGGTAGCCGTTGACGCAGATCGGGCGGTCATACTGACTGATCTGGTAGCCTTTGGGCAGGTCGGGATAAAAATAGCTCTTGCGCGCGAACTGGTTGACCGGCGGGATCTCGCAGTGGAGCGCCAGCCCGACCATCATCGCCATCTCGACCGCCGCCTCGTTGATCACGGGCAGCGTCCCCGGCAAGCCGAGCGAGACCGGATCGACGGCGGTATTGGGCGGGCGCGGTCACACTGTCCACCACCGGGCAAGCGCTGAACATCTTGCTGTGAGTCATCAGTTCGGCATGAATTTCCAAGCCGACAATCGGCGTCCAATCGCTCATGGAGTTGTCCTGATCGCTGAAAAACCATTTCGATTAGGCGGGATTGTAACATAACTCGCGAGGCGGATGGCATAATTTCGTCGCTATCCAGAACCTCACCCCCTGTCCCCCTCTCCACTCCGTAGTGAGGGGGATAGAACGGGTCACGATGGGTTTTTAAGTCCCCTCTCTATGCAATGGAGAGGGGATTTAGGGGTGAGGTTGGTCATAAAACCCTTGATCATGCTGTCGTGCACCAATACCGACGCACTTACTCCCCCGGCAGCGCGTGTTCCTTGAAGAAATCCCAGATCACGGTGGTCGCGTCGATGTCCTGTGTCGTCGCCCCCAGTTGGCGCGCATTGCCGACCGAGTGCGCGGGCCATGTATGCCCGCCAAAATAAACGCCGTAGAGGACGAAGTCGGCGCTGCAATCCGGCAGCGCTTGGCGCACGACGCGGGTGTAGTCGCCGGGGACGACGTCCGGCAGCATTTCGAGTTCAAAGCGCGCCGTGCATTCGTTGTGCAGTCCCCAATAGCCTAAAGTCTGCGCCGCCGAGAGATACGCGCTGGTGACGCCCATCCACGGGACAATCGGATCGTCGGTGCCCTGAATGACGATCAGCGGGACGGGCGGGGCAGCGTCGCAGGTGGCGACGAGGTAGTAAGGCATGGTCGAGGCGACCGAGCCGACCGCCGCGAATACGTCGCCGAGTTCGCAGCCTACGCGATAAGACATCATCCCGCCCATCGAATAGCCAGTCGCGTAGACCCGCCGCGCGTCGATGTTGAGCTGTCCTTTCATGAAAGCCACAATGTCGCCGAGGAAGCGCACGTCGTCGTCATTGGTCGCCGCAGTCGGCGCGCGACCATCGTTCCATGCCCCGTTGACGCCGTTCGGGTAGATGACGACGAAGTTCTCGCCATCAGCGAGCGCGTCGAACTGGGTCAAGTTCGCCATGTCGTCGCCGTTGCCGCCCGCCCCGTGCATCACGATCACCAGCGGCAGCGGATCGCCATCGTCGTGATAGCCCACCGGGATGTAGACGTGATAGGTTCGGTCGCCGCTCTCGTAAGGCATGTGGACGGTGTAGCTGCCGGGTCCCGGAAATTCGAGCATCTGACCGGGTTCAAGCGCCCTTTCAGTCGCTTCGGCGGTGACTTCGGCAGTCGCCTCCGGTGTCGCTTCGGGCGTGCTGTCCTGAGCAGCGGCGGGCAGAACGATTAACAGCACAGCCAGCAGGCTGATCAACAACCAATAGTTCTTCAAAGTGAAAAATCCTTTCGCAGCAAAATTATGCCTTGATAATTCTACTGCGAACGCGAGGGTGACGTTCAATTTCGGCGGGCAGAGCACCGCCGGAATGGCGCTCGTGAGGGCGATCCGTTTGCGCTAGAATTTGGCGGATCGCCAGAGGACGACAAAGGCAGCAGGTGAACAACGTGCATCGGATTGCGATGTGGTCAGGACCGCGCAACATCTCAACGGCGTTGATGCGCGCGTGGGAGAACCGCCCCGATACGGCGGTCGTCGATGAACCGTTTTACGCTTACTATCTGAAGCGCACCGGCATCGAGCATCCGGGCGCGGCGGAGATCATCGCCCACTACCAGAACGACTGGCGCGCAGTCGCGGCAGCGCTGACCCACGACGCGATCCCCGACGGCAAAGCGATCTACTACCAGAAGCAGATGACCCATCACATGCTCGACGAAATCGACCTCACGTGGCTGCTTGACCTGACCAACTGCTTTCTGATCCGCGACCCGGCGGAGGTGATCGTCTCGCTGGCGAAGGTGCTGCCGCAGCCTGCCATCGACCAGACCGGCTTTCCCAAACAAGTTGAATTGTTTAACACCGTGCGCCAGCGCACCGGGATCACGCCGCCGGTGATCGACGCGCGCGATGTGCAGATCGATCCGCGCGGCACGCTGAGCGCGCTTTGCGAGCGGATCGGCGTGCCCTTCAGCGAATCGATGCTCCGCTGGTCGGCGGG
This sequence comes from uncultured Chloroflexia bacterium, assembly GCA_963848465.1. GTDB lineage: Bacteria > Chloroflexota > Anaerolineae > Aggregatilineales > Phototrophicaceae > Flexifilum. The sequence goes on along the minus strand of CAWKDY010000017.1, from coordinate 21,741 downwards.
CACGCGCGCCAGTGATGGCATCTGGGCGCGCTACTGGTACGCCAGCGTCGAGCAGTCGACCGGCTTCATGGCATACGAGCCGCGCGAAACGGTCGTGCCGGATCACCTGCGCGGCATCTGGGAAGAATGCCAAGCGCTGTATGAGCAGATGGCGGCGTATCGGCTCCAATAGACGATTTTTTGTAGGGGCGCACCTACGTATACGCCCCAACGATGGGCAGACACTGCTGCGTCTGTCCCTACGTGGAAAGAGAAGAAACGCATGAAACAGACTTACGACGACCGCAACCAAGACCTTCAGGTGTGGATCAACGGTAAGCTGACCCACCGCGACGCGGCGGCGATCAGCCCGTTCGACTCGCCGTGCAGAACGGCGACGCCGTCTGGGAAGGGCTGCGGCTCTACGACGGGCGCATCTTCAAGCTGACCGAGCATCTCGACCGGCTGCGGTCGTCGGCGCTGGCGCTGGCTTACGCCGACATCCCGCCGCACGAGAAGATCATCGACGCGCTGCGCCAAACGCTGGCAGCCAACGGCATGACCGACGGCGTCCACATCCGGCTGACGCTGACGCGCGGCGTGAAGTACACCAGCGGCATGGACCCGCGCCTGAACACCGCCGGCCCGACGCTGATCGTGCTGGCGGAGCACAAGCCGCCGGTCTACGACAAGAACGGCATCCGGCTGATCACGTCGGGCATCCGCCGCTTCCCGCCGGACTGCCTCGACCAGAACATCCACTCCTGCAACATGCTCAACTCGATCCTGGCGAAGATCCAGGCCAACGCCGCCGGGGCCGACGACGCGCTGATGCTCGACCGCGACGGCTTCGTCGCCGAGACCAACGCCACGCACGTTTTCATCGTCCACAACGGGCGTGGTCTACACCTCGCGGACGGTCTCCTGCCCCGAAGGGATCACGCGGGCGACGGTGCTGGAACTCTGCGCCGCTCACGACATCCCGCACGTCGTCGGCGACCTGTCGCTGACCGAGGTCTATCGCGCCGACGAAATGTTCTGCACCGGCACGATGGGCGAACTCGTGCCGGTGGTCGAACTCGATGGGCGGCGTATCGGCAGCGACGATCATCCGATGACAGAACGGTTGTCGGGGTTGTACAAGGAACTCACGGGGCGGGAAGGCGTACGGGTCGTGAATTGACGCCAGACGCTGAAAGCGGCTGCAAGGAAAGTAAAAGCGTTGACAGCCTGCTTAGCTGCCATGTTGCAAACATAGCTTGCCTACCCAGTGTATTCACCGCCCAAGCTGCCGTTTGTCCTCCCCCCTCCCCGATTGTCGGGGAGGGGAAGCGGCGTGGCGCGCGGGGGTGGGGTGCAGGGCTGACCCCTACTTTGCAACATTGAGCTGCTTCAGCAGGCTTGATTTCCTACGCCGGATGCTTTGAGCATCCGGCGTGGGTGCGGTCAGTTCGTCATGCCGAAGTAGGTTTCCATGACCTCGCGGACAATCGGCGCGGCGACTTCCGAGCCTTCGCCCGACGTTTCGACCATCGCCACGACGACGACCTGCGGGTTTTCGCGCGGCGCGTAGCGCGGCGAACCAGGCGTGCGGCTGCGTGTCGCTGCCGCCGGTTTGCGCCGTGCCGGTCTTGCCGCAGACGCCAATCGTTTGCAGCGGCGAGTTGCGGAAGACGAACTCCGCCGTGCCGACGCTCGACGGTCGTCACCGCGCAGATGCCGCTGCGGATCGTCTCGATCACTTCCGGCTTGATGCCCGATCGGGTCAGCTCCGGCTCGTGCGCGGGCGTGCAGGTCTTCGCCGATCAAGCCGTACTGCGCGACCAGATAGGGCGTCGGCAGCGACCCGCCGTTGGCGATCGCCGAGTACCAGCGCGCGACTTGCAGCGGCGTGACCTGCACCTCGCCCTGACCGATCGCCATGTTGACCGACTCGGAGAAGCGCCAGTCCTCGCCGTAGGTGGTGCGATACCAGTCGGGGTCGGGGATGAAGCCGGTTTCTTCCGGCAGATCGGTCATGCCGGTCGTGCTCGCCGAAACCCGCGCAGTTGCATGTAGTGCGGCAGCATGTCGGGATCGGCCTGGTCAAGCTGGTAGCCCGCTTCGTAGAAGTAGGGGTCGCAGCTTTGCGTGAGCGCGCTCGCCAGCGTGACGCGCCCGTGCCCCGGCCGATAGCCAGTCGTAGCGCGTGATGTCGCGGTTCCAACTGCCGGTGCAGACGTAGGACTGGTTGAGCGCGTAGACGCCGCTGTCGGCGGCGGCGGTCGCCGTGACCGTCTTCATCGTCGAGCCGAGCGGATACACGCCCATGCGTCGGGCGGTAGACTTCGGGATTGCGCGGGTCGGTCCGGTACTGCTGGATCAACTGCTGCGCCGGCGGCGTGCCCCATCTCGGGTACGGATTGAAGGCGTTGTCGTCGTAGCTCGGGTAGCCGACCATCGCCAGATTTCGCCGGTGTTCGGGTTCATCACCACCACCGACGCGCCTTGCGAGCCGGGCGCCCAACTGTCTTTCGCCTGCGTATAGTGGTCGGCGACGATCTGCTGCACCTTGCGCTGCAAGTCTGGCGTCAATCGTCAGCCAGAGGCTTTCGCCCGGCTGCGCCTGGCTGTGCGCCAGTTCGCGCAGCACCTCGCCCGCCGGAGTCACCAGCGTCAGCTGCCGCCCGGCTGACCGCGCAGGGTCGCGTCCCACGTCAGTTCGACGCCGCTGCGACCGAGGATCGACTCCTGGTTGAAGCCCGCCGCCTCGACCGCCGGCATGTCCGCCTCGTCGGGATAGCCGACGTAGCCGAGAATGTGCGCCGCCACCGTCCCCGGTCGGGTAGCGCCGGGTCTGCTGCTCCTTGAAATTCGCGTCGCAGGACTGCTCCAGCGCCTCGTGGGTGCGGTGTAGGTCTGCGGCTCGATTTCGCCCACGTCGAGCAGCCAGTTCGCCGGATGCGCTTCGAGCGCGGTCTGCACGTCGGCGACCGGCTCGTTGAGCGCCGCCGCCAGCGCGTTCAGGCAGTCGGCGTAATCCGGAATCTGCTGGCGGACGATCTGCAACGCGCACGACGCGCCCGTTCTGGTCGGCGAGCACCGTGCCGTTGCGGTCGTAGATGTTGGCGCGGTTGGGGATCGTCTCGTTCAACTGCAAGCGCGCGCCGCTCTGCATGTCGGGGAACAGATCGTCCGGCGTCCAGGCGACGCGCCAGTCCTGCGCGCGGTCGTCGACCACCAGCGTCAGGTTGCGGTCGGGATCGGTGAAATCGCCGAGCGCCGCGTGTGAAAGGTCACGTCGTAGTTGAACACGGCGACCTCGTCGCGCTCGCGCAGGATGGTGTTCGGCTGAATGTCGAGGCTTTCGAAGGTCATGGTGTCCTGCGCCGTCGTGTAGAGCGCTTGGAAGCTGTCAAACGGGTTGGCTTCCTGGCTGGCGAAGCTCAGGTCGCGGTACATCGCGTCGAAATCGCCCGCCTGCCAGTTGGTCAGGAAGTCCCGCGCGACGCGCTCGGCGTCCTTCCCATTCGTCAGATGCCCGTAGAACTGCTTCATCAAGGCCGCGCTGAAGGTGTCATCGACGGACCACAGATTCGCCACGACCGCCTTGGCACCCGCGGCGAGGAACGGCCGCACCAGGCTGGCAACGCCGTCTTGTCCCAATTGCGCACCTGCGCTCGTGTCGCACGCCGACAGCGTGACGAGCGCGGCGCTGAACCGCAGGTTCAGGACCTCGCGAGCCTGCAACAGTCCGTCATCTTGCCCGGATCGTTTCGCAGGACGGCTGATCTGGCTGGGTCCTTTGTGCTGACGATGCCGTGCGCGGCGAAGTGCACGATTCTAAATAATGCCAGTGGCTGCGCCTTAACGGCCGCCTCGGTGGCGTCGGCGTTCACAAGAATTATACGGAATCCGCCGCGGCGAAGAGAGAAGCGACCTGCCTGGCTTCCTCGGTGGCGAGTGGGAGCTGCGGCAAGCGAGATGCGTCGACGTCGAACACGTTGCCCGTGGTTGCGATCGCCTTCGCGGATGGCTCACTCGCCTCCGAGCGGTCGGGGGATGCGCCGATGGCCAGCACGGATCGCTCGCCCAGGGGTGTGCCTGGACGTGCCCTCAGCAGAACCAACACCGAGCCAGACGGTGTGTAGGAGACGACATGGGTATCGAGAAGTCGGCGTCCCCCGTCTGGCTGGGAGCAGCTCGAACGGCATCCGTTCGAGGCTACCTTCAAGGCTGAGAATCAGCCGTCGGCGGACGGTCAACTCAGGAATGTCCGCACAGAAGCGTGTCCGCCATGCGTTCTGCTGGGCTCGGTGATGTCGCGGCCGTCTCGGGCGGCCGATGCCAGCGCGTCGGGCTTCGGGCCAGGATGGCCGCGCATCCAGGCAGCCGTTTTAAGCTGGCCGCCCCCCGTCGTAATCAGAAGCCCGAACGATGCTGGTTCTGTGAGCGCGATTCTCGTAGAACAGTTCATCGGTACGAGGTGCCGCTTGGATTCTTTCCAGGCCCACGGGATTCGCGTCGAGCGTTGCGCGCGCGTGAACAGCTCTGTCGAGAGCGGCGCGAGCCGCTCTTCGGCCGCGAAAATCTGCGTCGAGCAGCCGCGCGCGCGTTCATCGCGCGCCGTCGCTGAAGCAGACGAAGCTGAGGAGCGCGGCGATACGTCGTTCCGCCTCACGTACACCAACCCGACAGGCGCACCTCAGACGGCGGACGCGAATACAACAACTCGAGCAGTGACCGAGCCCTCGCGCGTTCAACTGCGGCAAGCAGGCCAGCCGGATTCGCGGGCGAAGCGCTTCCCTCCAGACCGTATCCGGGTGGCGACCCCTCCCGTCCATCGCCGACATGATGCGTCCGCGTGCCCATGGACTGCTGGCGTTGGTGAGCAGTCCTTCGAGGATGTCGTCGGCCTCCCTGATCAGCGCCGTCGCTGGTCCGCGCTGGCCCCGCGCCAGCCGCAGGTCGGCAAGCTGCGCCAGCAGTTGCGGGAAGTATCAGGCGCTCGCCCATGCTGCGGGATGCCCGGATGCCCTCGAGCGACAGGCGTGCGCCTCGGCCTCCGACGCACGGCTCGCAGTCCGGAGGAGCCGAGGCCCCTCTACGAGAGTGCGATGCCCGGCCCGGATCCGGTTGCCGCCGGCTGCTCTTCGCAAGCCCGAGGCGCACGCCATCGTTTGCAGCGCAGCCAGACGTCTGGCCGCCTTCGGCCTCTAGCAAGGACGAGACGAAGGGTCAGCTCAGCCTGATAGCCCAGCGAGCCCTCGGCGCGGGCAGCCTGGGGGCCTGGTGCCCTCGGTGGCGGTGAAATGGCGGCGGCCAGGGAGGAGACATGCGCTCCGGCCGGATCGAGGCGGTCGGAGCCGAATCCTGGCGATGGTGGCCGAGGTGCCGGACATCACGCTGGTGGAGATCACGGGATCGGCTCGAGCGCGCGCACGGGCAGCGCTTCGCCCCCTCGACGGTGCATCGCTTCTTCCGTCGCCGCGGCTGGACGCGCAAAAAACGTATGGCCCGCCCCGTTGGCAAGTGGGTTGCGTCAGGCTTTGTTCGGTCGTGCACAAACGTATCCGGCGTTAGCGGCGCGCTGGCCCTCGCCATGATGGAGTTCCGCGCGTCCTGGCCCTCATAGAAGACCCGGCGTCGAGGCGCCGTTTTTTGAACCAGGTTTCCAGGGACGCGGGTGTTCGACCCTTCCGGCCATCAGCCTCCTTTCGCCAACCTCGCCTGGCTGCGGCTCCCGTTCGGGTGTCGCAGCGGATCCTTTCGTTTCAGGCCGCGACGGCCTGTCCCCATCCACGCTCGAAAGCTGACGCCGCGCCGCAGGCTCGCCCAGGCGATGCGGGCGAGCTTGGCGGCGAGCGCGACAATGACGACGTTGCGGTGCGCTCGGGACAGAAGAGCGCGAAGCCATTGGCCCAAGGGTGTCGCCTGTTTGGAGAGGCCCGGCAGCGCCGCACGCGCCCCGTGGATCAACAGCATGCGCAGTATCCGTCTTGGTCAAGCGGCATGTGGCGCCCATTTCCGGCCTTCGCGGAGGAGGGCGTTGGCGAGGACGATCAGCTTGCGCATGACCGCGACCAGCGCCAGCTTCTTCGGCTTTCCGGCCGCGACGAGGCGCTCGTAGGTGGCGCGCAGGTCGGGGTTGAAGCGGGAGGCGACGAGCGCCGGCATGTAGCGCGCGCGGCGCAGGGCCGCCCGGCCGCCGCCGATGAAGGCGCGCCCCCGCCACTGGCCCGAGCTGCGGGTGATGGGCGCCACCCCCGCCATCGCCGCCGCCTGCTTGCCCCCCATCGCGCCGAGCTCGGGCATCTGCGCCAGGATCGTCGTGGCGGAGGTTGCGGCGAGGCCGGGGATCGAGACCAGGATCGCCTCCCGGGTGCGCAGAGCCTCGTCGCTCCGCACGAGTTCGGCGAGGGCGGCGTCGATCTCGGCGATATCGGCCTCGATCGCCGTCTTGCGGCGATCGAGCTGGCTGAGAACGAGGGCGTGGCCGGTGGTGGCACGCCGGGCCAGGAGCGCGGTGCGGTCCTTGACGAGCGCCTGACGGGCGCTCGTCAAGGCATTGAGATCGTCCTGCTTCTCGCCCAGCGGCCGGTCCGGCTCCAGCTCGAGCACCTGCCCCATCCGAGCCAGCATGGCTGCGTCGCGCTGAAAGCGCGCATTCTGCGCGATCCTGTCGGTCTTCGCCAGCCTGCCTGCCGCCTGGGTGAAGCGCCGCGCCCGCCGCGGATTGACCTTGCAGTAGGGCCGGCCCGCCCGCTCCAGCGCCAGGGCGAGCGCGCGGTGGTAGGCGCCGGTCGCCTCGAAGACGATCCGGGCGGGGTCTCCGAGCGTCCGGAGCCAGGCGATCAGCGCGGCGTGGCCGGGGCCGTCGTTGCGGAAGCGCGCCCCCGCCGCTGCCCCGGGATGAAGCGCGACGTCGAGCCAGTCCTTGGAAATGTCGATGCCGACTGTCATGGTCATGATCCGGTCTCCACCTGGTCTTGTCATGCGAGCCTCGCGCTCGGGTATCCGTTCAGGTCGGTGATCGAACGAAGGCGACCAGACTGCCCGCGGGCCTTCCAGCCGTGCTGCAAAGCCCAAGGCAGGCGACGGTCCTACCTTCGCCGTTGCCGGTGACACCATCGCCGGCAACGGCACAATCATAAGACAAGGCAGGTGTCTCCACGCTTGGTGATGCCGAGCAGCCGCGGCTTGCCGCCGGTCGTCATCTGCTTCGGCACGAGGCCGAGCCAGGCTGGCATGTCGCGCGCCCGACGGAACGCTTCACCGTCTCCGGCGGCCGCAACCAGCGCGGTTGCGCCAAGGACGCCGATGCCGGGTATCGAGCTCAGCCGGTTCGCCGCCTCGTCGGCGCGCGCATGCTCGGCCAGATCGTCGTTCAAAGCGTCGATCCGTACATCGAGTGATCGCCACTCGGCTCGCATGTCCCCGATGAGCGTCTGGATGCGGTTCGAAAGGTCAGAAGGCCGCGCGGCGAGGAACGGATCGATTTCCCGTTCAAGAACCCTTGCGCCCTTGCCGGAAGGTATGCCCACGCTCGAGCGGGATCGCCCGGAGCTGGTTCACAAGCGCCTTGCGCGCCGCCACCAGACGAGAGCGGGCTCGATCCAGGGTTTGCAGGTCGAGCCGGTCCTGGCTCTTCAACTCGACGAAGCGCAGGGTCGGCCGCGTCGCGCCTCGGCGATCCCCGCCGCGTCGTTGTCGTCAATCTTTTGCGCCCGGACGTAAGGGCGGACATACTCCGGCGACATCAGCCGGACCTCATGCCCTTTCGAGGCAAAGAGACGGCCGACATGATGCGCACCGCAGCACGCCTCCATAGCGACGGTACAGGGTGAAAGCCTGTCCGCGAGCTCGGCGAGGGTCGCCCGCCTGACGCGTCGGCGCAAAACCACCCGCCCCTCCACGTCCAGGCCCCCTACGCTGTTCAGGTTCTTGCCCAGGTCGATCCCAAGGGTCACGATAGTCATCGGTTCGCTCCTTCCTGTTAAGCAAGCCGGCACCATAGCTCGGAGCCGGCGGGAGGGCGGGCCATCCCATAAAAGACGGCGCATGCCAGCGAGCAGGACCGCGCGGACATCGCCGCGGCACGCGCGGTCTGGTTCGAGGCGCAGCCGGATCTGGACCCCGAGCGCCTGATCTTCATCGACGAGACCTGGCTGAACACGAAGATGGCCCGGCTGCGCGGCCGGGCGCCCGGAGGCGAGCGCCTGCGCGCCGGCGTTCCGCACGGCCACTGGCGCACGACCGCGTTCGTCGCCGGCCTCAGGCTCTCCGGCATCGAGGCGCCCATGGTCATCGACGGACCGATCAACGGCGAGAGCTTCCTCGCCCACGTCCGACAGGTGCTGGCGCCGACGCTCCGAGCTGGCGACATTGTCGTCATGGACAATCTCGGCAGCCACAAGGGCGCTGCCGTGCGCACGGCGATCGCGGCCGCCGGCGCCGAGCTCCGCTTCCTGCCGCCCCACAGTCCCGACTTCAACCCCATCGAAAACGCCTTCGCCAAGCTCAAGGCTCTTCTCCGCAAAGCCGCCGCCCGTACCCGCGACGCACTATGGACTGCCGTCGCCGCCGCCCTCGACGCCTTCACACCCGTCGAGTGCGCCAACGACTTCAGCGCAGCAGGCTAGGAGCCCGAGTGATCAGAAGCTGCTCTAGGTCTCGAGCCGAGCGGCGCAGCTGCCGGATTGTCGGCCTGTCGCGGTCGGTGCAGCAGTACCGTCCGGCGCCGAAGAACGACGAGGCGGTCGTCGGCCGTCTCAAGGAGCTGGTCTCGGAGAACCGCCGCTACGGCTATCTCCGGCTGCACGCGATGCTGCGGCGCGAGGGGCTGGTCGCGAACCGCAAGCGGACCTACCGGCTTTACACCGAGCAGGGCCTGCAGGTACGTACGAAGAAGCGCCGCAAGCTGCCGCGGCGCGACCGCGTCGCCCCGCAGGTGCCGGAGCGGCCGATGCAGCGCTGGTCGCTCGACTTCGTCAGCGACCAACTGGCCGACTGCCGCCGCTTCCGAGTGCTGAACATCGTCGACGACCACAGCCGGCTCTGCCCGGGCCAGATCGTCGACGTCTCGATCTCCGGCGCCCGGGTGGCGCGCTATCTCGACGACCTGGCGCTGCTGCATGGCCTGCCGGAGGAGATCGTCATCGACAACGGTCCCGAGGGCACCAGCCGCGCCATGTTCGAGTGGTCGGAGCGGAGCGGTGTCCGGCTGCGCTTCATCGAGCCGGGCAAGCCGGTGCAGAACGCCTTCGTCGAGAGCCTGAACGGCAAGCTCCGGGACGAGTGCCTCAATCTGCACTGGTTCCGCTCGCTGCGCCATGCGAGGAGATCGAACGATGGCGCCACCACTACAACACCGAACGCCCGCACTCGGCGCTCGGCTATCGAACCCCCCATGGAGGTCCTCACCACCAACGCCGCGACAGCGCTTGAGCCTCGTGCGGGCTCCGCGCTCCCGCTCATCGCCAACCCGGAGGGTTCCAGTTCGGTGGGGCCCTGATCACGGGGAAAGGTCAAGAGTTCAAAGGCACGCGTGTGGCCGGGGTGTCCGCCGCAAACATGACTAGCCTCTTTCCAAAGCTGCCGTTCACCGCGAGCTAACCGAGCGGCCGGGTTGCGGACTTTTCGGCCCTTCGCCGAGCCAGCTTCAATCGACAGGAACGGCCCAAACCTGACCTTCACACTAAAACAGGATGCTGCCCCACGGTCTTCCGAAGCTGACGTTCATGCACGACGCAGAATTTTCGACCGGTTGGCTAGGTGGACAACGGAACCTCCTGTCTGACGATTGAGTGGTCTCAATCGTCCGATCGATTAGAAGCCTGAGGTTTGGACCGGTTTGCTCGGCAGCCGTGGGCGCCATTGGTATGAGAGCGGGCCTTGTCCTCCGCCCTTCTTGATCGGCTCGAAGCTGCACTTCCTTGACGTCGCGGGGCAGCGTTTGCCGAAGCAGCCGGTCCTACATCGCTTAGTCACTTACGAGGAGCGGCGCTACCCGACTCGCCCGCCTTCCATCGCGAGGCCAACGGCAGACCCCACTCCCTGGACATTCCCAGAGAGGTTTCCATTCGCATTCCACGGAGGTCACAGCAACTTTTTCAGGATCTTGCGCTCGAGCTTGTGCTCGCTGTACGGCGGGTACTTGACCCCAGGGTCGACTGAGGGCGCTGTGGTAGAGCACCCCCCGGGCGTTCGTGAAGGCCTCGAACCCCCAGTGGCCGTGGTACTTGCCCATGCCTGAATTGCCGACGCCGCCGAACGGGAGCTGCTGCACGAGCGGGTGGACGGCGCAGTCGTTGACGCACGCGTCCCCGGAGCTCGTCCGCTCGAGGATTCTCGTCGACGACCGACCCGTCCTCGCTGAAGACGTAGAGCCCGAGCGGGGCGGGCCGCTCGTTGACCCAGTCGATCACTTTCTCGACGGAATCGATCTCGAGCACCGGCAAGATCGGGCCGAAGACTTCCTCCTGCATGATCTGCGAGTCGACCGGAACGTCGACGAGTACCGTCGGCGCGATATACAGTTCGTCGGCATCGGTCTCGCCCCCCGCGGCGACGGTGCCGTTCGAGATCAGCCCGGCCAGGCGGTCGAAGGTCCGGCGGTTGATGATCCTGCCGTAGTCCGGGCTCTGCTTCGGGTCCTCGCCGTAGAAGTCGTGGATCGCCTCCTTCAGGTGCGCGACGAACGCGTCCTTGACCTCGGGCCAGACGAGCACGTGGTCCGGGGCGGTGCAGATGTGGCCCGAGTTGGAGAAGCGCCCGTATGCGATGCGGCGGGCGGCGGACTTGAGGTTCGCCGACGCGTGGACGATCGTCGGGTTCTTGCCGCCCAGCTCGAGCACCGTCGGGGTCAGGTGCTTCGCGGCCGCCTGGTGAATGACCTTGCCGATGGCCGGGCTCCCCGTGAAGAAGATGAGGTCCCAATGCTGGTCGAGCAGCGCCGTTGTCTCCGGGACGCCGCCCGTGACGACGGCGACGGCGTCCGGGTCGAGGAACTTCGGGATCATCTCGGCCAACACTGCGGCGGACGCCTCGGAGACCTCGGAGGGCTTCACGACCGCGGTGTTCCCGGCCGCGATTGCCGACACGAGCGGGCCGAGCGTGAGCATGAACGGCTCGTTCCATGCGCCGATGACGAGCGTCACCCCGAGCGGGTCGCGGCGCACGCGCACGTGGCCCGGCTCCATCACGATCGGCGTGGCCTCGTGCCGCGGCTTGATCCAGTCATGCAGGTGCGCGAGCGCGAACTCGGCCTCGTGGACGTTGATGTCGATGTCCATGAGATCGGCGTCGGTCTCGTTGCGGCGAAGGTCGTGCCACAGCGCATCGCGCATCGCTTTGCGGCTCGCTTCGATCATCGCCTTGATCGCCTTCAGCTGCTCGACCCGCCACGACACGGGTCTCGTCTTTCCCGACTTGAAGTAGCTCGCGCTGGCCCTGGACAAGGCTGGTGTAGTCAGCGGTGTTCATCGGTTGCTCCTTTGAGGAATTGCGGTGGTGAGGACACGTTCGCTGCGACGGGCGCCGAGAAAGCTGAGAGCCCAACCCGCCACCGTCTTGAAGCGGCTCCTGAACCCGGTCAGGGACGCGAGGTGGACGAAGAGCCACATCATCCAGCCCGGGAAACCCGAGAAGCGGAAGCCGTGGACGCTGACGATCGCCTGGCGACGGGTGATGGCGGCCATACTGCCGAGGTCGCGGTACTTGAATGGCTCGGGCTTCTTGCCTGCGAGCCGCCGTCGGATCGTCTTCGAAGCGTGGATGCCGGACTGCAACGCGACCTCCGCCACGCCAGGGAGGTTGTCGAAGTTCATCATGTCACCGACGACATACACCTCGGGAAGACCGGGCAGCGAGCAGTCGACTTCGACCTTGATCCGGCCCGCGTGGTCGAGTTCTGCGCCGGACCCCTCCGCAAGGATCTTCGCGAGCGGCGAGGCCGAGACGCCCGCAGCCCAGATCGTCGTCTTCGACCGGTATCGCTCGTTCGTGCCTGCCGCACCCCTCACATCGACACCGTCGGCATCCACGCTGGTCACGATCGTGCCGGTTTGCACGTCGACCCCGACCTTTTCGAGCGTCGTCCTTGCCCTCTGCGACAACCGGTCGCCGAAGGACGCGAGGATCTCCTTGCCACCCTCGAAGAGGACGACCCTCACGTCGGCCGGATCGAAACGCCGGAAGTTGTCTTTCAAAGCGCGCCTCGCCAGCTCCGCGATCTGACCGGAGATCTCGACACCGGTCGGCCCGCCGCCGACGACCACGAAGGTCAGCCACGCGCGACGAGTGTCAGGATCGTCCTCCAGTTCGGCCATCTCGAAGGCGCCGAAGATCCGCTCGCGCTGCACGAGCGCGTCGGCGAGGGTCTTCATTCCAGGCGCCCACTCGGCAAACTCGTCGTGACCGAAGTAGGACTGCCCGACGCCTGCCGCGACCACCAGACTGTCGTACGGGAGAGCGGCCGGCCTTCCATCCGGACGGACGACGGCGACCGTCTTTTCGACGAGGTCGACATCGGTCACGTCACCGAGCTCGACCTTCGCGTTCGGTAGCTTTCGCAGCACTTCGCGAGTCGGCGCCGCCACCGCGCCGGGAGAGAGGATGCCGGTCGCGACCTGATATAGCAGAGGCTGGAACAGGTGGTGGTTCGTGCGGTCGACGAGCGTGATCTGGACCGGCGCATGCTCGAGGAATTTCGCGGCGAACAGGCCCCCAAAGCCCGCGCCGACGATCACGACCCGGTGGTTCCTCTCAAGCATGCTTGCCCCTCGCTGACGGTCGCGCCTACGCGACCGTTTGCCTTCCGCCCAGCACAACGGACTGCGCCAGTTGTTTGGTGTCCGGCATCGCCACGTCGGCCATGGTCAGGCCCTCATTCAAGGACGCTCGCGTGAGATCTAACGGACAATCGAACCTCAGGCCCTTGTCTCCTTCATGCGTCGTGATCAGCCCTTCCCGCGAAAGACCCAATAGACCCCGATCGTATAGGCGGCGATCACTGGCAGCACGATGACGCCGCCGTAGAAGAAGAAGCGCAGCGACGCCTCGGGCGCGGCGGCGTCGGCGACGGTCAGGGCATACGGGATCATGTAGGGCCAGATCATTGCCGCGAGTGTCGCGAAGGCGGCGACGAACGCCGCTGCCGTCAGGGCGAAGGGCAGCCGATCGCGCCGCGACCGGGCCGCAAGCCAGACACCGACGAGAGCGGCGCCTGACAGGAGCGGAAAGAGCAGCACCCAGCCGGAGATCCGATGCGCGCCCCGTTCGAGATCGCCGGTCAGATCCACCGTAACCGCCGTGGCGAAGGCGGCGCCGAGGACGACGACGACGCCCGCGACGAGGCGGGGGATGCGGGCATACGCCCAGTCGCGTAACGGACCGTCGTTCTTCAGCACCAGCCATCCGGCGCCGAGCAGGGCGTAGCCGAGCACCAGCCCGACGCCGGTCAGGATCGGGAAGGGATGCAGCCAAGCGAGACTGTCGCCGGCGTACTGCCCGTTCTCGACCGGGATGCCGCGCATCATCGCCCCGACGGCGGCGCCCTGGACGAAAGCGACGATGATCGAGCCCAATGTAGAAGCCTCGCTCCCAGACATAGCGCATGCGCGTCGCGCGGTAGCGGAACTCGAACGCCACGCCGCGCAGGATCAGACCCAGCAGCATGGCGAGCACCGGCAAGTAGAAGGCGCCGAGGAAGACCGCGTAGACGGCCGGGAAGGCGGCGAAGAGCGAGGCGCCGATCACCACCAGCCAGGTCTCGTTGCCGTCCCAGAACGGCGCGATGCTGGTCATCATCCGGTCGCGATGGTCCGCGTCGCGGGTGAAGCCGAAGAGGATGCCGACGCCGAGGTCGAAGCCGTCGAGCAGCACGTAGATCAGGATCGAGCCGGCGATGACCGCGGCCCAGAACAGCGCGAGGGCGCTCGGCTCCGCCATGTCAGGCCGTCCCCGCCCGGCTGCCGGTGGCGCTGTCGGCGTCGTCGGCGAAGGCCAGCGGACGGCTGGCGGTGGCGTTGGGGATCGCCTCGGTCGGGCCGGTCGGCCCGTCGCGCAGCAGCTTGTAGATGTAGTAGGTGCCGAAGCTGACGAAGGCGGCATAGACCAGCACGTAGGCGACCAGCGAGAAGACGACGTCGCCGGTTCGCAGCGACGGCGTCACCGCGTCGGCGGTGCGCAGGATGCCGTAGACGACCCAGGGCTGGCGGCCGACCTCGGCGGTGTACCAGCCGGCGAGGATGGCGACGAAGCCGGTGGGAAACGACAGGAACGTGCCCCAGAGGAACCAGCGCGTCGTCTCCAGCCGACCGAAGAGCCGCAGCAGGTTGCCGAGCCAGGAGACGGCGAGCATGATCAGCCCCATGCCGACCATGATGCGGAAGCCGAAGAACGGGATCAGCACCGGCGGCTGATCCTCGAGCGGGAAGGCGTCGAGGCCGGTCTCCTTCGCGGTCCAGTTCCCCGAGGCGATGAAGCTGCCGAGCTCGGGGATCTCCAGCGCGAAGCGGTTGCGCCGTTCCCCGGCGTCGGGCCAGGCGAGCAGCACTTCGGAGGCGGGCTGCTGGGTCTGCCAGCGCGCCTCGATCGCGGCGAACTTCGCCGGCTGGTGCTTGAGCACATAGAGCCCGGTCAGGTGCCCGAAGAACAGCTGCACCGGGATCAGCACGGCGGCGAGGCCGAGACCCCAGTGCAGCATCACCCGCGCCTCGCGGTAGTGCACCCAGCGCAGCATGTACCACGCGCCGGTGGCCGAGACGCACATCGCGGTGGTCAGGAACGCCGCCAGCAGCATGTGCGGCCAGCGCACCAGCATCACGTCGCCGAGCACGATCTCGGCCCAGTCGGCAGGGACGATCCGGCCGTCGATGATCTCGTGGCCGACCGGGACCTGCATCCAGGAGTTGTTGGCGAGGATCCAGAACGAGGAAAACATCGTGCCGAGCGAGACCATGCAGCAGGCGAAGAGGTAGAAACCCGGCGAGACACGGTTGCGGCCGAGCAGCATGACGCCGAAAAAGCTCGCCTCGAGCATGAAGGCGGTGAAGGATTCGTACCCGAGCAGCGGCCCCTGGATCGGCCCGGTACGCTCGGCCAGCACGCCCCAGTTGGTGCCGAACTGGAACGCCATGACGATCCCGGTGACCACGCCCATGCCGAAGGAGACCGCGAAGATCTTCAGCCAGAAATCGAAGATGCGCCGGTAGAGCGGGTTGCCGGTGAAATACCGCATCCCCTCGATCGTCGCGAGCCAGGCCGCGAGGCCGATAGTGAAGGCCGGGAAGATGATGTGGAAGCTGATGACGAAGCCGAACTGGATCCGCGACAGAATGACCGGGTCGAGTTCCATCCGATGGCCTCCTTCGTCCCGCGATTACCGAAGCGGCCTCGCGCTTGCGCCGGCTACGCTACTCGTCGATCCCGAGCACCATCACCTTCGCGGTGGTGATCTTCGTCGGCCACATCGGCGAGGTGAAGCCGGCGGCGACCGCGACCTTCTGCGCGCCACCGGCGGTGTAGGTGATGACGCCGCCGCCGATCCCGCCGCCGATGTGCTGGCCCCACAGCTTCTCGCCGGTCGCGGCGTTGAGCGCGTAGAAGTTGCCGTCGACGTCGCCGAAGAACACCACCCCGCCCGCCGTCGGGGTCATGCCGCTGAGGACCGGGTAGTTCAGGTGAGCCCGCCAGGCCCATTCCCCGGTATCGGCGTCGACGGCGTAGACCCAACCGTGCCAGTCGCTGTCGCCCTCGAGGGGGTTGCCGAAATCGTTGAACGGATTGAGCGCCGACATGCCCGACCAGGGCGTCCCCATCGGCGCCGTCTCGAGCTTCTTGGTGTCCTCGAGCGTCACCGCGTAGCACCAGTCGACCTCGCCGACCAGGATCAGGTTGGTCGCCGGATCGTAGGCCGGGCTGTTCCATTCCGCGCCGCCCACCGAGCCGGGGCAGAAGCGCACCGGCTTACCCACCACGAAGGGCGCCTCGACGTTCTCGATCGTCGTCGCCGGAACCCGGTAGAGATGCTCGCCGGTGGCGCGGTCGATGCCGTAGACATGCCCGTCCTTCGGGGTGACCACCACCAGATCCTTGCCGCCCTGCGTCCTGCACCAGGATCGGCGTGTTCGACACGTCCCAGTCGTGCCAGTCGTCGGGCGAGATGTCGTAGTGCTCGCGGTAGTCGCCGGTCTTGGCGTCGAGGACGACGACCGACCCGGAATAGAGGTTCGCGGCCTTGCCCGTCGACGCCCTCGCGCGGCCCGACGGCGAAGTCCGGCGCCGGATTCCCGCCGGGGACGTAGAGCGCGCCGGTCTCGGGGTCGAGTGTGGTCGACGTCCAGGTGGCGCCGCCGCTGATCGGAATGCCGGGTCCGGTGTTCCAGGTCGCGTCGGTCAGCGGCGATTTCCCGAGCGGGCCGCGGACGACGTCGCCCTCCTGCAAAGGGCACGAGGTAGAACTCCCAGACGATCTTGCCGGTCTTGGCGTCGAGCCCGTACATCCGGCCCTTCACGCCCTTGTAGTCGCCGCCGGCCTGGCCGACGTAGACCATGCCGTCCCAGGCGATCGGGGCGGCCGGAACCGTCTCGCCGATGCTCGGATCGGCGATGGTCGTCTCCCACAGCCGCTTGCCGGTCTTGAAGTCGTAGGCCAGCACCCGCCCGTCCTGCGTGCCGCGAAACAGCATGCCGTCGAGATAGGCGGCACCCCGGTTGACCCCCAGGATGCTGGGCGGAATGTCTTCGTGGGTGCGCCAGTTCTCGGCGCAGGTCGCCGGATCGAGCGAGAAGATGTCGAACTCGGTGGTGCCGATCAGCGCCCCGTCCACCATGATCAGGCCGGATTCGAAGACGGTGAAGACCCCGGTGTCGTAGGTGCAGAGAACCTTCATCTGCCCGGCGTTTGCGGTGGTGATCTGGGCCAGCGGCGAATACCGGTCCGACGTCACGGTGCGGTTGAAGCTCGGCCAGTCCGCGTCCTCGGGCGCCGGCGTTCCAGACGACGATGCCGCCTGAATTGCTGCGCCCGGATGGTCGGGGTTCGCCTCAGTCGCCAGCGTGCCCTTCGGGGCGTCGAAGCTCCGGTAGAAGTTGAACGCCATGCCGCCGTATTTGGCCATCTGGTCCGGATACATCTTGTAGATCACCGCCCCGGCCGCCGCGCCGAGAACGGCGAGGAGAACGACGGCCACCAGAATTCTCAGCGCCAGATAGGCTCGCATCGGTAGCTCTCCCTGCTCTTGTTTTTACGCACACCAACGCGCGATTGGTCCGGGTGTCTTCTCTCGGTCACTTCGCCATGGCGATGCCGAACGGAGCGCGGCGAGTCAGAGCGGTCAGCTCAGTTCATATGCTGCGGGTCTCTCTGATCTTGCCGCGCCGCCGGCGTCAATTGCAGGGTGGATAGGGCGGGTAGCCGCAGTAAGGGTAGGGATACGGATTGTCGTAGTAGTTGTTGCGGTTGGCGATCGCAGCGCCTGCTGCCACACCGACCGCGCCCGCGGCCCACGGATGACCATAGTAACCGCCGCCGTCGTAGCCGCCACCGCCATAGAAGTTGTTGTGCGGGTCGTAGTCCACCGTCCGGTTGCCCGAATCCGAGCGATACCAGGCGGCGTGCGGATCCTGGACGTGGGCGTAGTTCGAGAAATGGTCGCCTCCGCCGCCGCTGCGGAAATCGCCGCCGCCGTGGAAGCCGCCGGCCATGCCGCCGCCGTGGAAGCCGCCGAAGCCGCCGCGGTCGATGAAGAGCGCCGCGGGGCCGGTGGCGCCGGTGAGCGCTCCCTCCAGCACGACGGCGTCGAAGGTCAGGGTGTCGCCATCGAGCACCGGTGCGGAGATGGTGACGACGGCGTCGGCGACGTCCGCGCCGTCCAGTACCGAGACAGTGGCGTTCGGCGGGTCGATGTTGGCCTGGTCCTCGCCCTCGTTCCACTTCTCGACGAACTGCGCCGTCTCGATATGACCGGCGGCGCGCACCGGCCGGTCGGCGAAGGCGATCGAACTGGGCGACACGCCGGTCAGCGTCAGCTTGCCGTCCGCCAGCGCCGCGCCGCGCGCGTTCAGGACGAAGAGCGACGCCACCGGACCGGTCTGGGTCACCTCTCCGATGGCCTTCTCCAGCGGAGCGTTCGGCTTCGGTGCCGCGGTTTGAGCCGCAGCGGCGCCGGCGATCAAGGCGACCGCCGCGACAACCGGCAGGAAACTTGCGGATGATCTGCAAGATGCGTTCCATCGTATCAACACCTCCGTCCTCGGCGCACGGCGCCATTCACTTCGCCTTCTGGATGTCCCCGGCGAAGATGGTCTTCCAGTCGTTCTTCATGCTGATCACCGTCCAGTCGTTCGCCTCGGCGGTGTCCATCAGCGCCTGGCTGAAGGTGCCGACCTTGGTGTCGGGCAGGCCGTCGGCCGGGCCGTAGGCGAACTCGCGCTCCGCGTCGTCGTGCAGCACCAGGAAGCCGAGCCGGGCGCCTTCGCCGGCGGTGGCCCATTGCAGCATCTCCTTGTCACCTTCGGTGTTGCCGAAGGCGATCTGCGGGCGCTTGCCGATGAAGAGGTTGATGCCGATCGCCTTGCCGTCGTTGTTGTCGTTGAAGAACAGCTTCGGGTCGCGCATCAGCACCGGCTCGCCGTCCTGCATCTCGTACTTGGTGACGATGCTCGAGCCGATGACCTGCTCGGGCGGGATGCCATAGACGTCCCGCGAATAGACCCGGACGAATTCCTGGCCGCCGCCGGTGACGATGTAGGTGCGGAAGCCGTTGGCGCGCAGCAGGTCCATCACCTCGATCATCGGCTGGTAGACCAGATCGGTGACCGGCACGCCGAAGACCGGGTTCTTCGACTTCGGCATCCAGTCGGCGACGATGGCCTCGAAGTCGGCGGTGCTCATGCCGGCGTGGGTGACGGCGACGATCTCCATCCAGTCCTTCTCGGAGAACTTCGCCATCGCCTCGTGGTCGCCGGTCAGCACCGCCTTGAACGGCTCCTTGTCCTTCCACTCCGGATGATCAGGCGCCATCTCGGCCAGACGGTCGAGCGCGAACAGGCCCTGGCCGTAGAGCGGATGCTCGACCCAGGTGGTGCCGTCCTGGTCGAAGGTGGCGATCCGGTCTTCGGGCGCGACATAGACGGCGCTGCCCTCGGTCGTAGTGTCGTGCACGAAGGCGAGGATCGTCTGCTTGGCCGCCCCGTCGTTCCAGGACGGCAGCGGGTCGTCCTGCGCAACCAGCGGCATCGGGACCGCGAGGGCGAGTGCCGCGATCGCCCCCTGAAGCAGGCGGCGCCGATCGAGGATCAAACGGAACATGTCCAGCATCTCGGTCTCCGTCAGTTGCTGTTCTGGTCGGTCAGCATGTCCATGACCTGGTCGACCGAGAAGCTGCCGGGCTTCTGCCGCGGCGGGAAGTCGCGGAAGCTCGCGAGCTCCTGCCCGACGATGCGCTGCGCCGGCAGCAGCACGAACAGATGCTCGACGAACCAGCGGTCGTAGCCGCCGGCCTCGTGCTCGGCGCGCTCGAACGGGTCGGAGCGGATGTTGAAGATCTTCGGGGCGCGCAGCGGCACCAGCGGCTGCATCCAGACCTCGAGCCCGTCCGCCTGCTGCTCCATGAACACCGCCTTGTACTGGTCGTAGCGCAGCCCGGCGAGATCGCCGTCGTCGGTCCAGTAGAAGAACGCCCGCCGCGGGTCCTCGGCCTCCGGGTCGGCCAGCACGGCGCGCTGGTCGAAGCCGTCGATGTGGACCCGGAATGTCGCGTCGCCGGCGGTGTAGCCCTCGAGCAGCCGCTCCTTGACGTCCGGAACCCCGGCGGCGGCGACCAGCGTCGGCAGCCAGTCCTCGGCGGAGACGATGCCGTTGATCTCGGCTCGCGGCGGCACCTGGCCCGGCCAGCGGATCAGCGCCGGCACCCGGTAGCCGCCCTCCCAGTTGGTGTTCTTCTCGCCGCGGTAGGGCGTGGTGCCGCCGTCGGGCCAGGAGAAGGTCTCCGCGCCGTTGTCGGTGGTGTAGATGACGATGGTGTTGTCGGCGATGCCGAGCGTCGTCGAGCTTGTCGAGCAGCTCTCCCACCTGGCCGTCATGCTCGACCATGCCGTCGGGATAGAGGCCGAGGCCGGTCACGCCCTGCGACGCCGGCTTCAGCCGGGTCCAGATGTGCATCCGGCTGGGGTTGAACCAGGCGAAGAACGGCTTCTTCGCCTCATGCGCCCGGTCGATGAAGTCGAGCGTGGCGCCGAGGAACTCCTCGTCCACCGTCTCCATGCGCTTGATGTCGAGCGGGCCGGTGTCCTCGCAGGTCTGCTTGCCCCAGTCCCCGAAGCGCGGGTCGCCGCCGGGCGTGACCTCGCTGGTGGCCTTGCAGCGCATCACCCCGCGCGGCCCGAAGGTCTCGCGGAACACGGTGTCTTTCGGATAGTCCGGATGCTCCGGCTCGTCCTCGGCGTTGAGGTGGTAGAGGTTGCCGAAGAACTCGTCGAAGCCGTGCACCGTCGGCAGGAACTCGTTGCGGTCGCCGAGGTGGTTCTTGCCGAACTGGCCGGTCATGTAGCCCAGCGGCTTCAGGAGGTCGGCGATGGTCGGATCCTCGGCCTGCAGGCCCTCGGGCGCGGCGGGCAGCCCGACCTTCAGGAGGCCGGTGCGCATCGGGCTCTGGCCGGTGATGAAGGCGGCGCGGCCGGCGGTGCAGGACTGCTGGCCGTAGTAGTCGGTGAAGAGCCCGCCCTCCTCGGCCAGCCGGTCGATGTTGGGGGTGCGGTAGCCCATCTGGCCGCGGTTGTAGGCGGAGATGTTCCAGTAGCCGATGTCGTCGCCCATGATGACGAGGATGTTCGGCTTGGCGGCGTCCTGCGCCAGGACCGGCGCGGCGATTGCCAGGCCCAGCCGCGGCGAGCGCCGCCGAGAGGTGCCACTTGGTTCTGGTCATGAATGCAGTCCCCCTCTCGGTGTTCCGAACGACAGACACGTGTCGCCTGGATGGCCGAATCTCAGCGCAGTTCGAACTCCTCGATGCCGACCGAGACGCCGCTGCCGACGATCCCCGACGCGCTCAGCGGCTGCAGCGTGACCGAGTTGCGGCCGCCGCCGACCAGCACGTTCGCCCCGGCGCCGGCGCCAAGCGCCACGGCCGCCGAGCCGCCGACGTACCGGCCCTTGAGCGCCTCCGGCGAGCCGGAATTCGGCCGTGGGCGCGAGCACGGCCCAGACCAGCGTCATGTCCTTGGTGACCGAGAGGTCGACGCCGAGGCTCTTGATCTCGCCGGTATATTCCTGCGCGTCGCCGGACTTCGGCTTGAACTCGCAGGCGAAGGCCTCGGAGGTATAGACGATGTCGTTATGCACGTCCTTGAGCTTGCAGGTCAGCACGCCGAGATCGGCGCCGAAGTCGGCGAAGGCCGAAGTTCCGATCAGTGTGGCGGCAAGCGCCAAGGTAGCCGTTTTCATCTCGTATCCTTGCTGGAAGAGTGGGATGACCTGGCTTCCAGGAGACGCCAGATCAGACTTGCCGCCGTGCCGGTCGGTCGGGACCGTGCGGCGGA
The DNA here is from genome assembly GCA_963848465.1 of uncultured Chloroflexia bacterium. Lineage (GTDB taxonomy): Bacteria > Chloroflexota > Anaerolineae > Aggregatilineales > Phototrophicaceae > Flexifilum. The sequence continues at coordinate 240 of CAWKDY010000017.1, read as the reverse complement.
GCCGCGCGTGTCCCGACCCCGCGCGTCAGGACTTGTAGCCCTTGACTACGTCGATCACGAGGACATCGACCTTGTCCTTGCAGTCGCGCCAGCTTCTCGTGAATGGCGTCGGCGGTCAGTTGATCCTCGGTGGCCATCTCGCTGGTCGCCGACTCGATGGCGGCGATCGTCTCCATCTGCTGGGCGTTGTCCATGATCGAGTAGTCGCCGCAGGTCACCTCCTCCTGGGCGAGGGCGGGG